>NZ_JACXAE010000098.1:321423-353067 GCF_014698965.1 Iningainema tapete BLCC-T55
CTGTAAGATTACCTGTGAGTGGGGTCAGGGTAATTTTAGGAACTGACGCTGGTGGCGCTGATGCATCGCTGATATCGACAGTGAGATTTACCCCAAGCAGGGCGTTGAGAATCGGGTTAGTACTTGTAATTGTCGCGCTAATCGTACCAGTATGATCGCCTTCTATCAAACCATCATTAACGGCGAGGACGGGAATACTTTGGATACTAGTAGCTATGCTCCCAGCAGAAATAATAACGTTCAAAGGCTGACCCGCACCGTTACCTAAGTCTAGCTGAGCGTCAGGAGTCAGAGTAATAGTTGCATCAGCTAGGGTGGGAATAGGAATGTTCAGGATGGGGTCAATACCCAGATCAATACCCAAATCTAAGGTTTGTGGGATACCACCTTCTACTAGACTGATCGTTGATGGAGTAATTTTGATGATCAGCACTGAAGTGTAAGCTTCCCTCACAGCTTCTGTCCAAGCCAAGGAAGTCTCAATCTTGCCGATAGTCACTTCCAGTTCCCAGTCTCCTCCTTTAACAGCACTGCCCGTAGGATTGGCAGACGCTGCAATATTTGCCCCTGTCAATTGGTGGAATTTTGACAAGAAGGCTTTCCCAACTTCTCCAGCTGCAACATTACAACCATAGAGGAGTACAGAGCCAGAGGAGAGGAAGCTTGACCAAGTTTTTAGGTCATCTGCATAGCGGTCTAAATTTTCTAAGCTGAGGTAAGTGTTACCTACAGCTAAACAACCAGGTGAACCATGGGAAACAATATGCAGCGTTGAAGCAGGATGTTGACCTAGCACCTCTGTAATTTGCTCAACACCGTCCCGGTTGATGTCCAGGATGAAAACATTTGCTCCTTCGTGAACATTTGCCGCCAGCATTGCATAATCTTCAACTTTGGGGTCAATGACTACCAACATTGAATCTGTATTTCGTGGCTGGTTCAAAAGATGGCTATTCTGAGTTAGCAAATTTTCTAAAGTGCTGACGCTAGGGCGAGATTGAATGCTGTTGTTCATACAATTAGTTCACTTCTTAAAATGGTAAAAGGTCTGCTTTAACGCTCAATTACTGTGAATAATGTCACTTCAAAGACACAAGAAAAGCCCCACAAATGAATTTGCGGGCGAGTATGGAGAATGGAGCGCGATATCGACGATCCCATGCACTTGTCCCTGCTAAAAGTGCATGGTTCGGTCAACTGTTGAAATGATCTTAATAGCCTGATATCTATTTGGTAAATGCTTTCTTAAAGCTTAGGCTTCTTATGTGTTAGTGTTAACCGAGAATATACGTAAAAAAATCTAAACTAGATCATAATTCTTGTGGGGCAAGCATCATGCCTACCATAAAAATACAAGGGACGGGCAAGATGCTCCGCAGTCACACACCACTTCTCACAAAATCGGGAACCAGAGCACGAGAGTGGCTCCTCAATGGGAACCAAAACACGGGGGCTGCTGTCTATCCCACAAGAAATGTTGTTTCATGCCGCAAATATGCAACCCCCCCCAAAGTATTGATACTGAAATATGCAACGCCTTTATCTTTCTCTTTCTAACCAACACCCCTGCTAAAAGCCATTGCTCTTCGCACAGCAGCATCAGCATTAACAAACCCATGTCCATAAAATTGATCGTAACTCGGAGTACCCAAATCGAAAGCTGTTTGCAACAAAATTGATTTGATGTCATTTGCAGTTAGACTGGGATTGACACTCCATACCAATGAAGCAACCCCTGTGACGTTTGGTGCTGCGGCAGAAGTGCCATTAAAATATCTCTCGTAGTCAAAATTATAAGGAGTGTTGGTAGATGCGTGAGTGGCACTGGTGGTAATGTACTCAGATGGAGCCATTAAAGTTAAACCATCTCCATAGCTAGAAGCCCACCAATTACTGTAACGAATGCGCTCTCCGGGATTTTGTGGATTACCATACCAGTCTTTGGTTCCCCAAGATGCTCCTACCGCAATTACATTACCGTATTTCTTTGCTAAATCAGCAGGACTGGTAAGACTATTTTGATCTTGATTACCAGCGGCAATGACAAACAACGCTTTATCTTGGTTGTTTGCAACTAACTGCTCAAATTCTGGTGTGTTACCACCTGATAAACTCAGGTTAATAACTGTACGTTGACCTTGAGTGATTGCTTGATTAATAATTGCTTGTGTAGCATTAAATAAATTGTAGACTCCCACTTCATCGCCAACTACATCTACCAGCATCAAACTAGAATTAGAGTTGATGCCAGCTGTTCCTATCCCATTGTTACTTTGTGCGGCGATCGCCCCTGCAACTAAAGTACCATGAGAAAAGTTCGGCGACTCATCTAAATAATTGCTACCCAAAAATGTAGTAGCTCGTAAATCTGGGTGAATATTACCACTGCTATTAGTTCCCAACCCTGTATCTTCTATCCCTATTAGTACTCTATTGCTACCTTGAGTAAAACGCCATGCATTGTGAACCCCCATTGCGTGTAGGTTCCATTGATTACTAAATAGAGGATCGTTAGGTGTTACAGATAAATTAATTGTTGTGTCAGCAAATTTAATAGTTTCAATACCTTCAAACAAAATCTTGTTACCATTACTTAATGTCATGGCATCAAACAAGCGGTTTCCATTCCCTGGGTTATAAACTTCACCACCTGATGACGAATATAAACGGTTAAAGCTGACTGTATTAGAAACAAAAGGCGACAGATCCAGTATGTCTCGCCCTCCATTACCATAGTCTACATTCCCATTACCAGAAACAACTGTCAAGCTATAACCTGGTTGGTAAGTAAATGTATTTGCCCTTAAGTTTCCTGCTTCAACACGAACACCATCTGAGGTTAGGGGTGTGATAGTAGTAGTATTTGGAGTTGATAGTGTTGGAGTAGAAGTAGAAAGTGATGGTGCGTTAATAGCTGCATTAGGAGTGATTAAATTTACGTCGTCAAAATCGTATATACCTGCACCCATTGAGTCGAATGATTCAGCACTAGGATTGTCAAATGTGGCTAACTGGACTATTTCATCTTGCGCGATCGCACTATTACTACTTGCAATCAAATACTGACTTGCTTCCGTATTTTTACTTAAATCATCAAAGCTATAGTTAAAACTGCCTTGAGTTGATAAGGTATCAAATAGGTTATGAATGCCAATATCTGTATCAGTAAATACTCTAAAACTATTAGTCGTAAATAAATCAGCAACCTTATCTGGGGAATACTGCGAGAAATTCACTGACATATTCTATAATTTACACATTTTATATAAGAGCTATCTAAGTATATAATTTACTTTTTTTTCAGTAATGTCAGCAGTAAGTGTAAAATTTTACTAAAAGCACATGAAATATTTACTACTTCTTCATAGAATAGCGGAAAATGAACTACCGCAACTCCTGATCGCAACACTTTAAACTTTGAGGGTAGGGTATTGTGCAAATTAGGTTAAAATGCCCGTTAGTCAAGTCTTTTAATTCAAAGCGCCAAACTACTCGTAACAAGTGAAGAATGTTTTCTTTAATTGATTCATATAATCCCTGGTTAGTTGGAGTTGTCTTAAATACAGTTTTGTTGAGTGCTACATGGATAGCGATTAAAAAGCTACTTACGACTGCGGGAATTTTTCACGCTTGGTTGCTAGGTGTACTAATTTGGGGAACATTAGGCAGTTCGGGATACGTAGTGGTAATGTTCTATTTTTTAGTTGGTTCTGGAGTTACACGCATTGGTAAAGCGCAAAAGGAAGCTGAAGGGATAGCAGAAAAGCGATCTGGCGCAAGAGGTCCAGAAAATGTCTGGGGTTCAGCTCTTACTGGTACACTATGTGCTATCGGCATAGCAATCATGAATTCCGAACTCCTCCCCCACCCTCCCACTCCCCTACTTCCCCACTCCCTTCTCTTAGGCTACGTCGCGTCTTTCAGTACTAAGCTTTCTGACACTTGTGCAAGCGAAGTAGGCAAAGCCTATGGAAAACGCACTTTTTTAATTACCACTCTACAGCCAGTAGCACGGGGAACAGAAGGAGCGGTAAGTTTGGAAGGAACCCTTGCTGGTGTGGTAGGCTCTGTTGCTCAAGCACTCGTTGGTTGGGGAGTTGGTTTAATTGATTTATTTGGTGTACTTTGGTGTGTGTTAGCGGCTTTAATTGCTACAAATGTAGAAAGTGTGATTGGTGCAACATTACAATCTCGCTATGGTTGGCTAACTAACGAATTGGTGAATTTTGTGAATACAATGATTGGAGCGATCGCCGCAATGTGCTTAGCTTGGTTATGGGCAAGTACAATTGCTTAATTATTTACTTTCCTTCACATCCAACTTTTGTCAGTTATAATGCGATTTGTCCTCTCAACAATTGGATTTTGTTCTAATTTTTTGTCTTCATGGAAACATTACCATTTTTGACAGTCGATGACCAACCACTTTCTTGGCAGCGTGCTGTAAAATATTTACAAACATCGGGAAAATTGGGACAGTTTGTGGGCGAAATTCTCCGTCAGTATACCATTGAACAAGAAATACAAACAAGAGAGGATATTGACATTAGCCCTGCCTTAACTGAACAAGCAATTATTGATTTTCGGCTCAAAAATCAACTCACAGATCCACAGCAGTTTCAAGAATGGCTCAAGAATAATGGTACAGATTATGCTACCTTTCACAATTCTGTCAATTTAAATTTCAAGATAGAAAAATTAAAGGAAGTAATTACACAACCAAAATTACCAGAATATTTTATTGAACGTAAAATTTATCTAGATAGAGTAGTAGTCTCACGGATTATTGTGAACAATCGGGAACTAGCTGAAGAACTACACGCACAAATTGAAGAAGGCGCAAGTTTTGAGCAACTAGCTAGAGAATATTCACTAGCACAAGATAAAATTGTTAATGGTATGATGGGACCAATCAGTAGAGGAACCATGCCAGATAAACTAAGGGCAGCTATTGATGTGGCAAATCCAGGAGATTTAGTCGGACCGATAGAAATTGAAGAAAGTTATGGATTGTTTCGTTTGGAACAATTTCTGTCAGCGTCCTTAGAAGATACTCAACTAAAGCAAGCACTAGAAAATGAGTTGTTTGAGAAATGGCTAGCCGAGAAAATTCAAAAGCTGACAGTGAAATTGCAAGTGAATTAGATCATGAATCTCTACAAACAAGGGTGCTAGCAACTCTACCTTGGAACCAACCGCCACTTTGCTGGTTAACTCCCGAACAACAAAGTCGATTGCGTCTTGGGTTAGAAACTCAACGTTTTCGTCTCGGAGATAAAATTTGGTCAAAACAAGCAGTTGGATATCAATACTGGATTTTTTCTGGTAAAGTTCGTTTGCGAGAAGAAGGTGTCGGTAAAACATTAACAACCCTACAAGCAGGAGATTGGTTTGGTGATTTAAAAAAGTCTCCAGTAGAGTGTAAAGCTGTCGCTGCTACTAAAGAAGTGGTAGTACTACGTTGGAATGCAGCAGTATGGGCAGAACTTTCCACGCCACAAATTGAAGAATTTTGGCTTGGAGGGGAAGAACAGAGGGAGAAAGGGAGAGAGGGAATAGGGGAGAAAGGGAGAGAGGAAATACTCACAAACTCACAAACTCACAAACTCCCCCAATCCCCCACTCACAAACTCCCCCAATTCCCCACTCCCCAACACCCTTTTGTCTCCAGTTGGAATACGGCTGCGGCATGTTTAACAATGGTGGCACAACAGTTAGACAATCCCGTGCGACTAGAATGGGTACAACGTCAACTCAGGGGACAAAGTCCGAAAAATGTTGTGGAAGCAGCAGAAAAGTTAGGATTTGTGCTGCGACAGTTGCAAGTTAGTTGGAGTGAGTTGCGACAGTTGTCCTTTCCCGCTTTAATGTTATGGGGAGAGGTAAATTCAAAATCCACATTCCCAGGCAGGAGCCTAGAAACGAGCCAAGCGGAAGCCTCACAGAGAGCCACTTGGGTGGTAGCCTATGGAATTAAAGGCGATTACTTAATTATTGCTAACCCCTTAAACCCAGATAACACTTGTGAAAGTTTGCCCCAGTCAGTAGTGGAAGAATACTGGAATGGGCAATTGTGGCAAGTTGAATTAATCAACAAGCAAGAAAAATTCAACCTCAGTTGGTTTACACCCGCAGTTTGGCAGTACCGGAAATTACTAATAGAAGTATTAATAGCGTCTTTCGTTTTGCAGCTTTTGGGGTTAACAACACCCCTAATTACGCAAGTCGTCATTGATAAAGTAATGGTGCAGGAGAGTTTGCCTACTCTTGATGTGATGGCGATCGCACTTCTACTAGTATCAGTCTTCGAGGCAGTACTCGGCATCCTGCGGCTATTTATCTTTACCCACACAGCCCGCCGTCTAGATTTAAGTTTATCAGCACAGCTATTTCGCCACCTGATGCGCTTGCCTTTAGCTTATTTCGAGTCAAGGCGAGTAGGAGACACAGTAGCACGAGTCCAAGAACTAGAGCAAATCCGGCAATTCCTCACAGGTACAGCATTAACTGTAGTTTTAGATAGTGTTTTTGCTGTAGTTTACCTGGTATTGATGTTTTATTACAACATCCCACTTACCCTAGTTGCCTTAGCTGTACTACCATTATTTGCTGCTTTGACCCTAATCGCAACACCGATTCTCCGCAACTGGCTCAACGAAACTTTTAACCGTAGTGCTGATAGTCAATCATTTCTAGTTGAAACAATAACGGGAATTCATTCAGTCAAAGCGCATACAGCCGAACCCGTAGCACGCCATAGATGGGAAGGTTTATTTGCCCGCTTCATCCGCACAGGTTTTAAAGCATCTACCACAAGTAATATCAGTAGCAACATTGGTGACTTCCTCACTAACTTTTCCAGCTTGCTCATTCTCTGGTTTGGCGCTAAATTAGTCATAGATCAGAAACTAACCGTCGGTCAACTAGTTGCCTTTCAAATGCTTTCCGGCAGAGTCACAGGACCACTGTTACGTTTAGTACAATTATGGCAAAATTTACAACAAGTTCTACTTTCAGTAGATCGGATTGGCGATATTCTTAATGTTGCTCCAGAAGCAGAACCAGGAACTGGTTTAGTTTTACCATCTCTTCAAGGTCAAGTCACCTTTGAGCAAGTTTTCTTCAGCTATCGAAAAGAAACTGAACCAGTTTTGCGGGGAATCTCCTTTACCGTACAACCAGGACAGTTTGTTGGTATCGTTGGACGTAGCGGTTCTGGTAAAAGTACTCTTTCCAAACTTTTGCAACGTCTTTATCAAATAGAATCAGGACGCATACTTATTGATGGCTTTGATATCAAAAGCGCTGATTTAGCTTCCTTAAGACAACAAATTGGTGTAGTTCTTCAAGAAGACTTCTTATTTAATGGTTCAATTTTAGAAAATATCACTCTCGGTAATCCGGAAATTACCGCAGAGCAAGTAGTAGAAGCTGCAAGATGTGCAGTAGCTGACGATTTTATTAGTCAATTACCTCACGGTTACGAAACGAATGTCGGAGAAAGGGGTACAGCTTTATCTGGGGGACAAAGACAGCGGATTGCCTTAGCACGGTTGTTTCTCTCCCAATCACCAATTTTAATTTTAGATGAAGCTACTAGTGCTTTGGATAGTGAAACAGAACAGCAAGTGCTGCAAAACCTGCAAAAAGTTTCTGCTAACCGCACTGTATTCCTCATCGCTCACCGTTTTGCTCCCCTGAAGCGTGCTGATTTAATCATTGTGCTAGAAAAGGGGGTAATTGCCGAACGCGGTACTCACTCGGAACTATTGCAACAAAAAGGTTTGTACTGGTCATTGTATCAAAGACAGCAGTTGAATGTTTAATACCTCAAACGCGCTGCCTTAGAACCCCGGTTTCTTAAAGAAACCGGGGTTCTGGTTATCAACACGGGTTACGATAATCATAGAAAAATCCCTTTGTGAGCAAAATGTCCGAGCGTAGTTACGCCATTTTAGGAACTGGTGCATTAGGTGGCTTTTATGGAGCCAAACTGCAAAAAGCTGGTTTAGATGTCCATTTTTTGTTGAACAGTGATTATGAATATGTCAGTAAATCTGGTTTGGTTATTGAGTCAAAAGATGGTGATTTCACTCTGACTCAAGTCAATGCTTACAATGACGTAGAAAAAATGCCACAATGCGATGTGGTGGTGATAGCATTAAAGACGACACAAAACCATTTATTGCCGCATATGTTACTGCCTGTCGTCAGAGATGATGGGGTTGTGTTGGTGTTGCAAAATGGACTGGCGGTGGAAGAAGAAGTTGCCTTTGTTGGCAATGTTAGCATTATTGGTGGGTTGTGTTTTCTCTGTTCCAATAAAGTTGGCGCAGGATATATCCGCCACCTCGACTATGGACAAATTACGCTCGGGGAATATGCGAATGGCTACGATCCTACTGGGATTACACAGAAGATGCGGCAAATTGCCGATGACTTGAAGAGTGCTGGAATCTCAATGGAATTAGCTGAAGACTTATTACTAGCTCGATGGAAAAAATTGGTGTGGAATATTCCTTATAATGGATTGTCTGTAGTTCTCAACGCTAGAACAGATGAATTAATGTTCGATGTCCACACCCGTCAATTAGTTGAACAGTTGATGTATGAAGTTGCAGCAGGAGCCAAAAGTTGTGAACGCATCATTACTGATAGCTTCATTCAAACGATGCTGGAATACACTGTAAAGATGAAGCCTTATCGTACCAGCATGAAAATTGACTACGACGAAAGGCGGCAAATGGAAGTAGAAGCAATTTTTGGGAACCCATTACGGAAAGCGCTTGCAGTAGGTGTGGATTTACCGCGAATTAGCTGTATATACCAGCAGCTAAAGTTTTTGGATGAGATGACAAGAGTGGGAAATCGAGAAAACAAAGTAAAATAAAAATTAAAACTCAATTTCTTTGCTCTTCGGTGCAGAAGCGGTGAACCAAACATTATTCCATCTTGCCTTTCCTGTTACTGACATTGCCCAGGCTAAAGCATATTATGTAGATGGTTTGGGCTGTATCCCCGGTCGTGAAAACAAACACGCTTTAATTCTCAATCTTTACGGTCATCAACTAGTCGCTCATACTACTAAAGAACCGTTGACACCTCAACGCAGTATCTATCCCAGACACTTTGGGTTAGTCTTTACCAAAGAAGAAGACTGGGAAAAATTACTGCTGAGGGCGCAACAGCGACAACTCCTGTTTAGAGAAGAAGGCAAGCAACGCTTTGTCGGTTCTCCCTTAGAACATTACACCTTTTTTTTAGAAGATCCTTTTTATAACTTAATGGAGTTTAAGTATTACCGTTACCCAGAGGCGATATTTGGAAGTTCTGAGTATGAGCAAATTGGCGATGTCTGACGACAAGCCGCTCCGCGTCTACGCTAACAGGAGTTGACAGTGCTTCTGCCACTGCCGCCAGACTTCTAATATCCGTCAGCATCCCCGCGTGTGTTAAAACTGGTACTATCACCTGTCGTCCCACACGCATTTGTGAACTGTTTGCGGGGACAATCATCAAATCGTAGGGTGTCCAAATCGAGGTGAAATTCACCTGCTTGAGCATATCAACATCTTGATTCAAATCCTGCAAAAAACTGTTGTTGGGACGCATCTGGATGCAACCCTGCCCCAAGCTACAGTAAGCTACCCAAGTACCGTGATGGGGTGAGGAGATAGTGATAAACCGCTCCACCCTATCTATTCCACCTAGTCGTTGAACATAATAACGACTGACAATACCGCCCATACTGAACCCGACTAAATTTATGGGTTGTTCTGGGGGAAAGGTGGCGTTAATATACTTGGCAACTTGCTGTGCCAACTTGTCAAGACCCATATTACCATTATTTGGCACTAGGTCTAGGTCGTACACGTTCCAACCTCTCTGTGTGAGATAGGGAACCATTCTATGAAATACCTTACCCGTGTCATAGATGCCGTGTACTAATACCACGGGATTACGCTGTTGAGCTACATCGTTCATTTGTAAAATTAGTACCAATCCAATGTACAAAATTTAGCTGAGAATTACGGCTATCAAACAAAAAGATATGCCACTGTCTATTTTGGTTTATACGATAGAGACGTTCCGGCGAAATTTCCCGGTGTAGAGACGTTCCGCCGGAACGTCTCTACAGACATCCCGGCAAAACCGTCTGCCCTCTTTCA
This sequence comes from Iningainema tapete BLCC-T55, assembly GCF_014698965.1. GTDB lineage: Bacteria > Cyanobacteriota > Cyanobacteriia > Cyanobacteriales > Nostocaceae > Iningainema > Iningainema tapete. The sequence continues at coordinate 331,593 of NZ_JACXAE010000098.1, forward strand.
TTGCATACGTACTTCTTAATTGTAACCTTTAAGTTTTGTAAAATACGCTTTCAAAATCTTGCTCTTGGTAACAGGAAAATTTCATAATTAATTCTGGCTAGATGCGGTGCAAAAGTGCCAGTGACATTTAGGTTGGGGTATTTGCTCTGTAAGGCTATCACTTAAATTAGGTGCTACAGTCAAATAAGTAAGCCACGCATAAGTTGATAAAATGTAACAATAATTCCGTAATTTTTTAACAATTGCGGTTCAGATACAAAATATAAAGGGCAGGAGCAGTTGCAATGATCGGTTTTTTCAAAAAATTAATTACTGGGGTTCTCAATTTCTTTATCGGGCTTATTGGTGGAAAAAAAAGTGGCTACTACATGGAACTAGATGAAGCCGCTGAGGAAGCATCAAAAGCCTTAGATAAAGCAACATCGAAAGCTAAGGAAGTAGCACAAGAAACAGCAGCAAGCGCGAAAAAAGCTGTTGACACGGCTACCTCTAAAGCACAAGAAGTAGTAGGAACAGCAACCTCTAATACTCAACAAGCAGCAGATACTGCTACATCTAAAGCTAAAGAAGTAGCAGGAACAGCAAGCTCCAATACTAAGAAAGCGACCCAAACTGCTAAATCCAACACTAAAAAAGCAGCTCAAAAAGTTACAGCCGAAGCTCCAGCGTCAACCAATGGCAAAAAAGATCCTAATTCTAAAACCCAACCAAAAGCAGACGAGTTGGTACTAGTACAATCTGGTACTGGCGTTAGGGCTGAACCATCTAAAGAGGATAAAACTTCAGCACAAGTACTCCAACAGCCGCAAACGGAAACCACATTCGCGCCCAAGTACCTCATACCTACCAATACTAATGGTCGTCGTCGTCCTGGTGCGAATATGAATCCTTACCTAGATATGGCGCGTCAGGTAAAAACTCCTAAATAATTTAGGATAGCAGTTCTCGTTTGAGCGTAGGGGCGAACAACCGTTCGCCCCTATATTTTTGTACCATTACTCAACAAATGTGAGTTCCCAGATTGAGCCTGGTTCTCCCCACTCAAGAACATAGAGCTTGTGATTGAAAATTACACTATCAATGGGACGATTGAAGGAACGCACGATTTGAGTCGCGTTGACTTGGTAGGTATCTCCAACTTTATTCAGCTTCAAGTGCAATAAGTCTTGTCCTCCATCAGAGAACTTTTTATTTCCATCAGCAGCACCATAGCTGAGGATAAAGGCATCTCCTTTGAAATCATTGGGAAGTACGCCTTCGGTATCGAAAGTTAAACCGAGAGGAGAACGATGTGGTGTAAATGTATACAAAGGTTGGTTGGAGTCGCTAGCATCCTGCAATGAACCATCCTGAGCAACAAATTGATCCGCATCGGGACCAAGATTAGCAATTGGTTCGGTAAAGGTTGTTGATGGAGGTGGGAAGTTTGGGTCGTTATAATAGAACCCGTTTTGAACTGCGTAAAAATCGGGCTGTAGGCGAGGATCTTGCGCTGGATCGTAATCGGGGAATTGTTGGGGATTGTCAAGAGAACCTAATTTCCAAGGGAAGCCATAGTGCTGTCCTTCACGCAGCCAGTTCAATTCTTCGGTATAATCGGCATCAGGACCGTTGTCCCCAGCAATTAAGTCTCCGTTGGGGGCAAATGTTGGGTCGAAAGAGTTGCGCACTCCATCTGCAAATAGATACCCGTTAGCTTTTAACTCTGCTTCATCATTGGGAAGTACTAGGTCTGTCACATTAGTGGGTATCCGGAAGATTGCTGAGGTCAATGGCACTTCCCGCACATCTGGGAATACTCCCTGACTGGATTGTACCTCACCGTGGTCAGTTCGAGAACCGCTGTTGACATAAACGTAATTTCCATCTGGGCTAACAGCGATACCGTTGAAGACGTGGTCGAAAGCAGTATTGCTTCTAGGTATGGGTACTGTAGAGAATAATGTAGACCAAGTTCTGACTCCAGATGCGTCAAGTACCCCTTTACGGACTATGGGCACAAAAGTATTATCAGTGTAGAGATTGCTTACTACATAGAGTGTTCCATCTGGTGCAAACGCCATTCCAGAAGTTTCTTGTGCGCCACCAATATCTTGGAAAGTATAAACTAGTGTCTTTGTTGAGCCTTCTGTTGGCTGTATATCTAAGCGGTAGATATTTGCCTGTGCATCTAAATAATACAACTGACTTGACAACGGATCTTTAGCGATTCTAACAGCATATCCTCCGGTATCGATAACTCTCCGTAGTTGGATGTCGTTGCGCAGCGCTATGGGAGTGAAAGATTGTTGCGCTGTACTCTTGGAGTGTATAACGATCACTAGGGCAAGCGTTACAAAGAAAGTAACAAAGCGATAGATGCTTTTCATGATAGTCTGAAGAAAACTACAAGTAAAGTTTTCTGCTCATATTTAAGTACAATTATTAGCTTGATTTCAAGATGATATTAAATTTTCGACATAATTTAATAACCAGCGCGGGAGTTCCCGCGCTGAACATGCCATTACTTAAGTCAATCATCTTTATAAATCATTTGCCATTAAGCTGATATTGAAAATTCACAATCTGATTTGCGTCAACATCCGATTTTCCCGAATCAATCTTTATATTTTCCAAGAATTTAAACCCAGAAGGTTTGCTTTTGATGGAAAGATTGTTATTTAATGAATTGGGCGCAGAAATAGAAGTAGTAGGAGAAAAATCTTTACTAATACTCCGATCCTCCGTCATCCGCAGAGACTCACCTGTGAGAGTAACAGAATCGGGATGTGGTTGTGAATCTGCCGAGGGAAGTGCATAAGCAATTGTGAGCATTTCGGTAAATATTGCTACTGCTCCAACCCCTGTGAGCATTGCTCGAATCATCAGCTTTGCTGTGGGTTTTGAATCGAATAGCGGTATGTCAGTGTCAGGTTTCATGGTGTAAACTCCTGAATAACCTAACCTTAGTCTATTTCTGATGGTGTTTAAAATGCAATGCTTTGCTTAGCCCCAACCACGTAATCGTTGCCGTTGGGTATCACAGATAATACCCCACCTTTGATGGTATTGGGGGTAACTGCTTGTAGTTGCTGTAAGGGGACGGTTATGGATGCAATCTTAGCAGGAATTGTAGTCTTGCCGTACCGCTCCTGCATACTTCCATTAGTCTTGGTTACAGTTAATTTGTAGAGTACTTCTTGAGCGATCGCCATGCTGCCGATGCGAGTAAAGACAAAACCTGGTTTGGCCGGTTCTGGTGATTTATGCACACTCACCTCTGTTAAGGAGGGTAATAAACCCAATCTCACTTTAAGACGCACTGGGTCTATTTGAGTAACAATGACGTTCTGGTTTCTTTTTTGCAGCGTTTCCTCGGCGCGAGAGAAACTGGAAAAGTAAAACCTGCCGTTGTTGTCCCAAGTATCGTACCCAGTATTGGCGTTAAAGTTAGCTAGTTGAGGATCAAGCTCAGCAAGGCTGCATAACTTGCGGGTAGATTTGGTAATGAGATCGAATTCATAGATCAAATTGGGGTTTTTCGGATCTGGGGGAATCGGTCCCAAGCTACTAGTGACAAAGTAGGCTTTCTTACCGTCTGCGCTGACATTCAAGGAGAAAATTTCCGCAGGAACAGTTTTTGCCTGCCCTACATAAAACCAGGAAGGGCCATTGTCGTCGAAGCGGTAAATACGAGCGCGATCGTCACTGAAGAAACATTGTTGACGATGTGGTAAGCATTGTCCCAGTTCTATTGCTCGTGGTTCCTGTAATTTCCAGTTCTTCATTTCCCCGAATCCACTCTTTGGGTCGTAATAGTAAATATGACCGTAGATGGATTGATCGTAACCACCCCAAGAAAGGTTTCCCGTACTGAAATATAGCCGACTTCGAGAATCTACCCACATTAACCGACCGGTATAAGGATACTTCTGGTCGTAAGCGGCTGGTCTTCCCAAATTCTCAGTTCGACCCTTTGCCACATCATATTTGTAGATATCAGCAGTAGGAACTGCCGCTCCGTAAAGTACATTAAGCTTAGGATCTGAAGCTATAGTGACGATCGAAACGTGTTTGGCTCCGACTCCATCTGGTTCAGAAACGCTCAGATCACTAAATTTATCCTGAATTGGATCGTAAGCGTACCAATGAAAGCCCCGGCTAGAAAGATACTCGTCATTGAGATCTGAGCGATCCATAGTAGCAACGTAGACTTTGCCTTGATACCAATGGGGACGGGTATGGAACTTTTGCGCTGTTTCTCCTGATTTCCAGTTGGAAGCAGCAAGGGATGCAGAACGTGCATCGCCTACATACCTAAGCGTATTTTTTCCCGGCTCTAAGCGATATAGAGCGGAGTTAGTAAAATGATCCATACCGCCTATGTAGATGTCGCCATTGGGAGCGGAACCAGTAGCGTGCCAACTTTGGGTAGGTTTGAGTCCGTTGGCGGTGTCAGGTAATTGCCAATGCCTTGAACCTGTAAGCTTACCTGCCCAACTTTTGACACCTTGGTTCGTCCAACCATAAGAAACTGTTACCCATAATAAGCTTAGTCCTAGCAGTAACCAAAAGTAGGTCAGTTTTTTTACTTTAATCATTCCTTCTTTAGATAGATGTATTATTTTTTAGACACACCACATTTAGTTTGGTTTTGCCATGAAGTGGGGGAATTAGCAGTAAGTATGATCTCTCCTTGGTTATTTCTCACCCAGCCAGTAGCTTCTACAATTGTTTCTGGTTTCATGGCAGTGATTTTGCGGCGATGAGATGGACCAGAGCCATCTTCGTCTGTGGAATTGAGACTCACCCACTCTACTTGCACAGCTTCAGGAGTAAGCATTTCCATTGGATTGGGGGCTAAGCCACCACGTCCTGTGAACACAAAGGAACTAGCTCTTTGTCTACTACCAGGATTACAGGTATTGTTAATTAGTTGAGAAGCATCAACTAGATTGATTGGCAGTTCCACTAATCCTCTGTTGAAATCAACATTAAGTGTATTAATATTTATGACGCCATTTAGGGAAGGGTTTGTTTGCGAAAAGGCAGAAATGTCATTGGTGGGTAAAACAGCAGGGTTAAGTTCTTTTGGTTCTTCGGTTTTTCGCTCCCTGATCAAGTCTTCTCGATTACGCACTGTCATACCAAAAATACCAGTAGCATTGATGGTAATTTTCCCTCCGTTACCGTTAAAGGCATTGGCGGTAATATCGCTATTTTCACCTGAGATGCCGACAAGAAAGCCTTTTGGGGCATTGATGATGATATTGCCACCATTACCATTTTCTAGAGATCGAGCAGATATTTGACCGTTGCGCCTGAGAAGCAACAATTTTGGCGTTTCTACAGTGATGTTGCCGCCTTGAGAGGATGTTGTACTAGCAAATATCCCACTGTTAGGACCTACAGAACTAACTGTAAATTTTTGGTTTTTAAATTTGTCAAAGTTAGGGTTCATACCACCAATGACGAGAAGATCGCTAACTTTGAGGTTGATATTACCTGCATCACCAAGTCCTTGTGCTGTAGTCAGAAGTTGTCCGCCTTCTTTTAGCTCAAAAATATCAGCATTAATGTTGATATTACCGCCTTTAAACGCATTTTCACTGTTGGCAATTAAATTCGCCCCATCAAATATTAGTAAATTGCGAGCATTAATACTAATCTCACCCGCTTGACCCCGAGCATCAGCTAAACTACTCGTTGTCAAAGTAGTATTTACATCGTATGTGCGATCGCCTGGTTTGCCATTCCATTGGTCATAACCGGATATTTCAACTTGATCGTTTGCTGTGATGCGAATGTTACCTGAGTTAACGCCTTTAGCTTCTGCACTGGCTTCCACCAAAGACCCACCAGTTATAGCAACAGACTTTCCGTTAATTGTAATGTTACCACCATCTCGTGCTAGCTCGTTCATGCCAACATTATTGACAATCCAACTACGCTCAATAGACACCAACCCATTAGATGTGATTGTGATGTTGCCCGAATTACCTCGAGTGGTTCCGGTAGTCAGTTGGCTGTTGTCAGTTATGAACACAGAGTTATTAGCAAATACTGTGATGTCTCCGCCATCAGATCTTGCAGCGTTAACAAAAGCATTTTTCAATAAGATCGAGTCATTAGCTGTAACTGTGATGTACCCACCGTATGGTTGTATATTACTGAAGGTGGAAATTACCTGATCGCTAACATTTTTATCCTGCCCTGTTAAAGTAATCGAACCAGTAGTAGCAACAACTGTTACATTACCTGATGCTCCTAAACCATCACCACCAGCATCTAGTGCGGGATCGCTAGCTTGATTATCTATTGTTATTTCTCCTGCCGTAATACTAATGTCGCCTGCTTTGCCCAGAGATCCTTCTTGAGCGCGTGTCGTCAACCTACTATTTTCAAATCTTGATGAGCGATCGCTTGGTGAACCATTCAATTGGTCATTGCCTGAGATTTCAACTTTACCTGAAGCGTTGATGTAAATATTACCAGAGTTACCGCCTTGAGATTCTGCACTAGCCTCCACCAGCGCACCGCCAGTAGTTATTGACACTGACTGCCCCGTGATGGTAATATTACCAGCATTACCTGCTAGCTCATCTCCGCCAACATTGTTGACAAGCCAGCTACGGTCAATCGATACTGGACTATTGGATGTGATTGTGATGTTACCTGAATTGCCTTGAGTTGTTCCGGCTGTGAGTTGACTATTATCAATGATAGATACAGCGTTATTTCCAAATACTGATATGTCTCCACCATCTCCTCTAGCAACGTTAATAAAAGTATTTTTCAACAATATCGAGTCATTGGATCGTAGTGTTACATATCCACCATATCGTCCCTGTACGTTACTGAAGGTGGAAATTACTTGAGCGTCTATATTTGCCGGATCTTGTCCAATTAAATTCATTGAACCTGTAGTAAAAAGTGATATATTTCCAGCACGTCCCCATCCCAAGTTGCCCGTATTTATTGCTGCCGGAATAAACGAATCTGTTGGCGCACTAGCTCGATTATCTATAGTAATCTCACCTGCGGTGATATTTATGTTACCAGCATCACCTATGGCGTCTTTCTCTATCAAATTGGTAACTCGGCTGGGGTAATTGATTGTTACCTTTCCAGTAGCGTTGAGGTTTATATCTCCACGAGGTGAGCTATCTGCCGTTAACCCTTGACTAATACCAGCAGCTATACTACTTTTTTCGGATATTTCTAAATTACGAGTAGTAATTACTACACTACCTTGACCACGATCTCTCACATCAATAGCTGCATTTGTGAGGCGTACATCTTCTCGTGGCAAACTTTCAGGAACATTCAAGCTCAAAATATTATTAGTAAAATTTAGATCTACTGTTCCTGCACTGACTGCTGCTAAATCGACTCGATCGCCTGGAGCTTGTATACTACTATCAAAGGTAATCGCGCCACCCACTAACGCCAAAGTTTTACCTGGCTGCACCTGTAAACCATTATTTACTTGCGATTGATTTTCAATGCTTCTCGTATTCGTCCCCCCAAATTGCAAACCAGTGGGAACACTAATAGTCAACAACGGCGTTGGTTGAGAAGCGATCGCACTAAACTGATTACCATCAGCAAATTTGAGACTACTCGCCGTAGTTGCGAGAAATGAGCCACCAATGGAAAGCGCGGCATTTTTACCAAATATAATCCCATTAGGATTAATCAAAAACAGATTAGCGGAGCCGTTAGCACTAGACATCTCCAAAATAGTAATGTTATGTGGTATAAAGATATTAAAACAACTTTTTTACATGGAAATATGAGTAATATACTGAATTACATTGAAGAGAAACCTCAAGAAACACAGCGATTAATTGGTCTGGGATATCAAGAGCTACAAATACTCATGGAAAATGCGGAAAAATTACATGATGAAAAACAATCTGTAATCGAATCGAAAAAGACTAGAATTATTACAGGTGGAGGAGGTAGAAAACCAAAACTTTCGGTGAGAGAACAAATAATTTTAACTTTGGTTTATCTCCGACACATGACAACTTTTCAACTTCTTGGTATCCAATTTGGAGTCAGTGAGTCTACAGCAAATGATACGTTTAATTATTGGTTTCCATTATTAAGAGAATTGCTTCCGTCAAGTTTACTTGAACAAGTTAAAAAAAAAGCTAGTGACTATGAAGTAGTCAAAGAAATACTAACAGAATATCAACTAATCGTAGATAGCTACGAACAAGTTAGGGAAAGACCTGTAGATAATGATGAGCAGAAAAAATACTACTCGGGAAAATATTGTGATCACACCTTTAAAAGTCAGATAATTATTTTACCAGATGGGAGAGATATTGTTGATGTTGTGGCTGGTGAACCAGGTCCTAAAAGTGATATAACATTATTTAGAGAAAATCGAGATAGCTTTGAACCATTGCAAAGATTTAAAGGAGATTTAGGATATAAAGGGGAGGATTTAATTGAAACTCCAATTAAGAAACCAAAAAAGGGAGAGTTAACAACTGAACAAAAAGAAGAAAATAGAAAGTTTTCAGCTAAACGGGTATTTGTTGAACACAGAATCCGTTCAGTAAAAATATTTAGAGTTGTTCAAGATAGATTTAGGTTAAGTTCCAAAAAATATGAACAAGTAATTTTGACCATTTGTGGGTTAGTAAGATTACGAATTGGAGCACTAATTTTACCAACAGAAAAACATCGTATTTTATTGACATAAAATTAACGCACATAACTATACTTTTTTGTCTCATTAGCAACAAGAAATATCTCTAACCCTTATTATACCGTCTAAGCTAGCTAATTTGCCTCGCTTGTATTTGTAGACCAGAAACTAGTCACAAAGCAGTTTTTGAAGTTTTCGGAGATGTCTACTAATTAACCCATCAATATTAGAGACTGCTCCACCCGTAACTCGACTAATGATGTTTTGAATATCCGCACCATTATTAAAAAATGCAGTGCCACCAGTCGTCAGGGAAAACTCTCGAAAGCTATGGAATAAATTACCACCTGCTTGCGTTCCTCCAGTAATAACGCTGGTGTTACCTTCCAATTTAACGCTGGAATTATTCGGTAAAGTACCATCGGGAATGATTTGAGCGACAGCGGATGCTATTGACGCAAATACACTACCTATTGCACACAAGCTCACTATCCTCAGTCTCAAGCAGCAGCCCCAGCCCGAACCTTTAGTATTTCCTTTGCCAGACATTGCCCATCCTCAGAGTAGTCGCTTTGACTCGACAAATACTTGTTCATAAACTTCTCAGCTCTGGTGCGCAAAATTCTGCATTGATTAACAAAACTTTACCATTAGACCAGTTAGAAAGACACTCTCACAGTGCTAGTCACCCGCAAAACTGATTCTTGCTGAAAGGTTTGTTTATATCTTGATACTATCTCCTCAATTTGGGACTTTTTGGTAGGGCTGTTTTCATAAATTAGAACGATTAGTTTAGTCTTTTCCCTAGTCAGTGTGCCTGAACCGTTGAGGTATTGCCCATAGGCATCCATTACAGTTAATCCGTCTTGAAAGCGGGGTGTAATCACACCTCTCAAAAATAACTGCCACTCATCCTCAGATATCATGTTTCCACTGGGCTTAGATAAGCCAAAGTACAACTCATCTTTAGTAAGAATTTTTTCCCTTGAGGCTTGAATGGGCTTTTGGGTAAGTTGCGAAGCTAGTTGCGATCGCGTTTCCCTTTGTTGTGGTGATTGGGCAATCATCAATGTATTTACACAGACAGGTGTAAAAAGTAATCCTGTAATAGCTAATACATTTAAGCTTTTTTGTACAATTTTTCTTGCCATAATATAAACAATTTTGTTAATTTTACTGAAATGTTAATGACTTTGACATCTCTACTTATTAATCAAAACTTACTAAATCAATTCCGCAATTTTTGATAAATTACTGACTTTTCCTGACTAGAGAAAGTCGAAAATAGTAGACATTCTGCAAGAAACTTTTTCAGTTAGACTCTTATTGGAGATGTTTAAGCTTCTCTATAAACTTATTAGTTGTGAGTGAAATTAACTTAAGCACTTAAAGTGAAATTGGCTAGAAACCTACCTATAGCGATCCTGATTTGTAAACACAAGTCTTTCTTTTCTTGGCATTCTTGGCGTCTTGGCGGTTCATAACTCAATTAGGATTGCTATATAATATTTAATAAGTCATGGCTTTAGGCTAAAATAATATACCTATGTCTCAGCAGCTTCTAGATACAGAGGAAATTGCGATCCCCGACATTAGCCAACTGGAAATCGAGGATGACAAACCAGTGGACAACTTCCAAAGTGAAAAGCAACAAAGGCTGCTGGTAGAACCACTGTATAGCAACCGAGTACTAGCAACTCCTTTCATTGCAGCAGCAAATGTAGGGATATTCTACTCCCGAAAGCAGGAGCCTGTTGTACCAGATGCCTTTGTCAGCTTGAATGTACAAATGCCTGCAGATTGGAGTCAAAAGCAAAATCGCAGTTACTTTGTCTGGGAGTTTGGCAAAGCACCAGAAGTAGCGATTGAAATCGTTTCCAATCGCAAAGGCAAAGAATTGGGCGCGAAGAAAGATGATTATACCCGTGTCGGTATAGCATATTATGCAGTATTTGACCCACTGCAACAAATCCAGGAAGCAGAGCAAATGAACGGTGAACTGTTGCGAGTATATGTACTCACAGCAGGAAAGTATGTAGAAATGACGGAACCTTTCTGGTTAGAAACAGTAGGGTTAGGTTTAACATTATGGCAGGGTACGTTTGAAGAGCAGCCAGGGATTTGGTTGCGGTGGTGCGATAAACAAGGTGAAGTGATTCTTACTGGAGCAGAGTCAAGTCAGAGCGAACGACTTCGAGCCGAAAGCGAACGACTTCGAGCCGAAAGCGAACGACTTCGAGCTGAGAGCGAACGACTTCGAGCTACTCGACTGGCAGAAAGGTTAAGAGAGATGGGCGTTGATCCGAATACAATTTGAGTTCGTGGCATTGCCACCTACCCAATAAACTCCCATTGTAAATTATACCAAATCCGCACCTTAAACCTGTCAATTCTGTAGAGACGTTACATGTAACGTCTCTACATTGTGTGTCGAGGTAATTTTGGCACTTTGGTCTGTGCAGATTTGCCGATAGGTGATACTTAGATATATAAAGCTAGAACAGTAATTTAAAATAAAGCGTCTCCAAATAGGAAACGCATTTAGGGTGAGATGATATGAAAAGTGATATAACAGTAGAAAAATTACGCCGCTATAAAGAGTATGGGGAATCAATTATCCAAAGCTTGGAGTCGGTAGCACAAAACCCTCCACCGCAAGAAAGCTGGATTCCCAGTAGCATCAATGAAAGCATCCAGCGCCTTGCCCAGTCTGCCCAAAGAACAGTAGAACTTGCATCCTCGCCAGTTAAAATCGGCATTATGGGGGAATTCAGTAGTGGCAAAACCTTGCTTTTAGGTAGTCTCATCGGCTATGCTGATGCACTACCAGTCAGTGAAACCCCCACCACAGGTAACGTTACTGCCATCCACCTCCAACAACAAGACTTGCACACAACAAAAGTCAGCAAGTTTAGAGTTGAATATCTTTCCCACGCCGGGGTGAAAGATTGCTTGCACTTTATGCTCGAAGAAACCCAACAACGAGCAAAAGTAGCAGAAATACCCGACGCACAACTTGCTACACTCAAAAGCCTGTACCCAACTAATGTAGTTGATAGTAATGGTATCTTAAAATGGTGCGAACAAGTATGGAACCAAACTCAAAGCTTAGAATTACGCTCTTTGCTACGAGAAATGGTAGTATTTCTTCGTACCTACAGTGTATACAAAGAACACATTTGCGGAAAAAGCTACGAAATTGATCGCATTACCGCTCACAAAGGCTTAAGATTAGCTGAGCCGCCCATGAATATTTTAGAGCTTAACTTCGATCGCCTACCAGCTGCACCCAAACGTTGGGAATCATCGCAACCGGAAGCTCAAGATTTACAAAATAGCTTCTCGCTGATTCGCCGCATAGACATCACCGTCGAAGTCGCAAAGGAAATCTGGGATTTATCTGGTTTACAAGGAACAAACGAATTCATTCTTTTAGACTTTCCCGGATTAGGTGCTGCTGATTCCGGTGTCAGGGATGCTTTTTTATCTTTGCGGGAACTTAGAGATGTACAAACTATCTTACTGCTACTCAATGGTAGATATCCAGGTGGCGTCACAGCATCGAAAATCCGTAGTATGCTAGAACGAGATAAAGGACAAGACCTCAAAGATCGTATCATTGTAGGTGTAGGACGCTTCAATCAACTTCCCCTATCGCGTAGTGACGATCGCACTATTGACGAACTTTTAGATGAACCTCTACTTTCCGAAGAAACTTTACTCGAACAGTTGAGCATCCTCCAACTTACCATAGCCAGCGCCAGCAACTTGACAACAGAAAAAAAGAATATTGTCTTGTTGTCACAACTCTACGGATTAACTAAACTAGCAGAACTGTCTTCACTTATACAAGTTTGCTCACCAGAGTTTTTACCAGAATTAGACAAACCGAACAAACCAGAAGAGTTAGAACAGAGACTTAAATGGCAACAATTGAGTGAAATGCTGCCCACATCTAGTATACTCAGCAAACAATTGAGTGACTATGCTTCTGATGGTGGAATTGGCAGACTGCGCTCCTTACTCAAAGAGCATGTAGCTGTGCATGGGATGAAACAACTTTTAGAAGACACGCAAAAAGCTGCTGCTTCTGTGCGCAAAGAGCAGAGTAACCTGAAAAATCTCCTCTTAGAAATCCCCGCCTACATACCTGTAGTAGAAAGCCCTGCTTTTGTGACATTGCGCGAAGCAATTGAAAACCTAGTCACTACCTATCGGCAATTTCAAGAAGATTTAGAGCAACAACCCATCTTGACTAACCGTAACGGTGTAGCTGTCAGCGATTTCGTCAAAGATGAACTAACTGATAAAATCTTCTTTGATTGGAGCGAGTGGACTTTACTCTTAGACAGAACTAAAAATGGTACGATCGCCTTAACAAAAAGTGAAAGCTTTTTTGAAGACGATGAAGTAGAAGACTTCATCCCCAGTAAAAGTGACGATTTTTATCCAGCATTTGTCCAAACTATCAACGAAATGCAAGTTTTTGCCCATGCACGCACAACAGAAGCCGTCACCGACTTGTTTAGCAAATTGTCTCACAACGTAGAACTAGAACGCAACAAACTCAACGCCATATTGTCACCAGATAAAGAAAAATACATTGAGAATAAATTTGGTAGAAGTCAACTCCGCTTATTCCGGACTCTGTTACGTGCTGTCGATCCTGCTAATCGATGGCAGAAACTAATTATACAACACAGTGGGTTATCAGGTAGTGTCTCAACTCTTGCCGTTGAGACTATATTTCCATTAGCACGTAAAGATGACAAACATTCCAACGGTCAAATTTTTGACTGGAGTCCTGAGAAAAGATTTCCTGTTACCCCTAGAGCTTTCAATCACCAAATTGCGGTATTACGATTGCGGGATGAAATAACTGCTACTACAGGGTTACATCTCGTTCAGTATGTGAGTCAATTAACAAACCAGGTAAAATCTTCTTTTTCCCTAGCTTTGAAGGAGATAGTAGATAATCTGCAAGAACTTTTAAAGTCGAAGCACGAACCTTTACTTCGGGATATTGCTTCCGCTCAAGAGGATACCGCTGCTCCTACTCCACCTTGGTTAGAAACTCTTTCCCAAATTCCGACGATTTCCTATCCAGACAATTAGGGATTAAAGAAAATTTAGTAGTTCGTAGTGAGGACTTTAGTCCTCTCATAAGAGTGAAATAAGGACTAAAGTCCTTACTACAAACAATACTTTAAGGATTAAATAAAATGTCGGTAAAAATTGAACTTCTAAATCGTTACCAACTGCGGATTAAAGATAATGACTTGTTACTTCTACCAGTCATTGAAATTAAACCTACGGAAACTAATTTACCTCATATTTCCCGTATTGATATTTCTGTAACCGGAAAACCGGAAGATTTGGCTGCTCAGATACAATCTGTTTATAAAAGTGTTAACTTTTTACTTACCAACAAACTACTGAGACTCTCTTCCCCGCAGCGATTCAAGCAAAATGATTGTCGGTGGTATCAATCTTTACCAGCAAGTGTGAACTGTGTTTTGCAAGTCAAAGTGGAGTATTTTGACTCCGACGAAATCGGTAATCCCATCTTATTTGTTCCCAAACACTCTACAGCTGAGTGCGTTATTTGGACTTATCCAGTAGGAGATACACAAATTCAAATGCCCGTTGAAGATACAATAACACCAATATCTCAAATCGAACTACCATTGGAGGAGAAGCCAGAAATTTCCTACCCAGGCTGGTTTTCGATTGATTTTGGCACATCTAATTCTACAGTCACACTTTATGACCCAAAGGTTATTGTAACTCCAGATAGTTTACCAGGTGAGCAAGAAGAACGGTTGCGCGATCGCCTAGCTGCATGGTTAAATCAACGTCCTATAGTAGACATACCCGGAATTAGTCGTCAAGCTTGGGATTTAGAATGGCAAAAGTTTCTCACTGAACTTAAGTTAGTCAATCAGTCTCAGCCTGGGGAAATATTTCGCAGTTTCGATAGTACAGAATTACTAGAAGCGATTCGACAAATAGAAATTATCTTGAGCAAACGCTATTCGTGGTTTCGTCGCGCTGCCAGTATTCGCCTCAATCAAATCTACCACGAAGTTTTTCGCGTACCACCGCTGGAGTGGCAAAGTTTGATATCTGTAGAACTTGACAAGGATCGTCGATTGAGTGAAATTAAGAGTGAATTGGAAGTCGTTAGTCTAGAACCTTCTTTAACGGAAGACAACCCAGCAAAAGTTAAAGTAATATTGGGAGAACAAGCTAGACAACACAGACTAGAAGCGATCGTACGTGGGGAAGAGATTGAAGGCAAGTTTCTCCACTCGCCCAAACGCTACTTTGGGCAAGAACGTTCTTTCCAAGTTACACTTGATGGCAAACAAGATACTATACAAGTTAATAGTTTACTCCAAGCTGCCTACGCTCAACTGATTGAGTTAACCGAGAAGTACCGCCAACGTTACCCAGGTAAGTGTTCTGAAGGTAAATTCTACCGCGCTGTGGTGACTTACCCAACGATCGCTTCACCATTTGTGCGGCGTGAAATTGAAACCAGAGTGAAAAATCTGGGCATCGAAGATGTGCAAATGGCTTATGACGAAGCTATTTCAGTAGCTATCTTCTTTCTCTGGCGCGAATTTGGTGGCGATTTGAATGTGGGGATTGAGTCTTTCAAAACCCGTTGTCGTTACGATGGGGACAAATGGTGGCAAAATGTTTTAGTTTTAGATATTGGTGGGGGAACTACAGATTTAGCGCTGATTCGTTTGACATTAGAAGAAATTAATCCTTTTGAACCTGGTGAAGACAGAGGTGATGGTGGGCGCTATTATCAACTTACTCCTAAATTGTTAGGTTCTTCCGGTCATTTACAACTAGGCGGTGAGTTAATAACTCTGCGACTTTTTCTGCTATTAAAAGCTGCTATTGCTGATTGTTTGCTGAGCGCAGTTACCTCTCAACTTTTGGCAAAAGATGTGTTGAAAGTGCAAGCCGAAGAGTTGAGCGATCGCTTTTTGGAAAATGGCAAATTCCAACCTGGTAAACTCTTAGCTTGTGTAGACAAAGAAATTCGCGAAGGTGATGCTTACAAAGATGCTTTAAATGCAGCCGAAAAAGTCCTACCTACCCGTTGGAAAAATTCCTCTTTGCGGGCGCAAACCTTCTACACTCTTTGGGAACAAGCTGAAAATGCTAAGATTATATTAGGTCAAAAGCGCTGCAAAGATTCTCCCGAACCAACTTTTGTTGTTGACGGGCAAAAAATTGCCGAACTACTGCAACAACAAGACATTTACTTACCTAATGAAGTAATTGATAGCTTGAGTGTAACATTAACAGTACACCAATTTGAAAAAGCTGTATCTCCCGTCATCAAAGAAGCAATTGGCATTGCGCAAGGGTTAGTAGAAAATGCTTTAAGAACCAAGTCTAGTAATCCGAATACACAAAACAATGAACAAGTAGATTGGTTAATTTTATCAGGAAAAACTTGTAATTTTGAATTAGTTGAACGCGAACTTTATCGCGTGTTTAGCAAATCTGACTATTTTGTTTGGAATAAAGATCGAGTAACCTTTGAACCAGAATATACAAAGTTAGCAACTTCTGCTGGAGCCTGCTATGCGGAAAAGCTCAGACAACTCGGTTTTGCTGCTAAAGAATCCAAGCAATTACTACAAAAAGGAGCCAACCAACTTTATATTGATGTCAAAAACTTGTTTTATTTTCTGCCATGCTCTTTTAAAAGAGAGGTAATTGGTGGAAGTTTAGATCCAATTTTTCACGCTGGACAAGAATTGTATCAACTCCAAGCAAGTGATGCGATCGCCAAGTTTCGTAGTGATTGGCAGGGAATGCAATTAACCAATAATATTATACGCCAAGACTTTGAAAATATCAAACCACAGCTTTGGGGTAGTTATAACGGTGATGCATTGATGAAGAAATTGTCGATGAATGAGGAAGATTTTAAAAATCACATCAAAGTCCAGTTTGAGATTAATCAAAAGCTGGATATCGACTTGCTACTTTGCCGAGGTAATCCCCATTACTTAATTTCTGTCAATCTACCTTGCTTGGATGCGGCAAGAGCGATCGGAACTTCAACAGTGATTTCTGATAATGGTATAGTATGTGATATTGCTGTCAATGTTGCCGAATCTGCCAACGCTCTGAAAACAGATGCTCATACTGTAGTATTTGATGCTAATAAAGACTATAGTAAAGACTTGCGAGTTTTTCGCTATGATGATGTAATAATACCACAAGAAATGGGTTTAATTACAGAATTACCTCCATTCCCAGTAAGTGGCAAGCACACTTTCTACTTTCAATTCCACAATCCCAAATCCAATAAATGGGAACTGATTGGACAATTACCCCAACCATTCGTTAAAAGCGAGTATCCTTGCCGATATTACGTTTCTCTCAGCGAAAAAGGTATCCTGCGAGTACATGCGTTTGAAGTACCATATTGGACATCAACAAATCTAGAATGTCTTCAGCAGGAGGGGTGCGTTTTCCGAGACACTCTCCAAGCCCAACCTAATGATGTTAAAGCAGAACGCGATCCCTTTTCTGGCGAACATTAACTAAAATGCACCACCTCAGCAAGTTATTAGAAATTGACAACTCAAATTTAGCCTGGGTATTACGGTTAGGTTTGCATGGGCTGCGAACTCAATTACAGCAAGCACTTCTTACAGCTACTACCGATCCTGGTAGAAGTGCTTGTCAGGAATTGCTGAGGGAATTGGATGCTATTTTAGAACCATCATCTGTATTGGAACCGAGTGAAGATTCTTTGTGGGAGGATGTATTAGAGCCAGCAGCAGAGGAATTAAATCTGCTTCAGGTTGGTGAAGCAATGCTGAGCGATCGCGAACTGTTCAATTATATCGGTCAGTACCAATTTATTAGTACTAATGATACCGATTTGTGGCACGAGATGCAACGTCTGCTGCTGCGCTTACCTGAAAAGATGGCTCACGATTGGCAAGAGCGGATTTCGTGTCAGGTGAGTAAGTTAGGTGTTGTGGAAGATAAGCAAACCTACGTTTCACTACCCTTCGCTCGTGATGAATCTGTTTACTTTGGTTTGACAGGAAAGGTTCAAGCTACTGGGTTGCGTTTATCAGAGCAAGTTGTCAATCCACTGATGGTGGAAACACGGGGGGGAGAACTTGATTTTTTAGCTGGAGTTGTCGCTACTTGTCTCAAGTTTATTGAGTTAGACTCGTGTTTACACCATGCTCTTAAGAGTATAGACCGATTTGGTGTCAGGTCTTTAATGGAGTCAGAAAAGTCTAAGTATGTTACAGCGCTGATGGAGCGGTTTCATCGCGTACAAGCAACTACTGTTGATGCCGATCCTGTAGTGGCTTTGCGTGCCAGACTGGATTTGGATGAGGCGATTCATTCTCTAGTATACTTGCCCCCGTGCGATCGCTATTCTTGGTGGGGCAAGTTGCAACTTGAAGCACGGCGCACTCTTGACACTGCGGTAGAAAAAGCGCGTCATGCTGGATACCAAATACAGATTCGCCCATTATGGGGAACCTATGCTGATATTTTTACTTGGTCAAAAGACGATTTGCAACTAGATATCGGTGGAGTACCTTCTGAAGTATCTGCGTGCCTGCGTGTTTATGCCAAGATTAATGATGAGGTACTTCCTGGGCGTGTAATTTTCCGCTCATCTTAATATAATATTGTACAGTGCGAACGCAAATCTTCACGCACACCATTATCTGATGTGCGCTCCACCCATAACAGATTAATTCTTCGTTGGATCAACTCGACCAATTCCAAGGAGCAATAACGTTGTCCTTACATCCTCCCAGATGGAACCACAGTAGTAATATTTGCGTTCTAGTAAATCCGCTAAATAGTACCCAGGCTTCCCACCATTAATACGAAAAAGCTCGATCGCAACCTTTTTCTTGGTTGTGCCAAACATAAACTCAATATCCCCATATGTTGGTAGATTGAGCGGATTAAAAAATACTTTGCCTTTGAGGAAGTGCCAGTAAGATTTTTCTGTTGTAATGTGGCGCTGAACAATTCGGTACTCAACAGGGTAGACTATCTTGGACATATCTTTCCCTCCATTCGTTACACTGTCAACTTATCACCTCCTGATAAGAGTATAATTTTTTCCACTAAGAGAAAGATTCAAGGTTGAAAGCGGAAGTGTTGGAACGATCGCACTTGCGCAATGGTTTCAAAGTCGCGATCATTGTGAATTAATAGTAAGTTATTCTCCAAAGCAGATTGCGCGATACAGCAATCAATCGGAGTGCGAACCGTGAGTCCTTGACGGCGTAAATCATAGTAGATACGAGCAGCCGCTTGCCAGGAATGATGACTCAGTTCAACATAATCTTGTGTTTCAAGGTAAGTGGAGAGGAGAGTCCACTCTTTTTCATTCAGGCTACCTTGCAGCAGTTCAAGCTGAGTAAAGCGGGAGAGTAGAACCTCTCGATCAGCTATCAGAGTTTTTAGCTGCTTACCTATCTGACCACTGCGATGCCTGACGGCAAGCCGCTCCGCGTCTACGCGGAACACGCCGCTCCAAACAGACGTATCAATCAGCAGCATAACGAGTTTCGCGCAGAGCTTTGTGATCAAAGTCCTCAGTAAATCGAATCTGCCCCACGAGGTCAAGGAGGTTTTTCTTACGGCGTGAGCGTACAAGTTCTTGCAGAGCCAGATTTATCAATTCTTCCTGAGTAGTAAGGTTGGTAAGTTGAAAGGCTTCGTTGAGAAGGGACTCTTCAAGGTTTAGGGTGATTTGCATTTCTGTGTTTATTAGACAATTAACTGAGAAAGATGTATCCTGGGAGCATTATAACTTAAGGGTTAAGGCAGCACTGAATAGTGTTCTTAACTTCGTGCAAATAGATCGCATTCAATATAGGAGTACGCAGTTTAACCTCTACTGTTCACCATCGCTTGAGAGTTTTCCAAATATTTTTGGTACGCTTCTTTGTCTCCCCCAAATGAATCAAGGGAAACCATAACTTCGTTGTCAAAAGGGATTTCAAGCTCAACGGCGGCACCGATCATTAGTGCTGTCTGTTTGTACTTGTCTACACTAATTCCAGCTAAACTATAAGCAAGGATGAATCCGATCCATTTGGCGAAGTGGTCAAAGTCGTCTTCCATACTTTTTCCACAGGTAGGAAAAACCTCAGTACCACCATTTAGATCAGTGTATTGTAATTGGGCACAATATATATCTAGTGCTTCTTCCGTTGTTCCACGGAAACTGACTGGAAGATGCTTCATTGAATTGGAATTTAAAAGTAGAGAATTAAGTTTCTCTCGATGGATAAGAGCAAGAT
Source organism: Iningainema tapete BLCC-T55 (assembly GCF_014698965.1). Taxonomy (GTDB): domain Bacteria; phylum Cyanobacteriota; class Cyanobacteriia; order Cyanobacteriales; family Nostocaceae; genus Iningainema; species Iningainema tapete. Next base: position 351,573 of record NZ_JACXAE010000098.1, read on the forward strand.
ACCAGAGAAACATTTCCGAAGGCGTCTGACCTTTAGCCAGCGCTTTATCCTTCCACCAAGCTTGCCAATCTTTACAGGCTGTAAGGTGTTTTGCCCACGGATTAGGAACTTCTTTCTTAGCTGCTGACTCAATCATACGATTTGCCGATGCATTATCTGCATATATTCCTGCTAGACGTACAAGATACACAGATTTTGATTCACTATAGTAAGAAAGCCTTTCCCTGTGACATTACGTAGACTCCACTGTGCGGCATTAAGTGATGCAACACGCGATCGCACAACCTTGAGATAGGAACAGGCACTTGTTTTGGTGAAGCCTATCAAGAACTGAATCACGCAGTTGTTTATCAAATTTTAACTTTAATTTTACATTCGGATTGCCAAATGATTACAAAACCTTCATTTTCACTGCTTATTTTTACTAATTAAGAGTGTGATAAAATTGACTTTCTTACTTACGTAAACATCAGCTATTGCTGCATTAATTATATGTCAAAACAAATTAATCTCAAATTTTTGGTTCACTCAATTGCCGTAACTGCCCTAACGGCTAATTTCGTTTTCGAGTTAGCTGCTGAGAAAGTAAATGCTCAGATAGTAAATCCCCAGACAGTACGAACTGTTCAAGTTCCGGCATCTGCAGGCTGTATAAATTCTGGAATCAGGGTTAATCCAGGTAATACTGTAACATTTTCCGCAACTGGTCAGGCTTTCTATGGCTTTGAGGGAGGCTCTGTGAATGACTACCCAGCCACTACTCCAGATGGTGATAGATTTGTAAGTGGAACTGATATTGGCAAAAAGATTGATCTTAATGTTCTTTACCCAGGACCAGTCGGTGCGCTTGTTGGTAAAATAGGTTTAAACGGAAATTACTTCTTTATTGGTTCTGGTGGTCAACTGTCTACCATACCAAGAACAGAAAACTTGTTTCTTTGTTTCAATGATGTCACTGGCTCATTTGGTGATAACTTTGGTAGTTACACAGTTACCGTTCAAGTACAGTAGGTAGTTGAACAGTATCAAGTCAAATTGCTAAACGCAATCAATTTGCCGAGCTTGACTTAATTGCTCAAACCCGCTCTAAGCAAGAGATACAAGCCCCATTTCTCCCCTCAGAGGGGAGAAATGGGGCTCGAGGGTGATGAGTTTTTTTCGTCTTGGGTGTTTATTGGGGTTGTTGTAAAATCAGTCCATTGCTCTCGCAAATGAGTCATCTGAGCTTTAAAAGCAACAAACCGATAACCTAGCTCTTGATATCGAGTACGTAACTTTTGTGAATTAGCTCTAAGTTCTATTGATTGAGCAACAACTTTATTAACAAGATTTATTTTCACAGGATCTGTTTTAATATTATATCTTTCTATCTTTGTAAATTCTTCTGGTTTAACTAATGTGCCATAGATAAAAGTGAGGTAACTTTTCACTCCCCCCCCATTAGCAAGATGACTTGTGAGTTAGTAAAAGAATAAAAATGATTCGAGTGTGAGCG
>NZ_JACXAE010000099.1 GCF_014698965.1 Iningainema tapete BLCC-T55
AATTCAGCCAGGAAGACGATTTGACCTTGATTGTTTAACCCTTGACGCGAAAAACGCACACTCTTCACAGTCGAGCCGAATAAGGTATCACCACTAGCTATCACTTTATCATTCACCGGGTCAGCACCTGTGAAAATCCCTGATTCTCCCAAAGCTAATGTCGCAGCAAACGCTACTTTACCACTGTTATTAATCACAGGATTGCCAAATCCTCTAAACTGACCACTAGTGTTGGCGATCGCGTTCAATATCCCGGTAGCACGATGGAACAAACGAATAGTATTCCCAGTTAACAGCGCCACATCGCCACTATCATTAATATCTAGTGCATTAGCGCCTGTTTCCACCAACGGAGAAACTGAACCACCTCTATTTGTATAGATTGCTTTTGTACCATCTCTGCTGGTGGCAGCAAAAACTACTTCGCTATTGTTATTAATGTCAAATGAGCTAAACTCGCTAAAAAGTACATTAGGTGGGGGTGGGGGGTAAGAACCGGAATTACCTCTAGCAATAAGCCTATTCCCAAATGAATTTGGTCTGCTGAGCACAATTGTATTCGTATTAAAGGCAAAAGATCTTTCCAAATAAACTACTTCCTCAAGATCGTTAAGTCTTGGTTGACTTACCTCGACAGTTCCACCACCCAGGCTGATAGTGCCGAATGCGCGACGTGTAGTGAAGCCGTTTTGACTTGTTGTAAAAATATCTATCCCCCTATGGAAAGCTGTAAATGCAATAGTACCGTTGTTATTAATTCCTTCTACTGAGTTAAGAAAGTAATTTCTCCCCCCAGGGAATTCACTGGATGCAAATAATAAAGATGGTAAGTTATCCGAGTTAACAATCTCTGTCAACTGGTTTCCATTACTGGTGTATACTATCTTGTAGCCGGAAATATATTGGCTTTGTCTTGTTGAAGTTACCAGAAAAGCTACTGTGCCACTATCATTAATGACAGGATTGGAAATACTTTGCCAGGGGAAGCTTTTGGTATCAGCGATTTTAGTGAAGGAATAAGTAGCTGCTTGTACCTGTGTTGCGGCAAGGGCGCTCAGACACAGGCTCAATGTTACCCCTCCACACCAGTTTTGTAACCATTTTTTCCATTTCTCGCCCAGCTTCGCATTCTGGTGAGAATTTTCCACAGCAAAGTTGGTCAGTCGGCGCTGATTCACAGTCTGACGGGTAGATGTATTCATTTGACAATTGTGTTATTTCTGGGTAGTATGAATAAAATGGGTAGTATTTAACTTCGTAGCATGAGTGAAACGTTGCCGCACTTGTGCGGACACACAGTTAAGATACAGCAATAAATACTCTAATTGAGCGAAGCTTTAAAATTATATACAATAGACATCTCCAAAAATTAATTATGCGTTGTCTACAAACCTTGTAGAGACGTTGCATGTAACGTCTCTACATTGTTTTTCACTGCTGATGTGGTCTTAACGACATTTCAGCGCTATTGCTAACGGCGCTCACGCCCATGCCAGAATAGTTGGTAGATATCTTCATTCTGTATCTCAGGTGAGTGCGATCGCTACGTTCTCATGATTGCAGACTTTGCCCCTATAGCAATACCCTAGAAGGGTATTGCTTCCTGCAAAGGATACTCATTCGGTTCTGGTTGTGATGGTGGAGTTTCTAATGCTGGATCGGCACGGTAGATACCTTCTGTACCATCTGCCAACCGAGCAAAGAAAGCGATTTGTCCATAGTTATTTAATCCTTGGGACGCAAAACCTACGCTAACTACAGTAGAACCTAACAGAGAATCACCCGTAGCGATCACTTTGTTAGTAGTGGGATCGGCACCTGTAAAAATGCCTGTTTCACCGTTATTCAAAGTGGCTGTAAACGCTACTTGACGATTATTATTGATAGCAGACACATTACTACTGAGAGCAGGAGATAAAAATGACTTGAACAAACCGCTGTTGGTATCAGTAAGGGTGCGCACAGTACCATCTGCTGAGTCTAATAAGTCAATGGAATTGTTACTTGACAACAAAACATCGCCGCGATCATTGGTGGAAAAAGATACATAATCTGTAGAATTCAAAAGGGTAGTGCGAGAACTACCATCACTGATAAAAATACTTTTTGTGTTTTCTCCTCCCTTGCGTGCGGCAAACGTCACTATGCCCTGGTTATTGAAAGCAAAATTTCCCAGTTCGGCAAATTCATTTTGTATTCCTATGTACGAACCTGCACCAGCAATAGTGACATCAGGTTGATTTATTCTAGAGAGGATGAGATCGGATGTGGTGGGAGCTGATTTTCGCGCAACAACTGATTTATAAACTAAATCATCTTGATTATTCAGCGTTAAATCTAGGCGCAAACCAGACAAGCCAACCATGAGATAGTCGTAAGTAGTTCTGGAGCGATTAGTCAAGGCTCCCCCAAGATTAGTAAAAATGCCGATCTTAAAATCTGGTAAGGAAGCTACTGAGAATGCTACTGTACCATTGTCATTAATATCTACTTCGCGAAGAATAAAGTATTGTGACGGACGGTTGGAACTATTAAATAAAGATGGTAGGAGACTATTATTGACAACTTCTGTGATTTGCGCCCCATCACTAGTGTACACTCCGCGCACTTCATCAGTTTCAAAGATACTTCCTAGATTTGACGGTCCACCAACTGGTCTAGCAACAAAAACTACTGTACCACTATCATTAATTGCTGGTGGTGCACTCACAATGCTGGGAAAGTCACTTTTAGTATCAGCCATTTTTGTGAAGGAAAAGCTATCTGCCATTGCCTTACCTACAGCAACTAGGCTCAGGCAAATACTTATCGCCACCGACTCAGTTAGTCGGCGCATCCATCGTGATGATTTCTGTTTGTCACAAGTGACTTGATGATTGATTGATGTTTTCATGATTTACAGTACTTCTCAAGAAAGGTAAAAAAACATTTGCTCTCTCGACTATGGTTGTGTGAATTAAATCAGTGCGAGAGCTGGGGACTTTAACACTTCCCACAAAAGCCACAATGTCACCTTCAATTACCAGATATTTGAAGCTATCAAAGGTTCTCCTACTATCGGTAATCTTTGTATTGTTATTTAATAACTGTATTACACCAGCGCGGCTAATGTATATTCCCTGCTGAATATTAACACCAAACTTATCTAAAGTCGCTTTTGAGTCAGCAATTTTAGTGAAGCAATAAGTAGCTGAGAGCGCCTCTGATACGGCAAGTCTGCTTTAATCTTACCCTTTTAACTTGTAAGTACTTTTGGAGGTGTTGGTAACGGGTGCGATCGCTACTGCTTTGATGATTGGTAGATATCTTCATTATTCTTCTTAATATTTACTAAATCTTCAGGCACTGGCTGTAGAGGAGTTTCGTCTGAGTCTGGCTCAGCGCGAAAGATACCTCTAGTACCATTTGCTAACTGGGCATAGAAGGCAATTTGACCAAAGTTATTTAACCCTTGAGGTAAAAAGCTTACGCTAGTGACAGTGGAACCAAGTAGGGAATCACCAGTAGCAATTACTTTGTCAGTAATAGGATTATTGCCTGTATACAGCGATTCCTGTGACGATCGGTGAATAGAGAACAGTGTCCGTCTGCTGTTAACAGGCGGATACTAAGGTTGTTAATGATTAATTGTTCATAGCAATTAACCATTAACCATTAACTATTAACCACCCTCTTGAAGCGCGTGATTGTCCAGACTTGATGTTAAACTATGGCTGTGTGATTAAATCAGCGCGGTAGATACCTCTAGAACCATCAGTAAATCTTGCGGTGAAAGTCGCAGAACCAGAGTTATTGAGGGCATCTCGACCTAAACTTAAATAAGATAATTTTTTTCCGTCTAATCGATGATTAAAATCAACTACCTTTAGTAAGGTATTACCTTTGTAAATATATATACCTATAGGTATATTATCAACATTTCCCGCAAAAGCGACAATGTCACCCTTAATTACCGGATTGCTGAAGCTATCGAAGGTTCTCCGACCACCGGGAACCTTTGTATTGTTATCTACTAATAACTTTAGTACACCATCGCGGCGAATGTAGATTCCCTGTTGACTATTAGCACCAGACCCACCAAACACAATATTATCACCGTCTATTCCCGGATTGCTAAATCCAGTGAAGTTTCCCACACCACCAGGAATATTAGTATTGGTATCTGCTACTACCTCTAGTGAGCCATCACGGCTTTGATAAACACCAAATTGTCCTTGTCCCCCTGTAGAAAAAACTACACGGTCCCCCGACAGTGCCACGTCACCAAAAGACGAGAAGTTACCTGTACCACCAGGAATCGGAGTGTTGCGATCGGCAATCAGTTCCAAAGTCCTATCATGACTAAGATAAATACCTTGTTGATTGAAATCTCTAAACGCTACATTACCTCGATCTAAAGCATAAATTCCCAAACTAGAGAACTTTCTACCACCGCCACCGGGAATAGGAGTATTGTTATCAACGACTACGGACAATGTCTCTCCACGTTGGATGTAAATTCCTTCAGTAAATGCCGACGAGTTGGAGCCAGAAGCGCCAAACACTACATTACCACTCTCAATCACTGGAGCAAAAAAACGAGAAAAAGTTAAATTACTACCAGGAATGGCGGTATTTTTATCAGCAATCATACTTAGTACACCGTCACTAATTTTGTAAATACCTTGACTTATATTGAAGACTATAGTGTTGCCATCAATTGCTGGATTAGTCAATAAGAAGTCCACGTCATCAACAACTTTGCTGATTGTAAAGGCTTCTTCTGGTAGAGGGATTTGAGGCTCTTGTTCAGAAGTGACGTCGGATACAGGTTCGGCAAGGAACACCCCTTGTGTGCCATCTGTCAATTCAGCCTGGAAGACGATCTGATCTTTATTGTTTAACCCTTGACGAGAAAAACGCACACTCTTCACAGTCGAGCCGAATAAGGTATCACCAGAGGCAATCACTTTATCCTTCACCGGGTCAGCACCTGTGTAAATGCCTGTTTCTCCCAAAGCTAATGTCGCGCTAAACGCTAGTTTAGCATTGTTGTTAAAAGCAGGTACGCCCAATCCTCTATACTGACCACTGGCCTTAAAGATCACGTTCCATATCCCAGTAGCACGATGGAACAGACTAATAGTATACCCAGTACTAAGCGCCACATCGCCACTATCATTGATATATAGTGCATCCGATTGACCAGCGCTTGTTTCCACCAAACGAGAAACTGAACCACCGCTACTTGTATAGATTGCTCTTGTACCATCCTGACGACTAGTCGCGGCAAAAACTACTTCGCTATTGTTGTTAATGTCAAATGGCCCAAGATCCCCGATAAAACGTGTATTATTTGGGGGGGATGAAGATAATAAAGCTGCTGAAGCAATATACACACTGTGTATAGAGTTAGATGGATTTGGGCGTGTGAGGATAATGTTATTTATATTACCTACAGCAGCCCAGTACAAATAAACTACTTCCTCAAGATCGTTAAGTCTTGGTTGACTTACTACCTGAGATCCACCACCACCGAATGAGCTGGATGCGATACGTGTAATGAAGCCGTTTTGACTTATTGTCAAAATACCTGGGAAAGCGCCTGCTCTCAATACAATAGTACCGTTGTTATTGATTCCTTCTACTGAGTAAATAGAGGATGATATGGTACCGGAGTTACCAATCTCTGTCAACTGGTTTCCATTACTGGTGTATAGTATGTTGTATCTGGAAATATTCTGAGTTTCTCTTAAATTTACCAGAAAAGCTACTGTGCCACTATCATTCATTACCGGAGTGGAAATACTTTGCCAAGGGTAGCTTTTGGTATCAGCGATTTTAGTGAAGGAATAGGTAGCAGCTTGTACCTGTGTTGCGGCAAGGGCGCTCAGACACAGGCTCAGTGTTACCCCTCCACTCCAGTTTTGTAACCATTTTTTCCATTTCTCGCCCAGCTTCCCATTCTGGTGAGAATTTTCCACAGCAAAGTTGGTCAGTCGGCGCTGATTCACAGTCTGACGGGTAGATGTATTCATTTGACAATTGTATTATTTCTGGGTAGTATGAATAAAATGGGCAATATTTGGCTTCGTAGCATGAGTGAAACGTTGCCGCACTTGTGCGGACACACAGTTAAGATACAGCAATAAATACTCTAATTGAGCGAAGCTTTAAAATTATATACAATAGACATCTCCAAAAATTAATTATGCGTTGTCTACAAGGGTTGTAGAGACCGTACATTACTGTCTCTACATTGTTTTTCATTGCTGATGTGGTCTTAAAGACATTTCAGCGCTATTGCTAATGGCGCTCACGCCCATGCGAGAATAGTAGGTAGATATCTTCATTCTGCATCTCAGGTGGGTGCGATCGCTACGTTCTCATGATTGCAGACTTTGCTCATATAGCAATGCTATAGTAAGCTGAGGATCTTGCCAGTCCCTTTTATTTTTTGACTTCGGGATACCTAAGGCGCGTGCCGCTGTTGACGACGTAAACCACCAAGTCCTAGCACAGCAAAAGTTGCTAATCCAAAATAGGATTAGAGGCGGATGTCACAACAGTGGTAGTAGAGCCGTCGCGAATAGTAAAAACGGATCAACTACCCCAAACCCAAAATTACGTGATGCTAAGAAAGCTACAGTGCCATTATTATTGATGTCCACTCCATGAAATAAGTAATTAGGGGAGACACTGGGAGATACAAAACCAAATAGAGGCTGAAGTTGACTTATGTTGAGCAATTCTGTAATTACATCACCACTACTGGTATAAATTCCCTGATCTCCTATTTTTGGAGTAGCAATGAAGGCAACTGTGCCACTATCATTAAATGCCGCTCCACCAAAGTTGGTAAAATCGCCGCTATCGGCAATTTTAGTGAAAGAAAAGCTAGCGGCAACAGCTTCACTAGCAGCTAGTAAACTCAAACAAAGACTTGCTGCTACTCCAGTACAAACCTGAAGTAGTGATCGCTTGAATTTGTCTGTGTCAATAGGAAGATGATTGGTAAATTTCTTCATTAAATTCAGTATTTTTAATGTTACTTGCCTGGGTTAATTTAGTTACGTTTGTGCCACAGTTTCGCTCAAGCTCTTTAATCAACATAGATCGATAATTGTGATCGCTTCTTTTGTGACGCAACCTATTAGAACTCGACCGAATTTCAATGTGCGTTATCCTTAATCCTTGTAGAGACGTTCCATGAAACGTCTCTACATTATTTTCACCAGATGCCTATTGAAGAACAAGGCAACTAAAACTAACCCCAAAACCGAAGTACCTTCAGGAACTGACTTCGGTGATTCGCTGATTAAATCAGCGCGGAAAATTCCTTGAGTGCCATCAGAAAACTGTGCAAGGAAGGCAATTTGACTATTGTTATTAAATCCTTGAGGGATAAAATTCAAATTTGTCACTGTGGAGCCGAATAAGGTATCGCCAGTGGCAATTACTTTGTCGGTGATGGAATCAGTGCCTGTAAAAATGCCTGTTCCGCCTATATCTAAGGAGGCGACAAACGCTATGTTACCGTTATTATTGATTGCTGGACTGCCGAGCCTGCTGAAAATACCACTGGTGTCAGCAATTGTGGTTAGTACATTGTTAGAACGGTTGAATAAACCGATGGTATTACCATTAGAGAGTACAACATCGCCATTGTCGTTAATATCTAATGCAAATGCAGAGGCGTTTGTCTCAACTAAGGTATTGAATGAATCACCAGAATATGTAAAAATTGCCGATGTACCAGGAGATAGGAAAGGAGAGTTTTCTCGGCGTCTTGTGGCATCAAAAATCACTTCACCAAAGTTATTGATGTCAAAACTGTTAATTCTATACAAAGATATCTGTGCTGCTGGAGGATTACCACTTGGAACTCCAGACAATGCTCTAGCGATATTAACATTAGTTTGATTTGGTCTACTCAAGGTGAGACGAGAACCCGATACTCCTGGAAAACTATTGGTTTCGGTAAAATAAACTAGTTCATCTTGATTGTTGAGAGCAAAATTCAAGATGCTGTCTCCCCCGAAACGAGATGTACCAGATTCGCTCCCACGAGTTATAACAGAACCACCTTGGCTAACAAAAACACTTGACGTAATTCCTATTACAGAATTAAGTCTCCCAATAAATGCTACGGTATCGTTGTTATTAATAGCTACATTTGAAATCAAAAAGGTGCCGAAAAAACTTCTAGGGAGTGTATTCAAAAAAGGGGGCAAAGAGTTAATCTCCGTAATCTGAACGCCGCTGCTGGTATACACTCCCTGCTTTGTTCCACTCAAAGCAATAAAGGCGACTGTGCCACTATCGTTAATTGCCACGCCATTAAGAATGCTAGTGAACTCACTTCTAGTATCGGCAATTCTGGTGAAGGAAAAGTTAGCGGCAATCGCTTCGCTTACTGCTAGTAAACTTAGACATAAACCTGCTGCGACTCCAGTACAAATCTGAAGTAGCGATCGCTTTAATTTGTGTGTTCCCATTGTTGCATCTAGGCTCATATATTTTGATTTTGAACTGGTAAGTATGGAAAGATGATTGGTAAATGTCTTCATGAGATTCAGTATTTTTAATGATAATCGCCAGAGAAAAAGTCATTGCTTTTGGTTTAATCTGCTTGCTCTTGCTAATAAAGCAAACGCCATTAACCCAAATGCATTCGCTCCTTCAGGAACAGACTTGGCATCCGGATGAGTAATTAAATCAGCGCGGAAAATACCTTGAGTACCATCTGCTAGCTGTGCAAAGAAGGCTATTTGACTATTGTTATTAAACCCTTGAGGTAAAAAATTCACACTTGTTACAGTGGAACCATTTAGAGGATCGCCAGTGGCAATTACCTTGTCTATGGTGGAGTCAGCATTTGTAAAAATGCCTGTTCCTCCCAAATCTAAGGTGGCGGCAAACGCTACGTTACCGTTATTATTGATAGCCGGACTCCTTAGGCTGCTGAAAATACCACTAGTATCAGCAATTGTCGTTAGTACACCGTTAGCACGGTTGAACAAACGGATGGCATCACCATTAGAGAGTACAACATCGCCATTGTCATTTATATCCAAACTAGAGGCGTTTGTCTCAACTAAGGTATTGAATGAATCACCAGAATATGTAAAAATTGCTGTTGTGCCATCGCGTCTGGTAGCAGCAAAGATTAGTTCGCTCTGGTTATTGATGGCAACAGCGTTAATACTAGCAAAAGGTGAATCTGTGGGTTGAATTGATGCAGTGGCAACATTGATATTAGGTTGATTTGTTCTGGAGAGAACTAGGCGATCGTTCTGAAGTCCTGTTATAGGTTGACTAAGTCTGATTGTATAAACTAGTTCATCGATATCGTTGAGAGCGTAATCAACGAATGACGCTTCTCCCCCAGCAATTGATGCACTAATACCACTTGCACGATTAGTCAAAGAGCCGTCAATACTGGTAATAATACTTGTTTCAACTTCACGGCTGTTTAATGCCGCTTGTGCTATGAATGCTAAATTGCCGTTGTTATTAAGATAAACTGAGCCAAGATTGTTAAATACAGCATTAGGAACGGACGGATTGGAGTTATTAAACAGAGGTGGTAGGACATTCGAGTTGACAACTTCTGTAATCAAGCCACCATTGCTAGTGTATACTGCCTGCTGTCTTTGTCCAAGAACAGGAGCAAAAGCTACTGTACCACTATCGTTAATTGCAACTTCTCTGGAAAAGCTTTGGAAGTTGGTGCGATTATCTGCGATTTTGGTGAAGGAAAAGCTGGCGGCGATCGCCTGTGTTGCTGACAGTAAGCCCAAGCAGAGGCTGAGTGCCATTCCGCCACTGATCTGACGTATCCATCTATTTACATGAAGGTGATCGCCTGTAGCTGTCTTGTTAGTCTTACTACAAGAGTACTCGGTAAATGTCTTCATTTAATTTGTGTGCTTGTCATGAGCGTTACCAAGGTGTATTTAGCCACAATTGGTACACCTGCACAAGTTAATTGTTGCCACACAAAGCTAATTTTCACGAAAAATACAGTAAATCAGACCAAAATTCATGAAAGCTTCACAGTAAGTTCTGTTCAGCATTTAAGTAAATCTACTCCCCCCAATGCGATCGCGGTGTTTATTGACGTGTAGTGAGCGCTTAAGCGCTTACTACAAACAGGAATTCTTTATAGTAGTAGCACTTTACGGAATTAACTTGGGCGTATCAGTAATTAAATCAGCGCGAACGAGAGCTTGAGTGCCATCAATTAAAGATGCTCTAAAAGTAAGGGAAGTACCGCTAAGCTTGATAGTATCCAAGTTTAAGGAAGATATTCTCGCACCGTCAAGGCGATCGCCTAAATCAGCTACCTTCAGCAAAGAACCACTAACATTAGCATATATACCAATTGCGGTAGAGTCGAGAAATCCTAAAAATGCCAAAGTTTCCCGCTCGACTACAGGGTTGCTGAAATCACTGAATTTGCCTTTACTACTAGGAAAACTTGTGTTAGTTTTGTCTACTACTACTTGCAACTGCCCATTACGTTTAACGTAGATTCCTCTTTGCCCGTTACTGCCAAAACCAACAAAAAACACATTGTCACCCTCGATTTTCAGAAAATTAAAATTATCGAAGTTGCCCACACCGCCAGGAATGGGTGTGTTTTTATCCACCACTACCTGCAAAGCGCTGTCACGATTAATATAAATGCCTTGTAACTGACTAAAGCTGCCACCATTTAAACCATTACCTAGAAACACTACGTTATTTTCACTTACGGCAGAAGTAGAAAAACTAGAGAAATTACCTATACCACCAGGAATCTGCGTTTTGTTATCTACGACTACAGATAGTGGAGCCTCGTCACGTTTAATGTAAATTCCCCGTTGCTCACTAGAAGCATATCCTTCAAAAACAACATTGTTTCCCTTGAGAAAATAAGAAGAAAAATTGGCGAAATTACCTGTACCATCAGGAATCGGTGTTTTACTGTCAACTACTAGCTGCAAAGTTCCGTTACGGTTGACATAAATGCCCTGTTGCCCCGACGCATCTGAGCCTTGAAACGCTACATTATTGCCATCAAAATTGCTATCAAAGATATCATCAAAATTAGAGAAATTGCCTGTGCCACCAGGAATAGGTGTGTGGTTGTCCACCACAAGTTGCAAAGTACCTTCACGGTTAATGTAAATGCCTTGCTGCCCATTTGAATCAAATCCTCGAAACGCCACATTGTTTTGTTTCAAGCTATAAACATCAACACGCGCAAAATTTCCACTACCATTAGGAATAGCTGTATTCGTATCGGCAATTACAGATAAAGAAGCGTCACCACGTTTGATGTAAATTCCCGAATTTCCTTGTGTACCAGAACCACTAAATACTACGTTGCCATTTTCAACTTGAGGAGTTGTATCAAAGGAACTAAAAGTTCCACTACTACCCGGAATAATTGTATTTAGGTCTACGATTGTACTAATTGTGCTGCGATCGCTATTATAGATCCCTCTTTGTCCATCAGATCCTGAACCAGAAAAAACTACATTATCACCTTGAATGAAGAAGCTATCAATATTGATGAAATTGCCAGTTCCATTTGGAATTGGTGTTTTGGTATCAACTATTCTGCTCCGCTTAAAGGTATCTTCTACCGGAGACACTGGTTGTGGTGGTGGAGCTTCGGCAACAGGCTTTGCACTGTAAATACTAGTAGTGCCATTTGCCAATTGTGCAAAAAAGGCAATCTCACCGTTATTGTTAAATCCAGACTTCAAGAAATTTAAGTTAATGACAGTAGAGCCAGCCAGGGGATCACCTGTAGCGATTACTTTGTCAGTAATCGGGTTAGTGCCTGTAAAAATACCTCTTTCACCATTATTTATGGTAGCTGTAAACGCTATATTACCCTGATTATTTATAGCAGGACTACCAAGTCTTTGAAATGAACCATTATTATCAACAATTGTGCGCAAATTACCACTAGCATAATTAAACAGTTGGATACCATCGCTAGTGGAGAGTATCACATTCTCATCGTTAGCGTCCAGAGCAGAAGCACCTCTTTCAATTAAGGTAGTAAGCCCAGTACCAGTGCCTGTGAAGATTGCCTGCTGTGAACTTGGGATAAAAGCTCGCTGTGTTTCAGGTAAGCCTGGTGGGAAGATTTGTTGAAATTTTGTGGCGCTAAAAGTTACTCTGCCCAAGTCATTGAGAGCAAAACTATTAATCTGGTACAAAGGATTTTCTAGTGTTGAAAATCGATAGTCTCCTGCATCAGCAATAGTAATATTAGCTTGATTTGGTCTATTGAGAAATAGTCTATAAGTTTCTGGATTTAATCGAGCAGAAGACTTGGTTAAATAAGCTAATTCGTCCTGATTGTTAAGAGCAAATCCTATGATATTTGTAAAGGCGTTAGCAATTCCTCCACTGGAAATAGCTGTTGCACGAGTGGTAAAGGAACCATCTTTACTGATAAAAATGCCTGATACTTCCCCTCCCCCACTTCTGGAAGTTTTTCTTGCTGAAAATGCAACAGTGCCGTTATTGTTAATATCTACCAATGAATTAAATAAGTATGCTGGGAAGGGAATTGGTGCAGCTTCAGTTATTTTACTTAATAAGTCTGGCAGTTGATTTTCATCGATAATCTTGACAATCTGTTCACCATTGCCAGTGTATACTCCCCGCGCTCCTACTAGTGGTGTAGCAATAAATACTACACTTCCACTATCATTCATAGCTGTTGTGATGTTAATCTGAGAGAAATCAATACTGTCAGCGATTTTAGTCAAAGAAAAGTTGCCAGCCATCGCTTTACCAGTCGCCACCAAACTTAGGCAAATAGCGTACGCTAACCCCTGACTCAGCCGACTCATCCATCGAAGTGATTTCTTTGTCCTTAAAGAAGCATAATGAGGAGGACAAGATACTGTGGTATGGTTGTGTATTTTATCATACATAACTGAATTATTGCTCAATGTTTTCATAGGATTAATTATTACTCATTAACGAGATTAATTTAATGAACATGATTTCAGTAATACAAGTTAAGTTTTGACATTGAGAGAATATATTCATGAAAATTTGAAAAACTTTAGGCAAATTTAGCAAATATAGATGATTCGTGAGCAAAAATTGGTTACTAATTAGACATAGCAGTGAAAAATAATGTAGAGACGTTCCATGGAACGTCTCTACAAAGGTTACGATATCTACTTATTAGTAATTAAATCAGCGCGGAGTATAGTTCGAGTGCCATCTGACAAGATAGCAGAAAAGACAACGGAATTTCCACTCAGTCTCAAGTCGCTTAAAGCTGATATTCTTTTTCCGTCAATTTTACTATCTAAATCAGCTACTTTCAGCAAGCGATCGCCAATCAAAGCATAGATGCCAAAATCTCCCAAAAACGCCACATTATCGCCATCAATTACAGTGTTTCCAATGCCACTAAACTTGCTGTTAGTGCCAGGAATATTTGTATTCTTATCTACTAACACTTGCAGTAAACCATCACGACTGATGTATATACCATTTGGCTGATTAGTGCTAGAAGTAGTTATAAATATCACATTCCTACCATTAGTAGTTAAGAACAAGTTAGAGAAATTTATAAAGTTGCCTGTGCCGCCTGGAATCGCTGTGTTTTTATCTGCGATTACTTGCAAAACCCCGTCACCACTAATTTTGTAAATACCTTGCTGTTGATTTGTACCTCTTGCTGTAAAAACTACATTATTTTCATCCACCACAAAATTACTGAAGGAGATGAAATTGCCTGTGCCGTTGGGAATCGATGTGTTAGTATCAGCGATTAACTGTACAACTCCGTCACCACTGATTTTGTAAATACCTTGTTGCCCCGAAGCACCGCTTGCTGTAAAAACCAAATTATTTTTATTTAACCCCACCGAACTAAAAGAAGAGAAATTGCCTACGCCACCAGGAATCAGTGTGTTAGTATCTGCTATTACTTGTAAAGTGCCGTCACGCAACAGATAAATACCTCGTTGCCCCGAAGCACCAGATCCTATAAAAACCAAATTATTTTCATTTAACACTACCGAACCGAAAAAAGAGAAATTACCCGTGCCACCAGGAATTGGTGTGTTAGCGTCTGCTATTACCTCTAAAACACCCTCACGACTGATGTAAATATTTCCTTGTCCATTTGTGTTTCTAAAAACCACATTATTTCCATTCACTGCAAAATCA
The DNA here is from genome assembly GCF_014698965.1 of Iningainema tapete BLCC-T55. Lineage (GTDB taxonomy): Bacteria > Cyanobacteriota > Cyanobacteriia > Cyanobacteriales > Nostocaceae > Iningainema > Iningainema tapete. Next base: position 14,182 of record NZ_JACXAE010000099.1, read on the forward strand.
TTAAGACGAAAGAAGTTTCCTGTAACACCAGGAATCAGTGTGTTTTTATCCTGGTTAACAGTTGTATTTTGATTGACTATCGTCTTGAACTCGCCATTACTAACTTTGTAGATACCTTGTTGCTCTCCACTAAGTGCACCAAAGTTTATGAAGCCTATGACACCAAAAAACACATTATCGCCGTCAAAATTTAATAAATTCAACGATAATTCGTTTCCGAGGGCTTTGATAATTGGTGTATTGGTATCGACAATTTTACTTAAAGAGAAAGCATTTTCCACGGACGGCAGAGGCTTCTGTTGTGGAATTTCTACTCCAGGGACTGGTTCAGCACGGTAGATGCCACGAGTACCATTTCCTAACAGTGCATAGAAGGCAATCTGACCGTTATTATTTAACCCTTGTGGTAAGAAATTCAAGCTGATAACAGTGGAACCAAACAGAGTATCACCAGTGGCAATCACTTTGTCAGCAACGGGATCTGCACCTGTAAAAATACCTTTTTCTCCCGTATTTGATACAGTGGCTGTAAATGCTATGTTGCCCTGATTATTAATGGCGGCATTACCTAGTTGGCTGAACGAACCACTGGTATCAACAATCGTGCTCACTTCATCACTAGCGCTCTTCAAAAGACGGATAAAATTAGTACCTTTTAAAAACAAAATATCACCATTGTCGTTGACGTCAAGTAGAGATGCGTTTGGTTCAATTAAGGTAACAGGAGAACTGTTACTTACTGTGAAAACAGATGAACTACTTCCAACTGAACTAGCTGAAAAAGTTACTTGTCCTTGATTATTAATTTTAAAAGTTCCTATATTTAAGAGAGTCACAAAAGGAATTACAGATCCCCCACATAGGGAGTTGCCTCGGCAGGCACTAGCAAGAGTGAAAGTTTGGTTTGCTCTATTAATCAGGAGACGCTGAGACTCAAAGGGGCTTAAGAACGGCGTGGACAATCTTAAATAAGCCACCTCTTCAAGATCGTTAAGGTCGAAATTAGTGACTATGTTACTATCACGACCAGCAAATCCTGTTGCAACTGTTTTAACAGTACTGTTACTAATAGTAGCAATAACTAAATCCCACTGGGAGCCTACTAATCGAAAGGCTACAGTATCATTATTATTGATGTCCACACGATCCGTATCAAATGCGTAAGTATAGTTATTAGGTCTAATTATAGATACCAGGAGTTGATTGGTGTTCAGCAGTTCTGTAATTATGCCGTTGCTGTTGGTGTAGATTCCTTGACTTCCTGTATTTGGAGTAGCATAGAAGACTACTGTACCACTGTCATTAATTGCTACATTTGGAAAAATTTGGCTGAAATCATTGCTATCAGCGATTTTAGTGAACGAAAAGTTGCCCGCAAATGCTTTACTAGCTGCTAACAAACTCAGGCTCATCGCGATCGCTAACCCCTGACTCAGCCGACTCATCCATCGAAGTGACTTCTTTGTCCGTTTTGAAGCATAATTAGGAGGACAAGATACTGTGGTATGGTTGTGTATCTGATCATTCTTGACGGAATTATTGCTCAATGTCTTCATAGGATTGATGATTTCTCATACTGATGTATGAGATTAAATTAATCAACATGTTCTCCGTAGTACAAGTTAAGTTTTGACATGTAGAGAATTTATTCATGAAAAGTTGAAAAACTTTATGTAAATAAGAGCAACTGAACAGAGAAACCGGGTTTCTGCAAGAAACCCGGTTTCTGAGGGCTAACTAATTTATAACTCAAATAGGAAGAATATCTACTTATTAGTAATTAAATCAGCACGGAGGAGAGATCGAGTGCCATCTGACAAGGTAGCGAGAAAGACAAGGGAATTTCCATTCAGTCTCAAGTCCCCTAAACCTGATATTCTTTTTCCGTCAATTCTACTATCCAAGTTAACTACTTTTAGTAGGCGATCGCCAATCAAGGCATATATGCCAAAATTGATAGTGTTAGAAATGCCAAAATTGATATTGTTAGAACGTCCCACAAACGCTACATTGTCGCCATCAATGATAGAGTTTCCGATGTCACCAAACTTGCTCAAACTACCAGGAATATTTGTATTGCTATCTACTAACACTTGCAGTACACCATCACGACTGATATATATGCCATTTCGCTGATTAGCGACAGAAGTAGTTCTAAATATCACATTCCTACCATTAGTAGTTAAGAACAAGTTAGAGAAATCTCTAAAGTTACCTGTGCCGCCTGGAATCGGTGTTTTAGTATCTACTAAAACTTGTAAAACGCCGTCACGACTGATATAAATACCTTGTTGCCCCGAAGCACCGCTTGCTCTAAAAACTAGATTATTTTCATCCACCACAAAATTATCGAAAGAAGAGAAATTGCCTGTGCCGTTGGGAATCGATGTGTTACTATCTATTAAAACTTGTAAAACGCCGTTACGACTGATATAAATACCTTGTTGCCCCGAAGCACCCCTTCCTCTAAAAACTAGATTATTTTCATCCACCACAAAATCATTGAAAGAAGAGAAATTGCCTGTGCCGCCAGGAATCGGTATGTTAGTATCTACTAAAACTTGTAAAGTGCCGTCACGACTGATATAAATACCTTGTTGCCCCGAAGCACCGCTTGCGATAAAAACTACATTATTTTCATCCACCACAATATTACTGAAAGAAGTGAAGTTGCCTGTGCCGCCAGGAATCGATGTGTTAGTATCTACTAAAACTTGTAAAACGCCGTTACGACTGATATAAATACCTCGTTCCCCCGAAGCACCGATTCCTGTAAAAACCACATGATTTTTATTCGCTGTGACTAGAGAAAATCCAGAGAAATTGCCAGTACCATTGGGAATCGGTGTGTTTTTATCCACTACTACCGATACTGGAGTATCGCCGCGCTTAATATAAATTCCCTGTTGTTGATTTACACCGGAACCACTAAACACCACATTGTCACTGTTAATGCTGATCGTGCCAAAAAAAGTGAAAGTTCCATTGCCACCGGGAATAGTCGTATTTTGGTCGGCGATCGCCTCGATTATACCATTACTAACTTTGTAGATACCTTGTTGCTGTCCACTGCTTACACGAAAAAACACATTATCACCGTCAAAATTTAATAAATTCAACGAGTTAATGTTATCGATGGCTTTGAGAATTGGTGTATTGGTATCAACAATTTTACTTAAAGAGAAAGCATTCTCCACGGACGGCAAAGGCTCTGGTTGTGGAGTTTCTGCTCCAGCCTGAGCGCGGTAGACACCACGAGTACCATTTCCTAACAGCGCAGAGAAGGCAATCTGACCGTTATTATTTAACCCTCGCGGTGAGAAATTCAAGCTGTCGGCAATTTGAGTGAAAGAAAAGTCAGCGGCGATCGCATCGCTTGCAGCTAGTAAACTCAAACATAGACTTGCTGCCACACAATTACAAACTTGAAGTAGCGATCGCTTGAATTTGTCTGTTGCAAATGCATCTAAGTTAAAATGTTTTGCTATTGATTTGGTGAGTACATCACCACGAGTAAGACGATTAGTAGATATATTCATGAGAAGTATTTTTCATGCAGGAGTGCCAAAATTAGCTTATTTACAGTCGCTTCCATCGCACAAGTTAACACTGGCACTAATACACATTACGAATAAAAAATATAGAAAAATTCATCGTTTTCAGTATGTTGGCTCTCTGACTAACACATATTGCAAACCGAAATTGCATTCTCAGATACCCGACTTCTTCAAGAAGTCGGGTATCTTATTGCTCAGATTTCTGCGCACAATCAAACAGGTGTAAACCTAAATGTTGGGAAAGTTCTTCACAAACCTTCACGCCTCGCACACTATTACCACGTGAGTCTAGCAATGGTGAGAATACACCAATTCCCATTTGGTTGGGAACTATCGCAATAATCCCCCCAGAAACACCGCTTTTTGCCGGAATACCAACTTTATACGCCCATTCCCCGGCAAAATTATACATGCCGCAGGTATACATAACACTGAGAATATCTTTGATGTAACGCTTATCTACAGCTTGCTCTTTAGTGATAGGGTTGATCCCTTTATTAGCTAAGGTAGCTGCCATTACAGCTAAGTCGAGGCAATTCACCATTACAGAACACTGTTGAAAGTAGAGATCCAAAGCCTCATCAATGTTACGGTCAATCATACCGAAATTTAACATTAAGTGAGCCATAGCGCGGTTGCGGTGTCCGGTGGTGCGTTCGGATGTAAATACGGAAATGTCTACGAACACATCATGTCCGATGTATCGATGGAACATTTCTAGCATCCGATTGAGACGTTCGGTGGGACCAGATCCTTTGATGAGGCTTGTAGTGGCGATCGCACCTGCATTCACCATTGGATTGTAGGGTCGTTTTGATTGCTCGTCAAGGACAATCGCGTTGAAAGCGTCCCCAGTTGGTTCGACACCTACCCTAGTCAAAACGTAATCCCTTCCATGATCCTCAAGTGCCAGCCCGTGAACAAACACTTTGGAAATCGATTGAATCGTAAATAGCTGGTTATAATCTCCAACTTTGTATACTTCGCCATTGACTGTGACAATACAAACGCTGAATAAATCTGGGTTTACCTTTGCTAGTTCGGGAATATAGTTTGCTACCTTACCATCCTGCAATGACTTGTACAAGTCATGCAAGCTGGTGAGGAAAGATGGAAACGACTCGGTAGGTAAATCATCTTGTGCCATGAGGTTAATATCCACAGCCGATCAAATTACGCTTTCTTAACTACACTTGTGTGACAAATGCCTCTGTATGCGCAAGCAAATATTTTTAATTTTTTCATCAGAGTTTTTCGTGAATTGTCAGTAATATTAACACATACTGCATTGACAATACTACTTTCAGTATTCACACTACTAGTAAATTACTTTACAAGTTTTTCATGAAAATTTATTTTCTTTTTCTACTTAAGCTTGTATTGTAAATGACTTATAACAGAAGATAAAAAAGAGCAGTATGACTTGAACACCTAGTTTCCAAGTCCGATGATAAATGCTTTTTATCCTACCCAAAATGAAAATTAATGATTGACAACTAGTATCTTTTGTGTAATTAAGGTAATTAAAATAACTAATAAAATTATTGATAGGTAAAGCTTGGCATAAAGTATAAATACTGTGTTATAAGTATTATTTTGGTCAAAGATATTTTGTTGGCTTAAAATAGCATTAATTGACTTTGTAGGCAACCGTAAATTCCTTTTCATCAATTTAATTAACAAATTATTGTGAAGTTCTGCTAATAAAATTTCTAATTAATCGAAAAACTTTTAAATAGCCAAAATTCGCTTTTGAGAAAGGTTTTGCGCTAAAAAAGGAGATTTAAGTTTGATAAAATTACCCATACTGCGCTAAAACCCTGATCCCCTAACATAGAAGTTCATGTTAGTCTGTTGCAGTCATAAACAAAAAGTGAAACCGGAACGAGTTTAAGTTTTGGAAACATTCCATTTCTACGGGTGTAATATCCCACGAAGATCAAAATCTCTGTTCTTAAGTCGCTTTAATATCGGACGCATGAATCAAAGATATATTTGGATTGTTGTCTTGTTTACTACTCTTTTGGGGATACCGTCAGTCGGTCGCGCCCAAACTACCAAACAAACGGCATCAGCTTCGATGCCTTCTAGCGATGTAGTGAAGGTTGGAGAGTACCAATCCCCTGTAGAGAATTCTGCCTCAAATGCTGCTGCGATCACTGAAATTCGTACTCATAACCAGGCAGGTCGTCAAACAGCAACGCTCTATATTCGCAAAATTCCTGTTATCAGCTTTGTCGGAAAATCAGTTGCAACCGAAGAAACTAAAGTTGGTGTAATTAACAATATCGACCGTACTCCAACAAAAGTAGCGGCAATTGGGGCAAGTACAGATAATGCTGCCGCTAATGACCCAGTTCAAAGAGCTACAGTAGTAGCAGCGAAAATCAATCAGCTCATCCAAGATAAAGTGGATGCCAACAAGATTACGGTGAGTTGGACAGGAGAAAACTCACAGAATCAAAAGTCGTCACCTCGCTACATCATCAAATTCAACGAGCAAGAACTAGTGAAAATTGATGGTGACACAATATTAGCGGATACAACCAAAGATCCAGCAATAGATGCATTGCAAGCAACCAATCGCTTGCGCAGACTTATTGGCAATGCATCACCTTTAAAGGAGATTGCTGACTTACCGCAAAGAATTGCGATGCCAATAGCATTGCCAAAACAGATTGCGATCGGACCTGTGCTATTGACCATGAACGGTAAAGCTTCTTGGTACGGCTATGATGGTTCGGGAAATCGCACTGCTACTGGTGAGAGATATAAACCGGAAGGAATGACAGCAGCTCATCGCAGCTTACCTTTCGGCACGCGAGTTCGCGTTACCAATACCCGTAATGGTCGTTCTGTGATAGTGCGAATTAATGACCGGGGACCATTTATTCGCGGCAGAATCATTGACCTTTCCGCCGGAGCAGCACGAGTCTTAGGCATGATGGGACGCGGTATTGCACCAGTGCGGATTGAAGTTCTGGGAAGGTAAAATTCGTATTTCCCTAGTTAATAGTCTCTTCTCTCCCTAATCAGAGATAAACTAACGGGGAGAGCAAGAGAAAAACTAGGGGTATTTTTTGTGCGCCTGTTGTCAACAGTTGCGGCTTTACGCTGCTATTTAACTAAACGCCGCACCTTAAACCAGTCTTTGGATCAAGATCTGCCGCAGCAATATGAGGTGACTGGCAGATCTAAGACTGCTGTCGGGCTTGTTCCCACAATGGGAGCTTTACATCAAGGTCATTTAAGCTTAATTCAACGAGCGCGACAAGAAAACGCTACGGTGATTGTGAGTATTTTTATTAATCCTTTACAATTTGGACCAAACGAGGATTATCAACGCTATCCCCGCACTTTGGCGCAAGATCGGCTTTTCTGTGAACAAGTTGGAGTAGATGTAATTTTTGCGCCGACTCCGGAAGAAATGGGAGTCGTCTTGAATAATATACAAGAGTTAAAAGTTACACAAGTTGTGCCGCCGGATGCTATGATATCAGGCTTATGTGGTCGTTCTCGACCAGGTCACTTTCAGGGTGTGGCTACAATTGTAACCAAGCTTTTTAACTTGGTGCAACCTGAGCGAGCCTACTTTGGTCAGAAGGACGGACAGCAACTAGCAGTTATTAGAAAGCTAGTTGCTGATTTGAATCTGCCCATAGAGATTGTTGCTTGCCCAACGGTGAGAGAACCATCTGGTCTTGCCATCAGTTCTCGTAACCAGTATTTGACTGCAACACAAAAAGAGCAGGCGGCGGTGTTGTATCGTGGTTTGCAAAAAGCTCAAGCAGCTTTCAAAGCAGGCGAACGTAATAGTAGCAAGCTTATATCAGTGGTACAGCAAGAAGTGGCAATGGTCAGTACTATATCTGTGGAATATACTGAATTAGTTGAACCGAATACGTTAATGCAACTACAAACAATTGAGGAGGAAGGAATGCTGGCGATCGCAGCTCGTCTTGGTTCTACACGTTTAATTGACAATACCATTTTGCGCGAGCGCTCACCTATCATCGCCATTGACGGACCTGCCGGCGCTGGAAAATCCACTGTCGCTCGTCTTGTTGCCAACGAGCTAGGCTTAGTATACTTGGATACAGGAGCAATGTACCGAGCAATTACTTGGTTGGTGTTGCAAAGTGGAATTGCTATAGACGATGAGTGCGCGATCGCCGAATTGGCATCTTCGTGTGCGATTGAACTTACTCCCAGTCAAGGTTTAGATTTCTTAGTGCGAGTTTGGATTAACAGTTATGATGTGACCAAAGAAATTCGTACTATGGAGGTAACTTCTATTGTATCAGCAATAGCTGCCCAAAGCTCTGTGCGCCAAGCACTAGTTAAACAACAGCAAAGCTGGGGTAAAAAAGGTGGTTTAGTGGCGGAAGGAAGAGACATTGGCACCCATGTTTTCCCGGATGCGGAAGTAAAAATATTCTTAACAGCCTCCGTAAGTGAACGCGCACGTCGCCGCCAGCAAGACTTTAAAAAACAAGGTCAACCTGAAGTATCCTTAGAGCAGTTGGAACGGGATATTGCCGAACGTGACTGGAAAGACAGTACCCGCAAAGTTTCTCCTTTGCAAAAAGCCCCAGACGCGATGGAAATTAATACAGATGGTTTATCTGTGTCTGAAGTTACAGCACAAATTATTGATCGTTACCAACAACGGTTATCTCAATTGTAATTATCGGTACAAGTAAGGGTGTAAGGGTGTTGGGCGCTTTAAAGTTAAACGAAAGATGTATTGGTTTTTCTTTTTACTTTTACCTTGGTTCTTTTAACTTGTATTCACCCTGCCCTTACCATGCATTCCAAGATAAACTTGATAAGCAAAACACTCTTAAGTGCCACCACGATGAAACCATCTGCAAAATTCGACTTTGAGGACGAGAAATTTAATGCGCCGCCTTCTCAAGTCATACCTTGGTGTCAGATGATTAATCCTCGGTATGGCGAAGATGGTATCCAGCCCTACGGCTTAGCAGTTAAGCTGGATAATGCCCATACTGTTGGTTTTCAACCAGATGACAATTGGCATCAAGTAGAGCATGAATTCAGTTCTGGAAACGAAACAGTTTTTATCACCACCACTCCACGCTTAGTCGTAGTGCGTCGGGGACCTTTGTCAGTCAAAGACCGGGAAACTGGAGCTAAACTGGGTACACTCAAAGATAATTATGATGCTTTTTTAGCAGACAAACTTAAATTTAGAACCTTCACTCGTTATCTAATTTTTTTAGTCGGAGAAAATAAAGAATTTTTACATGAATCACCACTGCAATTAACTCTTAACGGTGTAGCAGGGGTAAGTTTCAGTAAAGCTTACTGCGAATATCAACAAGGTAGAATCACGGGTGGGTTCCTTGGTGAACTAGAAAAGGCTTATGCAGGATTTCGCAAACTACCACCAACACCAAAAGGTCCCCTGTTCCATGCCCACGGTATTTTTTGCCCGATTATTGATTGTGAAGAAAGAGGAATTGATCAAAATACTGTTTTAGTAGCTTCAACTGTGGACTATAAACATCCCACAGTATCAACTTTAACACAGTACCTGATTGCTTCCGACGCCGATGAATCAGCAATTCTCTCTAAAACTTTTGAAGAATACAAGGAATTTGGTAAGGAACCTGTAAAACCAGAATCCAAAATGGAAATGGCTGCAGTTTCTACTTCTTACGTCTACCCTGACGAAGATTTTGCCTACCCTCCTTATTGATGTCCCCACCTTAGAAGGGTAAGGCTACACAAACAAGAGCCACACCTGCGTGGGCTTCTCGTCCCCCTCGCTCCCACGCGGAGCATTCCTCGTTCCCACGCGGAGTGTGGGAATGCCTGTCTTGTGGCTCTGCCTCCAGTAACCAGAAAAACCAGAAAAAGAGCCTTTCAAAAGATTATTTCTTAGTTCTACTAGGAAACCAGAGTATCGTAATAAGGATGATAATTTCTGAACAAGTGGTGGAAGCGCTTCGAGCAGACATTCAGCGTGTCTTAGAGGTGTTTAAGGTTGAAGGCGTTGCCAAAAGTGACAGTCCCTACTCTGATTTAAATATCTCAGATATAGCGGTGATTATGTTTATTGGTCAGCGCCAAACCTGCATTGTGCGTGAAGTAGCCGAGCATCTGCGGCTTCCCCTCACCACTGTTTCAAGCATTGTTGAGCGACTAGTGCGGCGAGAGTTAGTGCAGCGCGATCGCACTGAAACGTTCCTTAAAAGGAAATCCAGGTCGGATCGTCAATATTAGCTCAGTTGGTGGTAAGCTGGCAGGACCATTTATTGGTGCTTACATAACTTCCAAGCATGGTTTGGAAGGTTTTTCTGATAGTTTGCGCCGTGAATTGATGCTCTACGGGATTGATGTCATTGTTGTTGCACCAGGATCAGTAGCTACGTCTATTTGGGATAAGGCAGAAGCTTTTGACTTGTCCGCTTACAAAAATACTGATTATGCAACAGCCATGAAGAATTACCGCGATTACATAATTCAGCAAGGGCGCAAAGGATATACGCCAGAGCGGATTGGCGAGAAAATTTGGAAAGCTCTAACAGTTCATAATCCATCTGCACGCTATGCAGTTGTGCCGCAACGCTTATTCAACTGGATAATTCCGATGATGCTTCCTAAGCGCCTAGTGGATAAGATGATTGCACGTCAACTCGGTTTCAAGCGCAGTTGGTTCGAGGGTAGGTAAGCGATCGCGATCGAAGGCGGATTAATTCAAGATTGCTTCAATTCCATTTTGTACTCGTGTCAATTCTTCACGCTGCTGCTCAATCCAAGCTTTTTCAGCTGAGCGTTGTTCAGGTGTCTCTTGCCGATACCGCACCTGCCGCTCTAAAAACTCATTATAGAATGCTAAAGCTTGCTCAATCGCTTGAGTTGCTAATCTAACCAACTCATCAAAAACGGTAACTACAATTGTTTCCAATTTTGTAGCAACTTCCTCGTAGCACTTTGTAAACTGTTCCCTACTAATTCCTAAAACACCTTGCTTTGCTAAATTTTCTGCGGCATTTCTTATAGAATCAATTAAACCTTTAACATTAACAGAAAGAGTATATAATCGCTCATTAAATACTCTTTCAACTAAATTAATTATTGGTTCAGCGATTGAATTGAGCTTAGATGTTATTTCAGCTTTTTGTTTCCCATCTAATTGACTAATACATTTCTGAATAAATGGTATTTGCACTTCAAGTTCTTGAATGATTAACTCTGTGCTTTGTCTAACAGTTTTTTTCAAATATTCTATCTGTAATTCCGTTGCTGAATTTAGCTCTTTAATTAAATTATCCTTCTCAAAAATACTTAACCCACTTTTCAAAGTTTTATTATCATAAAAACATTGATTTGTAATTCTTTGTACTCTTACATACCAAGAATTTTTAACTTGTTGCACAGCTTCTAGTTTACATTGACTCCCTAAGCGACTAATTCTGATGGCACGCCCACTCAAATCACCAATTTGTTCCCATACATCATGAGTTGGTAGTTCGGAAATTTTCTGCTTGCTATGCCAAACATCTTGAGCATGATGCAAATCATAAAAACATTGCTGAACTAAACCCTTTAATTTTGTAGCTGATTGCTTAAGCTCCTGAAAGCAGGGTTCAACTGACTGCTTCAAACTTGTGGCAGATAGTTTAATTTCTGGCGAATTATATTCATCTGTTAGCAATGGTTCAACAGATTGAGTAATAGATTGAAATGTCGTTAAATATTCATTCATCCGTAAAATCTCCGATGCTGTTTGTTATGAGCAAAAAATAAAATTATAACTAATGTATTCTTACCCATGCTTATTATATAAAAGTTATGCTTTTTGTATTTCGCCCAGAACACTTAGTTGGTATTGCCAATGGTACTCTAAAGCAGGTCGTATCATCATCAGGGGTACCACTGAGTATGGTTAGAGATGTAGCGACTGGTAAAATTGTTGGTCATGCTGTTGGTATAGTAAGTCAGCCATTTGTAGTTATTCCAGAGCTAATAATGGACGGCTTACAAATGATTCAAATCGATAGAGGGTTTCAAAAAACCTACAGAATGCTTGACGCTCTCCAAAATAGTGTTGGAGTTCTGCAAGCAACTACAGCTTTGATTGGTGTGGGAACTGTAGCAAGTGTAGTTTTATCAGCAGTGAACCTCCACCAAATCTTGAAACTGAGGGAAGATGTAAAGCAACTAAGAGTGGAAGTCAAAGATGGATTCATTGATTTGAAGCAAGCCTTAAAAGATCAAGGAGCAGAAATTATCAAAAGAATCGATCAAGTTGCTCAAGATATCAAATTTGAGGCACATCGTTTAGTCTTAATTCAAGCTTACGGAAAGTTTCAGCAAGCGCTGAAGCTAATTAAAACTGCTTTATCTAGTGAAGACATAAGTATCAGAAACGCTACTTTGGGACATGCACAAATCATGTTATCTCATGCTTTAGCAGACTATAACAGTCCTCATCTATTATCAGAAACTTGTGCCGCAGGACATCTTCGCCGAATGGAATGTGCTTGGGCAATCGAGCAGACTTTTGCGTTAACATATCAATTGCAGAATCAATCTGCTGCTGTATGCGATCTCCTTGCCAATCTCCAAGATAAAATTAGTCAAGATTGCCTTACTGTGATTGAACAGTGTGAGTCTGAGGAAGAGCTAGATTTTCTCTTTCCGGAAATCAATCGGATTTGCAATCATGATTTACCTGTTCTAAGCTCCTGGCAAAACCACGCTGATTGGATGCGAACTTTATCTCCAGATGAACGACAGTTTTTGGCTATTTCAGATATTCAATATGCTGATATTTTAGATACTAATCAAGACTCAGCCATTGTCAAAGAAGCAGAAGAATTATTACTTTATAAAAACTTAAAGCAAAAATCTCATTATTTATCACTACGCGACCAGCTTCTATTTATAATTAAGCCTAGTTTACGTACAAATCACGAATCTTACATAACTCAGCAAGCAACAGCCTCTGGTTATAAAGGTTTAGCTCCTTCCAATTGGCAAGAAATACCCGATTTAACTGTTGCTAACCTCTACTGGTATTTCAAGGTAAAAAATAAAGAAAATTGCTTGTAAAATAATTCATCTGTAACTTGTACTAGTGAAAAATTTCTGAAGGACTCTACCAACGTGGCTATACTAGAAACCAGATTCTGGAGTTGTTCCGGTTAATTGAGTGGATGATGGTGCTACCGACGGCTTTAGAAGGTAGCTTTAGAGAGGAACTGAGGCGTTACTAGGAGGAAAGAAGGATGCCATACATTACAGGTTTTGAGCGAGATGGAATGGTTAAAGCTACTCGCGATAATGTGATTGAAATTCTACAGACGCGCTTTGAAGTAGTACCAAAAGAATTAAGCGCGAGCCTCGCTCAAATAGCGGATAAGTAGGTAGGCATCAAAAATTAAAGGTTTGTAGTCAGCGCTTCAGCGTACAAGAGCGCTGACTACGAGCGAAAGAGATAAATTTTACATTTCTTTACATAGTTTTGTTTATTCACGCCAACTTACTTATTGCTTTACTCAAACAGCTTCACAAACAATCGATTACCATCGGTTCTGTGCAAGAGTTTGAGCAGTTGATACCAGAAGAGCACAGATAAAATTTAACATTTTAGAAGTTTGGAGAGCAATCTCCGTCTGTTGATGAGGAATAGAGGATGCCGTTGGGCAACCTATCTTGTAGAGACGTTACATGTAACGTCTCTACATTACAGCGCTCACGGAAAATTTAAATTAGCCTTACTTATTGAAAGATTGTATAAAATTTAAAGATACAGCTTTTCTGTATTCTCAAGCTTGTCTATATTATTACTTACATCACCTAAGTAATTTTTAGCGTAAATTTAGCTGTGTCAAGTTTCACTTCTCAGACAGAATCCTATGAAGCTAGGAATTTAAACTTACTGAATCATCTTGATTCAGTAGAATTACCACAACAAACTTTTCATCCTTCTGTGACAAGCATTACCAAACGATTAATTGACATTGTTGGTGCTATTGTCGGATTGATGATTACGGGTGTGGTGGCAATTCCCGTAGCAATTGCTACTCAGTTTGACAACCCCGGTCCAATATTATATAGTCAAATTCGTTGCGGTCTTCACGGTAAAACCTTTCGGATATGGAAGTTCCGTTCCATGATTGTTGGAGCAGAAAAACTCAAGCATCTAGTGAAAAACGAAGCTAAGGGTCATATCTTTAAATCAAAAAGCGATCCTCGCATTACTCGTGTAGGTAAATTCTTGCGGCGTACTAGCTTGGATGAGTTACCACAATTTTGGAACGTTTTAATGGGGGAGATGAGCCTAGTTGGTACTCGTCCACCCACTCTTGATGAAGTGAACCAATACGAAACACACCACTGGCAAAGACTGCAAGTCAAACCAGGTATCACCGGTGAATGGCAGGTTAATGGTCGTTCTAGTATCAAAGACTTTGAGACTATAGTAAGTATGGACATTAACTACCAACGCAATTGGTCTATAGGCTACGATTTAATGTTGATTCTCAAAACTATCAGAGTAGTGTTCCAAAAAAACGGTGCATATTAACCTTTTATACCGCTACTAGTTTCCGTAGGTACAATGTAGCGTTGTAAAAATATAAACAATAACAGTACTGGGGCGATAGAAATTACTGAGCCTGCTGCTACCAACCGCCAGTTTAAGTCTCTTGAACTTGCTAGATATTCTACTCCTAAGGGGAGTGTAAATAAATTTTGGTCTTGAATGATAATTAAGGGCCACAAAAAGTCACTCCAAGAGCCAATAAATACGAAAATTGCCAGGGTTACCAGTGCTGGGCTAATTGCGGGAAGCATGACGTACCACCAGATGCCAAGTTCTGAACAGCCATCCATGCGTGCCGCTTCTTCCATTTCTTTGGGAACACCGATAAAAGCTTGTCGCAAAAGAAAAATACCAAAGGCAGAAGCTAAGCTGGGAAAAATAATTCCTAAATAAGTGTTTCTCAAGCCTAGCTGCACTGTCAAAATGTACAACGGGATCATGACTATTTGGAAGGGAATCATAATTGTAGAGACGATCGCCACAAAAATCCAGTCTCTTCCCGCAAACGATAGTCTTGCTAACGGGTAAGCAGCTAAAGCGCAAAACACCAAATTCAACAACACAGTGAGTACGGCTACAAGGGTGCTATTGTACAGGTATTGCCCAAAAGGTAAGGTGTTCCAAACAGAGATAAAATTCTCAAGCGTTGGTTGAGTGGGCAATAACTGTAGTGACGTAGCAAAGATATCTTCGGTTGACGATTTCAGTGCTGTACTCACAAGCCAAAATAGGGGGAAAAGCGTCAGTAGTGCGATCGCCCCTAGTAGTCCATACATCCACAACCGATTTTGCATCTTCAAATTATTCATTCAATTACCTTTGCAACAAAAATATACAACTACTGATTATCAAGCTGTTTTTTCATGAATTATATTTGAACTTCTATCAGAAAAAGTCAGAAAAAATGCAGAGGCGACAAGTTAATATTTTCTCCACAGGAAAATGTCTACCTGGAAATCTTGTCACAGCATCTGAACTCGAACAAAGTCTTGGATTAACCAAAGGGTGGATTGAGAAAAAATCAGGAGTACTAATTCGCCACTTCGTTGTTGTTATTAAGTCGATGCTTCCTCTGGCTCCTCAATATCTGAGATGCCAACTAAGGTAACGGGTGGACAATTTGGAAACTCAACAACAAGCCTTAACTCGCCCCCCATTGCCTCAACGTACTTTCGCAAAGTTGAAAGCATTAAGTCAGTTCGCTGTTCAAGCCGAGAAACATTTCCTTGATCAATTTGTAAATGTTTTGCTATTTGCTCCTGAGTTAGTTTGAGTGCTTGCTTAAGTTGCTGCCGTGTCATTTCTTCTGCTAGAAGTTCGGCAGAGCGTTTTTCAATTTCCTTCTGTTCTTCCAATGGCAACTGTTTTATTATTTCTCTTAAAGGTATTCCCATATTTATCTTTATTCTTCCTAGCGCTCAAGGGGTCAAAAGGAGAGATAAACCGTAACAGAATGTTTGTATCCGCCATGTAAGGCATCAGTCATGATCCCCATAGATGCTTTCACGAGTAAAGGCGTCTTCTGGTAAAACGGGTATTTCTTTCGCTTCAGCAAGTACTTTCACATCGGCTTGCCAAGCTTGGGGATCAAAAGGACGCTTCAGCAAAAGTTCGCTTATTCCAGTAACCTCTATTACGTTATTTTCCATTTTATTTTTCATTTTAATGCTTCTATTATGGAAAAATTTTACAACAAATGTAAAATCACTGTATGCCAATCCTTATAAGTAACCATTGACTGCTGCTGATGACTCGTAAAATACACCAAGGTTTGCTTGTACAAACCTACCAGCATCCGTTTGATCGCAAAGCGCTCTTCGCTTTGGAGAAGATGCCGGGATTACCGCTACTGCTGAAAAAGATTAATGAGTATGGGATCGATCGCCTCCTGCGGCTACAAACCAAAGGCGGTGAATTACGGGTTTCTCCGCGCAATTTTCCCAAGTTGCATAATGCCTTGGTTGAAACCTGCCTTCTGCTAGATTGCCCCCAACCAGATTTGTACCTCTATCTGGGAAAGGGAAGCATTTCCACCTATGCGATCGGCGTGGAAAAACCGTTGATTGGTGTTAATTTAGAGGCGATGGAATGGCTCTCTGACGAGGAACTGCTGTTTGTGCTGGGGCATGAGATTGCCCGGATTAAGGGAGGTTATTTAACCTATCAACAATTGGCTTCTGTGATGCCGTTGCTGAAAAATCTGATCAGCAGTACGACGCTGGGATTGGGCGGATTAGCCGCTAACGGGATCGAAGTGGCATTGTATAATTGGATTATCATGTCAAAATTCACAGCAGATCGCATAGGGTTATTAGCTTGTCAAAATCAAGATGTGGCGATCGCTGCTTTGATCAAATTAGGTGGGTTACCCAGTGACTACTTGAGTCCGGAAGTCATCGAAGATTTTTTAGCGCAAGCACGCGAGTTTAACATTCAAGACCTTGATCGATTAGACCAAGTTACCAAAATTTTCAGTTTTATGGAATATCTATACCCGTGGAGCATTATGCGGGCGTCAGAACTGCTAAAATGGGTCGATTCTGGGATGTACGAGCCGTCGGGACAAGAACCAGAGTCAGAGCAGTCAGACAAGCCATCAGAACCTCCAGAACAGTGGAATTTTCTTTCGTCTTGGTAATGGCATTCCTGATGCCATCAACCTAAGCTGTTGACTTGCTCAAATATTGCTGCAAGTTTGCGCTCCGTAGAGTTTACCATTAGTACGCGGGGTATTAGTAGTATCGGAACCGAAAACCGGGTTAAGCTTAAAAGTCTTATTGCATAAGGATTTTATTGAGAGTTGTAGTAGCTCATTAGACATCTGCGAAAATTAATCTCAAACCCTTGCACTGTTTAGGCTGATGTTTCATTTCTGAAGATGTCTATTTTTGAAATCGCCAACTCACCTCTTAACGAAAAATCAAGGGTTTCAGCCCATGACCCCTATCTGTAGTAGTCATGTAATACGCCGAAACCCGGTTTTCTGTTCCAATGATACTTGTAGCCCAGATTAGTCGGCAGATTTGCAGCGGGGTTGGTTCGCCCAAGACATTCTATGGCTTACCGCATGGCTTCTAGAAAGCGGTAGTCGTGCATCCAACCTTCCTTTTCGTAGTCGCTCAGCACGGCGATCCGACCCGTACTCAAAAACGCCAGCTTGAAAATTTCCCACTGCTCGTCGGTGATGTCACCCACCTGCGAGGTGACGCCTCCCTCCTCCCAGATAATCGTCGCTTCTCTGCCTCCGGCAATCTCGAAGTTCCCTAAGCGGGTAACCCGACCGAAATGCCACTCGAACTTAGCCCCGGCTTGTTTAGCCTGAGCCGCCTCGAGTCCCTCGGTGCTGGAGTGAAGAGTTTGGTCTCCCTCATTTGCTAATGATTTTTCCTGTGTCATTACTTAGCCTTGCTTTAGTTAATTCTGCCAAAGGGCAATTTTATCTGCGGTTCGAGTTCAACTATTTGATACCACCCACGGCTCATGTCGGGTTTTGTTTTTGGTAACGGGGTGAAATGAGCAGTAGAGCAGAAAGTTACGTTAAAGACATGATGAACCAGTCTTATCTGCCTGCACATAACCCCTATATAGAAGCTAGGAGTCGATGTGCTCTTTAGAGAAGCCCTCATCCCTAAGACTCTAGATGAGATTTTTGTTTCAAAGCTTAGTAGCGATTACGGGAGCTGGCGTATCCTCCCCGGTTACCACCAAACGAACCTCTGTCTTCCTTGGGCTTTGCTTTACTGACTTTCAGGTCACGACCCATCCACTCAGCACGATCAAGACCATCAATGGCAGCAGCTTCTTCAGCATCTGTACCCATTTCCACAAAACCAAAGCCGCGCACACGACCTGTTTCACGGTCAGTAGGTAGCTGAATCCGCTTGACAGTACCATATTCTCCAAAAACAGTATTTAGAGCATCTTCTGTAACTTCATAGGAGAGGTTACCTACATAAACTGACATAAATTGTCTCCAAAATCATAAGCTGTAGAGATTTAGATTTCGGAGAGAAGGTTGCAGATACCAAAAGGGAAAAACCTGTCAATATAAGGAACAAACACAATCACCGAATTAATTCTCATCTTTAATGATGACATATCAGCCAATCATTAGAAGAAGAACTTGAAAACTGTCACAAAAAGTTAATGTGTCCAAGAAATCCTACTGATTTGGGGTTATTCTAGCCAGCGTGTTATGAGGGGCATTCTGAGACTGAAAGTATTGCTATATATACTTTTCAGATATTGTTTCCTCTGAAATCATCTAGACCTAGCTCGTGTTCATCTGCCTAAAGTTACCACAAGGGTGGAACGAAAGAATAAAGGTTTTAGCCATGTTCTGTTATACTACAAACTGAAATTTTGTACTACTTGCCCCTGGTAACACGCTCGCGCTTATTAACCCCTATAAGTGTGTTTTCCCAACAATAGGTCATAAGTTGGTATTTGAGTTCTAACTGTCTTAATTAGTTCCCATCCTCTGTCAACCGTATATTTATGCTTTTTGGTGTAGCAACCTTGTTCTCAAGAATGGCTAAAAGGTAGACCTAGCAGTAGTGTTCAAACCCGGAATGCCTTATTTTACAAGGCTATAGGCTCAATACCAACTAGATATGGATTGTAATTGTTATCTAGTCATCTTGAGATGACTTTAGCTATGAGCCATTGATTTTAATCAATGGCGGTTATTCAACCAACATCTCCAAATCTACTGCCCAGCAAAAAATAAGTAGTCATCAAACCTTTACCTTTAACCTCAATTTCACCACGCTTTTCAAAATAGAACTCATCTTGCAATCGTTGATAAACTGCTTGTGTGACTTGAATCTTGCCCGCCATACCACCAGACTCCATCCGGCTAGCAATATTTACTGTATCTCCCCACAAATCGTAAGCAAATTTTTTGATCCCAATCACCCCAGCCACCACAGAGCCGGTGTGGATACCAATGCGGATGCTAAAATCTTGATTGTTCTGAGAGTTGAAACAAGCGATCGCACGACGCATATCTAATGCCATATTAGCAATTGCGTGCATATGATCTGGGTGAGGTGTAGGTAAACCACCCACTACCATATAAGCATCGCCGATTGTCTTAATTTTCTCCACATGATATTGTTCGCTTAAACGGTCAAAAACTGAGAAAATTTTGTTAAGTAAATTTACAAGTTGGATGGCACTAAGTTGAGCAGCAGTTTTGGTAAAATCAACAATATCTGCAAATAGAACTGTGACATCAGCAAAGTCTTCCGCAATTAAACCTGGTTGTTGTTTGAGACGGTTAGAGATTTCTTGCGGCAGAATGTTCAGTAACAAGCGTTCTGTTTGCTGTTGTTGTTCGTGCAGTGCTTTTTCTACTTGAATCCGCCTAGTGATGTTGCGGAAAATGCCCCTAGTTGCCACTGGTTTACCTGCGACAAATTTACAACTAATATTACCCTCCACAAATATTGTTTGCCCATCTTCAGTCAGAAATGCGATTGTCACTTGTTCCAACTTTTGCCCAGACATTGCTTGATAAAAAGCTCGCCGGCATTGACTGAGATAATCTGGATGTACAATGTCAAAAAAATTCATCTGAGATATTTCCGCTTGGCTATATCCCAAAGTTTCCAGACAGGCACGATTAACATACTCAAAATTACCGTAGGGAGTAACAGACTGAATTAAATCGTTAGCATTTTCAAATAAATCTCGATATCGTTCTTCACTTTCTAACAGTGCCTCCTCCGCGCTTTTACGTTTAATATATTGAGAGATTTGACTGCTAATAGAAATCATCATTTCGATTACGTCTTTATCTCGTGGCTGCACTTCATGGCTAAAGAAAACCATTACCCCAAATATTTCGTTTTGAGCCAGAATCGGAAAACCGAATGCAGCGTGTAATCCGGCTTTAAGTGCGAATAGCGATCGCTTGTCTTCTCCATCATCTACAATATTCTCAATCCAGTGTGGAGAAAGAGTTTTCCAAATTTTCCCTGGTAAACCAACCCCAGGATTGTACATAGTTTGCCAGGTAACTGCCTTAAACTCTGGTACAGTGGCTGCTCGACTTGATGAAATTTCTACACATCTGAGCACTGGATGAGCATTATGTTGCTGTAAATTGGATGCAGCGATATATTCATGGGTAGTCCAAAGTTCTCCTAAATCCCATCCTAAATTTTCACAAATCGCTTGTAAAACTTGTGGTATTGCCTGCTTGACATTTTGCGCTTCTGATAAAATGCGTGTTATGGTATACTGAGCGCCGTTACGTTGTTGTCTGCGTTCTCTTGCCGTAATATCTCTACCTATATAGACAATCTCTTCTAGATCATCTAATGTTTTGCAAATAACTGAACAAGAAAAAGCGATTAACAACTTTTCTTTTTTTTTAGTTCGACAAACTACCTCTACATTTTGTAAGTAGTTTTCAAATAAATTCCGCTGTTGAATAGCTCTTTGTAATAATTTATCTTCTATGATTAAAGATATAGGTTGATTGAGCAATTCCTCTTCACTATAACCAAATAACTCTACTGTTGCCCGATTTACTTTCTTGATTTCTCCCGTCTGAGTAGTCACAATCAAAGCATCTGCCATGACGGTGAATACTTGTTCCATATAATTTTGATACGCAGTCAAGACACTTGATACTAAATTTGCTTCATTAACTTTTTGGGATAAATTTTTTTGAATAACTATCTTCTCGGTCACATCTTCTATTAAGATAATTAATTTGTTATCAAGATAGTTTTCCCGTACTTCACCAATAATATATATATCTATATATATATTGGCTCTCTCAATACTATTTAATTCAAATATTTCCTGTTTTCCTTCAAGCAGAGATATAAAGACATCTTCAAGTCCGATAAATTCAGGAAAACCTAGCCGGATATCTTTCCCAATCTTAACATCCTCCGGGCAAGTAGCAAATCGTTGCGCCTGTTCAGATAGATCTAAGATGTGAAAACACCTATCTAATTCTAAACGTTCAAACTTGCGCAGAGCTTTATTTTTATTGAAAATCCGTTCTAGTACCTGATATTTCATCATACTTGCAAGCAAAATTACTAAAGCGTGGTGTGAGCAAGATAAAATTGGCAGAAGTCAAATTTAGAAAATCAGTTTCTACCTTTTTTATGTTCTAAATTATTCTCTTTTATGAAAAATTAAACACTCTACCTTCAGCACCACTGGTAATTTTGACTAAACGCTATTTTTATGCTTAGTCTAAGTCAATCAGAGAATATGAACAAGTCTGGAAAACAGTTGATTGATATCAACTTCAAGTTTCCTTTATAGATTTTAACCGTATATTAGCTTGATTTTTAGCTTGATGATTAAATTCTGTAATCGGGAATAGGTGTTCTGCTTTATTCAGAGAATTACAGAAGTAAATTTTTTGAGTGATATGGGACATTTTTAAAGTTTCACTATTGATTAAACGACTTTAGATATACATACATATTTGCGCAGCTAGATAGATTATAATATATATCTAAAGATGGATTTGTTTTATTTATAAATCAGCATGTGTACTGAATGCTACAATATTATTCAGCCGCGAATTAAAAATTATATAACTGTAGAGACGTTCCACCGGAACGTCTCTACGATAATTGGAAATACGTTCCACCGGAACGTCTGTACGATGATTAATACTGCGGAACAGAAGGATCTACTTCCTTGCTCCAAGCAGTAATTCCACCCTTCACATTTGTACCTTCAATGCCGGCTTGTTTGAGAATTCCGAGAGCTTTTGCAGAACGCCCGCCCATCTTACAATGAGCAATCAAACGATGTCCATTAACTAGCTCCCTCACCTTAGCAACACCTTCCCCCTGTTCAATATCAGGTAAAGGCACCAAAACAGAACCGGGAATTTTTGCAATCTCATACTCATGGGGGTTGCGCACATCCAATAGTACAAAATCCTGTGCGCCACTATCAAGCAGTTGCTTTAACTCCTGCACTGTCATTTCTTGAATTTCCATCTGCTGTTTCGCCTCCTCGGCTTTTGCTTGTGGAATACCGCAGAATTGTTCGTAATCAATTAACTTCTCAATCACTGGGCGTACTGGGTTAGGACGCAACTTCAATTCGCGGAACTTCATTTCCAAAGCATTGTACAGTAGCAAGCGTCCACTTAAAGTTATTCCCTGACCAAGGATAATTTTGACAGTTTCTGTTGCTTGAATAGTGCCAATAATTCCACACAGCACACCCAGTACACCACCCTCTGCACAGGAAGGAACCATTCCTGGTGGTGGTGGCTCTGGGTATAAGTCACGGTAATTTGGTCCCTCTTGGTAGTTAAATACAGTAGCTTGCCCTTCAAAGCGGAAAATGGAACCGTAAACATTCGGCTTATTCAGCAACACACAAGCATCGTTGACTAAATACCGTGTAGGGAAATTATCAGTACCGTCCACGATAATATCATAATCCTTCATGATATCGAGGGCATTTTCTGAACTCAGCCGCGTTTCGTACAAATCAACCTGACAAAACGGATTAATCTCATGAATGCGGTGCTTTGCCGATTCAATCTTGGGTTTACCCACCCAAGATGTAGCGTGAATCACTTGACGTTGTAAGTTGGAATGATCGACAACATCGAAATCAACTATTCCAATTCGCCCGATTCCCGCTGCCGCAAGATATAAAAGCAGCGGTGAACCTAATCCACCTGTACCAATACATAGCACACTGGCAGCTTTCAGGCGTTTTTGCCCCTCCAACCCAACTTCCGGCAAAATCAGGTGGCGAGAGTAACGTTCGTATTCTTCTTTTTCTAACTGGACTTCATCCAGATTGGGATTGAGCATAGCAGTTTAATCAGCAACGGACTTTTTATCCTATCTAAAAAAGATACACTTTGCGTCCTTTGCGTCTTCGCTGTTTTAAACTATCTTTTCAATTTCCTCCGGTTGAAACTGGTGATGCTCATCCAATCTCCAACTAGTTAATTCACCCAAAACGCCCTTTTGTATAGATATAATGACATAAGAATACTCTTGCCAAGCATACAGGCGATCGCATTCAGACGGAATGGCTGGGTGATCGGGATGAGAGTGAAAAATACCGATAATCTCTAAGTGCCGATCGCGTGCTTGTTTTTGCACACGTAACATCTCGAACGGTGCGATCGCATATCGTTCTGTTTCACCATGTAGAGACGTTTCTGGGAACGTCTCTACAAAATTTGCCCAAACATTCTCGGTGGGGATTACTTCTACCACAGAATTATGAACGCCCACTATTATACCACAGCATTCTTGAGGGTAGGTGCTGAGGGCGCGATCATAAATAATTTGCAACTGTTCTTCACTAAATCTAATCATCGTGTTATTCGTAGAGACGTTCCGCCGGAACGTCTCTACACAATCAGGTTAGCATTGAGAGTTTTCCACTAGCAAGATCGTAACGACCACCAACAATTTTCAATTTACCTTCCTTCACTAAATTGCCTAAAATCGTCGAACCTTCTCTCAGCCTTTCCACCTGATATTGCACATTTGCCATGACAGAATTTTCTTCTAGATTGCCAGTTTTCAGTCTTACCTTTTCCACCGCTGGTTTAATTTCCTCAACAAAAACACCAATTCTACCTGGAAGCGGATCGCCTTTAACAGCTGCGATTACAGCACCGCATCTTGCATGACCTAAAACCATCACCAATTGGACACCCAATACTGCTGTTGCAAATTCTAAACTACCTATAGCTGTTGGACTAGCAACATTACCAGCGTCTCGCACTACAAATAGATCCCCAAGTCCTTGGTCAAAGACAATTTCTGCTGGTACTCTAGAGTCTGCACAACCTAGTATAGCGGCAAACGGGTACTGAGCTACAGAAGTTTCTTGCAAACGCAAGCGTGATTGATTGGGTTTCAGACTTTTACCATCAACAAACCGTTTATTTCCCTCCATCAACCTTTTTAAAGCTGCATCAGGATTAACTGGTTGAGGTTTTTTTTCTGGAGTCGATGGTTTTTGAGCAACAGCTTGTTGTTCCCCAAATAGAATACCAGCACTACTTACAGCCATAGTAGCACCACCTGCACCCACTAATTTTAATAAATTTCGACGCCCAACAATTCCGTTAATGCGACTCATGAACACTCCTCAACATCCAGAATAAATTTTCAAAGCAGTTTTTTATATTTATTAATCTTTTACCAGATTTATTTAAATAATCATAGATCTAATTAATCAAATAAAAAAATGGATAACTGTGGTTTTTCTCTATACTTAACATAAATAAACATAGTTTATGGCGATCCCCGAATATAGTTTTTATAGTAAGTAACAAAGCATAAATAGAAGTTTGTAGTAAGCGCTTAAGCGCTGAAAATCTATGCATTGAGCGCTGAAGCGCTCACTACGAACTTTTCTATTTATCAAGTAACTATAGACACCTTGCCAGTATCCAAATTATAAAGAGCGCCAACAATTTTTAATTTGCTTTGAGCCATAAGTTTACCCAAAATAGTGGAACGTTCTTGTAATTTTTCTGTCTGATATAGAATGTTTGCTACCACTGCCTCTTCACTAACATCACCAGTACTTAACTTTACTTGTTCTATACCTGGTTTAATACTCTCAATAATTAAACCGACTCTACCAGTAACTGGCTTTTCTTCCAACGCCGCCGTTACTGCACCGCATCTTTTATGACCCAACACAACAATTAACCCAGCACCTAAAACTGCTGTAGAATATTCTAAGCTCCCTATAGCTGAGTCACTAGCAACATTACCCGCGACGCGCACGACAAATAAATCCCCTAATCCTTGATCGAACACTATTTCCGCAGGTACTCGAGAATCTGCACAACCCAAAATGGAAGCAAAGGGATACTGAGCTTTAGCTATTAATCGCACTCTTTCCAACGATTGATCGGGATATTTACGTTGTTGCCGTAAAAATCGGTTATTTCCATCCAATAATCTTTGTAAAGCTTCATCAGGAGTGACTGGTGATGGGTTTACTTTATCAGCATCAGCAAGCGCATGTTGTGGAGTAGTAACTTCCTGTACACCCCAAATCAAACTACTAATTCCAGCCGCCGCCACAATCCCACTACCAACTAAAAAATGGCGTCGCCCAACAAATCCATTTATTCTGCTCATCTGCCTCACTCAGCCAACAAGAAGCTGTTGAGTGGAAGATATCAAACTTCTGTGTTATGCAAGAGTTAGCGATGACACTATTTTAAATTGATTTAAGTTTTTATTTTCAAGAGTATAGAGGTTAGCATCTTCAGGATTTGGTGCAGGAATATTCACAGGAGACTGGTTTTCTAGTTTAGAGTTTTGAGCTATGACTGTTCCCACTTCAATGTCTCTTACCTGCACCTAGATACAATTCACCTACTTTGGGATCGTTCAATAATTCTAAACCCGGACCTGTAATCGCATCACGTCCAGATTCGAGTACACAACCCCGGTGAGCCATCTCCAGAGCCTTGCGAGCATTTTGCTCTACTAGTACAATTGCTGTACCCGCTTGGTTAATGTGTTTAATTTGCTCAAATACTTGTGTGACTAAGATGGGAGATAACGCTGCTGAAGGTTCATCTAAAAGTAATAGACTGGGTTCTAACATTAAAGCTTTACCCATCGCCAGCATCTGACGTTCACCACCAGAGAGAGTGCCAGCACGTTGGCGACGGCGATCGCTTAATCTAGGAAACATGGTAAATATTTTATCTTTGAGTGGTTTGAGCGCGACATTGCGTACAAACGCTCCCATTTCCAAGTTTTCTTCTACACTCAGTGAGGGGAAGACATTGGTAATTTGGGGTACATAGCTCATCCCACGTTGCACAATTTGATTAGACTTGAGTCCAGCAATATTCTCACCTTTAAAAGTAATTGTACCTGTATGGGGAGTTAAAAGCCCAAAGATAGTTTTTGCTAAAGTCGATTTACCAGCACCATTGGGACCAATTACCGTTACCAATTCCCCTTGTGCTACTTGGAAATTTACACCTTGTAATATATCTACGTCTTTAATATACCCTGCATGAACATTTTTAACTTCTAGTAAATAGTCATTAGTCATTGGTTATTAATTCCTTGTTATTGGTTAATTGTTAATGGTTAATAGAACAATTAACAATTAACTATTAACCATTAACTATTATGGTGTTTTCTGCAAATCTGGTCGTTCTTCTGGAACGATCGCCCCTTCCACTGGACAAACTTGAATACATATGCCACAGTCGATACAGGTAGAAAAATCAATCCAGTACCAATCTGTTCCCTTGACATTTTTGCCAGGACCATCATGGATGCAAGCTACTGGACAGGCGTCTACGCAATCAGCTACGCCTTCACAAACATCAGTCACAATCGTGTGTGGCATAATTCCCCTCCTCATTCGTCGTCAGTTTCTAGGTTAGCAATAATACTTTAGTTTTTTACTAACGACTCTATTGTTATAGAACCATCAGCTTTAACCCAGGCAATTTGGCTGATACTGCGATCGCGTGCATATTGTTGAATTGCTTGAAAGTCTGTTCCTCCCAAATCTATTTCCACCCGCACTACTTCATTAGAGTCTCGCAGTTTTTGAGCGTAAGTAAAGGCTACTGTGTAAGCACTGTTACTTTCCGGTACTACTAACCAGTCGCTTGCTGGTATAGCCTGTGGTAATTGCTGACAAGACAAGAGAATTTGGTATAAATCTTCAAGAAAAAGTGCAAAGCCGATCCCAGGAATATTTTCTCCTTGAGGATGATACAATCCTAATAAGCGATCATAACGACCACCCCGTCCTAAAACTCTTGTTTGCCCACAAGCATCACTGACAACTTCAAATACAATCCCAGTGTAATAGTCGAAGGTTTGAATTAAACTCAGGTCTAGGATTATTTCAATTCCGGGACGGGATGATTTGAGTAATTCTATCAACGATTGGAGATTATTTACCGCTGCTTGCAAGGGCTGATCTAAACCCATGCTGGTAACTTTTTGTAAGACTTGCTCAGGATTTCCACGTAAATCCAACATAATTATGGCGCGTTCCCTAAGTTCATCACTAAGAGGTAAAGTATCAATAGTGATGCGATCAAGGTGAGAGATCGCAATACGGACTTTATCTTGTAAATGAACAGGAAAAGCTTTCAGCAGCGAGCGGGTAATTTCCGCCTCACCGAGAATAATATACCAAGGAGAAAGCGAGAGTGCTTGTAAACAATCAGCAAGCAACAGTAGAACTTCAGCATCTGCCAAAATACCGCTACTGCCCAACAACTCCACACCAGCTTGATAATATTCATGCTGACGATTTTGCTTATACTCTCGCGTGCGTTGAAAGACATTGGTATTGTAGTATAGACGTTGCGGATAACGTACATTTGCCATCCGCGTTACCGCAGTGCGAGCGATGGATGCTGTCAATTCTGGGCGCAATCCTAACTCTTCATCTTCAGCATTTTGAAGTTGAATCACTGTAGAGCGCTCAATTGCGCCTCCCGCCATCAGCGTATCCATCCGCTCTAAGGTGGAGGTAATAATTCTGTGATAGCCCCAACGGTGAAACACCTGTTGTAACCTATCTTCAATCCAACCTTTTTGCGTCACATCCAAAGGTAGTAAATCTCTAGCACCCGTTGCTGGTTGATAAACCATCATTTTTTCTTCCCACCAAACAAACCACCAAACAAACCGCTACCCCCAGAATCCGGTTGCTTTGTTCCAGAGTGAGGCGTTGCTGTTTGCTTCGCACTACTACTAGGCTTTTGCCCCGTAATCTGTTCTATTTTACGTTTTCCTGCCAACGCTGTTTCGTCTTGAGGATCTAACTGTAGGGCACGATCAAAGTGAACTTTTGCAGTTGTGGTAAGATTTTGCTTCAAATACACTACTCCGATCAAGGTGTGACAACGACTATTATTTGGTGCCAACTTGAGGGCATCTTGTAATTCTACCTTAGCTGGTGCTAACTGATTTTTAGCGATCAACTCTTGCGCACGACGGATATACTGCTCTACCACTGAGTCTTCCTTGGCGGGAGGTGTTGGGGTTTTTGGCGGTGGTGCATTTGGCGTAGGGTTACTTTTCGGTTGAGCAACGGTTGATGAAGCGGCAAATGATTTGCCAGCAGTGCGCATCAAGTAAACTAAATTCAACTCGCTGAGTAAGGCAATTATCTGTGGTACTTGTTGTAAAGAATCGTATTGGGTTTCCGCAATTTTGGCGATCGCCGTTTTATAAGTATGTTCAAAATTGGGCGTACTTGCTAACTGCCTTGCCAAATCACTCTTTAACTCCACTGAAGTAGATTCTTGTACCAACCGCTTGCCCATTTGCGATAGAACTAGAATGTATTCTGTGCGATTTTTTTCTTGAGATAGTTGTTCGTAGGCTGGATTTACTAGCTTAGACAATAATTGGCTCTTGTGTTGTTTTTCCGCAACGCTTGCTATCGTCACGCTATCTGGGTGTAGATGACGAGCAATTTTGAGATACCGTTTGCGAATTTCCTTTGCATCCGCATCTACAGGTGTAGCTAAAATAGCATGGTAATCTACGAGTTCATACTTAAATAATCCGCGTTCTATTTTTAATGACATAGAGAGGTTTTATACCAAGGGTTTAATTAGATTTGTTCTAGTGTACTTCCCTTAATTGGTCCTTTGTCATTAGTTAAATTAAGTAAAAAGTAAAAAAATTTATTTCAGGGGTGGAGTTTGTTTGAGTTCGCGGCTGAGGCTGTCATGAATGATACCGTTTGTTGCCAGAATTCTCCCTGATTCAATCACAATTGGTGTTCCATCGTAAGCTGTGACTTTACCTCCGGCTTCTTGTAATAAAATTATCCCAGCAGCAATATCCCAAGGAGAGAGTCCCCTTTCCCAATAACCATCTAAACGCCCACAAGCAACATGAGCTAAATCTAGCGATGCAGAACCACTGCGTCTCACTCCTTGGGTAAGATGGGTAAGGTGACAAAATTCTGCGTAGTTATTGTCAGAAGTTTCACGGCGATCGTAAGCAAATCCCGTAACTAGTAAGCTTTTATTTAGTTCAGAAGTTGACGAAACCTTGATTTGACGGCGATTGCGTGTTGCTCCTAAACTTTTGGCTGCACGGAATAACTCATTGTGGAAAGGGTCATAAATTACACCAACTTCTGGAACACCATTAATTAATAGTCCGATGGAAACAGCAAAAAATGGGTATTGGTGAGCGTAGTTAGTTGTACCATCTAAAGGATCGATC
This sequence comes from Iningainema tapete BLCC-T55, assembly GCF_014698965.1. Taxonomy (GTDB): domain Bacteria; phylum Cyanobacteriota; class Cyanobacteriia; order Cyanobacteriales; family Nostocaceae; genus Iningainema; species Iningainema tapete. Next base: position 43,542 of record NZ_JACXAE010000099.1, read on the forward strand.
GCCCAAAGATATTCATCTTCTTGATTTCCTAGCGCCCCTGATTCTTCAGAAAGAATTGCGTGGTGAGGAAAGTGGCGTCGCAAAATATCTAAAACTACGACTTCTGAAGCTTTATCCGCTACAGTAACTAAATCACCAGGACGTCCTTTTTCAATAATTGTGTCTTCTAATTTACCCAAGTAGTCTTGCAGTACCGCACCAGCAGCCAGCGCCGCTTCTGTAGCAATATCTAAGCAAATTTGTAGATTAGTCATGAGTAACTCGTAAGTCGTAATTATCAGCTTATTACGAATTACGAATTATTAACGGTACTGACGACGAAACTCAGCCGGAGAAAGACGCATGGGTTTGTCAGGATTCCAAATTCCTAGCCCCATGATTCTAGCCCATTGTTGAGCACGTTCCAAACGTAGATCGTATTTGTGGTTGGGCGAGCGCGACACAAACAGCGCATCTCCATTTTTGACTAACTGTTCATTTAACAACACCCCATCTTTCCAAACATAAGCCAAAGTCCGCCCAAACTGATCTTTTTCTTGGAGATCAAACTCTAAAATCACAGGTTTTCCGCCAATCATTTCCTCTAAATGTTGTTTAGCTGCATCTCCCCAAGGGCGCTGCTGCAAATCTGGCGCATCAATCCCCAACAACCGCACATGAGAAATCAAACTTGGTTGCTCAACAGTACCCACCACCTCTATAGTTTGCCCACTTACCACCTGTGCCACTTTCAGTTGTACCTGTCTTACCACTTCCTCTGGCTTCTCCCCCTGCTGACAACCCAATAAAAGCAATAGACAGCACAAAATGACTACTTTTCCAACTTTTGCGCCTTTGCGCCTACCCTGCGGGAACGGCTCCGCCGAATGCGTGAGGCAAATCTTAATCTTCATCCAACGGCAAACCCCTTTGTACTCTCCCCTTGCCAAAATAGCGCCCAAATTGAAGCTCGTAAACTTCATCTTCGTCTTGAGTCTCCACCTCTAAATCCGTGCGAGCGTAACTGACACACAACAAAGCGTAACCTTTTTCCCGTAACTCCGGGGAAAGTCCTACCGCCTCTGGTTGGTAAATTTCTCCTGACACCACTCTTACAGCACAAGTGGTACACGCTCCATTTCGACAAGAAAATGGCAATTCTACCCCAAGATTTTCTGCACTATGTAAAATATAACGGTCATCGGGAACTTGTAGGGTGTGTTCTATGCCTTTGGCGCGATCGCGCACTTTAACGGTGTATGTACGAGACATTTAATTTCAGATTTTGAATGAATAGTATTGACATTTATGTTATCTTATTGTATATTCGTCTATTAGTGACATCTGGAGAGATGGCCGAGTGGTTTAAGGCGCGGCACTGGAAATGCCGTTTGGGGGCAACTTCAACTAGGGTTCAAATCCCTATCTCTCCGTTTTATTGATGATGAATTTAGGATTGTAAAACATAACACCTATAAGAAAACCCCCACTGGTTAGGTAGGGGTTTTTGATTGGGTGAAAAGTTAGGTCTTACTTCCTGATGATGTCTGGTAAACTTATTCGCTCAATATCAAGCTTAAGGTAATGTTCCTTGATGACTTTTTCGCTATTACCTACTAATTCCGCAAGCTTATGAATCGGATAATCATTGTTGGCGTGATAACTAATCATGGTATGACGTAATTGGTAAGGTACACGATAGCGAATACCCATTGCTTCAAGCAAGTTTTTCCATACGCCATTTAAAGCTTGTTGGGCAATAGGTTTCCCGTTAACGTTGATGAACACATAATCGGTCTTATAAGGGATAGAGTCAAGAAGTTCCATTAATTCTTCATTAATAGGGAAATATCGAACAGGTACTGTCTTGGTTCCCTTTTTCTTGATAATTCTCCCACTAGCATTAACTTGTGCCTCACAAAATTTGATTCTCTTCTTTTGTAAATCAACATTCTCCCATTTCAAAGCTATTGCTTCTGACGGTCGGCAACCAGTTAACCAACAGAAGTAAACGTATTTGAAGTATTGATAGTGCTTACCATTGAGTCGTGAGTAGGTTTCATTTTTCAGGGCATCTAAAATTTGGTATATTTCTTTCACTGTGAAGATATCAATATCATCTTCCTCACAGTTAACGCTTCTTTTATTATCAGTTTTAACACTGATACTTTCTAACAAATCACGGTACTCTATCCCCCACTTTCTAGGGATATTACCTTGTTTGGAATTCCAATCAATAGCAGCAACTATTAGTTTTAACCTATCTTTATTAGTTTTTGGACTACGCTTTTCATCACTAAACAACCATTCCACTAATTCATTTTTTTGCTCCAAGCGTTGAAACGGACAACGCTTGACAATATTGCTGACTGTCTGGATGGTAGTCAAGATGTATGTTTGTTCCCAAGCTTTGATTGAGGTATGGAAACTAACATATTTGCTCCATAGCACAGTTAAGTCATCTTTCTCAACTATTCTCAATTTTTCATTTTTCTTAACCTTGATGGCGTTTTGAGCATTTTTAACTAATGCCTTCAGGTAATCAATCTCAATTACTTGATCATTAATAATGCATTTCTCAATTTCTTCATCCACCATTAAAGCTAGGTTGAGTGCTTGAATCTTGTCACTACCCAAACCAATTGTTTTACGTCCTAGCCTACTGGATAAACGTAACTGGTACATAGCACCATAATCTGTATTCATGGTTATAATCGACAAATGCTTAAATTCATTAGTTCTATTTGCTACCATAATAAATTCGTAGGTAAATTTATAGCACTAATTATACATTAATTGGTTGAATAATTGGTTGAAGTTTTTCAAGCACTACTAAGCTAAACTGCGAAAACCAAATGATGACAAGGGATATAGATGAGAAAAAAACAGCACTGGAACTGCTATGTCTTGGAAGGGGTGTACAAACAAAAGCCAGCAGTACAAAGGTATAGTCCAGCAGCTAGCCGCTTGAGGAACAAATTTAACTCTGTCCACCGTCACGTTTTCCTGATTGCAGCCGATATGCTGAGTATTATGTAACTAGCAGCTTATGTAAATACACTGTGAAAGAACAGCAGCAAAGTCTTCAGAGACTGATGAATGCTCTACTCAATCTTGGGCAGACGCAATACAACCAAGGCGACTATCAGAGTGCTATTCAGGTCCCATAATGAGATGCTGGAAAACAGTGGTTTTCTCGCTGCGGGTGCTACCACTGTCGTCAGTAGCCTCTGGAAAGTGAGTGACATTTCCACAACATTTTTGATGATCAAGTTTTACGAAAACTTAAGACAAATTTCTCCACAAGAACCTGGAGCGGTTGCTGTTGCCCTTAAAGTTGCCCAAAAATGGATATCCTTCACACTGCTGAATTACATCAAGGGCGGCGATCGCATCTGAATCATTTGCTAACTCAAAGCGGAACTGGGTAATTTCTTCTGGTGTAATGGTAGTCATAGTGAAAAATATTGTATAATCCCTTACATATTTCCACTTGTTTTAGCACTGCACCGGATAATGTTTGGGGGCAGCTTCAACTATGGTTCAAATCCCTATCTCTCCGTTCTCCTTACATAGTAAAGGTTTCAGCTAAGCTATACATTTTGGGATGGTTGAAGTATTGGTTGAATAAGTAAAAGTTACTAAACCACTTCAACCCGGTCAGAATAATTTAACGTAAACTGCTGTTAAACCCAAAATGAAACCAGCCCTAATCAAGCAAAATGCTAAAATGATCGGGACATACCCCTTATTTATCAAATATAAACTGATAAAATAGTATGATTATTTGATATAATATTAGGTCTGGAAGTAAAATTATGTCCAGATCCACTTTTCTTCGCTAGTATGAAGAAAGACATTTCTTCGGCAAGACGAAGGAAGATGTAGGTGTAGATAGCCATTATAGGCGCTTGCATATACATCGCCAGGAGGCAAAAAAATACGGAGACTAAAACCAGGAAACACTCAGCATGGTCAATCAGAAACTAACCGCTACTACTGAAATTGGATTTACTCACGACGATTTCGCTGCTTTGCTAGATAAGTACGACTATCACTTCAGCCCAGGTGATATAGTACCAGGTACAGTTTTCAGTATAGAGCCTCGCGGCGCTCTGATTGACATTGGTGCGAAAACGGCAGCTTATATACCTATCCAAGAAATGTCGATCAACCGGGTAGATGCCCCGGAAGAAGTTCTACAATCAAACGAAACGCGGGAATTTTTCATCCTCACAGATGAAAACGAAGACGGTCAACTAACTCTTTCTATTCGCCGCATAGAGTATATGCGGGCTTGGGAGCGAGTAAGACAACTGCAAGCAGAAGATGCTACAGTCCGTTCTGGCGTTTTTGCGACCAATAGAGGTGGAGCGTTGGTACGGATTGAGGGATTGCGTGGTTTTATCCCCGGTTCTCACATCAGTACTCGCAAACCCAAAGAAGAATTGGTAGGCGAAGAACTGCCTTTGAAGTTCTTAGAAGTAGATGAAGAACGTAATCGCTTAGTTCTATCTCATCGTCGAGCGTTGGTTGAGCGCAAGATGAACCGTTTGGAGGTTGGCGAGGTAGTAATTGGTACGGTAAGAGGCATCAAACCATACGGTGCATTTATTGATATCGGCGGTGTGAGCGGTTTACTTCACATCTCAGAAATTTCTCACGAGCATATAGATACACCTCATAGTGTGTTTAATGTCAATGACGAAGTAAAAGTCATGATCATTGACTTGGATGCAGAACGTGGACGCATTTCTCTATCTACCAAACAACTGGAACCAGAACCAGGTGATATGATTAAGAACCGCGATCTGGTTTACGACAAAGCAGAGGAGATGGCGGTTAGATATCGCGAACAAATGTTAGCTAAGCAACAAGGTGCTACTACTCCTGAAGCAGCGGAAGTAGTGTCCGAAGATATCCCACCAGCAGTTGAAGAAGATATCCCACCAGCAATGGAAGAAGATATCCCACCAGCAGTTGAAGAAGATATCCCACCAGCAGTGGAAGCGGTAGAAGAGGAAATTCCACCAGCAGTGGAAGCAGTCGAAGAAGACATCCCACCAGCAGTGGAAGCGGTAGAAGAGGAAATTCCACCAGCAGTGGAAGCAGTCGAAGAAGACCCACCAGCAATTGAAGCGGTGCAAGAAGAAATACCAGCAGCAGTTCAAGAGTAATACATTTCAAAGATTAATGTTATCTTTTGTTAGATTTAGAGGGATCAAACCCTCTTTTTTAATAGACATCTCCACAAAAGACGTAAAGACAAGAGTTATCGCGTCTCTACCAAGGGTTTTGTGAATTATCACTGCTATGTCTAATACCGTTTTAAAATCGATAAGCTAGAAATGGAATCAGCATCTCGGCGCGACTTAAACCACCGTGAATCCCAATGGAAGTTGAGTGGCGATTTCCATAAAAGCAAGCCCAATCATGGCGTGGCATGAGTATCAAATCACCAATGCGATGAACAGATTCCACCGCCGTAGGTTGCTCTGGTAAACCAAATAAACCTAACTCAATTGCCTCTGCCTTAGATACAACTAGAAACTCGGCTAAATGTTTTTGCACATAATCTACCACTGCTGCTTCTGCATGATTAATCAGATGCAAAAAGCGGGCTGAAGAAACTCCAGCCTGCGGTGGTACAAACAGTGATTGAGTCAGAGTTGGATGCTCACCCAGCCAGAGAATTTTTTCTGGGTCGATGTAACGCTGACCATGATCTGCGACAATTAATAAGATGGTATCGCTGCGACCAGCTAGGGGACGCAAAAGTTCTCTTTGTAAAGAGAAATCGAGTGCAGCTACTTCTGCTCGATAACAAGAACTAAGTGGTCCAAAACGATGAGCAGCACTATCTACATTGGGTACGTATAAATAAGTAAAACTCTTGTATGAGCTTCGTTTTTGCAGTCTTTCACGCAATTGGGCAAAACCATCCGCAGGTGTGAGATAACTGATGTAGCCATCAGTTCCTGCTTGACTGCCAACGCTAGTAAAGCGACTAATACTTGAGTGTTTATACTGGTAAAAATTAACAATTTCTACATCGATCCCGGCTTGCTCTAAGAGATGATATAAGTTAGGAACTGGCAGCAGCGTATCGGGGTTAAGTTGTGTATCTAAATAGGGAGAATTAGTGGGAGCGATCGCCGGACGAAAGCCCAGTATGTTAACTACACTACCAACTTCGCGAAAATAAACTTTTGTACCCATAATTCCATGCTGAGCTGGTGCATGGGCTGTCGCCGCCGATGTTAAAGCTGTCACAGTAGTGGTAGGAAAAACTGAGGTAGCTGGCATGAAAAAAGCCTGTGGACTAACACAAGCACTTGCTAAACCCGGTACATCTCCTTCATCTATCAGTGTGCGTAACTGATCGTAGCCCAGCGCATCCACAATCAGCATAACCACATGGTTAATTGGTGCTTGATTTAACCAATTTCTCCAAGCATCAGTTACCGTCGGTATGGCTAATAACTCTGGATTAAAAGGCAGTAATGCTTTTGGTTCACCTAAATTCAGCGTTTCAGGACATAGCCAAGAAAGTACTAAAGCCGCAATGTTAGCTAAACCCAACCCATCGTAGCTTGGTCGTACTTTATCAAAACCCAAGCTTGGTGGTAGTTTTTGCCGAGCTATAAGAGTTTCCTCTGCGATGGTAAATATGTCACCCATTTGTATTTTTTCAGCTCGCCTCACTCATTCTACCTTAAGGTAGAAGCGCATGAAAAAACCGGATTACTCTGTAACCCGGTTGTTGCCTAATTCCGTTGTCAATTTCATCAATATTCTCAAGAGTTGAGCTTAAGCAAAGTTGCTGAAGTATAAACCCCACAGACTTCCGGTTACACCAACAGCAATTAAAAGATTGGTGAAAAACTTGCCTAATTCATTTTGTTGTCCTAATACTTTGTCATCTTGCCCTGCAGTGAAAAACAATGACCAAGCTTGATTGACGGTGATTGCCTGTCCATTGTTGAAGTCAGGGCGGAAAACTACTGGTCCAAGTAGATCTTTGTTGGGGTAATCAAAGTCAGTTCTCATAACTTTCTCTTCAATCGTTGTTTTCTTATCTGTAAACTAATATAAATTAATGTAACGAAATATTGCAATAGCTTGACATAAATAAGCGAGTACGGAGAACCGTATTAAGTTGGTAGGGAAAACCGTATCAATACAGTAAAGTGCAAATATAATTCTTGTGGTGTGGGCATCCGGAGCGCGTTGGAAGAGCTAGAAACCCATTGCACAAGATGGGCGCTTAGAGCTACATCCCACAATAAAATCTCTTTATATAAGGTCGGTTTTCCTCCCATTTTCTCTCCCCAAACTTACTAGAAATTTAGTCACAATTGGATTAGGGTGATATTTGGAAGGATAAAATACTATGTTCCCATTTTCTTTTTGGTATAATTCCTGCTACGGTGGTGAAGCTCCATCTCGCCAATCTCAGTTGCAGCGAAAGCTTAGATTTCTCAAAACGATGCGAGATGATCTAGAAACTAAACTTGCTGGTCTTAATGCTGCTATTAGTAATGTTGAGCAGCAGTTAACTCGTGATGATGTTACTCAAGTCTAATTAGTTTTTCAAAAATCACGATTTTGTAGAGACGCCCCGGCGGGGCGTCTCTACGTTTTTAATTTTATTGATAACCGATCGCACCGACAAAATTTGTGTCAAATTTAGCCTTAGTTAAGTCAGCGCCACGAAAATTTGTGACACAAGAACTTGTCATAATTTTGAGTGCTTGAATTAATGAAATTATTGTCAGTACGATCGCTCCTAATGATAAAGTACTCCAGACAATTCCCCAAACAAAGTTATTTGTACTTAGGTATGCACTTGCTACTGTTGAGATGAAGAATGCCAAACCATAGGCAGCTATAGAACCAGCAACTGCAATTGGCACTGCTAAAACTTTAGTAAAATAGAAACTGGCGAGCGCGATTACTACTGCGCCCATCAACGCAGATGCACTGGCAATTTGTGCATTTTCACCACCTGCGGCACTTCCCCCATAAAAGAAACCGAGCAACGCACCAGAGGCTGAGCCGGAAACAGTAATTGCAATTCGTTGCAAAATAGACTTGCTGCGCATTAGACTACTGATTGCCGAACTGACTCCGGCAATACTCATACTTATAATTAAAGCTTGACTATAAACCCAAGCGGGATCTTCTGGAGTTTGACCGAGAACTCCGAATATCATATAGCTAATAGCATAGGCTTGGGCGATCGCTACTACTACCGCTACAACCAACAAAACTATAAATTTTTCCCGATTTTGCCCAGCTCTAACTCCCTGAAAATTGGCTCCTTGCAAAGAAGCATTGCTGAAATCGCAACCTCGAATATCTGCACCGCTAAAGTCTGCACCGTTAAGATTCTTACCTTGAAAAGAGCGGTTGCGCAAATCTTGATGAGCAAAGTTGAGAGGATGTGAAGTATTCATGATTATTGTGTGAAGTTGGTTGTAATTAGCATTAATTGAGCTAATTACTCAGATATAATTGATTACACAGACTTTTTTCTGACTCCTGACTCCTGCCTTCACGAATAAATTTAATTTTGTCCGACTACTTAATGCATCTTCGCTCCCAAGTTCATCTACAACGATTTGCGTTAGTTGCTGGAACTTTGGTGCTACTGTTACCAATGCTAATCTACGGATGGTTGTGTTTCCTACGCCCACCGCGAACAGATCAACAGCAAGTGTTGTTTAATGGTATTGTGTATCGACGTGATGCCCGCTCTACACCTCGTCCAATGATGATTCATATTGTGACGATTGATTTAACTTCTCCAGGAGTAAAAGTGTTTGTTACTCCTAGTACCTCAAATCAGAGTAATAGTGGCACTATTGCTCGAACTACATCTGAATTTATACAAGAATTTAAGTTACAATTAGCAATTAACGCCAGCTATTTTTTTCCTTTTTCCGAAAAAACTCCTTGGGATTACTACCCTCATAGTGGTGATTATTCTACTCCGATAGGAGAGTCAATATCTAATAGTCATCGTTATACTAAAGAACCGAAAAAATGGCCTGTGTTATGTATCTCTGCCAGCAATATTGCCCAAATTTTAGATAGTGGCAGATGTCCTGAAGGTACAGTTCAAGGTATCACAAGTAATAAGATTTTATTATCTGGTGGTAAGCCACAAGTAGAAAAATCTCAATCTCAGCAAGATAAAAAACCCTACTCTCGTGTAGCAGCAGCGATTAATCGTCAGGGTACAATATTGTGGCTAATTGCTGTAGATGGTAAACAACCTTTATATAGTGCAGGAATCACAGACTCTGAATTAACTCAAATTGCTAAAGAATTAGGTGCTGATACAGCACTTAACTTGGATGGTGGTGGTTCAACTACACTAGTAATGGCAACAATTACAGGCTCAAGAGTGTTAAATGCTCCTATTCATACTAAAATTCCTTTACGGGAACGTCCAGTTGCTAATCACTTAGGATTTTATGCACTACCTGCTAGTAATCAATGATAACTTATCATGAGAAACCCGGTTTCTTGTAGAAACCGGGTTTCTGAAGTAAGCTGTATCTACCGGAGTTAGCCTGTGGCAAACCAATTTCGTAAATCGCGTCGATTTTTAGTGGTTCTTTTTCTAGTAAGTTTTACGTGCAGTTGGTACTTTGGGTTACAAATTTCTGCCACTGCTCAAATTCCCAATGCTAGTTACATCGTACAGCAAGGAGTTGAACGTTATCAGGCGGGAGATTTAACAGGGGCAATTGAAGTTTGGGAAACAGCTTTAAAAAGCTACCAACAAAATAACTCTGCTCAGGCAGCCATTGTTCGAGAAAATTTGGCGCGGGTACATCAACAATTAGGTAAACCATCTCAGGCGATTAGCTATTGGAATCAAGTTATTGCTTACTATCGGCAAGTGGGAAATTTGCAGCAGGTGGGGCGATCTCTTACTGAACAGGCTCAGGCATATAATAGTTTAGGGCAGACAAAAAGCGCGATCGCACTTTTATGTAATCCTGACTTTCACAATAATTGCCACACAAATAGTGCATTGCAAATTGCCCGTGCAACTTCTGACTCAATCGGTGAAGTCGCCGCTTTGGGAAGTTTGGGTGATGCGATGCGCTTAAGGGGTGATTATGAATCAGCAATCAAAAATCTGGACCCAAGTCTAGCACTTGCGAAGAAACTTAACAATTCTACTTTGCTCACCTCAGTCTTAAACAGTTTAGGCAATGCCCAGATTAGTCTTGCTTTAGTTAAATATCGTCAGGCAAATTCCGCTGTACAAAGAGGTGATAGTCAAGAAGCGGAAAAACTGCAAAAACGTGCCAAACTTGAAGATGATCTAGCTCTGTCCTACTTAAGTGAAAGTAGAAAAATTGCTCGTAGTCAGAAGGATATGGCTAGTGAGATGCGATCGCTCCTCGCCATTATTCCTATATATTACCGCAACAATGGAATTGATGCAGCCAGTAGCTTGCAACAGGCAACTAAATTGTTAGACACTTTACCAGATAGTCGAGGAAGAGTGTATGCTACTATAGAATTAGTAAGTTTACTGCAACCAAATAAAATTCTGACTCCAACAGAGTGTTTAGCACCGTCAGTGTTACCTCAAGCCGAGTCTCTACTCAATCAAGCCGTATCTGTGGCGCAACGCTTGCAAGATTATCGTGCAGAATCCTTTGCATTGGGAGAACTAGGACATATATATGAGTGTCGTAACAAATATCCCCAAGCCTTAGACATTACTAGTAGAGCTAAATTAGCAGCGCAACAAGACTTAAAAGCACAGGATAGTTTATATCTGTGGGAATGGCAAACTGGACGTATACTCAAAGCACAAGGAAAAACTAGTGAAGCAATTTCTGCCTATGAACAGGCAATTAATACCTTAGAAAGCATCCGCAGCGACATCTTAACAGCAAATCGAGACATTCAATTTGATTTTCGCGATACCATTGAACCAATTTATCGGGATTTAGTCGCGCTCAGACTTAATAATGAGCAACCAGTGCAAACGGCAAGCAAATCACTTATTTCTAAAAGCAAAGATAACTTTCGTTTCATCCTCAAAACCATTGATTCGCTGAAACTGGCAGAATTACAAAACTTTTTTGGCAACGATTGCATCATTACTGCTGTTCCTCAAGCTGTGGATACAACTAGCAATTCCACAACAGCTTTCCTCAACACGATTGTTTTGTCAGATAAAACTGCGGTAATATTAAGTCTTCCCAAGGGGGAAAGGAAGCTGAGTTGGATTTCTATCAACCGTCAAGAACTTGTCAACAAAATTAATGAATTCCGTCGGGGATTGGAAAGATTTCGAGATGATTACGACACAACATTAGCTCAAGAAATTTACAACTGGCTGATTCGTCCTTTTGCCAAAGACTTGTCTGGGATCAAAACATTAGTGTTTATCCAAGATGGAATTTTGCGCAGTGTACCAATGGCGGCACTTTATGATGGAGAGAAGAAGCAATATTTGATACAGCAGTATGCGATCGCCACAACACCCAGCCTCAACCTGACAGACACTCGTCCATTGAATCAAGAACGATTGCGAGTACTGGCATTAGGTTTAAGTCAAGCTGCAACTGTTGACGGTAAAACATTTCCCCCACTATCTAATGTTGACCAAGAAATTACTGAAGTTACGCAAAAGATGAAAGGTAAAAAGTTACTTAATCATGAGTTTACTATCTCCGGCTTAAAGAAAGAACTGTCTCAAACAGTTTACCCAGTTATCCACATTGCCACTCATGGCGAGTTTGGCAGTGAGCCGCAAGATACTTTTATTGTTACAGGTAATAACGAGAAACTTACCTTTACAGAACTAGAACGACAAATTCGTAGCGTTACCCGCAGTCAACTGGAATTATTAACTCTAACTGCCTGCGAAACAGCAGTGGGAGACGAGCGCTCTACACTTGGATTAGCAGGTGTTGCTGTACAGGCAGGCGCAAGAAGTGCTTTGGCATCTCTTTGGGCGATTAACGATGCTTCAACTGTACAAATTGTCACTGATTTCTACAGCAAATTGTTGAGTGAGCGCAACGTAACTAAAGCACAAGCATTGCAAGCTGCGCAAACAGCACTGATTGAGGATAAGCAGTATTCTCATCCTTATTATTGGTCTGGTTTTATTTTAATTGGGAATTGGCTGTAGAATAGCCTCACGCAAAGGCGCAAAGACGCAAAAGTTTTATTAGCGCCTTTGCGTCTTTGCGTGAGATTCAATTTCTGACATAGCTGCTAAACTCAAAAATCGCGATCGCGCTTTTGGGGTTGCTTGTACATTTGGAGAGCGTATACAATCTGGGTTATTTAATTCTTCCGCTATCCGCCTAGAACTGAAGTACATGGCGAGCGTGTCTGGAATGAAATTGCCCTCCTATACAATATACATCTACAGAAATATTCTTGAGTTATGCAATGCTTTCTAAATTTTTTGTCCATTTAGTTTTGTGAATTTTAGATATATCTGCCCTGGGGTTTTGCCAGGTTCAAAAGTGCCATTTGTTTGGAAGATGAAAATAAATGGCACTTTTGAAGCCTAGCTTTGAATACCGAAGGTTAAGAGGTAATTACACAAATACAAAAGAGCCTGATAAGCTGGTATCTGGACCTGAAACTAAAAGTCTGGCGCCGGATGATAGGTCAAACTGCACAATAGCAATTAGCTCTGGAACGATCTCTCTGGCAAATGTTCCTCCTCCGGACAAAAATATTGCTGTACCTGATGGTAAGCCCGCAGGAGAAAAACCTATAGTATAGTCATTCCCTGAACCAGCAACCTCAATTGTATCCTGCCCAATTCTAAAGTCAGTAATTAGAGCGTAGTCGCCAGTTCCCGAACTAAAAGGATTGCCGTCATTGTAAAAAACGGTTCGACTTCCGTTTACTATTCCCCCCAAGACGAATGTATCGCTACCAGCACCCCCAGTCAACGTATCAATCTCGCCACTGCCAAAGCCTGATACAATATTAACACCTATTAGGGTGTCATTGCCCTCAAGTCCTAATAGCGTATCATTGCCTCCAAGTCCTAATAGCGTATCATTTTGTGAAGTACCGGAGAGATTATTGTTTCCGTTTGTACCTATTATGGTTGCCATAGTTTTTACCTCTGAAGAGTGAGCGTCAAACCCAGGGGATTGTTAAACTTATCAATTCTTATCAATAGTTGAAAATCCACTTGAGCTAGACAAGTCAATCCTATGCTCCAAATGGGATTTAAATACTACACAAAAGTGCAAATTTTTTTTGAATTTATGGTAATAATTATCCTTGACACAAAGTTGAATGGAGTGCTGTTACTCTCAATCTCCATCTTTGTTGTTGACGCTTGAAACACAAGTAAAATCGTTGTTTTATGTGGTGATCGCGCTTTATAGGAGTACCTCTGACCGACTTAGTTGAGAGTTGATTTACAATTCTAATTTACAATTAATAGCACTTTTGTGCAATCAGTTTATTTTATTTTAGCTAGATAAAATTAAATTGATTGCTGTGCGGTCATAGATCTAATGAAATAACCATGAATAAAATATCTCATTTTTTTAATACCTAGCAAAAATTATTTTTTGTTTGTGTAGAGAAGTGATTAATCGCGTCTCTACTCGACTGGTTAATTTGCTGTTTGCAGTTGAGATGGGTGGGATTGTTAGGTTGTATTGGTGCGATCGCATATTTTCAGAAAGACTACTTACCCCCCAGATTGCGATTTGCATGGGGGGTTTTGTGTAAACCTTAGGCAGCTACAAAAAAGTCTGCGGTTCTGATGACATCAGTGCTATCTTGTACTACACCGATTAAGTCATTACCGAAGTAAATCCCTGTATCTAAAGCAGAAGATCCAATCAAGTTTTGACTACTAATAGTGTAGAAATTAATACTTCCAGAAACTTGAATGCGATCAATTCCAGGCTGCCAGTCGGTAATTGCAGCGTAGCCTGAACCTGTGTAGAAAATACCCGAGTTATCACCCAAGACGAAAATATCGGAACCAGCATTACCCACTAAGGTGTCAAATTCTATGCTACCACCACCAGCACCAATCAAGATATCGTCACCAGCACCACCAAACAAGGTATCGTCGCCAGTACCACCCCTCAAGATGTCGTTACCAGCACCACCACTCAATGAGTCGTTGCCAGCAAAACCATTAATAGTATCGTCTTCAGAGCTGCCGAAAATAACGTCACTGCCATTAGTACCGTTGTATATAGCCATGTGAAATTTCTCCTATGTTCAACGAAAAGTTTGATTTTTGCGTCATAATCACAAACTAAATTTTTTGTCAATTTAGTTTTGTGAATTTTAGATACATTTGCCTTGGAGTTTTGCTTGGTTCAGAAGTGCAATTTGTCTGGAAGATGAAAATAAATGGCACTTTTGAAACCTAACCTTGAAGACCCAAGGTTAAGAGGTGATGACACAAATACAAATTGAGTCAAGTTAACGGGATTGTTAAGCCTATCGATTCTCATCAATAGTTGAAAATCCACTTAAACTAAACAAGTCAATACTATGATCCCAATGAAATTTAAATACTATCCAAAAGTGCAAAGTTTTTTGAATTTATCATGCTAATTGTACTTGACAAAAAGTAGACAAAGTGTTGCTCGCAAATTAAACTTAAAGCGCTGATTTTGTTTAGTTATTGTCATCAGTTGCGGTTTTCTTGGACACTACAAATATGTCAAGAGTGCAAAGACGATTTGGGTTACAAATTAGTGCAATTTGTCAGAAATACTTCTGCCCTATCGACCGACTGTATTTTTATTTGTCTATATATAAATTCATTTTTTGTAAATAAAAATTTGTATTCATAATTACTAGTTCGCGATCGCAAACTGTAATTATGCAACTTGTGTAAAAAATATGGCGTGGGCACGAAGAGTACAGAACATTAAGGCGCTAATTTTGATCAACTTTTGTCTAACGTAGTGATTTATTAATTAATACAATGTAGTAACAATTTGCCCGTAACTATTCTACCTATGCCTAACATCTAACTGTAGATTTGGTGGCGATCGCCTATCAAGATCCTGAGCCTGTTACGCTGCACCAGATCCTATTGCCAATGCTCGTCGGACTGCTGCATCAGCATTGACAAAACCGCTACCATATACTGTATCGTATCCTGTTGCGCCTAAGTCATAAGCTGTCTGTGACAAAATTTGTTTAACTTGAGTAGCACTGAGGTTAGGATTGGCACTTAAAACTAAGGAGGCGACACCGGTTACATTTGGAGTAGCTGCGGAAGTTCCATTAAAGCCGTCAATACTAGGGTAATAGTCAAACACCGTTGCACCTGTTGATGAGCGATAAGCCCTAGTGCTAACTACTTCTGATGGTCCCATCAACGTTAAACCAGATCCATACTGGGAGTAAGGAATTCGTTGACCTGGTGTGGTAGTATAACCGTAGTCATCTGTGGCTCCCCAAGAAGCACCTACGGCAATCACATTACTGTATAACCCTGCTAGTGTTGCAGGATAGATCATACGATTCACACCTGCATTACCTGCGGCAATCAAAAACAGGACGTTGGGATTATTAGCAACAAGTCGCTCTAATTCAGGATTAAAACCAGTTTGACCAAATGTGTTGAAATCAGTCAAACCCAAACTCATATTAATTATCAGGCGCTGTCCGTTTTGGTTAGCCTCGGCAATCAACTCTCGTGTGGCTTGAGCTAAAGTTAGATCGTTTGTGTCACCACCCAAAGCATCAATGTTAAAAACAGGAGAATTCCAATTGATGCCACTCATCCCATTGCCATTGTTGCTGATGGCGGCAATAATGCCTTGAACAGCAGTACCATGGGAGGGTTTAACGTTACTGGTGGACTCATCAATGTAGTTGTTAGGTAAAATAGTTGCAGTTCTTAAATCATCGTGAATATAACCGAATCTATCAATTGCCAAGCCTGTGTCTTGAATTCCCAGCAACACATTATTTGAGCCAGTCGTGAACCGCCAAGCATTGTGAACCCCCATCATGTGCAGGTTCCATTGTCGCCCAAATAACGGATCGTTTGGTATGACTGATAAATTAAGCGTAGTGTCAGCAAACTGAATCTGATCGATTCCTTCAAAAAGAATTTGACTGCCGTCATTTAAAGTGATAGCGTCAAATATACGAGTTCCATTACCAGTGTTGTAAGGTAATCCGCCTAAGGAATTAGCTGCACTATTAAATGTGACTGTACTGGAGTTAATATTGGACAGATTTAGCACATCTCGCGCTCCTGTACCAAAGTCCACATTACCATTACCAGAAATTACTGTGAGATTAAAGCCTGATTGAAATGTAAATGCATTTGCATCTAGGGTTCCCGATACGATACGTGTATTGTTAACTATAGGTGTGGCTGACAGTCCCAAACGGTAGGTAGTAGAGCTAGTACTGTATTGATAAACCCTTACGTAGTAAGTTCCTGCTGCCAAAGTACCGTCTATAGTCTCATATTTATTACCACTATTGTCAGAGAGACTAATACGTGTCCCGAATGCATCCAACAACTCTACATCTGCATCCGCACTCAAACCATTTAAGGACAAGTTGAAGCTGCTGTAACTTGGTAAGTAAAAGCTGTATATATCAATGGGATCGGTATAATAGCTAACAAAGTCAGTGACAGTCTGGAGACTAGTCAAGTTGCCAATATTATATGCAGTGCTGAAGACACTACCAGGATCTGTTGCAACCAGGGGGCTATATTCTAGTGAAGATGGGCTATCAGTAGCATCAATGAAGCTGCTAATTTGCAGAAAGTCGCCATAATCGGCACTCGAACCAGAAAATTCTCTAATTGGCAGTAGTTCGTCATTTATTCCTTTTCCTGACGAGAATCCTGTTAATGAGTAATCCAGATTTGTAATTAGGTTCGATTGTCTTTCCAAATTAGAATAGTCTAACATCTGCTTTTTCCTCGCTAGAGTTGCAATATTTATGTAAGTGAATTTAGAAAATGTATTTTTTAATCAAATAAATGGTTTTTTCAATGTGATGAATTACTAAAAAATAGTCTCAGACCAAGACTAATTTTTACATTGAGTACTCTTAATTAATTGCTCTTTAATTAACACAATAAAAAGTGGCTCAAAGAATTTGTTACCCTTTTGTGTCAATTCAATTGCTTCTTTAGGAAAAACTAATTGCACAAAAGTGCAATATTAAATTTTCGCTAAAAAGAGAAAATATTATTGTTATATAATGCATTTTGATAGAAAAATTCAGGTATGTATTGGGTGCATCAGATGACACAAAGAAAGTGGTTCGGTTTGTGTTGGCAGTATACATGGGTAGGTGTGATCGCCACTGTCGTGTCACAGACATTCGCCTACGTTAGCCCCGCTCTTGCCCAAAGTAACATTGTGCCAGATAACACACTCGGTGCAGAGTCTTCTGTTGTCATACCCAACGCTTTTGGATTGCCACTAGAAGTAATTACAGGTGGGGCGGTACGTGGGGCAAACTTGTTCCACAGTTTTCAGGAATTTAATGTCGATGCAGGAAGATCAGTCTATTTCAATGCAGATACTGGTATCCAAAATATTCTGGCACGGGTAACAGGTACTAACCGCTCAGAAATTTTCGGAACTCTGGGTACTATTGGTAATGCTGCCAACTTGTTTTTGATTAACCCCAACGGGATTATTTTTGGACCAAATGCTAGTTTGGATGTGAGGGGTTCGTTTGTTGCATCCACTGCCAATGCGATTAAATTTGGGGAGCAAGAATTTTTCAGCGCTACTAATCCAACAAGCAATGCACCCTTATTAACAGTTAATCCATCAGCATTGTTCTTTAACCAAATAGCTGCACCAATCCAAAATAACTCACTAGCCCCAGCAGGAATAGATCCAGCAGGATTTCAAGCAGTTGGTTTACGTGTACCGGATGGTAAGAGTTTACTGCTGATGGGTGGTAATATCAACATGGATAGAGGTCAACTCAATGCTTATGGTGGTCGAGTTGAATTAGGAGGATTGGCTGATTCTGGGACAGTAGCGCTCAATGTGGATGGTAATAACTTAAGCGCTAGTTTTCCAACGGAAAGTACCTTCGCTAATGTATCACTGACTAATGGTGCTGGTGTGTATGTAGAAGCATCGGGAGGCGGTAGCATTATGGTCAACGCTGGGAATTTAGACATTAGGAACAGAAGTTTTCTCAGCGCTGGTATTGGACAAGGTTTAGGAACAGTTGGCACAGTGGCGGGCGATATTGTGCTGAATGCAAAAGGGGAAATCAGAGTTGTTGATCCCGGGAGCATAGTTAACAACAGTGTGGGTTTGGGGTCAAAAGGTAATGGGGGTAACATTACGATTAATTCTGGTTCATTTTCGTTACAAAATGGCGCTCTACTTCAAGCCATAACTTCAGGACAAGGGAATGCAGGGAATGTGACAGTGCGTGCAACAGATGCAGTGTCCCTGGCAGATGGTCGTATCTTCAGTACGGTGTTAGCAGGTGGTGTCGGTAAAGGAGGTGATATCAACATCAATGCGGCAACCCTATCACTCATTGATGGCGCTACACTGATAACTGCTATTCGTAGGGCATCTGCTTTCGGTCCTGCCGGACGAGGGGATGCGGGGAATGTGAATGTGAATGTGAGTGGCGCTGTGAATATTGCTGGGGTGAAAAATGGTTTTAGTGGGATTTCCAGCTCCGTGGAAAGGGGGACAGTTGGTAATGCGGGTAACATTACGATCAATTCTGGTTCCTTTTCGTTACGCGATGGCGCTGAACTTCAAACCTCAACAGAGGGACAAGGGAATGCAGGGAATATCAAAGTGCGTGCAACAGATTCTGTTTCCCTGGCAAATAATGCTCTTATTCTCAGCACGGTGGAAGCAGGTGGTGTCGGTAAAGGAGGTGATATCGATATCAATGCGGCAACCCTATCACTCACTGATAGCGCTGTGCTAACCCTTACTCGTAGGGCATCTGCTCTCGGTTCTGCCGGACGGGGGGATGCGGGGAATGTGAATGTGAATGTGAGTGGCGCTGTGAATATTGCTGAGAGGAAAAATGGTCCCAAAAAAGGGATTGGCAGCTCCGTAGAAACGGGGACAGTTGGTAATGCGGGTAACATTACGATCAATTCTGGTTCCTTCAAGTTACTCAATGGCGCTCGACTGGAAGCCTCAACTTCAGGACAAGGGAATGCAGGGAATGTAACAATACGTGCAACAGATGCTGTGTCTGTTGCAGATGCTGCTATCTTCAGCACGGTGGAAGCAGGAGGTGTTGGCAAAGGAGGTGATATCGATATCAGTGGGGCAACCTTATCACTCATTGATGGCGCTCAACTGCAAACTGCTACTCTTAGTGCATTTGCACTCGGTCCTGCCGGAAGGGGGAATGCGGGGAATGTGAATGTGAATGTGAGTGGCGCTGTGAATATTGCTGGAGAGAAAAATGGTATAAGCAGTGAGATTCTCAGCTCCGTAGAAACGGGAACAGTTGGTAATGGGGGTAACATTACCATCAATTCTGGTTCCTTCAAGTTACTCGATGGCGCTCGATTGGAAGCCTCAACCCAAGGACAAGGGAATGCAGGGAATATCAAAGTGCGTGCAACAGATGCTGTGTCTGTTGCAGATGCTCGCATCTCCAGCACGGTGTTAGCAGGTGGTGTCGGTAAAGGAGGTGATATCGATATCAGTGGGGCAACCCTATCACTCATTGATGGCGCTCAACTGCTAACCCTTACTAATAGTGCATCTGCAATCAGTCCTGCCGGAAGGGGGGATGCGGGGAATGTGAATGTGAATGTGAGTGGCGCTGTGAATATTGCTGGGGGGAAAAATGGTTTTAGTGTGATTTCCAGCTCCGTGGAGCCGGGAACATTTGGTAATGGGGGTAACATTACGATCAATTCTAGTTCTTTCTCATTAAGCGATGGTGTTCGACTTCAAACCTCAACAATTGGACAAGGGAATGCAGGGAATGTGACAGTGCGAGCAAAAGATTCTGTTTTCCTGGCAAATGATGCTGTTATTCTCAGCACGGTGGAAGCAGGAGGTGTTGGTAAAGGAGGTGATATCAATATCAATGCGGCAACCCTATCACTCACTGATAGCGCTGTGCTAACCCTTACTCGCAGGGCATCTGCTCTCGGTTCTGCCGGAAGGGGGGATGCGGGGAATGTGAATGTGAATGTGAGTGGCGCTGTGAATATTGCTGAGGGGAAAAATGATTTCAAAAAAGGGATTGCCAGCTCCGTAGAAACGGGAACAGTTGGTAATGGGGGTAACATTACCATCAATTCTGGTTCCTTCAAGTTACTCGATGGCGCTCGACTGGAAGCCTCAACATTTGGACAAGGGAAAGCAGGGAATGTAACAATACGTGCAACAGATGCTGTGTCTGTCGCAGATGCTCGCATCTTCAGCACGGTGGAAGCAGGAGGTGTTGGTAAAGGAGGTGATATCGATATCAGTGGGGCAACCTTATCACTCATTGATGGCGCTCAACTGCTAAGTGCTACTCTTAGTGCATCTGCACTCGGTCCTGCCGGAAGGGGGGATGCGGGGAATGTGAATGTAAATGTAAGTGGCGCTGTGAATATTGCTGGAGAGAAAAATGGTATAAGCAGTGGGATTCTGAGTTCCGTAGAAACGGGGACAGTTGGTAATGGAGGTAACATTACTATCGATTCTGGTTCTTTCTCATTACGCGATGGTGCTAGACTTCAAACCTCAACTTCAGGACAAGGGAATGCAGGGAATGTGACAGTGCGGACACCTCTTGGTACTGTTTCCCTTGCAGATGCTCGCATTTTCAGCACAGTAGCAGCAGGAGGAGTAGGTAAAGGAGGTGATATCAATATCAATGCGGCAACCCTAACACTCATTGATAGCGCTCAACTGCTAAGTGCTACTCGTGGTGCCTTTGATACCGAGCCTCCCGGAAAGGGGGATGCGGGAAATGTGAATTTGAACGTGACTGGCACTGTTTCCCTTGCTGGGGAGAAAAATGGTTTTCCCAGTAAGATTAGCAGTATTGTGGAGCCGGGAACAGTTGGTAATGGGGGTAACATTACGATCAATTCTGGTTCCTTCTCGTTACGAGATGGTGCTCTAATTGAAGCTTCAACTTTAGGACAAGGGAATGCAGGCACAATTAAAGTTAACGCTGCTGCGAAAGTTAATATTTCAGGCAATAGTTCAAACTTTAACAGTGGCTTGTTCGTTAACTCCCAAAGTACAATTGGTATAGCAGGAGACATTATCCTCACCGCACCTCAAATTCTCCTCGACAATACCGCAACCATCAACGCCGAATCTGCATTGGGTAACGGTGGCAACATCAACTTACAAACTGATTTACTCCTTCTGCGTCGTGGCGCTCAAATCTCTACCACTGCAGGTACGGCACAAGCAGGTGGTGATGGTGGCAATATCACCATCAATGCTCCCAATGGCTTCATCGTTGCTAGAGCAAAGGAAAATAGCGACATCACTGCTAATGCTTATACTGGCATTGGTGGCACAGTCCAAATCAACGCTCTTGGTATCTACGGTACTCAATTTCGCGCCACACAAACTCCACTGACAAGCGATATCACTGCTAGTTCTACCTTGGGGGTGGCTGGAGAAGTTAATATTAATACACCTGATACTGACCCTGTGCAAAACAGCCTGACCCAACTACCTGAAAATATTATTGATGCTAACGCGCTGATTGCCAATAGTTGCATAGCTCGACGCCACAATCAATCTAGTGGTACTTTCTTGATTACAGGTAATGGTGGTTTACCAGAGCGTCCCGGCGATGCTCCCGTTTCTCCTTATCCGACTGGAACAATCCGCTCTATATCAAGTGTTGGTGAGACAGCTAAACCAAGCACTTCAACTAGCTTTAGCCGTGGGAAGAAAAATCTACAGCCGATTTTTGAAGCGCTTGGTATTTATCGACTAGCAAATGGCAATTTGGTGCTGAGTCGAGAGTGTCCTTAAACTTGCAGGTAGCTTGTAGGCAGCTGAGGCGCTTTAAAACTTTTTCTGCCCTCGTTCCCAGCTTCTACATCCCCCGTTCCCATGCTCTGCATGGGAACGAGATCTCTAATAACTACCTACTTTGATAGTGTTAGCAACGCTAGGAACTCCCTGACTATCTAGAGCAAAGAGCATATAGTAGCCTGGAGGTGCAACACCTGCATTAGCAGGAATTTCTAAGTTGTAACTGTTGGTTCCTGCTGTAGTAAAAGTTACAGGAATTCGCCTTTGGTCATTGTTAACCGAGTGGGTAACTGATGAAAAGCGTATTAGAGAAAAATTGCTGATTGCCCTGTTAGTAGTCACCTCAATTGTGCTCCCATAAACTGCTGTACTAGGAGCTGTATTTATTGTTGGTTGATCTGCTAGTGTGCCATCTGAATTAAATAAATAAGGAGGACTGTAGATTTGTGCATCAAAATGATTTACGTCACACTTTCCACATAAACCGCCACCACCAGAAAATACTCGACCATCAGCAAGCAGCAGGGCAACACTATGATAGGTGCGGGGAACTAGCAGGGAAGCTAAGCTAGACCAAGTTTCACTGATGGGATTCCAAAGTTCTGGAACCAGAATGGCATTTTGATCGGAGAAAGTAACAGGGTTGGGCATACCACCGATGACGATTATTTGACCGTTTGGTAGCACAACACTATTGTGGAAACCACGAGCATATTGCATGGGCGCAACTTTGCGCACAGTAACATCGTTATTAATATCAATCACATAGGCACGGTTGTTGGCTGGATACCCCAAGCTGTAAGCCTCTGCCCCCCCTGCTTTCAGTATCTTACCAATATCGTACATTGCTGCAGTGCCGTTCATACTGTAGGTGTCATCTCCACGATTACCTGTAGAGGTAACACTACCTAAGCCGGAAGTTGTAAACCAGTTCATCTGGGGACTTGGTCCAGCATGAAAAACTCTCCCATTTGAAGCGGCAAACAACCAAGCATGATTGTCCCCACGATACACACCTTCGGGGTCTTTACCAATGATTGGATCAACCAGAGCATTGTCTAGGCGTAACCAACCTAAGTCATCTTGCCATACCTCACCATTCTTAGCGATAGTTGTTTCTTTCCAAGAGCCACCGATGGTAAACACACGACTATCGGACAGGGTGACATTGGATTGATAAGCTCTAGGAATGTTCATTGTTTGAGTACTTTGCCAGCTATCAGTGAAGGGATTGTAAATCGTGGTAGCAGAATCGTCGGAGCCACCAGCTATTAAAATGCGACCATCAGCAAGATGAGATGTACCTGGGCAGAACATTTCGTGCTTAGTTGAGAAAATTAGGGTGTCGGTTGCTTCTTTAGTGATAGGGTCAAATATGCTGGTCCAAGTCTGTGGGTTAAACCCGATTGTATAATCCGTTCTATTGGATGCAGACCACAATAAGACTTTTCCATCTGGAAGTGTAGCGGCAGCTGCTGGAATCAGAGGTAGGTCGATAATACTACTCCATTGTCCTTGTGTAGCTGGATTTTCTTCGTTGGTTTGTCCTAATACGAAAAGGTTTAAATTGACAATAAAACTGAAACCTAAAGTTAATAACACAGTAGCTGCAAACACAAGTACATTTTTTGGAAAAATGCATCTTAATTTATGCCAAGCTGATAAAAGTTTTGATTTCATAATTTTCTTGGGAAATAATACACATTCCTTAACACTGCCAACGAAAAAGTCTCCTTTTGCCGTTGACAGTTTCTCAGTTCAAAGGTCGTTGATTATTAAGGTAAGAGCATCTCAATTCGTCTGGACACACATTTACTTCTCTATACGCAAAGAGTGCATCCGTTATGCATAACCTCAGTTTTGTTTATCAAACTTTATCTACAGATGAAATTAATGCTGCTCCAAAAATTTGTAATTCGGAAAAAAATTCATCCAATGAATTCATTATAATATAATGTACAGAACAACTTATAATCTTAATATTTATTAATGAAAAAAATAATGTCAAATAGAACACTCTCGGCATCGTAGTGTATTCAACTTCTGAGTCAATTTAATCGCAGGTTGAGCTGCCAGTGCCACCAAACAAGGCATCGTTGCCATCATAACCATATAAGGCATCGTTACCACCATAACCATATATGTCATCGTTACCTGAAGTTCCGTTGATAACATCCCTGCCACTAGTACCGGAAAAAATAGCCATGTGAATTCTCTCCGATTATTAAGGTATTTTCTCAGATAAAAAATGGAAGAGTACTATGTGAATAAATGTTTAATACCATTGCAGTTGAATCGACCATTTCTGACCTTGGTTGCGCTCTCGTAAATTGCGCTTGATTAATACAATAAACAGTTGCTCGAAAAATTTGTTATCCTTTTGTGTCAATTGCATTGCTTCAAAATCACAAAGTGATTGCACTTTTATGCAAGATAAAATTTACGCTAATAAAAGAAATTAATCTTGTTCTATACTGTCTTCTAATAACAGCAGGACAAGGGAATGCAGGGAACGTCACAGTGCGTGTACAAGATGCTGTTTCCCTGGCAGATGGTCGTATCTTCGGCACCAAGATTAACACCTATTAAGGTGTCATTGCCCCCAAGTCCTGATAGCGTATCATTGCCTCCAAGTCCTAAGATCGTATCACTTTGTGAAGTACCGGAGAGATTATTGTTTCCGCTTGTACCTATTATGGTTGCCATAGTTTTTACATCTGCTTGTGAGCGTCAAACCCAGGGGATTGTTAAACTTATAAATTCTTATCAATAGTTGAAAATCCACTAGAGCTAGACAAGTCAATCCTATGCTCAAAATGGGATTTAAATACTACCCAAAAGTGCAAAGTTTTTTTTTAATTTATGGTAAGAATTATCCTTGACATAAAGTTGAATGGAGTGCTGTTACTCTCAATATTCATAGTTGTTGCTGACACCTGAAACACAGGTAAAACGTTGTATTATATAGCGCTCGCGCTCAGGTAGAAGAACCGAGACTTGGCTTTATAGATAGTTAATTTATTATTTTAATTTACAATTAATTAACTTCTGTGCAATCATTTTATTTTAATATATCAACAGAAAATTATAGCAGTAGTTTTATTAACTTATAGTCAAGAGTCGTCAACCGTGTCCAATGTAGAGACGCCCCGGTGGGGCGTCTCTCCACAAGGATCATGATTTTTAAAAATTCACCCCTTCATAAATTAATACCCCATACTAGCAATCTGCTCCAATTGCAAAGCCTGTTGCTGCAAACTCTTCTTCAAACCATATTCAGAAGTCGTAGCAGCCGAAGCTTCTAACTTACTCAATTGCGTCAGGAACTTTAAACTAGAAGCTTTGTTGTTGCGATCGCCTAACGTTAAAGATATTGCATCATACCATAAACCAGCTTCAGCATATAGTTCTGCTTGTTTTAATGGTTCCTTTGTTTGCGCCAGAGCATTTGTCACTGGAGGTGGCATTGCCACAACTTCGATGACAGCAGCTGCTACCAAATCTTGCGAAGGACGATTTGGGTTACATAAAAGTGCGATTTGCCAAAGATACTTCTGCCCAATCGAAAGACGATAATTTTCTTTGGCAAGCGATAATTGCATTATTCCTGAAGAACTTTGCAAATTAATCTTCTTCAGAAATTTGCCCTTACCACTTGTGCCATACTCATAAAGACTAAACTCCATTAAATGGCTTTCAACATCAGGCACAAACCAAGCAAATGTAGGTTGAGTAGAAACAGTTTGCCCAAAATGACTTAGTGGAGCAAGTGCCGTCAAGGTTGTCCGAGCAGTACCACTACATCCATAACCTCTGGTACTTCTGGTACTAGTTGAGCCAGTAGCAGTTTTCGGACGAGAAGGCTTTGCTGGTGGCTTGTAGGCAGCTTCGGCTGTGGTTGCAATTGCCAGGGATATAATGACAATACAACTAAGTAGCAGTTTTTGTAAATAAAATTTTGTACTCATAATTACTAGTTCGCTATCACAAACTGTAATTATGCAATTTTTACAAAAAATGCAATTACGAAATTCCACCCTCTGCCTTTGTTTGTATGAATATTTACAAAAATTAACTTACGGAATCGATATATTCTCTAGCTGCCTTGTCTGGGATCAAAACAATTTGTTCGAGCCACGGGTAGTTTTTCTCTTCGAGGGTAGAAATTACTTCGTCTAAATCTATGACTTGAATATCCGCTGCTTTTAATTGCGGCTTAACTTGGTTTAAAAGATTCTGTGCATCTTGCTTGCTAAAAAATAGCGGAATCAATTCCTGCTGTTGTAATTCCACTGTGATTGGTACATAACCTTGATTGGGAGCAAATCTCACAGCAAACAGAGGCACGCTCTTAAACTCCTGCACCTGTTGCCCACTAGCACGTAGCAATTCCATTGCATTTTCTACTTCCCGTTGCACAGGCTGGAACGCAAATAATAGTCGATTTGCCTGGTTGAGTGTTTGTTGGATTTGTTGATAAATTACCCCCAATGGCACTGACGTTACTCGCATACTTTTGATCAATTCTGTCACGTTTGGGTCGTTGTCTTCCAATTTCTGCAATTCGCTTACCTTAGCTTGAGCATCCTCTTGACTCATATATACGCTAGTAACAAAACTACCTTTTGCCTGCTGATTTTGAGCCTCAGATAAGCAAAGACTAAGTGGCAAACCTTGTGAATTTGTAATTAAAAATATTGGTACTGCGTTCAGTTTGTCAATGACTTGTTTTTTTGGCACTGCAAATACTGGAGTATTTGGGTTAAAGACGCTAAAGAGTAAGGGAATCCCAGCTAAACCTAACATGACAGCCCAACTAACTAATGATTTCATACCTTGTCTCACCGTCTACGTAGGCTAAAACCCTATTCAGCCCACACAGGTGGGCTTTGTTTGTATAGATACACCCTGATACGATGTCGCATTTTGTGTTGAAGTGATAGCAACTATTGTTGTTTAAACAAATAAGAAGTCTCTGGAAATGCTGACGTTAGTTGTATCTTGCACAACACCAATCAAATCATTGTTATAGTAGATTGCCGTATCGAGAAGGGAAGAACCTTCCCAGTATTCATAGCTCAACCTGTATTGCCCGAATCCATTAAAAACTTGAATGTAATCTTCGCTGGCATTCCAGTCTTTAATTGTAGCGTAGCCTAAACCTAAGTAAGAAACACCAAAGACGGAGTCACCCAAGACGAAAGTATCTGAACCAGTACCACCAAACAAGTCGTCATATTCTGTACCACCGCCATAGCCATCTAGGTAGTCACCACCACCAAAACCATATAGAGAGTCACTACCACCAAAACCATATATGGAGTCGTTAAAAGAGCTTCCATAAAGAACATCGCTGCCACTAGTACCGGAATAGATAGCCATGTGAATTTTCTCCAATTGTTGAGGTATTGTAGAAGATAAAAAATGAAAGAATGCGTAATGAATCACTACTTAAAAACCTGTTGTAAGGCAGGTAGGAATAATGATCTCCTAATTTAGCAATGCCTCATTATTTATCTTGATTGCGCTTGCTAATCGGCGCTTGATTAATACAATAAAAAGTTGCGCAAAAAATTTGTTACCTTTTTGTGTCGATCGCATTGCTTTTTTAGGAATAACTGATTGCACTTTTGTGCAACACAAAATTTACCATAACCAAAGAAAATATTCTTGCTTTATACTGCACTTTAATTGCAGATTCCAATATAGGGTGTAGGAGATGATACAAGAGTACAAATTCGGTAGATGTTGGCAGTATACATGGGTAGGTGCGATCGCCTGCACGCTCTATCAAACATTCGCTTTCACTACCCCTGTTTTAGCCCAAAGCAACATTGTGCCAGATAACACACTCGGTATCGAGTCTTCTGTTGTCACACCCAACGCGCTCGGATTGCCACGGGAAGAAATAACAGGTGGAGCGATAAGGGGAGCAAACTTGTTCCACAGTTTTCAGGAATTCAATGTCGATGCCGGACGCTCAGTATATTTCCTTAGTCCTGATGCTAGTATTCAAAACATTCTCACACGAGTAACAGGTACTAACGCTAGCCAAATTTTCGGCACATTGGGTACAGTTGGTAATGCTAACTTGTTTTTGATCAATCCCAACGGAATCATTTTTGGTCCGAATGCCGCATTGAATGTCGGTGGCTCATTTGTTGGTACAACAGCCAGTGCATTTCAATTTGGTAATTTCGGTAATTTCAGTGCTGATGCCCCAAATGCACCTTCTCCATTACTAACCATCAATCCATCGGCTTTACTATTCAACCAACTCTCACCAGCTTCAATTACAAATCAGTCAACAGCATCGGCAGGACTCGATCCGATTGGTAATGAAGTGACAGGTTTGAGAGTGCCAGATGGTCGGAGTTTACTGCTAGTCGGCGGCAATGTCAACTTAGATGGTGGTAATCTTAGAGCATATGAAGGTCGGATTGAGTTAGCCGGATTAGCAACACCAGGAAGTTTTGGGCTAGATGTAGCGGGTAATACTTTTAAGTTGAGTGTTCCAGAAGGAGTACCGAGAGCAGATGTATCCCTGACTAATGGGGCAGAAGTTAATGTCCGTGGAGCTAATGGTGGTAGTATTGCCATTAATGCTCAAAACCTAAGTTTGGCGGGAGAAAGTAAAGTACGTGCCGGGATAGATACAGGATTGGGTACACCGCAAAGCAAAGCGGGAAACATCGATATTAATGCCACTCTGGCAACAACCTTAACTGATGACAGCTTTATTGGCAATGTTCCCCAACCAACATCTATTGGTAATGGTGGCGATATCAACATGACTACAGGTTCGCTCTCGCTGATCAATGGCAGCTATTTAAATACTAACAATTTTGGGCAAGGGGATGGTGGTAACATCAATCTGAATGTTAGTGGTGCGCTAGCCTTAACTGGATTGGGTAAAACCGGAGCCAGTGCCATCTTGAGCAGTGTCGAATCGCAAGCTGTAGGTAAAGGAGGTAGTATCAATATTACTGCAGGCTCGGTTTCCTTAGCTGATAGCGCTCAATTAATTGCCAACATGAAAGGACTTGGAGATGCAGGCAGGATATTTGTGCAGGCATCGGGCGCTATATCTTTAGCTAATAGCGATATCTACAACAATTTGGGACGGAGTGCAGTAGGCAACAGTGGCGGTATTTTCATTACCGCAGAGTCGCTTTCCCTCACTGATGGCGCTCAACTGCAATCTAGTATTTTAGGCGCAAACGCTTCAGAACCAGGCGGACGTGGCAATGCGGGAGGTGTAAATATTAATGTAGGCACGAGCATCACTTTGGCAGGAGTGAATCAAAATGGCTCTTCCAGTGGCATTTTCACTGATGTAGAAGCAGGAGCGGTGGGCAATGGTGGCGATATTAACATCAACGCTAAATCTTTGTCTTTAACTGATGATGCTATTTTGAATGCTAGCACCAATGGGCAAGGGGATGCAGCCAGAGTGTTTGTGCAGGCATCGGGCGCTGTGTCTATAGATAATAGCAACATCTACAACAATGTGGGAGCGAGTGCAGTAGGCAATAGCGGCGGTATTTTAATTACAGCCGAGTCACTCTCCCTTACAGATGGCGCTCAACTGCAATCTAGTATTTTGGGTGCAACCGCTTCAGAACTAGGTGGACGTGGCAATCCGGGAGGTGTGAATATTAATGTCAGCGATCGCGTCACTTTGGCTGGAGTGAATCAAAACGGATTTTTCAGTGGCATTTTCACCAAACTAGAAGCAGGAGCAGAGGGTAATGGTGGCGATATTAACATCAACGCTAGGTCTTTGTCTTTAACTGATGGCGCTGTTTTGGATACCAGAACTTCAGGAAAAGGAAATGGGGGTAATATTATTATTAATGCTCGCGATCGCGTTGACTTGGATGGTAAAAGCGACAGCTATGCAAACACTAGTGTACAACTAGGGGCAGTAGGCAAAGCCGGAGACATCCGGGTAACAACAGGCACTCTCTCACTAACCAATGGAGCCTTTCTCACTAGCAGCACTCTCGGAAACGGGGATGGAGGTAATATCACAATTGATGCCCGCGATACTATTAGTTTTGATGGTAGTTCTGCTCAAAGCTATGTGTTTGATGGCGGTGTGGGTAAAGGAGGAGACATCCGAGTCACAACTGGGACGCTCTCATTGATTAATGGCGCTCAACTAGTCACCAACGTTTCTGGGCGAGGTGAAGCAGGTAATATCACCATTGATGCCCGCGACACAGTTAATATAGATGGCGTAGTGGGCAATGCAATTAGTGGTGTGCAAAGCAGCTTGCTTGGAGGTGTAGGCAAAGGAGGAGACATCAGGCTGACAACTGGTTCCCTTGCAGTACAAAACGGCGCTGCACTGTCTACCGACACAGATGGACGAGGAAATGCAGGCAATATCACCTTAAATGCTCGTGATACCATCATCTTTGAGGGCGTAGGCAGCGAAAATGGTCTCCTGAGCAATGCCGGAAGTGAAGTAGGAAGTAATGGCATAGGTAGTGGTGGAAATATCCGCGTGAATGCTAGGGCACTATTCTTAAAAAATGGTGGTCAACTCAATGCTAATAGCTTCGGGCAGGGCAATGCTGGTAGTATCACAATTGATGCCGATGTCGTTGCCTTTGAAGGCTTTGGCACTTATGGACTTCAGAGTTCAGTCCAAACTTTGGGAGATAATGGCAATGGAGGAGATATCTTTGTCACTACACACACTCTCTCATTGACGAATGGTGGTGCGTTGAATACCTTTGCGAGGGGGAATGCGGGTAATATTACTATTAATGCCCGTGATCACATAACCATTGATGGTGTGGTCAGCAGCAATGGACGCTCTAGTGGTGCTTTCTCATCATTATGGGAAGGTAAGGGAAAGGGAGGAGATATCTTTGTGACAACAGGTTCGCTTTCCCTTACCAATGGCGCTCAACTTGCGTCCAATACCCTTGGGCAAGGCAATGCAGGTAATATTACTATCAATGCCCGTGATGCCATTACTTTGAACGGCACTGGTAGCAATGGATCTTCTAGCGGTCTTTTCAGTGGGGTAGCATCTACTGGCGTGGGCAAGGGTGGAGACATCCGGGTAACAACAGGTTCTCTGACAGTAAGCAATGGCGCTGGACTATCTGCCAGCACCTTTGGGCAAGGTAATGGTGGTAAGATCACTATTGATGCCCGCGATCGCGTAACGTTTGATGGTGTTGGCAGCAACCAAAATTCTAGTGGCGCATACAGTACACTAGAATCAACTGCCGTAGGCGATGCTGGAAATATCAAAGTTACAACTGGATCTTTGTTTTTGAACAACGGTGCTCAATTCAGTGCTGGTACTTTTGGTTCAGGAAAAGCAGGCGATATCACTATTGATGCCCGTAATGCCATTACCTTGAACGGCACTGGCAGTAATGGACGCTCCAGCGGTATTTTTAGCGTAGTAGGATCTACTGGTGTGGGTAAGGGTGGAGATATCCTAGTAACAACAGGTTATTTCACAGTAAGCGATGGCGCTTACCTTGCTGCCAGCACCTCTGGGCAAGGTAATGGCGGCAACATCACTATCAATGCTCGCGATATTGTGAGGTTTGATGGTGTTGGCAGCAATCAAACTCACACTGGGGCTTACAGCACAGTAGAATCAACTGCTGTAGGCAATGCCGGAAGCATCAACGTTACAACTGGATCTTTGTATTTAAACAATGGTGCTCTAATAAATGCTACCACAGTTGGTTCAGGAAAAGCAGGCGATATCACTATTGATGCCCGTGATGCAATTACCTTGAACGGTACTGGCAGCAATGGAAGCTTTAGCGGTCTTTTCAGCACAGTAGGATCTACTGGTGTGGGTAAGGGGGGAGACATCCGAGTAAAATCAGGAACACTGTCGTTATCCAATAATGCTTTCATCAATGCCAGTACTAGTGGAAGAGCAGATGCAGGTAATATCTCAGTGAAGGTAGATGATGCTGTAACATTGACCAACTCCAGTCAAATTAGAACTACTGTAGAATCTGGAGGTGTGGGCAAAGCTGGTGACATTGACATAATTGCTCGTTCTCTTTTTGTAGCAGATGGCTCTCAAATCCAGTCAGTCCTTTTTCGTCCCATAGGAATTTTACCTGCAGCGCAAGGGCGTGGGGGAAATATTCGCGTCACCACAACTGATTCTATCACTCTTTCTGGTATAGGTTCTACAGGATTTTCTAGTGCATTGGTGACTAGTACGGATAGAGAAACAACCGGAAATGCAGGTAATATTACGGTAACAACAAGAAATTTTCGAGTAGTGGATGCTGCTAATGTAGCCGCTGGTAGTTCAGGTTTTGGCGACGGGGGCAACATTACAATTAATGCCAGTTCCTTTGCAGCGCTCAATGGCGGACAAGTGCTAACTAATACTCGTGGAAGTGGGAAAGCTGGAACTATCACCCTGAATGTCAAAGATACCTTGACTTTAGCAGGAAGTGACCCAAACTTTACTCAACGCCTTGCCCAAGTTGAACAGCGCTTACGCCAACCAGGACAAACAGACCAGTTAAGTGATGTTATTAATAATCAAGGTCCTACCAGTGGTATCTTCGCTAACACTGCTCCTGGTTCTACGGGACTTGGAGGAAGCATATTCATTGCTCCCCGTCAAGTCTCTATTAGAGATGGGGCAAAGATCTCAGTGAATAGTGATGGTACAGGCAATGCGGGGAATATCACCATACTTGCAGATATTCTCACCCTGGACAATGGAGCGGAGATTTCTGCGCAAACAACTAGCAGCCAAGGTGGTAATATTAACTTGCAATTAGGGGAACTCTTACTGTTGCGACGTGGTAGTCAAATTTCCACCAATGCTGGTACTGCTCAAAAAGGTGGTGATGGCGGCAATATTAATATCAACTCCAAATTTATCATTGCTGTGCCACAAGAAAATAGTGACATCACTGCTAACGCTTACACAGGTACTGGTGGGAATATTCAGATTAATAGTGATATCTTCGGCATTGAGTCGCGCCCACAGTCAACAGATTTGAGTGACATCACTGCCAGTTCGACCTTGGGTGTGGCAGGTGCAGTCAATATTAATACACCAAACACTGAAGCTGTGCAAAATGGCCTTACCCAGCTACCGTCCAATATTATTGATGCTAACGCGCTAATTGCTAATAGTTGCATAGCTAAGCGCAACAATCAATCTAGTGGTATTTTCTTAATTACAGGCAATGGTGGTTTAGCTGAGCGTCCTGGTGATACGCCCCTTTTTCCTTATCCTACGGAAACCATCCGCTCAATCTCAACTGGTGAGTTAGTTGGGACTAATTCAAAACGCAGCAGCCCACAAAAAATCACCGCTCCAATTGTCGAAGCCCAAGGTATTTATCGATTGGCAAATGGAGAGCTTGTACTCTCTCGAGAGTGTCCTTAATTTATTTTCAACTCTTCAACACTTCTAAACATTCTCTAACCAAGCGTGCAAATCAGCCAAACTGTGAAAATCTAACAGTGCTTCGCTCAAATCTTCGAGTACAGCCAATGGTAAACCAGAAATTCGCCCAACTATTTCATCTGAGAGTTTCTGCCCAATGCGCTTTGTAATTTGTCGAATCACCAGGTTAGCTGCTTCTTCGAGTCGTCCTTCTTCTTTAATTTCCTGATACACTCGCGTTTGCTGTAATGTGATCCCTAGCATAGACTCTACCTCCCTTTGGCTCAATTGTGTAAATTTGTACATTATAATTGTCGTAACCATCTCTATTATGGCGCGACTTGCGGTTGATGGTACTTCCCGACTGGTTCTGGTTAACAAATGCCTTGCTTGTTCTGCTGCAAAATCTTCTTCTACGGTAGTTAGTACCATCAGTGCCACCCATAACGGTAAAGAGCGAATATCGCCCAACTCATCTAAATACACCCGATGCACTTGGTTGCCATTGAGTAGGGTTCGATGAGGATGAACATCACTTTGTTCGATACTGCGCGTTGGGTAAATGATTACTGCTTGCCAGTCGCTAAATCTTGGGCGGTTGCGATAGAAATATAACGAGGATTCGGCAAATAACCTTTCGTAAAGTTGTTCGTCTTTTTGGAATTGCACCTCACAGAAATATACTACTCCGGCACCTTCGTTTTCTGGTGGTAGAAATACCCCGTCAATCTCAAATTTCGGTTCTTTGACAGCTACCGAATCAAATCGGTAGGCATCTGCATTTGCGGGCGGATTTGTCAACAGTTCAAATAGCAGTGTGGGCGATTGTTGAAACAGTTTGTAAAAAATCGAATCTCGGCGCATGGAGTAGTCAAGCTAAATTTATTTGTTAGCCTCACGCAAAAGCGCAAAAAAACTTTGTGCTCCTGATGTGTGAGATTTTGCTACTGTAATTCAGTAATGCTACCAGATCAATTGATCTGCGGCTGAGCAGATTTAGTGCAATATTAAATTTGTGCTCACCAAAGAAAATATTCTTGTTTTATACTGCATTCTCATGAAACAATCTAAGTATATGTTGGGAGCAACAGATGGGACAAAGATGCTCTTTGAGTTTGGAATGGGTAGGTGCGTTCGCCTCCGGCACTGCGAAGAGCGCAATCACCCTGAGCGCAGCGTCCCGTTACAAAAGCGTCTCCAACTGGAGCTGGGAAGGTGTTGGTTTGGCGATCGCCATTTAACTAAGTAATAAAATACTGGGATTAGCCAGGATATAATGGAGTAAATCAGACAATTACTCCATTCCCAAATGTATATCACTCCAACTGAAGCTCAACAACGTTATGGCTATCATCCCAAAACCTTGAGTAGGTGGGCAGACGATGGAAAGATTAAAAGCATTAAATCCCCTGGTGGTCATCGTCGCTACCTTGTTGAATCCATTGAAAAAGTGGTTTCAGCAATTGACGATAGGTAACTTTTCACTTCCCCCTAAAAACAAGAGTCAAGAAACAGCAGGAATAGAAGGTGGAGAAAAGCCCTTACGAC
>NZ_JACXAE010000100.1 GCF_014698965.1 Iningainema tapete BLCC-T55
TTGCAGGAAAAACTGACGATTACACAACGCCAGGTTTTATCCATGCTCAAAGCATCTCAAACCGTAGATGCGATCGCAACTGGGCTAAAACTCAAAACCCATCAAGTGATCGGAGAATGGACTAAGATCTACTTGCTTGCTCAAAGTTTGAGAACGGCAAATTGAATGCGCTGTTAACTGTTGACTGTTATGTGTTAACTGTCAACAGCCACAAAGAATGAATATACTAGACCGGGCGCTTACCATATAATATTAAAATTGTCAATAACCTAAGAGTATTAATTTAATAGAGCCAATTAACTACTAAGCAGAATACGATAGTAGAAAAATTTCAGCAACTAAAACTTATGTTGTCTTCAGAGGGCAAACCACTAAGTAACGAAGCAATTGGTAAGCAACTGCTGTCGTCTACTGATTCTCAATGGAAGCAAGGATTGGATACAGCGCAAATATTTCGGCTTATGGAGAGCATATTGTCGTTTGAAGTGTGCCTTTACCACCAGATTTTGCCTCTTAAAGTAGAAGACAACAACTTGCAGCTAGGTATGGTGAATCCACAAGACAATACGGCGCTCAACTATGTTTGTCGCATTTTGTCCTATACTAATTGCACAATATTAACCGAAGCGATCGCCGCCGAAACTCACCGCAAATTATTATCAGCTTACCTTAGTTACAAAAATACACTACTTAATCAGTCAACTTCTACGCCACAACAAGCAATAGATGATTCTTCAACCTCTCTACCTGTTTTGCAATTGCCACCACCACAACAACCTAATACAATTGAAACATTAACAACTTTACCACCGAAAAAACTGCTAGAGGAGTTACTAGGGAGAGTTCTTGTCGGGGGAATTGGTCGATTATTCTTGGAAAGAAGACCATATCACGGCAGAATATTATGGAGTGAAAATGGAGTATTGCAGTCAGTCATCGACAAACTGCCGCTGTCGATTTTTCAGGGAGTACTGAATGAATTTAAGCGCTTTGCTTCTTTACCCATCGCTACTGTGGCAGAACCACAACAGGTAGAAAAGGAGTTTTTATACCAAAAAACTCGCGTATTATTACGCATAAGAGTGATGCCAGGAATGCATGGTGAACAAGCTACATTACAAGTGCTACGAGGAGCAGCATTAAAGTTTTACCAGCAGCAACAGTTGACACGTATTAGTCGTGATGCTTTGAGCATTTCTCAGCAATTGAACTATAAATTGCGCGAACTACAACAACGACTTATACTCAACAAAGAAGTAAAATCTGGGCAACTAGAGGCTTTTGCCGCGTTAAATCAAATATTATACAACTTAGAAAATCAAATTAAAGCACTTACAGACTTTTCGCCAATTGAAGAAGGCAGGGAGGAGGCAGAAGGTAGAAGGTTTTTCAATGGAGGTTCAGAAACTACCCTACCATAACGCCAAATTTGAAATTCGCAACAACTTTTGCTGAACATTGAGGCATCCTGGAAACTTGTTTTTCCAGGATGCCTTTTTTCGGTAAAACCGCTGATTTCAAGTTTCGGGTTTGTGTGTTGTAATGAATACAATACCATCAAAAGGTAGAGATTGATTATGTGCAAATTTTAATACCGTAATATATTTAAAATATTTCGGTGCTTAAAGACAAATGTTAGCAAACCATTACTTTCGCTTGTGATTTTTGCGGATATGTCATGCAGACAGAGATTTTTAGTGAAATTTTCCCTTTAATGAGTACAGCCAATCCCCCGACTTTAGAATGGCTACTCTCTGTTGCAACAGAACACGAATACCCACCCCAGCGAGCTGTTTTGATGGAAGATGCTTGGGGTAATGCAGTCTACTTCATAGTTTCTGGTTGGGTAAAAGTCCGACGTACCGCAGGCGAAGACTCTGTTGCCTTAGCAATTTTAGGTAGGGGTGATTTTTTTGGTGAAATGGCGATTTTAGATGAATCGCCACGCTCAACAGATGTAATTGCTCTTTCGCCTGTAAAGTTACTGAGTATTTCCCGAGAGCGCTTTATTCAGATATTGTTTAAAGATCCACAGTTACATCACCGGATGCTGCAACTGATGGTTCGACGATTACGACACATTAATGTGCGCTTACAAATGCGATCTTCACCACCCGCAGTCAAACTCGCCCATACCTTAATTAGTTTAGGCGAAAGTTATGGTCACCAAACTCCCCAAGGAAGGGAAATTTTTGATATTTCTTGTAAAGATTTAGCAGATGTTACAGAAATTAGCGTTGAGGAAACGACTAAAATTATATCTAAACTATCTGAAAAAGGTTGGATTAAAATTGACAGTAGCGATCGCGTAGTTCATTTAGTCAATCTTAAACAGTTAATGAATTTGGCAGGCAAAGTCTAATTACTTTTGAGTAATGAGTTGGTAGTAGAGAGAGAATTATAGACTATATACTAGGCTACTAACTCAAAACAACTAAGATACTACTGCGGATGACTGAAGTAACTGTACCTCTCCCTAACACCCGTCTCCAGGAAAGTGTACCAAAAATACATTACCGAGTAGCAATGCCTCAACCAGAAACACATCTGTTTGAGGTTACTTTGCACATCGTCGGCTATCCATCTTCAATTCTCCATCTGAAAATGCCAGTTTGGACACCTGGTTCCTATTTAGTCAGAGAATACTCTAAAAACTTGCAGGATTTTGCCGCTTTCTCCCAACACTCGCCTTTATCTTGGGAGAAAATTAGTAAAAATCATTGGCAGGTACATACAAGCGGCTCGGGGGAGGTAACTGTAAAATACCGCATTTTTGCTAACGATTTATCAGTGCGGACAAATCATTTAGATGGCACTCACGGTTATATTAATGGTGCAGCTTTATTTTTCCGACTGCCCGGTTGGGAGAAGCAATCAATTCAAGTTACTGTTGTACCGCCCCATCCAGACTGGCACGTAACTACTGCTTTACCAGCATCTGGACAAAATACTTTCTTCGCTACAGATTTTGATACCCTTGTCGATAGCCCCTTTGAAATTGGTTGTCACCAGTTATATCAGTTTGAAGTATTGGGAAAACCCCATGAATTGGCAATCTGGGGACAAGGTAATCTTCAAGTGCAGCGGTTGATTACTGACATTAAGAAAATTATCGAAGTCGAAGCCCAGATGTTTGGGGGCTTACCGTATGAAAAGTACCTTTTTATCCTGCATCTGTTTTACCAAGCTTATGGTGGTTTAGAACATAAAAATAGCTGTTCTTTAATTTATCAGCGATTTGGGTTTCGCGATCGCGACAAATATGAGCGCTTTATCCAACTTGTAGCACACGAATTCTTTCACTTATGGAATGTAAAGCGTATTCGCCCAGCAGCACTAGAAGTGTTTGACTACGATTGTGAAAATTATACACCATCACTATGGTTTTGTGAGGGTACAACCAGTTACTACGATTTGCTCATTCCTTTACGAGCAGGCATTTACAATGCTCAAACAATGCTCAATCATTTCAGTAAAGATATTACCAGGTATATGATTACACCTGGTCGAAAAGTACAATCACTTTCCGAATCTAGTTTTGATGCTTGGATTAAGCTGTATCGTCAAGATGCTAACAGCGGTAATTCGCAAATGTCCTACTATCTTAAAGGAGAGATAGTATCGCTGTTGTTGGATTTGCTGATTCGCTCGCGCCATAAAAATCAGCGATCGCTCGATGATATTATGTTCAAAACCTGGCAAAAATTTGGTAAAGACGAAATTGGTTACACTCCACAACAGTTACAGGAAATTATTGAATCAGTAGCTGGATGTAATTTAAATGATTTCTTTAAACGCTACATTGATGGTACTGAGGAGTTACCTTTTCACCAGTACTTGGAGCCGTTTGGTTTGCAATTAGTAGCAGAAGCAGAAGAACAAGTATACTTGGGAATCAAAGTATGTACGGAAAATAATCGCGAGGTAATTAAGTTTGTCGAGGCGGGTTCACCTGCACAACTAGCAGGCATTGACCCAGGAGATGAATTGCTAGCTATTGATGGTATAAAAGTAATAGCAAATCAATTGTGCGATCGCTTGAAAGATTATCAACCAGGTGATAGAATCCAACTCACAATTTTCCACCAAGACGAACTGAGAACCTATACCATCCCCTTAGCTGCACCACAGTTGAGTAAGTATCAATTAAAACCTGTCATCAAGCCAACTTCATTGCAGCAGGAGAACTTTGCCGGATGGTTGGGAGTACCTCTAACAAGTGTTCAGTAATTGTCGGGTGGGCAATGCCCACCTACTGTAACTATTTCATCAGGAGTACAGAAGATGTCTCAATATACATGTACCATCTGTGGTTATGAGTATGACCCAGAAGTGGGCGATCCCGATAGCGGAATAGCACCAGGAACTCCGTTTGAAGAAATACCAGATGATTGGGTATGCCCTGTTTGCGGGGCAACAAAAGATCAATTTGAACCCGCTCAGTGAAAAAATTGCTAGTGTGGAAGAGAAAACACTGCCAATTAATCGAAGTTCTTAATCTCTTGCAACCTCTAAAAGTTATTGTGATTGGGGGTGGTGCTGCTGGTTTTTTTGCGGCGATATCAGCTGCTACAAACCCCCAAGCTTCTGTTACGATTCTCGAAGCTAGTCGTCAACCACTGGCTAAAGTTCTTGTGAGTGGTGGTGGGCGTTGTAATGTTACTCACGCTTGTTTTGATCCATCACAATTAGTACAAAATTATCCTAGAGGTGGAAAAGCTCTTTTAGGTGCTTTTACACGCTTTCAAGCTAAGGATACTGTGAGTTGGTTTGCCACACACGGTGTTCAACTCAAGACTGAAGCTGATGGCAGAATGTTTCCAACTACAGATAGTTCGGAAACTATTGTAGACTGCCTAATGAATGCAGCATCATCATTAGGGGTAGAATTGCGTACAGGAACACCAGTGGTTTCCGTCACACTTAGAGACGTTCCGCCGGAACGTCTCTACCAGGTTACCATTAAATCAGGTGAAATACTGGAATGCGATCGCCTCATCCTCGCCACAGGTAGCAATCCGATTGGGTATAAAATAGCTAGAGAGTTGGGCCATACAATTGAACCAACTGTCCCATCTTTATTTACCTTTAATATTGGTGAGGAAAAATTAACAAAGTTGGCTGGCATTAGCGTTAACCCTGTACGGTTACGTCTAATTGTACCAGGCTCTACCTTAGAACAAACAGGACCATTACTAATTACCCATTGGGGTTTAAGTGGTCCTGCCGTACTAAAACTTTCTGCTTGGGGTGCGAGAGTATTGCACTCAAACCACTATCAAGCTACCTTACATATTAATTGGTTGCCAGAACTTAAGCAAGAAGAAGTGCGGCAGAAATTGTTTTCTGTTAAGAATGAATGGGCAAAAAAACCTGTAGCACTACATCGCGGCGTTGACTTACCCCACCGTTTATGGCAATTCATTCTTGCTCGTGTAGAAATTACTGTGGAACGTTGGGCAGAATTATCGAATAAAAAATTAAATCAATTACTACAAGAAATTACCCAAGGACAATACTTAATTAACGGCAAAGGAGTCTTTAAGGAAGAATTTGTCACCTGTGGCGGTGTCAATCTTAAAGAAGTCAATTTTAAGACGATGGAAAGTAAAATAGTTCCAAATCTTTACTTTGCCGGAGAAATTTTAGATATAGATGGTGTAACTGGTGGCTTTAACTTCCAAAGCGCATGGACTAGCGGCTATTTAGCAGGGGTATCAATTAATGGGAGATAAGAGTCAGGAGTCAGGAGTCAGGAGTCAGGAGTCAGGAGATATAATTTTTTTCCTCTGCCTTCTGCCTTCTGCCTTCTGCCCTGTGCCTTTACTTTTTACTTTTCAAAACTCCTGGTTCATGCTGCATGGGCAAGACATCTAAAATATCGATTTGGGAACAATATTTCAGATCTTCGAGACAATTTAGACGCAATAAGCGTTTACCATGACTGGCATGATGGAAAAGTCCCAGTAAATTATCTTGCCATTGAGAGTAAAGCGCGATCGCACCAAATACCTCATCGTTACCCGCAACATCTAGTGAAGCATTGGTTTGCTGTATAATACTGTGGGCGATCGCACCTGCACAAGCGGTGTCTTCTAAGGAAAAGCTTCCTTCCCAACCTGAACCAACTATCCACACAGTTTCTGGTTGTTGTTGCAAAACGTAATTTACTACTGCGGCACGGTTAATAAACGCGGCGGCAAGCACTTTTTTGGCATTTTGCACTCGTTGTAATGCACGAGTACCG
The DNA here is from genome assembly GCF_014698965.1 of Iningainema tapete BLCC-T55. Taxonomy (GTDB): domain Bacteria; phylum Cyanobacteriota; class Cyanobacteriia; order Cyanobacteriales; family Nostocaceae; genus Iningainema; species Iningainema tapete. The sequence continues at coordinate 6,248 of NZ_JACXAE010000100.1, forward strand.
TTGGTAGTGCTGATAAATAAACGTCTTCCCTGTACGCGCTCTGGTGTGCAGTCGAGGGGAGAATTTCCCATGTCAAAGCCAGGAACTGTTCCACCTCCCCGCTCTCCGGCTCGTAAGCGTTTGTCGGGTAACCAAGATTCGCTCACTTGCATGAGTTGATCTAAATCGCTAAAAACTTGGACGGCTTCTCCACCTGCAGCCAAGACTGTTGCCATTGTGGTAGTGGCTCGCAGTACATCGACAGCGATCGCACAATCTGGCATTTGATCTGTGGGAGTCAATTCTGGAGTATGGTAAACGAATAGCTTCACGCCTTGGATACACCTGAATTAGTATCGACGACAACCATTTTAACTACTTAGTGTCACCAACAAAACTGTAATCCCAAATCTAAAATCCACAATCTTTATGGCTCCTTTACCTGAGTATCGTCCCAAACAACTTTCTTTAGGTCCGTTGGAAGCAGAAATTTTGCATATCATCTGGGAACTTGGTTCCGTTACAGTTAAGGATGTACATGACCGCATTCTTAAAGATCCTAACCGGGAACTAGCTTATACTTCTGTCACTACTGTGCTGCGCCGTTTGACAGAAAAAGGTTGGCTTGCTTGTGACAAAAAAGCGCGAGCCTTTTACTGGCGAGCATTAGTTACCAAGCAGCAGGCAGAGGTAATTAAGGCACACGAACAATTACATCGCTTTTTGGCTGTGGGCAACCCAGATGTGATCGCTGCTTTTGCTGATAGTTTAGATGAAGCTGCTTCTGAGCAAATTCAAGCGATCGCTAAGCGTATTCAAGCCGCACGTCAAGCTAGGGAGGAACAATAATGCATTTGATCATGATTTTGACTACTTTAGCTGTTGCTTGGGGATTGAGATCCTCTGGGAATGATTCCTTGGGCAGTTGGAATCAGCGGTGGCGGCGAGCGCTCTTTTTATTTCTCTTTCCCCCCTTGCTAATTTTTATGACAGCCATAGCCGTTTTGTGCATGGGACCCCAAGGTAAAATGAGTGGTTGGCAGACTGGCTGGTTTAGTTATGTTTTGGCATTATTTTGTCTTGCTTTTTTTCTCATTTTATGTATTAAACATGCTTGGTCGGGATGGCAGTCAGTTAAATCTACCCAAAACTGTCCGCTTGTATATCTAGCAGATAGACAAGTAAGATTGCTAGACACAAGCGCACTATTTGCAGGGCAAATTGGTTTTTGGCAACCCCAACTAATCGTGTCTGAGGGATTGCTACAAACTCTATCTCCAGAGCAATTAGAAACGGTATTGGCACATGAAGAAGGGCATTACCATTACCGAGATACTTTCTGGTTTTTCTGGCTGGGTTGGGTGCGTACCTGTACAGCTTGGTTGCCAAATACAGACGCTTTGTGGCAAGAGTTGTTAGTTTTGCGAGAATTACGCGCCGACGCTCACGCAGCAACTCAGGTAGATCCCCTGCTGCTAGCAGAATCTCTGTTGTTGGTGGTAAGTAACATGCACGTACATCCGGAAACAATGTGTGCTGCCTTGGGGGCTAGTGGCGATCGTTTAGAACAAAGGATAGACGCTTTATTATCACCACCACAACCAACTGCCGAAGCTCAATTACCGTCTTGGAATGGCTTCCTCTTCGCATTCTTACCCTTGGTGAGCGTGATATTTCATACCTAAATTCTTCCCCTGTAGAGACGCGACGCCAGTCGCCGTGACAGTGGGAAACTCGACAACATGCACGCTGGCTCAAATGAGCGCGTCTCTACACATTTGCTTTTTGTTTAGGATCTGAATTGGTTTTTGATTCAAAAGAGATCACACTAATGCTACCGTCAGCCTCCATATATGCCTTTTTCACTTCAGAAATATATTCCACACCAGAGGAGCGTAACTTACTCATCAATTCATCCTCTGTAAGTAGTCCCTGTTTCATATGACGCTCAATCATTTGTCCATTCCTAACTAACAGTAGCGGAGGAGGATTGAGGAAGCGCTCAAAGCGCTTAACTTTATAGCCTAACCAGTTGAGAAAGTAACTCCAAAAAATTACAGTTCCTACTAAAATCGCTCCTTCTGTAATTGATGTATAATTGCTTGCCATAGCGTTTTGTGCCGCTTCAGCAAATAGTACGACTACGAGTAAATCGGCTATTCCTAGCGTTCCTAGTTGGCGGCTGGGCATAATGCGTAGAACCAAGAACAGCGCTAGGTAAACCAGTGAGCCGCGAACAATTAATTCAGCAATAGAAATGCTGGGAACAAAGATTTTTTGCCAATCAATGTAGAACAATTTATCCATTAACATCTTTTTTATCTATTTCCTGGCTGTGATTTCGTCAAGAAAATTAAATACTATATCTGTAAATTTATCTACTAAGAAAATGCTCCATTCGTGGTATGCTCCATCCACGACTATTAATTGAGAACCTCTAATAAGTTGTGCAAACTCTTGGTAACTTTTCACTTCCCCCTAAAAACAAGAGTCAAGAAACAGCAGGAATAGAAGGTGGAGAAAAGCCCTTACGAC
>NZ_JACXAE010000101.1:0-71130 GCF_014698965.1 Iningainema tapete BLCC-T55
CGTCGTAAGGGCTTTTCTCCACCTTCTATTCCTGCTGTTTCTTGACTCTTGTTTTTAGGGGGAAGTGAAAAGTTACCACTGAAGCCGTTACCTAATTTTGAGATAATTGTAGGGGAGATAACAACTTTTTCCAAACCCAACGCAAGGATGGCAAGATCAATGTAACGACAGGCATCTGAACCCATAGCTCTGATGATAGCTTCTAGACTGTTCCACTGCGCTCCAGGTAATCGAGATTGTGTTGGTAGATGGTGATGCCATCCTAACATGGGGATAAACCGAACTAAATCGTATGCGGTTACAAGATTGTCACCTCTAGTAGTTTCTGGAGCAGCAAGGAGCAGGACATTTTTTGTTTTTAAATCATACAATATTGGCTGATTAATATAGGGTAATTCACCGTAACGTCCACGGAAAACTAAGTCCTGATTTCCGGTGATTTTTTTCACCCATAATTCTCAGCCCTCCCAAGTTTCAAATCGTTTACACATAGCAGCTAAGGCATTGGAACTAGCTATTTTGTTTTGGTAACTAACTATGTCATGAGCAACGTTAAAAAAAGGTACAGATTTTTTGGTATTTTCTGGATCTACAATTGCGCAATTATCAATATCTACATTAGGAAATTTTGTATTTAATTGCGAAATAATATTCAGTAAAGGTATGATTTTTGTTGCACTCCAAAATTGATTTTTATTCAGAGCATTTCTTCCCATCCAATGTGCCTTTATCTTACCATCAGATAAACGACCAACACAAATACAAGCCTCTTTAATATCTGGATGTATAAATTCTAAAGCCTGGGAATAAATTTGAGGTAATTCTCCAAGTTTGGGATAAGGTTGAAAGAGCAATTATACAAGATTTTCTTGATTTTTTAGGCGCTCTGGGTAATTATTAATATCTTGTTGATAGGGCGAATTTTGCACACCTTTATACAATAATGCTGGGTTGTCAACAGTCGCATTAACTGCCGCAAGTACGAGAAATTATTGGAAAATTCGCTCTCTATTCTTACCTGACTCTAGTTTGTGAGGAATAGGGGTACTGTTCAGATTCGATGGATTCGACATAAGAGGACAATTGTAGCTTTCTAGACCATTAAAACTTTAACGACATTAAGTTGCTTTGGCTACGGTGACTAGTTGTTCTATAATAGTAAGTTGGAACTTTAAGTATATTGTACATTTTCAGAAGATACAATTATATCGCGCCGTCAACATAGTCAAAGGCTATGCTGAAATTAACATCTATTCTGCTGTTGAAGTAATTTCTTATGAAGAAGAGTAAAAAGTTTGATTGCGTTGAAATGAAGCGTCACGGTGTCCAAAGAATCTCTGAGCAAACCAAAGATATGACATTGACAGAAATCTGGTCGCATCAGCATCACTCGTTTGAGCGAAGGGGTGGACATGGGCAGTGAACTTAATCAGGTTTGGACGAATTTGATTGACAACGCTATTGATGCCATTGGCGGAGCAGGTATGATTGAAATCGCTACGGCTTGTAATCAAGACTACATCCAAGTTCAAATCACTGACTCTGGGGCGGGTATTGCCCCGGAAATTCAATCTCGCGTCTTCGAGCCGTTCTTCACCACTAAGTCCGTTGGCAAAGGATCCGGGTTAGGCTTGGATATGGTGCGACGGATTGTTGAAAACGGTCATCACGGTGCGATCGCCTTTGAATCAACTCCCAGCAAGACTCAGTTTACCGTTTGCTTGCCCGTATCTTCCAACTAAGAAGATACCTTAACAGAGTACATACTATGAAGCAGTTGTCAATAAATATATCTCAATACTTTATTAAGAATGATTAACCTATGCCTTACAGTAAATTCACTCTAAGCAAAGCTGTAGAGGATTTTCAACTCACAATCGTTGAAGGGGATCGCTTTCTGCCAGAAATTCCCCCAGTCACTCCTACGCCTTTACTTCAAGATATTCTTAAAGAAACACTCCCTTGGGCGATCGCAGTCAGTAGTGAGAAAGCTCGTTCTGAAGGCATTATCAATCCCGTATTGCTGGAAGTAAAACGCCAACTTCAAGGACAGATTAGCGTTTTCTCAGGCGAAGAATTCAATGTAGAACCAGAAGCTGAACTTACGGGCTATGTTGATTTTCTCATTAGTCGTTCCTCAGAACAGCTATATATTAAAGCCCCTGCAGTTGTGCTTGTAGAAGCCAAGAAGGAAGACTTAAAACCAGCCTTAGGGCAATGCCTTGCAGAAATGGTTGCAGCTCAACGCTTTAACCAAAAAAAGCAACAACCTATTTTAACGATTTACGGAACCGTAAGTAGTGGTACAGTTTGGCGGTTTCTGAAGTTAGAAGGGCAATGCGTATCTATTGACTTGACTGATTACCCCCTCCCGCCAGTTGAGCAAATCTTAGGCTTTCTCGTTTGGATGGTAAAGGCTGGATAATCTAGTATAGCTGATGATGTCTAAAAATCATCATGAAATCATTAATGTTACACAAACGGCAATATGGAATGGGCATGGTTGTTGAACCAACCTTTTACAATAAAGCTATAGAAATCAAACCAGATCACCACCAATTCTTTAGGAAATACTAAATGTCTCTAACCATTCCTCAAGAAGGAAAGATCCTACTTAAAAACGTCAGTTGGCAGGAGTTTGAAGATATTCTGGTTGAAATGGGTAATAATCGCCCAACTAGAATAGCATACGACCGAGGAAATTTAGAAATAGTTATGCCACTGCCAGAACATGAATACTTTAAAGATATTATCAGCGACTTAATTAAAGACCTGGCAGAGGAACTGGATCTCGATTATGAATGTCTAGGTTCAACTACATGGAAACGATTTGATCAGCTTGCAGGTGTAGAACCAGATAACTGCTTCTACATCCAAAGTGAAAGTTTGATTCGGAGTAAGTTGCCAAATATCGATTTAGATTGCGCTCCACCACCAGACTTAGCACTAGAAATTGATATCACTAGCAAATCAATAGATAGACAACCAATTTATGCGCGTCTGCGTGTGCCAGAAATTTGGCGTTACGATCAAGGCATAATACAAATCTATCATCTGCAAGCAGGAGAATATAAAGTTGCCTCTAGCAGTTTGGCATTCCCTAAATTTCCGGTTGAGGAAATCCCTGATTTTATCCAGCAAAACATGAATCTTGGTAGAAGGGCTTTGCGTAAAGCCTTCCGCGCTTGGGTGAAAAACCTATTTGCATAAAAAGGGAAAACATGCATTAATACCAGATGCTTCCCCTTAGTAATCAGTTATTTAGTTAAAAACTATATTTGTAACGCAATTAGACGTGTATATAAGCCATTATACTGTTGCAATAACTGATGGTGATTGCCAATTTCAACAATCCGCCCTTTATCTAAGACAACAATTCGGTCAGCGTTACGGATTGTGGAAAGTCGATGGGCGACTACAAAAGTTGTACGGTTCTTCATCAAGCGTTCAAGTGCCTCTTGAATCATAGCTTCTGATGCGGTATCTACCGAAGCTGTTGCTTCATCCAAAATCAACACTTTAGGATTGCGAACCAATGCACGAGCAATGGCGAGGCGCTGGCGTTGCCCACCTGAGAGTTTTGCACCGTTTTCACCAATGAGGGTGTCAAGTCCTTGAGGTAAATTGAAGATAAATTCATGAGCATTAGCATCGAGTATGGCTTGTTGTAATTGCTGTTCGCTCACCCCAACTGAACCATAAAGAATATTGTCTTTTATACTACCTTCAAATAGAATTGTTTCCTGGGGAACTACCGATACAAACTGCCGATAAGTTCTCAAATCCAAAGTGTTCATATCTTGACCATCTAGCTCAATCTGTCCTTTTGTTGGTCGAAGAAAACCAATGATAAGATTAAGCAGGGTGGACTTTCCGCCTCCTGAAGGTCCAACAAAGGCAATGGTTTCGCCAGCATTAACCCTCAAGCAAATATTATCAATTGCCGGACGCTCGTGATTAGGATAAATAAAACTGACACCATCAAAGAAAAACTCTCCCTCAACAGAACTGACTTGGTGCTTACCGTGATTTAATTCTAGGTCAGGACACTCGATAATTTCACCAACTGATCGCAACGACTCAAAACCCGTACCAATTTGCGGCAATACTGCTAGTATCTGGAGAACGGAGTTAGCTAATGTATCAAAATAACCTGTGAGCAGCACTACATCACCTGCGCTCAGACCCATTTTACCACTATAAGCCAAATAAGCAGAACTCACCAGACAGATTGTATTGAAAAGACGCATAGTAACCCAACTACACGCACCAGTAAAAGCGTTAATGCCATCTAGCCGCATTGCCGCTTCTTTGACAGAGTAAAGCCGCTGCTGTGTTCGTTGAATTTCTGTTTCTTCAACCCCATGCGCCCGTGTCACCGGCACTAGCTTAATCATCTCAATTAAGTGAGCCGACATCACCTCTTTTTGTTGGCGCAAAGCGTGATTGGAGTCTTGAATTGGTGCTTTTAGTACCTGCGCTAAAAGCACTGCCATCGGAACTGTGGCAACGAAGAATAGCAAGAACCAAGGGGCGCGTGTGGCAGTGACTGTAACAGCAACTACAATTGTCAATAAAGCTGAAGGCACAAATTGAAAGATGTGACTAGCGAGTATCTGAATTTCTTCCACATCTTTTAAAAGCTTGGCTTGCAGCACTCCTGTACTGCGTTGCTGGTAAAATCCAATAGAAAGCTGCTGCAACTGACGTGTTAAAGCGTCGCGTAACCTCGTTTCCATTTGGCGGGTGACTGCACTCAAGGTCATTATGTACAGATACTGCATGGGAATATTCTGTACAAGAGATAATGCTAAAATAGCCCCGTTTAGCCACAGTTGTCCTAGTGTATGCTGTTGAGGGCGAGAAATAATATCAATAATATTAGCAACAACAACCGGACGAATCCACTCCGGACTATATTTGATCACATAGTACACCATCGCCAATACCAGCTTATGCCAGTCATAGCGATAGAGCAGAAGTAGCGTTTTAAAAGGAGCATCACTGCGATAGGATGATAATAGCAGTGTTTCGTCAGATTGTTGAGCGCTTTTTAGTCCGTTCATTAGGGTATGATTTAATCTATCTACTCATAGCAAATTTGATACCACTTTAGCTACCTCTTTTTCGGACTGAAGAATCGGCGCTAGTTCGTAGTCGGGGCTTTAGCGCTGTAGACGCGGAGCGGCTTCTCGGAGAGTAGCGCTTACTACAAACTCATTTTACCCCTCAATTTTTGGTTGACACTAAATAGCGTCATGTTCGGTTTTCTTTATCGCTGCCAACACAAATTGAATTGCTGCTTCTTTGTGCTTTTCTACCATTTCTGGGCTAAGACGATCTATTTCAGGGGTCAAGTGTTTCCAATTTTCGTGTACTGTGAAGTAGAAAATGGAAACGCCAAGGATATGATTTAAAGTTAAGAGTGGATCGAGAGGACGAAAACATCCTGTTGCCATCCCACGTTCTAAAATTTTGAACATGTGTTCATATAAACTCCACCAGTTACCTTGCTTGAAATACAAACCTTGATTTTGACTGGCTTCTTGAAACCAGAGCATCTGGCGATGGGGATTGGTGGCTTCGTAAGCGATCGCTGTCTGAATCACATGGGCGATTGCGTCTTCCGGCGATAAATGATCGAGGTTCAGTTGACTAACCATTGCTTGAACTTCATCAATCGGACGCTGCAATACCGCTTTGTACAAGTTCTCTTTGTTCTCGAAATAGTAATGAATTGTGGCATTTGTAATGTTGGCGGCATCGGCGATCGCACTTAGCCTAGCACCTTTAAGTCCGTGCCGAGCAAACTCCAACTCTGCGGCATCCAGAATCTGCTGCTGCGTTACATCCGCATCCCGAACCTGCCGTACCGATTTTAACTTCCGCGAATTTCCCGATTTCACCACAGCATCACAATCATACCATTTGCCTTTTCAATACTACCAACAGATGCTTGAGTATGACGCCAGTTGACTACGTACTAACCTAACGCTAAACTTACTAATTAATTAGTAAGTTAAATCTGAGGTATTTATGACTATGCTTCCTGGCGTACCGTGGCTGTTAGCACATCGCTCCATGCTCAAACCCAATCAGCCCATGAAAGTTTCGCTCTACGCTAATGACTACGTTCTCTGGCAAGACAGCCTCGGTAAAATCAGTTGCCTGCCCAACGCCTGTCCCCACATGGGTGCAATGCTTTCGGAAGGATGGTGTGTAACCAAACCAGATGGAAGTAGTGTAGTGGCTTGTCCCTTTCATGCGTTGGAGTTTGATAGCGCTGGTTGCACTGTTTTACCGGGTTCCAACAAACCAACTAAATCCTTAATCGAACCATTAGAGTTAATCATTCAAGGAGACTTTATTTGGTCCTACGGAGGAGAGGAGCCGAAAGCCCCCATCCCAACAACTCTAAATGAGATTGCATCTGAATACGAATTTGTTGGTTATGTAGCAGATATCAGCGTCAAAACCGATCTCCTCACCATGCTGCTGAACATGCACGACTACAACCACCAAAATGGCACTCATCGCCCCTTATTCGAGATTGAAGAAGTGCAATTTAACCAGTTTATTGACGATGGACATCATTCACATGCCTACTTTGATCTGCCAAGAACTAAACCTACACTGAGCGACATCCTTAAAAACCCAGGACTTCTTGTACTGCCCAAAGTGATTCAGGTACATTTAGAAAACTGTTTCCCGTCAATGGTAATTGTACATGCACACAGTCCAATGGCAACCGTTAGAGAATGTCATTTATTTGTCCCAGAATCACCAAATCACACGCGCACCTACGTTCTTGTGTTTATGAAGGTACACAATCCCATCTTTCATCTATTCAAAAGAAATCTTCTACATCTTGCCTCTGTAATTGTTAAGCAGGATGCTGAAATTTTAGAGAAACTTTATAGTAACACACCTCAACACATTAAGCTCAATAACGAAGTGGGGATGGAATGGGTACGGCGAAATTTTGAAAGTTTCCCGACGGTGGTGCAACCAAATCTTTCTCGAGCAGAAGTTAACTATAACTTTGAGCAGCTGCATGTAGGAACGAGATCGCGCTAATTTGGATGATAAGTTAATTTTCGTAAAGCCCGTGTTGTTCAATCAAAACTTAAGCGCCACAACTCCAAAAGATGATATTTTACATGATAAACCTATATTAGTCAAGCAATTAATTGTCCTGAGCTTAGAGATGCTTTTGGCATTTCCTCTGGGTTTAGCCTTGACACGATTCAACAGTGGCGGTATTGCCTGGTTATTTGGCGGGATTGCTGCTGGTGCAATGGTGTTTCAGGGGTGTCGATTCTATGACTATTCACCCAAACAGAACCGAACCGCTAGAAAAGTGGGAATGGCACTAGTAGGGTTGAATGTAGGCTTTGCGATCGCTCATGGTAATTTTGCCAGTGTTGTTTCTGCCATTCCTATTTTTGCCGTTCTCACCTTTTTCCTACTGCTGTGTGGTAGCTTAATTGGATATTTTTACTCCCGCCTCAGCCAAACCAACATATTAACAGCAATGTTGGCTACAGTACCTGGTGGCGTAGGACCGATGTCATCGATCGCCGCCGATTATAACAAAAACGTCACCCTAGTAGCTCTAGTTCAGTCACTGCGCGTTACTACAGTAGTTCTTCTCATTCCATTACTTGCCAGAACAATTTCAGGCACACAGATTATACCACAAACATTCAACCTGAGCAACGCTTTACTCAATCTTGACCTTTCTCATCTGGGCTTACTCTTTTTCGCACTGCTAATAGGTGGATTAGGAATTTATCTTGCCACATCATTAAAAATTCCGGCCAGCGATTTTTTTGGTGCATTAGTAATTGGTATAGCGTTTAATCCTTTAGTTAGTAGCTTGCCGTTTGTAGACGCTATCAACTTTAGTCCCCCACCATTGGTCAACTTAATTGGACAAATGCTGCTAGGAATTACAATTGGTGAGTATTGGGGTAAAAAACCCACTTTAGATAAGAAGATCATAGGCTATACATTCTTATCTGTAGCAATGACGCTCGTCGCTGGGTTAATTGCTGCTACGCTTGCCTGGGAATTAACATCTTGGGACTGGTTAACCTGCTTATTAGTAACAGCACCAGGTGGTTCTGCGGAGATGATTTTAGTTGCCTTGGCATTGGATCATAATGTAGAAATAGTGACAGGTGGTCATTTAGTCCGACTCATCGCTATTAACGCCTCTCTGCCACTTTGGGTATTTTTATTTCGCCATCTTGATAACCAAGCTTCAGAACCAGCTGAGGTTTTTGAACAGAAATGTTGAGCGCAGTCCCTACCTATACTATTCTATTATTGATGTATTTATTTTATAACGAGATAGGTGAGTGACTCTGTTATCAGATGATAAGATTTATCAGAAAATCGGTAAAATAGTCGCACAGTTTGACCTGTATAAATGTGACGAATGTGCTATTGCTGTGATGCAGTGGTTACAAGAAAATGGTATTGAGGGGAAAGTTATTCTCATTAAAACGAAAAAGCGTAAGGAGTATTATATTCTGAGTACGCGCTTAGAACGACGCGGCATAAATCAGTCAATTACACTCAATGGTAAACATTACGGTGTAGAGGTTCGCGGTCAAGTATTTGATAATCTCTCAACGGATGGATTAACAAGAGAAGATTGGATTAATGATTTTCACTGTCCAAGTGAACAATTTATCATTGAGGAATTGCCGGAGTTATAAAATAGTTCCATCAATCATAATGGGAGGTTTGATATGGGCGGACTGTGTGAAGTTTTGCAAAAAATTAAGACAAAGCCAGGGATGTATATTGGTAGGGCTTCTGTGAGTGATTTATTTCATTTTCTAGTTGGATATGAATTTGCTAGGGGAGAGTTGGATATTGAACCCACAGTGTGGGAGGATGATTTCCATGAGAATTTTCAGCCTTGGGTGCAGAAAAAATATCATGTGTCAACTTCTAACTCTTGGGCAAAGATAATTATGCTTCATTGTGGCAATGAGCAAGAGGGTTTTAATGCTTTCTATCGGTTGTTAGAAGAGTTTCAACACCGGGATAAAAGTTTAGACGGCGATTGGTTTGAGCAAATGAAAAGAAAACAGGATGAAAAAAAGAATGTTGAGATAATTACAGGTAGTTAGCATACATAAAAGGATACTGTAGATGGTTGCCCAAATCCAAGAATTTGATGCCCAGCACTGGGTAAAAACCCGTTCCTCCCTTGATCCTAGCCAATCCTCGTTTCTCACTTGGACGGGTAACATTTACGCTTTTATCCCTGGTGAGAAGAAAAAACTTCTGTTTAAAATAGTGGGTATGAGCGTTAGCAGGTGTATTCCTACAGAAGAAGGTAGCTGGGATTTTACCTCGCGAGAACTGACTTACTACCTTAACCCACAAACAGGCGATACTTTGCATAAGTGGGATAATCCTTGGACGGGACAAACAGTTCCGGTGATGCATGTAGCAAATAGTCCCGTGCAAGGACACTTTAAGGGTAAGTTTCCCGCGCCAGTAGAAGGAGATAGTACAACTTTCGTGTTTGATATATTTCCTACTTACCCTAATCCTTTAGCAGAAGAACCCAAGTTTGCTGAATACTGCCCCCATCCTACTTACCAAGCGGCGGAGTTATTTAAAATTACTGTCCCAACAGCAGATTTACTGAATGCTGACTTACCTTCGGTTTCTCAACTTAGGCTAAGCTGGGATAGGATTGGTCAATGGCTTCCCTGGATGAAGATGGGTGCTACTCCCGGTCATCTTATTTACAGTGCTTATGGTAGTAAAGTGGATGGTTTGTCTGGGTTACCACAACTGCTTCAGGATGAAATTAATACTCGTGTTCCTTTGTATAAGGATGCCCCAAAATCCTTTTTGGATGGGGAGGATATGACTTCTTGGCTTTATTTTCAGCAGCACTTTCAAGAGTATTTGGCTGGGGAGGTTTTTCCGCTGGTGGCAAGGGAAGATTAGAAGAAAGGAACCGAGTCAAGGCGCAGAGGGCGCAGAGAGAAGAGGTGTTCAAATCCTACGTTCCTTCAACTAATGTCCAGAAGTAGCCGTCTGGTGCAACAAAAGAGAAACTTTGTTCGCCAAACTCGTTGGTAACGATGGTTGTGAATTTTTGCACGGGACTCATTTTGATGCGATCGCAATACCAATCCAATTGTCTTACCCGGTAGGTATACAAGCACATTCCCAAGCTGCCGGGTTGGGCTACTTCAAACCGCGAATCTAATTTTATCGCACTAGGAAACCGAAGAATATAAAGTCTACCAGAACGAGCAGCACTCAGGTCAGTCACAGATGAACGTGGATCGTCAAAAGCGGTGACAATAAACTTTTCTCCTGGCTGCAAATCAAAAATTTCTCTCCCGGCAAGGGAAGATTCATAGCTAGTCTCTACATGATCGCGCACACGTAATAAACCCAAAACTTCGTCATAAAATTTAAGAGTTTCCTTGCTATCATCTTGAATTACCATTCCCATATGGGTAAACTGGCTAGTCTTGAGTAGAGAACCTTCGTGAATATTTCCATAATGTGGTAAAGTATAACCAAATCTCTGAAATAAAACCTGTCTGGTAAAAGGTTGTAGTAAGAGCATTTCTCTTACACCAATTACTGAATCTAAGAAAGGACGGCTTTTTCTCTCTTTGTTGTAGATAACTTCCCAATAAGGGATTGTGTGTCTAATTACCCAACCTGCTGCTTTTGCCTCTTCCACATGATTTAATATATTCAATACATCAGTCGTTAAAGTTGTTGCCCAGCGATTTCCCTTCGCTTTCATCGATCCCAACCTTAACCCATCATTGACGGGGTTTTGCCAAATCATTAACCGAATCAAACCATGATCGGCATTTTGGTGGTAAAGACGAATTGAGCGTAAAGAGGAATTTACGCCATATAATTGATTGGCTGCTGTTGCAGGTAATTCACCTACCTGAGCAATGCGGTAACCAAATTGTTCCCAGTATTGAATTGCAGAAATTGGTTCTGGGACGCCAATACATACTTCATAGATACCTTCGATTGCCGTTTGTTGTCCCTGCACCATAATTATTCCATACAAGTTGGGCGATCGGGAGATTGAATTTCTGGAAATTTACTGTTTGCTATTGTGGTTAAAATTAAACAGGATACTCCCAATTATTGGCAGCAAAGATTATACCATTTATTTTAATTTTGGCAACAGTTAAATTTCTGAACTTAACAACAGAATCTCCCCTATCCAAAATCTAATATGGTGCAGCGACTAAATCAAGAGCAATTAGGGCAAATTGTGGCTGAAGTAGAACGACTTCAGCAGCGACAAGAAGCGGAACTCGATCTTGAGCAGGTAAAACAAATTTTACAAGAATTGAACTTATCACCAGAGTTACTTGATGAAGCTTTAATTCAGTTGCATCGTCGTCAAGTCTTGGAGGTGCAGCAACGACGAAATCGCAAGATAGCTTTGGGTGCGATTGCTGCACTAGTTGTAGCAACAGCAGGTACAGTGTTTTTTATTCAACAGCATAATTCTACAATTGGTCGTGTTTTTGCCATACAAGACCGCATTACTCTGAGTCAAGATGATGGTGGTAATCTTAATAGTGTCGATCGCCAATCCAATCCAGAAATATTCTACCGCGTCACGTTAAAAGATGCTCCTGTGGGCAAAAAGCTGGATCTATCTTGCAATTGGCTAGCTCCTAACGGTCAAATTGTCAAGCAAAACCGTTATCAAACTAACGAGATTAATACGTCTGTGTGGAATACTCATTGCCGCAATACGATTGGCTCTGGTGCGCCGACAGGAAATTGGCAGGTACGCATGTTTAATGGCGATCGCCAGCTCAGTGATGCTGAGTTTCAAGTAAAGTAGATAACATGGGTATTTACCAATTTTTAGGATATTGGGGTTACGCCTCAGAAAGAGAAGAGGCGCTGTTAACCAATTTAGAGACGTTACATGTAACGTCTCTACAAAAGAACACCACCTGGAATATTGCGTACATCGGACATGATTCTGTGTTGCCAATACAACCGAATGGCTCAAAACAGATAGCAGCGATTTCAGTATCGGGATTGTTGACACCAGATGCGTGGGTAAATGTAGAGACGCGAAATACGAAGTCTCTACTAATTTTAGGCAGAGAACCTTTCGGGCGAGTACCGTTATACTGGACTCAATTAGGACAGGTAATATGGTTTGCATCCCGACTGCAATTGCTTTTACCTATACTGGAAAAACCTGAAGTCAGCATTCCTGGCTTATACGGTTATAGCTGTTTTTCCTACGTACCCACTCCGCTCACGCCTGTGGACGGTATATATACTGTCCCAGCAGGAACAGAACTTACCTGGCACATAGATGATGGTAAACTCTCTACACCCCAATCCAGAAAATTATTTCAGTGGCGTGAAGCAACCGAACAGTTAAAAGACGAGACAACAGCAGTTGCTCAACTACAAAACTTGCTTAAAGATGCAATTGAAAGCCAAATTGCTGATTTAACTGAGCAACCTGTTGGGGTATTACTTTCCGGTGGGTTAGATTCTGCGGTTGTAGCAGCGTTGCTAGTAAAAGCAGGAGTGAAAGTGCGTGCCTACACTCTGGATTTTGACAGTGGAATTTCTGAATATCCGTATGCCGAACAAGTTGCATCTTTTCTCAAGATACCACTTGTGAAAGTAAAGGTAACTCCACGTCATATATATAAAGCTCTAATTCCTACCGTGCAAGCACTGGATATGCCCTTTGGTGATGGGGTTACAGTGCCGCTATTTCTACTTGCTCAAGCGGCAAGTCTTGAAACTCAGGTAATTTTTAATGGTGAAGGAGGGGATCAGTTATTTGCTGGTTGGACGAATAAACCTTTGATTGCGGCAGGTGTATATCAATGCGAACATCCAGGGCAAGAAAGTTTTATGCAACAGTACCTGCGCACTTTTCACCGTCTTTGGGGTTTAGAAGCTCAAGTATATCAACAAGAAGTATACGCACAGATACAGAATTTGCATCCCCAAGATTGGCTGCAAGAAGCACTAGATTATAGTAACACATCTATTCTTCATCGCCTCCGTCGTGCTTCCTTGATGCTCAAAGGGGCGCAAAATATTCATCCTCGCGCTACTTCTTTGGGATTTGCCCATAGATTGAGAGTGCGATCGCCTTTTTGCGATTTATCTATGACTGATTGGACTTTTCAGCTATCTGGAGAACTTTGCTTACAAGCAGCTTGTGAAAAATACATTCTGAAGAAAGCAGTGGAAAACTGGCTGCCTGAGGAAATTGTTTGGCGACAAAAACGGGGTATGGGGGTTCCCTTAACCTCTTGGTGTTTAAATGAATTTTGGCATCAGCTTGGTTTCTGGCTAAATCCAAGTATACTCCGCGCTGAAAACCGCTTTTCTCCTCACCTAGCAGCACAAATCGTTTCTGGTAAACTCGGAGGTACAATTTCTGGGCGTCGCATTGGCGAGATTCTTTGGTTACTAATTATGTGGCAACTTTGGCGAATACAAGTTTTAGGTGAAGAATTAGGTACACCATCTTGGAACTACCCGTTTTGTTTGCCAAATTGGTTATGGAAAAATTACCGACAATGGCAACCGTAGAGACGCTCCGGCGCGGCGTCTCTACAAATCAATTAATCTGTGAGGGAATGATTATGAAATGTATTAATTGTGGCACTGACAATAATTTAAAAGATCGAACCGCTAATCAAGGGCGGTGTACAAACTGTAATCATCGGTTTGTTTTTGAACCAACAACTATGGGTAATGTTAAGATTACCGATCCGATGTTTGCCAAGGCGATCGCTGACCTTTCTGCTCATCATAGTTTATTTTTCACACCCAAGCAACTTCTTTATTTTTTAGATCATCGTTTAAGAAGTAAGTCATTTTCATCAGTATGGGGTTGGTTACTTACTTATCTATTTTTTAATATCTGGGTAACGATTTTTTTTGGTGGTATTTTAGGATGGTTATTTGCCGCCATAAAAATTTCTGGAAATGTTGTGGTTAATTTAATATTTCAAATCTGTTATATCTATTATTTATATTCCAATACTAACTCTCATAAACTCAACAATAAAAGTCGTAAAGCAAGTGCTAGATCATTACAAATAATTGGCGTAATTATTTTAGTTGTGGGAATTTATGCTAGTGTAGCAGTCTACGAATCCTTCATTTTATTTGTCATTTATGTTATTTTAGGAATGTTGTCGATCTACTTGGGAACTAAACAGCTAAGACAAACAGGATTAACACAAGAATTTTTATTCACTCAAAACCAGTTTCAAGATTGGATGAATTCTTGGAGTAAAGTGAATGGTTCGGTTGTAAAAATGTTACCGTCTCTCCGTGAAGAACGTATACTACCTGCTGCTGTGAATCCTGATGTAACTGCTTACAGTTTTGATCGTTTAATTGTATGTGATAGTGCAGCGATCGCTCAACTTTTAATTGCTAACAACTTTCACTTTGAAAATAATTGTGCAATTCTCAGCATCACTGGCTATCCGCAAAGTATTTTTGCTACTACTATGCAAATGTTGCGTCGCAATCCAGATTTAAATGTATATGCTTTGCATGATTGTAGTCCTAGAGGTATTAGTTTAGTACATCAATTACGAACTAGTACTAATTGGTTTTACAATAGTAATGTTATGATTATCGATGTGGGAATACTACCACACCAAATTATCGCTGCTAAGCGAGGAATGTTCATTCAAACCTCTCAGGAGTTAGCCCAAGAAGCTAAGCAATTGCCGATAGAAGTTAGGCAAAGTTTATCTACTCAAGAATTAGAATGGTTGGAATCTGGAAATTTTGTTGAGTTAGAATCCTTCACACCCCAAACATTGATTCAAATTTTGCATCGAAGTATTGCTGGTAGTCGAGAGTTAGACAGTAATGATAGTAGTTTTATTTTAGTCGGCGATTCAGGTAGCGGTATATATGCCGTTGAGAATTTTGGCTAAGCAAACTTGAACAAATAAGCTCTTTTTTGGTTAGAAATATGGGAATATTTATCTTTATTTCTGATATTCAAATATTGGATAATGCTCTAAACAGAGCATTATCCAGCATTGATAACAATGCTTAGATTAATACCATACCCTATTGGTAGGGAATTGTATTAATTACTCTTAATTTAGAGATGATTTTATTTGATTAGATACAGAACTAGGACTTTTCTCATCAGTCATGATTGCCCCACGTATGTAAGCCTGACTGAGATTTACATCACTTAGGTCTACAGCACTCAAATTAGCATTTTGGAGGTTGGCTTGAGTCAAGTTGGTTTGAGTTAATTTTGCTCCTGTCAAAATGGCACCAGTCAGATTAGCCCGACTTAAATTTGCCTTCGTAAGGTTAGCACCACTGAGGTTAGCACCACTGAGGTTAGCACCACTGAGGTTAGCACTTTTGAGATTAAAAGCTACCAATTTCAGTTTACTAAAATCTCTTTGCCCAACTGCATATCGACTTAAAAGTTCATTGGCATCCATATCGGCTGCCTCGCAACGAGTAGCGTTATCGCTGTTTACTAATCCTAATTGTACTTCACAATTTTTAGCTTTTATAGTAGCAATACATGATCTTCATCTATTTCGTAAATAAGTAGTGCCGTTAGGCTTAAGTAGAAGATAAACACAGTGATGATCGGCGATCGCCAATAATAACCGCCCCTAAGAAAAAGCTCAAGCATTACTACTTGAGCCTTGACAAAAATAAAATTAATTTTACTTAGTAGCGGCTGCGTCCACTATTGTTTCCTCGGTTGCCACCACCAAATGAACCTCTGTCTTCCTTTGGTCTAGCCTTATTCACTTTAAGATCACGCCCCATCCATTCAGCACCATCAAGTGCTTCAATAGCTGCTGATTCTTCAGCTTCTGAATTCATTTCCACAAAAGCAAAGCCACGTAACTGACCTGTTTCACGATCCGTTGGTAACTTAACCTGCTTTACAGTACCATACTCTGCAAAAACAGTATTCAGATGGTCTTGTGTAACTTCGTAAGATAGATTACCTACATATAGCGACATGTATTGTCTCCAAAATCATTAAGTTGTGTAGAGATGTAGATTTCGGAGACAAGCCTGTCCATACCAAAAGGGGTAAAGCCTGTCAATAATAAAAACAAACACGGTCACCGAATTAACTCTCACCTCTTAATATAACATAGCGGAATACTATTGTGGGGAAAATTTATGAAAAAAAGTGTCGTCCATTTTTCCCCAACTGATAGAGCGCTCAGGATGCCCACATCATCCTTGATTGGCAGACTTTCCATCATCTGAACTTATCAATTTAAACAAAAATAATGTTTGATCTAAACAGTCAAATTATTTAAAGTACAAATTAAGCACTTGAACAACACATTACCGAAGTTCCATGCCTAAACTAATTGTCAAAAAAATCACTTCCTGGGTTCTCAGCGTAGCATTTTTAGTATTCGTAGCAGGATTCTCCTTGCTTAACCAGCCCAGCGCACTAGCTCAAACACAAACAACTTCCACACCTGCGCCCATAACAACAGAGTTAGCACCAAAAACAGAGTCAGTAACAGCAAACGTTAGACGTTTACTAGAAACTAATGAATGTATAAGATGTAACTTAGTAGGAGCAGACCTAGAAGCAGCAAACTTACAAGCAGCAAATTTGGAAGGTGCAAACCTAGAAAATGCTGATTTAGAGAAAGCAAACCTACAGGAAACAAATCTACAAGGTGCAAACCTACAGGGAGCAGATTTGGGCAAGGCAAATATAGCCAGAGCTAACCTACAGGGAGCAAATTTATTTGAGGCTGATTTAGAGAAGGCAAACTTACAAGCAACAAATCTACAAGCAGCAAATTTACAGAAAGCAGATTTGCAGAAAACCAATCTCACAGATGCGAACATAGAAGGAGCAAATGTGCTTGGGGCAGATTTTGAAGATGCAATTGTACCCCAAGGATTAACTGTTCGATAATTACACAGCTATTAGCAGTTCAATACACTACTGTAGGGGTGAACGGTGAGACAGCCCTGAAGGAGGGTTTCCCTCCGTAGGGGACTGCGAACCCGAAGGGTTGTTTACCCCTACTTTCATTCCGGTGGACAATTTATAAAGCGTCCATAAATTATGGTAAAATTTCAGTAATTACAACGTTGCGACTTGTTGGTTCTCTGTAAGATATGTGGAAATCACGGAGAAAATGCAATGAGATCAGTTTCATCTGCGCCCTTAGTTCAGTCTTATGACATTATTGCTTTTGGCGATGAAGTTCCCGGTATTCTCGCCTTAGTCTGTGCAGCAAGGGAATATTATCGCAGAAAAAACCAGCACCCACGGACTTTACTGATTTTAAAGGGTAATTCCCTGTTAGGGATCGGAGGTCATTTAGTGCGGGGCGGCTTATCATATCTTGATCGTTCCGCTGTGCCTCTGTCTATTCGTCAAACTCACAATCTAGATACTTTTGGTGATCCTGCAGCTATATATAAAGAGTTTCTTCGTCGGGCAGGTGTGCTGGCAATAGCCCTAGATCCACGTAAGGCTGATGCAGCACTACGTGAAATGTTAAGAGAAATTGGTGCTGAGATCGTCAGCAATATTGAAATTGAGTCGGCAAACAGGTGGGAGCAGAAAATTACTGGAATTAAGCTTGTTAATGGTGATACTTATTTCGGTAAATATTTTATAGATAGTACTGTAAATGCAGAACTAGCACAAGCTGCTGGAGTAAGAAAACTTAAAGGGTTTGAAACCTTTGGTTTACCAGATGCAGAACTTTCTGTCACTCTGGTGTTTGAAACTCAAGGATTAAGTATCGACAGACTGAGGAATGTTGAATATTTATATCTCAAACGCTTTACAAATACAGGAGATGCGATCGCACAAAGTTGGCTGAATGTCGCTGCCGGGAAAAATGCTGAGTTAGCAAATCAACTGCGTAAAGATTTAGTTGATAAAAACGGTAATCCGAAGAATATGTATGTAGGCAAAGACTACATTGACATCCGCAGCAAAGCTCTTTCCATCGCCTACCACTCTTTCCGAGGCACAACTTTATCTTTAGAAACTAGCGGTACTATACTTGACAATGGCAACGTGGCAATTCTGCCCGGAGGTCGGTTGTCTTGGAATGCATTATTATTTGATGTAAATGCCGATCAAGCAGAAGCATTAGCACTTGGTAAAGCTTTGCCAACACCAGAAATGCTGAAGGAATTTGCATATATTAGTAAGTGGTTTCAAAGTATTGGTGCAACTACCGTAAAAGGTGCTTCTGAATTATACATTCGTCACGCAGGTAATATTTTAGGTGCAGTTGATCCCCTCACTGGCTCTCGAATGCTAGCCGGAGGCGTACCTTCAAGTGAAGCTTTAGGAACTTTTGGATACCATTTTGATGTGCGTGGTGGTATATCAGGTTTGGGTACAAAAGCATCTACCAAAGGGTACAATGTTGATAATCTTCAGTTTCTTGTTCCTCCCTTGTTTAACATTGGGATCCAACACGCTTTAGTTCAAGATGTACCTAACTTGGCAGTGATTAGCCCAGGTTCTGGATTTAAAGGATATGCTTGTTCAGCAGGAAGAATAGTAGAATTTAATTGTGGAGTAGGTCAAGGTGTGGGAATTGCCGCTGCGATCGCACTCAATGAAAATCGCAACTTAGCTGATATTTCTAACAAAGAAGTACAAAATGTTTTGAAAACTACAGGGCAATTATCTAAAATTTACGGTAAGAACTATGAACTAGCAGCGGATTTAGATAAATTTGAGCGTGAAATGGCAGCATAAAAGAAGTAGAGACGCGACGCCAGTCGCCTACGGAGGGAAACCCTCCTGCAGCGCTGGCTCAAATTTCGCGTCTCTACAAAATTCATTTATTTCGGCATTAACGTGAAATGGTATTAAACTACCGTACCGATTTCTTTCAAATAAACCCTTGTAAATGGTTCACCTTCGCCCAGGCTGTACTCTTCAATTAAACCCCTACGTCGAATAGAAATATTGTCTCCTCTTCTAATGACAACAGTAGAGTCATCAAAGATGTCTCGTGCTAAAGTCATCTCGATATCAGTAGGTTTATTCAAAACTACCATGTTGCTACCGTAGTAAAACATCCCATCGCGCTCCAGAATGTCTTCGTCATACTCAGCAATCAACAAGTCTAGTTTAGGATTGCGTAGTAAACTTTGGACATTGTTGTTATAGTCTTTGTTCAAGATTTTTTCTGAACGATTGACAAAAACTGCGTCACGGCAAACAGCACCAATTGTCCAGTCGGGATGTTGTAGAAGAATATGATCGATCGTTTCTTGAAGCTCTTGAACTGAGATATCGTTGAAGGTGATAATGGGTATCCTAGATTCTAGACCTGATTTAAAGAAGGTTTCTAGAATATGTGAAGGTACATCAACACTTTCACCAATCGCCGGGTTAAGGTGCATTAAAATTCCTGGTGCAGCATTGATTTCTAAAATGGCAAAGTTCCCAGACTTCCATGATTTAGAAAGAGTTGGGGTGATAACATCAATACCCAAGCAAGTGAGGTTGAAGTGCTGGGCAATGTCTTGTGCCAAAATAATATTGTCAGGGTGAACGGTGCGTGTTGCATCAATGCTTACACCTCCAGCCGAGAGATTAGCCACTTTGCGCAAATAAACAGTGCGATCTTTCTCCAAAACACTATCTAATGATAATCTTTGTTGTTCGAGATACTGTTCCATCGCGTCATCACACTGAATTTTGCTCATTGGTGATGTGGGTGTATCCCAACGTTTTGGTTGTCGATTTTCCTCACGGATTAACTCATCAATTGTAGAGTCACCGTCACCGACAACCCATGCTGGGCGACGTTCGGTTGCAGCAACAAATCTGCCGTTGACACACAGCAAGCGAAAATCAGCACCAGAAATACTTTGCTCAACAATTACTCGTGTTGGCTCCTGCTCTGGAATTGCTTTGACTGCCCGATTAAAAGCAGATTCTAGTTCATCATCATCGCGCACTTCAGCCGTTACGCCAATTCCTTTATGCCCGGATACAGGTTTGACTGCTACTGGGTAGCCAATTTCTTTAGCCACTCCAAAAGCTTCTCTTTCTGTAAAGACGATATCTCCTTGAGGAACTGGGAAGCCGAAATTGTTTAAAAATGCTTTACAGTCATCTTTACGAGTGGTGAAGTCGGAATCTAGATGACTGTCACAATTAAATGTTGCTGCTACACCCCTGACTTGTTTTTTCCCATAACCGTATTGCATCAATCCTTCATCCCACAGGTAAAATGTGGGAATACCTTTTTGAGATGCTGTACGTAGTAAAGCATAAACAGTCGGACCACCGTAAGCAGATTGTCTGAATCTAGCTTGAAGTGTTGCAATCTGATCCCCTAAAGCAATGTCTTCATCTTGCGTAATGGCTTCAAACCAATCCCACACTAAGTACAGTACAGCCCTTGTGGTACGTTCATGAAGTGATTGTACGCTAATTCTGGCGTAATTTAGATGTGGCTTTACATCCCATTGGTTGAGGTGTAAACCCATATCTAGCTTTCCTACTTCTGACGCAGTACGCGCAAACAAATGGGCATAAGATTCGTATGTCTCGTCTCGGAGGTGGGAGTAGCGATCGCCTATTACTGAGATATATTCTTCTATTGGCAAAGTTCTAGTGTTTCCAGTCAATGCAAAATCAAACACTAGCGCCCCTGTCTCTAAGTAGGGATTTGGACCATTGTAATGCTTGAAGTTAAAGATATCAAATGCATCTGTTTTTCTTGCATTTACACGGACTGCATCAAGTATTCTTTCTCTCACCATTGATTCTAACCCCTGTCTAAACACCCTAGATCCTGGACGCTCTCGAAAGCGCTTTCTGTTGATTCTTGTCTATTAATTTACTTTATTTTCAAAACAATAGCTAGAAAAAATGCTACATATACACTTTTTTTTCTCTAAGTATTGGTGGCAATCTATACTTTCCTTGTATTTTACATTGATTGCAAAACATTACCAGCTATCTAAAGGTATAATCATTCCAAATGCATATTTTTATAATTTAGTCAATATCTAAAAAGATTTGAATTTGAAGCTTAACTTGGGATAGAAGAATAAATATATACCCTTTGAAAGGTGTGAGTGAACACATTTACTGTTTATAAATGTTAATAATTAGGCAAAACAAAGGAGACAGCCAGTTATGAATAGCACAGAAGCTGTTCTCAGAAATGAAGTAGAACATCTTGCTGAAGAAGCTTTTCACCGTAAGCTAATCTCGGGTTACGGAGATGGTCCAGATCAAAACGAGTATCAAATAGTGTTTCAAGGCAAGCCAAGACATTTTTCTTTAGAACAAGCCCGTTCATTTTTGTGTGAATTACTTTTTGATAACCAAGTTAGTAATGTAAACATTTAATCAAAAAAATGAAAGGCATTTAATTAATAGCGATCGCACTTTTTACAAGCAATATTTGCTAGGGAGACAAAATTGTTCTGCCCCTAGCCAAAACTCCCGTTTTTGTTCACATGGGAGTTTTTTGTTATTCAAATTAAGTCGCAATTTATCTGAATTTTTTATTCTACAATTATTCATACATTAAAATACATTTCTAATTCATTTAGACTGCTATAGTTATAAACTGATTAAGTATAAATGCTTAAAAAAATAAAATTATTGACTTTTTGTAGTTTAATCTACCAAATGAATGTTTTTAAGTTTTAATTGTCATGATTAATTGAAAATAATTAACTCATATCAGGAGGCATTATGTCTGCCAGTGAAAATAAAGGACCTTTAGTAATTATAGGCGGAGCGGAAGACAAAGAAGGAGATTGTCAGATCCTACGGGAGTTTGTCCGCCGTGCTGGAGGTACGAAGGCTAGAATCGTCATTATGACAGCAGCTACAGAACTACCAAGAGAAGTAGGAGAAAATTATATTAGAGTTTTTGAGCGGTTGGGAGCTGAGGATGTTCGGATTGTAGACACGACAAACCGTGATGATGGCTCTTCATCTTCAGCATTAGAAGCAATTGATAAAGCTACAGGTATATTTTTTACCGGAGGAGATCAAGCTCGAATTACAAGTATTTTAAAAGATACGCAAGTAGATGCAGCTATTCACAAACGCCACTCTGAAGGCGCGACTATAGGAGGTACAAGCGCTGGGGCTGCTGTAATGCCAGATGTAATGATAGTTGAAGGTGACTCAGAAACAAACCCCCGGATTGAAATTGTAGACATGGGTCCTGGTATGGCTTTTCTACCTGGGGTAGTAATTGATCAACATTTCTCACAACGTGGACGTTTGGGACGCTTAATTTCGGCTTTAGCGCAGCAACCTGCTGTTTTAGGATTCGGGATCGATGAAAACACAGCTATGGTTGTTACTGATAACCAAATTGAAGTGATTGGCGAAGGTTCTGTGACAGTTGTTGATGAATCAGAAGCTATACACAGCAATGTTGAGCAAATTCTTAAGGATGAACCTTTGGCAATTTGTGGGGCAAAGCTTCATATTCTACCACACGGCTACAAATTTGATTTAAAAACTCGTAAGCCGATCCTAAATGGTCAATCAGTGATGAATGCAACTGATGTAACAGAGGAAACCAATATCTAAGTAGAGACGCTCCGCCGGAGCGTCTGTACAGGAGGCACAAATATCTACTCATGGCTCTTGACTACTTCTTTATATATAAATTTAATTATGGTAATTGTCTTCAGGTGTGGAAATGACCTCGAAAATAGAATTTAATTTGTTTGCTCCCCGTAACAAAGAAGCTGCTTTAATCGGGTCTTTTTCCGATTGGCAAGAGATCCCCATGACAAAAGGTGATGATGGTTATTTTCGCACATCTGTAGAACTAGAAGACGATATTTATCAGTATAAGTTTCGTATTCAAACTAAGAGTCCAAATTTTGAACCAGCTCAATGGGTGGATGTGATAGATCCTTACGCAACAGATGTTGATGAAACCCGAACAGTTGGTATAGTACGAATTAAAGATGGCAAGCGTATTGTTGATAGTTATGTTTGGCAACATGATGACACGCTATTGGCAGAAAATCATGAATTAGTAATCTATGAAATGCATGTGGCAGATTTTACTGAGGGAGAAGTTGACTCAGATCAAAAAGGAAAATATTTAGATGCGATTGAAAAGTTAGATTACCTGAAGGAATTGGGGATCAACGCAGTTGAATTAATGCCTGTCAACGAGTATCCTGGCGATTATAGTTGGGGATACACAGTTCGCCACTACTTCGCTACAGAATCAAGTTACGGTTCTACAGAAGATTTAAAGCAGTTTATTGACGAGTGTCACAGTAGAGGAATTCGCGTTTTTATTGATGGAATATATAACCATACAGATGGAGAATGTCCTTTATTACTGATTGACCGGAATTACTGGTATTATGAGCATAAGCATTATCCTGAAGACCCTCGAAATTACTGGGGACCAGAATTTAACTACGATAACTATGATGAAAAGTTAGACGTTAAACCAGCATGGAAATATATAGGGGATGTGGTACGTTTTTGGGTTCAGGAGTATCACATAGATGGAATTCGCTTTGATGCGGTGCGTCAAATAGCTAACGATGATTTTCTCGAGTGGCTTGCTCATCAATCAAAGAAGAATACTGCACCTAAGCCATTCTATAATATTGCTGAACACATTCCAGATACAAGTAAGATTACGACACCAGAAGGACCGCTAGATGCTTGTTGGCATGAAAGTTTTCGCTACTTTATAATTCCCCATATTTGTGGTGAGACGTTTGAGTTATCTCAACTGAAGGAAGTTTTAGATCCGAGAAAGCAGGGTTATGCAACTGCCACAAATGTAATCAATTATTTGTCAACTCACGATCGCGAACGTCCTTTACGAGAACTAGGCGATCGCGGTATCTTTGACGAAGCTGCATTTACAAGAGTTAAGTTAGGCGCTGTTTTATTAATGACAGCAATAGGTATACCGATGCTCTGGATGGGTGAAGAATTTGGTGAACATAAGCGCAAAAGTAAAACTGTGACTCAGCCGAAGAAAATTGCTTGGGCTTTGTTAGAAAACGACCAGAATCGTGATTTATTTGAGTATTATAAGAAACTCATCGCCTTACGTAAACAAAATCTTGCCTTGCAAAGCGACAACATTGAGTTTTTCCATGAGAATGCAGATGCTAAAGTAATAGCATATTTTCGTTGGCATGATGGAGGCGATCGCGTCCTCGTTATCGCAAATTTCTCTGACCAAAACCTCTCTGGTTACAATGTAGAGACGCGACATGTCGCGTCTCTACAAAATATGTCGATACAAAACTGGCAAGATTTATTTACCAACACTGAGATAGCTGCAACAGAAAATGGTTTAGTTACTGACTTACCAGCATTTACAGCTAGGGTGTTTATTTAATGTTTTCAAAGCCATCTCAATGGTATAATCTAAAACCTGAATATTTAATTAGAGAGTTACATGGCTCCCGATAGTCGAGTGATTGTAAAAGTTAAGCGACTGACACCAGAAGCAAAACTGCCTAGATATGAACATCCTGGGGATTCAGGAGCTGATCTTGTTGCTGTCACTGATTGTACACTACAACCGATGCAATGGTTTCCAGTGCCAACTGGTATATCAGCAGAAGTGCCGATGGGTTATGAATTACAAGTTCGCCCTAGAAGTGGCTTGGCACTTAAGCATGGTGTAACGGTGCTAAATTCTCCTGGAACAGTTGATGCTGGTTACAGAGGAGAAATCAAAGTCATCTTAATTAACTTTGGATCTGAACCCTTTAATATAAGTAAAGGGCAAAAGATCGCTCAGCTTGTAGTAGCCCCTGTTATGTCAGGACAATTTGAGGAAGTTGACGAATTATCTCCATCCCAACGTGGTAGCGGTGGTTTTGGTTCAACAGGGATCAATTACATTGAAGTAGGCGATTCATCGCAGCATTAATTAAGTATTGAGTAAAAAAGCTTTTGCTTAGATAAATGGCATCAGAATGGAGTATTTATAAATTGTGATCCCAGACTATCAAAATTTAATGCTTCCGCTTTTAAAAATTTTAAAAGATAGACAAGAGCATACTCTCAGTGAGGTTCTTGAAACTCTTGCTCATGAATTTCATCTCACTGATGAGGATAGAAAAGAGTTGTTACCCAGTGGCAAACAGGCAAAATTTGATAACAGAGTGGGTTGGGCTAGAACCTACCTGAAGAAATCAGGTTTACTTGAAAGTACTGGAAGAGGAAAATTTTGCATAACTCAGCGTGGATTAGAAGTATTGGCAACTAATCCGGAAAAAGTTACTAAAAAGCTTTTGGAGCAATTTCCGGAGTTTCAGGAGTTTAAAAATTCATTACCGTTGTCTCCTCAACTGCAAGTAAATGAAAGTGTAATACTAGCTCAAACACCCGAAGAATTATTGGAGCTAGGTTATCAAAGTTTACAAAAGCAATTGGCTCAAGAAATCTTGAATATTGTAAAAAATTGTTCGCCGAGATTTTTTGAGAGAATAGTTGTAGACCTGCTAATAGCAATGGGATATGGTGGTTCAAGAGAAGATGCAGGTCATGCAGTAGGTCAAACTGGAGATGGTGGAATAGACGGGATTATTAAGGAAGATAGACTAGGTTTAGATATCATTTATATCCAAGCTAAAAGATGGGAATCTACAGTTGGAAGACCGATAGTGCAAGCTTTTGCTGGAAGTTTAGAGGGTATGAGAGCAAAGAGAGGTGTACTAATTACTACCTCTAAATTTTCCAAGGAAGCTTATGAATATATCAAATTAATAGAGAAAAAAATTGTACTGATAGATGGAGATCAGCTTGCTGAACTAATGATTGAGTACAATACGGGAGTTGGAGAAGCTGAACGGTACATAGTAAAAAAAATTGATTATGACTATTTCAATGAAGAATTGTAATAAAAAATTATTTATGCTAATAATTTTATTTTTACTTTTGCGGTAATAGTTCTATTTGATAAGCTTTAGGTTTGTTAGATAGGCTTAAAATATCATGCTGCGCTATAGATTGAACAAGATTTAATTCTTTATCTTTCAGATAGCGGTAGCATTGAGGAGGTCGAAAATCTACCCACTTCTCTCTTAAACGTTCAAGTTTTATTGGTGAATCAAAACTAAATGTTTTTCCTAAAAAAATAGCAAAGCCAACAGATGCATTTTCATAGTATTTTTGAAAACTTTCATAACTAATTCCAGCTTTATCTTCAACTAATTGCCAAAGCTTCTCCGGAACCATTTCGACAACTTTTTCTACCTCAAGTACACCAAACAATGCCTTCTCAGGAGATGTAACATAAACGAGAATCAAATCGCCCTCACGTAAATGGCGAGGTCTGACTCGACGAAGCTCAACCTGCTTATCACCGTCAAATATCATGCTTGCGTATTGATGCTGAATAGATAGCAAAAGTATATTTGGCGACATTATACTCATCTCTCTTTAGGAGTTAAAGTCCCTAAATTATATATCATTATAAAAGCTTCTGTCGTTATTCTGTAGGGTGCTCTAACAGAAATCTTTTTTCCTAAAAGCTGTTCAATCTCCTTCAACTCTATTGGTTTTTTAAATAACTCCGTATCGCTAAACTTGACAGCCATGATTTCTCTGTTGAAATCGTCTCTAGCTGTTCTCATAACGTCTTTAAAGCTATAGATTCCTAGCCTTCTAAACCTTTTATGTAAATCTGTAGGTTTATCAATCACAATTTCATCAAGTCGAGAACAAGCTCGAATGGCTCCAAGAATAGAAGAATTGTTTCTACCACTACCAGCTTTGCTGACATACCACAAAATTCGACCTGGAGCTTTTAGTCCACCAGAAGCTTGCTTTGAGCGATAGTACACAACTTCACGTCTTAGGGCAAGGTCTTCCTTGGCTCCCCATATAACTTGCTCTGCCAATTCTTTATCAAATAAGTCTTTAGCCCACCATGCTTGAATGGGAATGATAAAGTTAGGAATTTCAGCATCAGTAATTTTAGCAGGATAAAGCATACCTTCAATATCAGCCATCAGATTTATGTTGCTAACTAAATCTTGATCTGTTAAGATTTCCACTAAAGAAAGATATTGCTCGTAGCTTTTACCCAATTCTTTACACAAATTAGAGATATACGAGGAGATCTCGGCTGAACTACAGGTAATTGCTAAATTAGTTCTCAACCAACCATCTTCTGTTTTTAAAAACCTATCTTCCTGAAGTGCAATAGCAGTGTGTTCTTGCAAATTAGTTTCAGAGATTCGGGTGAATTGTCTTTGTTCACTAGCAGCAGTAGAAAAACACTGAAAGATACAGTGACGTATGATAGTAGGTGTAAACTGGGTATCTTTGAAGCGACAAACAGGAACTTTTAACTCATGTTTTTTTGCTCTATCGTAGACTATTAGGGCTATTAGTTCTTCTCTACGACCAATTGTAAAACATTCAAACTGCTTTGGATTTAAAATAAATTGGCGAATTCTTTTCCTGAAATCATCTTTATTTTCAGTTTCATGGCAGATAAATGTATCAATTATTGACTCTTGTTCTCCGCTCTGTACGCGCTTTTTTTCTATACTAGTTCCAGCTAAACGAATAGGTTGATAATCAGTTTCTCTACGCAGTTCGTCTAGCCTAATAATCAGCTCAATAGGCTGGATTATCAGCACATTGAATTCTTTATATATTTCTTCTTCTATTTCTAATAATCGTTGTTCTCGTGTTATAAAAAATGGGGCTTTAATACTAGAGCCAATCACTCTTGCCAATTGACGAAAATCTGAGGCATTACTCTCCTTCATATCTTCTGGAAAAAATTTGCGTATAGCCTGACAAGCCTCATTAAATGCATTTTGTGTGCAAGGAAGAAATGTAAATTTATCGGCAGTTAGACGTAGTTTTTTCCTCTTTTCACTATCTTTATTCTTGTTGATCTCATTTTTGATTTCATCGGTTAGACACAATTCCAGTTCGGGCTCTAACCAATCAGCGATTAGAGCTTTAGATTCTTTGCTTTCCTCATTAGACGTTTCATTGTTTGCTAAGTCATAGAAAATATTTGTATCCATTGCTACACAGATCCTAGACTCAGTTTTTTGCTGGGTGAGGGTAGTTAATAAGTTGGGATGACCATAGTTCAACCACCACTCAGTTAAAGTAGTTCCATCCTTACTTCTCCCTGGTCTTTCATGTACGGCAACAAACCCAAGAGAAGCCCACATTCCATCTAGCTTGTAATCACGACGGCAGGATGCGAGAATACCATGTAAATGAGGAGTCTTTTCGCTTAAATGTTTAATCAGTGCCCTAGCAATTCCTCGACCTTGCCACATCTTATCTACACATAGATGTGTAAGTTTCACTTTATAGCCACTAATATCGTAGAGAAGGTAAGCAACACAACCTGCTTCTGGAACTATGTAGCCAAGGATACGACCTTCTGCTGCCAGCCTACGGAATGCGCCATAAGGCAAAAAACCAAGAGTTGTTGAGTTAGCATCTCCTAACTGTATTATGGTTTCCAGATGCTTGGAGTTTTGACTAATTTCTTGAATAGTGAACTGTTGTGGCTCATTTGATTCCATTTAACCTACCTTGAACAATGTATGGAAATTATAATACCTTTGGTTAAAGTTTGATTTTTAAGGGTTGATCTTGATGGTATGTGAGTTTTTGCTGTGATGACAAAGCAATTTCTGCTTTTTGCAATTCTGCTCCTAGATACATCGCGTGTTCGACTTGTAAACTAGGACAATCTGTTGCTATTTGCCGATAAAGTTGAGTAGCAGATTTACTGGAATAGCAGTTAACTACTTCTCCAGATCCTGGAGTCATGTGTTCAACCAAAATCTTGTCTTCCTGCACAGTAATCACAAAACTGCCAGCAGGATCGGCGTAATCTCTTGCTCCACAAATCTTGGTATATTGTGATTTAATCAAATTGTCGGCATTTTCCCAGCAATCATCATATATATGAGCGCTTTGACTAATAGTAATTAATGGTCCCATTTTTAATTTAGAGTATGAGCGTTGGCAGATCTCATCCATAATTACCGCTTGCAAAGCTCTCAAACCCATGGCATTAGCAGGCCATGCAGAGAACATATCATTACTACGAAAAGTCGCAGTCATTGATAGCTCTTGATTAACTACTCTCACCCAAATATGGTTAAGGCAAGGAGGATTTTCGTTAGTATCAATCCTCACATCCCATAAAGACATAACTGCTCTAGCTGAATCAATATCTCGTACTAGCCGATTAATTACTTGCTCTACTTGATCAATTCCAAAGTGAGAACGTAAACGTTGACCATATGTATATTTAACTCCTTCTTGGTGTGGTGCATCATCTAAAATCTGAGAAATATATTCTTGAAGGAAAGATCGATCAATAGGCAAGTAATTCGGTTCAGGAAAAAAGAAATCTGGTGGCTCATCAGTAACAACAGCCGTTAAATCTATTAATTCCTGCCATTTACCATCATATCCAGTGGGGCGAATTGTTCCTGTAGTCTTAATGCGATGAATTATTTTTACCCAAGTTTCAGCGATTGTTTTACCTTCTATTCTGTGTCCGTAACGTGGTCCTGGTAAAATCTTTGGTATAACCTCTTTGAGGGGATATTCCAACGGTAAACTCCACGGTTGTATGATTCCTCTTTGTGCAAAAGATTTAACTACAGTACAAACTTCAGCAATCGATCGCGCTTCCGTAACCTCTATACTCTGGCGTAGATTGTGCAGGATAGTTTCTGGAATTTCCAGATCAATGTATCCTACAATGGACGAGCAAACTACCCAAGAGCGCCGCCCTGTATCACTCACACCTTCTACAAACCCATTGCGGAAAAAGTCCAGCAAGCATTGACATGCACCCGCATTTTTATCTTCCTTCGTAGCGTTGAGAACAACCAAAAACCGGACATGGGGGTTAAAAAGCAAATTGCGAATCAGCAAAGAAAGTCCCCGTGTGGGAGAATATAACTGACCAATCACCGCATAATCCTGCGCTTGCAAGTGCTTTTGCACATTCGCTTTCACAGTCCATCCCGTAATTATAGCCGTTTGACCCTGACCATAAATAAGTTGATTCGGCTTATGCAGTGCTGTGTATTGGAATTGAGACGCGATCGCTGTCATGTTTTTATCAAGCAAATTCTACTATAAACACTGGCAGAAAAAATCAAAGCCACTAGGCGACAATAGAAAAAAATGCATTTTTCCTATGTCAGTTATAGAAAATAAAGAACAAGAT
The DNA here is from genome assembly GCF_014698965.1 of Iningainema tapete BLCC-T55. GTDB lineage: Bacteria > Cyanobacteriota > Cyanobacteriia > Cyanobacteriales > Nostocaceae > Iningainema > Iningainema tapete. The sequence goes on from NZ_JACXAE010000101.1 coordinate 30,273, forward strand.
CTCCAGGGCATCTCCACTCAATTGCTAGAACCAGCAAAAAGAGCCACAAGTCCATATTTGCAAATAGGTACTGAGTCTAGCATAATTATCCGTTGGACTACTGATACTCCTGTTCAAGGTAAAGTTTGGTATGGCAAAGATCCCGACCAACTTTGTTTAACACAAGAAGAAACAATAATTACCTGTAACCACATAGTCAAACTCAACGAACTTACGCCCGACACTAAATATTACTACGCAATTGGAACACAAGCAGAAATACAAACGTGCGGAACTGAAAATTACTTTTTTGTCACAGCACCATCCGCTCAAGCTGTGGAAATTCGACCACTGCGGATTTTAGTTTTAGGAGATGCGGGAAGAGGCAACGAAATCGCAGCCCAAGTGCGGGATGGATACCTGAAATTTACGGGATCGCGTCATACAGATTTGTGGCTGATGTTGGGTGATAATGCTTATGACATTGGCACTTATGAGGAGTATCAGCGCGGGATATTCCAGATGTATCCCCAATTGCTACGTACCAGTGTCCTTTGGACGGCAATCGGTAATCATGATGGTGGGTGTGCTAATTCTGTATTGCAAACAGGCCCCTACTACGAGCTTTTTTCTCTCCCCTCAAATGGAGAGGCGGGCGGTGTACCGTCTGGAACTGCGGCGTATTACTCTTTTGATTATGGCAATATCCACTTCATCTGTCTTGATTCTTATGGAAGTGAGCGCGAGCCTGAAGGTGAGATGTTAACTTGGCTGAAGCGAGACTTAGCTTTAGCAAATCACGATTGGAAGATAGCTTTTTGGCATCATCCTCCCTACACCAAAGGCTCCCACGATTCAGATTTTGAGATTGAGCTCATCGAAATGAGAGAACACGTTCTTCCCATCTTAGAAGAGGCGGGTGTAGATATTGTACTAGGTGGTCACAGCCACTCTTATGAACGTTCTTACCTCATTAACGGACATTATGGAACTTCAGACTCTTTTACTACCCAAATGAAAAAGGATAGTGGAAGTGGACGAGAAGATGAATTGGGATCGTATCAAAAACCTCACTCAGGTTCACATACAGGGACAGTATATATAGTGGCTGGAACATCTGCTCTAGCCGATGTGGTATCACCTCATCCAGCAATGTATACATCACTGAGTATTCCCGGATCGCTGGTGTTGGATGTACAAAGCAAAAAGCTTGACGTTACATTTATTGACACTCAAGGGGAGGTACAGGATTACTTTACGTTGAGAAAATGCTAACCTTGGCGAAAAAAATTATTACCCCCTAAACCCTTTTTTGTGAATAAATATTTGGCATTTTGGCAACTATTCAAATTTAGTAATGCTTATTATTGACTCATAAATGCCATCCTGTTGTGAATTTCACAACCTCCTCCCCCGGTGAATAACCGGGGTTCTTTTTAACAAACGACACACTCATCTGTGCCGCCTTCATACCCGTCTGTTTAGTCTAGGTAATTAGCCTGGGGCTTTACTTTATTCAATTGTACTAAGAGTGTAAATCAAACTAAATAGTATTTATGCCAAATTTTTTAATTAACTACTATTTTTTCCTGTTGATATGTTTCATAGCTGTAGATGAAATTAAGACAGTTTTGATTATCAGGGAGCATCATATGACATTTGATAATGATCGCGGCAGCGGTAGATTTAATTAATAACATGAACTCATCACAAATTATGCTAGTTGTGATACAAAGAGTACGTTCATCTAATGTTCTTAGTCAACAATGAATGAAAGTATGAAAAATGACACATGACAATCAATACATCTTCATGTGTCATTTGAACAGGTACAGTTCACAACTGATTGATGAGTAGAAAGCAACAAAGTAGATCAACAGCATACGCCTCCTCATCCCTTCTGGCAAAATTTTACTTCGGTGGTTAACGCTACTGTGTAAGGTGTACAGCTATGCTTAGTCTGTATCAAACCCGTAGTGTTTAAAAACCACTCCAAATTATTAACGCCGATCTTAACCGTAGCGATAGATACTAACACTACCAAGATAGTAGTCCAAGTGTTTTCCTGGGGCATAAATTTTTTGGGTAAATTTTTGATTTAATATAATAGCACTGGTTTTACGGATACCGGAGCCAAGCTTGTAGTCACCAGATAGTTACCGAAGATGGTAACAATTTCCTTTGACCGGGCAGCAGACAAAGTAAGGGACATTGTTTCGCGAAGACCGTCATTAGTCATTAGGCTGTGATATTATGAGAAACTGCTGCATAATTTAAAAATTAATTGGGTCATGCTAACGCAACAGCGCAAACAAGAGATCATTACACAGTACCAGGTTCACGAAACTGACACTGGTTCATCTGAAGTCCAAATTGCGATGTTGACTGCGCGGATTAACCGCCTCAGTGAACATCTCCAGGCAAATAAAAAAGATCATTCTTCCCGACGGGGATTGTTGAAGCTGATTGGTCAGCGTAAACGTCTGCTCGCTTATGTTCAACAGGAAAGCCGGGAAAAATATCTAGCTTTGATTGGTCGTCTTGGTATTCGTGGATAGGATCAACGCCTATGTCTTCTGAATCTGAAGGCAATCGTTTGCCTTTTGAACCAAACAAAAAGCGACAAAAACCAGCAAAAGCCCAAAGCAAACCACCAGTGGTCAAAGAATCTGGTCAAAAGGAAGAAAAAAAACCACCTTTTACCAAACAAGAAACGGCAATTCCCCAAGTTGTCAGCCAAAGAATGATTCGTCGAGTAGCTGCCTTCTGTGGAATACCAACAGCGTTGGGCATTAGCACCCTGATTGTCAGCTATCTAATCATTTCCTACGCCAAAATCAAAATACCTGCTATGGCAGTTTTACTGGTAAACATGGGACTTTTTGGTTTAGGGGTGTTGGGAATAACTTATGGCGTCCTCTCTGCCTCCTGGGATGAAGATAGAGTGGGGCATTGGTTTGGTTGGAGTGAGTTTACTACTAACTGGGGACGGATGGTAGCAGTTTGGCGCGAAACCAGGCAAAAAAAAGCATCATAACCAGCGCTCAGAAAATATGTAACTACCACATCATTGGGTAGATTCTAAAGAAAATGTTGTAGAGACGCGAAATTTCGTGTTTCTACATTAAAAATTTTTGTATACCGATTTGAGTAGCACAACTACTGAGCGCTATATTTATTTATTTGTAGTAGAGACGTTACATGTAACGTCTCTACAAGAAAATTTCCACTCAGCACTCAACCAAGCAGGGAATTTAGCATGATTGTAGTAATGAAGATAGGTTCCCCCCAGGCGGAAATTAACCGCATTAACGAGGAACTTAGCTCTAGGGGACTGACACCAGAACAAATTGTTGGTAAGCATAAGGTAGTCATTGGTCTTGTTGGTGACACCGTTGACTTAGATCCGCTGCAAATTCAAGAAGTTAGCCCGTGGATTGAGCAAGTGTTGCGTGTAGAGCAACCTTTCAAACGGGTTAGCCGCCAGTATCGCCACGGGGAAGCATCTGAAGTAGTGGTAAATACTCCCAACGGACCAGTTACTTTTGGTGAACACCACCCTATGGTAGTAGTTGCTGGTCCCTGCTCGGTAGAAAATGAGGCAATGATTGTGGAGACGGCGCAGCGTGTTAAAGTAGCCGGAGCGAAATTTTTACGTGGTGGTGCATATAAACCCCGGACATCACCTTACGCTTTCCAAGGACACGGCGAGAGTGCTTTGGAATTGTTAGCAAAAGCACGAGAAGCATCAGGATTGGGTATTATTACCGAAGTAATGGATAGCGCCGATCTGGAGAAAATCGCAGAAGTGGCAGATGTCATCCAAGTAGGGGCAAGAAATATGCAAAATTTCTCGCTGCTGAAAAAAGTAGGAGCGCAATCGAAACCAGTTCTACTCAAGCGGGGAATGGCGGCGACAATTGAGGATTGGTTGATGGCAGCAGAGTATATCTTGGCAGCGGGTAATTCAAATGTGATTTTATGTGAACGTGGAATCCGCACCTTTGATCGCCAGTACACGCGCAATACTCTTGATTTATCAGCAGTGCCAGTATTACGCGAACTCACTCACCTACCCATCATGATTGACCCCAGTCATGGCGTAGGTTGGGCAAAATTCGTACCTTCAATGGCAATGGCGGCGATCGCATCTGGATGTGACTCCTTGATGATCGAAGTTCACCCCAACCCCGCCAAAGCCCTATCCGACGGACCTCAATCTCTTACTCCAGAGCGTTTCGACAGTTTGATGCAAGAACTAGCAGTCATTGGTAAAGCTGTTGGTCGTTGGCAACAACCAGCTGTTGCTCTAGCTTAACCCCCTCTTGCCCCCCCTTCATAAGGGGGGGTTGGGGGGTGGGGATCAAAACTAACGGCGTCTACCGCTACCGAAACTGCGACTTGGAGAACGACCTCCACTACCAAAACCACTACCAGAAGGGCGTCTAATAGTAGTTGTTCTTCCCGAAGGTCTTAAAGTACTACCGCCAAACCCAGAACCACTAGGACGTGAGTTTGTCGTAGTATTACGTGGTGTAGTACCGAACGAAGATGAACCACCAGGATAAGATCTTCTAATCGTACCTGTAGAGCGGAACGAAGTACGATTGCGCTCTACCGCAGGTGGCGCATTGTAGCGCTGACGATAACTTTGAACTGCAGCACCATAGCTACTGCCATAGCCACCATACCCATTCAGTACCGATACTCCAGGCTGATAAACTGGTGGTACATAGTACTGGGGTCTAAACAACGCATTACCAATTGCTTGACCTGCCACGCTACCAACTAAAGAGCCGGCAAACGGCGCCCAGAAGCCATTTTGCTGCCGGACTACAACTGTTTCCTGTTGTCCTGTTTGGGGATTGGTTCTATTTTCGGTAACGTTATGGACGTACTCGATTTTGAAATCTTCCGTCAGGTATAAAACAGGTTGCCCATTTTCTACCTTTAAGTAACTTTTTTGGCCTTGCTTGATCTGCTCGTCAGTCAGCCTTGCCATTTGTAAATTTTGGCTTTTAAAAGTAGGGGGTGTACTGTTAATTAAAAACAGTGTGTACTCCCCGGTCGAATCGTCAAAGCTAGCCTGCTGCACAGGATACTGACCATCATTCAACCTTGTGGTAGCATTGGAAGTTTGGCTAACATTCCTAGCTTGAGATGACGTAGTTTGCTGTCCTCCGCCACCGCAAGCAACAGTTGTTACGCACAAACTCAATGCTAAAAAAATAACTGTGAATTTACGCAAAATTGTCATCACCATTTGATTATGCTTCCTACTCCGAGCTTAATCTAAATTTATATTCAATTGCCATTCGTAATAACACTCCATTTAAATTGAAGCATGAAAAAAACCAGCTTAAGGAAGCAATCAGTCTCTGGTTAGACGTGCAGCAAGATATTCATACAACTGCCAACGCGCATCTACTTCAGCTTGAGCTTCTTTCAATAGGCTCTGGGCAACAGTAGAATTACTTTTAGTTAGCATTTTAAAACGATTTTCCTGGTACATTGACTGGTCTATTGGTTTTTGAGGCGATCGCATATCCAACTGCAAGGGATTTTTACCCGTTTGCTGCAACTCTGGATTATAACGATACAGCAACCAACGCCCTGATTCCACTAACGCCTTCTGGTGATTCATCGCCGTAGTCATGTTGATCCCGTGGGCAATGCAATGACTGTATGCTATAATTAAAGATGGACCATCATAAGCTTCGGCTTCTAAAAATGCCTTGAGAGTGTGGTCATCTTTAGCACCGATCGCTACACTTGCCACGTACACATTCCCGTAAGTCATGGCAATTAGCCCTAAATCTTTCTTCGGAGCAGGCTTACCACTAGTGGCAAACTTAGCAACGGCAGCGCGTGGAGTAGCTTTGGATGATTGTCCACCAGTATTAGAATACACTTCTGTATCCATGACTAAGACGTTGACATTGCGTCCACTGGCAAGCACATGATCTAGTCCACCAAAGTCTATATCATACGCCCAACCGTCACCGCCAACAATCCAAACACTTTTCTTAACTAAATAGTCAGCAAGGGATTTTAAATTTTGTATTTTTTGTAGAGATGTTGCCTGCAACGTCTCTACAGAATTTATTAGATCATTTAATCGTTGTTTTAAAATAGCGATACGTTGGCGTTGGTTGTGGATATCGGCTTCTGTTTTTTGTTGAGCTTTCAGGATAGACTGAACTAGGTTGTCACCGATTTCACTACTCAATTGTTGCAAAAGTTCACTAGCAAACTCAGCTTGCTTATCTATAGATAGACGAAAGCCTAGACCAAATTCGGCATTATCTTCAAATAAACTATTAGACCATGCAGGTCCACGTCCTTCACCATTTTTTGTCCACGGTGTGGTGGGTAAGTTGCCACCGTAAATTGACGAGCAACCTGTGGCATTGGCAATCATAGCGCGATCGCCAAATAATTGTGTGAGTAATTTTAAATAAGGTGTCTCGCCACAACCAGCACAAGCACCAGAAAATTCAAACAAAGGTTCTTGCAGTTGTTGTTGGCGAATTTGGTTAACCTTAAGCTGGCGTCGGTCAGGATTTGGTAAATTTAAAAAAAAGTGCCAATTTTCCCTTTGCTGTTGTAGTTTTTGCTGTGGTTCCATGTTAATTGCTTTGCGCTCTGGGAAAGATTTATTTTTCGCAGGGCAAATATCCACGCAAATAGCACAACCGGTACAGTCTTCTCCAGAAACTTGAATAGTAAACTTTAAACCAGCAAAGTCTTTATCTTTGGCATTGACTGATTGAAAAGATGCAGGTGCATGAGCTAACTCCTGCGGTTGATAAACCTTGCTGCGAATCACTCCGTGGGGACAAACGATCGCACACTTGTTGCACTGTACGCAAACATCGGCATCCCAAACGGGAATTTCTTGTGCTAAATTACGCTTTTCCCATTTAGCAGTACCAGTAGGATAAGTTCCATCAGCAGGCATGGCACTTACAGGTAAGTCATCTCCCTGCCATGCCATCATCTTACCTAAAACTTCGCGCACAAATTCTGGCGCACTGATGGAAATGAGGGGTTGTCTTTGAATAGTGCTACTAGCAGTTGAGGGTACATCGACTTTTTGTAAGTTGGCAAGGGTGTTGTCTACTGCTTGCAAATTCATCCGGACGACTTCCGCCCCTTTCTTCCCGTAGGTTTTTTCGATTGCTTGCTTAATTTTGGCTATAGCTTCTTCTTGGGGCAAAATACTTGCCAGTGCAAAAAAGCACACCTGCATGATTGTGTTGATTCGTCCTCCCATACCACTATCGCGGGCTACTTGAGTGGCATTGATGACATAGAACTTCAACTGCTTGGCGATAATTTGTTTTTGCACATCTAGGGGGAGATGTTGCCAAACAGTATCAGCATCATAAGGACTATTGAGCAAGAAAGTTGCTCCAGGTACAGCCGCTTTGAGAACATCCAAACGATCTAAAAATACCCACTGATGACAACCGATAAAATTGGCTTGATTGATTAAGTAGGTAGAACGGATAGGTTTATTCCCAAAGCGTAGGTGAGAAACAGTTACAGAGCCTGATTTTTTGGAGTCATAGACAAAGTAGCCTTGGGCGTAGTTGTCTGTTTCTTCACCAATAATCTTGATAGAGTTTTTGTTTGCCCCAACAGTACCATCTGAACCCAAGCCATAAAACATTGCCCGAATGACGTTATCTGGCTCGGTGGAGAAGTTAGGGTCAAATGTTAAGGAAGTATTGCAGATATCGTCATCAATGCCGATAGTAAAGTGATTTTTCGGTTGGACTTGTGCGAGGTTGTCGAAGATAGACAACACCATTGCTGGGGTAAATTCTTTAGAAGAAAGACCATAACGACCACCAACTATTTTGGGGAAAATTCTGCCACTTCCTCTTTCATCGTCATCTCCCCCATTGGCATTCAGCCATTCTTCGTGGATAGCGGTTACTACATCTAGATATAGAGGTTCACCAACACTACCAGGTTCTTTAGTGCGATCAAGAACGGCAATTGCTTTCGTAGTTTTAGGCAACACATTAATAAACCTTTGGGCATCAAAAGGACGGTAAAGTCTGACTTTCACAACACCTACTTTTTCATCACTAGTGTTAAGGTAATCAACAGTTTCATGCACTGTCTCACAGCCTGAACCCATCAGTACAATTACCCTGTCGGCATCGGTAGCGCCATGATATTCAAAGATTTGATATTGGCGTCCTGTGCGGAGTGCAAATCGATCCATCACTTGCTGAACTATTTCCGGACAGACATTGTAGTATGGGTTAACGCTTTCGCGGGCTTGAAAGTGGACATCGGGGTTTTGGGCTGTTCCTCGTAATACTGGTTTGTCTGGAGTTAAAGCACGATCGCGATGATGGGATACTAATTCATCACTAATGAGCGATCGTAAATCGCTATCCTCAAGCAATTGAACTTTTTGAATTTCATGAGAAGTGCGGAAGCCGTCGAAGAAGTGCATAAACGGTACTCGCGCTTGGAGAGTAGCAGCTTGAGCAATGAGGGCAAAATCTTGACTTTCCTGCACTGAAGCCGAGCATAGTAGAGCAAAGCCAGTCGCACGGGCTGCCATGACATCACTATGATCGCCGAAAATGGATAAAGCTTGGGTGGCTAGTGTACGAGCGGCAACGTGAATGACAGCGCTAGTTAATTCACCTGCAATTTTGTACAGGTTGGGAATCATCAATAATAATCCTTGGGAAGAAGTGAAAGTAGTACTTAATGAACCACTTTGCAATGCCCCATGTACAGCCGCCGCCGCACCACCTTCGCTTTGCATCTCAATCACATTAGGAACAGTATTCCATAGATTGGGACGACCTTGTGAAGACCATGTGTCTGCCCATTCACTTATGGATGAAGAAGGGGTGATGGGATATATGGCAATCACCTCATTTAAAAGGTAAGCAACACGGGCAACAGCCTCATTCCCATCAATCGTGGCAAAGGTTTTTTTCATTATTTCCTCCTGTTATACCTGATGCAGAAGTATGCTGCATTTATTGATGCGATTTTGTCAACAGTCGTAGTTGTGGAGATAATCTAAAATAATTACAAATAATCAGCTACGTTGAAAGTTTTTGTACTAGCTTCAATTCAGCAAGTAAGAAAAAACTTGACCTATACAGAAACCGGGTTTCTCAAAGTTCATAAACCCGGTTCCTTGGATTTCCAATATCAGTATCTCACCCTGCCACTCGCGTTCATTAGTGTTAATTACTAATGTACTCAAGGTGAGAAATACCCTAGTGGCAAGGCTTTCAGCAATTTATTTTTTTTTAGTGGGGTATGGGTGCGGGTATTTCACGCTCTCAGAGACGTTCCGCCGGAACGTCTCTACTCCGCCGGAACGTCTCTACGTTTGTCAAATTGATTTGTCTTTTAACTACTGCCAAACAAATACCTTGGCTTCGTATGGTCCTATATCAACCATAATACCTTCGTCACCAGCTTCAACATCATAATTACCCGTCCACTCGTGCCATTTACCACTGGCAGGGAAGTTGGGAACGTGATAACCTGCTAAGAAGTTTTCTGAGAAATTTGCAACAACTACAACACGAGAACCTTCATCATTCCAGCGGGTATATGCTAGTACCTTTGCTTCTGGGTTTTCGTGGATGAAATCAATATTTTCTGTGTAGAGAGCGTGATTACTCTTACGCAGGTTAATCAAACCTTTGTAGTAATCAAACAAGTTTCGATTTAAGTCATTGCCAAGCAAAGTCCAGTCAATTTTAGCTGACTCTGGTGTTTTCGGCTTGTATTCGCCAAACTCTTCACCCATCCAAATTAAAGGTACACCAACAGCGGTCATCAAGATGGCAACTCCTAACTTAATCCGTTTAAAGGCTTCTTCATCAAAAATATTGTGATCTCCCATTTCTACCATTAAATGGTTATGGTCGTGGTTAGTAAGATAATTCACAACATTGGTAGCACCCAAGAAGCCTTGGCGTTTACAGTCAATTACATCTTTGAGCCGTTCTAAATCAAAGTTCTCACCGCAGATATGTTCTTTAATGCAATGATAGAAACTATCATGCCAGCACCCATCCATTGGTCCATCGACATTAGTGATGCTGGGGGTTTCAGGAATGTGTTCGGCAATATTGTAAAATGGCTTCATGCTAGCAGTATTTTTAGCTTCTTGGACAATCCAATGCATGAAATCGTAGTTAGCAATTTGCCGCGCTGCGTCGTAGCGGATACCATCAATGTGATATTCTTCAATCCAAAAACGGACTGTATCGCCAGCAAATCTACGTGCAGGATAGGTATCTAACTTTTCGTCGTAGAGTTCATAATTAAATTCAGGTCCCCAGCTATTATCAGGATCGCGGGGAGAGTGATGATACCAGTAATCGTGATCGATTTGGGTAAGTGGAGATGATGCTTCTGAGTGATTGTAAATACCATCCATGATAACGCGAATACCTCTAGCATGGCACTCATCAATCAGCTTTTTCAATCCTTCAGTTGAACCGTAACTCGATTCTGTGGCAAAGAAATGCCGTGGGTTATAACCCCAACTATGATCTCCTGGATATTCTTTTACAGGCATTAACTCAATAGCATTGATGCCCAATTCTGTTAAATAATCTAACTTTTCCACAACGTGCTTGTACTTTCCGCGTGCATAAGGATCGTCTTCACCACCGGAAAAGTCTCCTACGTGTAATTCGTAAATTACTAATTCGCGATCGCTTGGTAAAGGTTTATCGTCGTGTTGCCAAACATAGGTATCAACAATTCTTTGCCCATCTTTGATGCGCACAACACCATCATCATTTCCACTTAATTCATCAATATCAGTGGCATAGGGATCTGTAACATCTACCCATTGATCTGGTTCTAAAAACCATGATTTTGATTGCACGCGGAATTTATATGAATAAACACCGTCTTCTAGTTCTACTTTTGTGCAAAAATAACCATCTTCTCCTTTTTCCATTTCAATTGGATCCCAATTAGAAAAAGAACCAATTAAAGCTGCTCTTTCGTTATATGGTGCAAACAGATTAAACTCAATTGATGCCATAAAATTAAGTGTTATGAATTATCTACTCGTGAGGAGATGGTGTTTAATCACGCTCTTTATCAGTATTGTCTGATTTTTGGCAATAAAGGAAAATCGTTCTTTAGAAAGAATAAAGTATTTTTTTCTTCTATCTTTAGAAATAAATTTTGATAAAAAACATAGTAAAGGTGAAATCAAATAGTAACTATAAGTAATTATTATGTACACAGATCCCCGACTTTTTTAAGAAGTCGGGGATCTGAGGATATGGTTGCTCACTGATGATGCGCGGTTTGCATATAACTCAACAACCAATTAGCTGCCGTTGCCCTACGAGTTTGTCGAGGACCAAACTCACCAATTTTGTAACCTTTGAAACCCAATTGTTCTTTCAGCAGCTGTTTATGCTCAGAAGGAATGGAACGAGTGAGTTTAACTGTGGCAGGACGACTTTCAATAAAATCAGGTGGTTCTGGATACTCAGAGCGCCATTCGGGTGAAACTTCCTGAGTATTCCACTGCCCAATTGAGGAGTCATAGCGATAGCCCAAGTAGTGCCATACTAACTGATTAACTCCTTCATCATCTATTTCCTCGTTCAAAATTGCCCAAATAGTTTCCGTATTTAAAGGTCGCAAATTAGACATAAGCAATTTAAAATTCCCTTGTGCATCATAAACAAGGTAAACTGTAAATAGTCAAGTTATCATCCAACCGATGGATAAACCTACACCACCGTCAGAGCAAATCCGCGCTCATGTATTTGTTTCTGGCAAAGTCCAAGGCGTAGGCTACCGCTACGCTACTGTGGATACAGCCAGCCAGATGGGATTAAGTGGTTGGGTGCGCAATCTTCCCGATAATCGTGTAGAAGCAGTCTTTGAAGGTAGCCGAGAGGTTGTGGAAGAAATGATTCGTTGGTGTTACCAAGGACCACCAGCCGCTTTAGTTAAAGATGTTGTGGTAGAGTATGAGGAACCAGAAGGTTTGCGAGGATTTCAAGTCCGGCGTGTTGAGTAGGGGCGAACAGTTGTTCACCCCTGTATGTGTATCAAAATGCTTAAATTGAATTTTTAGATTTGATAGTCCAATACCATCAGAATACCTCCACGTTGATTTGCAGGAACAGCTTCAGACATTTTTTTCGGATAAGGCAGGTTTAGGTTATTCATTAACGTGATAAACTGGCTGCGGCTGCGTTCAGCAAATCGGGGATTCCAACACTTTTCTTCACCAATGGTAGACACGGTTCGTCCTTGGTAGTCGTGAGCAGGATATACCAAGGTAGCATCTGGTAATGTGAATACTTTCTGCGTAATAGCATCATACAATAGTCCAGCATCACCATCTTGGAAGTCGGTACGACCACAGCCCCGGATTAATAGTGCATCTCCAGTTAATAAATGAGTATGATTAACTAGGTAAGCCATGTGACTGTTGGTATGTCCGGAAGTAGCGATCGCCTGAACTGGCACGTTACCTAGATGTAAAATATTTCCATCGCTAATGTAGCTGTCTGCACAGGTAGTCTCAGCATGTTCAGGCATAATACTCAAACAACCAGTCAGCTCCTTAAGTTTAGCTGTACCAGTAATATGATCGGCATGAATGTGAGTTTCCATACAGTAGCGCAAAGTCAGCCCTAGTTCTCGGATGATTTGAATATCGCGTTCGACTTGCTCAAATACAGGATCGACTAAAAGGACTTCTTTAGTTTGTGTATCGGCAATCAAGTACGTGTAAGTACTTGACTCTCGATCAAACAGTTGACGAAATAGCATAGCTGTGGAAGCGCAATTTTCTCCTACAGCATAGGGTATGGGATGGAGAGATTTTAGTAACTCAATAGCCAAATTAGCTGCTTGGGTGCGAATTTCCCCAACAGCAGTACTTTCCCAAAGATTGCCTTTGCGTGGAGTCCCCAATGTATACAACAATTTAGAAGCATTTCCATCTGCATCAAGTAGTGCACCGTTATTCGTAGTGTCTATTCCTATTGATAGAGCGTGCGGACGAATTAGGCGTTGTTCTTGTAGACTGGCAAGCAACGGATGCTGCATGGAGCGGTAGTTACAGTTGGAGCCTGTACAGTTGATTATTCTGTTTACTGGCAAAACAATTTCTGCTTGTGTGTGTCGTTCTTTGATTGTTACAGCTACCTTGCCCTCAGACTCTTGGCAAGTTTGAATCCGACCTGCATAATATGTGAGTTGACCGGATTGCACAGCAGCATCTAATACAGAGGCAATTTCTGGGGCAATTCTATGACGGTGAACTTCCCAATACGCTTTGACGTGGCGCAGAAATCTTTTTTGTTCATTCAAGGGAAGTGTTTGCCAAAGTTCTTAAGCGCTCATCTTACCTGCTGGAACATTAAGCAAATGACAATTAACTGGTGTACCGTAAGCTACTCCTCTACCTATTTGCTGATTGCGTTCAATTAACTTAATCAACAGTGGCATTGTGGCATTGCGCATCATATTTACTGCTACAAGAGTGCCACTGAAGCCGCCGCCAATGATAGCGATCGTATTTGGAGAAATCTTCAAATTCATCATGTGATTATTCATAAATAGTATTTCTATATCTCTACAAATTTATAACAAATATTTCTTAATCTATGTTTCTTTAGTCGTATTAATATAGAATAATTAAATTTAAATCCCAGTTAGTTATGTGTAAAACCGGTAATTAAATGTATGTGTTAAATTCTCGTAATTCAGGTAGTAAATTTTTCTTGATTATAAATGCTGAAACTTATACCAATTCAGCTTTTTAGTCTTTTATCTGGTTTATTTCTAAGCAATTCGATGTAAATATCGGGGTTTCCGATTTATTTCTTAATTTATTACTTCACTCCGGTAAATTTACTAATTATAATGTCAATATTTTCTGACATATCATGTATTTACAAGTAATTCGATGCAAATATCGGGGTTTTAATATTTACCATATTTGTACCTTAAAACCACATATTCCATAGAGACGCTCCGTCGGAGCGTCTCTACAGTATGGCTATGAACACATATACATATGCACTGACAATATGGTATTTGTGCCAGTAGAGACGTATGTTTAACTTCAGGTCATAATTGTAAAGAATTTAGAACATATTACAGTCGTTCAATCTTTAGATATATTGACTGTACTGTGCTATAATGTTACACTAAATTTAAATCAGAGTAAGTCAGCTTAATCCGACAAATCGTCATAAAAGACGCGATACTCAAGTGTCTTTGAGTTGGAGCGGAGGAACCATACCCAGGGGCGTATCTTTGATCAAACAAACGGAAGATTTAAGATTTGAGATTAGCGCATAATCCAAAATCTAAAATCCAAATTGATCAAAGAGGGGCATCTCTCAGCCCTAGCCCGTCAGCTAACTTCGTAGGCAATGAGAGAAGACTGAAGAGACGGCATATGTATAATGTTCTGATCTCATCAGTAATCTTGGCTGGTACTGCTCAGGTTTTTTTGTACCTGGATGTAGAGACGTTCCGTCGGAACGTCTCTACGATTATCGCTGTTGAGGTTAAATAATGTTGTTGCAACTGAATTTAGCTGCAATTTTTGCCGTTGCTGGACAAGTAGCTTGGAAAAAGGCAAAACCTGTTATTTTTAGAGATAACTTTTTGCTACCATTACTTGGTTTCTTGGGGATCATTGTGCTGTGGTGGATTGTTGCTCTTGCCAACCATGAGTTAATGCCAACCCCTCCCGAAGCACTATCCGCAAACCTAGATTATATCCTCAACCCATTTTACCAAAGAGGACCGGGAAATTTGGGTATTGGTTGGTTGTTGTTGGCAAGTCTGCGCCGAGTACTGCTGGGTTTTTTATTGGGTGCATTAGTGGCGATTCCGGTAGGTTTTTTAATTGGCATGTCCCCAGCAGCAATGCTAGCGTTGAATCCAATCATTCAGATTTTTAAACCTGTTTCACCTTTGGCTTGGCTACCGATCGCCTTAGCGATTTTTAATTTAGCAGACCCCTCAGCAATTTTTGTCATCTTTATTACATCTTTGTGGCCAACAATTATTAACACAGCTCTTGGTGTATCGAGTGTTCCCAAGGATTACATAGATGTGGCACGGGTACTAGAAATGCCCAGATGGCGGCGAATTACCAAGATAATCTTGCCCGCAAGTTTGCCATACATTTTTACAGGGTTGCGCATCAGTTTGGGAATTGCTTGGCTAGTAATTGTGGCAGTAGAAATGCTGACAGGTGGGATTGGGATCGGCTTTTTTGTGTGGGATGAATGGAGCCGTTTAAACTTGAGTTCAGTCTTCCTCGCAGTGTTTGTGATAGGCGTAACCGGGCTACTGCTTGACTTTGCTGTAAGCAAAGTTCAACAGTTAGTAACTCGTCGTCCGATAACTAGCACTTAAACGCTACTACAAGCACTCAGAGGAAGATTATGGAGCGAAGAGAATTTCTTTTAGGAATGGGGGCAGCGACAGCAGGAGTAGCGTTGTCGTCTTGTGAAATTAGTGGTAATCGCTCGGCAAAAGGAGTGACTGATGAAGCAGCAGCGATTCAACCTGTAGTAGATTCTAAAACGTTAGAAAAACCAAATCTTACCGTTGGGTATGTTCCTGTTAATGATTGTGCGCCATTTGCGATCGCTTGGAAAAAAGGTTTTTTTCGCAAGTACGGTTTAAATGTGACACTCAATCGCGAAGCAAGTTGGGCAACTTCCCGGGATGGAATAATTTTTGGTCGTCTTGACGC
This sequence comes from Iningainema tapete BLCC-T55, assembly GCF_014698965.1. GTDB lineage: Bacteria > Cyanobacteriota > Cyanobacteriia > Cyanobacteriales > Nostocaceae > Iningainema > Iningainema tapete. The sequence goes on from NZ_JACXAE010000101.1 coordinate 46,024, forward strand.
CTCACCCGTGGTATCAGGAGCCGTGACTAACGCTAGAATCGGAGCAGAAGGCGCACGTCACGCTCCATTGTGTGCAGCGATGACGATTCACCGTCATGGTAATGCCATGACGATGAACAAATCCATGTGGGATTTTGGGTTACGTCCTTGGTATGAGTATAAGGAACAGTATGGCGATCGTGCTTTAGAAGAGTTTGGGCGTGATTTTCGTGCTTACTTTGACAAGCAACCGCCGGAACGCAAAGTCTGGGCAGTAGTACTAAGTTCTGCTATTTACGAATACTTTATCCGCTACCTATCCGCCGCTGCTGGTGTCGATCCTTTCAAAGAGTTTCGGGTAATTATCGTACCACCACCGCAGATGGTAACTAACGTGCGGATTGGGGCGATGCAGGCTTACATGGTGGCAGAACCTTGGAACACACGCGCCATTAAAGGTAACGAGGGCGTCGGCTTTACCTTTGCTCAAGGTAAAGAAGTTTGGCTGGGGCATCCAGACAGACTTTTGGGAGTGATGGAATCTTTCATCGTCAATTACCCCAAAACCTATCGTTCTTTGGTGAAGGCGATGATTGAAGCTTGCCAGTATTGCAGCAAACCAGAAAACCGCCTTGAAGTTGCCACGCTGCTGACAGATCGTTCTTTTACTGGTGCAAAACCGAAAAAGAAAGATGCTCCTGTAACTAAGTTTACAGGTCCTGCTATTGTAGGCAACTATAACTACGGTGGGTTTGATGGTAAAGACCGGACAAAAAAAGCAGCAGACACGACAATATTTTATGATATTCCTGACAACATTCTCAAACAGCCAGGAGAACACTCAACATTCTTATGGAGATCGAGAAGTCTTTGGTTAATGACGCAGGCGGCTCGTTGGGGACAAATTAAGGAATTTCCCAAAGATGCTGAAAAACTTGCCTCACAAGGCTGGAGAGCAGATCTTTATCGTGAGATTGCGGCTGAAATGGGTATTAAGTCCCCCAAGGATGATTACAAAGTTGAACCCCCGGAAGTATTCATAGATAACAAAAGGTTTGATCCCAGCGATCCGGTGGGCTATCTCAACAGTTTTGAGATTAGAGCCAATGCTCCTACTCGTTTCTACCTATCGTAGAGACGCGATATATCGCGTCTGTACAAATCGTAATATCAGGAGTTATTCATGACTAAATCTACCTCATTCTCCACTAACATCAATGGTCATAACATCCGTGGTACACCATTTCTAGAAGTTGAAAATTTAGTCAAGGCATATCCGAAAGCTGATGGAGATCAGTTTGTAGTCCTTAATGGCATAGATCTTACAGTAGGCGAAGATGAGTATATTTCCGTAATAGGACACTCTGGTTGCGGAAAATCCACACTGTTAAAAATTGTAGCAGGTTTAGAAAAAGCAAGTTCTGGCTCGGTACGACTGGATGGTAAAGAAATCCGCAAACCCGGTGCTGAGCGCATGATGGTTTTTCAACATTACTCTTTATTACCTTGGTTAACGGTAAGGGAAAATATCCGCTTAGCTGTGGATGAAGTGCTGAAGAATGCCAATCGTGCTGAAAAAATTAGCATTGTCAATGAACATTTGGCAATGGTAAATTTAACAGCAGCAGCAGATAAGTACCCAGATGAAATTTCTGGGGGGATGAAGCAACGGGTAGGTATTGCCAGAGCATTGGCAATTCGTCCGAAAATGTTGCTGATGGATGAACCTTTTGGGGCGCTTGATGCCCTCACAAGGGGTAAACTGCAGCGCCAAGTGTTAGATATATGGGAAAATCATCGTCAAGCGGTGATGATGATTACCCATGATGTGGATGAAGCGATTTATATGTCAGACCGGATTGTGTTGATGACCAATGGTCCATCTGCTACAATTGGGGAAATTTTAGAAGTACCATTTCCCCATCCACGTGATCGCGCAGAAATGCGCAACTCAAAAGAATACTACGAACTGCGTAACTACGCTTTGAATTTTCTAGATCGCTATTTTACCCAAGACGAGTAGAATAGATAATGATCTTTTCAAGTGGGTAGCCTAATTCAAATTCCGATGGGGTTTGGAGCGGAGGAACCAATATTTGGGGCTAATTTCATCACTGTAATGAGAGAGACACCTTCCAGTCTTAGCCCGTCAGCTAACTCCGTAGGCAATGGAAGGAACCCCCAAAACTTGGCTGTAACAGCAGTTGTTCTTGGGGTTCCTTAATAATTCGTAATTCGTAATTCGTAATTGAAAAACTTAATCACGAGTTACAAATTGTAAATTATGAATTTTAGCCCGCTTCTCTGTTGTCATTAGTTTTATTTACGAGAAGTTAAAGCTGTGAATATTAAGCCAATGTTAGTGCGTTTACAAAACGCAATGGGTAGAGATAATTTGCTAGAGCAGGTGTTATTCCAAACACCACAAGCTCATTGTTTTGAACAAGCTAAATCCCTTGAATCAGTTAACATAGTTGTGGGCTATAACGGTTCTCCTAAAAGTCATACAGCATTAGATGTTGCTTTATTGATGGCTCACCAAACACAGTTAGCCACAAAAGAGCAAGTAACTGTTCAAGTTGTTTATGTGTTAGAAGATAGTTTCCGCAATGATTATCAAGATATTTTATCAATTGATGCGGCTTCCAGTAGTAGATTAACTTTTCAGGTTCCACTCTATTTTCCGCAGCCCTCAGCATCTAAAGAAGTTGGTACACGCATCTCTAGCCAAGTAAAATTGCAAGCAACCGTACCATATCCAAAAAAAACATCAGCACAGGAGTTTGCCCAAGCAGAGACAATCTTACGACAAGCAATTTGTTTAGCTGAAGAATGGAAGAGTTCTTTCAAAGCTCATCTTCGCTTTGGTTGTGTGGCAACTGAACTTAAGATAGTAGCTGAATTAGAAGCTGCATCTTTACTTATATTAGGTTGTGACTCTTCTCACCATCCACTAATTCAACAACTAGGTTCCAACTTCCCCTTTCCAGTGTTGGGTATACCTCCTTGCTTTGAAGACGCACTGTTGTAGCAACGCGGAGCACCAACACCCTCAAAGGTGTGGCTACACGCACAAAGCCGGAGCTACGGCAGGCTTTGCTCTACTAACCCCAGGAATCTCGCGCCTGCGGGCAGGCGTATTGTAGTAAAAGAGTCAAAATTTGGATTTGGGTGCGTTACACAAGAGTTAACGCACCCTGCTTTTTATCTTATAATTTTGTAAATTTTTCAAGTAGGCAAATTATGTATCAACAAGATGTGATAGAACAACTAAAGTTAAGCCAATAAAAGTACGAAAAGGATTGATTGTATGATTTTACCAGAAGGAGAACATCACAATAACTCTATAGAATCAGTTCAACCAAAATCACGTCAAGATCAATCCAAGCCTCACATTAGTACAAATTTTGGTGAAATTCATAGTTTAGAGAAAGTCAGAGATATTCTCTTTGGTAATCAAATGCGGGAAGTGGAAAATAGGTTTGCCCGTATAGAGGAACGCCTAGTAAGAGAGTTTACTAACTTACGTGATGATACCAGAAAACGTTTAGACTCTTTAGAAATGTATATCAAAAAAGAAGTAGATTCTTTAACTGAGCGGCTAAAACTAGAACAAACAGGACGTGATGAGGCAGTAAAATCACTAACTGAAGAGCAGAAAAATTTAACACTGTCATTAGAAAAAAAGCTATCTCAAATAGAAGAAAAAAATAATCAAAGCCAAAAAGAGTTACGCGAACAAATTCTTCACCAATCCAAAAATTTATATGATGATATCCAGCAAAAATCAGCAGAAATCTTAGTTTTGCTGCAAAAAGAGTCTCAAGAACTAAGATTAGAGAAAACTAACCGCTCTACTCTGGCTAATCTCTTTGCAGAATTAGCTGTACGTCTTAATGAGGAAAAGTAATGACAAATGACGAATGAGTATTCCTCAAATAATAATCATGATACTAGTGATGAATTGAGTGAACTTCGCAGTTTACTGCTTGGTTGTGAGCCAGATAAACTTAATTTACTCTATGAACGATTAGATAACTCGGAGATTACAGCCGAGGATATCAGCCGTATATTACCAGAAGCGGTTATTTTACGTACAATACAAGATAAAAAGTTGGGAGAGGCAATAGTACCAACTGTTGAACACGCTCTTCAAGCTTCTGTTAAACAAGATCTAAATGTTCTTGCCAATGCTATCTTCCCTATTATAGGACCAGCAATACGCAAAGCTGTAGCTACAGCTTTTGATGAAATGGTTCAATCTCTCAATCAAACTTTAGAACATAGTGTGTCGCCGCAAAGCTTTAAATGGAGATTAGAAGCCAGACAAACAGGAAAGTCATTTGCTGAAGTTGTCATGCTGCGTACACTAATTTATCGCGTAGAACAGGTATTTCTGATTCATAAAAAAACAGGATTGTTACTACAACATACGGTAGCACCAAGGGTGGCAGCTCAAGATCCCGACTTAGTTTCGGCTATGCTAACGGCTATTCAAGATTTTGTCAAAGACTCTTTCAGTGTGAAAAAAAGTGATACGCTGCAAAGTCTTGAGTTTGGAGAACTAACAATTTGGATTGAAGAAAGTCCACAGGCTGTACTGGCTGGAATTATTCGGGGAAATGCGCCCCAAGAATTAAGGTTAGTTTTTCAAGAAGCAATAGAAAAAATTCACCTTAAATTTGGTAAAGAAATTTATGATTTTACAGGCGAAACAGAGCCATTTACAGCTAGTAAACCTTATCTAGAAGCTTGCTTAGAATACAAATATAAATTACCAAAAAAACAGAACTATTCTTATGCATGGGGTTTGTTTGGTATAATAGCGATCGCCTTAGGTATGTGGAGTTTTTTGACAATTAAAGAACAGTGGCAATGGAATAACCTTTTGCAACAACTTAACTCTCAGCCAGGAATTATTGTACTTACAGTGAATAAGCAACAGGGGAAACATTTTATTTGGGGAATGCGCGATCCTTTAGCAGTAGATCCAAATCTGCTCATACAACAAACAAATATTAATCCTAAAACAGTTACTACTCAATGGAAACCTTACTTATCATTTGAACCACAATTTACTGCCAAAAGATCCGCCAAATTACTTCAACCCCCAACAACCGTATCCATGAAAGTTGATACACAAGGTGTGCTTGAGGTTAGCGGTAAAGCTCCACGTAATTGGATTTTAATGGCAAGAAGATTGTGGCGGTTTATTCCGGGAATTATTCAATATCAAGATAATAATTTAATTGCCCTAGAACTGAGGGAATTAGATTTATATAAACAGCAAATTGAACAAACATTTATTTTATTTAGTGATGGGACAACAGATGTTATACCTAGTGAAGGAAATAAACTACAAAATTTAATATTAACAATACAAAAGCTTTTGCAAACTGCGAAATCTCTGAATAAAGATTGGCAAATTCAAATCATCGGACATGCAACTACAACTGGAACAGAAAAAACCAATATAATACTTAGCCAAGCCCGTGCTAATAAAATATTATCTTATTTAGCAAAATCAGGAATTAACACAAACAAAATCTCTGCCACTGGAGTTGGCTCCAAGCAAATAGGTGCAAATATCAAAAATAAACAATCTAACCGTAGAGTATCTTTTCAGGTAATCACTGATAGGGGCAAATGATGAACTCCCGTAAAATAAATATATGTTGCAGAAAAAAGTTTGTATGGTAGGCGCATTCGCCACAGGTAAAACGAGTTTAGTGTTGAGATATGTTCATAGCATTTTCTCAGAAAAATATCTCACAACCGTAGGAGTAAAAATAGATAGAAAAACAGTAAATGTTAACAACAAGGAATTAAATCTAATTGTTTGGGATATTCATGGTGAAGATGATTTTCAAAAAGTAAGAATGTCCTATCTCCGGGGTTCTTCTGGATATTTCTTAGTAGTAGATGGAACTAGAAGTGAAACTTTAGAAAAAGCCTTGGAATTACAAAATAGGGTAGAGGAAGTTATTGGGCAAGTACCTTTCATTTTAGTACTTAATAAATGGGATTTACAGGATGAATGGGAAATTGAAACTGTCAAAATAGATGAATTGCTGCAAAAAGAGTGGAATATTGTTAAAACTAGTGCTAAAAATGGTATAGGTGTAGAGGAAATTTTTCAAACTTTGGCGATTAAGCTATTGGAGGAGTAGATGCTAGATATACCTGCTCCCATTATCAATTATTTATTCAACTTCATAATTGATAATCGTTCTCTTGCATATCTTTTAGTGAGTAAAAATGGCTGTTTGTCAGCTTGGGGTGGCAAGCTATCAGCTTACGGTGTAACAAATTTACAGCAAGGGGAAAATGTGAAACAGCAAGTTTTCTTTCTAGAAGGCTTATTACCTTTAGATGATTCTCCCTTATTTCTACCTTGTTTGAAAACTGAGTACGGGATTTGTGCTGATGTCCATATTTTCCCTAGTACGGAAGGAGATTGGGTATTATTATTAGATGCATCTGCCCATGAAATGCAAATTGGCTTAGTTCAACAATACGTAAACGATGTTAGTCTTTTAAGTAGAATAGTAAGTAATAATAAATAGCTGTCTCGATTATGAGTGACTCGATCACATCTGACTTATTTGCTGCTTTAAATATATTAGTATTAGAAAGATTAAATGTCAACACCTTTAGAATAATTGGAACTATACCAAATTGGCTGGAACGCTTTTGTAGTATAGAGGTTTCATCACAAAGCAGTCTATTCATACCTCAAGATAAATTACCTTTTTTGTCCAATTTTTTAATTGATGCAGAGGAATTTTGGCAATCGAATTTTCCAACTATTTTAAAATCAGGAATATGCTGTCATCCTGATTTATTTGGGAAGGAAGGTTACTTTGAGGCTTCAGCAATTTGCTTAAATGAAAGGAAAATTTTATTAGTAGAATTACTTGAACAATCTTATCAAGAAAAGCAAAATTTACTACAAAAAGCTAGGGAAAATCAATTAAAATATCAGCAATTACAAAAAGAAAACCAGAAAAATGAAGTATTAATCCACTGCATTCTACATGATATAGTAGGACAATTAAGTGGGATTAATTACTGTTTTGCTTTGTTGGAAATGGAGAACTTATCTGTTAAAGGAAAAGAATATCTTGAAGCGGGTAAAAAGCAAAGTCTGAAGCAAGAAATGTTGATTAGAGAGATATTAGATGCATTTTCTGCTGAGGTGAATCTAAACTCTTTTACTCGCGCTCCACAAATAGCACCGGATGCATTGGCTTCAGCGCAAGATGTGATTCAGCTTCTTAATCCGTCATTTACACTCAATAAGATCAAGTTGCAACTTGTTGTTACAAATGATGAATTTACAGATTGGAAAGTAGTAGGTGATAAATCGCGTTTGGAGCGAGCGATCGCCAATATAGTAGAAAATGCTTTACGTTACAGCCCTACCAACTCTACTGTAACTTTAGGTTTACACCCAGATGGAGATTACATTGTGATCACTGTAGACGATGAAGGCTCCGGCGTACCACAAGAGATGGTATGTAATTTATTCCAAAAGTTTTGCCAAGGAAAAGACAAATCAGGTAGATTGGGGTTAGGGCTTTATTTTTGTCGGATTACTGTAGAACGTTGGGGAGGAGATGTCGGTTATTCACCTCGCCCTCAAGGTGGTTCAAGGTTTTGGTTGCGCTTACCAAAACCCACAAACCCGTAAAGACGTTCCGCCGGAACGTCTCTACAATTAATAACCAATCAAATGTAATACATCGCGTAGAACGCTGAAGCCAGCCAAGTCCCACAGAAGATATGCTAAAAAACCAATCATAGCTAAACGACCATTCCAAAGTTCAGCTTGGGGATTGAAACCAAAGATAAATGCGTTACGGTCTATACCGTTATATTCTTTTGCTACTGGTGGTAAATCGGTAGAAGGACGAGATTCCATTTTTTTTTGCCTCCAAAATAATCAAGAAATTACTAGCCTACTAAATGTAGTACGTCACGCAGGACGCTGAAGCCAGCCAAGTCCCACAACAGGTATGCCAAAAAGCCAATCATTGCCAAGCGACCATTCCAAAGTTCAGCTTGGGGATTGAAACCAAAGATAAATGCGTTACGATCTATGCCGTTATATTCTCTTGCTACTGGTGGTAAATCGGTAGTAGGGCGGGTCTGCATTGTTTTATCCTGTTCTGTTTTTTCTCTGTGTTAACTCTAATTTAGCTGTTTAAAACAGATCTGCTTTCTGCCTGTAGGCACATACTACAAAACTCTTTTGGACGATTCTCACGCACTATTTTTGCTTCACTAAATCCACCTAGAGAGGGTGATAAAAAGAATATTTGTAAATAAATGTAACGTTGTTAACTATTAACTAACTGAAAAACCTGATTTTTCGCTCTTAAAATTCAGAAAACCTCGGTAAAATTAGCTTACTTTGTAACTTTATACAGTGTTCATTCTTATATATCTATACAGCAGATTTTAAGTAGGTAAAAAAACTTCTATCCCACGCTGGATGCTAGTTTCAAACTTTGGAGGGATGCTAAAAACACCTTAATTCCACGATTCTGATCTAAAGAGTTAGGTATTGCAAAAGATACAAAATCTCTTTATCTTTAAATATCACGTAATTTTTAATCCCCAGCGCATTCAGCTACGAGGAAGGAAAACGAATGTTTCAAGGTACGCACATAACACTGGGACTATACAAGTCGCTCTTTTGGGTGGCACAAATCTCAGGAAACCCACCAAATATTACACCAGTTCAAGCATCGGTTCTGACTTCAGGACCACACTTTTTTGTCGCTTTAATCTCTGGTGTAATCCTGGCTTTTGCCCTCCAATTGGTTTTAACAAACCTCTCAGTTGCTTTTGGTATTTCCTATTTGGGGCGTTCTTCTGACTCCGATTCTAGTCAGGGTAATGGAGAGGTAGGAAGTTTTGGAGGCACAATTCGCAAAATTGGCACAGCAGTCGGGCTTTGGACAGTAATCACCGTGACTATCGCCCTCGCTATTGCTAGTTTCCTCGCCGTAAAACTCAGTCTGGTAATTTTAAGTCCTGGGGTGGGGGCAATTTTGGGGTTGGTGATTTGGGGAGCGTACTTTCTGCTGTTGGTATTGATAAGTTCAACAACGGTTGGTTCCTTAATTGGTTCGGTAGTAAACACTGCCACTTCTGGCTTTCAAGCAATTATGGGGACAGCCACTGCAGCGCTGGGCGCAAAAGTTGTGAATCAGCAAGTGGTAGCAACTGCTGAAGCAGCAGCTGCGGCTGTGCGTCGGGAACTAGGCAGCGCTGTTGATCCTGCTAGTATCCGGGATAATATTGAAGATTACCTAGAAATGCTGCGTCCCCCGGAACTAGACTTAGGCAAAATTCGCGGTGAATTTGAAAGGTTACTTAACGATCCACAACTGAAAGCCATAGCAGGTAGTGCAGATCTACGCAATATTGATCGCCAAAAATTCATAGAATTAGTCAGCAGTCGTACAGATCTTTCCAAAAGAGACATTAACCGCCTCGCTGATACATTATATAACGTATGGCAGCAAGTGGTCAGTCAACAACCTGCCCAAGATCGTTTAGGTGAGTTAGTTGATTATCTGAAAACACTTCCACCCGGACAAACTAAGACAGATGAACTCAACGCCAAACTGGATCGGGTAATTGCAGAAATGCGTTCTGGAAAAGAAGCCGATCAAAAAGCCGCAGCAGCAACTCCAGGACCAATTCAAAGCACCCTGCAACAGGGAATTTCGGCGTTAACTGGTATAGTGTTAGGGCGGGCTGATTTATCAGACTTGGATGTGGAAAAAATTATTAGTACTCTTTCCACCGCCAAAGACAAAGTAACTGAACAAGCCGACAAGCTAGGAGTTCCTACACCACAACAACCCTACAGCCCCATTCGTATTGATGTAGAAAATTACCTGCTCAACACTTATGCTTGGCAACTAAATCCGGAGCGAGTAGATCGAGAGTTTCGTGACGTTATCTACGATTCAGCAGCCGATCCGGGAACTGTGCGGCGAGAGTTAGATCGACTGGGACGCAGTGATTTTGTTAATATTTTACAACAGCGAGGTCTGCTCACCCAAGCAGAAATTCGCCGCATTGCCGATCAACTTGAATCTATTCGCTTAGAAGTACTTTTAGCAGTCACCGCAGAAGAAGAAAGAGAAATAGTTCAAGACTTGCAACGCCGAGTAGAAAGTTATTTGCTGGTTACACCAAAGTCAGAATTGACAAAAGAAGGTATTCAGCAAAACTTTAAACCGCTTATAGAAGATTCAGACGCAGACTATGAAACTCTGTCTTTGCGTTTATCTCAGTTCGATCGCCAAGAGTTGCGAGAGATTCTGCTACAGCGCAATGACATTGATCCAGAGGAAGCAGATACCATTCTTGATGAGTTAGAAGAACAACGCAATCAAGTCTTAGTCGCCGCCAAAGGACTAGCAGATCAAGCCAAATATCAAGCAGAAACGCTGTGGTTGAATTTAGAGTCATATCTACGCAATACAGGCAAAGAGCAACTGAATCCTGATGCTATTCGTGGTGAGCTAAGAACCCTCCTCAACGATCCCCAAGCAGGAGTTGCCGCAATTAGAGCGCGGTTGTCGCGCTTTGACCGAGATACCTTGGTGCAATTACTGAGTCAACGGCGAGACTTGAGTGAAGACCAAGTTAATCATATCATTGATAATGTTGAGCATTCGTGGAGTAATGTTCGCCAAGCTCCAAAAGCTGTGGCGGATAAAGCTAAGGAACAATATGACTCTGTAACAACCACAATTGCTGATTACTTACGTAACACGGGCAAACAAGAACTCAACCCAGAAGGTATTCAAAGAGACTTTAATCGACTGTTTGAAAATCCAAAAGAAGGTGCTTTGGCGCTGCGCCGACGTTTGTCTCAGGTAGATAGAGATACGTTGGTGAAATTGCTCAGTCAACGTCAAGACTTGAGTGAAGAACAAGTCAATCAAGTCATTGACTCAGTACAAAATCAAATTCGCAACATTGTCCGCACACCTCGTCGCTTAGCTTCTAGAACACAACAAAGAGTACAAAACTTTCAAACTTATTTAGAAGAGTACTTGCGCTTAACTGGTAAGGAAGAATTGAACCCAGAAGGGATCAAACGTGACTTACAGTTATTGTTGCGCGATCCACGGGTAGGAATGGAAAGTTTAAGCGATCGCCTTTCTCATTTTGATCGTTCTACAGTCATCGCCTTGCTCAAACTGCGGGAAGATCTTTCGGATGAGGAAGCGGCACGAATTGCCGATAGTATATTCTCAGTTCGAGAGCAATTTGTGGAACAAGTGCGCGGCATTCAACGGCGCATTCAAGATGTGGTAGATGGTGTTTTTGCTCGCATCCGCTATTACCTCAACTCTTTAGATCGTCCAGAGCTAAATTATGACGGCATTAAGCGGGATGTGCGCTCCTTGTTTGACGATCCCCAAGCAGGATTTGATGCACTGCGCGATCGCCTGAGTTCCTTCAACCGGGAAACTCTAGTTGCACTCATGAGTTCCCGTGAGGATATTTCCCCAGAAGATGCTAACCGTATCATCGACCAAGTTGAGCGGGCAAGAAATAGTGTACTGCAACGAGCAGAACGCATCCAGCAGGAAGCACAAAGACGCCTTGAAGAAGTGAAACTTCAAGCACAACGTCAAGCAGAAGAAACCAGAAAAGCTGCTGCATCAGCCGCTTGGTGGCTGTTTACCACAGCCGCTGTCTCAGCTGTGTTTGCGGCGATCGCCGGTGCTGTTGCTGCATCATTTCTGTAGAGACGTTCCGCCGAAACGTCTCTACAAATTTTATTTGATGCCTCTCTTAGAGAGAGGCTTTTTTTTAGGCAAAGAAACTAGATAAATAATTAGTATAATAAGCCACCACCTTCTTCACCAACAGCGTAAGTAGTTGCCCAACCACCTTCTTCACGTAGAGATCTTGTGGTAAAATCGCCACCTTCTTCACCCAAAGCTAACGTGGTTTTATAACCACCTTCTTCACCCAGAGCTAACGTGGTAGCATCACCACCTTCTTCCCCGACAGCTAAAGTGGTATAGACACTTTCACCACCTACAACTTTATTTGCTTGTTCATCGGTAATTTCTTCAAAGTTTAACACTATTTCCAAATTAGAAATTTCCAGGTCAAATGGATGGCGCATATAAATACTCCTTAGTAGATTAGGACATGGTGCTTATCACGGGTTTAATATTATATTCTCAGCCAGTACCCATTTAATATAAAATTTCTGTAAACTTAATTACCACCCTTACCCTCTCACCGGCTCGGGGCTTGAGTGTAAAGATGTTGGTAACTCGATGGTAAAGGTAGTCCATCCCTTAGAGCTTTCCACAACAATTTTTCCCTCTAGTTGCTCTACTAACTTCTCCACTAAAGCTAGTCCTAATCCAGTACCACCTTGTTTCCATCGATCATCATCACAGACGCGGTAAAATTTATCAAAGATTCGCGGTAATTCTACTGCTGCAATTTCTACTGAATTACTGATCGTAAAAACAGTTGTTACCAAATCAGATTTACCGCAAACGCTCAGAATAATTTCACCATCCGCAGGAGTGTATTTGCAGGCATTGTTCAAGAGTTCGGTAATAATTCGCTCCAGGTTAGCTCGATCTGAAATTAGTGTTGGCAGGTGAGGAGGTAAATTTATTTGTAGAGTTTGCTGGCGTTGCTGAGTACGAATAACAAAAGACTCAACGATTGTTGGTAACCAATCTTGTAGGTTTATAGCTTCGACAACCAAGTTGGGATAAGATGCAGTTTCTAGCCGTTGTAAGTCTAACAAATCGTTAATCAACTGAATTTCACGCCCACACTCATTTTGTAAGATATCTAAATAGATCTGACTACGTTCACTAGTAGTAGAAATTTTCAGCATTTGGATCGCCATTTTGATATTGGACATGGGAGTCCGCAGTTCATGGGAAACTGTACTCAAGAAATCATCTTTAAGGCGACTGAGTTTTTGTAGCTCCTCAACTTGCGCTTTCGCGGCTTGGTAGAGCCGCGCTTGACGCAGAGCGATGGCGCATTGATTTGCTACTTGCTGCACCAATCGAATCTCCAAGTCAGTGAAGGCATAGTCGTGCTGAGTGATGAGCCAAAGATCTCCTAGTACTCCTTGATCGTCTAAAATCGGACAGGCGAGTAGTGTTACCCTACCCCGAATCGGGTTAGGAAAAATCGAGCAAAATTGACAATACTGACCGTTAAGGATTTGCTGGTAAACTTCTGGAAAGTTGGCTATCTGCATGACACGAGCCTGCGCTCCTGGGTTTACAGTGGCGTACTCATAGTAAATAGTAGAAATACCTTCCTCCAGATTGTACAAAGCCGTATTACAACAGTTCACATCCAGCACAAGAGCTAACTCCTGCAAGGCAGTTTGCAAAATTTGGCTTTCATCAAGACTATCGCGAACTTTGTCAGTAATGCGCTTGAGTGCTTGCTCGGCTTCTACATGTCGTGCCGACTCTTGACGCTCACGAGCCATCTCCAGAACAAATTCCGTCACATCCTCAATACTATGGATGATATGAGTAATCTCATTATTTGCACCAAAGACTGGTGAATTAACCTGACTCCAATACCGTTGTTCAGCTCCGTCTGTTGTAAATTCTGAGCGGCTGATGTCGTACTTGTGTATCCCCATTTTATGGGGAACTCGATTTTGTCGCACACTATTGAGTGAAGCACGCAAATTATTTACTTTTGTCACAGTCTGCTCGTCAAAATTTTCAGGCAAGACATCAAACAGCTCACGCCCCAGAATCTCCTCTCGTTTCGTCATAGTGGCGTGCAAGTAAGCATCACTCACCGCTACGATTTTTCCATCCGGTGTCAACACGAGATACAAGCCCGGTGCTGACTCAAAAAGAGTCTTAAAGTCAAGTGTTGTCACAGAGGTTTCCGAGTGTGTCATAAGAGCAGTGGAATGGCTTCAAAGCTAATTGCGTTCTGGAGACTAAGTTACATTTTCTAAAATTTTATGGAGAAACGCCATAGTCTCAAGCCAATTAGGTAATCAATTTCTTGCCGAATCAAATTTACATTTTGCGTTATCTGAATACTGATACTTTTAGAAGTATAGGAAATAAATACCAAATGTACGAAATAACTCTAACCGTATCAGAATAAACTATTCAGGCGCTGCACATTATACCAGAGAATTTGAGTAGTGAAGTACTTTTAGCGGCAGCAATGAAGTTGTACGAATTAGGTCGGCTTTCTTCTGGGGCTGCTGCTAACTTAGCTAGCATCCCTTTGATGCACTTTAATGTTATTGTATGTCCAATCTAAAATATTATGATCATTCTCACCAACGATGATGGAATAGACGCTCCAGGAATAAGGGCGTTGCTTCAAGCTGTAAATGGTAAAGAAGTAATTATCGCCGCGCCTCGCGATCATTTATCTGGTTGTGGACATCAAGTTACTACCACTCGTGCAATTCATGTCCACCGTCGCTCTGAGCATGAGTATGCGATCGCCGGCACTCCTGTCGATTGTGTGCGGATTGCCATAGCACAAATTTGCCCAAATGTCAAGTTTGTGTTATCGGGGATCAACGCTGGAGGCAATTTGGGCGTTGATGCTTATATTTCCGGTACTGTAGCTGCTGTGCGAGAGGCAGCAATTCACGGCATTCCCGCAATTGCAGTTTCTCACTACAAAAAAGGCAAGCTAAATGTTGATTGGGATGTAGCAGCGCGATGGACAGCAAATATCTTAGCTGATTTACTCCACCGTCCCTTAGAAACAGGAACTTTCTGGAATATAAATTTACCGCATCTGCTACCAGGAGAACCAGATCCAGAAGTTGTGTTTTGCCAACCCTGTACTAAACCATTACCTATTAACTATCGAATTGAGGGTGATAACTTTTACTACGACGGAAAATATTCTCAACGCGATCGCACACCAGGCAGTGATGTTGATGTATGTTTTTCTGGCAGAATTGCTGTAACTTTATTAACAATTAAATGTTAATCATTTGACCCTTCAATTAGTTTCATCAAACGGTCTAAATTTTGTGTCAATTGATTAAGTCGTTGTAAAGAATGTTCTTGGGTATCAGCTAGAGTCTGTACAGCATCACAAAGTGCCAATATTTGATAGCCCTGTTGCTGTACTTGCTTTCCTTGTTCTTCCACTTGCACACTCAGAGTATCCACTCTTACCGCCAGACTTTCAATTGTTTCAGTGGTAGCAAGTACTGCTTCCCCAATTTGCTCAACAATCGATTCCAAGCGACCGATTTTAACTTCCACTCCTGCTGTTACTATCATATATTTAGCACCACAATTATGAGATAGCATTAAAGTAAATTTACTGCTAATTCTGAAATTAACTAATACCAGTAGCAGTGTCTAAAAATTACTGCCAATATCATGCTATTTGCTATTGTCTCAATCACACTCAGTGTATGTACTGAATTACACTTCTTAAGATTCGTGACTTTTTCATAAGTTGGAAATCTGATTATGCCGCAATCGAGCATTAACGTAATTCCTACATACATCTTTTGTGTAATGTACTTTGCTTGATATTTGCCTTCTTCAGATATTACTGGAATTGTTCAGTATTAACAACAATTGGTAGCAAATTCTAACATAAACATATGCAAATATCAGTAATAAAAATATTTTTCATCCGCCGGAGGATATATTGATTTTACTTTACTCCAAATTTATAAAAAGTCCTTATCATCATCTTATTCATGAAGATTCAGTGAAAATACTGTGAATCAGGATCAAATTCATCAAAACTTAAGTCTATATTCAAAATAAAGTTACGTAATTATACGTCTTTAACTAACTTATTCGGCTTGACAATGTATCAAGTACAATTGACAACAGTTGTTGAAGGTGCAACTTCAGAATCTTGGGAATCACAATTTACCCACCACCCTTCTGTAAACTCTAAATTTAAACGTTGTTTAGATATTGTGGGTAGTTTGGTAGGGCTATTCATACTAGCAATTGTGTTTGTGCCAATTGCAATTGCGATTAAAATCGATAGCCAGGGTCCAATTTTTTTCACACAAGAACGATATGGACTGCGGGGACGCTCTTTCCGCCTCCGGAAATTCCGCTCAATGGTAGTTGATGCGGAAAAATTAAAGAGTTTAGTCAAAAATGAAGCTAACGGATTAGTATTTAAAAGTAAAAACGATTTTCGAGTTACAAGAGTAGGGCGCTTTTTAAGAAGTACAAGTTTAGATGAACTACCACAGTTTTGGAACGTTCTTGTCGGCGAGATGAGTTTAGTAGGGACTCGTCCACCAACTGCTGATGAAATCAGACTTTACGATCAGCGTCACTGGCAACGTCTCAATGTCAAACCAGGATTAACTGGTGAGTGGCAAGTTAACGGTCGTTCTAAGATTAAAGATTTTGAACAAATCGTTGATTTGGATCTAAAGTATCAAAAAAATTGGCATCCTTTGTATGATTTGTTAGTAATTGTAAAAACTGTTGTTGTCATTATTGGGCGAGTAGGAGCTTTTTAGTAAAAAACAACGCATTGTAGGAGCGCTCCTGGCGTTCGCTCCTACCTGTATATTTGTATCGAAATACGAACAAAAAACTTAATGCAATAATTCTTCTACTTGGTGCTGAGTCCACAAGGTTCTGTACAGCCCTGACTGTTTTACCAATTCTGTATGAGTACCTATTTGCACAATTTCACCTTTATCCATCACAAAAATTCGGTCTGCCGTTGCCGCTGCTGAAAGTTGGTGAGTGATGAAAACCACAGTTTTACGTTTTACATCACGGTTGAAATTTTTGAGAATATTTGTAGCGGTTTGATTATCAACACTGGAAAGAGCATCGTCCAAAATTAATACAGGAGCATTGACTAACATTGCCCTAGCTAAGGCAGTACGTTGTCGTTGTCCACCAGAAAGGGTAATACCACGTTCACCGACGATGGTTTGATATTTTTGGGGAAAATTGATAATTTCTGAATCAATCTGTGCTAGTTTAGCAGCAGATTCTACTTGTTGTTGATCGCTAACAGGATCTCCGTAGCGAATGTTATTTTTGATAGTGGTACTAAAGAGAAAGCTGTCTTGAGGAACGTAGGCGATCGCACTACGTAAATCGGCTAAATTAATTTTAGTAATATCTACCCCATCCAAAAATAACTGCCCTGGCTCAATATCTAACAATCGAGGCAAAGCATTTGCCAGGGTTGACTTCCCTGAACCAATTGCCCCCACAATTGCCACAGTTTCTCCCGCCGCAATGGTAAAGTTAACGTTAACTAAAGCTGGTGAGGCGGTTCCAGGGTAAGTGAAAGTCAAGTTTTTTGCTTTCAGTTCCCCTTTGACAACATCTTGTGGCATTGAGTGCTGGTCTACTGTATCTTTGATTTTGGGAGTAACAGTGAGTATCGACTCAATGCGATCGACACTAACTTCACCGCGCTGGTAAGTAGTAATTGTAAATCCTAATAAAGCGGTAGGAAAAACCAAATTTTGAACATAAATCAGTAATTTGACAAAATCGCCAACAGCAAGATTTCCATTCTCAATCCGGCTAGCCCCCAGCCAAATTAATACTAAAGAACTAACTGAAGCTAACCCAGTAATTAGTGGAAACAGAGTATTTCTAGTCTTTGCTAGTTTCAAGTTAGCAGATAATAGGTGCTGATTTTTTTCTGCAAAAGCATGACGCTCGTTTTTCTCTTGAGCATAAATTTTAATTAGAGAAATTCCACTAATGTCCTCTTGAATCAGTTCACTGATTTCCGAAAGATTTTCTTGCACTGCTAACTGTTGTATGCGGAGATGATCGCTAAATAAATGCACCAACAAGAACATCAATGGATATACGCCAAGAGCTGCCAATGTTAGGTCTACACTAATAGCTAGCATGACTGGCAAAGTTAGAGCATAGGCAAATATCGTATTTGCCAAACTGAGTACAGCGAAACCTAACAACCTGCGAATGTTGTCTACATCACTAGTAGCCCGACTAATCAAATCACCAATAGTGTTGGTGGCAAAATAGGACGGCTCCAAATGGAGTAAATGCTCAAAAATCTTTTGTTTCAGGTCAAATTCTACCTGCCGCCCCACACCAAATAGCCACAAGCGCGAGGCCATGCGGATTAACCACATTGATGTACTCAGCAAAGTAATTAGCACTGCAGAATGTATAACTTGATCCCAGATGAAGGTTGCCAAGAGCTGATTAATGCTATTGCCAATCAACTGGGGGATGTAGACACCTAACCCGTTAACAATCAACAAGGCAATGATCCCAAGTGTTGCTTCTCGCCAATGGGGTTTTAGGTATGCAACGAGTTTAGCAAGCCGTCTTGATTGTGATGTCATTAATGCAGTGGGTGAAAATTTTTTATGCTGCGTTAGCTCAAGTGTAGCAGTTTTATCAAAAGTAAGGCAGAAGGTAAACCTGTTACCCTCTGCCTTTTTTACTTTTGCCTAATTACTAACGAGGACGGATGAAACCGTAAACTTGGTTAAGATAACTGTCCCAAACTGCCGTTGTTAATGCCAAAGTTTGAGCATTGGGAACAAAATCTTCTAACCGCAATCCTCTTCTGGTAATGTCGCCTGGAGTTTGTAAAAGGTAGGGGGCTACTTTAGTAGGCATAATACTATCACCTACTAAATCTGACAAACTCATGCTGGCATCTTGATTGAATGCCACCAGTGTCCCTGTTGTCGGTAAACTAGCTGCTACAGGTGAACGAACCAAGAAGTAAGCCACAGCTGGTGTACTTGCTAAAAGTAAAATAGTCAGCGCCCAACCGATTAAGTACCCTCCTGGGGCGTCCATTCCCCCCCCACCTTTAATTCGCTGTGCCCCTAGAATCATCAGCAATATTGATGCTCCCAATGGTCTAAGCGGAAAAGAAATGACCCTCCATAGAGAAGCTACGGCTGGTTCATTAGGGTTAACAAATGAAAGGAGGACGATGAGCAGAAAAATCACCAGAATTAATCGTCCAACAAAAGTTCCTGAGGGATAAAATCTCTGGAACAAAGAAAATATGATCGTGCCGAGAAGCAGCCACAGTAATACCCGGCTTAGCAGTACAAACATAGATTAACTCCTAAATCCATTGAATGCGGTCAGCCTATAGGTTATGGGCTGTGTAGTTATATTGCCAAATTGTAATTTCACTCTCACCTGACTTCAATACCTCACACCCGACAAACAAAGACTACCGTCGTAGTGATTTTAGAGCAATTTCTCCCCAGTGGGGAGAGATATTTGTAATTTTCTTCGCTCAGTATCTGCTTCTTAATTTAAATTAATTTAGTAGTTGTGAATTTAAAGGGAAAATTATGTCTTCTGGGAAGTCCACTATTCTAGTAACGGGTGGAGCTGGATACATCGGCTCTCATACAGTACTTGCCCTTTTGGCAGCAGGTTATGAGGTGGTAGTACTCGATAATCTTGCCTACGGGCATCGCGACTTGGTAGAGCAGGTTTTAAAAGTGGAACTGATCGTTGGAGACACTGGCGATCGCGCCTTGTTAGACAACTTGTTTAAAACCCGCGATATTGCTGCTGTTATGCACTTTTCTGCTTATGCCTACGTGGGAGAATCAGTTACCGATCCCGCGAAATACTACCGTAACAATGTTGTCGGCACTCTTACCTTATTAGAAGCCATGTTGGCTGCTTCTGTGAAGAAATTTGTATTTTCTTCAACTTGTGCAACATATGGAGTGCCACAAGTCTTACCTATTCCTGAAGATCATCCCCAAAATCCAATCAACCCCTATGGTGCAACTAAGCTCATGGTTGAGCGGATTCTTTCTGACTTTGATATTGGATACGATTTCAAATCAGTCAGCTTCCGCTACTTTAATGCCGCCGGATGCGATCCTGAGGGCAAACTGGGGGAAGATCATAACCCGGAAACCCATCTAATTCCGCTCACGTTATTTACTGCCTTGGGCAAGCGCGAATCTATTTCAGTTTTCGGCACTGACTATCCCACACCCGATGGTACTTGTATTCGTGATTACATTCACGTTAATGACTTAGCACAGGCACACGTCTTGGGATTGGAATATCTCTTAAAAGATGGCGACAGCAATGTATTTAATTTAGGTAATGGCAACGGCTTCTCGGTGAAAGAAGTCATTGAAACAGCCAAATTAGTCACTGGTAAAGAGATTGCAGTGAAGATAGGCGATCGCCGTGCAGGCGATCCACCAGTTTTAATTGGCAGTAGCGATAAAGCCAGAAAAATATTAGGTTGGAACCCCCAGTACTCTTCGCTTGAGGAAATTATTACTCATGCATGGCAGTGGCATCAGAAACGGCATAAGTAACTTGAGAATTGTTAATTGTTAATTGCTAATTGTTAATTTTTCTTTACTATTAACAATTAACCATTAGCTATTAGCTATTCCCTCTTCAGTCGTTGTAAAACGAACAAAGAGATACCCATAAGAGTAAATGCTGAAGCCAAAGCTGTAATGTTCCAAAATAAAGACGATTTTTCAGGGTGTAGTGCCTTTTTTTCGATAGTTTCTACTTTGTTCTTAGAGCTGGAAGAGGAAACTGGCACTCCCGCCGCCACAGTAACAGCAAACTTTAATTCAAATGGTTGGAAACTGCCCTGAGTTACTGGTTTGCCACTTAACTTTAATTGATAAGCGCCTGGTTGAGGAAAAGTTACTTCTGCACCAGGAATATTTTGATATCGCTCTGCTGTCATTGGTTTTAAGGAAGGCACGAGTAACGGCGGCGCTCCTTGTTTATGCGGTTCTTTGTATACACTTAGTTCACACTTACACTCTGCCAAGGGAATAACCTTACCACCTTTACGAGTGAGAGCAAACCAAGCTTGGGCTGGCTCTCCAGCACGGGGATTATCATTCGGTTCGATATGAAGAGTTGCACCAACATCTGTTGCTATTGTGACCTTATGAGCAGACACTGTAGAAATATTTGTTATTAATATCGCTATTAATAGCAGTAAACATACGTTATTAGCGTGATTTAGTTGGCGGGACATAATATTTTTCTAATAATAAAATTGACCAAACAAAGCGAAAACGCACCAGCAATACACCCAGTGTGACAATTACCAGTAACACAACTGCTAATTTGTTTCCCCAGTTCGTTTGCGAACCCAGATAATGAGAACCGATCGCTACTGCATGAATTGTTGCTAAGAGTAAAGCTGGTAAACTTAACAAGTGAATTAGCCGCCAATGCTTGCCCAGAGACTTCTGCAACGAGTCAAAACTGGTAAGGGCAGCGGGAGTCATTAACAATAACGCGACTGCACCAGCAGCCATACCAAATTGATACTCTTGCGGTAAGAAAAAGAAGGCAGCAAAATTCCACTGTAGAGAATGTTCCATCATGTGTGCCGTATGTATCACAGATAAAACGAACGCCCCTACTCCCAATACACGACGATAACGCAGTGGTGCTATCCATAAACCACTTATGGGACGAGCAATGAGCGCTAGGATTAAACAAAATAATGCAGCGTGTCCGGTGTAATCTACCATGATGTCACCGGTGCGCAGCAAAGTTAACAAACCCATGGTGAGTGTTACCCAACCGCCCAAGCGAAACAACTGGCTGCGCTTGTCTTTACTTACCAAGGAAGTGGAAAAGCCTACACCAATCATGGTGGGTAGTGTTCCTATCCCAAAAGCTAGCATTGTTGCAGCTCCTATCCATATATTGCCAGTTTCTGCGGCTTTAATTTGGGCAGCATACAAGAACCCACAAGGCATTAAACCCCAAGTCATACCTAACAGGGCTGGAGTCCACCATTTTGTTTGTAACGAAAGCTTTACCATTCCGGCATTCAGGCGAGCATGTAAATTACTTCCTAAGAAAGGATGTAAAACTGGAATATGCGGCAAAAAACCTGGTTTTATTTGTCCTAACCCAAACCAAATTAGCATTACACCAGTGATGATTGCGATCCAACGGCGTAACTCGCTACCAACTCCCGCTAATTGTCCACTTTTTAGTAACACCGATCCCAGCGCCCCAATGGCAGCCCCAACTAAGGCATAGCTGAGTAATCGCCCCAGGTTAAGTAGGAGATGAAAATATAATTGCTTTCTCCAGTTATGACTTTCGTGTTTTGATAAGGAAAATCCCACTGCCAAAGGACTACACATTCCCAAACAATGTCCAAAACTTCCTAAAAACCCCAAAGCGATCGCCAGCAGCAAGTCAATCATAGTTCGTGTGTATCATATGTGTAGAGACGTTCCGGCGGAACGTCTCTACGATTAGGATGGAGACTAAACAAAAAAATCAAGGCATGTTTGTTTCAACCGGAACTTTACGCGAAGTTTACGTTTCTGTCAAAAGACACGGCGTCAAACTTGGCGATCGCACAATTAATTAGATGACATGAAAAAATGGATTTGGTTGGCGCTGTTTGTGCTAATGACATTAATAGTAGTGGGTGGTAGCAAGCTTTTTCCACCAACAAATGAGCAGCCACTGATTATTGACACGATTAGAGTCAGTCAACCTCAACCAATTCAAAAAGCTCAGAATTATCCATCTCCATATCCGTTGTTACAGGTGTCTGCTGACAAGCTATTTGCCCATGTTCAAAGATTGAATTTTACACGATATACGCCAGCCGAGCGATCGCGTACCCGCAAGTACATCACCACCGAATTGAAAAGACTAGGTTGGCAGCCCAAGTTGGAAAAATTTAGTGATGGTGTGAATATTTTTGCCGAACGAAAAGGAACCGATCAAAAAGCCGGAGCAATTCTGATCGGAGCGCATTACGACACTGTATATATCTCTCCTGGGGCAGATGACAACGCTAGTGGAGTTGCTGTCATGCTGGAAATGGCGCGATTGCTTGGCTCTCGTCCTACACCCAGGACATTACAATTAGCATTTTTCGACAAAGAAGAAGCAGGACTTTTGGGTAGTAAGGCTTTTGTCAAAGATAGCACCCACTTGGAAAACCTACAGGGTGTGATTGTCATGGACATGGTAGGTTACGCTTGTTACGATACCGGGTGTCAAAAATATCCAGTAGGTTTGCCCGTCACACCACCAAGCGACAAGGGAGATTTTTTGGCAGTCATTGGTGATGCCGAACACTTACCACTACTGAATGCGTTTGAGAACCCCCCAACCCCCCGAGATTCGGGGGGCACGCGGGGATCGAAAACCCCCCGAATTTTGGCAAACAATGAGGGATCGAAAACCCCCCGAATTTTGGCAAACAATGAGGGATCGAAAACCCCCCTTTTTAAGGGGGGCATGGGGGGATCAACACCGACTATACTGAAGCTACCCGTTCCCCTCAAAGGCTTGCTGACACCCGATGTGTTACGCAGCGATCATGCTCCATTTTGGTATCAAGGAGTAGGAGCAGTACTAGTAACAGATACCGCAAATCTACGTACTTCTCACTATCACCAACCCAGTGATTTACCAGCTACGATTGACCGCAAGTTTTTCACTGGAGCGGCGGAGGTTGTGGTGAATGCTACTAATATTTTGTTAAAGAATAGCGTTCCTTTGAAAAGTTGCATAGATGACGATCTTCCTTGCTGACATTGGGGGGATTGGTTTTCAAATAATCATGCACCCAATTACACCCGCGCCGCCATAAAACATCTCGGTTCAATAGCTCCAAGTTCCATAGGTATACGGTGCGATCGTCACTTGCTGAAGCCAGCATCTTGCCAATGGGGCTAAAGCTCGTGCTATTGACACCAGCGCTGTGTCCTTTGAGCGTGGTGAGTTCCTTACCTTCACGGCTCCAGAGTTTGATACTCTTGTCTGCACTAGCTGAAGCCAGCATCTTGCCGTCAGGGCTGAAACTGACGCTATTAACTTTATTAGTATGTCCTGTGAGCGTTTTGAGTTCCTTACCTTCGCGGCTCCAGAGTTTGATGTTCTTGTCATCACTAGCCGAAGCCAGCATCTTGCCGTCGGGGCTGAAACTAACGCTATTGACCGTATCAATATGCCCTGTGAACGTGTTGAGTTCCTTGCCATTAAAGTTCCAGAATTTGATGATACCATCAGCACTAGCTGAAGCCAGCATCTTGCCGTCAGGGCTGAAGCTGACACTCCTAACCTCACTATCATGTCCAGTGAGCGTCCTGAATTCCTTGCCTTGACGGCTCCAGAGTTGAATGGTGTTGTTACCATTAGCGGAAGCGAGAATCTTGCCATCAGGACTGAAGCTAATGCTATTAATCCACTCACTACGCCCTTTAAGCGTCATGGGTTCCTTGCCATTAAAGCTCCAGAGTTTAATGATACCGTCACCATCAGCCGAAGCAAGCGTTTTGCTGTCGGGGCTGAAGCTGACGCTTTTGACCTGATCCCAATGACCTTCGAGCTTTGTCAGTTCCTTGCCTTCACTGCTCCAGAGTTTTATGGTTTTGTCAGCACTAGCCGAAGCTAATGTTTTGCCATCGGGGCTAAAGCTGATGCTTTTGACACCACCACTATGCCCCTTGAGTGCTATAAGTTTTTTGTCATCTAAGTTCCAGAGTTTAATGGTGTCGTCGCCACTAGCCGAAGCTAATGTTTTGCCGTCGGGGCTGAAGCTCGTGCTATTGACAACATCGCTATGCCCTTTGAGCGTGACGAGTTCTTCTCCATCACTGCTCCAGAGTTTGATGGTGTGGTCAGTACTTGTTGAAGCTAATGTTTTGCCGTCGGGGCTAAAGCTCGTGCTATTGACAACATCGCTATGCCCTGTAAGAGTCTTGAGTTTTTTGCCGTCACTACTCCAAAGTAGGATTGTTTTGTCATCGCCAGCGGAAGCTAGAGTCTTGCCGTCTGGGCTGAAGCTGACACTTTTGACATAGTCATTATGCCCAGTGAGCGTTCTAGGTTCCTTACCATTAAACTTCCAGAGTTTGATGGTTTTGTCATTACTAGCGGAGGCGAGAATTTTGCCATCGGGGCTGAAACTGACGCTATTGACCGCGTCGCTATGTCCTTTGAGTGTTCTGAGTACCTGTCCTTCACTGCTCCATAATTTGATGGTTTTGTCAACACTAGCGGAGGCGAGAATTTTGCCATCGGGGCTGAAACTGACGCTATTGACCGCGTCGCTATGTCCTTTGAGTGTTCT
>NZ_JACXAE010000101.1:71228-76182 GCF_014698965.1 Iningainema tapete BLCC-T55
CTGAGTACCTGTCCTTCACTGCTCCATAATTTGATGGTTTTGTCAACACTAGCGGAGGCTAGAGTTTTGCCATCGGGACTGAAACTGACGCTGTAGATCCAGCCGCTATTTGCTTGCCAGCTGTTGCGCTCTTTCAATTGGTAAACTACCTGCTGTAGTGCAGTCAAAACCCGATTCTTCGTCTGTGCCTCTGCCCAAACCAATCCTTTGAGTAGTTTCTCTGCTTTTAAAGCATGGATCAATGCCTCCAACTGTTGATCTGAGACAAAGAGTTGTTCTGAAGATGTAGCTAAACTTATACTCAGAGCCTCTTGCTTTTGACTCCACTGAATAAAAGCAAATCCCAGCACGAGTACAAATGCACCAGCAACAATGCTAATTGTCCAGCAGCGGTTGTTCCTTTGGCGCTGTATGCTGCGCTGCACAAACTCAGCTTCTAGTTTATTAAACCAATTGCCACTAGAATTATGTATCTGTTTCAATACATCAAGGTGGGGATTAGTGTGCCACAGAAATTTTACTTGTTGCAAGTTTTTCCAATCTCTAGCAGCTGGTGTCAAACTTCGTTGCAGGATTAAACTTTCCTCCTCCTGTTTTTTCCAAAAAAGTAGCTTTTGCCATCCCCGCACTAAGGCATCATGGGCAGGCTCTATATAAAGATTGTTTTCGGTATCTTTTCCAGACACCAATAATCGAGCGGCGGAAAAACGCTCAATTACCAACTTCACCCGCTGATTTTCTGGCTCTGGATATTCTAGTTCAGGTAGAAATACCCTTCTACGAGCCAACTCACCACTACCCACTGCTACCATTCGCAGCATGACGTGCTTGATGGTTTGAGCATAGGCTGAATCAAGTTTTTCTAACTGCTCATACTCACAATCCGCTCTTTGGGCGATACTGCGCGTTACTCCTCCTAATTCCTCATAATCTTCTTGGGTAATTGCTCGATTATTTCTTGTACCCTCTCTAGCACTCTTGATGTATTTCAGATACAGTTCACTCAAGGTGAAAGAAAGTAAAGGCAAGGCACCCGGCATTTGTGCCACTTCATCAATTATTTTTTCTACTAGAGTCGGTGGTTCAAAATACATTACTCGTGCAGTTGCTGGTTCGACAATTGCCGATCGCAATTCCTCTCGTGTCATCGCTGGGACAATAAATCGCGCCGCAGTCCAATAAGCTTTTAGAGGAGAATCTTGAAATTGCGGTTCAAAGTCGGAACGTAGCGTCACCACAATTCGTAAATGCTCTGGAAAAGCAGATATTGCCCTGTTCAATCCACTCAAAAACTTGTTCCGCTCATCGTCATCCCGGCACAGAGTGACTAATTCTTCAAATTGATCAATCACTAGCAATAGTTTGGTATGAGGATGAGCTTCACTCCAAGCTTTAACTGCTTGAGCTAGTGTCTGCAACTCTTGCTCAAAAGCCTTCCTTGGGTAAGCAAAAACTGGTAAGTTATCTTTGAGTAGGGTATTATTTAAAGCAATAAACGGAGACTCACCCGGACGAA
The DNA here is from genome assembly GCF_014698965.1 of Iningainema tapete BLCC-T55. GTDB lineage: Bacteria > Cyanobacteriota > Cyanobacteriia > Cyanobacteriales > Nostocaceae > Iningainema > Iningainema tapete. The sequence continues at coordinate 72,745 of NZ_JACXAE010000101.1, forward strand.
CGGGAGCGAGGATGCGCCACTGTTGATCGTCCCGGTTCAACTGTGGAATTAATCCCGCTTTCACTAAGCTGGATTTGCCCGAACCAGAAGCACCCAACACAACTGTAAACTTATGACTAGCCACAAATGCTTGCAGCTTGACTATTAAGTTTGTCCGACCAAAAAACAGTTTGCTATGTTCAAGTTCAAACGATTCTAAGCCGCGATAAGGGTTTTTACTTTCATCTAGTACGGGTGCTGGTTTTAAGTTATTAGGGTTAAATTCAGGAACAGCAAAGATGTACTCGCCTTTATCATGGCGTTTGAGTTGACAAAATCCTGGGGTTTGTCTAGCATTTATATTCAGTAACTCGCTATGTAAATACACATACATCTCAGTTGCTGTAATTATACTATCTTTGCTTAAATCTGCTTTACCCTCTAGTGCAGCAAATAGCAACTCCGCAAAGGGAGAGTGTCCATCATGCTCTCTGCGCTGTCCAAATTGATACAGACAATCGGCAGCTTTTTCGTCATCTGCAGCAGAAGTAATCACCTGTTGCGCACAACCAGAAATGAAGCGTTCATAGCGTTCGCGATACATTTTTGAGCGTCGTACTGCTTCGCGCGAGCCTGCCCAACGAAACGCCCCAGCAAAGCAGCAGTCGAGGATAACTAATAAATGACGGCATGGTAACTTAAGCAGAGTATCATGCAGTTGCTTCATGGGTAGCAAGCTAGCACTATCACCCAGTCGCGCATCTTGGGGAACTAAATAACCAGCAGGACCATCACTATTATCTAACGCATCTAAGGCAATGCCATGTCCGGCAAAGTAAAAAAGGATACGGTCATCTGGTTGAAGTTGGATAGTACTACCATCTGCTAGGAGAAACCTTTGCTTTTCCAAGGTAGTGAATAGATGACATAGTTTTGCGTAAGTAGCTCCAGTATCTAATAAAAGAAGGACTTGATACTGGTACTTAGTTTCTAGGATGTGAGCAAGTTTAGTGGCATCATTAACAGCGGTTTTTAGTGCTGGGACGCCATTGATGTACTGATTAATACCAACAACTACTGCCAGACTACGTTTAATTTCTGCCATAAATGCAATACCCCTGAGTACCCCCAATCAGTAATACTTATGCACTTCACAAATAGAGCATGATCTGCATAAAGGAAAATTTACTATTCTCCTGCCTTTGCATTCTGAATAGGTGCAAGTCCAACCTACTGATGCACTGCTAAAATCAACTTATCTGTGAGTAGCATTTCGCAGTTTACCTCAGATGCTGATCTGAGGTAAACTGCCACTTCTGACAGAATAATTCGTAATTCGTAATTCGTAATCTCAACTGAAAGAAAAAAACTTACACCAAACCCTTATTCTTTCGTCAAATTTCCCAAGTTTTCGGTCTACTGACTTTTGCGGTTTTAATCATATCGGCTGCTTTCTCACCAATCATAATGGTGGGCGCATTCGTATTTCCCGTGGTGATCGTTGGCATGATCGAGGCATCGACGACACGCAATCCCTTCACGCCGTGTACCCGGAGTTGCGAATCTACAACCGCCATTGGGTCAGTTCCCATTTTGCAAGTGCCGACAGGATGAAACATAGTCCCGCAAACTTCCCGAACATAAGCAACGAGTGCCTCATCGCTCTGAACCTCGACACCGGGAGCAATTTCCTCACCTCGTATCTCATCAAAGGGAGTTGAATGAAACAAGTCGCGAAAGAATCGAATCCCTGCCACTAGAAGACGCACATCGGATTGACTTTGCAGATAGTTCATCCGCAGGATCGGGGCATCTGTGGGGTCAAGCGATCGTAAAGCGACACTGCCAATGTTCTGGGGATGGGTCAAACTCACATAGCCTGTGAACCCCGAATCAACGCGGACATACCCAGGAGGTGACAAAGGACTGGCATCGAAGAAAAGCAGCAAATCTGGCGCGACATCCAGATTTCCCTCGCTATGCATAAACATTGCAGCTTCAGAAATACCATTACCAGTGGCAGCAGGTTGCACCTCCTGAGTTCCCTGGTAGGTCACGGGAAGACCAACGTGGTCTTGCAGGTTTTGACCCACACCCGGCAGATCGACGACGACTGAAATCCCCATTGCTTGCAAATGTTTTGTATCCCCAATGCCAGAGAGCATTAGCAGCTTGGGCGAATCGAACGCGCCTGCACTTAAAATCACTTCCCGACTGACTCTAACCTGGTGTAACATTCCAGAGTGCAGGTATTCCACCCCGATAGTGCGAGTCTCCTCAAACAACAATCGAGTCACCAACGCACCTGTTTGCACTGTTAAGTTCGGACGATCCAGAATCGGCGTGAGAAATGCTGCTGCTGCACTGTGCCGCTTACCATCTTTGTTGATTGTAAACTGAAGCGGTCCTACCCCTTCCTGCTGCTCTGCATTAAAATCAGGATTGTACTTGTGTCCCATTGCCACCGCTGCTTCTACAAACGCTCTCGTAACCGCAGCAGGAGACACGATATCAGTGACGCTCAACTCCCCATCCACACTGTGATATTCCGAAGCACCACGTTGCTGATGCTCGGATTTCTTGAAATAGGGCAAGACATCTTGGTACGACCAAGCGGGGTTACCCAATTCCTGCCAGTGGTCAAAGTCGTGATGATTGCCCCGCATATATACCATGTAATTAATCGAACTGCTGCCCCCCAAGACTTTACCACGGGAACAAAAGATCTTGCGATCATTAAGGTACGGTTCGGGTTCCGAGAAATATTTCCAATCTACCTCGGAGCCTGGTAAATTCCTAGCTTCGCGTGGGATTTGAATCTCTGGTTTCGTATCTCGATCGCCTGCTTCCAGCAACAACACAGTTGTTTGAGGGTCTTCTGTGAGACGGTTGGCAACTACACAGCCTGCTGAGCCTGCACCAATCACAATATAATCATAAATCATATCGAGACATTCCATGTTTTCCAGAACCAGCACTCGCAAAACGAGGAGAAATTACAGAGGTGACTAAACCAGTAGAGAACAGGGCGGTCTTTTGAAGAAAACGATGACGGTCATGAGGCTGATAAAGCATCGACTCCTCCTGTGTTGATTATCTTACGGATTTATTGGTTTGTTTTAAGCATTCTTTGTATTTTTGAAAGTATCGCATAAATTTACTAGGTACACAATATCCGCTGCACTGTTCATCCTTTGCTTGCTCTTCGCCCACATTCAAAAATTAAATTTTACAAGTCATGCCCCAAGTTTCTTAACTCAAAGCATCAAACGCTAAAATCAACATATCTGTGAGTACATGAGGTTTTGTTATGCCCTCACCTTTTCCACCGAATGGATCCGTATCTCGAAAATCCTAAGTTTTGGGTCGGTGCATCATCGGCTAATTAGGGCTTGCTGACAAAGTAGAAAAAGGTAACACTGTGCGGATTGTAAACCTTATACGTCTTGTTAAGTGCAA
>NZ_JACXAE010000102.1 GCF_014698965.1 Iningainema tapete BLCC-T55
TCGTAAGGGCTTTTCTCCACCTTCTATTCCTGCTGTTTCTTGACTCTTGTTTTTAGGGGGAAGTGAAAAGTTACGATTGATTTAATTATTCAGTTGCGTCAACAGCATCGCCTCAAACTACCCGATGCGATTATTGTGGCTACAGCAGTTAAATACAATGCTACCTTAGTTACATCTGACTCTCAACTAAAAAATATCCCTAATGTAAATATTTTTGATTTCGCATAACCAGAGTAACTAATAAGTTAGTTGAGATAGTCAAAGCTGAACGCCAACAACGTGTTGCTATGCTCTAATCCCACCTTACTCGTTATTGCCATATAATGTATACATTCAACTAAGGTACTGAGGTGGCTCCAACTATGACTGCCGTTGTCCCTACCCCGCCCAAACCAGAAATCTTTTACCCCAGTAGCGATGGAGAACCTTTGGCTGAAACCTACGACCATCTTTATGTGATTTTAACTACCCTAGAAGTCCTGAGACAATACTTACTAGGTCGCCAAGCCACAGTTCTTGCCGATCAATTCTTGTATTACGCTGAAGGTTTTCCAAAGTTGCGCGTTGCTCCTGATGTAATGGTTATTTATGACGTAGAACCAGGGGGAAGAGATAATTACAAAATTTGGCAAGAGAAACAAGTACCAAAAGTAATTTTTGAAATCACATCCAAAGGTACTCAGGAAGAAGATAAAAACGCCAAGAAAAACCTGTATGAAGGATTAGAAGTACAGGAATATTGGTTATTTGATCCCAAAGGCGAGTGGATTGAAGAACAGTTGCGCGGATATCGACTGCGGGGAGATAGTTATGAGTTAATCACCAACAGTCAAAGTGAAGCTTTGCAACTGCGTCTAGCTGTAGAAGGAAAATTAATAGGCTTTTACCGCTTAGATAATGGACAGAAATTGTTAATTCCTGATGAGTTAGCACAAGCATTAATGGAAGCAGAAAAACAGGCGGAACAAGAACGTCAACGTGCTGCCGAACTTGAATCTCAGCTTGCTCGTTATCGGGAACGATTTGGGGAATTACCTGAGTAAACAGCCACTATTTAAACTTGGCTAACTTGAGTTTCATGTAGTATTGAATCAACTTCTTCTAGTTCTGGTTCAACTGCCATCAGATGTTGCTCCAAAATTGCCAAATTGCGAATGTTGGATTTATAGAAAGCATCAAACAAATCACCTACTAAAGGTACTGTGCCAACGACTGTTTCCAAACCAACGTTGAAAATCATTTTCGCTAAGTCTTTAGGCGGGATGCCAAAGCGAGTGGCAAGAAAGATAATGTAAGCGGAAAATGCTGTACTAATTAAGTCACCCGCTCCAGGAACTAGACCTATAATTGGATCTATTCCAATGCGAAATTTTGTACCTGGAATACCTATGGATGTATCCATCAGGCGGCTGAGCTTACGAATGCGGTTGAGTGTGTCTAAGCGTTTAATGGTGTTCATAATTTACTATATTTTCACTAATATGAAACGCTTGTCTTGTACCGTTAGAAGGAATAATACGAAGTTGTCAAAGATAGTATCTTTACAATTCGTTAGATATTACAGAGCCAATCAAAGCCTGCGGCACCTTTAA
>NZ_JACXAE010000103.1 GCF_014698965.1 Iningainema tapete BLCC-T55
TTTGTCCTCTTGGTGTGAAAGAATAAGTCGAGATAGTATTCAACCATTCTTGTGAAGATTGAGAATGTAATCCTTGAGTTTTTAGTTGTACTTGCACAGAACGAATCTGGGTAAATATTTCAGTATAAGTGTGAATATCTTGTTGATAATCAAAGAGCCAACCGAACTTAGCATAAAATTTTCTCCGTCCTAAATCAGAACACTGACATATAAATTCCCCATGAACTTGCCATAATTCTTTTCCTAAATGATTCAAGAGAGCTTCCGTAAACTTGTTACGGTTCTCATATACTTGTGGTGTCATATTTTTGAGAATAGTTAAAATATCTGCACTCAAAGTAGAGCTTAATAACGATAGAGCTTCATCATCTAAACTATAGGTAGTACTAATTAAATAAAAATCCTGTTGTGATTCATATTTCATGACTTTTATCGCCCATTCTATCAAAACATCAACGTTATGATAACGAGCCTTATTTCTTTGTTTAGGAGGGATGAGAAAATATAATTTTGTCTGTTGAACTTGTTGACGAGTTAAGCTACATTGCCGCAAGAAATTTTGAAACCTTTCATCTGGTAATAGCTCTTTTTTCAGGAGATTAGCCATTTTATGTGTGATATCATAAGTAGCAAGGATTCCCGGATTATCCTGTCTATACAAGGCTATGCCTTTTTTGATATCACTCCCCCAATCTGATACAATTTGTACAGGATTCCCCACCCGCTCTGCTAATTTTTTTAATTTTTCTGATATCAGAGTACCAGGTGTTTTCTCCATAATCTCTATGCTGAGTACTTCTACATCTTCATGTTGTAAACTTCTGACTTCTTTTTGAATAATTCGGGTTAGTTTCTCTTGAGATATACCCAGGATAACTAAACATTTAGCTGCTCCTAACTCGAGCGTCATATCTAAGATAAATATCCAATCTTCTCGATACTCTTTCTGGCGATTCAACTCGTATAATCCTAAACGTAATGACCATTGTCTTATCGTATTAAAATTAGGTGTTGAACATCTCCAGTGTATTGTCAATATTTCAAAGTTTTTTTCAATTCCTCTGAGGCTATTTAAGCCGATTACTAAGAATTTAATTGCCGTTTCTATCACATACACCAGGTAACTATGTCCCTTAGGTCTTAACTCTACTAGTTCTTGATTTCTTAATTCTGGTAGATGAGCATTTTTCTTTTTTAGTTCTTTTGACTTGTCAGGTTCAGTTTTTTTTTTAAGTCTTCTAGTTCTTGTTGCAACTGCTCTTTCTGTCGTTGCGCTTCCACTGCTTTCGCTTTCCACAAGTCTCGACTTATACTTAAATCTCTAATCTTAATTTCCATTCCTCGCATTTTTTTTTGTTTTTCTGTGGCTCTTTTTTTCCACAGACGAGCGACTTTTTTGAAACAGCTTGACTAATCGGCGCTCCGGACTTTTAAACCCTTCCATTATCCAATACCTTCCTTATCCTTGATTTCCCGAACCTGAAGCCTTTTTTCCGGCTTTTAGGTCTTTGACAATTCTTGCATACTTTCTGCATGAACAAAATCCCTGATTTTTTTGTCAAAATTAACACACTAG
>NZ_JACXAE010000104.1 GCF_014698965.1 Iningainema tapete BLCC-T55
CCGAACTCAGAGGTGAAACGCTGCAGCGGCCACGATAGTTGTCGGGTTGCCGACTGCCAAAATAGCTCAGTGCCAGGACTAGAATTTCAAGTTAAGGTGGTAAAGCGATAGAGGTAATTTGCTTAAATCTATGGTAATCTCTGCATAAACTTGTGAATAAAGTATTATGCATAGATTAAAAGATTTACTTGCAATCAGAGATGCGGTAGAAGGCAAAATGGTTTCTATTTTTAAAAAACATAGAAAGTTTTATCCTTCTGTATTTGGTCATCTCCGCTTTACCTTCCTTATCCTCTGCCTTCTTACTTTGTTAAGTTGTAGTGGAAAAGATAACAATTCAAAAATAGAAGTACGAGTTATTTCTTCAAAAATTGGACCTTTAGCTGTTTTGAGAAAGCAAAGCACTTTCGCACAGAACATGGCAGCTAAAGGTTATTCTGTAAAATGGCTGGAGTTTCCCGGCGGACCACAACAAATGGAAGCCGTAAATACAGGAAATCTTGATATAACTTTTGCCGGCGAGTCACCTTCAATCTTTGCTCAAGCTGCTGGCATTCCTGTAGTTTACCTGGCAACCACAAACCCTAATCCTAAATCTGTTGCCTTTTTAGTTCCTTATAATTCTTCTATCAAAAATATACCTGAGTTAAAAGGTAAGAAAATAACTTTACCAAAAGCGTCAGCAGTTCAATACACTTTAGTTAAAGGATTGGCTCAAGCAGGACTAAAGTTGAGTGACGTTATACCTGTTTATCTTGCACCAGCAGATGCAAACATAGCTTTTAGTCGGGAGCAAGTAGATGCTTGGGTAATTTGGGAGCCATTTATCACCCTAACAGAAGCAAAAAAAAATGGTCGTATTCTCAAAGATGGTGAAGGGCTAAAAGATATTGGAAATTTTTATATGACTTCTCGAAAATTTGCTCAGCAACGTCGAGAATTTATTAAACTTTTTTTAGAAGAAGTGCAAAAAGCTGAAGCTTGGTCTAGAGAAAATCCCCGAAAATTTGCTGAATTAATTGCCGACGAACTAATCATAGATATTCCTAATTTAGAAAAGATTATTAGTAAATACGACCCAGGAATACTGCCAATTACTGATGACGTTATTGCTAGACAGCAGAAAATTGCTGATATGTATTATGAGATTGGTATGTTACCTCAGCGAGTAGATATTAAACAAGCTGTGTTAACACCACAAGAATATGCAACTTTTACTCCGAAAAAGTTGACGGCAAAACCTTGATTAAAGATTTTACCGCATTTTAGCTATAGTAATTTTCGTTTCAATGAGGTAATACTTTTTTCTTGTGGGAATGGGCTGCTAAGCTCCCTTCCATTTCAAGGGCGGGCAAGGATACCCACCCCACAAGCTCTGTACTCCAATTTGAGAACCCAGAATCAAGGTTAGCTTAATTTTAGTATTTTTTATATACAATAATGAATCAATCAGTGGAAAAATTTGATAAAATCACTTAAAAAATGTTATATGAAGCACAAATTAAAATTAAATATCAAGGAGCGCTACATTCAGTCGTTGCTTCCCTGGGCTGTACCTCTGCTAATAGTTCTGTTATGGCAGTTATTTTCTTCTATGGGTTGGATTCCCAATAGAATCTTGCCTGCGCCATTGGAAGTGATAAATGCAGCGCTAAAATTAGCCAATAGTGGTGCACTTGGACGCAATATTGGCATTAGCGCGGCAAGAGCGATCGCAGGTTTCTTGATTGGGGGAAGTATTGGCTTTGCGTTAGGTTTGCTCAATGGTATTTCTACCCTAGCCGAAAAGTTGTTCGATACTTCTATTCAAATGCTGCGTAATATTCCCAATTTAGCTTTGATACCACTAGTTATTTTATGGTTTGGCATTGGAGATACTTCTCGTATATTCTTGATATCTCTAGGTGTGATGTTTCCCATCTATTTAAATACTTTTCATGGCATTCGTAATGTTGACTCTGGATTAATTGAGATGGGAAAAGTCTACGGATTAAACACTTGGGGGTTGTTTTGGCAAATCGTTCTTCCTGGGGCATTGTCTTCTATTCTGGTTGGTGTGCGCTATTCTTTAGGGATTATGTGGTTGACGCTCATTGTAGCGGAGACAATTGGGGCTGATTCTGGAATTGGTTACATGGCAATGAACGCCAGAGAATTTTTGCAAACAGATGTAGTAGTGCTGAGCATATTGTTATATGCTGCCTTTGGCAAACTAGCGGATACTGTAGCTAGAATCTTAGAAAATTACTGCTTGCAATGGCATCCCAATTATCAAAAAATTTAAAGAGCAGCCAACAGAGCCAGTTAATGAGCGTCAAAACCAGCTAATATCAATCAACTAGTATTACGTAATTGATAATATTTTAACACAACGATCGCTATACCCCTAAAATTTAGGATGAACAACATCCAAGAGTGTCCAAAATGCTCAAGTGGCTAGTACATTGCCTTAAATGGTTATTTAAGCGCTTCTTTGGTAGGAAGCGGAAACAGTCCTACCACCGTGTAGCGTCCAATCAAGTTGTACAATCGCTACCCGAGCTGACAAACGCAGATCTGGAATTTTTATTTACTCAACTTCTAGAAGGCGTGCATCAGGGACGAGGACAACAGTGGGCGCAAAAGTACCTAGAACGCATGGAAAACCGGATTAACAATCAGCGGTGGATAGAATGGCTTCTAGACTTTGGCGAGAAATTATTACTTTCCCCTGCACCTAATAATCAGTTAGCAACACGGATGGTACAGCTAGGTGAACTGGGTATTGGGACAATTGGAGAACTTGCCTATGAAATTGGCACAGGATTATTAACTCGGAATTTAGGCGAACCTGGTTGGGAACAAGAACGTCTCAACGCTGTAACTACAACTACGACAAAAGTGTTGGAATTGACACCACCAGAATCAGCGCAACCAGAAATAGAAACGAAATCGCTTGCTCCTGCACAAGCAAAGGGAATCGATAATTTAGACGAACCAGTACAGCAGGAACATCAAACAATTACTGCTCCTGCAACTTCCATCGAATATACCCCTTCTGACGCGCACACCACTCTAGTAAATCAAAGTATAGAACTAGAGAACACTACAGATGATGTAGTAGAATATACAAGTGATGAGCAGACGTGGGTAGTGGGTGAAGCAAGTATAGAACAAGTATCTGATCAGGTAAACACTGAATTGTTGGACTTGCATCCACATGTAGCTGAGCGGATAGATGAGTTGTTAGTCAGGTTAGAACAAAGTACCAGTTTAGCTCAGCAGCTTGCTACTGAATTGGTGAAGCCCACTCCCAATCAAATACTTTCTCCGCTTGAACAAGCACAAACATGGTTTTACCAAGGTCTTCAACAAGCTAAAACTGGCAATTTATTAGGAGCAATAGTATCATATAACAAAGCTATAGAAATAAATCCTGAACAATACGAATACTGGTTTAATCGAGGCTTAACACTATTTTATTTAGGTAATTTGCCAGAAGCGATCGCTTCCTACGACAGAGCCATTAATATTAAACCGGACTTTTACAAAGCATGGTATAATCGAGGCGCAGCGCTCTTAGAATCAAAGCAGTTTGAAGATGCCATATATTGCTTCGACCAAGCAATAGAAATTAAGTTTAATTACCATGAAGCTTGGTCAATACGAGGTTGGGCATTGTTAAATGCCGGCAGTCCATTAGCAGCAATATCTAGTTACGAACAAGCTCTGCTCATCCAACCAGAAGATCAGGAAAACTGGTATCAGCGAGGAATAGTACTAGCTAGTATCGGAGAAATAGACGACGCGATCGCTTCTTACGATAGAGCAATAGAAATATTACCAGACTTTGACTTAGCTTGGTACAATAGAGGTGTAGAACTATGCAATTTAGGAAGATTTGAAGATGGAATAGCGTCTTTAAATCAAGCATTAGAAATTAACCCTAGTAACTACGAAATTTGGTATACAACAGGAAGTACGCTAGAAAAATTAGGACGGAATGAAGAAGCAATTCAATGTTATACCCAAGCCATAGAAATCAAACCAGATTATCATGAAGTATGGATAGATATAGGTGTATTACAAGCAAATTTAGGACTTTGGGAAGAAGCAATTGTATCTTGGAACTCAGCACTTTTAATCAACCCAGAATTATACTTAGGTTGGTTCAACTCAGCAGTAGCACTAGAAAACTTGGGACGACGTGAAGAAGCGATCGCCTGCTATGATAAAGCTGTAGAAATCAATCCCGAATTTCACTTAGCTTGGTACAATCGAGGTGTTGCCCTATTTTATTTAGAAAGATTTGAAGAAGCAATTGCCTCTTACGATCAAGCTTTGTCTCTCAAACTAGATTACTGGGAAGCTTGGATAGCCAGAGGTAATGCAGCAGAAAAAGCAATTGCATATGATACAAATTTAACTTATTTAACAAACAATACAGCAACCAATCCAGCTTTAGATGAACGCGGCTATTATGGGAAGCAGATAAGCTATGAAGAAGGATTAAAATATGTTTCTCAAGACACTCAGCCAGAAGGTTGGGGTAGATTACATTTAGCAATAGGTAATATCTACTATGATAGCGGCAAAAGACATCCTACACCTTACCATTACTGGCATCAAGCAATAGCTGAATATCATCAGGCACTTACAACCCTGACATCTAAAGATTTTCCAATTTTACACCTTGAGGTTTTGCAAAACCTGATCAAAGTATACTTAGGTTTAGGGCAAACAAACAAAGCAATCACCTCACAAACATCTGCCACAAACTTATTAAATAGTTTATTAAATGAGGTAAATCACTCTGAAGAAAGCAAAAAACAACTGGCTTTGAAATTTGCAGGTTTTGGGCAATTAGCAGTTGACATAGCAGTGCAAACAGGAGAAATAGCACATTCCTTAGAAATTGCCGAGCAAAGTAAAAATGCTTGTTTAACTTGGCTTCTTTTTAATTGGGAAGAAATTTACATACCTAGTTATACCTCAATTCAAAAACTACTTACGCCCACAACTGCGATTGTATATTGGCATATCAGCCCTTACGCCCTACGTACATTTATTCTCAAGCACAATTCTCCAGAACCAATTCCCATCTTTACACCTGTGTTAAATGTAGCAACAATTGAAGAAACACCTCTACCTGAAGCAGTCGAACGCTTAGTAGTATTTGAAGATTGGCTAGAAGAGTGGAATCAACAATACCAGGAATACAGCAATCTCTCTGAAGATAAACAAAATAAAAGTAGTCATTCCTGGCAAATACACATGGAGCAAAGATTATTAAACCTAAAAAATATCCTCAACATTCCCGTAATTATCCAGGAATTAGAAGACATTACAGAACTGATTGTAATACCCCATCGCGACTTACATAGATTACCACTCCATGCCCTTTTTCATCTCTCAACTGCACATAGCAACCATAGTTTCAAAATTACCTATTTACCAAGTGCGACAATTGGACTATCTCTAAAATCTCACAAAAAGCTGCAAATTGATACCTCAGCACTACTAACTGTTGAAAACCCTCACAGTACAGCTTATCCGACATTAAAGTTTGCTAAACTGGAATCCGTTGCCATCAGTCAAATGTTCAAAAATACTAAACGTATTCAAGGAACACAAGCCACTAAAAAACAGATAGAAAATGCTTTATGTAGTACTTACAATATATTTCACTTCACTGGACATGTAATTAACTATTTAAATTATCCTCAACAATCAAAGCTAGCATTAGCAGGTGAAGACAAACTAACACTAGCAGAAATCTGCGCACAACAAATTACAAATTATGACTTAGTTACACTCTCTGCCTGTACAAATGCTATATCATATAGCGGAGCGATCGCTACAGAATACGTAAGTTTAGTTCATGGTTTTCTCTTACATGGAACGCCCACTGTACTCAGTACCTTATGGTATGTAGAATCAGTTGCTAGTGCATTAGTAGTGATAAAATTTTACCAACACCTCAAACAAAGTCAATCACCAGCATCTGCTTTACATGAAGCAACCAATTGGTTAAGAGAAGTGACAGCGAGTGAACTTAAACAATGGTATGAAGATTTACTAAATCAACTTCCCTACGAAGGATCAAGAATCAAAGCACATTTAGCAACTGAATTGTATAGAAGTAGTAAAATGCCACCAGAGCAAAAGCCCTACAATCACCCATACTACTGGGCAGCATTCACTATTGTAGGTAAAGGGTAGTTAGGTTTAATGTAGAGACGTTACATGTAACCTCTCTACAAGATATATAGGTAGAGAACACAGATTTAGTGTAAGTTAATTAGCCCAAGATGGAGTAATGGGATTAGCACCATTAATCGCATGAAAAAATGCGAACAATCTGTGACTAGCTCTACCGTTTTCCAAATATCGCTGTAAATCGAAATATCGTAATTCCTTATCTATGACATCATCAACATCAACAGATATCTTCAACCTATCTTCGTTGAGATAACACTCGGTTAAAAACAAAAGTTTCTCAACCTTAATTTCATTAGTCTCCCATTGAATCTCAACAGGAATTTCATAATTCTTCTTGAGTGTACCGCCATTATAGACAGAAGATGCGATCGCATTTCCCAACCAATATTTTATTTGATGAATATTGGCTAGCTCTATCAAATCCTCAGCTATTGACTGTAACTCAAGTCGGCGTCTCAAGAAGCAATCAATGATTTCATATCTACTATTATCGTGAAATACTTTGAGTACAACCGCCGCAAAACCTTCGATATCAGCATAACATCCGATGATGTTTTGACTCTCTTCACCGTGTAAAAACAAGATGTCCATTACGCCCTTACTGCCTCTTGACGACTATAAACTCGGTTTTTGGAAATTTGAAAGTCAGAACATAAGACAAAACAGCACGCCACTAATCTACCAGATTTTGTTAGGGAAATTCACTGAATAAATTAATTAAATTTAGTTATCAGCCACGCCCATACAGCACTTTCCATTACATACACTCATTAATTTCTGATAAATTGTCTAAATATTAACAAACTTTTAAGTAAATAAACGTAAAATAACTGTAGTATATTCCTCATTGTAACTCACGTTCAACATAAGTCATGTTAGATACAGCACATTGGCGCTCACAAAAAGCTGTATTTAAAATTACTTATATTAAGTATGAAAAATCAAACTACTTCTCATCAAATTACTTTACTCTCTAGCCAGTATATGTTGAATGGCTTTCCAGTACTGGGGATGCCAGATGAAGAGCGTGCGGTTAAGTACTTCAGCCTCAACCCATTTTTACCAGATGAGCAAAACCGTTGTCCAATCGAATGTGCCTATTGTGTTTGTCACCAAGATAGCGAGTGGCATCATTATCCAGAAAAGTTTAAATCCGCAAATACGCCGACTGACTTGCTTGAGATTTTGCTTGACTACATATTTGCCACGAAAGAGGGACAAAGCGGCTTTCCGATTTCTTTATGCGACTACTCAGATCCTTTCATCAAGGCGCATAAAGAACGTGTGCTGTCGATCTTGGACGCACTAATTGAGCGTAAAGCTACCAATATGGTTTACATTACCACTAAAGTTCATCCTGGTAAATCCTTTTTGGAGCGATTGAAAGCCACTTTGGAGCGGGAGCATTCACTGCGCCCCACAGTATTTGTCAGTCTAGCACCGCTAAAAGCTGGTTATGAACAAGCCTCCATTCAAGGAAGAGTACAATTACTTAAAGATTTGGTTGAACTGAACATTCCGTGCTGTTGGTATTTACGCCCACTAGTTGAAGAGTGGTTTGATGAAGCGTTAATGTGGGAATTAACTAGGACATTATTGCCTCATGTGTCGCATCATGTCATTCTGTCTGGGTTGGTTATGTCTTTTGAAATTGAAGCAATTTTGTTAAAGCAAGAATTAATTGTTCCGACATGGAATCCTTCCCAACCCGGAGTTAAGCAACCTTTATCATTTGAGTTTGAGTCACGAGTACGTTCAATTCTCAACACTGTCGCTGCGGAGCAAAATATTTCTCTTGGTCCTGTGATGGGTCATCGGTTGTGTGGTACTAATGGTAATCATGCTTATGGCTGTTTGCTTTGTGGTAAACAAAACCGTTATTGCCAGCTTTTTCAACTCCATCATTATGGTGAGACGATTGCTGCTGAGGATAATCAACGGCTTAAGGTGTTGTTAAGGGAACAGTCAAAATAATTCGTAATTCGTAATTATTACCCAATTGATAGCAGTGTTACAACAATTGACACAGGAGAGTCTTGCTGACGGTTTGAGTTTTCTTGCTGCACAAGATTCTGACCTTGCTAAAATTTTAGAGGCTTATGGTTCTCCTCCTTTGTGGGTGCGTGAACCGGGTTTTGCGACACTGCTACAAATCATTTTGGAACAACAAGTTTCTCTTGCTTCAGCGAAAGCAGTTTTTGCTCGTCTACAAGCTGTGATATCACCAATTACGCCAGAGCAATTTCTCACTCTTGATGATGTACAGTTGAGGGCTATAGGATTTAGTCGGCAGAAAGCTCTTTATACAAGTTTGCTGGCACAGTCAATTGTGGTGGGGCAGCTTGATTTGGCTAGCTTGAGTAGTATGGATGATGAGGATGTGCGTACTACCCTCAAAAAAATGAAGGGGATTGGAGACTGGACGGTAGATATATACTTATTAATGGCATTAAGGCGTCCAGATAGTTTCCCGAAAGGTGATTTGGGACTTGCGGTGGCAGTACAAAAGGTGAAACAATTAGAATATAGACCAAAGCCTGCGGAACTTGAAGCGATCGCACAAATCTGGCGTCCTTGGAGAGCACTGGCTACAAGATTGTTATGGCATTACTATCTTAGTAAGTAATGATTCCATAGGATTGGTATGAATTTAATCTGGCTGCTGTTGCGAGCTTCGGGGAAAACTGTTGCTATTGCTGTGTTGACAGGATTAGTCAGTGGTGCTGCTAGTGCTAGATTGATTGCACTAATTAATGGTGTAACAAGTGGTAATTCAACAGATCATCTTTTGTGGTACTTTGTGGGACTGGCATTAATTGCGCTGGTTACTATCATCATCTCCCAATTTTTTTTGATTAACCTTGTTCAGGATGCTGTTTACAACTTGCGGTTACGCTTAAGCAGAGGGATTTTGTCTTCTCCCTTACAACATTTGGAAGAACTTGGCACAAACCGTCTGTTGGCAACTTTGACAGAGGATGTACAGGCGCTGTCTGGTGCTATCTTCGTACTTCCCAGCCTTTGTATTGACATTGCGATTATTTTGGGATGCTTGGTTTATCTTTGTTGGTTGTCTGGTTTAGCGTTTGTTTTTAGTCTAGTGTTTATGATTGTGGCGATCGCCAGTATTCAATTTTTACTTAACAAAGCTAAACAATTTCTTTCCTTAGCTCGTGAACAAGAAGATCAATTATTCAAGCATTTTCGTACTATTACTGATGGGATCAAGGAACTTAAATTACATGCGGAACGTCGCGAGGCTTTTTTTGCTGAGGAATTACAAGTGAGTGCGGCTGCGTCTCGTCAATATAATACTGCTGCCTTGAGAACTTTTGCGATCGGTGATGGATGGGGGCAATTACTATTTTTCACCATTGTCGGCTTTTTATTGTTTGCACTACCGCAATTGGTATCAGTGACACCATCACTGCTATCAGCCTATATTTTGACTATTGCTTATTTATTAACCCCTTTTAGAAATATTTTAGTTAGACTGCCACAGTTATTTAGAGCCAGTGTTGCATTGGAAAAAATAGAAAGAATGGGATTAGCTTTAGCTAGTCAAAAAGAATATTCCCCTATTACCTATAAGGACGAACAGCCGTTCACTTCTATCGAGTGGACTGCATTAGAGCTTAACCAAGTCCTTTATACGTACAAAGGTGAACAAGAAGACAGCACCTTTACTTTGGGGGAAATAAATTTAACATTTCATCCAGGGCAACTAATATTTATCGTTGGCGGTAACGGTAGTGGTAAATCTACCTTCGCCAAACTTATTACAGGGTTGTACGTTCCCGAAGTAGGGGAAATTCGCTTACATAGCAAGCAGATTACCGATGAAAATCGCGAGTGGTATCGCCAACATTTCTCAGTGGTTTTCTCTGATTTTTACCTATTTGAGCGCCTTTTAGGTGTTGGTAATCAGAACTTAGATACCCAAGCACAGGAATATCTACAAAAGTTGCATTTAGAGCGCAAAGTTCAAGTTAAAGATGGTATACTTTCTACCACTGCATTATCTCAAGGACAGCGCAAACGTCTTGCTTTATTAACAGCGTATTTAGAAGATCGCCCAATTTATCTTTTTGATGAATGGGCATCCGATCAAGATCCTGTTTTTCGGGATATCTTTTACAAACAAATATTACCAGAACTTAGACAAAGAGGCAAAACTGTGCTGGCTATTAGCCATGACGATCGCTATTTTCATCTAGCAGACAGAATAATTAAACTAGATTACGGCAAGGTGGAATATGACAGGAACAACTAAGTACTGAATTGCATAAATTCGTAACGTAATGTGTCATGCTGAGCGTAACCCCCTTTGAAGCGAAGCATCTGGGATTCTTCTCAACTCCAGTTGGAGACGCTGCGCGAACAAGACGCTTTGCGATCGCGAACACTCCGCTT
Organism: Iningainema tapete BLCC-T55; assembly: GCF_014698965.1. Classification (GTDB taxonomy): domain Bacteria; phylum Cyanobacteriota; class Cyanobacteriia; order Cyanobacteriales; family Nostocaceae; genus Iningainema; species Iningainema tapete. Next base: position 10,615 of record NZ_JACXAE010000104.1, read on the forward strand.
CGCTGCATTCAGCTTGGGACAAGCATACCGCTACGAAGTGCAATTGTCTACTAAGTCTTTGCGGACTTAATATCATTCTTAAAAAGAAATACAGATAAAATTTTGAGGTATAAATGAAACAATTGAACGTGTTTTTGCAAGTTTACCCGTTGGTAGAAGGTTTACAACAGCATCCGCCTGGGTTTACGGTTATCGGTATCAGAGGCGGTGCAGTGAGGATTGTCACTGAAAATTAGATAAATATTGTAATTTACAAATTAAGCAATATTGCTTAGTTTGTTTTTTTACTAATGATGCTAATATTTGTTTGTATCAAAATATTTCCTCATTTCAAGCGTTAATCAGCATGTTATCTTTTTCAATTAGCGAAATAAAAATGCACTAGGTACAGCTCTTAACTATTTACCTGATTTTAGTAAGATGAATCCTTTTCAAAAAGGAAAAGTTATTGATATAACTTTTAAATCTATATTGAAGGATTTAATGAATCAGTTTGGAATGAAGCCGGGTATAGATTACGTAGATAATTTGAACGATAATGAACCGGCAACTGATTTTGTGGCTTTATCTAATAAGGCAGATGAATTGATTACAGGTTTGATGGAAGGTAAGATTATTGCTATTAAGGGGTATGTTGCTAAGAGTAAGTTAGGTAAAGAATATGAAGTGAAAGCACACTTCCGCCGCAAGTTAGCAGCTTAAATTATATGTAGTATACAGATGATAAACCAGAAAGTAAGTTTGACAATATGGAATCCAAGTTTTTTGAAAAAGGCAATTACATATATGAGTGCAAAACTTCTCCTAATAATATAGGAGGATATTTTGATGCATCTTATTTAAAACAATCAATTAAAAAACTGAAACAGCGTTGGGAGAGAGGAAATCTTCCAAGTGGTTATCGTTATGTATTCCCTGTTAATTATATTGACACTGAATCTATAAAGATTCTCAAGGACTTACAGAATAATTTTCCAAGCATAGATATAAAATATTATGACTGTGAGCAAGTTAATAAACTTTTGATAAGCCTAGAAAAAGTTGGTGATTTGCAGTCATTAGTTAATTACATCAAGCAAGTAACAGGGAAATAAACATATGACACAGGATGTATTTTTCTATAGACAAAAAGTATTACCTGAAAAAATATCTCAACTTTTTTCACGAGAAGAAGTTTATGAAGCCGTAAAATCATTACTAGCAAAGAAAGATTTGGAGAAAGACAGTAAACTTCGGAAAAAGCTATTTGAAGAAGTGGATTTAAAGTTAGTTCAAATAAGTGCTTACAGTGAAGAAATTGATAAGTTATTAACTAAGGAAATTAACTTTATAAATCAACATTCAAGATTTTTTATGATGAATGAAAAAATGTGGAAAGCTATTAAAAAAGAAATATTTTGTCTTTATAGCACAATTGAGACTAATCAGACAGTCAAGTATAAAAGTGATAGTAATATTGATGAACAGCTTAACGAATTATGTCAACAAAATAATTTTTTAATTATGATAGAATACAAAATTTTAGAAGAACTATATAATAAAAATTTGTTGTTTGTGAATATTCAATAAGTAATATTTGAGAATAAAGTATCTCTGAGATTTGTGTTGAAGATTTAGTTAGATAAAACAATCCAAAAGTTAAAAACTATACTATAGCATTTCTCAATTACCTGTAATAACTACTTAGCCAACTGGAGTGAAAAACTAATGTCGGAAGAGCCTCCTGTAGATCCCTTTTTAGCCCAACTATGTGAAGGATACACTAAGGAAGAAGTTAGAGAGATAGAACTACACATTGCTGAGTGGGGTGCTTCTACATACATTAGTGTGGCTCATAATATTTTAGACCATGCTTTAAGAAAAGAATTTGACCCATTGAAATACTTACGTAAAGCCCATAACTTTAATAAAAAGAGAGCAGTACGAGTTCCAAAAACTGGATATCGTCAAGATGGTTCAGCAGTCTATCGAAAAGGAAATGAATATTTAATTGTAAGATCAGATAAACTTGGTATTGAAAAAATAGTCACTTATGGGGTTAATAATGATGACTAAAGCGACGCTTAATACTCACAATGAAGTCACGAGAAACTACATCGCTCATCTGTTACAGCAGTTAACTGTAGATTATAAAAACACCAAAGAAGAGCGCAAAAAAATTGCTTCTCTATTTCATACTGTTGATGAAGAATTTACTGTTTTAGAGGAAATCGAACTGTTAACGGTCGATATCAGAGGCTATGCAAGTCAAATTCAAGCACGGAATAGGATTGAAAATGAACAGGAGGCAATTGAAAGATTGCAAACTATGCAAGTCTTTGATGTTCCTACTATTGCCCAATTTTACTTCGGAACCGATGGTGAATACGGGCAAATGAAAGCTTATATTCAAATGCTAGATTACTTACGGTTGCTGATTCTTGAATATTTGCGATCGTACCAAAGCTTACAACAAGAATCCGAGCAAAGCTAGTTCAAATTGAGGAAACTAAATAATAATGTTCTACTTCTGGAAACGGATCGTAGAAGTGATGCAGTAGTTGCTTCCATTCTTGATACTCTTGTGACTGCCGAAATCCTACAGTATGATCTTCTAAAGTTTGCCAACGCACAAGTAAAATGTAACGTGTACTAACTTCCACACATCTTTGTAATTCATGTGAACAGTAACCTGGCATTGAAGCGATGATACCTGAAGCACGTTTGAAGGCTATTTCAAACTCATCACACATTCCTTCTCTAACGTTTAAAATGGCAACTTCTAGAATCACAAGTTTCTCCTAAATTCTTATGAATGCGTGCAAGTGAAACGCACAAAACCTAGCGTTGCACATTACCCCATACCCTGCAAAATTTCTTCAACAGTTGCCTTTAGTTCTGGTAAGCTTAGCTCAATGACTCCCCATACTTGATTCAGATTTACTTTCAAATAATCGTGAATTAGTACATCACGAAACCCTACTATTTGTTGCCAAGGAACATCAGGATATATTGCTCTCAAATCAGTAGATAATCGTTTGGTAGCTTCCCCAATAATCATGTTTTGCCGCAATTGGCAAGATTTAGCAAGACAAACTCCTTGCTAAAATCTTTTCGGGAACATCTGGCAACTATGAGTGTCTAGTGCTAGGTTGATTGCACTAATTAATGGTGTAACGAGTGGCAACCCGACAGATCGTATTTTGTGGTATTTTGTAGGACTAGCATTAGTTATCTATTTGAGAATTAATGGTGTGAGAACTGGAGCCATTAACATCTCAAACTCTAGATTCGTTGCACTAACTACATTTTCAACAATCTTTTGCTCGCGCAACCGCATCACATGAGTCTCAATCAGTGTAATTACTCGATTAGTTGCAGCAACACCAAAAAACTCTTTTGTATGCTTCTGAAGTGATCGAAACCTAACAACAACGCGATCGCCTGCAGCAAAAATATCTTCAACCATTATCTCCGAATCAGGAATGGGTGGAAATGCATCATAAAACGCACTGAACACTTGCTTGTACTCATTTAGTCCATCTATAGGTCCTGTCGGCTTCAATCCGGTAATTGCTTGTACATTTTCATCTAACACTTGTTCAGCAACGCTCATGTCGCCTTTGCCCAAAAATTGTTCTACAAAAGTGCGAGCGATCGCTAAGTTTTGGTTTTCAAGTTCAGTCATGATGCTTATTCCTCCACTAGTATCAGTAAACAATTTCTGAATCAGACTCTTTGGCTGTATGAAAAGCCCAATAGTTTTCCGCAATGCTTTCGGGATTGTATTTTGGATCAAAAGAACTTACAGTCCCACAGATAGTAACAGTTCCAACGCGAATACCATCACTCTTGAGTGCATCAGCCAGCATTTTAGCTAGACTTCTAATGCCTGCTTTACCAATTGAGAGGGAAGCAAAGTCAGGACTGGGATACATCGAAAACCCACCACCTGTGAACAAAATTGTTCCTTTACCTTGGGCTTTCATGGCAGGCAATACTTCCTTAGTTGCCACTAGCGCTCCCGCAACATTAACTTTAAAGTCATTTGTCAAGCTTTCTACAGTTTCATTGAGTACGTTTTCCATTTTGGGAATCGCTGCGTTGTAAACGAGTACCTCTGGAGCGCCCAACTGTTTCTGAATGGATGCGATTGCCAAACGAGAAGATTCTTCGCTTCCAGCATCGGCGATGAAATACTCAGCTTCATACCCTTCGGCGCGTAAGGTATCTTTAAAATCCTTTAATTTGACTTCGTTACGGGCAATCATAGCGATCGCAAATCCCTCTCGAGCAAATCGACGGGAAACTGCCAATCCAACGCCCTCTCCCATTCCTACAATTACAAACAGCTTTGGCATAGCCGATTTTTACAAGTAGTGTATTTTCACTAGCAGTCTAACAATATACTAGTAATTAATCAAATTGATTATATAGATATTAAACATCAATGAAATCGATTGATATGAGCGCGATCGATCTCAATTTGCTCGTCGCGTTTGAAGCCTTATTTGAGGAACGCAGCGTTACTGGTGCAGCCAAACGGCTTCATCTTGGGCAGCCTGCAATGAGTGCAGCACTGGGAAGGCTGAGAACAGTGTTTGAAGATGAGTTATTTATTCGGATTGGCAAAGAAATGCAACCAACAAGCAAAGCATTAGAAATTGCCTCAGAAATTCTTGCCGCTCTTGAGCTGATTAGGCATACGATTAAGTCCAGCCAGGTATTTGATCCAGTTTCTTCACAACGTAGTTTTACGATGGGTAGTCCAGACTACACGAGCTACGTGGTAATTCCACCAATGCTTGAGTTTTGTAGTCAGAAGGCATCAGGGTTAAATTTTCGTTTAATTGGGTATGAGAAAGACAGTGTAGGGGAATTGTTAGAGCGAGGTACAATTGATATTGCACTTGGAGTGTTTCCCAATCCACCCCTACATACAAACAATACTCCTCTATTTCAAGAACACTTCGTTGGAATTGCGCGTAAAGGACATCCTGCAATTATCAATGGCTCAATGTTTGTAGAAACCTTTGCCAGTCTACCCCATGCACTAGTAACGCTGCGACGAGACGCAACTGGTGAAATTGATAAAGCTTTAGCTCGACTCGATTTGCAGCGTCGCATCGCCATTACAATTCCGCATATGCTCGTGCTTCCAGCCATCATTGCCAAAAATGACTTAATTGCCGCAATCCCCTATCGTGTAGCTGCACGGTTTGCGAGTTTGCATTGTCTGGAAATATTTGAACTTCCAGTTCAAACAGAACCTTGGGCAGTTTCAATGTTGTGGAGTAAACTAGCTGATAAAGATCCCGCAAATAGTTGGTTGCGTCAAACGTTGAAAACGATTTGTGAAGGGCTATGATCTATATGCAAAAGTGGATGTTTTTTAGACAAAATATAACAAATAACAATTTAATTAGTTAATGGTAAAATTCAAAAACTATATACTTAACTAGTGAAGTTTAATCATAATATTAATTATAAATTATAAATCACAAACACTATCAGAAACCCGGTTTCTTAAAGAAACCGGGTTTCTCGGTGATCGTGAATTATTTAGGACTGCTATAGGATGACGGAATTAGCCTAATTTATCTTAACTTAATAATTAATTTGATAATATTTAAGTATTATGGTATGTATTTTACAAGAAAAAAATTTTGATTTTGGTAGGATAAGGTAGCACAGTTAAAGAATGTTACTTATAAATCGTGAATCAGCAAGACAAACTCCTTGCTAAAATCTTGTCGGGAGCATCTGATACCGACATACCCTTTGCTCAAGTATGGCAACTTCTATGTAATTTGGGTTTTGATGAACGGCTGGTTGCCGGATACTACATCTTTACCAAAAAAGGTGTTGAGGAAATCTTGAATCTACAACCCAAGAAAGGAAAAGCTAAAAGCTATCAAGTAAAACTTGTCCGTACAGTGCTGCTCAAATACAAGATAGGAGGTTAATATCATGCTTCACTATGAGATAATTCTCTATTGGAGCGAAGAAGACCAAGCGTTTATTGCTCAAGTACCAGAATTACCTGGGTGTGTTGCTGATGGGGAGACTTATCTTGAAGCAATACAAAACGCAGAAGTCGTGATGCAGCATTGGGTGGAGACGGCAAAAGAGCTAGGGCGTTCAATTCCCGAACCTAAGGTGCGCTCAAAGTTGATCTGAATTATCTATCTTCAGATATAAATAGACAAAAACTTTGTCATTCTTTGTGGAATTTAAACAAACGCTTCTGTTGTTATCCGTAGAAGTACTCTTGTTTTTAATGAGAAACTTATTATGGAAGCACCAGATTGTCCCAAATGCGGCAAACGAACAATAGTTGAGCATGGAGATGGCAACTACGAGTGTCTATCTTGTGGGTTCAAGTGTAGCTTATCCAAATCAGAAGAAAGTAACAAAGATGGTTCGGGAAGTTTAGTTTTTGCAATTGTTGTCTTAGCTTTCTTCGCTTGGTGGTTTCAATTTAGACACCCGGTGTTGACACAGCAAAATAAGCAATCACAGCCGCAACCTACACTTACTGCAACTCCGCTGCGTTAGCACTAATTTATGCTCTAGCTAACAGCGGTGCAGCTGATAATAGGGTTTGAGTGTAAGGGTGTTGAGGATTGGCAAAAATCTCTTTTGTCACACCTATCTCAACTATCTTACCACCATTCATGACGGCAATACGATCGCACAAAAACCTCGCCAACCAAAGATCGTGAGTAATAAATAAGTACGTTAAATCAAACTCCGCTTTTAAAGCCAACATCAAATCTAATACCTGTGACTGTACGCTAGCGTCTAACATACTTACAGGTTCATCACATATTACCAGTTTGGGACGAGTAATCAAAGCACGAGCGATCGCCACTCTTTGCTGCTGCCCTCCCGACAAATCTGATGGATAACGTTGATAATAAACTAATGGTGGATTTAACCCCACTTTTTCCAGCATCCACAGCACCTCTTGCTTTGCCTTAGCTGCATCTGCCAAGTGATGTATAAGTAGGGGATCGGCGATACTCTGCCCTACTGTCATAGCTGGATTGAGACACGCATGGGGATCTTGAAACACCATTTGCATTTGCCTTCTTGAAGCACGTATTTCTGGGTGAGAAAGCGTAGTTAAATCCTTACCCAAAAACTCAACCTTGCCGCCTGTCGGACGAATTAGTTGCAATATTGTGCGTGATAGTGTACTCTTACCGCAACCAGATTCCCCAACTAATCCCAGAATTTCCCCTTGATAAAGTTCCAAGTTAATGCCATCGACAGCTTTAACTGTTTCTGTTTGCTGTTTTAAGAGTCGCTGTACTAAGTTGGGTTCGATTGTGTAGTACTGCTTTAAGTCTGTAACACGCAGAATTGGGGATTGGGGATTGGGGATTGGGGATTGGGGATTGGAGATTGGGGATTGCCCTGCTCCCGAAGCTTGAATATGTAACGCGGCTTGCAGCAGGGAGCGAGTGTATTCATGTTGGGGTTGCTGGAATACTGTTTGGGATAAACCAGTTTCTACCATCTTGCCAGAGTACATTACACCAATGCGATCGCAATACTCCCCCACCATTGCCAAATCGTGAGAAATCAGTAGCAGCGCCATATTTTCTGCACTACAAAGGCGTGTTAATTCCTGCAAAATCTGAGCGGAAACGGTGACATCTAAGCTAGTGGTAGGTTCATCAGCAACAATTAGCTTGGGGTTGAGTAGCAAAGCTAGGGCAATTGCTACCCTTTGCCGCATTCCACCGCTAAATTCATGGGGATACTGATTCCAGCGAGTAGCAGGAATTTTAACTTTTTCTAAAGTGGCAATTGCTTTTTCTTTTGCTTTGCGTGTTGATAACTCTGGTGAATGCGCCTTGAGAGTTTCTAAACAGTGGTTGCCAATCGTCATGAGGGGATCGAGGCGTGTCATGGGATCTTGAAATATCAGCGCCACTGCTTCTCCACGAAACGAACGCAACTGACTGGGGATCATCTCAAATACTGATTGTCCTTGAAATGTCACCCTTCCTTCAATGCGAGTAGAAGATGGTAGTAAACGCATTGCGGCTCTTCCCAATGTCGATTTACCGCAGCCTGACTCTCCTACCAATCCCATTCTTTCACCTCTATGCAGGGTAAAAGACACATTATTTACTGCCCATTGGTCTTCTTCATCGCTATGATGAGAATATGCAACTCTTAAATTTTCTATACAAAGTAAAGGGTCACTCATAATTGGGGAGTGGTAAATTGCTAATTGTTAATTGTTAATTGTGATTTTTTACCATTAGCCATTAGCCATTAGCCAGATTTTCATTATCTTGTGAATCCTGTGGCATTATTGCCTTACAGTATTCAGTAAGAGTTGTCAAGCGATCGCTGATGGCATTAAGTCGATGTTGAGCAGTAGAAGCTTGCCGCGCTCCTTGGAAAAACATAACGTCTATTTCCAATAACCGTAGTTGCTTGCTGATCTCTGTTTGATAAGACTGTATCCTACTCTGAGGATAGCTGTCAGCTTCATTGTTCAAAGGCACAATTTGTTGCTGAAAGAACTGTTGTAATGACGCCAAACGCTGTCGCAGTTCTGCTGCATTATGTGTGCTTTTGTTGACATATTCACGTAATTCGTCAATTAATATTGCAAATACGTGATAATTTTCGCTACTTAGAGACATTCAGTGCTGATTAAGATACTATGTATGTCAAGAAAATTTTCGATCTTAATAGAGTATTTTCAACTTTTTTTTAGATTTACACTCCTCAAATCCAACTTGAGGATGTGTTTGTCTGACGTCATTTTCCAGCATGATGATGTTTAAAACCAACATAGGTTGATTCTAAGCATAGTTTTTTGGGAATGACCTTCACACGACAAATCCTAGCTTGTGTCAACAACAGCCTCTGTTGGCGGCGATGGTAATATCCATCACGGACACTACAACTGCTAGAAAATTGTTTACCTGCCGATGTCCTCTACTTCCTAAACCACTCGACCGATCACCTCCAGCCCCAGTTCTATGATAAGCACCACTGTTATAGATTCTTCAATTGATATTAACCTTCCGGAATGGCTGCAAAATTGCTTTAATGCTTCAGCTTCTAGCGTTGCACCACAAGATGAGCGAAGGCATAATGACACAACTTTAATTCTAAAGGCATTTCAGTTTGCCTACCAGTTGCATAAAGGTCAGTATCGTAAATCAGGAGAACCATACATTTGCCATCCTGTAGCAGTCGCCGGGATGCTGCGAGATTTAGGTGGCAGTCCAGCTATGATAGCAGCTGGATTTCTCCACGATGTAGTTGAAGATACAGATATTACAATTGAAGAAATAGAGCGGCTCTTTGGCAAAGAAGTACGGCTGCTGGTGGAAGGTGTTACTAAACTTTCCAAAATTAATTTTAAAAGCAAAACTGAAAGCCAAGCAGAAAACTTCCGCCGGATGTTTCTGGCGATGGCGCAAGATATTCGCGTAATTGTAGTCAAATTAGCAGATCGCTTGCACAATATGCGCACTCTCGAACATCTGCCAGAACACAAACGTCGTAGCATTGCTTTGGAAACAAGAGAAATTTTTGCTCCCTTGGCTAATCGGTTAGGGATCTGGCGGATTAAGTGGGAATTGGAAGATCTAGCTTTTAAGTACCTAGAACCAGAAGCTTACCGTCAAATTCAGCATTATGTTGCCGAAAAAAGAACTTCGCGAGAAGAGAGATTAACTAAAGTTTCCGAAAGTTTGCACTCAAGACTGGTAGAATCGGGTATTCAATGCCTAGAAATTAGTGGGCGTCCCAAGCATCTTTACAGTATTTACCAAAAGATGCAACGGCAAAATAAAGAGTTTCACGAAATTTATGATTTGGCGGCTCTAAGGATTTTGGTTAAAACTAATGAAGAGTGTTATCGCGCTTTGGCATTGGTTCATGATGCTTTCCGTCCAATTCCTGGTAGATTTAAAGATTATATTGGATTACCAAAGCCTAATCGTTACCAATCTTTACACACAGGCGTAATTGGACCTTGGGGACGTCCTTTAGAAGTACAAATTCGTACTGTCGAAATGCACCACGTTGCCGAGTATGGCATTGCGGCACACTGGAAATATAAAGAATCTGGGGGTTCTCAGATTGTTCATTTCAATACGGCAGATGAAAAGTTTTCGTGGTTACGACAGTTACTAGAGTGGCAAAACGATCTTAAGGACGCTCAGGAATACTTAGAGAGTATTAAAGATAATTTATTTGAAGATGATGTTTATATCTTCACCCCTAAGGGGGATTTAGTTGCCTTGAGTCCCGGTTCAACAACTGTGGATTTTGCTTACCGTATTCATACGGAAGTAGGAAACCAATGTGCGGGTGCGCGGGTAAATGGAAGGATGGTACCGCTGTCAACACGACTACAAAATGGCGATATTGTTGAGATTATTCGGCACAAAAATAGCCATCCGAGTCTAGATTGGTTAAATTTTGTCAAAACTTCAGCGGCAAAAAACAGGATTAAACAGTGGTACAAGCGAAGTCGTCGCGAAGAAAATGTGGCACGTGGGCGGGAGTTATTGGAAAAAGAACTTGGAAAAACAGGTTTTGAAAGTTTGCTCAAATCGGAACCGATGCAGTCTGTAGCAGAACGATGTAATTATCATTCTGTGGAAGATTTGCTTGCCGCTTTGGGTTATGGTGAGGTAACGCTGAATTTAGTAATTAACCGTTGGCGAGAAGTAGTTAAGGTAGAGCAACCTGCTGCCACGCCGCAAATACCGACAAAAGAGCAATCTACAGGTAAGGTAATTCCCTTTCCTTCACGCTCTAGCGATTCGCCGATTTTTGGTGTAGAAGGGTTACTGTATCATCTGGCGGGGTGTTGTACCCCGATCCCCGGAGAAGGAATTATTGGTGTAGTGACTAGAGGTAGGGGGATTTCTATTCACCGCCAAGGGTGTCATAATCTGGAAAGTGTGGAGTGCGATCGCCTAGTACCGGTGATGTGGAATCCCACTAGCGAAAGTAGTAGTCATCCCCAGACTTACCCAGTGAATATCCAAATAGAGGCTTTGGATCGCGTAGGCATACTTAAAGATATTCTATCACGTTTAAGTGACCAAGGCATTAATGTCCGCCATGCTAACGTCAAAACGGCTATTGGTCAACCAGCTTTGATGGAATTGGGCATAGATTTACGCGATCGTGCGCAATTAGAACAAGTTTTCACCCAAATCAAAAAATTAAGCGACATTCTCAATATTCGTCGCTTGGGGCAACTTGACGATTAACCCCCCAACCCCCCGAATATCGGGGGGCAGATTTCTTCGGGTGCGTTAACCAGGTGTACGACACCATTTTTAGATAAATAAACTTTTTTTGCCTAGACTATATCTCTCTCTTCGCCACTCTTCTATTGGTTTAAAGGAATATTTGTTGCTTGTTGCTGCGCAAAAAAAATTCTTGCACTTGCACACATCACAATGTTAACACTAGATAATAAAAGTAGAATTGTTCTATGAAATAGAGATGAGCCACGAGAATTCTCCTATGTCAAAATTGAATCACTCCTGGACTAATTGGGCAAAGCTGATAGAAGCAAATGCTCAAGCAGGAGTTCAACGAGAAATTAGTGAACATAAAGCAAAAGGGAATCCTGTTTTCTATGAAGAAGACAATAAGTTAATCATGGAAACAAGCCTTGGAGAACGTTTTGAGTATAAATACACGAATTAAGGAATAGAAATTATTAATAAACTAGAATAAAATAAGTATATAAGTTAGAAAAAGAAATCAGATTCTTGTTTTCTTTTTCCTAGAAAAATCATAAAAATGAATAGTCAATCAGCACCTAAACTAACTATTATTGCAGGTCCCAATGGTTCAGGTAAAAGCACGCTAACACGTTATATTCAATCAAATTTAGATGCACCGATAATTGATCCAGATGCCGAAGCTGGAAAAATTAACCCTTCCAGTCCAGAATCTGTGGCAGTAGCAGCAGGTAAACAAGCACTTCGACTTGCACGTGACTACCTGAAAAACAATCAGAGCTTTGCTGTTGAAACAACATTATCCGGTAATACATATATCAAAATGATGCAGTCTGACAAATCTACCAATTGCACTTCAACTAGCAGATCATGCTATTATATTTGACAACTCAACAAATCTTGGACATCAAAGAAAACTAACTATTGAAAACAGAAAAATTACACAACAATCTGAAAGTTTACCAGAATGGTTAACCAATGTCACTTTAGAACAGCTTATATCAAACCAAAGTGAATCAACAGCACAATCCTTATCTCGAAACCCTGAGCAAGAAGAGTCGGGTTAGGAGAGGGAAGTGCAATCGCTCTTCATAGGGCAACTTTGAACGTGCAGTTGCTCTCGTCAGTCGAGAGCAACTGCAAGGATGGGGTATATTTGGCGTGGCTGTGTTCAACTGCATTTTTCCAGTTAAGGATGGTTCACTATTCTTACCCATAAACTCATGCTTGAAGGGATTTTCGGTTCGGTTCCGAATTACCTCCTTTTAGCCCTGCTCCAACTCTTTGATAACTAGTCTGGTGGGCTGGGGGATACGGTGTCACCGCTGAAAGAAGCGGTTGTGTACTTGGCTAAAATTGCCTCACCTATATGATTGTACAGTTGTCTTGGTTGTGGGGATTTTTCCCTTTCCCTAAGCGGCTAATCTCCAAATCCTTACTATAAATGGTTTCTAGCCAACGAATCGCACTACAGGTTACACTTTACAAGTCTGGACGCGAGAGAAGAGAATCCACTACGCACCACATACGAGCTTCCAACAATACGGATAATATGTGAATATCCGACATCGATGCCTGGAATGGGGAGGTGTCCCACTAGGGATATGGTATCAAAAGTTACTTGTCTGTAGTTAATCCAGCTTCCGTTCATTCTCCATCCAACGTGATCGCCAAACTTTTCCCAGGCTTCTTCGTCCCGTTTGCCGTCGGGTACACCGCCGATTTCAAGGTAAATTTTCTTCTGAACGCTAAAGCCAAAACGTCCATTGCTGTATTTTACCCACAAATTGTCTATGGTGCGTAGGTCGGTGCAAGGAAAATTTAACAGTTCTTCATCCCTAATCCAATCACCTTCCTTACGACCTACAACTTTGAGCATGACTAAATAAGTTTCATAGTCGGCATCTTTCCAATTTCTAGCAGCTAACAAGTCGCGTAGTCGAGTGTAGTCTATGTTTTTTTCGGAACTGAGGTCATCAGATGGTTGTGGGACTACCAACGCTATTGTATCTGGCTTATCGTCTTTCCACTCCTGGGCTGCAAGCAAATCGCAGTCCGAGAAAAGAACCCCTTGATTTGAAACGCTGTAGTCATGCGCCAAATTTTTTGGGAGGCTCCCTCTGGGAGATAATAACGGGTCTTTTTTTATCCGCGATAAAAGTCCCTCGTAACTCACAAAGCCACTGCTCGACCCTGTTTCATTGACTCCTACCTGGTCATCATACCATCCAACTGCACGAGAAAACCTTTTATAGTTTTCAAAATCTTTGTTATCCCACTTTTCTGGTCTTATACCCAGCCTATTTCCTGTTTGTATCCATATTTCCTTTTGCACACTAAAACCGAAACGTTGGTTTGAATTGCTAACCCAAAGTTGGTCTATTCTTGTCAGGTGCGGACAAGAAAAACTATTAATGCTGTCATAATCTAAATATCCTTGTTCTTCTCTTTTAGCGATATTAAGCATGAGTTGGGTTGTTTTAATATCAGCTTCTCGCCAGTTTTTAACCTTCAAAAAGTATTCAAGCTCAGTATATAAATGTTGAGTACGAGATTCTTCGACCTGTTTTCTAAATTCTTCTTCTATTTGCGACGACTGAACATTCTCTAGCTGACTTGTAGATGCAGAAGTGATTGACTTAGATTTATCCCCACTCTCTACTGTTTGGGAAAGATTAGCAGAACTCAATGGAGGCTGAGAATGGCGAAACTGATGAATTCTTTGAAGCGCTCTTATTGCTTCCATATCTTGACCATAAGCCGCCGCCAGCACTCGAATCCATAACTGTTCTGCTAAATCGATGTCATTTTCTTCTTTCGCACGGTAAGCATCTATTTTGAGGGTAGCGATATCTGCTAACGTTGCGTATTTTGGTACAAGAATTAAGTGAGATTTGTTTATAGGCTCAACAATCATGTAAGGTGTTTGTCGAGCATTTTTATGCTGACGAACCAATTCTGGCACTCTATGGCTAAGATATTGGTTCAATCGCTCAACTGTAGCACATTGACCTTGAATCCCTAAACCATCCAGTAATGCACGGGTAAAAGCACCTTGTTGTAGTGCATCGATTTCATAAGAATATTCATTAGGACTACAAGAAAAAATGCTGATCACCCCTGTAGTACGTGCCATTTCTTCCGTTTGTCGCCCAATTCCTTCGCCCCGTGTACCTTGATTGCGACAAGCATCTAGAATTAGGACAACGTTATCAGCACCACAACGACGTAGGCGGTCAGTAATAAAGTTAATTGAAATTGCAGTATCTTCAATGTCTCTTGGATTACCATCAGAAGGCATAAGATAATCACGGTCATTGTAGCGTATCCCATGTCCGCTGAAGAAAAACCAAAAGTTATCTCCTGCTCCCATTTTAGGTGGATCAGTTTTTTCAAATAGCCCTAATAGTACTTGTCGCAAATTAGAACGATTAGGACAAGTTAATTTACCATTAACAGGAGGCGAGTCATCAGAGAAGAAGAAAACCTTCTCAAAGCCGATTTCCTTGTCAAGAAATTCCTGCATTAACTGTGCATCACGTTTAGCATAGTTCAGCGGTTGCAAGAAATCGTACTGATTAATCCCAATAACAAGCGCCCAATTCTTTGCCATTTTATTTTAGTTCTACTCGCTTGAATTTCAACTTTATTGCCCCTTTGCCGCCTGCTTTTACACCATTACCAATTAACTTAACTTGCCCTTCACCGCTAATTTCTACCGATAATTCAATTTCGTCTAACTGCACAAGAGAGTTAGCATTAGCTTGACGCTCAGCACGAGCAAATATCCGTCCTACAACTTGTACAAAATGAGACATTTCTTGTTCTAACTTTTCAACGCTAACCTTAACTGCATCTCCTACTCCTTTTGAGCCACTAGGTTCTGTTTCATCTCCCCAATCTCCTCCTCTGCTAATCCCGCCCTTAGTACCATCAGGGATAGTTATTTGAGGAGTATCATCAGTCACAATCCAAATAGTATCTTCTGGTCTTTCTGACATAAGTACTTGAGGTATATGGTAAGCTTTTAGTTAACTTGATTTATAAGTAGCAAAGTTATTAATATAGTAAGTATTTATACTTTTGTTTCCTTTAAAGGAGGTACTTCATTAGCCTTTAACCATTGCTCAATCATTTCTGCTACCACTTGGCTCATCTTCAGCCCACGTATAGCACAGGCTGCATGAAACCTTTTTTCGTGTCGTCTGCGATACTAATGTGCATAGTTATTACAGATAATATGCTGCTTTGAAACAGTATCCATAAACATTGCTACAAATGGACAAGATACGATTCCAGATAAATATTAGCAATTCAAGCAGATTTTTGATAGTCAGGTGAGACGCTCGTTGATTGGCGATCGCAATTATCCGCCCCTTGCAATCGCCGTCCCTACACTCACTCAACCAGAGCGCCACACACAGCATTTGGTTCTTAAAGGGTTCATTTGATTTGGAGTGCCGAGGGCGATGTCTTCAACAATTTGCCACTCTGGGTTTACGCATAGTTCAAGGAGAGCAATGGAACAGCGACGGGCTGGGCTACTGTGTAGGCGAGCGCCTCGTCAAATCGGTAGCGAGTATTTTAACCAGAGGCGATCGGCTACACCAAGATTAAGATGAATCCCTGCTTCTTCTAACGCCTGTAGTACTTCTAAAGGAATTGTGCTGTAATGGCTGCTTTTTGAGTTGTCCTCTTTTTGGACGCCAACTTCTGTTGTTTATGCTAATAAACTAACAACAACAGTGTTTGTGTCCGTTTCATGGTTATCTGTACGTTGAACTACCCTCCATGCCTTCATCATTGCTTATAATTAAAATGTCATTATTTTGGAGTCAAGAGAAAATGCGTAAGCAAACTATTCAATATACGTCATCATTAGATGCTCTGGTTGCAGTTACCAAGCGACTTAGTGTATATGAGAATCAGCAAAAAATGAACTCTGAAGATTTTTTTCATAAATACAATCAAGGAATGTTATCAGATGATATTCTATTTATAGAATGGGCAAATGATTACCGTCATTACTTAGCTTTGCGTCAAGAAATAGAACAGAGATTGAATGATGCTGCCTAACATACTGTCTGATTACCTTGAGCAAGTGGAACAAGGAATTATTCAATGTGAAAATGTTTATGTAGAACGTTACGAAGAAGAAATTTTAACATCACAACGAGCTAATTTAAGAATTAGATTGCGCTTCAATCAAAAATATTTATTGGAAATAAACGAAGCTATATCAGTCACGGGAAATCAGTTGAAATTTCTCGATTATCGTTACCATTTTCAAGATGAACGAAATTGCCTGGTTTTTCGTTATGATAGTACACCTCACTTTCCCAATCTCCCTACTTTTCCACATCACAAGCATTTACCATATGATGTCGTCAGTTCTGATAAACCTGAAATTACTCAAGTACTAAAAGAAGTAACAGAGTTATTGAGATCCGAAGTTTGAGTAGCATTACTGAGCCAGAATACACAACCGCTGGCATGACTTTTGACGATTGATCCCCCCAACCCCCCGATAAATTGGGGGGCAGATTTCTTCGGGTGTGTTAACTAGGAGTACGGCATCATGCCGATTTTTTTAGGGTTGTTTGAGATTAAGTTCTTGAAAAGCCTCGGAAGACTCTTCTAATTTTAAATTGCCAACAGATTTACCGTTTACTTGTAGCGTGTAGTCACCTTGTTGTAAATCCAAGTAATATACTCCAGCACCGTTGGTGACGGAAAATTTCCGTTTTCCCTCAGGTTTTATGGCTTCTACTCTTGCGCCAACAACAGCATTTCCTTGGGAATCGCTGACAACTCCTGATCGCGTGTAGGAGCGAATTAGTGGTATCATTACAGGTGTGTAGCTCCCAGCAACAACATCAATCGCCAACGCATCAGTTGTAGCTTGCCAGTCGTTCGGAAAACCCGCAGGATCAAGATCGAGGCGATAAGTTCCAGGTTGGAGACGTATGCTAATGCGATCGCCTCTAATTTCATGTTGCCAGGACTTAATTGATCTATTATTAATCGTGAGCAGCAACTCAGAATTTTTTGTATAAAATTTTTCACCAAAGTCTCGTCTACCGTTATTATTACGGTCAAAGAAAGGCTGAATCAACAAACCACCTTGAGTGCGAAAGTATTCTAAAAGACGATCGCCAGGATTAATACCTGCTTGCAAACCCAAGCTAGAAACTAAATCTACACTGAAAGTGGCTTCATCAGAAGTCACAGAAACACCTTGATAACGTCCCCGCAACATCAAACCTGGTAGCACGGTGGTTCCTACTGTGGCAATTATTCCTGTACCCTGAGAACCCATCCCACAACCAAGCTGTGCTTCAAAAAGATAATTACCATCTATTGCTCGTTGTTCAGAACGATACCGCCAACCTAAAGTAAGCAAACTATCACTACGATTTTGGCTGCGGGTTTCATAGTTGAGAAGTAACAAATGTCCTGAATTGAAAAAGCTGCCTGGAGACAAATTGTAGGTAAGTTCGGAGAAAGTACCAATTTCATTACCCCGTTGTGTTAGTTCCAAGCTACCCAGACGTTGTAGCAAATTCCACCGCAAACGGTTTTCAGTATCGAGACTGACACGGGCAAAAGTAAAGGCGTTTCTACCACTCAAGTTAATTTGCACCCCCCCACCAGTAGCATCGCGAGTGTCAGTAGTAGCGAATAAACTGAAGCTAGGAGCGACATTCCAATTAACATTCAAACGACTGGAAATGCGATCGCTTGTCAATGCAGCACTAAACTGAGAGGATGGATCGTAGCGAATATCTGCTATGACATCCAAGTTACCACCAGCAAGTGCTGAGACTGCTACTTGTAACGGAAAATTTGCGGGACGATAGAATAATTCCGCCATTCCTTTGATCGACTCGTCATAAACTCCCCCCACACCTACCGTTAAATTTTCTGATAAACCCCATCTTCCGGCAATTCCACCTCTAAAATCCGCAAATCCCAACAAACCGGGGTGAGAAATATCCCGTCGCCACCCACCAGAAGCAACCCAAGCCGAAGCACCACCAGGAATCTGCCCTGGTACTGTAGTATAGGTGGCTTGGCGAATTTCTGGTTGTGCTGTCAGTCGTCCTTCAGGATAAAGTAAGACGCGGTAGTTGCTACCAAAAGATTGATCTTTACTTTTGATATTTTCAAAGCGGTAAATACCAGAAGAATCAACTAACACCTCAGCAATCACGCGATCGCCAAAAGCTTCTGCTAATCTTACTAAAGTACCAGGTTCTGCCCTACCTGCGATCGTGCGTCCAATTTGCGCTGCTTGCAACCGTTGGCGGGGATCAAAAGAACTACCACCGAAAGATTGTTGAGGAGTAAACCCCTGTCGTTGAATTAAAGTAAAGCCCCAATAATCCCCGCCTCCTTGATACCAAAAAGTCGGTTGAGAACCAAAAACATAATCAGCTTGATTAGTTTGTCGCAAAAACTGCGCTTCAGCAATATTCCAAGTTTGCTGATTTTGCAAGGTTGGTTGGGAGGCATGGATGAACCATGAACCGCCAAAAGCTGTACCAACAGCAAGCAAATCACCACTGAAGCTTGGTGATGTAGTTGCAGTACCGCTACCATTTACCTTTTGCTCAACTGCTGCCACATTAAATCTTCCTGGTTGGAAGTGTGGCAATCCTTCTAATATAATAGGAGTCTCTGTTTCCGCCAATGGGGTATTAGATTTATTTATCCAAGGTACTTCTAGGACAATTGCATACTCGTTGATGTTAAATTCAGCTTGAACACCAAACAAAGTTTGTAAGTCTTGAATGGAAAAAACTAGTCCTATTTCGGGATCGGTATACAGTTTTTTCGGATCGATACGAGTGACAATACCAGGCGATCGCACTTCTAACTGACCATCTGGTAATGTTGTAACATTGAGTTTTAACGCTTGAATTACAGCATCGTAAGGCAAAAGCCAATTTTCAAAGTTAATTGCACGGGAACCATCTTCTTTCCCCCGCACTAAAACGCTGGGATTCACATTACGTTTACCCACAGTTACACCCACCGGAATTATAGTTAATTCATTTATGTTGTTTGTGATTTCATCTGCTGGGATAGGCGTTATGGATGGATTAGCAACTGCTGGGGTGACAATAAGAAGCCAAAAGGTGAAAGGTAAAAACCACGTTCGCCATTGATTTAAATCAATGGCTAATAGCCGAAGTCCTCTGAAGAGGAATGTATAATTAGTCCACTTTAGTGGGCAACAGATTTTTACCACCCAACCCCCCTTATAAAGGGGGGCAAGAAGGAATCGTGTGTAGCCAGCTTTTGGTGAAATGGTATTATTTATTCCCTGGTGGGATGAGCTATTTACCGGAAACCGCCGTAATGGGCTATTTAGTAACCGCATTCTGAGCAGGGATGGTAAAATTGACATTGAATGGCAGCTTAGTTTTTTCCTTATCTTCACCCCATACCAACTCACCACTTAGCTGATATGTACCGGAGGCAAGGGCTTGTTCTTTGCCTGGGAAATTTAATAAGAAGTGGCGATCGCTTTGTGCAACAACAGCATTTGCATCTACCTGCCCAGTTTTAACAACAGTTTCCCCACGGCGTAGCGTCCAATTTAAACTTGGGCGGGCAGTTGCTTTACCACTATTGCGAACTAGTAGCTGAATTTGCTTTTGCTGTGTGTTGAAGCTAGCACTATCTACGGCTAAGTTAGGAGAAAAATTACCTTTTCTGACATAGAACGTTACGCCAATCCGCGCAACTAAACTAACGTTATTGCCAGCATTATCCTTTGCATCGCTAAGAGTTTCATTAAACACCACAGCTCGATATTCGCCATCTGCTAGACTAGGCGCTAACTGACTGATGAGGCGTACCCGCCGACTTTCCCCTGGCTGAATAGTTAATTCACGGGGGGAGAATTGTAGATATGGTGTGAGGTTGTTGGGACTATTGGCAGGTAAGCTTTGAAACCCGGTATCGCGGTTATAGGTGAAAGGTTCAGCGTAAACGCGCACGCGATTCGGAGTGTTGCTGGTATTTGTGATTGTAATCATGCCTTGGGCTTGCCCGCGATCGGCTTTAGCTTCAATCACTAGTGGAGAAACACTGACTTGTGCAGAAGCTTTACCACAAAGAAGCAAGCTAGATAAGCAAGCCCCCACTACCAGTAAAATCCTATAGTTGCGAACCATATTTACGGTACGATTATATTCATCACGACCTACATATGGTTCCCTCATCTTGTAGAAAAATTACTACGGTGTGATTGTTAAAGTAACTTTATATGCGTAGTTACCAGGCGGTAAATAACTATTAGAAGCGCTTTCTACTCCCATGTGAACAGTTAGTGGTGTTGCACCAGAAGGGAGAAACAAAGGACCAGTAGGACCACTAAAAGAACCAAAGCCGGTTCCTGTACTACCAAAAGGTGACTCAACTATCGCCCCTGATAAACCTCCGGAAGGTCCTCCTGTTTGAATTGGAGCAGATATCATCAGGTTAGCTGGTTCGTTGCAACTGACAATAACTTGACCTGGAGAGCCTCCTGGAACTAAGGAACTTATTTTAGAAGCACCTTGTCCATTACCAAATCCACCGTCAGCTGCTAACACACCACCAGTAGGAGTGCCAAAGTTGCATTTACCTTGCACAGTTCCGGAAAAGTTAATATCAACACTTTGTGCAAAGGCTTTGGGTGCAATAGCGGCAGTACTTGCAATTACCAAAGCACAGGAAAGTAAACGGCGAATCATATAAAAACTCTCCTTGAGTAAATAAATCGTGAATACGGTTAAATGGTTATGGAGTGATAGTTAAGGTAAGGCCGTAAGTATAGGTTCCTGGGGCAAACTCTTCAGGTCGCTCTACCAAAAAATCTACCTGTAAATTGGTGTTACCTGTAGGTAAAGCTGCGGTTCCTCCAGCAACATCACTCCTAACGCTAGTTGAACCAAACTGGAGAAATCCTATATGGGTGGTTCCAACAGGATCGGGGGTAGGTCCAGATACTAAGTGGGGAGGTGAAATAGTGATTTTGGCAGGTGTGCTAGACTGAACGCTAATTGTAGTTGGAGCTACTGACTTAAAGGTTTTCCCGTTACTACCAGAATCGCCAGAAGATGTTGGTTCTGCGGTACTGAATATAGGAATGCTAAAAGTAGCTTGAGCGGGAACTGTTCCGTTAAAGGGAACGTCTACACTTTGAGCTAGTGCTGCTTGATCGAAAATAATCGAGCTTGTTATTAACAAGCTAGAGGTGAAAGCGAAACGGTAAAACATGAGGAAATTGCCTTATTGCTCAGCTTAGTCCTACATCAGTACCATACTTTCAGAATAGCTACCAAACTATGATATGGCTATAGTAATAATACGTAAATAAATTTGGGTAAAATCAATCCCGGCAAGAACCGTAGGGACACGGCTAGCCTTTGCCCCTACCCCTAAACCATTTGCTCTAAGCGCTGAAAATCACATTGCACCTCATTAAATAAAGTTTTATTGTGAGGATCTGTTTTCAAAGCTTTTTTGAGGTAAATTCTGGCTTTGTGCAGTTGTTTATTAGCGATTAATATTCTTCCCCAACGTTGATAAACAATTGCTTGCCACTGGCGCACTTCCGCATCTTCTGGTAAACGATCTGCTAATGCTTCAGATAGTGCGATCGCCTGATGATACCTTTTTTCTTTCAAAAACCGCTGCAACTGTTCATAAGTTTTCCACTTTAACCGCTGTTCTATTTCTACTATATTAGGCGGTTTTGGTTTGGGCTTTTCTGGTGTTTTTGTCGCTGCTTGCCGTTGCGTTGTCTTTGCTTGTTGAGATTCAGTGACTAACGTCTGCCTTGCTGGAGATATTTCTTCTTTTGGTACTACCTGCAACAGCACCTTGTATGCCTCGGTTAGGGCAATAAACTTTTCTTTAGCTTTGTTGTCACCTGGGTTAATATCGGGATGATACCGATGTGCCAATCGACGGTAAGAAGTTTTGATGTCGGTAAAAGAAGCTCCCGACCTTAAACCCAATAAACGGTAGTAATCTCCAAGATCCATCTTGAACTTTTATCAAGCCTAAATATTAGCTATCAGCTATTTTAATCATAATGACTCAATTTGGAATGTAAAGTTCACTCATTACAGTTTTTGCCCCATTACCTGTAGAGACGTTCCGCCGGAACGTCTCTACGAATTTTAAACGCGCTCTTCAATCACGCGATCAACTAAACCGTATTCCTTCGCTTCTTGAGCGGACATGAAAAAGTCACGATCCATGTCTTTCTCAATTTTAGACAAAGCCTGACCAGTATTGTTAGCGTAAATGTTGTTCAACTGGTGACGAATGCGGATAATTTCTCTTGCCTCAATTTCAATATCGGTTGCTTGTCCCCGAGTACCACCAGAAGGCTGGTGAATCATAATCCGTGAATGAGGCAAAGCCAGTCGTTTACCTTTGGTTCCACCAGCTAACAGGAACGATCCCATCGAAGCTGCTAAACCGACACAAATGGTGACCACATCTGATTTGATGTGCTGCATTGTATCATAAATTGCCAAGCCAGATGTGACCATCCCACCAGGAGAGTTAATGTATAGAAAAATATCCTTTCCTGGATCTTCAGAATCGAGATATAGCATGATGGCGATGATTTCGTTGGCAACTTTATCATCTACTTCTTCGCCAAGAAAGATGATGCGATCGCGTGCCAGACGGCTGTAAATATGAATCCATTGTGTATACTGTTCCCCTGGCAAGCGGTAGGGGACACTGGGATAGCCAATAGGCATTTTGATACTCCGTTGTAGCTGTAGGAAAAAATAATATTTAAAGAACTCCAGAGGGTACTGGAGGATGGGCGAGTTCTTCTTTCTCAAAAACTCTGTCAATCAAACCATATTCCACAGCTAGCTTAGGTGTGATGTAGAATAGGCGATCCATATCCTTCTCAATTCTTTCTTTAGTTTGCCCAGTATTAAGAGCGAGGATTTCTACCATTGTCGCCTTATTTGCTAATACTTCTTTAGCCCGGATCTGAATATCAGTTGCTTGACCTTGAGCATAGCTCTTCGGCTGGTGGAGAATAATAGAAGCGTTGGGCAAACTGGCACGACAACCCTTTGTGCCTGCACTCAGGAGCATAGCTGCCATCCCCATCGCTGAACCGATACAAATCGTATGGATAGGAGGCTTAATATACTTTATTGTATCATATATAGCGAAGGCTTCAGTTTCAAAGCCCACGGGATCGCCACTATAACCGGATGTGCCAGTAGAGTTGATGTAAATTTTAATTGGTTTTTCTGGATCGTCTGACTGCAAATAAAGTAGTTCAGCGATGATCAGCTTAGTTACTTCTGGAACCAGTGGAGTTCCCAAATAGACAATTCGCTCCTTTAATAACAAGGAGGGTAAATCTGGCGGTGGTGTGCGGTAGAAGTTATCGCCGTAGTAAGGGGCTTGAACAGCCTTGATGGGGGAAATGTCCATAGTAACTGTTGCTTGATTTGATGCCGTTAACTGTAATACATCCTAGCGCTTCGCCAGTGCGCCTAGAGGTGCGGATTTCTCGCTATGAGCGTAAAAGTGCTTTGCCACTCTTCGTGCTAGGCTACTAAGATATTTTAAGTAGTATCGAGTCTTAAGTTGTAAGTTGGGAATTAAAACTTTCTTAAGTAAATTTTTATAACTTAACATTGACAATTCTCACACTCCTAAGACTGAAAACTAAATTTATTTTCCGTAGCGCGAATGTTCCGCTTTGAAGTTATTAATGAATATGTGTTTCTTGGATAGGAATTTGGGTTTATGAAGGTTAGTTTACAGTCATCTCTCAATGATGCCAATTTAGACGCTAATCAACCAAGTAGTCAACGTCAATTGGCTATGTCTATTTCCGCACTAGCAGAGTATACAGATCGTAATGTGCCACTAAATTTGTGCCTAATTCTCGATCATAGTGGTTCGATGGGTGGGCGTCCACTAGAAATTGTCAAGAAAGCGGCAACCCGTATTGTGGATAAATTAAATCCTGGCGATCGCCTCAGTGTAGTAGTTTTTGATCACCGTGCCAAAGTCTTAGTTCCTAATCAAGTGATTGAAAATCCAGAACGGATTAAACAACAAATAAATCGCCTTTCTGCTGATGGTGGAACTGCTATTGATGAAGGTTTACGTTTGGGTATTGAAGAACTAGCGAAGGGAAAAAAAGAAACTGTTTCTCAAGCTTTTTTATTAACTGATGGAGAAAATGAACACGGCGATAATAATCGTTGTTTAAAGTTTGCTCAACTAGCTACTGGCTATAATTTAACCTTGAACACTTTAGGATTTGGTGATAACTGGAACCAAGATGTACTGGAAAAAATTGCCGATGCAGGTGGTGGTACGTTATCTTACATTCAACAAGCAGAGCAAGTAGTTGATGAGTTTGGTCGGCTATTTAAGCGGATTCAAACTGTAGGCTTGACTAATGCATATCTACTGTTCTCCTTGATGCCTAATATCAGAATAGCTGAATTAAAACCTATCGCTCAAGTTGCGCCAGACACAATTGAATTGCCACTACAACAAGAAGCAGATGGACGTTTTGCAGTACGTCTAGGAGACTTGATGAAAGATGTTCAACGGGTGGTTTTGGCAAACCTTTATATAGGAAAATTACCAGAAGGTAGACAAACTATTGCCAGAGTGCAAGTCCGTTACGATGACCCATCTCAAGATCTGACAGGTTTACTTTCCGAAAACATTCCAGTAGAAGCAAATGTAGCTCAAATTTACCAATCTTCTCCTGACCCTGAAGTACAAAAACATATTTTAGCATTAGCGAAGTATCGGCAAACCCAACTAGCAGAAGCAAAATTACAACAAGGAGATCGCGCAGGTGCAGCTACAATGCTACAAACAGCTGCCAAAACAGCTCTCCAAATGGGAGACACCAGCGCCGCAACAGTACTACAAACATCCGCCACTCGCCTACAATCAGGAGAAGAACTAACAGAAGCAGATCGCAAAAAAACCAGAATCGTTTCCAAAACCGTATTACAAGATTCCTAGTAGAGACGCCCCATCGGGGCGTCTCCCCCACCATTTAATCACAACACAAAAACATGAATGGTAAATTAATCGTCTTTGAAGGAGTGGAGGGTTCCGGTAAAACTACCCAGATGCAATTTTGTCTTCAATGGCTACAAAGCCTCAACATTCCCTCAATTATCACTCGTGAACCTGGGGGAACAGACTTAGGCAAAGATTTGCGGCATTTGTTACTAGAAGCATCTCAATCAATCGCCGACAGAACAGAATTACTTTTATTTGCTGCCGATAGAGCGCAACACGTCGAACAAAAGCTCAAACCAAATCTTGCTCAGGGTAAGATTATTTTGTGCGATCGCTACACAGACTCCACCATTGCTTACCAAGGATGGGGACGCGGTTTAGACATGAATTTAATTAATCAACTTAACACCATTGCCACATCTGGGTTAAAAAGTGACCTGACTCTATGGTTAGATGTTGATGTTGAAGTGGGACTTGTACGTAAAAAAGGAAGTGGTGTATTAGGCGATCGTATGGAAAAAGAAACCATAGCCTTTCATCGTCGCGTACAGCAAGGGTATGCTCATCTTTATACATCCTACCCAGAACAAATGATACGTGTAGATGCTAGCTTGGATAGAGATGCAGTCTTTGCTCAAATACAAGCAATTTTGTCTCATTTATTTAAAGCTTGGGGATATTTATCAATAATAGGAGATGGATGACTACACAAACAAAGGTAAAAAGGGCGAGAGCTTTAGAGGAGGGAAAAAACGCAAACGGGACAAGTGGTACGGATACGACGATCAAGATTTTCAGAGATGGTGGCATCGCCAAGGAAAGGCTGAATATGGCGGCAGGGATCTTGATAATGCAGAGGAGGCAAGACAAGCTTATGAAGATTGGGTTTCGAGGGGCAAGCCGAAAGTAAAGTAGTATGAAGAACAGAGGGATAGCATGACAGAAAGCTATACAAAATATCAAGATTACGTAGATAAACTTGATTCCAATAATCCAGATTTAGTAGTTGAAGCTGCTCATACACTTGGGGATCTAGGCGATAGGCGAGCTGTTCCCATTTTAATAGATCTGCTTCAAACAACCACTAACCCTGTTATTCGCAACGCCGCTGCTGTGGGGCTACGGGAGCTAGGGGATGAAAGGGCGCTATATCCCATAGTATCATTGCTTAAAGATCCAAAAACAGAGGGGTATCGAGGGACTTTGGTTTATGCGCTGGAAGGATTTGATTGTTCCTCTGTGATAACTTTGCTAGTGGATCTGGTGATTACAGGTAATTTTGAAGTTAGTCATCAAGCATTTCAAGTCATTGAGTTAATTGATTCAGAGGTTAACTTAGAAATATTGGATTTTTGTGTTCAAAAAGTTCAGGATGCCATACCAAAGTCTGATGACGATAAAGTTGAATTGCTTAAAGATCTTGTTGAGTTATTGACTGAAATGAAGTTGAGTATTGTAAATTAATTTGTAAATTGGATCAAAAGATGCCATTTACAGAACTGACAGGACAACCACAAGCAGTAGATTTACTGACGCAAGCAGTAATGAAAAATCGGTTAGCGCCAGCGTATTTATTTGCCGGACCTGATGGTGTGGGGCGCAGTTTAGCTGCAAAATGTTTTGTAGAGTTACTATTTGGCGTAGATGATAAGCGTGTGCGACAAGGGAATCACCCCGATTTATTAACGGTACAGCCAACCTACTTACATCAAGGGCAACGACTAACGCCAGCACAAGCAGCAGAAAAAGGACTCAAACGCAAAGCACCGCCGGCTATTCGCTTAGAACAAATTCGGGAAATTACTGAGTTTCTTAGTCGTTCGCCGTTGGTAGCACCAAGAAATGTAGTGATAATAGAGCAGGCACAGACGATGGCGGAAGCTGCTGCTAACGCTTTGCTGAAAACTTTGGAAGAACCAGGAAAGGCGACGTTGATTTTAATTGCTCCTTCACCTGACTATTTGTTATCAACTTTGGTTTCACGCTGTCAACGGATTCCTTTTTATCGATTGGATACCGCAGCAATGACTCAGGTGTTGCAGCAAACGGGGCATGAGGAGATTTTACAGCATTCTACTGTGTTGAGTATGGCATCTGGTAGTCCGGGGGAGGCGATCGCATCTTACGAGCTACTCCAAACAATTCCGGCTGAGTTACTGCAAAAACTAACACAATTACCAAAAAACTACCGTAATGCTCTGGAATTAGGCAAAGAAATTGATAAAACTTTAGATACAGAGGCACAGCTATGGTTAGTTGATTATTTACAGCAGTTTTACTGGCTACAGTGGCATCAACCTAGTATCATTCAGCAGTTAGAACAAACCCGCAAATCTCTGCTTTGTTACGCTCAACCACGACTCACTTGGGAATGCACATTTTTATCTCTGTGTCAAGTCAATTTATGATTTTTGATAGTTTCAGCTAAATTAGCACCAATCAGAGCTTCAGATAAGTCAACTGCATCTAGATTTATGCAGCTTAGATCTGTATAGCGCAGATCAGTTCTGGATAAAATAGCTTTAGTGAAGTTAACTTGATGTAAGTTTACTTTACTCAGGTTTGCCCCAGTCAAGTTAGCTTTGCTCAAGTCAGCACCTGCCAGATTTGCTCCACTAAGGTCAGCATAACGCAAGTCAGCACCTGCCAGATCGGCTCCTCTGAGATCGGCATAGCCTAAATTGGCTAAGCGCAAATCTGCGCCAGTTAGGGAAGCTTTCTGCAAATCTGCTCTAGTGAGATTTGCGCGAATTAAATTCGCCTTGCTCAAATTAGCCCAAATCATCACGGTTGCGCTTAAGTTAGTTCTCCATAAAATCGCATCCGTTAAATTAGCGCCAGTTAAATTAGCTCTATGTAAATTTGTCCATAACAAAACTGCACCGCTCAAGTTAGCCCGATTCAAATTAATATCAGTTAAACATAATTCACTTAAGTGCACTTGCTTCAGGCTAACAAGTGAAAAATCTCTGTTACCTGCTGCATAGCTAGTGAGAAGTTCATCAGTATCCATTGTCGTGATGTTGTCACCAATGGAACTGTGTGAATGTGACTGAGAAATTATAGTATTCATCTGACAATTGCAGGAAACAGCTTTATCGGCAATTAACAATCACAGACTAGCTAGCAGCTGCTCACTGCTTCACTGAAGCATAGCGCTGCTAGATTTTGATTGAACTTTATGTAAATAATTATAACAAAATATTACGAAATGTGAGCAAAAAGTTTTCGAGCGACAAATAAATGTAGAGACAGTACTGTACTGTCTCTACATTAGATACCTTCTCCCGTCTTCTATCTACCTTTGCAAACTACGGGGATCGAGGGCATCTCTTAGCCCATCACCAAGTAGGTTAAAAGCTAACACTGTGAGGATAATCAGCGCAGCAGGGGGCCAAATTAGCCATGGTTGTAGTACTAGAATTGAAGCATTAGTCGCAAGAGAGAGCATGTTCCCCCAAGAGGGATCTGGCTGTTGAATTCCTAAGCCGATGAGACTTAGTACTGCTTCTGCGCCGATAAAGCCCGGAACGGCAAGAGTGGCGGAGATGATTATGTAAGTAGCAGTCTGTGGTAAAACGTGGCGCAGAATAATATAAAGTGGCTTGCCACCCATTGCTCTTGCTGCTTGGACAAATTCCCGCTCTTTGATGGAGAGTACTTGTCCCCGAACTACTCGTGCTAATCCAGCCCAGTTAATAAATGCGGTAATAACGACAATGAGCAAAAAGCGTTCAGTACTGGTTAAGCCTGGAGGTAAAACTGAGCTTAATGTCACCAAAAGATAGATACCGGGGAAAGTCATCAGCACTTCTGCCAAGCGCATGATGATGCTATCAGTCCAACCTCCCAAGTAGCCGGAAATTCCACCAAGTAGCATACCCAGGGGAAAGGAAACAGCTACGCCAAAAATACCGATAAACATGCTGATTCTACCACCATGTACTAAACGGCTGAATTGGTCGCGAGCTTGGTCATCTGTACCAAGAAGGTTGAATTTTGCTTCTCCAACTGTACCAAATAAGTGCCTGTTGAAGGTAATACCGCTAAATATTTCTTGTTCGTCCCATTTGGGTGGTAGGGGTAAGCTGAGTTTAAATAGTTGGTATTCTGAACCTTTGACAAATAGTCGTAGAGGAGTGGGCTTTTTGAAGTCTACAATGATTTGGCGATCGCCTGTTTCTAAATTTGTGTTTCCCTGAGTTGTCGGATAAATATGGGGACCAATAAATTGTCCCGATGGAGAATTCCAGTAAATCCGAGTAGGTGGTAATAGTGAACCATTTGGTTGTGAGGCTAACGGATTGTAAGGCGCAACAAAATCAGCTGCAATTACTGATATGTAGAAAATTAATAGTATAATTGCCCCAAATCTAGCTAACGGATTTTTTTTCAGTCGTTGCCACCAGTTCATAATAATTTTGTGTTATGTGTAGATCCGCGATTTATCGCGTCTGATTGTAAATATTTAATTATAAATTATAAATTACCAAATTTAATTTATAATTCTTAATACCTGTACAGACGCTCCGGCGGAGCGTCTCTAACTCCTCACCTTCTCTAAAAATAAATGTTCTTCATGAAGTTTCTCGTGTTCCACCACAAACACATTCGAGTAAAGGTTAGCAATAATTTGTTTTCCTTGTTGTGTCAAAGATAGGTAACGCAGTGCATCTTGGATATATGGATAAACACCATTCCAGTAAAACTTAGAGTAATTTTTGCGTAAATCAGCAGGAGAGTAATAACCAAGAACTTTATTAATACCAGTTTCCTCAAACTCATAGAACAAAGAAGTAATTTTCTTCAAATAGCGTGGATCGCTTAATTGTCCTATTAAATCTGCTGCACGTACTAAGCCAGCAAAACTTTTTGTATCTTGATGATCATCAGCGGCTGGTACTGGAAATCGAGTTAATTCAATATTACTCTTTACTACCTCAGAATCGATCAATTTATGACCACCAAAACGCTCATCAATGAAAAGCTTGGCTCTATCAACGTGATAAGGCGTGAGACTAGCATCTGATGCCCCTGGTGCAAGTAAAACCATATTTTCATCTTGACCTGTAGCATACAAATTTTGCTCCTCAATGTCTAGACGGCAAACTCCCTTGACATAACCGATGTCATGGCATAGCAAGGAGATGGCACAATGTAACCAGTCTTCGCTGGAAACCCCGCCTTCACGAATGTGTTTGCCACGCAAAATTTCTTGACCAACAAGGGTAACTAGGATTGTGTGTTCAACGTTATGATATAGGGCATCGCTATTGGCAATATTTTCCAAAGCCATATTACCAGCCCAAGCTATAATATCCTGGTAATCAGTCTTTAAGCATCCATAAGTGCGGTGATAACCGTCTCTAATTTGATTGACAAAAGCATCAATTAAAATTTCAGTAGCATTGAACATACTGGCTAAATCTGTAAAATAAAAATGATCAACGAGTTTAGCTCAAAAATAGATATTTGTCGTGGAACTTGGTAAGGCGCAAATTAAGACTATAAGAGCTTGGATGACAATAAGCGAGAAAATTTCTTCAAGTCTTAGTATTAGGTAATATTTCCTAAGTTTTACACAAGTAATGCTTCTTTGTCTGTGATCTACAGAGGAAAACTGAGTGATGTGAACCAGTCGATGAGAGGAATTACCTAGTAGGGAAAGAAAGTGACTTTTTTTTAGGTAGAATCCGTGAGATTATACAACCATAAATTGAGAAAATAAGTCATAGTTGATATACAGTAAATAAATTCAATCTTTCTTAAGCAAAACTGCGTAGTATGGTTGGGCTGTTGTGGAGGGTGACTGTGGGAGAGGAAAGTTATTCAGAACTTGAAGTGGAAGAACCAGTAGTTGAGGAGTCTAGCTGGCAGCGCAAAAAAGTACGTCGTCAGCGAAAGCCTTGGCTCTTACCGTTGTTTGTCGGGATTGGGTTGGGGGTAGCTGTTGGGATCGGAGGGTTACGTCTACTCAGTAATCGTCCTACGACACAATCACCGACAACGAATAAAGTAACACAAGCAGCGCCAACAATGACCGTTACTGTTGCGTCTGTGGAAACTACTCGTGTTGCCCGTGTTCTCAATACTACTGGAACTGTCGCAGCGCGTGATTTGACTCCAATTTTACCTCAGGTAAACGGCTTGCAAATTAAACAGATTTTAGTCAATGTGGGAAACTCTGTGCAAGCAGGTCAAGTGATGGCAGTGCTTGATGACTCTATTTTGCAAGAGCAAATTCGCCAAGCAAAAGCTGATGTGGAATCAAAGCAGGCGGATGTAGCATCCAAGCAAGCGGATTTGGTGTCAAAGCAAGCAGCAGTTACTTCAGTTGAGGCAGCTGTGAAATCAAATGAGGCAGTTGTACAGCAAAAACAAGCCGATTTGGGTCAAGCTAATGCAAGGTTAAAAGATGCCCAAATTAATTTTAAACGTACTCAACAACTTGTGAATCAAGGTGCGCTTAGCCGTCAACAATTAGATACTGCGGTGACAACTTTGGACACGGCAACTGAAGGGGTACGTCTTGCGGAGGCAAATATTAGGAGTGCAGAAGCTAATGTTAGCAGTGCTACAGCGAATATTGGTAGCGCTCAAGCGAATGTTCGGATTGCGGTTGCGAATGTGAATAGCGCTCAAGCTGCTGTTAGGAGTAGTGCGGCGAAGGTAGAGCAATTAAAAACTCAACTGGGACAAACTTTAGTTCGCGCCCCTGTGGCAGGAATTGTGGCGGAGAAACTGGCAAGAGTGGGGGATGTGACGGGTGTGCCGCCACAAACTCAAGTAGCTACTGTGGTTGGTGGCTCGCAAAAGCTGTTTTCGATTATTCAAGATGGGCAGCTAGAATTACAGGCGCTTGTTCCGGAGGTGCAATTGCCACAGGTGAAAATAGGTGCTACTACGCAGGTTACTCTTGATGCTGATAGCCGTGTGCGCTTGCAGGGACAAGTAAAAAGTATCGAACCAGTGGTTAATCAGCAAAGGCGTGAGGCGACGGTGAAGATAGATTTGCCACCTAATTCGCCGCTAAAACCAGGTATGTTTGCTCGTGCGGCAATTACTACTACCACCACGACGGGTATGGCAATTCCCCAAAAAGCAGTGTTGCCTCAAGCAGATGGTGGTGTAATCGTTTTCATGCTATCGGGTGAAGACACGGTGCGTGCGATGAAAGTAGAAGTAGGGGAAATCCTTATTGGTGGCAGAGTGGAAATTAAACGTGGATTAAAATTGGGCGATCGCGTGGTGGTTGATGGTGCTGGTTATGTCAAAGATGGTGACAGAGTACGAGTCGTCAACAATCAACAGCCCCAACTCAACAGTCCATAGTTAATGGTTAATGGTTAATGGTTAATAGCTAATAGCTAATAGCCAATAGCAATTCCCCAATTAGCCCCCAATTAGCAATTAGCAATTAGCAACTAACAACTATTTTCATGTCTTTCAATATTTCAGCTTGGTCGATTAAAAAACCTGTTCCCACGATAGTTATATTCTTAATCTTGACTTTAGTAGGTTGGTTCTCTTTTACTACCTTAGGAATTGATATCAACCCAAATATAGATGTACCTACAGTATCAGTTATAGTAACACAACCGGGAGCAGGACCTGCGGAACTAGAATTCCAGGTAACGAAAAAAATTGAAGATGCTGTGGCTGGGTTAGGGAACATCGATGAAATGCGATCGACAGTCACCGATGGCAATTCTACAACTACAATCGCGTTTGTACTAGGGACAAATACTGACCGTGCTACCAATGACGTTCGTAATGCGGTAGCACAAATTCGCCAAAACCTTCCTCAAGATATCAACGACCCAATTGTACAACGTGTAGAATTTTCTGGTGGTCCGATTATGACTTACGCGGTGAGATCTGATCGGCTTTCAGTAGAAGAACTAAGTAACCTCGTCGATCAAACCATCAGCCGCGCTGTGCTAGCTGTCAAAGGAGTAGCAGAAATTAAGCGTGTGGGAGGGCTTGACAGGGAAGTTCGTGTCAACCTCGATCCAAATCGATTACAATCACTAGGCATCACTGCCACTCAGGTAAACGACCAAATTCGTGCTTTAAACATTAACTTACCTGGTGGACGTGCTGAAATCGGTGGTAGCGAACAAAGTATACGTACTTTGGGTAACGCTAAAAGTATCGATGCCATGAAAAACTACGAAATCATCTTGCCCAATGGCGGTTCCGTTCCCTTGTCTAGTTTGGGAACGGTAGAAGATAGCTTTGGCGAGGTGCGACAAAATGCACGTTTAAACAACAAACCAGTGGTAGCTTTCCAGGTGTTACGCAGCACTGGAAGCGTCTTGGTGACAGTGGAAGAAGGAGTGAAAGAGGCAGTAGCACAACTGCAAAAAACACTACCACCAGATGTCAAATTAGATTTAATTTTTACCAGAGCTACTTTTGTCCGTGAATCTTATCAAAGCACAATTGACGAATTAATCCAAGCTTCGATATTAGCAGTTGTCGTCATTCAAGTGTTTTTACGAGATTGGCGGGCAACATTAATTACAGCATTAGCACTGCCACTATCGATGCTTCCCACCTTTGCCGTACAGTCAGCGTTGGGCTACACCCTGAACAACATGACTTTGTTGGCATTAGCCTTAGCAGTGGGTAACTTGGTGGATGATGCCGTGGTAGAAATTGAAAACATGGAAACGCATATGGCAATGGGCAAAACAGCTAGGGAAGCTGCTTTTGACTCATCTGAAGAGGTAGGTTTGGCAGTAATCGCCAGTGCGGCGACAATTATTGCCGTATTTCTGCCTGTTGCTTTTATGGGTGGCGTTCCCGGTCAATTTTTCCAACCTTTTGGTGTTACAGTTGCCGCTTCCACCATTTTCTCAACTTTAGTCGCCCGGATGGTAACACCAATGATGGGCGCATATCTACTAAAGGATAAGCATGGGGAAAAGGAACAGGGAAGGAAAAGAGTAATTAAATTCTTTAATTTCCAATTTACACTCCCTGGTGGGAACCAAGAAAAAACAAAACATAAAACTCACAAGCGTCGGCGCTTTCAACCTTACGCCTCTTTGCTCAGGTGGGCAATCCGGTATAGATTTACAACTTTGGGTATTGCCATTGCTTTCTTTATTGCCAGTGTGATGTTAGTTCCCTACATTCCCAAAGGGTTAGTTGATGGTGGGGATCTGGGAATTTCGACTGTTTCTATAGAACTAGCCCCTGGTTCCACAATCGCAGATACCAACAAAGTAGTAACACAGGCAACCAATCTGATCCGGCAGAACCCAAATGTCATTAGTGTATTGGCAGCAGAACAGGTTAATACTGCAACTCTGACAATCCAGCTTAAACCTAAAGAACAACGAGACATTTCCCAACTAGAGTTTGAGCGCAAAGTACGTCCTCTGTTCGAGCAAATTCCCGGAGCAAGAATCAGTTTCGAGAGTGCCGGAGCGGTTGGCGGTAGAAAGGATTTAACTATACTATTACAAAGTGAAAATCCCGAAGCATTAAATCAAGCTGCGAATGCACTAGAAACACAAATGCGCACCATACCTGGATTGGTGGAAGTTTCTTCTAGTGCCAGTTTGGTGAAACCAGAGATTTTGGTAATTCCCGATCCGCAAAGGGCTGGAGATTTGGGCGTGACAGTACAATCTATTGCCCGTACTGCCTCCCTTGCGACTATCGGAGATAACGATGCGAATTTGGCAAAATACAATCTTCCTGATCGCCAAATCCCTATTCGTGTCCAAATCGATCCTAAAGCCCGTGAGGACATCAATACAATTAAGGATCTTCAAGTTCCCAGTCAGAATGGCAACTTGGTTCCCCTTGTAGCAGTAGCAGATATCAAGTTTGGTAGTGGTCCTGCTACAATTAACCGTTACGATCGCGCCCGTCAAGTTTCTGTAGAAGCAAACCTCCAAGGTACTTCTTTGGGAGAGGCACTCAATAAAGTCAACCAGCTACCTGCACTGTTAAAATTGCCAGATGGAGTAGCACAGCGCAACTCTGGTGATGCCAAAATTCTGGGAGAAATTTTTGGTCGGTTTGGTGGAGCATTAGGGCTGGCAGTAATGTCTATCTACGCCATCCTCGTCTTACTCTATAACAACTTCCTCCATCCCCTCTCGATTATGGCGGCATTGCCCTTCTGTTTAGGTGGCGCACTTGTAGCCTTGATGGTGGCACAAAAAGCTTTAGGGATATATGCATTGATTGGTATAGTGCTATTAATGGGTATTGTGACGAAAAACTCAATTCTGTTGGTAGATCATGCAATTATTGGTTTGGAAGAAGGCAAATCCCAAAGAGATGCCCTACTAGAAGCTGGTGTTTCGCGACTGCGCCCAATTATGATGACTTCTTTGGCAACAATTGCTGGGATCATTCCCCTAGCTTTAGGGATTGGTGCTGGTGCAGAAGTTCGCCAACCAATGGGTGTGGCAATTCTCGGAGGTTTTACAACTTCCACTCTACTGACTCTGGTGGTAGTACCCGTAATTTTCAGCTTCTTTGACAACTTGCAAAATTGGATTCTCAAGCTATTCCGCCCCGATGGCGACAAGCGGCACAAGGTTGTTGAAGAAGTCGTGGTTATGCCATCTGCAACAGAAGAACCACCATCTTACTCAGTGAGGAAATAGTGCTATAATAAATGTTAGCCTTATTTTGGCTAACATTTTCGCGGGTGTAATTCAGTGGTAGAATTTCTGCTTCCCATGCAGACCGTCGTGGGTTCGAGTCCCATCGCCCGCTTTCAAAAAAATGTATTAAGAGTCTAAATTGTTGATTAATTCTTCTATTGCTAAATTCTTTGTATCTTCAGGTAGATAATCAAAGACTTTTTTTAAAAGTTCTGGAGACGCATTTTGAAGAAACCAGTCTTCACTAGGATTTTCTGTAATATTTAAATAATATTTTAAACGTAACTCTATAGCTTCTTTATCTGCTTTATCCAATTGTCCAATTCGATTTAACCAATTTTCTGATGAGTCTTTAAAGCAATTAGCATCAACAGTACTTCTACTTCACCTGGCTCATCTAAATTATAAATATGAACATGACCCAGTTTACAACGAAGAGAAACCCTGTAGGGATTTATGGAATAAATCCAACCTTGTCTAGGTCTTTGTCCACCCACTTTACAATCCTAATTCACCAACTAATTTTTCTCTTTCTGCCTGTAAGTTAAGTTTAACTTTTTCTTCTGGTTGATAGGCATTTTTTACTTCCAGCATTGGAGCAGTGTTATATACGTAATCTAGTAACTGATTCAGTTTATCTGCGCCAGCCCATTCCCTCCTAATATTATCCAGCACCAACTTAATACTTAGAGGTATTTGCAAATCATCACCCTGAGTAGCTTCATTGACAGGTCTAATATATGTTGCATTATCAAGAGATTCTTGAATAATCTCTTTTCCATTCATTTGATTTAAAGCAGTATCTATACCCTCATTCCAAGGTCCAAATTGATAATAACACCAATCTAGCTCAGTCAGATGCTTTCCTGTCCACTTAACAGAGTAAAGATCAGCTAAATACAAAAATTTAATTAGCTGTGTTTTTGTAATATACCCCTTGGTCGCGTAGACAAAATATTTGATGAGTTTATCCAACATAACCCTTCTCTCTACTATTAGTAAAATAGGCTAAATTAATTAACAAATATAAATGGTTATAAGTATTCATAATCATTTTTAGGTAAAACTTTCCAGAGATGTTTTCTAAGTTTATATCGCTTAATTATAGTTTTTTTGTCCATTACTTGACAATTTGTTGGCTGACTCGCTAGTACCACACAACCTTTACAGTACTATTGTACTATAAAAGGCGATTTGTGTCACCTTCAATTACCATTCAACAGCGTTTAATCTGGCAATAACATTTGTATTTCCAGCATAGAGGTAGGTTAGAGTACCAGTATCAAGCAAGTACATTTACGTTCCAATGACTCATCAACTTCAGAATGGTAATGTAACTCGTTCCATAACTTGACTCGCACTATGTCCTATTTAATACAGAATCCTAGCACATATCAGAGTTTGGCGTTTTTTACTTACACTGATTGGCAACTCACCCACTATTTCTGCTCCATTTGTCCTAAAGAGTTTTTGGATAATTGTTTTGGCGACAACGTGACAATTTCTCTACCACTTGTAGCTTGCTTCTTCTGCCAATCTTCAAACATAGCATCTAAGTCATAGTTAAAAGACTTAGCATGTTCTTCACGAATTCTATGAATTTCCTCTAGAATTTCATCTTGCCACATAGCTTAATCTCCCATTAGCTCATAAGGTGTACAAATTATTGATTGTGGATACGTACCTACGGTTAAATGCCACAGAGGAGCAGGTTTTTCAGCGTGAACTTGATACGATGGGATTGAAGGAGGAGGAACAAGTTATGCAAATAGTCACAAGTTGGATGGAAACTGGGATGCAGCAGGAGGCACAAAAGTTTGTGCTGCGGTTGTTAAATCGTCGGTTGGGCGCGATTGAGCCACCCTTGGAGCAGCGTGTGCGTGAATTACCATTGGAGCGTTTGGAAGCTTTAGGCGAGGATATACTAGACTTTAGCGAGATGTCTGATTTGGTGAACTGGTTGGAGCAGGCTTAATCAGATTCGCACAGAGGTGGTTAGCGATCGCATTGATGCAGAATGGTTCGACGTGCATTGCATCTGCCCAAAACCACCTACTGGGCATCACCGATGAGGACAAAGGATGTGACCAGAAGAAAGGATGACTATTAATCTGGCTTAGCTTAGCTTGGCGTAACGCTTCACCCTTGCTCATACCTTGTTTCAGGTTCTGGTAAAACTGCACTGAGGGTGATCAAATCAGTGTTGCTCAATCCCAGCAGGGCTGCATCAGCAATGAAGTTGCGTACACTAAACACCGTCCATAATCATCTTCGTGTTCTTTCTCAAATTCCATACCAAGCTTGCGTGCTACTTGAAGCGATGCCACATTTTCAGGTTCAATTAGACAAATCAACCGTGTTAGATGTAATTGATCGAAAGCATATTGGGCGATCGCCTGCGCTACCTCTGTCCCCAATCCTTGCCCCCAATATTCTCTAGCCAGTAAATAAGCTACCTCCACTTCCTCGCGTCCATCAATCGTCCAGGGTAGAAGTCCACAGCGTCCAATAAACCGATTTGTTTCTTTGTGAATGGTTGCCCACAAACCTAATTGAGTGTGCTTCGGATGGCCGTGGAGAAACCACTCCAGTTCTTCCTTCGCTTCTTGGTAAGTTCGGGGAGCATCAGGAATGTATCGTTTCACTTCTGTATCGCAGTAAAGCGCGTAAAGACTGTCTAAATCTTCCCGCATTTGGTGTCTCAGGATAAGTCGATGGGTTTCTAGAATTCTCATTACTTTGACCTCAACATTGAACTATTTGTGAAATATTCCTCATTTACAAATGTTTGTGTTCAAATACTCCTTAGAGACGAGCTATTTTATTTATTTGGGTAGTATAAAATATTTCCATAATCACCTATAGCTATAACTTCATCATTTTCACTCCAATTGTTATTTTTTTTAACATAATCAAATTTCTCTTTAAGTTCTTCTTGTGAGTAAGATTCTAAGTTTTTTGCCCAAGGCAGTCCAAAATTAAATGGAAGTGAAACAGTTGATTCAACTTTTTTTGTAGTATTTATAAACTTGTAATACTGTCCCATTTTTCACTTACCAACTTATTCAGAAGTTTTATGCTCTGTATTTATCAGGCTTTTTATCTTCATTTTAGACGATCGCTTAGGAAGTACAAAAGCTGGTACTGCGGTTGTTAAATAGCTATACGATCAGATGGAGGGAATAGGAACAAGTTATGCAAGTCACAAGTTGGATGGAGACTGCTATGCTGCGGGCGGCTCAAAGGCTGGTGCTGCGACAATTAAATCGTCGCGTAGGGATTGAACCACATGTCGCGAAACGTATTCTTGAATTACTATTAGTCAGGCTCGAAGCTTTGTGCGATGATATACTAGACTTTAGAGAGATGTCTGATTTGGTGAACTGGTTGGAGCGCGATCGCACTAGTGCAGAAACTGAAGCGATCAGTGAGAAAATTATGAATAATCGCAAGTACATTAATTTAAAGCGGCTCGAAACTAAGTTTCATATAATGGCGGATAACAGAGAAGGAATATCGTGAACTATGCGAGAATAGCTTACCTATCAAAGAAGATGGGATGTTTCTCATCCAATTAAGTCTATCTGAACGCCATGAACCAGATCGTCTCACATTGTCCTTGAGCGATGCTTGGTATTACACCTATGAACAAGCTGAGAATTAATTTCCCAAAAAATCAGGTATAATTAGAATGCAATATAAATTTAACTTGTTAAACTTGCGCTAGGTAAATAAAAGTGGATAATTAGAATATTTTATTAGAAAGTAGAGCCGATGGCTTTACTACAGCCACCGTCTTAGAAGTTCCTGATTGCCAAATAAGTGACGAAACTAAACTTGGTGCAGTCGAAAAAGTTCAGCAGTTGTTACAGAAGCGTCTAGCTAAAGCTGAAATAATTCAGATTCCAGTGCCGATACAACCAGCTACTTCCCAAAGCCCTCTCATGAAGTTTGCGGGAATTTTTCAGGACGACCCAGATTTTATGGAAATCATGAAAGAAATAAGAGCACCAGAGAGATTTGGGCGATATATGACATGGATTCTTGATACTGACCATGCGTCACTGTTTTTAGCTGGAAATAAATCAATAATTACTGCTGTTGCCAAATATTCTACGGATGTGGCAATTACAGTAATTACTGTTCAAGAACTATTTAACGGTTGGGTTGGGAGATTGAATAACCCAGTCCAAGCAAAAAATCTTACCCAAATTTATACTAAGCTCTGGGAAACTACTGAATTTATCAAGGTCATAACTGTCTTAAATATTGATTTGGAAACGCCAGTCTTCTCATCAAAAAGACAAAAATTGTTGCAGTTTATTCCATAAAAATTTAGCTTTCAGCCGCAAAATTCCGGTCAATACTCCGTTAATCTCAAACTGTATCCAGATGATTTGACCCGAAAAGTCATTGCAGCTATTATCCAAGCAAATCCACCAAATAATTCAACAGCAGGTGAATTCCTCACGATTCTTAAGAGCAACAATCCTCTACAAATACTAAAAGTCGGATTCAAGTTTATAGAAACACTATCGCTCAAAAACTGAATAAAAGCAACCAAGCAACTCGTCAAGCTGAACTTCAACGCCTTTACGATGTGGCGATCGCAAGAAGACAGGCAGTTTTTAACGATCTAGTCTTGGCAAATTTAAATGAAACAGGTAACGCACTTCTTCCCGTTTCTAACACTAAGGTAGCATCGGCAACAAAAAGTCAGTAAAACCCCAACTTTTTGTAGGGGCACATAGCCAAACGCCCCTATTGAGCTAACACTTTTCTATAGGTTTTTGACAAACTGGACAGGAATATTCTGTGATTAAGGCTTTCGACTTTTGGGGACTGGCACTGTAATCAAATATTCCATGTTATGATTAAAGCAAAGAGAAATATTTTCGGCTACGTGACTACGCCATAGACACATTGTCATAGAAGCCTTTCCGGATCTAAATCTCTACACCCTATTAGGTTCGAGAGGTGCTGTATGTCAGTTTATTTAGGTAATCGATAGTACGACGTTTAATTATACAATTGCCATGTTTAGGTGAGCGGGTTCAATCCTCCCTTACCGTTTAGATGAATTTTGCTTTAATCCCTATAGTTATCTCATCTTATAAAAGCTTGTTTTGTGGCTTTAGAGTTAGAGT
Source organism: Iningainema tapete BLCC-T55 (assembly GCF_014698965.1). Classification (GTDB taxonomy): domain Bacteria; phylum Cyanobacteriota; class Cyanobacteriia; order Cyanobacteriales; family Nostocaceae; genus Iningainema; species Iningainema tapete. The sequence goes on from NZ_JACXAE010000104.1 coordinate 51,667, forward strand.
TAAAGTCACGTCCCTTCTGGTTCTCAAAAATCACGCATTCACGCATTCAAAAGTAACCCCACCAGTCGCAAAGCGACATGAATTTTGACTTTCCGCAGGGTTGCCCCTACGATTATTTAATCAAAATTACCATAACTCTAAATACAAATTGTTGGTGTCTATAGGGATTGCTCCTTATATTAACACAAATTAGGTTAAAAAATGCAATTACTTTTAAATAAATCTCTTCCAGCGCTATCTCTTTCTATAACTCGGCGCAGCCAGAAAAATATAGCCATACATACCCGGCAAACCATGCTCGGTAAATCTTTTTGTCCTTGCTGCTCATACACTTTGCTTCGTCATATAGACTTGAAAGGAATTTATTGGCGTTGTAGTCACTGTTACCAAGAAATGCCAGTTTATTAACTATTACAATAGAGATAAATCTTAAGCGGGAAAAAAACACTATTCACAGCCGAGAACTCCAACAGATAATTAACCAGTCTCAGGATTTAATCAACAAGCCTAAGTTGTTGGAGCCACAGCAGCTGATGCTCAGACTTAATATATGCAGGTTAGGCAAATGCTGCAGTACCGCGTCTAGATAATTTGTAAATAATTCGAGAGGTTTTATATGTCAGTTTATGTCAGCAATCTATCTAATGAAGTTAAAGAATTAGATCTCAAACAGATATTTTCAGAATATGGATCTGTGAAAAGAGTTCGATTGCCTATCGACAAGAAAACAGGTGAGAAGAGAGGATTTGCTTTCGTAGAAATGGAAACAGATGCTGAAGAAGCAGCGGCGATTCAGGCGCTCTTGGGTACTGAGTGGATGGGTCGTAGCCTCAAAGTGAATAAAGCTATTACTAGGTTAGACACAAGTTCATCATCTTGACAAGACTGTAAAAAAACGAGCGTTTGCCTTTCATGTGGTCAAACTACATGGGGCAGATGTATATAATGCAGACCTAAGTGGAGTAGATTCAGTTTTTATTTTTTTTAAAAAACTTCTTATGACGGCAACCACTAGCTTTACGGAACAGAATAATTTTTCAAATCTCAATGGTTTGCAAGTGCTTGTAGTAGATGATAATGCTGATTGCCGAGATTTGCTAAAGTTTCTTCTTGAAGAGTTTTTTGTGGTCGTCAAGATAGCAACATCAGTTCAAGAGGCTCTGCTCGTCTTGGGACAATGGCAACCAGATATTTTGATTAGCAGTATCGCCTTGCCAGGTGAGGATGGTTACTCATTGATGAGGCAGATAAGAATTCTTGAAGAAAGTCAACAGGCTAAACCTCTTGCCGCGATCGCCATCACAACTTTGATTACAGAAAAAGCATGTATACAAGCTCTTGACTGTGGGTTCTCTATGTACGTAGAAAAACCTTTTAACCTTGATGCATTATTAGCATCTATTGATTATCTCGCCAGACAAAACCGCTAAATGGCGATAGGCATTCGAGATCTCTGAAACATCCGACTTCAGATGTTCCTAAGAACCATTGGTTCAAGCTCTCTTAGCTTAGAGACTTCTAATGGATCGTAGCCTAGCTGTTGAGTCATCCGTTCTCTGGCTAAAACTCGGTACTCCCAAAAATGCTCTCCCATAGCGCATAACCCCAAGTACATATTGATAACTTGGGGCTTTTTCAGTAAAAGCGTCCACAGTTGTCGCCAAAACTGCACTCGAATGGAAGGTCGTCGTAAGCCCTGATGCCAGATTAACTGGGCAAATAGCCGCAACTCCTTACCCAAAGGAAGTTGCATGGTCTGCGATCGCCGATCTGGAGGAACAATATTGAGGCACTGCTGAAAACATCGCCTGAGATAATTCGCGGGTTCGTACAACGTCCAGAAGCCTTCCACATACTCTTTAGCAATTTCGGCAATGGGGCGGGTTGGGACGAAATTCATCAAGGTATTCTGGTCCCCCGTAGCTGTAACGCCGACGCCCTCAATTAAACGCTGCTCTGTTTGGAGTCTGTTCCAGAGGGCAGTGTTCGGCAAAGCTTGGAGGATGCCCAGCATGGGTTGAGGAATACTGGTTTGTTCAACAAAGGCTTGAATCCGTTCACCCGCACCGGAGCGTTCTCCATCAAAGCCAAGGATGAACCCTGCATAAATCAGCAGTCCCGCTTCGTTTATCTTGCGACAGGCTTCTACTAGGGGGTTGCGCGTATTTTGCATTTTGCGCGTCACTACGAGACTGTCTTGGTCAGGAGTTTCAATGCCGAGAAAAACAGCATAGAATCCTGCTTCTACCATCAGCTCTAGCAATTCATCATCTTCTGCTAAATTCACAGAGGCTTCGGTCATGAAGGTGAAGGGATGATTGTGTTGTTTCATCCAAGGAATCAATTCTCGTAAGAGGCGTTTGACATTGCGCTGATTCCCAATAAAATTGTCATCGACTATGAACAGCGACCCGCGCCAGCCCAAATCATAAAGCATTTGCAACTCTGCTAAGGTTTGATTCGGTTCTTTTGTGCGCGGTTTGCGACCGTAGAGGGAGATTATATCACAAAATTCGCAATTGAAGGGACAACCGCGAGAAAACTGAATCGCCATCATGAAGTAAGCATCCCGCTTCAGCAAGTCAAAGCGGGGCATAGGGCTAGTAGTAACATCTGGCTTCTCGGTGGAGCGGAAGATTCCTTGAGTTTTGCCAACACAGATCGCTTCCAGGAACTGTGGAACCGTCATCTCTCCTTCATCTAGAATTAGGTAATGCGCTCCAGAGTCAAGGGCATCTTGCGGTACAGACGTAGGGTAGGGACCGCCTACTGCCACCTTCTTGCCTAACTGCACGGCTTTTTGAATTAGAGCATGGAAATCCGGTTTCTGCACTAGCATGGCAGAGAGAATAACCAGGTCACACCACTCCCAATCTGCCTTTGTCTCAAGGCTAACATTGCGGTCATAAAATCTGATTTCCCAATCTTCAGGTAGAAGTGCTGCAACCGTAATAATTCCCAAGGGCGGAATGACTGCTTTTATTCCTACCATTTCCATAGCGCGATCGTAAGACCAAAAGGACTGGGGAAATTGGGGGTAGAGCAACAGTGTTTTCATAGAAGCCAACTCCATAAGAAGCTAAGTGCAGTTTTGGTCGCTGGTACAACCAAATGCATAAAACTTTTTGCTTTAGTTGAGTGCAACGCAAAAATTAACTATTCAAATCCAAATCCAGTATTGATGAAAGAGGTATTCTGACCAGACTAACGAGGTGGTATAGAAACTTTCTATATATTTCAATCAAATTATTATGCAATTTTAAAAAATCTGGATTATTTTGTAATTGAATATTATTTATTATTTACAATTTATTACTTCAAAAGGTTAATCTTTTTTTACTCCCTTCAACATCTACTAAAAGAAGTAATAAATATGAAGTTTATGTGTAAATCTGGCTACATCTTATAACTACTTTTAACTACTTCTCTCTCTTGAGATGGTTAAAACAACAGAAAAATCGGGTTATAGTTTAAAGATATCTTTGGTGGGTGTAAGTATTAAATATGCCAATTGAGCCTAACCTTTACGCCCTGACGACATGAACAAACCAATCCTGGAAAAAATTGGTACTAAATCTGAGTCTGGGACTCATACACCGTGGTACGTGGCGGTGCATCCCCACCCTCTACTCAAACAAAAATACTCATACTTGATCGCCATCTATTACGTCTTAGAGCGTAACCCAGATCCCATTGCTGACTTTGACTCGTGCCTGTTTGGGTGCTACGGCACACCAGCGCAAGCCCTAGATGCCGGAGTAGAGCAAGTGGAAAGTGAGTCACCTTAAACAAATAGAAGTAATAGGAATATCGTTGACAACACTACTCGTAGCGAGGCATCTATTACTGAGATTAATTCTTAGCTTAATCTATAAGCGAATTAAATTGAATTGCACATAATACCACCATATTTAATGAGTCGCTACAGCTTTAGATCAAATTGATTTCATTTTTTGAAGGAGTTTGTTAATGAGTCTGATTATAGAGTCGATTTTAAATGCGGACGCTCAAGCCCGCTATCTTACCATAGGTGAGATTGAGCAAATTAAGAGCTTTGCTAAAAGTGGTGAGCGCCGTTTGCGCATTGTTCAGATTTTGACAGAAAATCGGGAGCGCATTGTTAGGCAATCTGGAAACCAGCTATTTCAGAAGCGTCCAGATATTGTTTCGCCCGGTGGCAACGCCTTTGGGCAAGAAATGAGTGCAACTTGCCTACGGGACATGGATTACTACTTGCGCTTAATCACCTACAGTGTTGTAGCTGGTGATTCTACGCCAATTAAAGAAATTGGGGTCATTGGTGTTCGCGAAATGTATAGGTCCCTTGGCACTCCAATTGAAGCTGTTGCTGAAAGCATCCGTGCAATGAAGAATGTCACCACTTCTATGCTGTCATCAGAAGACGTAAGCATTGTCAGCGGTTATTTTGACTACCTAATTGGTGCCATGCAGTAAGGTTAAAAAGCCCTCAAAGTCCCACTAATGTCTAGGGTATAGGGCAAAAATTCATCTAAAATTTGGAAACTTAGCCAGAAAAATAATGTTCAACTTTAATACCTTAACTGAATTCTCAAGCACTTACTGCATTGGCATTTGTGCCTTTCTAATTCCAGTTAATTTAATTGCTACCTCATCGACAATAATTTTTACACTGTTGCATCGTCCGGCTGTTCAGATCTGGCAAGCTGCTGGGATTGCCAGTGTCTTTGCTCTACTGATGATTCTGCATGTACTTGCTTGGTTCATGATCGGAGTAGTCATGGCTCCTACGTACATTTTATTAGGTTTGGCAAGCATCTGTCTATTAGCCAATTTAGGGGCAATTCTTCTACATAAACGCTTTGTAATTGCCTATAATTGCGTTTAACATTCTTTGTTCAACTCGCCAAACTTGGGACTCCACCATCCTTTGGCTGTGCTAAAATAAGCCACATCCTTATGTTTTGCATCATTGCGAGACTTGGGGTTGGAACACCGGAGCATTGTCTTAGTCTGTCCGTCTTTCATATAACTGTACTCTTGTAGAGGTTTGTGACAAACTGGACAGGAATATTCTGTGATTGAGGCTTTCGACTTTTGGGGACTTGCATTGGCTGCTTGAGAACGAGGTTGTTCCCAAGTCTTAGTGCCATCGCTCCAAAACATAACGATATTTTCACACCCACTCACACATTTAAGAAAGTATTTCTTTTTAACTTTATTGCTGGGAATTTTGACAAGATAGTTGCTGCACTGAGGGCAACGAGTTCTGGATTTGTCAAATGTTCGCTCAGCTACAGGATATGCTTTAACCCCAGATGATGCCGGAACCACAGTTTTTGCCTTTACCAACGCTGGTGCAAAGTAATCTTGGTTCCAATTTGTCAAATAGTGCTGCCAAGGTTGTTTACCTGAAGCAATTGCATCTAGTGCATCTTCCATTTTTGCCGTAAATTCTGTCTTGAGCAAATCTGGTAATGCTTTGAGCAAAAAAGCATCAACTTCCAGCCCCAAAGCCGTAGGTTGTAGGTTTTCCTTGATTAGCTGGACATAATCCCGTTTCTTCAAAGTTGCAATCGTGGGAGAATAGGTACTTGGACGACCAATCCCTTTGCGCTCCATCAGTTGGACTAATTTTGGTTCACTGTAACGGGGTGGAGGTTGGGTTTGTTTCTTTTCATGACCTGCATTTGCTAAAGTTAGTATTTGCCTATGTTGCAAGGAAGGCAGGAGTGCATCTTTGCTAAGATTTGACCAGTACCGAGCGTAACCGAGAAACTCCACTACTTGTCCTCTAGCTTGCCACAGAATTTGACCGGACTGGGTGATAACTAGAGTCTTACGGAGTTGGGCAGGACGACATTGGGAGGCGATCGCTCGTTTCCAAATTATGACATACAAGCTAAATTCATCTGTAGAAAGTTCTACTCGCAATTGAGTTGAAGGACGAAACACATCTGTGGGACGAATCGCTTCGTGCGCTTCCTGAGCAGTTTTGTTACTACGATGCTTTACAGTTTGCTGGGGTACATTTTGCGGATCGTTTTGCTCCAACCACTTACGCGCACTGGCGCAGAACTCAGGACTTAGCATCACCGAGTCTGTCCGCATATAAGTAATTAAACCAGCCTCATAAAGCTTTTGTGCTACCTGCATAGTTTTCTCAGGCGCAAATTTCAACTTTGAACCAGCAGCTTGCTGAAGGGTAGAGGTGATAAAGGGTGGTGGTGGTTGACGGTAGGTAATCTTCCCTTCATATTGAACCACTTGGTGCGGATGGCGTTTTGCCTCGGAAACTAAACGTGTTGCTTCTGCCTCGGAAAGAACGCGAGTAGACTCCGGTGCTTCTTTCGTGTTACCTGCTGCGTCATCATGAGTTTCTGTTTCCTGTTGTTCTTCCGAATGAGCATTTACCGTCCCTTTATAGAAAGCGCGGAATCCTTCCGCATAATCAACCCAAACACTCCAATAATCTTGAGGAACAAAAGACTGAATTTCTCGCTCACGCTGGCAAATCAAATGTAAGGTAGCACTTTGAACTCGCCCAACACTCTTTGCCCCATTATTCAATGCCCAAACCAGAGGGCTTCCCTTGTAACCTACTAATTTATCCAGACAATCTCGGCACAATCCTGCTCCAATCAAGTCAAAGTCAAGTTTTCTGGGATGGGCAATGGCAGAGCGAACCGCAGACTCTGTAATTTCAGTGTATACTACTCGTTTAGGATCTTTGAGTCCTAAAGCTTCTTTGAGATGCCATGCGATCGTTTCTCCTTCTCGATCGGGATCTGTAGCTAAAACAACTTCATTGACTTGTTTAACAGCAGCCTTTAATTGCTGAATCGTTTCCTTTGCCTGCTGATTGCGGGGTACGTAGCGACACTGCACACTGTTACCTTCCATTGTAAAGCCTAAGGAATCCTCGCCTTCATCGCTGAGTTCGCGAATGTGACCGCAACTTGCACGCACAATCCACTCCGCGCCCAAGATTTGACTGAGCTTTTTGACTTTACCGGGGGATTCAACGATGAGAAGGCGTTTAGGCATGAAAGTAATGTACCTTTAAATTAGCTATCTAATGATCGTGTATATTGAATGGTTTGCTTACGCATTTTCTGTTTACTCCAAAATAATCACATTTTAATTATAAGCAATGATGAAGGCGTGGTGGGTAGTTCAACGTGCGGTTAACCATGAAACGGACACAAACACTCTTGTTGTTAGTTGTTGAATAAACAACAGAAGTTAGCGTCCAAAAAGAGGACAACTTAAAAAGCAGCCATTCATTACAGCGCAATTCCTTTAGAAGTACTACAGGCATAATTCCCCGTGGGTGATGAAGCCGATATCAATAGCGATGCGCGAATTTCCCATCAGTTAATAAAAATGGGATTGGGGATTGAGAGGGCGATCGCGCTCTGGATTCTCGCTCTCAATTTGAGCAATGCTACTCAAACTTCCGATCCTAATAACTCTGTTACTTCTTTTAGTACTTGAGTAATTTCAGGTTTGTCAGAACTGATGACATCATCTGGTAAATGCTTATGGTGTGGAAAAGTAGAGAGATTGGGAAAGTGAGGTGTACTATACATAACGAAAAACCAGACAATTTCGTTCATCTTGAAAATGGTAACGATAATCAAGAAATTTCAACTGATTTCCTGTGACTGCTATAGCTTCGTTTATCTCCAATAAATATTTTTGATTGAAGCGCAATCTAATTCTTAAATTAGCTCGTTGTGATGTTAATATCTCTTCTTCGTAACGTTCTACATAAACATTTTTGCATTGAACAATTGCTTGTTCCACTTGCCGAGCGGTAATCAGACAGAATATTAGGCAGCATCGTTCAATATAAGTTCTATTTCTTGACGTAAAGCTAAGTAATGACGGTAATCATTTGCCCATTCTATAAATAGAATATCATCTGATAACATTCCTTGATTGTATTGATGGAAAAAATCTTCAGAGTTCATTTTTTGCTGGTTCTCATATACACTAAGTCGCTTGGTAACTGCAACCAGAGCATCTAATGATGATGTATATTGAATGGTTTGCTTACGCATTTTCTCTTGACTCCAAAATAATCACATTTTAATTATAAGCAATGATGAAGGCGTGGTGGGTAGTTCAACGTGCGGTTAACCATGAAACGGACACAAACACTCTTGTTGTTAGTTTTTAAATAAACAATAGAAGTTGGATGCGATCGCCTCCAAGCATAATCTGTGTTCCAGTTGGCAACAGACAAAAATGCTGCGATGCTGGTCAAACATTAACTTGTACGATCCGCACAAGCGAATTGTAAAGTTATGTAAAAAATGGTTTCGGTTGTGTGTTCTCAAAGGAGCAGATGCGATCTGCCGTAGGCGGCAGCGCTTCGCTATCGCACACCCCCGACAAACGTGCGTCCCTTCGGGGAAACAGCTTATCTTCGACATCGCTCTTGGGGTTTCAAATCAAATTAATCTTTAAGTACGTGATTGCTGTGTGTGGCACGGTATATTGAGTGTTTGTGGCGATCGCGAGAAAGGATAATTGTGATCGCCAATCGCTCTGGTTTCATCAAGCTATCAAAAATCTACCAAAATTGATAACATTCGTCTGGAATCAGATCTTGTCCAATTGTAGATTTATTTGGATACTGTTTCAAAGCAGCTTACTGTTTGTACTAGTTATGCATATTAGTATTGCAGACGACATTAAAAAACGATTTCACTTCTGTTGTGCTATTCGTGGGCTAAAGATGAGTCAAGTGGTGACACAGCTAGTTGAAAAATGGTTGAAAAGCGAATGACACTACTATCACTTGTGAGCCAACAAAAACTTAATCTGATTACCAGCTTCGCGCTACAATTTGTATAGGTGATGCAGAAAATATTAATTTTAGCAGCAGTTCCCGATAGATTACGTTTGGATCAAGAAATTCGGGAGATAGTTGAAGCGATTAAACGAGCAGTCAAACGAGATTCATTTGAAATTAAAATTAGGACTGCTGTACGTCCCCAGGATATTAGGAGAGCAATCGCAGAAGAACGTCCTCAAATTGTGCATTTTTGTGGAAATGGCATGAAGGATGGCAGTTTATTGTTAGAGGATGATGGCGGAAATCACAAACTCGTATCATCACAAGGGTTAGCAGCATTGTTTAAACTACATACTGATTATGTAAAATGTGTATTACTTAATGCTTGTTATTCATCTAAATCTGCTGAGATAATTGGCAAACATATTAATTACGTAATTGGCATGAACCAGTCAATTGAGGATAGAGCAGCGATTGTATTTGCTCAAGGATTTTATGATGGGCTGGGATATGACAATGTAAATAATCTGGATGTGATTCAAAGAGCATTTGATGAGGGGAGCGTTGCTATTCAATTAGAAAACCTTTTACAGGATTCAATACCTTCAATGTGGAAGTTGGGGATTGCTCAAACACAGATAGTTCCTATACCTACTTTTAAATCTTCTTTTGATGAGTCCCAAAATGATCGCGCTCCTGACTTGCGACCATCAGAGATCGTTGAGCCACCGCAAATGGACCTGCTGAGCGATCTCGCCATAGACTACACCCGACTCCGTGAGCTGCTAGCTGCTAGAAATTGGTTTGACGCCGACAATGAAACCTATTTGGTCATGCTTAAAGTTGTGGGTCGTGAGAATGGTGACTGGATTAGAGATAAAGAACTGTTGAATTTTAAGAGCACCGACCTACGCACAATAGATAGTTTGTGGGTAAAATACAGCAATGGACGCTTTGGCTTTAGTGTTCAGAAGAAAATTTCCCTTGAAGTCAGCGGTGTACCCGACGGCAAATGGTCTGAACAAGCTTGGGAAAAGTTTGGCGATCGCGTTGGGTGGAGAATGAACGGAAGCTGGATTAGTCACAATCAAATTACTTTTGATACCAGAGCTCCTGTGGGGCATCTCCCGGTTTGTGGGGTGTTGGCGTTGGGGTTTTTGTCACATTGTCATTTCGGCATTCTTCTGTCGCGTCCAGACTTGTAAATGTAATTACTCATTCTTAAAATAAATAATAATGTTAATATTTTAGCATTTATTGAGTTGGAAAATACTTATTTTTGACTTTTGACTTTTGACTTTTGACTTCCTCGAAGAGGCGGTGGGGATAAAGCAAAACACTTTTGACACTTATATTTTACCGATTAAGTGCACATTCTCAACTGTCTACTAAAAACCTCAACTACTACATCGAAAATTTCACTAATCTTTGTGTCTAATGAAATAACACATAATGCAATTTATTGGAGAAGTATTATTATGGAAAGAATGTCATCATTCTCAAAGTATGAATTGCCAAAGGAGGGACACTGGTGAGTTCATTTGTTCTTTGTTTTCAAGATATTGATAAAACAAAACTTATGGTTGTTGGGGGTAAAGGCGCAAACCTGGGAGAGCTTTCCAAGATTGAAGGAATCCGCGTACCGGAAGGGTTCTGTATTTCTACTGAAGCCTTTAAAAGAATCATTGGGGAAACTTCATCGATTAACGAATTACTTGATCGGTTATCGGTTCTCAAAGTGGAAGATCGGGATAAAATCAGTGAACTTTGCGGTGAGATTCGCCAGGTCATTGAAGAGATAGCCATCCCTGAAGACATTAATGAAGCGATCGCCTGCCTTCTCTCCAGGCTTGGAGAAAACAATGCCTATGCAATACGATCCAGCGCAACTGCAGAGGATTTACCAACGGCATCCTTTGCAGGTCAGCATGATACGTATTTGAACACGATCGCAAAGAAGGCAATCCTAAAGCATATTAGCAAGTGCTGGGCATCGCTATTTACCGATAGAGCAGTCATTTACCGCCTTCAAAACGGCTTCGACCACCGTAAAGTCCACCTGTCTGTGGTTGTTCAGAAAATGGTCTTCCCGCAGGCGGCAGGAATTTTGTTTACTGCCGATCCCGTCACTTCTAACAGGAAAGTGTTATCCATTGATGCCAGCTTCGGACTTGGTGAAGCAATGGTTTCCGGCTTGGTGAATGCGGATATCTATAAAGTGTGTAACGGCAAGGTTATCGATCAGAAGATCTCCACCAAGAAACTGGCTATTTATGCCTTCAAAGATGGCGGTACGAAAGAACAGGAGATTGAGCCTGAGCGGCAGAACAGGCAAGCGCTGACGGATGAGCAGATTTTAGAGCTTGAACACATTGGCAGAAGAATCGAAGAACATTTCGGCTTTCCACAGGACATCGAATGGTGTTTGGTTGATGATACATTTTATATTGTCCAGAGTCGGCAAATCACTACGTTATACCCGATCCCTGAAGCGAACGATCAAGAAAATCATGTCTATATATCCGTTGGTCATCAACAAATGATGACCGACGCCATGAAGCCGTTGGGATTGTCTTTTTTCCAGTTAACAGCTGCTCGACCCATGTATAAAGCTGGTGGAAGGTTGTTTGTAGATGTCACCCGTCATCTGGCTTCACCTGTCAGCAGAAAAACGATCATAAATACTCTGGGACAATCCGATCCGCTGATAAAAGACGCACTCATGACCATCATAGAGCGAGGAGATTTTATAGAATCGCTGCCAAACGATCAAAAAGAACAGAGTTCCGGTAAAAGCGATAAAGTTATTTCGTCTTCGGGTTTTCGTACACAAATCGAAAATGATCCGACAATCGTTTCTGATTTGATCGAGAGTAGTCAAACATCGATAGAAGAATTAAGACATAACATCCAAACGAAATCAGGAGCGGATTTATTTGATTTTATTCTAGAAGATATCCAGCAATTAAAGAAGACTTTATCCGCTCCACAAAGTTTGGGTGTGATTTTGGCTGCTATGGATGCTTCATCATGGATCAATGAAAAAATGAAGGAGTGGTTAGGTGAAAAAAACGTAGCGGACACGCTTTCTCAATCTGTACCAAACAATATCACTTCGTCTATGGGTCTGAAGTTATTGGATGTCGCGGATGTGATTCGCCCTTATCCGGAAGTAATTAAGTATTTACAACAGGTAAAAGAGGATAACTTTTTGGATGAACTGGTTAAGTTTAATGGTGGACAGGAAACACAAGACGCTATCTATACTTATCTTAACAAATACGGAATGCGATGTGTCGGGGAAATCGATATTACGAAAACTCGATGGAGCGAAAAACCAACTACACTTGTCCCCATGATTCTTGGTAATATCAAAAACTTTGAGCCTGATGCCAGCAAGCGGAAATTTGAGCAAGGGCGACAGCAAGCTTTGAAAAAAGAACAAGATTTATTGGAGCGATTGAAGCAATTACCAGATGGTGAACAAAAAGCCGAAGAAACAAAACGAATGATCAGCTTGCTCCGGAATTTTATCGGTTATCGTGAATATCCAAAATATGCCATGATTAATCGCTACTTCGTCTATAAGCAGTCTTTATTGAAAGAAGCCGAACAACTCGTACAAGCCAACGTTATTCATGAAAAAGAAGATATATACTACCTCACTTTTGAAGAACTTCGCGAAGTTGTACGCACAAATAAACTTGATTGCCAGATCATCGGCAAACGAAAAGACGAGTACAAATTATATGAAAAACTAACTCCCCCACGTGTGATCACGTCTGATGGTGAGATCATTGTAGGTAAGTACAAACGAGAAAATCTCCCAGCCGAAGCTATTTTAGGTCTACCTGTTTCTTCCGGAGTTATAGAGGGACGAGCACGTGTTATCTTAAACATGGAAGATGCCAATCTAGAAGATGGAGATATATTAGTCACCTCCTTTACTGACCCTAGCTGGACACCATTGTTTGTATCCATAAAAGGTTTAGTCACCGAAGTTGGTGGACTGATGACTCATGGAGCAGTTATCGCACGTGAATATGGCTTACCAGCAGTTGTCGGAGTAGAAAATGCTACCAAACTGATCAAAGATGGGCAACGAATTCGCGTGTATGGAACAGAAGGGTATGTAGAAATCCTAATCAATTCCTACTAACTACACCAGTCGTAGCAGTTGAGTATCAAGGGAAAAACATATATGCTAAAAAGTTAACTGCAAAGGTATATTAACCTGGGCTTGTTACTCGCCCCAGGTTTTTGACTCTGTATATATGGCAGGCGATCGCTTATACCAAAGGACAATACAAATTTAACTTGTTAAACTTGCGCTAGGTAAATAAAAGTGGATAATTGGAACATTTTATTAGAAAGTAGAGCCGATGGCTTTACTACAGCCACCGTCTTAGAAGTTCCTGATTGCCAAATAAGTGATGAAACTAAACTTGGTGCAGTCGAAAAAGTTCAGCAGTTGTTACAGAAGCGTTTAGCTAAAGCTGAAATAATTCAGATTCCAGTGCCGATACAACCAGTTACTTCCCAAAGCTCTCTCATGAAGTTTGCTGGAATTTTTCAGGACGACCCAGATTTTATGGAAATCATGAAAGAAATTAGAGCACCAGAGAGATTTGGGTGATAGCTGTGTTAAGTAAGTAGGTAAAATTAAATATAAAATAAACTCTACGTTCGTAGTATCGACTCCTAGCGCTCAGGTTTATAAGGGCTGAAGCCCTTACTACAAAAGAGCATTTATTTACGCCTACCTACTTACTGGTATTTATCAGGAAACAAAGGACTACCAGGGGACCATAATTCTGTACTACCTGGATGTTGTTCAAAGTAATCAGGTTTAGTAGTAACTCGTAAAGTTTCCTTCATTCCTGGCATAGAAAATTTATACTCACCATTCTGCATTAGTTGAACTTCTATCCCTGGAGGTAGTAAAGAGGGAGTTTGTAGTAATTGATCTAAGGTTTCTAAATTATATACTGGTTCTGGTCGTGAAGGTGCTTCTAAATCAGCTTCGGTAATTACATCCAAATCAAAATTCTCTGCTTGAGCCTGAAGAATACTACTATCCAATTCACTAACTAGGGAAGCTCGTTGTTGTTCCTGTTGGGAGCGATTAGATAAAGCTGCATTGGTAATACTTCTGGGTAAAGTGGCGAGAATTGGTTGTAGTCTACCGACATATTGAGAAAACAAACCAATTCGTTCTCTTAAGGCTAAATAAACATCTGCTTCTACAGTATCTTCGTAGTGTAAATTAATGATTTTGATATTTTCATAAATTTGACCTAAGCGATCAATTCTACCAATTCGCTGCTCGACTCGCATCGGATTCCAAGGCATATCATAGTTAATTAATGCCCCGCAGAATTGAAAGTTCAAGCCCTCGGCGGCTGCGTCTGTACATCAGAGAATATCTGCTTTTCCTTCCCGAAATATTCGTTTAGTTTCATCTCTAGAAATAACTTGCCAATTACCATTACCGACGGCTAATTCTCCTCCACGTCCTGAAAAGCAAATGAGTTTATAGTTTTCGGTTTCTACCAAATACTGACGTAAAAAGTCCATTGTATCAGTATATTGGGTAAATACAATAACTTGTTGATAACCTTGTTGTCTAAGTTGCTGAAGTTTGTGGCGGAAAATTTGAGCTTTACTATCAGTGGGTAATTGTTTTACTTGTTGCAATAAAAATTTCAATTCTCTTAATTCTTCTGTTTGGATGGCTTCTTGTTCTAATTTGCTGGCTTCTTCTACATCCATTGTTTCATCAGAAAGCTCATCATCAGAAATATCTTCCTCATTAAGTTCTAGTTGAGAAAAGTTACGGCTAGTGAGGATATTAACTCGCTGGCTCAGGGTATGTTTTAAAGCAGCGAAACTACTAGCAAGACGACGACGATAGATAGTCATCACAAAACCAACAGCATTTTTCTCGGTTTGAGAGGCATTGTTATAAGTGCTAGAAATATAATCTTCAACCGCTTCATAGAGTTGTCTTTCCGCAGCAGTTAAGGATACGAATTCATCTTCAACAGTACGAGTAGCAATACGACTACTCATTTTTCCGGCTTCGTAATAACGACGCAATAGTTCACGGGTATGACGGGAAATCAGGCGATTGACGGGAGTATTGGAGCGCATAATTGCGATCGCAGCCCGTCTAGTGCTGCTGAGTTGTTTTCTGGGTAGAATAGCTTCATCTCTAAGGGCTTGCAATACTTTTTTGGTGGCTAATTTACTACCACCAACGACGAATTTGTGTGCCGCTTCTAGGGATGTTTCGCCAAATTCTGCTTCAACGGCACGAAACAGCCGTGCCATAAATTCAAATTGGTCATGACTTGGGTTAGCTGTGTTAACATAATCAAAGAAAGTCTGAAAGTTGCGTAAATCCCAAAGTTGTGGTAATCCGAGTAAATTAAGTAAGTCCCAAACTTCTGTTGGGCTAACTTGCATGGGAGTCGCAGTTAATAAGACTAAACCTTGAGTTTTATGCTTTAACTGCTGCATTAATTGCAATAATTGATTTGGTTTAGTGGGTTGAGTGCCACTGACTCCTTGGCGGCGAGCATGGTGTGCTTCATCAAGAAACACTAAGTCGTAAGGTTCAGCTTCGTTAATTAATTCTCTGGCACGCTCTACCCTTCGCATTAAATAGCTGGAAGTTATGACAATTGGTTCAGTGTGCCATTCAAGACGACTGACGGATTTAATAACGGGTTTACCTAATACTCTCAAAGCTGGGCAATCGTACCAACTTAGAGTTTTACCGTCATAGATGGGAACATTGAGGTTGAATTTTTCTCTAAGTTCAATTTGCCATTGACTGAGAACCGCTTTGGGTGCTAAAATAAGTATACGTTTTGCTTTTCCAGCTAACCAAGCTTGACGAATTAATAATCCAGCTTGAATGGTTTTACCTAATCCAACTTCGTCAGCAATAAGAAGTTTTGGTGGCCAGTTTTGATAAAGACGTTGGAAAGCACTGATTTGGTGAGGGTAAGGTGTAATCGCACAGGTAGCTTCGCCAACGCGATCGCCACTGCCGGGAATGGTAGCACCATCATGAATCATGCTCCAAACTTGTTTAAATTGTTCTGACGACTGATTCTTCTCAACGAGAGCTGTTGTTGTGGTATCAATAGATATTTGCTCTACAATTGACTCCTGACTCGTTTCCAACCGTTTTGGTTTTTGATCGTTGGGCGGTAGAAACTGGTGGAGTTGTTCTCGTAGTGCAGTCGGAACATCAATGACTAAACAGCGTTTGGCTTGATTATTCCATAATTTAGCAAAACCACGCTCCTCGTCATCTACATAAGTTTTTGTACCACCCCAGTCGGTGAAGACGTGAAAACTTTCCCAATTACTTGCCCAACCTTTAGGTGTTTCATTAACACTGCCATTAAATGCGAGTCGGTTTCCTGCTTTGTCTTCAATAATTCCAGCTTTTTCGTGAAAAATAGCTTGTACGGGCAGGGGTTGACGTTCGAGAGAACAGGGTAAGGCAAGTTTGACTTCTAAATAACCATGAGCAATCATCCAGGAAAGTAGTTCTAATGCGTCTGCTTGTTCAATGTTTTCTGCAATTAAAGGAATATTTGATAGGGAACGATTTACGACTTCTCGGAGTTTTTCGCCGCGTGCGATTGCTTCGACTTCTTCTTGCCCAAGAGTGCAGCCGATGACTAACCGCATAACTCCATGATTGCGGATTAAACCTTCAATACCTCTTACAGCTAGGGTGAGGATAGGGGCTGAAAAAAAGCCCGTGGAGCGATCGTAACGTACTGCACAATTAAGGGCAGGTTCGTAGAAGTCTTTAATCAAACTCAAACTGTCAGAGTCATATTTAGTTTGCCAAGTGTAATCTGTGAGGAGAGGCATTAGTTAAGCTAAGCAGTTATATCGTTTTCTGTTGTATGTGAATGATAAAAAACCGCACGAGGCAAGAGAGGACGCACCGGCATCCCCTTTCGCCGCTAGGCGTTGCCACTGTTCCTTGGGGTACGCAACCTACTTCAATCGGAAGGTTGTTGTGCTACCTGCCCTACTTCCTCTACAGTTAACTCCAACTCCCGTGCAACTTCTTCCACGCTCAACCCTAATCTTAGTAGCAAAGGTACTGTTCTGAACTTTTGCTGTCGAGTACCTTCTTGTTTACCTTCTTGCCTACCTTCTTGTTTACCTTCTTGCCTACCTTCGGTAAATGCTTCCTGATAAACCCTTGTTTGCTTCAAATCACTTAATCCAAACATCTCCTCTATCTCCTTGCGACTCATTTGGGGAAACTTGTAGACTAAGATAGTCTCTATTAATTGTAGTAACTGCTGTTGTTGCTGTGGTGAGCTTATCTGTTGCTGAGTTCTATCGATCAGTTCTCTTGCTTGTTCTATAGCTGTCTTTTCATTTTCTATCACTAATTTAACAGTTGCAAGAGAAATAGGTAAGGATACAGCTTCGCCTAATTGGTCGAGGTAGATCCGGCTGACACGCTGACTGCTAAAAAATTCACGGTAATGCTTAATATCTGCTGTATCTATACTCCTAGTTGGATATATGACGACAGCACGCCAATCATTTGAGGGTTGATTTTGCCGCAAGTATAGACAAATTTCTGTAATCAAGCGGGCGTAAATTTCTAAGTCGGATTGAAACTGAACTTCCACAAAGTAAAGTGGAACATCTCTTTTTTCTGCAGGAAGAAATACACCATCAATTCTGAAAGCTGTTTGCTTGACTTCCACAGATGAGAATTGATAAGCATTCGCCTCTTGTGGTGGTTCACCAATCAATTCAAAAAAGATGCTGGGAAATTCTTGAAACAGGCGATAAAAAATACTGTCAGTTTTCATAAATTTAGCATTTATTCAACCATAGTTCTAATTGTTTTGGTTTACCAATTTTTTCACTAAATGCCAAGCGGCGCAGGCTTTCTAAGACATCAAAATCTTTAGCTGCTTCGGCAACTTCCCCTTCTTCTTCATCAAAGCCTGTATAAGTACTGGAGACAGGTAACACCTCTAACACAGCTGCTAAAGCAGTTTGGAAGTCAGGGTTTTTATCAACTTGGTTGCTTTCTAACAGTTTTTTGGCAGCTTCTAAACCATTGCCACGGGCGCGGTTAGCAGCGTGGTGCAGTGCATCAATCATGGAACGACTACCATCGGGGGAACCTAAACTACCTTTGGCCGCTCGTTGGCTACTATCCCATAAAATTAAATCGCTGGATTGTTTTTGTGCTAAATGACCAACAATTTCTCTGTCTAAATCTACGCCTACCACTCTCGCTAACCGCAAGGCTTCATCGTAAGGGAAGCGAGGCGCTTCAAAGGCATCCCAAGCAAGGACAAACCATTCGGTAATGGGGTCAAGGTTAGTTTGACGTTTTGTGCCTAAAAGTTGTTCCATACGCCATTGTTTTACTTCTCGTCTAGCTGCTTCTAGGGCATCTTCAGGAGTAACTGCATAGGGATCAAACTGATCAAATAAACTAGTTTGCTTACTTTTCTGTTTCGTTTTTAGTTGGGTTTTCGGAGTACCGCGTGTGAGAGGCCAGTGTTTGGAAAGTTCTTGCAAAGCCGGACCAAAGCAGGATAAATAGAGGTCAACGCCTTTGATACCATAATTTTGGAATTCTTGTACTCGTTTTCTGACAGCTTTAGCTACATCCTTTTCTACATCTTCCCAATAGACGTTATCCTCTTCAGATTTAGGAAGACGAGGGCGACAGACGAGGAAAATAGTACTCTTAGCAGCAGCTTTATCTTTAATATGTAGACTTCCTTCAGCTTCAGTGTTGACGGGCCAAGAGGCGGTAATAGTAAATCCTGCTTCTAATAAACCGCTGGCTAATGCATCCCATGCACCTTGTGCTTTATGGGTAAACATTAAGGTGAGAATACCATCCTCTTTGAGAACACGGCGACATTCATTAAAAATACTCGCCATGCGTTCTTGATAGTCTTTTGTAGCTAAGGCTTTCGCACCTTTTTCTCCTTGAAATTTAGCTGGATTGGCTACTGCTTCGTTTTCTTTATCGGTGAGTTGACGGGTAAAAAATTCAGGGTAGACATAACCAGCAGTACGCTTCAGCCAGACATAGAAGAAATCACTTAACTCTGCATACATTACGTTGTCATAGTAAGGCGGGTCAAAGACAATTGCATCTATGCTATTATCGTCTAAGTGATAAAGGTTATCGCCTGATTCGTTGGTGATAGTAATATGAGGACAGGTGAAAGAAGTAGTTAGGTTTAAATCTAGTTGCTTACTTTTACTGTTAGCCTTTTTGATGTCAATGTCTGGACGACTTAACTCGATAAGTTCTTCAATACATTTTCCAGTTTGTGCGATCGCCCAATCATAGCCTAATCCAGTAATTAACGGAGCCATTTCTGCATAAGACCAACAAAAAGCAAAATCATGGCGATTAAAGGTATTTGCCACAACTTCTCTCGTTGGCATCCATACAGACATTCGAGAATTATAATTCAGCATTTTGTCTAAAGCAAAACTCAAATAAACAAACGCTGCTTTTGTCACTTCATCTAATGTTCCTTTTGCTTCTTCTTTTTCTAATAATTCTCGGAATACTTCTACACTTGTTCCATGACACAAAAGTTGACGAGGTAAAAAAATATCTTTCCAATATCTCATTCCATAGCGATGAGGTTCAGAAGTCTTCAAGCCATCAGGAATACTTTCACTAGGAATAAAATCTAAAGCTTCCCACTCAATTAATTTTTCTTCTAATCTTGCCTGAATTTCTACAAAATTATCATCACTAGGTAAGGGTGCGCGGTAGCCTCTCTCCCATTTTTCTCTGATCTTTCCCGTTTTAGTTTGTGTCTCAATTCTTTCTTTATAAACAACAGCAAATAATTGGTCGCCCATTTCTCCTGCTTGTGCTTGAGCTTTTATTTCATCACCTGAAACAATCCGATTACAATCAGGATAGGGACATTGAGCATCACCGCCGCTAACTGTTCCAGCAGATTGCTCTTTAGTCTTATGAACAACCTCAAATTCACAAATGCGCTTATTTAAGTCTGGTTTTAAGCGCACTCCTGTACCATCAGGAGCAAGTTTCCAGTTTGGAGAAAGGGGAATTATTCCTTCGCAATAGGGACAGCGTATGGTGCGGGAATAGAGATAACCATCAACTTTATTTCCTTTATTTGGTTCTTCTGGAAAAATTCCTTGATATTTAGGTTCTGCTTTTTTAATAAATTCTTTTGAAATTCGTTTATATTCTTCAAGCAGTTTAACATTATGTTTTATAGGTGCTTCTAATGTTTGCTTAAGAATAACAGATGCAACTGGGTTAATATCATTAGCAATAGTTTCAAACCCAAGACGAATCGACTCCAAAGGAATACTACCACCACCGGCAGTTGGATCTAAGACAACAGGATTTTTTAAAGCAATTCTATTAGTTTCATATTTCAACCATTCTTGTTCTTCATTTGAAGGAATATGGTTCTCCCGTATATATGGTGATAAGCTGTTCTAATCACCAAAGCAAGCTAATAACCGATTCCGGAAATTGTTGA
>NZ_JACXAE010000105.1 GCF_014698965.1 Iningainema tapete BLCC-T55
TTGGTATTCTTACCGTTGGCGAGTGGAAGAGTATCATAAAATTTTGAAATCTGGTTGTCAAGTAGAGCGATACAGACCTGACTTTTCACGCTAAGTCTTAAAAAGCTTATAGGGCATAGTTTGTAGCCACAGGGCATCATATGCAGTATACTGGTGAAGGTTGGGTATTAGAGGTAACAGAAAATGTTGGACTGGTGGGAAAAGAATTTTGCTACTTGTGAGTTGGGCGATAAACGACTTAACGAGCGTGCAATGTCAATTGGCAGAGCTTTAAGTCAAGGATTTGGTAAGGCCCTGTCGGAAATCTTCAGTAGCGCAACTGTCCTGAAAAGAGCATATGAATTTTTGCCAATCCGAAAGTAGAGTTTGACAAGCTAATTGAGCCACACTGCCAAATAACAACTGAAATCGTTGCTGAGCGCGACCTGGTACTGTGTGTAGGAGACACTACTTTTCTAGATTACGGTAACATTCTAGCTAAACAAGAGGGTTATGGTCCAATTGGTAATGGTGGTAATGGTCTAATACTGCATAGCGCTTTAGCTATAGATCCGCAATTAGGTCAACCCATAGGTATGTTGTGGCAAAAACTGTGGAATCGGGAGCCGAAACCGAAGCCACCAAAAGATGAAAAACTAGAGCAAAAAAAAGAACGACTTGCTCAAGCTCGAAAAGCAGCAAGACAGCGCCCTTTTGAACAGCAAAGTTTCTTATCGTTGGGTAGAAGCAGCTACGATTGTTGAGCAGCAAGTGAGTACATCTACTCGTGTGATTCATGCTTTTGACCGGGAAGGTGATATTGCGGAAGTTTTTGATTGTGTACGTAAACTAGAGCATACAGGAGTTGTAGTACGGGCAGCCCATGACCGCAGTTTAGACTCTGATAGTGAGCGGCTATGGGCGAAACTAGAAGCGCAGCCGATCCGCTTTGAACAAATAATTGATTTACCAGAAACTGCCAAACGCAAGCAACGCCAAGCTAAATTAGTGGTGCGTTTTTGTCAAGTTAATCTTCGTACTCCCTACCGTTTTGACAACCCAGAGCCGCTCAAAGTTTATGCGGTCTATGCACTAGAAGTAAATTGTCCTGAAGGGGAAGAAGCGAAGAAGTGGATGCTATTAACTACCGGGTAGTCTCTACAAACGGGTGCAGGTGACTTGCTCAACCACTTTTTGGAATTGGGACTACCAGCAAATCTCTCCAACTTACTTGACTATTTGTTAACCCCATTTTCATTGCCGGAGTTACTTCTTTATATCTTTTTTGAAACTTATTTTTTTGTCCCGTTAGGTCAATCCGTAAACTTTGATGAAATTGTACGTAATTATAGTCAAATAAGTTAATCCAAAGTAGGCGATTTAAGTTGGCTTGCTTTTTACAGTACCCAAGAGTCTTTCTATGTAAATATGAAAATATGACGCCTAAGAGTTAGATTTAATCGCTCAATATAAGATGTATTTTGCGTACCAATAGGAAAGTCTTCTGCCACCCCCTTTACTAAAAACTTTTTCACTGTTTTAAGTTTTCTTTTGACTCTTTTTTTAACAATTTGTAAATAAACATACGGAAGCTCTCCGAACTGTTTTTCTAGAGCATTTTTATAAGCTGATAATTTATCAGTTGTTACTTTTAAAATTTGGGTGTTCTCCAATTTCATTAAAGCTTTTAGGTTCTTCAGTAATCGATTTGCTGTATGATTAGTGCGTACCCTCGTCAAAGTTTATCCAAAACTTGTTGAGAGGATCTAAAGTCACAAATACCCACATCTGTCGATTTTTATTCTTGAGATAAGACCACAATTCATCCATTTGCAAGAACTGCAACATTACCCCAACAATCAAACAAATACTTTTATGAAATCGTTGACTTTTTTCGGAAATCCCTAACAACCACTCTTCAATTGTTCGGACATCTCTTTCCAAAACATCGGCCATTTGTTCTGCTGACAATCCATAAGTACTTAACGAAAGCTGTTTGAATATATTCTTTTTCACTTCCTTGTTTTCTCCATAGGTCGGAATAAGCTGTTTGGTGAAAACCTATGCTTACCTCCATGACAATAATACATTTGTCTGCGGTCGCCTGAAACTTTCAATTTTTTAATACCATATGAGCGTAATTTTATTATCTAAAGACTGATAGCAGGGGCAATCTTTTTTTGGGCAAAATTTTGGAAAATCACTTATCAGCATTTTCACCCTCACCAGAAAAAATACTTTCCTAAGGAGATTCAAGGGGAAGTATAGCACACAAAGACCCAAACCCTCGCAGTAAACACATTTAAAGCAGTAGAGAGTGATGCTCAGTATCCCTCAAAATGCCTAAAATCATACCACCTGCACTCATTTGTAGGCACTACCAAAGTATCAGTCTTTAATCTCTTAGTCCCATGAGCTGCGGTTTCTACTTGTTGTAAAATTAATGGGGAACGAGTACGGAGTATATAACCGAGATAATCAGGTAACAAGTTATTGCTTGGAACAAGGGCTTTCATGTCCTGGTTAATTGTTACTTCGTTTTGATTAATGCCCACAGGCATTGTATGAGCTAAAATCATTCCCCTGACGACAATCAAAACTGACCCTTCAGGGATGAGTTTGACTGCAGTTTCTTGCAATGCACTATGTGATATGTGTTCTTGTGCGTCTTTGATGTACCACCGCTTCATGTCTTTAGGCGATATCCAAGGTATCAGCCCATTCCAATAGTTTTCATTACTCCTTGAAGGAGTTCCACCACCTTCGATGTGGATTTTTTTACTTGATATCAGTTGACTTATAGTTGGGGAATTTGGATATTGCTCATCAAGTTTTTCTATTACTTCACTTAGGGCTGTTCCCATTAATCGTTCTGCATCTTGACGCATTTTATTAATCAAGCCGCGAGATTCTCTAACTTCAGCTAGCAGTGCTTCTATACGCGCAACAATTCGACGTTGAATATTAATAGATAAAGTAGGTTCTTTTAAGTAAGGTATAGGTAAAAGTATTTTAGCAATTTTTTTCTTGTTTAAAGTCTTACCTTTTACACTTAAATCTACTTCCTTTGATAAAGGAACTACTTTAAGAGCGTAAAAAAGAAAATCTCTATAAAATTTTGTCTGCCAACCAATTTTTATTGGTAATGCAGCTATAGCTTCATTTGTGTAAATTTGTTTTCCGGCAATTCCTAATTTTCCAATAGTTAATTTGAAACTTATCAACACTGTTCCTGGATCAATTAACTTGACATTGGAGCTAGCAACTCCGAGGTCAGTAATTTGCTCCTTAGAACTCATTATTATTTCACCATTTAGATCGGAAATTGAAACCCAAGTATGACCAAAACCCCAGTATTTATGATTATTGCGGCTCGGCGTTCCGCCAATTACAATATCACAAATTTCCTCAAGAGGTACCCATTCCCACTGGTTTGGTAATTTCCACGGCTTTGGCTTTACTATAAAATTCAATCTAGCTTCTGCAATCATCACGCCTCCTCTTCTCCACTCACCATCTTATGAAGGCGTTCTAAAACACTCTGCAATTTGAGTTGATTTTCAATAATTCTAGCTGTCAATTCCGACGGATGAGGCAACTTTTCGCCTGACAAACGATTCGGATTTTTGGCTGACAAATCATAATCACGTTCAACCAAAGTCTCTCCACCTACAAACCAACTCGTTTGAGGAAATTCCTGTTGCGTTTTTCCCTGACGATACGCTAGCCATTGCTGCAAAACCTGTCTTGCTTCTGCAAAATGCTCATCTGCAATGGGGTTAACTTTGCTGAATTTTTTCAACTTATTTGGCAAAGGCATCTCATAATAAAGAACTTCTTTTGTAGAACTTGAACGCTCAAAAAATAACAATGCCGTTTTCACATCTGAGTAAGGCGCAAAGGCTCCAGGAGGCAAACTAACTATTAAAAATAAGTTGAAATCATTGAGCAACATTTGCTTAACAGTAGCAAAAGCCCCACTACGAAATAGTGTTCCTTCTGGCACTACCATACCACAACGCGCTCTGATTGATGGTTTTAATTTTTTAATGATATGTTCAACCGCTAACAATTCTGTAGCATTACTTTTTACCGGAAAATTCTCTTGAATTTGAGCATTTTCTTTACCTCCAAAGGGAGGATTTGTTAGCACGATATCAAAGCGCTCTGAAACATTTTTTAAATTTTCTGCCAGGGTGTTTCGCCGGCGAATATCAGGAACTCTAACCCCATGCAACACCATATTCATGATACCAAGCAGGGCGGGTAGTGCTTTTTTTTCTTGCCCCACAAAGGTGTTATCTTGAAGAATTTTGTGGTCTTTAGTTGTTTTTTCCTGCTTTTGCATCTGTAAATATGCTTCTACCAAAAACCCACAGGAGCCACAAAAAGGGTCATAAACTGTTTCTCCGATGTGGGGATCAATTACTTCAACCATGAAACGAATAATTGAACGGGGTGTATAAAATTCACCCGCCATCTTATTTTCGCTTCCCAACCGTTTTAACAAGTCCTCATATATATGGGAAACGGTGTGAATATCATCGGGATTTTTAAAGTCAATGCTATCGATAATCTCTAGTACATCTTTAAGGTTATAGGGCGAGGCGCAGAGAACGACAGTGCGATCGCTAAATATCCCTGCAATTACCTCCCGTTCCGATGAACCTTTAAGACTAGCTAAATAAGGTATTAGTTTTAAGCGCACAAACTGCATCAATCCATCGCCATCCCATTCTGGGGTAGTGCGGCGACTATTCTCCCCTACCTTGTGTCCTAACGCTTTTGACACCCATTTTGACCAGCGATACGCTTCATCAATAACTCGCTGATAACTTCGCCCTGCTAATTCAGCTTCTAACTCAAAAGTTTCTTCCTGCTCATCAAGAAATTTTAAGAACAACAACCAAGATATATGCTCGACATACTCCATTACACCGCCACAATTATCGTCGCGGCGCAATACGTCACAAGCTCGCCAGATATCGTTGGTTAATTGTTCCCGACTCACGCTATTTCCTCACGGTACAAACGTTGCTGCACCTCATTTAATGCTAGACGCAGATTATTAATACTACCAAAATGTTGGACTACTCCTGATACTTGTCCCATCTCCCGGAAGGGTGACAACCGAAAAACTTCAGGATTTACTATTTCTTGTACACCCGCCAAGCGGTACTTGTCGAGTAAGGCTACAATTACGAACCGTGCTTCTAGGGTTTGACTTTGCAAAAATTGCTGTTCGTAGTTCAAGAATGCGTCAACCCGCTCGTCTCTAGTATGAATTGGTTTACCATATGCAATATGTGCCAAAAGGTCAAATTGGTCTGCTCTTGGTTGCGCTAAAACCTCAGCTAGTACCTCAATGTGGACACTTTCTGCCTCTAACTCTTCCAGAAATGCTTGCCGCAAGGTTGAGTTTGTCCAAATTTCGTGGAGTTGTTCCGAGTTTAGCGCACTGTGCATGATTTTTCCTTTAGTATAGTCAAAGTATTGCGCTAAGGTCAATTGTTCGCCTGTAGCCTCCACAAGAAATGTTGCCTCATCAGCTATTGTTACCTCTAACCCCTGGACGCTAATTTTACCGACTGGTGCTTCTTGGGGTTTGAGTTCAATAGTAACCGTTTGGGTGGTGTCTCGTTCAGTTTCAATTGTTACTGTTCGTGGACGAAATCGCGTACCAGTTACTGACAAACGAATGTTTCCCGCCGGAAGCTGCTCAAAGCGAAAGTATCCATTGCTATCAGTGTGGATGGGGCTAATTTGTTGGTTAACACCTATGTGCGCACTTACAGCAGAGCCAACTAACAGTTCCCCTGTATTAGCATGAACTACAGTTCCTTCCAGGATACTGGTTCTTGCTCCCGTAATTTCAACCGTTGGTTCTTCAGGAGGAGAATCCCATTCATCAAAAAGCCTAGAGGCTCCCACATAATCGATAATCCGAAACCACTCCTTGCCAGTTGTAAAATCTATTCGCGAACCTCGACCAATTATTTGTTTAAAGAGAATTGGCGAGGAAATTGGCTTCATAAATACGATATTCCGACATGATGGAACATCAACACCAGTACTAAGCAACTCAGCAGTTGTAGCTACTACGGGAGTTGTGCGATCGCTGTCTTGAAACTGATCTAACCAAAAGCTGGCTTCTCCTTCTTCTGCAATTATTGGTACTGCATAATTTGAATAACCAAGACCGGAAAATTCATTTTGTAGCAAACGAGCAACCAACCTTGCATGGCTCATATCCACACAAAACACCATTGTCTTGTCCATTGCCCCAAAACGGTTAAGCAAAAGAGCCAAATGTTTTACCATTGCAGCAGTGCGATCGGGTACGGTTATTTCGCGCTCAAACTGTGCTGTTAAATAAACATCCCGCATAGGGCAAACGCATTAAAAATTCAGCCATAATGGATTGACACAAAAACATATATATGCATTATTTATTCTCTCCAGTTATTAGTGATAATTAAAAACTGTGTAACTTTTGTCAATACCTCTAAAGAATGATCTACTAATCATTCACCCAAATATTCAGTCAAGCGTCACTCAACTCAACATCCCTAAGTTTGATCATCATGATCAAAAGTTGCAAAAATCCAATTTTGTACGTCGCTTTATTGCGTGAGCGTATAATTAATTTGTTGTTAATGGTGAAAATGAGATTAATAATGCAAGGTGAGAGAAGTTTCTAGCGTACAAGAATTAACTCGCTTACTGGTAGGAAAAGATTTATTGATAAATTAGCGATGTAATCAAATATTGATAATTTGGAAAATCCAACACTATCAAATTTGAAGAATATTGAAATAATCACAAAAACAAGAGTCCGATCTGCTCAAAATTTGAGTTAATCAATGTCAACGGGAAATCAAGGATATTTAGCTGAGTAAAAAAATATTAAATCGAAAAAATTAGCTATTTGTCTAGTACCATATTACTCTCAAAACTTGATTTAACTTGATAGTTAAATCAGATTTAAACTCAATATTCATCTCCTAAAAACACTATGAAACTGAAACCTAAAATTACAATAGCTGAACATTTTAGTAGTATTAATGACCCAAGAATAGAACGCAGAAAACTACATAAATTAATTGATATAATCACAATTTCTATCTGTGCTATAATTTGTGGGGCAGAAACATGGGAAGATTTAGAATTATTTGGCTCGTCGAAGTACTCGTTTTTCCAAAAATTTTTAGAATTACCAAATGGTATTCCTTCCCATGATACGTTTGCGCGAAGCTCGCCGGGGGAAGCTTTTATCTACAGCTTGGATTATTGTTTATACATAATAAACAACAACAACTCAGAGCGGATTTTTCTGACTTGGTTGAATAGTTAAATGCAGCATTACGATAACTTCAACAACATAAACAATAAGTATGAAATAAAATTTGGTCAAATATAATCTTCAAGGAATCTCCCAGTTGTTGACAGTAGCTTTTCACCCATTTGGATGAATCGATAGTAGGAAGTTAGTTGAGTTAAGGTTAGTTTACAGTGGTCAAGTTGATTAGATATAGATAAAAATTGTGACCTGCTGACCGTACTCAATTGAGGGCTTAACAACATGAAGGTTCAAAGAGTTCGCATACCCAATACAGATCGGGTAACTTGGTTGGTAGTGGATAACAACTATTTACCAGTGCAACCAATCAGCGAATACCTACGCTATTTGGAAAATATTGAACGCGCTCCCAACACAGTTCATGCCTATGCAGGACATTTAAAGCTATATTGGGAGTTTTTAACAGATGCAAAACTTGACTGGTTGGAGGTTTCTTTAGAACACCTTGCTACTTTTATGCATTGGCTACGCTGTCCTGAACCAAAAGTTATAGCTATCCAGCAAGTTAAGGCTAAGAGAACCGAGAAAACTATTAATGCAATTTTGAGTGCAGTCTCTAGTTTCTATGAGTTTCAGTCGCGCAATGGAGTCACCACTCGTATTGATGCCTATCGTTACCAATTTCAGCCAGGGAAAAAATACAAGCCATTTCTGCATCATCTAAGTAAAGGTAAATATGTTAGAACAAGACTGCTGAAACTTAAAGAACCAAAACGATTTCCTGGGGTGATGACCCCAGAACAGATAAAGCAGTTAGTTGCAGCTTGCCAGAGGACTAGAGATAAATTTCTCATCTGTTTACTTCATGAAAGTGGTATGCGAATTGGAGAAGTTTTAGGGCTACATCATGAAGATATTCATACAAGTGGTCAAAATGAAATCTCTGTCATTTTTAGAGATGACAACACTAATGCTGCGAGAACCAAATCCAGAGAATCTCGCGTCATTCATGTTTCTAGGGAATTGATGACTCTTTACTCAGATTATTTAATTAACGAGTATCCAGAGTCGATTGATTCTAACTATGTATTTGTAAATATTTGGGAGGGTAAACTGGGAAGTCCGATGACTTACTCAACCGTAGCTAGCTTGTTTACGCGGTTAGAAAAGAAAACAGGAATTGATGCACGTCCCCATCTTTTCCGCCACACTCATGCAACCGACCTTATTCGTAATGGCTGGGACATGGCACAAGTTCAGAAACGATTAGGTCATGCCAATATTCAGACCACCATCAACACTTATACTCATCTCACTAATGAAGACCTCAAAAAAGCCTATCAGCAGTATTTAGAACAGCGTGATAAGTAAATGAAACCAACAAAAGATCGTCCATTATCAGTTCAACCAGATGAGCAGTCAGAGTTTGATAAAGACATCTGGGATGGTCGTAAATTGGGAGCAGACATCAGACCTTCCGACGGACTTACTATAAACTTTAGGACGATTTTTCCCTTATGGTTACGTCAAGCTACAAAGCAGTATATACGATATAGCTTTGCAACCCTATCCTGGGCTACCTGTAAGAAAAGGAAGGACGCTCTCAACTATTTTTCATCGTTCTTAACAGAATATCACCCAGGATGCTTAGCTTCAAATATTGAGCGTTCACTAATAATTAATTTTTTCGACTATTTAGTTACGAGAAAGTTAGCAGAGAAAACAAGATTAAACATCATTGTCGATCTAGATACTTTCTTTACACTTTGTTCTCGAAATGGTTGGGTAGATCTGGGCGATAAAGTTCTTATTTATAGAGAAGACCATCCGCATCTGAAAAAACCTTTACCTAGGTACATTCCTCAAGAAGTTCTAGAACAAATAAATCAGTATATTGAGACTTTGCCTGAATCCGTAATGCGAATGGTGCTGGTTATTCAAGAAACTGGGATGCGTATAAGTGAATTATGCCGACTAAAATTCGACTGTTTGAAGCAAGATTCGGCAGGCGACTGGTGGCTTAGTTATTACCAGTTCAAGATGAAAAAAGACCATACGATTACTATTTCTAAGGAGATAGTAGCAATTATTCAGGAGCAGCAAAACTATATCAAGAATAATTTAAATTCGAGTTTTGAATACTTGTTTTGTGGAAGAAAGCAGATGAAACATTTCATTCCACAAACTAAACCAATGAATCCAAGTGCATTTACTGATTACCTCAAACGTCTATGTAAAACGAACAATATTTGCGATGCGTCAGGAAAAGTTTGGGATCTTACATCCCACCAATTTCGCCATAGTGTAGGAACTCGGATGATTAACAATGGTGTGCCACAACATATTATTCAACGCTATTTAGGTCATGAGTCGCCCAATATGACTGCTACCTATGCTCATATCTTTGACTCAACCCTAAAAAAAGAAATTGCCAAGTATCACGGAAAAACAATCAATATTTTAGGTCAGGTTGTCTCATCTGAAAATCCAGAACTTGAAACTTCTGATTTGCAATGGTTCAAGCGTAACGTACAAGCTCAGGCTCTTCCGAATGGATCTTGCGCTCGCCCGATTATTAAAGGGCAATGTCCGCACGCCAATGCCTGTTTTACTTGTGGAGACTTTCGCACAACGCTTGAGTTCCTAGACCTCCATAAAGAACAACTGGAGCAAACCGAGAAGATGATTGAAAAGGCTAAGGCTAACAACTGGCAGCGGCAAGTTGAGATGAACGAGCAGGTCAAAATTAACCTTCAAAACATTATTTCATCTCTGGAGTCTGATCATGACAAGGACAGGTAATCCTGATGGTCTACGAAGTGCCGCAGAGCAGAAGAAAAATGACGCTTTGGAACGAACTGATAAAGCTATCTCTCAATTGGTCAAAGAGGGTAAGAAAATTAACTTTCATACTGTAGCTAAAACCGCAGGAGTATCGGTTGCTTATCTCTACAAACATGATTCAATTAAACAGCGCATTGACCAGTTGAGAAAGCAGCAGTCTCCTATCAAAGGACTGGCACAACCGAGTACTTCCGATGATTCTAAGAAAGCCATCATTACAGCTCTTAAAAAGCGGATAAGTGATCTACAAGCCGAGAACAGAGGATTGCGCGACCACCTTGAGGTAGTCCAGGGAATAGCGATGCAAGTTACAGAGTACTTTCAACAGATAGAAGCCCTCAATGTCGAGAACTCAAAGCTTAAGGAACAACTCGATGAATGTCGCCATCAATCTGAAAGTCAACTTTCTTCCATACTGTCATCCGATGCTAAAGTAACGTCTATTGGCTTGAAGAGAACTGAGCGATTAGACATCAGTGAGAAAATTAAACAGCAACTTGCCAGACTTGGAATTCCCCTCAACTCTACCCTCACCAAAACGATTCAGTCTGCATCAGTTGAAATAGTTCTTGGTGCTATAGAAGCTCTCACTGAAGCAATGGATCACGGAGATATCCAAAGACCTGGAGGCTGGCTTAACTCGGCAATAAAAGATGGTTGGATACCCAATGAAAAGCATCTTCCTCAACACAAAGCTGAGCGAGATATCTTCAAGGAATGGTTTAACTTAGCCTTTCAGCAAAAATTGGTTATGGCTAGCACAAAGGGAGATGACGGTCAGATGTATGTCTACAATCTTAATGGTGTGCCACTACCCTTTGAGCAGATGCTAGCTGAGTATCCCTTGGAGAAACTCAAGCTGTCGCTGTAGAAACCATAAACAACACTAATAATCAAACTAGACAAGCGTCACAGCCGTTGTGATGCAATTAAAAGCTTCCCCCGGCAGACTTCGCACGAGTACTCGCTCGGCTCAATCCTGAAGAATTTCAACAAAGTTTCATTAGTTGGATTCAATCTATTAGTAAGTTAACCAATCAAGAAATAGTTGCAATCGATGGAAAAACGCTCCGTGGTTCTTATGATTCGTCAGATGATAAAGCAGCTATACATATGGTGAGTCCAGTCCTGCAGGAGGGTTTCCCTCCGTAGGGAACTGGCGAACCCGAAGGGTCAGTGCATGGGCAGCAGCTAATCGTTTAGTTTTAGGACAAGTGAAAGTTGATGAGAAGTCAAATGAAATTACCGCAATTCCTAAACTATTAAAAGTCTTATGTCTTCAAGGCTGCATTGTTACTATCGATGCGATAGGATGTCAAAAAGAAATTGTCAAGCAAATTGTTGAACAAGATGGAGATTATGTTATTTCTCTGAAAAAAAATCAGAAATCTTTATATGAAAGAGTTGACGCTCTATTTAAATCAGCAATTAACAACCGTTTTGAAGGATTTGAATATACCGAGTTCCGCCAAGATGAATCGGGTCATGGTCGTCATGAAATCCGACAATGTGTGATGTTAAGTAATATTAAAGACCTGATAGATCCAGAAAATAAATGGTCAAAGCTTACAAGTGTTGTCATGATAAATTCATGGCGTACAGAAAATGGGAAAACGACGCTCTTATACTCGTTATTTTATTAGTAGTTTACCTAATAATGCGCTCACTATTAGCCAAATCAGTCCGTACACACTGGACCATAGAGAACCAATTACATTGGATTCTTGATGTTCAATTTAATGAAGATAGTTCTCGAATTAGAAAAGATAATGCTCCACAAAATTTAGCAATTATTAGACATGTTGCTCTCAATCTTTTAAATCAAGAAAAAACAGTAAAGGCTGGCGTTAAACGTAAACGATCGGGAAGCTGGCTGGGATGAAGAATATGCGCGAAAAAGTTTTGGCTGGAATATTTATATCTTAAATTTTTAGCTGAATTCATTATGAGCTAAAAATCGAGTTGACTACAAATAGTGTCAACTCTGATTAGAGATGCAAATGAATTTGCTTTTTTCTCAAGAGTGATTAATTTTTATTATTAATATTCTTTTTGAATCAACTTTTATTAATCATACGCATAATCGTTTTACTGCTTAATTGTCCCAAATAACTTATTTATTGTGTGTACATATATCCTTTTTGGTGTCAATACATATTAACAAAATTTAAATGCGTTTGCCCTAACATCCCGCAACTTTGAGTTTTCAGGCACATAAATTTCTGCACCTTTCCCTTTAGCATCTTCAATTTGCAGTCCGTTTTTATCAACGCTAGTCCTAACCTTATGTACCTTATAAGTGGCAAGGAAACCGTCTTCGATCCCTTGACCAAGACTGTAGCTGTATGCTGGCGGTTGCCAATTTCCCTTGAAAGGGTCTTCGGGATCGATAGGAATTTCAGGTTCTTCTGAGCAGAAATAAGCATATGTATCAACACTTTCACTCTGCTTAGGTGTAGCTGTCATCCCTAGATGGATTGCACTATAAAAATGTTGCAGGATTGCGTTCCACTTGCCAAAACCAGAACGGTGGCACTCGTCAATAATAATAAGTCCAAAGAAATCAGAAGGGATGCGCTTAAACAGTGGCTCACCATTATCCTCAGCATCAAGTGACTGGTAGAGAGCAAAGTACAGTTCCCGGTTAGCATTAAACTTCCCGCCACGAATTAACCCCCGTGGGTCTGACTGTCCTGTGGCAAAAGGAGTAAATGCATTGTATGCTTGATTGCACAGTGCTATGCGGTCTGTAATGAAAAGAACGGGTTTTCTCAACCAACCTGATTTTTTCAGTTTCCAAACTATCTGAAAAGCGGTAAAAGTTTTTCCTGTACCTGTCGCCATTGTTAACAAAATGCGTTTCTGAGCAGCCATCATGCGCTCAATAACACGGCGAATTGCTACTTCTTGAAAATAGTGCGGTTCCTTACCACAGATGGAACTAGGGCAAAAGGGGTGCAAAAGGGGATTAGTTTGCCCAAGCCACTTTGTTGTGTAAGAACTTCCAACTTCAGCAACACGATTACTTGTCAATTTTGCGGTTATTGGCTTACGATACTGCTCCCAGCGATACCACAAATCTTTTGGTGTGGGGAATGAAGATAGTTCACGGCTTTGATTGCAGAAAAAATCAAACTCTACAAACCCATGTCCATTGCTGGAATAAGCAAAAGGCACATCCAACATTTTGGCGTAGGATTTTGCTTGCTCTAAACCCGCATCAACTGTATGCGCCTCATCCTTTGCTTCCAAAACAGCAATCATCTGCCCCTGGTAACGCAGTAAATAATCAACACGACGAGGTTGACGACGCCGAGATTCTTCGCCTACTAAATAAATTCTGCCAGCTGTGACTGGCTGTCCTTTCACAAAGTAGTGTTCACGTTCAATTTGGCTCTCTCCCCAACCAGACATTTTGATTAGGGGATCAATGAGCTTGGCGCGTGTGTCTGCTTCATTATAAAGACTCACACTTTTTGCCTCTCTGACAAAATTACAAACACCTCTCACCCTTTGTGAGTAAATCTAGCTGATCTATTCTACTACCCCAACATTGTAGTTACCTGTTGGGGAGTCCTACTTGACTTGTGTGTAACAGACGTGTTCCGAAGACTTCGCGTGAACCTCTTCCAACAATTCTATAATTGAGCGCCGTTTAGCTTTAGGCAATTCCTGCAAAATCACAAATATATCAACGGTATCACCTATTGTCGCTTCTGGAACTTGAATTTCTACCTTATTTCCTGGTAAAACTTGGGTTGTAATATGTAAAGCTGGTTGCATAATTTAGATCCTGTGGGAAGTAAATAGCTAAACTGCGTTAATCAAGTTCAGAATCTCATCACAAGTTTCTTCTGGTGTTTTATCTAGAGTGTATACAGTGAACTTTGCCAGCATATAGTTTGAGGTGTGCCGAACAAAGTGTTCATTGATTTCCTGTATACCATCCGGCATTGACTTGTTTCGCTCACTCAGAATCCGAACTGACTCATCTAGGTTAGGTGATGGAAGCAACAGAACAACATTGGGATACAATGCCAAAGCTTGCTGAACTCGCCCGAATAAGATAGCATCTTCGTATACAGAATGACCTGCCCCAAAATCAATAACACATTGGCTATGTTCTGACAATAGCCTTTCAACAGCGTAGGCTTCAAACGGTTTCCAATAGTGTTGGAGTTCCCAAAAATCAAGAGCTTCCTTCTTAGACTTTACTAGCTCTTCGTTGTAGCCAATTTCTTTGTAATAGTCCCACCGCAAATCATCCATTGAGCATTGTGGAAGATTGAGCTTATCTGCTAATAGTTTACCAAGAGTAGATTTGCCAGCGCTAATAGGACCAATGAGAATGATATCTGATTTCATATTTTATCCTCAGAATATCAATGTACCGGGCTATTATAGTACATTTCATTCTTCCGCAATCCGCCTAGAACTGAAGTTTTGGGCTGCATAGCTCAAGTCGGTTAAAACCGAATAAGCTAATGAGTATTTAAGTTGCAGGCAGCAAAGGGCTAAAGCCCTTACTACAAAAGAGTTACCCTTGAAAAATGAACGACGATTAGCTTAAACAGTTGCTTTTTAGTCCGTTAAAACGGACTTGAGCTACTCGCGCCATGTACTCAAGTACATGGCGATCATGTGTGTATAGATTGAAATAGCCTTGGCTTTGTACAATGACTATTTAAGATGCCAAGACTTCGCTAAGGATAACAACGGGTAAATTTGGTACATTACGAAAGCCTTTGTCATTGGTAATAAACTGAGTACAGTTGCCTAACAAGGCTGTAGCCGCGTGAATCGCATCTGGTGTTTTGAGATTTGTAGTAGCCCGAAGACTTGCAGCTTGCCTAAGCACGGGTTGAGTGATATGAATTAGTTGCATTTCCTCTGACAATAGTAGTTGT
Organism: Iningainema tapete BLCC-T55; assembly: GCF_014698965.1. Classification (GTDB taxonomy): domain Bacteria; phylum Cyanobacteriota; class Cyanobacteriia; order Cyanobacteriales; family Nostocaceae; genus Iningainema; species Iningainema tapete. The sequence continues at coordinate 15,031 of NZ_JACXAE010000105.1, forward strand.
TCATAATCTGTAATTAGAGAATTATTGGCATTTTTCAAGGGCAACACTAGCGCTTCCATTAATATTAGTTCACTGCTGATAATTACAATTTCACCCATTTAAAATTTCAACCATAAAGGTTCTAGTAGTGAATAATAATCTAGATTACCCTCGACAGTGTAAATTACCACTGATGTATCTATATAAATAGTGCCAGAAGAAGGAAGTATTAGCTGTCCCATGATTCCCGTTCCTCTTGCAGTTGCCTATCTATATCCTCAGCCGTTCTAAAGGTACTTCTTTTACTGCGAATTTGCTCTATTAACTCTAGGATGGAACGCTTTTTGGTTTGGGGTTTATCTGGCAAAATCACAAATATATCAACGGTATCACCAATTGCTGCTTCTGGAACTTGAATTTCTACCTTATTTCCTGGTAAAACTTGGGTTGTAATATGTAAAGCTGGTTGCATAATTTTATCCTTCGATTTTTTTGATCATATGACATCCGCACCCAAGCTACTCACCGATCCGTTTCTACAACTACCAACCGAAACTTCAGTGCAAGTTGTGTGGTTTACTGAGTTTGTGGGTTCTCAACATACAGTCACTTACGGTGAGAATCTCAACCAAACCGCTGTTGCTACCACAAGTAAACTAAGTCGTACTCGTGAGGATTACCAATCACGAGTCGGGAACCAAACCCAAAACGAGCAATATTCACAACCTGTGATGCGACATATTTGGCGACACGAGGCTTGTGTGACTGGGTTAACTCCAGGGGAGCGGGTTCCTTATCAAGTTAAGAGTGTGGGGGATGGCGGGAGTGTCAGCAGTAAAGTATTTACCCTTGCTCCTTTACCACAAGCAGGGACACCATTGAAAATTCTGCTGACTTCTGACCATCAAATTAAACCAATGGTAGCAGCAAATTTGCAAAAAGTGGTGGAAACGGTAGGGAGAGTAGATGCAGTTTGGTTTGCAGGTGATTTAGTAAATATAAGCGATCGCGCTTCAGAATGGTTTGATGATGATCGTGGTAATGCTTTCTTTCCCTGCTTACAAGGTTATGCTCACTATAAAATGGAAGGGGTAAATACCGTTTACACTGGCGGGGAAATAATTCAACACGCGCCGATGTATACTTGCATTGGTAATCATGAGGTGATGGGGCGGGTTAACCGTGGCAGTTTGAACGAGGAATTTGATAGTACGATTCCCCGTTCCGTTGCTCTTAAGTTGTATGGGGAGCAATCTCTCAAAGATAATTCCTTTAATACCGATACATATGAAGAGATTTTCACTTTACCCCAAAGCAAAGAGGGAGGAAAAACTTACTACGCAGTTAGTTTTGGTGATGTGCGGCTCGTAGTATTGTATGTAACAAATATGTGGCGCACTCCCAGGTTAGATGGATTGGCTAGAGGTAGATACCAGGAACAACAAAGTTCTCCTACTCCAGAAAACTGGGGTTATGGACAACATATATATGAGCCAATTACTAAAGGTAGCACTCAGTATAACTGGTTAGCACAAGAACTCAACAGTACTGAATTCAAACGCGCAAAGTACAAAGTAGTCATGTTGCATCATCCTCCTCATACTCTAGGTGGTAATATTGTCCCAGCTTACACAGATCCAGTACAGATAATTGAACGAGATGAAGATGGTAATATCAAAGCAGTGCGATATGAGTACCCCAAAGATGCTGATTACATCATTCGTGATCTGATACCTTTACTAGAAGCGGCGAAAGTGCAATTAGTATTTTACGGACATTCCCATCTATGGAACCGTTTTCGCAGTCAATCAGGAATGCACTTTTTGGAAACATCTAATGTTGGTAATTCTTATGGTGCGGCTTGGGATGATCACAAACGAGAAGTACCGATAGGATATAAAGAAGATTATACTGAACTAGGCGACCCTTATGGTTTAGATCCAGTTGTGCCAACAATTGCTCCACTGCTGGGAGAAAATGGTGCAATGCCATATATTGCCAGTAACGATATTACAGCTTTTAGCATTTTTGATACAGGTACAGGTGCGATCGCCAGCTATCGTTTTGATACTAACAAGCCCGCTGCGGAGGTAGTAAAGTTTGATGAATTTGAGTTGACATAGCTCTCCCCAACCCGTGGGAGTGGGATGACAGCCACGACTGACGTGGAAAATTCCATCAATCAAGCACGGGGAAGTGGGCAGCTGCTTAAGGACGCAGATTATTCAGTGCGGCGTAAGCATGTAGTCTCACCGAATCATCTTCATCTGCCAACATTTCAGTTAATGGTTCAACTGCTTGCATTTTACCTAACTGCCCTAAAGATAGAGCGATCGCACTTCTTACAGTAGCAATATTAACTGCTGGATGCCCGGTTTGCAGCATTTCCAGCAAAATTTTTGTCGCGTCATTAGTTAGTTGAGGCTGCTGTACTCTGCCGAGAACCCTGACAATTTCCTGCCATAATGTCAACGATTGCAGTTGATTCATGGCTTGTTGCAAATACTCTAAACCAGATAAAGTTTCTACCCAGGATAAAGCGCGAATAATTTCCAACTGTAGCTTTAAAGGTGTGTGAGGAGACATCAGCACCTGAAATAACGAACAAGCAGCAGCATCACAGCCCATTCTTGATAAAGCGCTCGCCGCCGCACAACAAACATCCTCGTTCAAATCATAAAGCCTGGGTTGTAGCCTAGTTACCAAATCTAATTCCGAGCATAAATCAGGGCGAAAACCTAAACCTTGCACTGCTTCCTTCCTTACCGGGGCAGCGACATCATCCAAAGCATTTAAAAGTATTGGCGGTACGCGAGTGTCATGAAAGCTACTCAGTGCTTCAATCGCTGTAGCGCGTACTGCTACTTGTGAATCTTGCACTACACTTAACAAAGGCGTAATAATTGCTTTTTCTCGAATATAGCAAAGCGATCGCACTGCCAATAACCGTGTATTTTCCTCTGTTAAAAGTTCCGTTAGCGCCGCAATAGCATCTTGTCCTATTTGCCCCAACGCTGATGCTGCCATCATCCTCAATTCTTCACGAGCATTAGTTTTGATTAATTCAACCAAAGGCGCGATGGCTTCTGAGTTTTTCAATTCTCCCAAAATTCGTGCTGCATACCAGCGCAATTCTTCCTCTGCATCTTCATCCGCCAAAATGTCAATTAGTGGGGCAATGGCAATTTTACCCAAGCGATTAAACACCTTAACAACATCCCAGCGTTGCTGAAAATCTCCTACTGCTAAAACTGCAAGTGCTAATTCCAGTAAATGTTGGCGATTTTTCTCTATCTCTGGTTGTTCTAAATCTTCTCCCAAAATCATTTGCAAATACTGACTTAACGATGACCAGTCAGCAGTATCATACGCCGTTTGCGCCTGTTCTAAAAGTTGATTGATACTCATTTTTCCTCAAAATCTCTTCTGAGACTAATAATTAAAGTTAATTAAATAGTTTAGTTTTTCTCATTAAATTTAACTTATTGCAAAAAACGCATACAATCAATGTCATTTCCGCAATAGCACAAAAAATTCGTAGCAAAATATACGTTTTTTTGGTTCATACAACATTAATTTAGATGTATCTAAATCATTACAGCAATTCACTAATAAAGCCCATCCCACCTGCAAAAAATCAAACTGCTGTCTCTTTTGAGGCAGTGTTGCAGCAAGAAAATAAAGAGAGTTATGACACAAGCAGCAACTACCACAGCCAGCTTAAACAAATTCGAGAAATTTAAGGCAGAAAAAGATGGACTCGCTGTAAAGGAGGAGATAGAAAAATTTGCCTCCTTAGGCTGGGAAGCAATGGACGAAACCGATCGCGAGCATCGACTCAAATGGGTGGGTGTGTTCTTTCGCCCAGTCACTCCCGGCAAATTTATGATGCGGATGCGGTTGCCCAACGGTATTCTCACCAGCAATCAAATGCGTGTGTTAGCTGAAGTAGTACAGCGTTACGGTGACGATGGCAACGCCGATATTACTACCAGACAGAATATCCAATTGCGGGGCATCCGAATTGAAGATTTACCAGATATCTTTAATAAATTTCACCTAGTTGGCTTGACAAGCGTGCAATCTGGAATGGATAACGTCCGTAATATTACTGGCGATCCCCTAGCTGGGTTAGATGCGGATGAGTTGTTCGACACGCGAGAGTTGGTGCAACAAATTCAAGATATGATCACCAACAAAGGGCAAGGAAACTCAGAGTTTACCAACCTACCGCGCAAATTTAACATTGCCATCACTGGCGGAAGGGATAATTCAGTTCACGCCGAAATTAACGATTTAGCTTTTGTACCAGCCTTTAAGGAAGTAGGGGAGCAGGGTTGTAGGGGAGATGGGGAGAAAATAGCACCAATTTTTGGGTTCAATATCCTCGTTGGGGGCTTTTTCTCTGCCAAACGTTGTGAAGCGGCTATTCCTCTTAATGCTTGGGTGTCGCCAGAGGATGTCGTGGCAGTCTGTCGAGCTGTTTTGGAAATTTTCCGCGATCGCGGCTTACGCGCTAATCGGCAAAAAGCCCGTTTGATGTGGCTAATTGATGAATGGGGTTTGGATAAGTTTCGTGCAGAAGTCGAAGAGCGCTTGGGTAAGTCATTATTACCTGCTGCCTCCCGTGACGAAATCGACTGGGAAAAACGCGATCATATCGGTGTATATAAACAGAAGCAACCAGGACTGAATTACGTAGGCTTGCATGTTCCTGTTGGTCGGTTGTATGCCGAAGATATGTTTGAAATTGCACGATTGGCAGAGGTTTACGGTAACGGTGAAATTCGGTTGACGGTTGAGCAAAATGTCTTGATCCCTAACATTCCCGACGCAAATATAGCAACATTTTTAACTGAACCTTTACTGAACAGGTTTAGAATTAACCCCGAACCGTTGACGCGATCGCTCGTCTCTTGTACAGGCGCACAATTTTGTAACTTTGCCCTAATAGAAACCAAAAACCGTGCCTTGGGAATAATAAAAGCATTAGAAGCAGAGTTAGAACTGACTCATCCTGTCAGAATTCACTGGACAGGATGCCCTAACTCTTGCGGACAGCCTCAAGTGGCAGAAATCGGCTTGATGGGAACCAAAGCACGCAAAAATGGCAAACCTGTGGAAGGAGTTGATATTTTCATGGGAGGCAAAGTTGGCAAAGATGCACATTTGGGAACTTGTGTTACCAAAGGTATTCCCTGTGAAGACTTGCAGCCAGTGTTGCGAGAACTGCTAATTGAACACTTTGGCGCACGTTTAAAAGCAATGGTTCATAGCTAATGATTAATGGTTGATTGTTGATTTTTGAGAGCAATTAACAATTAACCATTAACAATTAACAATTCCCCAATTTTTTACATAGGAAAGTTTAATGCTCAAAGGATTATTGTCATTTCAAGGTCGCTATCGCATCTTACATCTGACTTGGTTTGCCTTTTTTCTGACGTTTGTCTGTTGGTTTAACTTTGCTCCTTTTGCCACAACAATTGGTAAGGAGTTAAGTCTGGACGTAGCGCAAGTTAAAACTCTAGCTATCTGTAACCTTGCATTGACGATTCCAGCACGAATCATCATTGGTATGCTTCTAGATCGTTTTGGTCCTAGACGTACCTACTCAATCCTGTTGATTTTTGCTGCTGTTCCTTGTTTTGCTACAGCACTATCACAGAATTTTAGCCACCTAGTTATCAGTCGCTTGCTGATGGGAATTGTCGGATGTGGTTTCGTGATAGGTATCCGCATGGTAGCGGAATGGTTCCCGCCAAAGGATATTGGTATTGCCCAAGGTATTTATGGTGGTTGGGGTAACTTTGGTGCTTTTGGAGCAGAGTTTACCCTACCGATAATTGCGATTGCTACTAGCTTTATGGGAGGTGGACTTTCCAACTGGCGGTTGGCAATTGCTCTCACAGGTATTATTGCTGCTATCTATGGCGTAATTTATTACAACAGCGTTCAAGATACGCCTCCAGGCAAAGTCTACAAAAGACCAAAGAAAAATGGTTCCTTGGAAGTGACTAGTGTTAAAAGTTTTTGGGCGTTGACGATCTCAAATTTTGGTTTAATTTTCGCCTTGGGTTTATTAGCTTGGCGTTTGGCACAACCGAAAATTCACTTCTTTAATCAGAGCCAAATGTATCTGGCTTGGGTATTGTTAGCAGGATTGTTTGCTTACCAAACAATAAGAGCGTATGTTGTCAACAAAGAACTTTTGAGTGGTAAGAAAACTTACGCTCCATCCGAACGTTATCAATTTGGTCAAGTAGCTATACTTGAATTCACTTACGTAACTAACTTTGGCTCTGAATTAGCAGCCGTTTCCATGCTACCTGCCTTTTTTGAAAAAACCTTTGGTTTAGAGCATATGGTAGCAGCAATGATTGCTGCTACCTATCCTTTCTTGAACTTAGTTTCTCGTCCTAGTGGTGGCTTAATTTCTGATAAATTTGGCTCACGCAAGTGGACAATGACAATTATCTCCGTAGGCATTGGTGTAGGCTATTTGATGGCACATTTTATTAACAAAAACTGGCCTATTCCTATGGCGATCGCCGTCACCATGTTTGCTGCTTACTTTGCCCAAGCTGGCTGCGGTGCAACCTACGGTATTGTACCCTTAATTAAAAAGGAAGCCACTGGACAAATCGCAGGTAATGTGGGAGCTTACGGTAATTTTGGCGGCGTAGTTTACCTAACAATTCTCAGCTTAACCGACGCACCAACCCTATTTACCACTATGGGTATAGCTGCTCTAATCTGTGCCTTTATGTGTGCCTTCTTCCTCAAAGAACCCAAAGGCTCCTTTGCTGCTGCTTATGAAGGCGAATTACCAGAACCAGAAATGGTACCCCAAAAACCTCGCCTTTTAGCAGAAGAATAAGATTAAGAAAAATAATGTAGAGACGTTTCATGGAACGTCTCTACAAGCATTGATTGTACACGTTTGAATTCAGTCAATGTCTATTAATTGTATTCTTAGCGTGCTTTCTCTTCCTCTGTTTCCTCAGCGTTCTCAGCGGTTTTTTTGCCTAATTAAATAGGATTACTATACATATAAATTATATATAGCAAAAATAATAATAAAAAATCAAAAATGTATCGCATGTAACTTTTTAAATGTATTAGTTAATATGTAATAGTTAGAAATACTTGAATAAAAATTTCCTCAAGGTAAAATAAACAGATTTTAAAACAACCTTAGTAAATCCACATATAAAGTTTTTCAATGAAAATTATCAACATTTTCTTAGTGATAAGTCAGATCCCCGACTTCTTTAAGAAGTCGGGGATCTGGGAATATAGACAATCAATAAAGGTGCAACGACTATGACAGAATCGACAAAAACAGTCTGTCCTTACTGTGGTGTTGGCTGTGGATTAGAAGTTTCGCCTCCAGCACAACATGGCAAAGCTACTAATCGTGATAGTCAAGGAAATCCAATTTGGCGAGTGCGAGGCGACAAGGCACACCCATCTAGTCAGGGAATGGTTTGTGTCAAAGGTGCGACAATTACCGAGTCTTTAGACAAAAACAGACTACATTACCCAATGGTACGTGACTCTTTGAATCAAGAGTTCCGGCGCGTAAGTTGGGATGAAGCATTTGATCTCATCACCAAGCGTATTCAAACTGTGCGCTACACACAAGGACCAGAAGCTATATGCATGTATGGTTCTGGGCAGTTTCAAACCGAAGACTACTACATCGCCCAGAAACTCATGAAAGGGTGTTTGGGTAGCAATAATTTTGATGCTAATTCTCGCTTGTGCATGTCTAGTGCAGTGGCTGGGTACATTCAAAGCTTCGGTTCAGATGGTCCCCCCTGCTGCTACGATGACTTGGAGTTGACAGACTGTGCATTTTTAATTGGCACAAATACGGCTGAATGTCACCCCATCATTTTCAATCGCCTAGAAAAATACCACAAAAAGAACCGCAAAGTCAAAATGATTGTGGTCGATCCCCGTCGTACTGATACGGCGGCAGCAGCTGACTTACATTTAGCTATCCGTCCCGGTACAGATATCGACTTGTTAAACGGGATTGCTCATTTGTTGATGCGCTGGGGCTATGTTGATGTCGGATTCATTGATGAATGTACCAGCAATTTTCCCGCTTACGCTGAAGTGATTCGCCACTATCCTCCAGAAGTGGTGGCAAGGCAATGTGGAATCAGCAGAGAAGATTTGGAAACAGCAGCACGGTACTGGGGAGAATCTGGGCGGGTATTATCGATGTGGTCAATGGGTGTCAATCAGTCTTCGGAAGGTACAGCCAAGGTGAGAACTATCATCAATCTGCATCTAATGACCGGACAGATTGGCAAGCCTGGGGCTGGTCCTTTTTCTTTGACAGGTCAGCCGAATGCAATGGGGGGAAGGGAAGCAGGCGGTTTGGCGCATTTATTACCCGGTTATCGAGTGGTGAAAAATGCCCAGCACCGAGCGGAAGTAGAGGATTTTTGGGGACTTAAGCGCGGACAGATTTCCCCCCATCCAGGTCTAACTGCTTGGGAGATGATTACTGGGTTGGAAAATGGTAGGGTGGGATTACTGTGGATTGCTGCTACCAATCCCGCTGTCAGTATGCCAGATTTAGAGCGGACTAAGAAAGCTTTGTGGCGATCGCCTTTTACTATTTACCAAGACGCTTATTATCCAACAGAAACCGCAGCTTACGCTCACGTCATTCTACCAGCTGCTCAATGGAGTGAAAAAACTGGTGTCATGACAAATTCTGAGCGGATGGTCACGCTGTCTCCAGCATTCCGTCAACCCCCTAGAGAAGCAAAACCAGATTGGGAAATTTTTGCCGAAGTAGGTTGCCGATTGGGTTTTAAGCGAGAGTTTGCCTTTGCCAACTCCAAGGAAGTTTATGCGGAGTTTGTTCAACTGACTCGTAATCGTCCCTGTGACATGACTGGTATTAGTCACGAACAATTACAAGCTCAAGGTCCCATGCAATGGCCACATTCCTCCAAAAGGCTCTACACCGATTTACGCTTTCATACTCCTGATGGCAGAGCGCGATTTGCGGCATACTATTCACGAGGATTGGCAGAACCACCAGATCCTGAATATCCTTTTGTGTTAACTAATGGACGACTTTACGGACACTGGCACACCTTAACACGCACTGGTCGAATTGAAAAAACTTGCGCCTTGCATCCTGAGCCGTTTTTAGAGATTCATCCCCGTGATGCTGCTGCTTTAGGCATTAAAGATCAACAGTTGGTCGAAGTGCGATCGCGTCGTGGTAAAGCGAAGTTTCCGGCTAAAGTGACAAAGGCGATCGCACCCGGTACAGTGTTTGTCCCCATGCATTGGGGTGCGTTGTGGGCAGACAATGCCGAAGCAAACGCTCTCACTCATCCAGAATCTTGCCCCGATTCCGGACAACCCGAACTAAAAGCTTGTGCAGTGCAGTTAGTACCAATTTCTATGGAAGTTATCGTCAATAATTATCAACTTCAATCCTTGGAATGTTAAGCTGCTAGGTAGAAATATGGGAAATTGGTAATTAACGATGGGGATGTTCTTCCCATTCCCCATTGCCTATTTCACATCCCAAGGTGCATTCCAATGATAAAACTACTTAGACAAATTTTCAGAGCTACCAAGGATGATAACTTTTTGCACCACATAGAAAGCTTAGAGGTGATAGTTTCTAAGCTTCTATCTGTGGCTATGGTAGTAGTCATTTTGGTAGCAATTTTTGACTTAGGAGTGTTGCTGATTAAAGAATTGTTTACCACACCTTATGGTGAAATTAACAAAACTTTATTTAAAATATTTGGTTTGTTTTTAAATATTTTAATTGCTTTAGAAATACTAGAAAATATCACAGCTTATCTACGAAAACATGTTGTTCAAGTTGAGTTGGTTATTGTAACTTCTCTAATCGCTGTCTCTAGAAAAATTATTATTCTTGACTTAGAAAAAACCGATGGAATTGAGGTGATTGGGCTAGCAATTGCTATTTTCGCCTTATCAATAAGTTATTGGATAATTCGTCATAGTAATGCAAGACAAAATAAATAGCAGGAATACCATGACAAATTTTTTTAAATTTGAAGCAGATTTTGTTGATTCCTTACGTTGTATTCCCATGCTAGTACGCTGCAAACTAGATACTTGTGGGATTAAGTTAAAGTTATCTGATTGGAACAAGATGACACAAAAGGAGCGTGAAGCTTTAGTTGAACTGCCTTGTACAACACCAAACGAAGTTCAAGCATACCGAGATTACCTGCAAAACTTGATTTTACAACGCACTGGCACAGCTGCTACCGAATTGTCTATCGACCCTCATCCGGCATGGAAGGATACATGCACAATACCAGACAATCTTCAAGAAAAAGCAAAGGAATTTAATATTAATCTCACGTTACAAAAGTGGTCAGCATTAACAGAGTTGCAGCGTTTTGCTTTAATTAAACTGAGCCGCTCTGGACATGAAAACGAAAACTTTCCCAAGGCGATCGCGGAATTTAATTTGGTTTAAACAGACAGGAGTCAGATGAGGCGGTAGTTGATGGTAATCTAGTGACAGCGCCAGCTTGGCATGCTCATCCCCAGTGACGGGCAGAATTCCTGAAACTGCTTGGCACAAAAGTTGAGCATCCAGATATGGCTACGGTAAGATAAACGGTACTGTAGAAACGTTTCATGGGTTTCTACAGATATTGTCTCTCGTCTCCTGTCTCCCTTATCCTGTCTCCTGTTTGCCAAAACTGAAGTTATATTGTATTTAGCTGTGGCTATTGAAGCAGCAGTATGGTAAGTCAAAAATACCTATTTATATTAAATAATAGTTTACAAACACCCCGCAACTAGATGACAGGCAAGAACGCAAGACAGAAAGCATTTCTGCGGCTAGTGTCCGGTAATGGAACAGCTTTTGAATCCGAATCTCGCTATTCGCTGTTGCCAAGTAAAGAAGTAGTAATTGGACGCGATCCCGGCTGCCAAGTTGTCTTCGATGCCATGCTCTATCGAATGGTATCTCGTCGTCATGCGGTGGTTCGCCCCCTCAACAGTCCAGCAGAAGAAGAATGTAGCTGGGTAATTTGTGATTTAAATAGTGCTAATGGTACTTATTTAAATGGACAGCGTTTACAAGGTTGTCAGCAATTAATAGCAGGCGATCGCATTACTTTGGGTTACGATGGTCCAGAATTCTTATTTGAGTACGAATATGCTACTACTAAAATCCCACCAGACTTTCCTCTACAACCTGCAACTAATTACAAATCGCCGCCCATACCAGATTCTGTTAGTTTCACTCAACTTTTTCCGATTATTTCCACTGGCAAAGATTTAACTAGTAAAGCTTATCTTATCCCAGGAATTCTCACAGTAGTATTCGTAGTACTGATGTTTGCTACGGTAGGTAATCCGCAAGCAAATCAAGTTACAGTTGCTGTTTACATAGCCTTTGCCGCTTATTACTTTATTTACCAATTGTGTGGCAAGCAAAAGCCGTGGTGGGTGTTAATGGCTTCGGGATTAGCTACAGGACTAATTTTGCTTAGTCCGTTGTTAGATCTGTTTATCTTTATATTTCGTACTATCTTACCTGGTGGCTTACCGAGCGATCAACAACCTATTACCTTTACAGAATGGTTAGTGCGAATGTTTTTTGGTGCTGGCTTGATGGAAGAATTACTCAAAGCGTTACCTCTACTAGCAACCCATCTGATCGCTCGCAAATTACCATCGCCCTGGAAAGAACGCATTGGTGTTTGGGAACCCTTGGATGGTATTTTACTGGGAACTGCTTCGGCTGTAGGTTTTACCCTGTTGGAAACACTAGGTCAATATGTGCCACAAGTTACTTTAAGCGTAGGACAACAAGCAGGGGCAGAAGCAGGGCAGCTGGTGGGTTTGCAATTGTTAATTCCGCGAATCTTAGGCTCTGTGGCAGGACACATGGCTTACAGTGGGTATCTTGGGTATTTTATCGGCTTGGCAGTCCTGAAACCAAGTAGAAGTTGGCAAATTCTACTAGTAGGATATTTAACAGCATCTGGATTACACGCTTTATGGAATGCGACAGGGGCGATCAACGGTTTACTATTAGTCGTTGTTGGTGTACTATCTTATGCCTTTTTAATGGCAGCTATTCTCAAGGCACGGGCGCTCTCGCCAACGCGATCGCAAAATTTTGCTACTCGTTTTCTTGGTCCGAAGTAGGTGTGGAGAATAGGGGTGATGCTGTAAAATCATTCGCTGGAAATTTAAAGTTCTGTGCTTGTCTGATTTAATTGACTAATAGCGTAGTATGCTAATGCTACACTAACTTTTGCTTGTTCAACTTCCGACAAATTGGTCCACTCGTGATTGCCAAGTTTATTAAGCACGAGTTCAATACCATTATTTTCGCCACTCCGCATTGAGTAAGCCAAAGGACGAGCTAACACAAATAAATCGTCTGCGGCCCAATTAGGTAGTACATCTTGAACACACTCAACTATTTTGTCACCAATAGATTGCTGAGTTTGATAAATCTCCACTGCTTTTCGAGCAATTTGGTTGAGCCAGTGTGTAGGTATGAGAGTGGCAAAACTATTTTGTAAAGTTTCTTTAAGTACTACAAACGTATTATTTATTGTGTTACATTGGTCATGTGTGTGTTCAGACCACAACTCATCAAGTTTGTGCGCCATAGCTTGAGAGCGAATGTCCAATTCTTCATCAAGTACTTCTTGCAGAGCAAACTGTTGTTCAAGTTGAAGAAAATATGCTTCCGACTCTTGTGCAGCAGGATTCCAAGGGTACGAATTATCGTCAGGTTCCAGCAGTGCTGCTAAAAGTTCTAATTCTACTTGAGAAGGTAAGCGAGTATCTGAGCCGTTGAATTCCTTAACCATAGGTTGTCTCCCAATTGTTTTACTAGCGGTATTTACAGCTACATATGCAACCAGCCATTTTCCGCAAAAAGAATTTTGTTTTGCTCACAATAGCAGGTTTTTTTTGATTTTTTTACTCTAGAGAAAACCATGCTGCCTTACCTCAAGCTGAGGGATCTTCAATTTGGAATTCCCAAGGTTGACTTTTACTACTACCAAACTTTAACTGCATTCCTGAATCCAACGGTACAACCTGACGGTGGATTTGTTGCCAGATATCAGAGCGAGGGCGTAAGATCCAAGTGCCGTAAGTGGACAAATCTTGCAGATGAAACGATCGCACTTTTGTTGTCCCAGAGTTGATATTGCGACAGAGGATTTCCGCATGATGCTTAGAAACCCAAGGTTCGGAAATCACTATATCATTGTCAGTTGTGCGACCGATGCGGGTAACAGCAGGACGCAACATGCAAGTTTGACCAGAAGATGAAAGACTGCGCAAAGTTGCAGGAGGTAACTGGTTTGCCATCCCCAAAAGGGATGATTCTGGTAATTCCGTAATCCCCTCATCAAAATTCCGAATTAATTCACCATCATAATCTGGATGCAGGTAAAGAACTGGCAAAGTCCAAGCAGGTTGATTAAAACGATAAAGTGCTAGTAGTTGTTGCCTTGCTTCATAAACAGCTTCATCTATTGGTTTTCGTGCACGTAGCGCGGCGGCGAAGTATTGAATAAAGCTGTGGCTTTCGTGATCGGCGATTTCATCACGCATTGCCAAAACTGCTGGTACACCAGTACGAATCAGCACTTCTGCTAGACTGCTATGGGGAATTGCTTGGTGATTACCATCAACAGCAGGTTGCGCACCCCAACAGGAATTAAATACCGCCAATTTCACACCATTACTGCTTAAAACTTGCGCCAACTCCATGCCGTTGAGGGTTTTATCTGGTCGCACAGACAACAAACCTCCATCTACTCCTGGTAAACCATGACCTGCGTAAAAAAAGATGTTGTACGCATTGGTTTCTAGTTCAGAAATTAATTCTTGTGGGGTAGGTTGTAGAAGTGTTTTTACCATTGCCGGCGCTAAGCCAACGCTGTGGCTACTAACCATACCATGAGCCAGAGTTTTTTCAAGTATACTGGCTTCCTTCGACAACTGTAGTTGATCGAAATCTCCTAAAACTAACAAAATGTTGAGTGCTTGATCTGGTTGTAAAACTGGTAGAGGTTCAACTTCACTGCTGGTGCGACTAAACAGCATATTTTGTGACAGCGACATTGCCGATTGACCTGGTTCGCGCTGCATAATTTCCCAAGGCAGACCAATTAAATTTGGATCGCGAAGTTCCAATCTCAAGCGTAAACGAGTGTTCTGACCCATTGCAATGCCCAGACTGCGTTCGAGACAATGGAGAACTGTGTCATCAAATACCCAGTGCCACAAACTGATTCCCAATTGTTGCATCAAACGCGCACTAAAAATTACTGGTTGACTAGAGGTTTTTGAAACTAAGTCTAATAGACGTGGGTTTGTTGGTGCTGAAACACCAGGGGGAATATCTAAGCGACGACCAGCAAATATCTGCTGCCACTCATCCCACACATTTGTGAGTTCAACAGGCCATACACAGTCACGTAGAACTCGACCACTTGGATGGGGCGCATCCACCACCCAAATGGCGAAGTTGTCAGTACCTGTATTGACTAGACGGGCGATCGCCAGGTTCAAGGATGGCATGAATTCGTTAAACTTTAAGGTAAAAGCAAATATCAAATAACAATTTTAATAGGCAACTATCTCTACCCGATAAATTTTTTATCAAGTTGTTATCTGTGTTCTTTCAGTTTATTACCAATTAAGTCCGTTTTTAAATCTTGTTGGCTAGTATTTCTTGTGGGTGTTGCCTTCTGACTCTGGGTGGGAGAAGATTGTCTCGGTTGTAGAGAACATTTTTTGGCAACGTCGTCGTTAACAAAGTTGTTCAATTTTTGAAATGTGGTGAATGGAATCCTGACCTCATCCCCTACACTAAGTGAAAGATTACCTTTGGCTGCCAGTATAGTAGATTTTCCTATTGTGCAAACCCGTAGCTGAACCAAATTCTTTTGCTCTGGCGTTTGAGCTGGCTCGTTACTAAGCAGAAGCAAAACACTACCTTGAGGAACTGTTCCCTTTTTTATAGATATGGGGAGATTGGCTTTACTTAAAACTACTTCAGCCGGGGTGTCACTTTTGATCTGAAATAGTTGTGCTTGCTCTGCTGGCGGAGTATTTGTCGTAGTTACAGATGGTGATGTAGTTGTGCTCAGAACAGGATTAGTTTTGCTAAAGAGCTGCAAACGCTGACCCCACAAAAAGCCGAGTACACCACCCGCCATGACCAAAATACAAAGAATTATTAACTGTAGCGGTAATTTAGCCGAAGTAGGCTTATTAGTTGTAACTACTTGAGTTTTTTGGTATGTTCGGTGTTCTTTTGTACCTACTCCTACTAGACTAGGAGTTTTTGGTGTGGTGGGTTGAGTCCATACTGCTTTAATTGCCGATTTCGGTTCTACGTATTTAATTTGATAGTGTACTAAAGCAATAGTGACATTGTCATGTCCATTGAGGTTGTTAGCAAGTTCGACTAATTCTTTGACAACATTACTTATATTTACTTTGTCAGTTAGGATTGGTAAGATGTGCGTCTCCCAATATTGTTCTACACGGTCAAAGTCACTCAACCCATCCGAACAAAGAAGGAAAACACAGTCTTCGTCAAGAATATATCGACCTGCTGTGGGGTGTAGTGAACTGCTAGGACTCATACCCAAAGCCTGCACTAAAGAACCACTTGCCCCTTGTTGCACTGCTTCTCTGTATACAGCATAGCCTAGTCTTACTTCGCGACTGGCTACATCATCATCTAGCGTGACTTGATAACAACCTGATTTTGTAATCCAATAAGCACGACTATCACCAACGTGAGCAACATACATTTCATGGGCAATAGGTAGAGCCAAAACTACCGTTGTACCCATGCGTTGACGCCCTTGGCGATGTTCGTTGTCGTTACGTTGGCTAATTTTGTCATTAGCAACTGCTGCTGCCTGTTCTAAGTCCAATAAAACCGAGGTGGGTTCTAGATGATCGTGGGAGAGTTTTGTGAGTTGTGAAAGCTGTTGAGTTATGCTATCTATTGCTAAACTGGAGGCGACATTACCTCCTTCATGTCCGCCAATGCCGTCGCAAACTATTGCTAATGCTGATGATGATGGTGGTTTAGTAATTGAGCTGCCACTCGCTGGGTAACAAGCATCTTCGTTTCTTTGGCGACTAGGGCCTGTGTCACTTTTGGTGGCAATATGAATTGTCGTTTTCTGCTGCTGACCAACGGATGCTAGTCCTTGGTCTAAAATTGTCACTAATTGTTCCCCAGAGTCTATTTCTTTGTAAATTAGACAACGGCAAATTTCTTTGACAAAATCAGCTATGGCTGGTTTCGCTTTTGACACCAATTGCTGCCAAAATTCTCCCAATTCTGGTAATTCGGGTGAATTCTCATCGTTTCGCAATTCCAACAAGCGCACTAAAGATCCTTCTACCCTTAACAACCTGGTGTCAAGCAAGCTCGTAGCTACACCTTCGCTTTTAAGTGGTTGCCAGATGTTTGCTACTTGCCATAACCAATTGAGTTGGCGCATTGATGTAGCATCACCCCAGGCTGTGATTAAATCGCTACATAATTCCACTTGCGTGGGTACATCCGTTGCTAAGAGCGGCGGCTTTTCTAACAATAATATTTCTTGCTCAGACTGACCCTTAGATATAGGTATAACTCCATATACTTGTGGTACATGTAGACGGTAGGGAAATAGTTTAAGGTATGGTTTGATTGCCTCTAGACTATCTAATTCTGGTATGTGCGGTGCTAACCCAGGCTTGGTATCCAAAAGCACCGAGTCTTTGAGTACTAAATAGCGCTCGCCTAGTAGATCGACCTTACCCATACTTTTAGTGTCGCCCATAGCCCAAAGATATCTTTTGGGCAAAGGTGTGCGGCAGTTTTGGCAAAAGTTGTGAGTTAATGGGTTGGCCGCTTGACATTGCTCGTTGGGACACTGGAGCGTAGCCGCGTCATTTTCCATAATCTTCGCACCAATCAGCGGTTAGCATTTTCTTCAACAGTATTATGAGCGGCTCCGGTGTACCGCTCTGATTTGTTTTAATCGATAATTCCCGTGGTGGAATGATTTCAACGAGGATTTTAAACTAGGTGCTATCACTGACTAACAAGCTCCCAAAGAACTATTTCCTAAATCTACTTTAACCCCAATCTGGCTGTGTTAAAGGGTTGGTCTGTTTATTTCGTGCCATTGTTCAAAATGCACTTCACTCCTCATAGATACCTTTGACAAATTACCCCATCGGAAAGATGAGGTAATGTAAGTCTTTCTTTAGTTTATAAGTAGGAGGTTCACAAAAAACTTAAGTTAAAGCTAAAGAAAACTTAAATTAAATGTAAAGATACTTAACCAAAGTAACTAGCTTGACTAAAAAAACTTAAGTTTAGTTCGACAACCCCCACTATCAATAGAAAATCTAACACATTTAGCCGGAGACAGTGCTATGCAACAGAACAATGATCAAGATCTTCATCGCTCAGTGAATCCTGGTGATGTAATTTCAGATGAACCACAATCAGTTGAAGAAAAATCAAAACAACTAGCGGTTGATTCTCCAGACATCACAGGAGACCATATCGAAGTTCCGACATACTTTGTTGTAAATGAACCCGATGGTGAACAAAAGGCGCTTCATCACGTCAAAGACGCAGAAGAAATTTCTGATGTGATTCGACAAGCAAGAGTAGATGAAGAAGGAAATCGAATTTGGTCGTAGAAATCTCGTACAGACGTTCCGGCGGAACGTCTGTACACGTATCTGAGAGACGCGGAACGTCTGTACACGTATTTGAAAAGCTGGACTATTAGAGTATCCTTAATGATGATCGCGCTTAATGACGAAAAATTCTGTGTCTTTAATGCCAGTTAATTCGTGATCTTGTAATTAGCTTTTTTGCGTAAAAGGTATTGGGGATTGGGAAGAGTAGTACCCAGTCCCCAGTACCTAGTAAGAAACTTTACTCTGGGACGGCGACTTGGGGAAGCCCCATACTGTAGTTAATGGCACGACCAGAGAAGTTGTAACTAATTTCGCCGAGTTGCAAAAGACTTCGTAAGTAGTGTTCTAAGTCCGAGCCAATCCGGCGGAGGTTGTAGTCTGTTAAGTCTTGCCCACTAGATGCTTCGACAAGTTCATCAAACTTACGATAAATTTTTTGTAACGCATCTTCATTCCAAGTGAACTCATTATCCGGGTCAACATCCAAGGTGAGAACCTGATTATGAGGAACTAATTCGCCATCCCGGTCAATTTCAGCGGCAAAAATTCTAATGTGCCGGGTTGTGGACTTGAGCAACATTGGGTTGTCCATGAGCTTGGTGTATTGTGGGTTAGTTCTATGTTAAACCGGATGTGCGGGAAGGAATCATACCTGTTTGACGGGCGTAGGCAAAAATGCCGCCTGCGTCGATTACTGGTTTGACCTCTCCTAAAGATTTAAGATTATATGTCTTGTCGAGTGTATGGTTAATTAATTGATTGTTGTCAAAATCAATCGAAACCTCTTGCCCTGTTTTAAATACGGTGCATAACCGTTCTACTGATTCCCAAGGATAAAGTTCTCCCGTTGCAGCACAATTGCGGAAAAAGATGCGGGCATAGGACTGGGCAATTACTGCTTTAACGCCACTAGCCCCCAATGCAATTGGTGCATGTTCTCGTGAGGAACCGCAACCGAAATTTTCTCCAGCCACAATAATTGAGTAAGCTGTTTTTATCTCTCCAGGAACTATAAACTTGCCATAGCGGTCTGGTAAACCAGCCAATGCAAAACTACCAAGCTTTTCATATTCATCAAGCTTGGAAGGAACTAAGGTGAGATACTCAGCGGGAATAATTTGATCGGTGTCTATATTATCATCTAAAACAAAAATTGCACCTTTAATTATTTTCTTCATCAATGTCTCCTGTGATTTCTCATCATAAATAGTACATCAAGTAATCTTACGTAATTGTGGCACAACAATGTCTGGCTTTACTCTGTTCCAATAAATTCAGAGTTTTTACTTACGTATTACCACTAATTTTCAAGTAAAAACTCTCACTTTTATTGACTTCAATAAAAAGTTGATGTAAAAACCTTTAAAAAGCTCCAACAAGTTCTTACAGAAACTTTATTGTAGGTCAACTTAAAAAATGAATAATAGTTATGGCTTAGTTCATCTGAAGCTAGGGAAAAATATGAGAACCTAGATTTCAGCAGAGTTGATTCACAAGCGTCAAACACTATAGGAGAGAAAAATGGAAGACAAACCCAGTAAATGAGTAAAGATTGTTAATTGAAATACTTTGGATTTCAACTCAATATAAAGAATTTTGGCTTGAAATATAGCACCTCACATAAGTTACCACTCTCTTACAGGAACCATAAAAGCTATGAACTCCAAAGCTTTACCACGTCAAGTCAGCAACACAGATGTAAGTGTTTATGAATGCGAAATACATCTCAAGTTCCGGTTGATCGAGGAAAAGAGTATACTAGGCAACGACAAAGATCAATTGTTGCAGATACTACTAGATGCCTTAACTGAAGGATCTGACGATTTTCTAGAAACCTTACACACTCTTGTCAAGGCACATGAAGTTTCTGAGTTTAAAGCATCACCACAAATGCGGCGTCAGCTAATGCGCTTACGCAATTCTGCTGACACTTGCCCATAGTTAAACTTGTAATCTAAGTAATGACAAAATTTTGCTCGGGCAAAAAATTAATTTTTATTAAATTTGCCCGGTGTGTAATGGTGAAAAAATTAGTTGGTATCTTTATGATCCTATGGATTAAAGAACATACTCTGAAGTTTTCTTAAGTAGAGGAGCGCATCTAAAGTAGCCCTCACCCTTAACTCTACGGAAATGCTTGGGTGCCTACTAAAATAATACAGTCTTAAATTGCTTCCCTTTGGAAGTACAGTATATAAAGATGTATTCTGCCAGGGAAATTGCTCTAACCGAGCGCTCTATCAACTTAAAATTGCCCCCCTACAGAAGGGGGACAAGAGTATATACCAACAAATTTCCTATTCCGGTTCCCTATTCAACTCGGTATTTATTTGGCAAGACCATGTTCCAAAGCAAAACGAACTAACTCAGTACGGCTATTGGTACCGGTCTTGCTAAACAACCGACTAACATATTTTTCTACGTTGCGAACACTAGTTTCCAATCGCCGCGCTATTTCTTTATTCATCAATCCTTCGGCAACCAGGTTTAACACACTTTGTTCTCGGGGAGTAAGATCGATGGTAAAAGGTGCTGGAGTTTGAGCGATCGCATTCCTTTGTGTTAACAAAGCTTTAATTTGCGAAATCTGGTTAGCTAATTCAGCAATATCAGGTGCTTCACCATCTTCAGTTGTAACTACAGTTTTACTGACTCTACGAGCCAGCAAGTTTTCGACTATTGCGACTAACTCATCTGGATCAAAAGGTTTGGGCAAATAAGCATCAACACCAGCATGATAACCTTGAATGCGATCGCCAGTCATGCCTTTAGCGGTTAAAAATACCACTGGTAGAGATTGGAAACGTGGATCTTCTCGCAGTTGCTTGAGAAACTGATAGCCATCCACCTGAGGCATCATAATATCTGAAATCACCAAATCCGGTGTGTTCTGCTGCATCAATTCCCAGCCCTGACGGGCGTTACTGGCAACTTGAACGTTAAAACCGCTCTCTTGCAAATAGTCTTTTACAGCTTCGCGTAATCCCGGTTCATCATCTACCAGTAACACTTGTGCCGACATCTAAAATTTCCTCTGTTTTACTTTTTTCCAATTTAGCGAAATTTAACTACAATTAACCACTATATATAGAAGTAGAAAATTTCAACCGCACATATACGCAAATCAACGCAGATAATCAGTAGAGACTTTCCGCCGGAACGTCTCTACCAAAATCCACGCATTCCTACAGCCACTCGATTTTTTTGGCTAACTCCGGTAACTTGGCTTCCCTTTGCCCAGCCGCACGCGCTCTAGCTGTGAACAAACCAATGGGAGTATTAAGTAAATCTACCATACTAGCTTTACCCGCTAAAACCTTGACGCTAACATCAGGTAGTTCCTTCAACAACCAACGTCCCAAACGATAGCCACATTCACGACTAGTTATATCCCGCATCAACTCTACACCGTGCAGTTCATGTAGATAGCGATTTGAACGTCCATATCGCCGCCATTGACTTTCTAATTCCTTGATTGTAGAGCGGTGGCGATGCTGTACTAAAGCACTAGGAACAAATTCCAAACGCCCAATGTTTTCTTTGAGAATGCGCCAACAGATATCAGCATCACCACCTGTAGTGAGATGGGGACGGAATAAACCTGCTCTGACTAAAGCTTCTCGTCGAATTGCCAAGTTAGCTGTTTGTCCGTATGGGCAAAACTTATGAGCTAGGGTGTGTTTTTGCGACAGTGTTTCTTGACGCTCTGCGTGTTCTTCTAGCAAACTTTTTCCTGGTAGTGCCGCAATTTCACCAGCTACAATTGCCACATCGGTATTGACAAATGGAAAAATTAATGCTTCTAACCATCCTGGTTGTGGACGACAATCAGCATCGGTAAAGGCAATAATTTCACCCCTTGCTGCTTTGATACCTTTATTTCGAGCTGCATAGGAGCTTTGAATTTGATTTTCGCTCAAGGGGCGAATTGTAATGGGGCTATTTTCGGCAGATGTTTTCAGTAAGCTGAGAGTGCGATCGCTACTATTGTTGTCTACCAGCAAATACTCCACCAGTTGTGTTGGGTAAGTTTGAGCTTGTAGACAACTAATTAACTCTGATATCTCCGGCTCACCATTATAAATAGGTATAACCACTGAAACTTTTGGTAGGAAAGTGTTATCAGTGGTTGTAACTGATGCGTGATTCATAAATTTTCGACAGTTAACAGTTAACGGTTAACAGTTAACTGTTAACCATATTCCCTAGTATGCCCAAGCTAAAATTTTAAATCAGTTGAGCGAACGCTCATGGGTTCTAAAGAAGGTTGATTGCGCCTGGGTTGGGCAAAGTTATTACTAGACAGAATTGACAATGCACGCGCATACTGAGGGTCATTCTGAGTTGCCAACAAATTGGGGTTAGAAGCCAACTGACGCTCTTGTGCCTCTGTCAATTTTATGTTAATATCTGGTGTTACTCCCTTATGGTTAATATCAGTACCTTTAGGAGTGTAATAGTGGGCAATAGTAATTGCTACACCAGAACCATCGGGTAGTTCATGAACTGACTGTACTAAAGCTTTGCCAAAAGTTTGATCACCAACAACCACTGCCCTTTGATTATCCTTAAGTGCGCCTGCCAGAATTTCACTAGCACTTGCCGAGTTATTATCCACTAGCACCGCTAAGGGACGATTTGTCAAAGCAGTGTGATTGGCTTTACTTTCTTGACTTCCTCCCACACGATCTACTGTACGAACGATCGCACCATGATCTAGCCACATCTGAGCAATTTCAATACTTGATTGTAACAAACCGCCTGGATTGCCGCGCAAATCTAAGACAAAAGTATCAGCTTTTTGCGTATTCAAATCGCCAATCGCTCGACGCATTTGATCAGCAGAATGGGCGCTAAATTCGCGTAAACGGATATAGCCAACACGCTGAGAACCTTCTTGTTTCAAACTGTAACGCACTGCTGGTACTTCAATATTAGCGCGTTGTAGCTTGAGGTCTATAGGGTTTTGTCCAGAGCGCCCCATCCTCAATGTCAAAACTGTACCTGCCTTGCCGCGAATCAGCTTAGAAGCATCATCCACTTTCATAAGTTTCGTGGGTTTGCCATCAATTGCCAAAATCTGATCCCCTGCCTTAATTCCCGCTTTGAGTGCTGGCGAATTTTCGATAGCTTCTGTAACGGTTAGTAGCTGAGTTTTTTCATTTAGTTCCATCCTAATACCAATTCCCGTCACCTCCCCAGAAGTTTGGCCCCTTAAGGCTTCATACTGTCTGGGATCCATAAATCGAGTGTAAGGATCACCTAATTTTTTTAAAGCTTCACGAATAGCTACGTAGGCTTGTTCGCGATTTGTATATTCTTGTCCCAACAAGGTTTGCCTAGTTGCTATCCAATCTTGCTGGTTAAATGAGGAATCTACATATTCACGATTCACTAGTTGCCAAACTTGGTCAATAATCGCTTTTGGGCTATCTTGCAGGGCAGCACGCACAGAGCGACACCAAACTGGACCAAAGACTGATAATGTAGCAGTGGTGGCGATCGCTCCACCTAACAAAGCTACTTGCAACGGCGAGTGACGTTTCGCAGATCGGTTCATGTATATTAGCTGGAATAATTGTGTTGTTGACAGTTTAGAAATCAGGACTTTTTAGACTGCATCAGTCTTTATACTTAGCTATATTTTCTTCATCACATACCCTTTAGTATTCTTTAAAGAAATATTGCGCCTAGACACCAGCTTTCTTAAGTTAGCCACCAACTTCTGTCAGCTAGAGCGCGACTATGTGACACTTTCACCAGTGTCATCTTAGCAACCTACTTGACTTTTTTTCCAGTTGGTTGGTATACCCCACTCTTTGTTTATGGTTATGAGACGTAACGTTACAGACAACCGAATTAATGCGCCTGCAAGGCTACGAAGACTAGTTTTTGGTATATGCCTCATACTTGGCAGTTGGCTAATTGTTAACACTATAACTATTCTGAGTGCCTCTTGGGGTTCGGTAGATGCTTTCTTTGTGCTTGGTGGAAGCATTCAGCGAGAAATTCATGTCGCACGGTTGGCAAAACAATATCCACAAATCCCAATATTAATTTCTCATGGTTCTCCAGACCCTTGTATTTTGCTCATTTTTCAAAGGCAAGCTGCCCAGATCCAGAAAGTTTGGTTAGAAAATTGTGCTGATTCTACCTTTGATAATTTATACTACGGTATTCCTATTCTACGTAGTTGGAAAGCACATAAAGTGAAGCTGATTACTTCCCCTACACACTTACCAAGAGCCAAATGGTTAGCACAAATTCTTTTAGGTGTCAATGGAATGTGGGTAGAAGTAGAAATTGTTCAAGAACAAGGTATTCCAGGAAATCGTGAATCTTGGGTAAAAACCGGACTGGATGTGACACGCAGTTTGTTATGGGCACCAATAAGTCTGTTTATCCAACCACAATGTTCACTCACAAGACTAGCAGATGTAAATTTAGCTGCTTGGCAACGTCGCGGTTTTAAATGCGAACGCCAAGGAAATATAGCAAAATAAAGAAATGGATAGATTTAACTTGACTTTATTTAGGCGGTTTTGGGCGCTCGCCAAACCCTACTGGTTTGGGACGGAAAAATGGTCATCGCGTGGTCTGCTGCTACTGATAGTATTGCTGTTACTGGCATACACAGGTCTTGCTGTTGTCCTTAACGGACAGCAGGGTGCTTTAATTTCGGCGCTTTCAGCTAAAGATCGACCAAGATTTACACAAACTATACAGATTTTCATCGGTGTGTTAGTTCTTTACGCACCACTTTTAGCTACCTATAATTATTTGCAAGACAGATTAGGTCTAGTGTGGCGGCGATCGCTTACAAATAGTTTTCTGGATAAATACTTCAATAATCGAGCCTTCTATAACCTCAATTCTCACGGTGAAATTGACAACCCCGATCAACGAATTGCCGAAGATGTCAAAAGTTTCACTCTAGATTCTCTCAAATTTTTACTCATCTTTGTCGGAGCTATTCTTAAAGTAATTGCTTTTAGTGGGGTGCTGTGGGGAATATCTAAATCTCTAGTTATTTTCCTCGTTATTTATGCCTTAGTTGGGACAATTGTGACAACCGGAATTTTTGGTAGACCTCTGGTAAAACTCAATTTTGAGCAGCTGAAAAAAGAAGCTAATTTTCGCTTTGGCTTAGTTCGCATTCGTGAAAATTCTGAATCAATTGCTTTTTACCGAGGGGAACAGCAGGAGTCAAACCAGCTAAAAAATAGATTCATGGAGGCATTTGATAATTATAAGCAACTGATATTTTGGGAGCTTAATCTCAATGTTTTAACCAATTTTTATGAATTTATTCCTTTCATTATTCCAGCGCTTGTTGTTGCTCATAGTGTGTTTGCGGGAGAACTTGAAGTAGGAAAAATTACCGAAGCTCAAGGGGCATTTGTGCGGGTATTTTTCTCGTTAAATGTGATTGTAGCTCGCTTACAATCTTTGGCAACTTTTGGAGCAGGAATTGATCGTCTCTACAGCTTTATCGATTATCTAGAACAGCCCACTGCTCAATTAGCTCAGCAAAAAGATGAGACTCCCACTATTAACTTAGTAGAGGATTCTCGTTTAGCTATTGAAAACCTGACTTTACAAACACCGAATTATCAAAGAACTTTGATTAAAGATTTATCGGTGGAGTTATCATTAGGTCAAGGATTGTTAATTACAGGACCAAGTGGCTGTGGAAAGAGTTCCTTGTTGCGGGCGATCGCCGGATTATGGAACTCAGGTACAGGTGTAATTGTACGACCCAAAATAGAGCAAATGCTGTTTTTACCGCAACGTCCTTATATGATTATCGGCACATTGCGCGAACAGTTACTTTATCCTCATACTGATGTTGAAATTGGTGAAGAGGCACTTAAACAAGTACTGCAACAAGTGAACTTAAAAGACTTGGATCAACGATTTGGTGGTTTTGATGTGGAACAAGACTGGGCATCAGTTTTGTCTCTCGGAGAACAACAGCGCGTTACCTTTGCCCGGATATTGCTCAATAAACCGGACTATGCAATTTTGGACGAAGCGACGAGTGCTTTGGATATGAAAAACGAGGAGGGTTTATATCAGCATTTGCAAGCAATAGGAACAACTTTTATCAGTGTTGGTCATCGTCCCATTTTAGCAAAATACCACCAATTAGTATTGGAGTTATCAGAAGATCAAAACTGGCACATTAAGCAACCAGAAGTTCTGACGCAATCCGCCTAGAACTTCAGTTCTAGGCTTATAGCCCAAGTCGGTTTTAACCGACTAAATTGTTGCTTTTTAGTCCGTTTTAACGGACTTGAGCTAATCGCGCCATGTACTTGAGTACATGACGTGCGTGTATAGAATGAAATAGCCCAGCTAAATCTCCAACGGCTTTTGGAGATATAATTACTTGGTAGTCCATGCTTCGATCATTTGCTCAACCGCTTCGATTGAAACTCCTTTGCCCTGATCAATTTCATCCAAACCCTCTTTGATGGCGGCAAAAAACTCAATTTCAATGGACAATTTCGCTGAGTGATACGTTTGGTGGTAGGAGCTTCACAAGCTCAATGACTGCTTCTTTATCACTCATAGCAATTCGTGTATTTTATTCAGTAGATAAACATATATTAGTTTATCTTAAAGCGACAAGCCTCGCTATGAAGCACTGTTATATTCAATCATATGACTATTAACTAATAGCAGTTTGATGAGCTAGAGCCTCAATTGTCGAAAGTGGAACAGAGGCAAAATATTCTCGCTGAAATTGTTCTTCGCGTACAGCAGCTAAAAATTGTCCAATTGCTGCTTCTGCAAGAGTTGACTCAATTGTTGAATCCTGAGAAAATATCATAGATCTGTCTTGCCGTTTAATCGTAAAACCCATAAACTTCAAAGCTTTAAAACCTAAATGTAAAGTTTGATCGCCTATACAAAGTTTCTCTAAAAGTTGAACGCGGGTAACAGGTTGATTTGTCCGACTGAGATACTTAGCTAATCCTACCAGGGTAAGCCAAATTTGCTCTGGTGGAGAGTGTTCTGGTTTAGACCATGCTATTGCTAAAGGTTGTCGATTGTAAAGCGATCGCCTAATCCAAGCACGTAAGCCTTCCCAACTAGTTGGACAATCTTTAAGCAAGAGCGCTGAGTCTAAAGAGTGTTCAGGTTGGCGATTGCGCCAATCTTGTATTAGCTGTAGAGAAGTTACGTGTAACGTCTCTACCGAATTGACACAAGGACGCACTGCTACTAATCTAATTTCGTAGCGTTTTTTGAAAGTGTTATAGTCCAGTTCAGCAATACAATCACATCTTGAAGGTGGTAACTCATCCTTATAATGTCCCCACCACACACCAGGAAAAGAACTTTTACTAGAATCGTCTTTAATCTCAAAGTCGGTTTTGATGTATTGTACTTTTTTCCCCTGTGAATCTTGTTGATTGCGATGCCAAGCATTTTCAAACCAGCAGTTTTTAATCAACAGTTTAGGTACAGGATTACCCATACCACAAGGTTCTAGCAGTTTCAGTTCTAAAAATAACTCTTTACCCAAGTCTGCTACTGTTACCGCCAAGTCTGCTTGTACTGTTGGTGTCAAGGTTGCACCACTCAACCGCCGCAACTGCTGATTAATCGCCTCTGTAAATAATGGAATATTTTCCACTGGTAGACTCAACCCTGCGGCAAACGGATGTCCCCCAAACCGATGTAACAAATGTGCTTGGTCTTTTACTAGTTGATATAAATCTACTGAGTTAATAGATCGAGCAGAACCCCTAGCAAGATGCTCTTCCACTCCCTCTGTACTCAAAAGAATCGTTGGGCGTCCTGTATCGTGTGCTACCTGTCCTGCCACTAACCCTAAAACGCCAACAGCCCATTGAGGATCTTCTAGTACAATGACACTGGTGGTTGATAAATCTAATTGAGTGAGTTTCTGAGCTACTTGTTGAGCGACATCTTTTTGTAAAGACTTGCGACGGGTGTTTGCTAGTTCTGTGACTTCTGCTAGTTGATTGACACGCTCTTTGTCGCGACTTGTGAGTAACTCCACACAGAAAGTTGCATCACCTTGTATTCTACTGACAGCATTAATTCGTGGACCAAGACCGAAGGAAATATCTGTGGGGCGATCGCCACTTTTCTGGCATAATTCTAACAACCTTCCTACCCCAGGACGTCGCCGTGCAGCTGGTGGTTGTTGAAAATCTTCTTGCAATCGTTGAATTCCCAATTGCGCTAGATAGCGACAATCTCCACTTAACTGCACTAAATCAGCAATTAATCCTACCGCCACTAAATCCAATAAATCTTCTAACGGTTGTTGCGCGATATTTGGTAAGCTTTGATAAACAGCTTCGACCAACAAGTATGCCACCGCCACCCCAGAAAGATTAAACAGTGAATGCGTACTCGGCAAATAACGAGGATTAATAATTGCTGTAACAGGTGGACGTTCTATCGGTAGCGTGTGGTGGTCTGTAACTATAATATTTATACCTAGCTCTTTAGCATAAGTAATTTCCTGGATATTAGTACTGCCAGTGTCGCAAGTGACAATCAACTTAATATCTTGTTTTACTAAATGATCAATTCCTTTGCAATTGAGTCCGTGAGATTCTGTAAAGCGATTGGGAATGTAGTAAATTAACTGAGTGTTTTGAGTAAAAAACTGTCCCAACCCATCCCATAGCACAGCAGTAGAGGTGATACCATCAGCGTCAAAGTCTCCCCAGATAGCAATTTTTTCCCCAACATCCCTTGCTAGTTTCAAACGTTCCACCGCCAGATGCATTTCTTGCCCAAACTCAAACGGACTCGCAGCTTGATAAGATTGAGTATTGACAAAAGCATCTAATTGTGATGAATCTCTTATTCCCCTTTGCCATAATAACTGTGCTGCGAAATATCCACGCTTATCAGGCGTATATTTTTTCACAGCTTGTATGAATGACTCGGTTGGTTGTTCAGTTGATGCAAGAATCCACTGTTGTTCTGACATATTACACCTTTCCTCGTTCCCAGTCTCCGACTGGGAGCGAGAGTAACGTTAATATTTAAACGGGTGTTTGCTCTTCAGTAGTGTTATCACTTACTAAGGAGTTAAGAGCGATTTCACGAGCAATTCCTTCAGTCTTACGTGTATTGCGTATGGCAGGACGAGTACGCTTGTAACCTGCTCTTTCCGCTTTTTGGTGTTCGTAGGCGATTATTCTACCATAGTGTTCATGCTTACTTAAATTCATGGATAAGAAAATGTGTTGGCGGACAT
Organism: Iningainema tapete BLCC-T55; assembly: GCF_014698965.1. Lineage (GTDB taxonomy): Bacteria > Cyanobacteriota > Cyanobacteriia > Cyanobacteriales > Nostocaceae > Iningainema > Iningainema tapete. The sequence continues at coordinate 44,012 of NZ_JACXAE010000105.1, forward strand.
TGCCAAAACCTTTACGTGTAAAAAATTTAACTGCTGGAGTATTGGTAGGATCTGTGTCTACCAACATGAACCTCGCCCCATCTTCAATCATGCGGGCGACGACTTTATCAACCAGTTTGTCTGCTACTCCCCGACGCTGAAAATTAGGACTAACTCCTAACCACAGAATATAACCATAAGTCCAAGATGCTTTGGTAATGATTGTTCCTAAAATGAATCCTGCTACTTGCCCGTCTATTTCGGCAACCATACAGTATTCTGGATCTGTGTTGTAAAGTCCGATTACCTCCCACTCATCCCAAGTACGGTATAAATAAGGATACAAATCGCTGGTAAATAGTTCTTCCCCCAAGTGGTAAACTGGGGCGATGTCGTCTATTCCTAATTCGCGGACATAAACCGCATCATTTTCATCAAAGTGCATAAAATAATTGAGAAATGATCTGTAGAGACTTCCCGGTGGGGCGTCTCTACTCTCATAAGGATACTTCTTGAATACTAGCGAGATTTAGTAAGGTAGTGTTCACTACAGAGGAAGAATTGCTTGCAGACATCTGGGAAGAAGAGGAATCAGTACGCTCACACCGCGTTGTAAACTGACAACCTTCGCAAGCTTTGCTACCTTCTGGTACTTGTGGAAACTGCTCTCCACTTTGATAAGCTTCCAGCCACTTGGTTAACTTAGTTAATAGTTGATTAAGCTTCTTTGCAGTTTGCTCGTGTTGTGCGGTATTGTAAATAAACTTAATACTTTGCGGTTTGCCTTCAGATTGAACAAACCAGTAAGTCATAGAAATATGTTCTGGTAAGTACTCGCTAGTTTCAGCCATGACGTAAAGATAAAGACGAGTTTGCCAGTTTTTTTCTAAAAAGCGTTTATTTGGCGGTTTGCGATAAGTTTTCCAGTCGAGAATTTGTGCTTGCTGGTTATCTGCAATCAATAAATCATAAACAACTGTGAGTAAATAGTTTTGAACTTGTAGCGTACGTAAGTGTTCGCTTTCGCGGAAATGACTCTTGAGAGTAGGAGTTAAAATTTCTGGTGCAGCATCAGCGAAAGCAGTCATCCAGCTTTGCAGTTGGGCATCTGCTTGGAGCAAACTCTCAATTGGCAAACCCATTTCTCGTTGCTGCATCAGCAAGTGAAAGCGACTTCCTAAAGTTTGCCTTTCCTCGTTTTCTGATGACGAGGGAGAATGAAGTTGTTCTAAGTAGGTGTGTTGGAATTGGCGGGGACAACGTTCGAGTAAGTTCAGTTGTCCTTGCGAGAGTCGCATTAGTTGAGTTGGAGTTGACAGCATTATACTAGATTAGCAAGGATTTTGAGGGAGCGATCGCGCGAGGCTCAGCCCTAGTAAATAGTTTAAAGTTAGGTTCTCAATGCAGTAATTGGTGTAACTCCCCAAGACTCTAAAACTTCACGTTGTAAATCTTGAGCAGAAAGGTTTTTATAGTCCCGCAATGCTCCCGCCCATTTTAACTGTAAAGGTTTAGTTGAGGCACGGTGTTTATGAAGCAAAAACTCCGCAAATTCTCCAACTTGCTGCTGTAAATCAAGTGGCAGATCTTTCCAAACTTCTTGTATGGGTTTAATACTTGTCATATACTAAACGTATGATTATTTCTCTAATTAGAAAATTTTAAAAATCACGGTTTCTGTAGAGACGCGCTCATTTGAGCCAGCGATGCAGGAGGGTTTCCCGACAGAGGCGACTGGCGTCGCGTCTCTACCATTCTTATTAATTCCGTGATTCCAGATATTTGAGAATTCTCTGATTTTCAAGAGTTAGCTCTCTAATATCAGCAGTGTTATCATCTATTCGTCTTTGAACATCAACCATCTGTCGCTGCATATTAGCTACGTTTCTTTGCATTTCATCAAGTCTAGGTAAAATGCTACTAGCTTGATATGTTAATGCTTGAATAGATATAGCATTAGATTCAATTAGTTTTTCAAGGCGGTCTGAATCACTCATCTTTATTACTAAAAAGTATATAATTTTTGCTACTATTTAATATTATATATGAGCGTTGTTAAAAGTAATGATCACCCAGTACCCATTTACAGAATCTTTGCTGAAGGTGGATTGAACGCGATCGCTCAACTAAGAAATAACATCAGTAAACTTACGAATGGCAATGAAAAAGTTAGAACAGTATCGTATGACTCATCACCTGATAGTTGATCAAAATGAACAATCTGCAATTGCGCAATAATGTTTTAGCCGCTTTCGGTGCTAGCGACTCTGAAATGATAGAATTGCTTGCCTATAACCAAAATGTATTTGAATTATCTCAATGCCAAATTCCGCAAATCCCTCCCGAACCCGAAGCTCATGTCGCTGCTTGGGAAGAATATGAACAAGTTGCACAGACGGTAGGAGCTTATACTGTCCTGAAACAGCGTTTAGTGCAGTTTCAGTTTCCCATACTTGCTGGTATCAGTGAAACAGAGGAATATCGCGCTGCTACTCGCTCTGGCACACCTGCCAATGGTATGGCACGCGCCACAGGGCTAATTTTGAGTGAACCGGAAAAACTACAAATTCAGTTACATCAAACTCTTGCTGGTGCTATTCCGGTAATCAAAGCAGGCAACCGCTGTGATTTTGTCACTTTAGTACAAGCACTGACTCAACGCAATGAACCATCACCAGTTCCTGATTCAATGGGAGCATGTATCGTTAGTGGCTATAACAATTGGGATCGTGTCAACCAGTATCGACAGGAGTGGGAAGCAAGGGAAACAGGAGTTGACTGGGCGAGTGAATTTAAACGCTTGATTCCGCGTAAAGAATTGTATCAAGATCGGTTTATTATTCTTAGCTCTGGTCCCTATAGTAATGTAGCAGCAAGTGAACTGGAATTGACTGAGTCACAATGGCGGCAACTTTCAACACAAATTAGGCTAGAACATGAATGTACGCATTACTTTACGCGCCGCTTTCTGGGCGTAATGCGTAATAATTTGATTGATGAATTAATAGCTGACTACAGAGGTATAGTAGCTGCTTTGGGGTACTACAGAGCAGACTGGTTTTTACATTTTATCGGTTTAGAGTCTACCATCTATCGCGAGGGCGGCAGGTTACAAAATTATCGGGGCGAACCACCTCTATCTGACGGTGCGTTTAAGATTCTCCAAGCACTAGTCAAGAGCGCAGCAGAAAATCTTGAGTGTTTCGATCAACAATTTATTGGGCAGCACAGAAACTTAGCTGAGCAAGTTTCAATACTGATGGCTTTGACAACGCTAACACTTGAGGAATTAGCTTGTGAATCAGGCAAGTCAATACTGGAGGCAGCCTACCGTCATCAACACCAACTGCACGCTGATCAAAGTTAACGGCAACCAGACTTTAAAGATTTAAACTACTTCAAACTTCACTTTGTTATATAAATCCTGTAACGAAATCTCAAAAGGAACTGAAGTTAGGGTAATTGCCTGGTCTTCCTCATCATACTCATATAGTGACCATTGCTTCTTACCTTTTTTAGAATACTGCTCGACACGAATTCTAGTTTGGTCGATGAGTAAATATTCTTGAAAAGTGTCAATTGTTCGGTAAGCTTCAAATTTGTCTTCTCGATCATATCCTTGAGTAGATTTCGACAAAACTTCTACAATTACTTGAGGATTTACTATTATATCTGTACGATTATTGAGATATTCTGCTTCACCAGCTACAACCATCACATCTGGATAGGTGTAGATGCGCTTTTTAGGCATCCACAGGCGAACATCCGTCATGAAAACTTCATAATCTTGCTGTCTAAAGGTAGAGTTTAGTCCAGTACTTAGATTAAGTGCTATTTTATTATGATTTGTTGTACCACCTGCCATAGGAATGATTTGCCCGTCGATGTATTCACTTTTGTAGTCAGCAGTTTCCTCTAGTTCTAGGTATTCCTCTGGGGTGTAGTATCGCTGTTGTGTTGTTACCATTGTTTTTTTAAGAAATAGTTAATAATTATCTTTTTCTGACTCTAGATCCCCGACTTCTTAAAGAAGTCGGGGATCTAATTTACTCATCTGATAAAATTGTACTACTTCCATAATCTTCTACCTTCTTTCCCATTCAATCTTTCATGAGTATCTTGCAACAAAGCTGGAATCTCCAACTTTTCTGGACATCTGGGAAGGCAATCGCCGCATACTGTACAGCGGTTAGCTTTCATTCCTGGAAACCAGTGACCGGCGTTTTCAAACATTCGGTAGCGATATTGACCAAAGTCTGTCATGTCATATGCTACTGCTAAATTCCGTAGCCGCAGCACTTCAGGAATGTTAATGTTTTCTGGGCAGGGTAAACAAGCGTAACACTGGCTGCATTTGTCTGTAGCCAGTACAGATGCTTGGTGATTTTCTAAACGTTGTAAGACAGTAATTTCACCTTGAGTAAGTTCTCCGTCGCAGTCAGCCACTTGCTTGTATTGTGCTAATTCTTCTGGCGAAGCTGGTCCCACACTTAGGGTTGTGATTCGGGTGTCGCTTAGTAAAAATCGATAGTTTAATTCTAAAGGAGAATACGGTTGACATAAGTCGATTAGCTGCTGTGGAGGTGTGTAGAGGCGTCCGCCTTTGTCGGCTGGTGAAATGATAAAAACACCCATGTCTTTTTCTGCTGCCAGCTGCACCGCTGCTGCATGGCGTTGGAAAAAATAGTAATAATGCAGATTGACAAATTCAAATAAACCTGTATTAATCGCCGCTAAAATTACTTCTAGTGAACCGTGGGTGGAAAAACCAACGTGTCGTATCCGTCCATCAGCAACAGCTTCTGCCACTGCTTGCCAACAGCCGCCTTTGGTTTGTACCCGTTCTAAATGTTCAAGGGTGTTTAAGCCATGAATACCTAAGCAATCTAGGTAATCCAGCTTTAATCGGGTCAATGATTCGTCAATGCACCGACGCATTGTGTCAGCATCATTCTGGGGAGGGATTTTTGTGGTAATGTGCAGCAGGGAACGCGGTATGGGTAATCCAGTGGCGATCGCACAGCCAAGATACTCCTCACTTGAGCCATAACCAGAAGCCGTTTCTATGTGATTAATCCCCAGCGCTATGGCTGTTTGAATTGTCAAACAAGCATTCTCAACGCTAGCCAAGTAGCGCATCGTCCCCAAGGAAAACACCGACAAATGTAAATTCGTTTTCCCAAAGCGTCGGTACTGCATCATCAATCCAGTGAGTGAATTTTGAGTAAAGGAGTCAGGAGTCAGGAGCCAGCGCCGTAGGCAGGTTTCCCGACTTGTTCGCGCCGCGTCTTTGCTACTGAGAGGCGAATGGCGTTCACCGAGTCAGGAGAAACTCAATTAATCGCCTCTGTACAGGATTCTTTCCGATTGTCGGTGATCGCTGAATTCTTTAATTCATCACTCATAATTCATAACTCATAACTTTTCTAAGAGGTTTCGCTATTGCCAAAGCGCTTAATTAAATCTTCTGGGCGTAAATTCGAGAGAAATTCCCGGAAGGCTTGCTGATCTGCTTCATCCGCATCGCGATCAACTGGGATAGAAGCATCGGCAATTACTTCTTCCATTACCCAAATCGGCGTGTTGGTGCGCAAAGCAATCGCGATCGCATCGCTTGGGCGGGCATCAATTTCTTTTTTAACTTCGCCTTGTTGAAGTATCAAAGCGGCATAAAATGTGTCTTTTTGTAGCGAATGAATAATCACCCGCTCTAGAGTCATATTCCATGTTTCGAGAATATTCACAACTAGGTCATGTGTCAACGGTCTGGGCGGCTTTTGATTCTCCAGCGCTCCCATAATTGCCCTTGCTTGTTCTTGACCAATATAAATGGGCAATGCACGGCGGTCTGAAGCATCTTTTAAAAGTACAATTGGACTACGGGTTATGGCATCTAATGCTATGCCAGCGACTTTCATTTCAATCATTGGCTAAGCCTCTACAATCCTTTGAGAGCGAGTAGGAGTATGTAACGAATCGTACACTTGACTTTGACAGGTTAGGAAAAGGTTAAACATAAGTTTTGATTCTATCTAATTGCTTCTATTAAACTCCCAAATGAATGTGAAAACCACAGTAACTCTAACTGGTCTATTTCAAAAATAATCTACTTTTTCAAGTATGCCTTGTGGTAGAAGTAATTTTGTTGAATTTTTTTTAGGATTTTTGTCAGAAATTATACTTAAATTATAAACAATTTGGTGATAATTACTAGTTAATTTTCATTGAAATTAGGCAATAAATAGAAATAGTTAGGTGAAAAAGTCGTGTTTACAGGATTAATTCAAGCATTAGGAACAATTAGACCTCTAGGAGAAAATTATTGGCAAATTACGTGCATCAGCAAGTCATCTAGTATAATTATGCAAGACATTTCTATTGGGGACAGTGTTGCCGTAGATGGCATCTGTCTGACGGTAGAATCTGTTTTAAAAGATGGATTCATTGCCACTGCTTCACCTGAAACCTTACAACGGACAACTTTGGGAGTTGAGCAGACAGGACAAAAATATGTTAACTTAGAAGCCTCGCTGCGTGTGGGTAGCAAAGTGGGAGGACACTTTGTTATGGGACATGTGGACGGTGTTGGTCGAATCAATCAGGTAGAGCAAACGTCAACTTCATGGGAAATGTCGTTTACAGCACCATTCGCGATCGCTCGCTACATTGTCCCCAAAGGTAGCATAGCTGTAAATGGCATCAGCCTCACAGTAGCCGAATATCAGCCAGAAACAATGCAATTCAAAGTAGCAGTAATTCCCCTCACCTATGCCGAAACAAATCTGAGCTATTTAAATCCAGGCGATTGGGTGAATTTAGAAGGCGATATTCTCGGCAAGTACGTAGAAAAACTCCTTTACTCACAGCAAAGCGATCTAATTGCACCAGTAGATACAATAACACCCGCCTTCTTAACCGAAAACGGGTATTTGTAACGAACACAGAGAAACTCGGTTTCTTAAAGAAACAGGGTTTCTCATGGCTAATGGCTAGATGTTCAACAATTAGCTATTATCCACCTCTCAAAATTTAGCTACCAGGTTGGGGGGTGGTTTGGGCAGTTTGCAAAGTTTGAACTAACTGGCTTAGAGCCGATTCTAGTTGAATTCCCGGATCAATCGCCACCCAACCTTCAGGTGTAAGAGTTCGTACCTCAAAATGGAGGTGAGGTCCAGTAGAACTACCCGTATTACCAACTCGCCCAATTACAGTTCCTTGTTCTACCCATTGCCCTGGTTGAACAAAAATCTCTGACATATGCCCATAGAGAGTTTGTTGAGCGCTAGTATGGTTAAGTACAACGGTTAAACCGTAGCCACCTACATTATCAGCAATCTCTACTTGCCCAGAGTAAGCAGCTAAAATGGGAGTCCCTATTGCCGCACCAATATCTGTACCAGAGTGGAAACTGCGATCACCTGTAATCGGATGATTCCGCCAACCAAACAAAGAAGTAATCGGTGAAGGTACAGTTAGGGGGTAAACCAATCCGCCTGTACCACTATAAGCGTACCTACCATTCCATGTAACTTGTGGCAAAGTTGATGCTAGAGGAATGTTATAAGCTACTGTACCAGGACGGGGCGCACTGTTGTCCGCTGTCATTGGTTCTGGCAAATCTCCTCCAGATGGGGCGATTGGATGTGAACTAACTGTGGTCGTTGGGCTAAAATTGTTGGGGATAAATCTGTTAGGACGGAATGCACTTTTCGGTTCCCCATTATTTGCAATCCGATTTTGACGACGCACGTAAGTATTTGTTTCTGGAGTTTGAGCAACTACTTGACGACGGGGACGCACGTAAGTGTTTATTTCGCTTTCCTCCGCTACTTGACGACGGGGACGCACGTAAGTATTTGTTTCTGGAGTTTGAGCAACTACTTGACGACGGGGACGCACGTAAGTGTTTGTTTCTTTCTCGTCGTTGTTTACCTGTGGACGAACATCAGTGTTGTCACCACTACTAACAATACGGCGTGTGGGAGAAACATTTGTTAGTTGAGCATTTTGACTTCTTCTGAGCCAACTAGGTACTTGCTTTGGAGTTTGTTCGTTGTCAGAATTAGTTTGAGTTTGATTTCGCGCAGAAACCAGAGGTGTTTTGGCGCAAAGACGACTTGATATACCAGGTCCAATCAAAGCTCGACAACCAGTAGAGCGTTCTGTGACTACAATAGAATTGGGTGCTTCGTACTTTTGAGTAGAAGCAGTGTTGTAATCTGTGGGGTCAATGTAGGCGTTGTTGTAATCTTTTGGTTTTCTTGTGGATGCACGAACACTGTTAGATGATTGTGAGGAATTCTGATTGTCTTCTCTAACGTTTGTTCGTTGCTGCGAAAACTCTGGCTGCGGTTTTTCTTCTCTTGCAATTACCTGATTACGCTCCCGATCTGCTAATCTGGCTCTTAACCTTCTTACTCGTGTTTCGGTCAAAGAGACTTCTATTTTACGTCTTGACCATCTGGGTACTACAGCAGTTTGAGATTCTTCATTTTTAGGTTGGGAAGGTTTAACTTGCTCTTGAGTAACGCTCAAGTCTACTCTGCGCAGTCTTTGTCTTAGTTTAGCTCGGCGTCGAGAATATTCATCTGATGAGTCAGTGTTATTGGCTTCACTAGTGTCTTTTTGTACATTGTTGACGACAGCAGGAGCGGAATTTTCCACTGTGGGAACTATGTTGTCTACTGCTGATTCAGTTTGGGCAAACACTATACCGCTACTTAACAGACTAAAGCTGCTCAGCCAACAAAGACTTTGTGCTGGTAGCGATCGCTGCCATAAGTTAGCTCTGCTATTCTGGGCTTTATCGCGTTGCTTCATGAGTTTTCTGGTGTTGTGTGTAGTTGTGATTTATGGGGGGTTCGATAGCCCAAACTGATTGTACCGGGCTGTAAGTAAATTTCTGGTGTAATTACTGATTTAATTTCCGATGTTGTCCTAACACGAAGTTCACCCTTTGAAGTTACACCTACAACAGTACCCGTAAAATCACTACCGTATACTATATCACCCATATTAGTGAGTAAATTAAGGTAGCGAGAAATTAATATATTCGCACCTTCTTGGCACAGACATTGTATACCGGATTCTATTCCTAGTAAAACTTGAGCAGCTAGCATCGACAAATCAGAAATTGGTTTTGAATGCTGTTGTTGTAAAGATTGTAAATTGATTCCGGTTTCTGGGACTGAGTTTGCCCAGTTAATGCCCACACCAATTACTGCCTTTGTAATGATTCCGCTAGTAACTTTGGTTTCCGTCAAAATACCGCCTAACTTACGATGCTCTAAAACTAGGTCATTAGGCCATTTAATCCCCACAGGAATACCACAGTTTTGTAGTTGCTCGGCAATTCCCCAAGCACTACCCAAAGTCAACTGGTAGCTATTGATAGCTTCTAACTCAGGTGCAACTGCCACCGAAAGATATAATCCTCCTGGGCTGGAAATCCATTGCCGTCCCCATTGCCCACGCCCTGCTGTTTGTTGCTGAGCAATTACTACACATCCTGGTTTTGCCCCAGTGTTTAGTAAGTCCCAGAGAATTTGGTTGGTTGAAGTGACTGTTTTATGCAGATGTAGCTGAAATTGTAAATAAGTATTATTACGTTGTAATGCTGTTTCTAGTTTTTGTTGATTCAATTCCACAGTAGTTGTACCAAATAAACCTTGTTTGGGTTAGGATTAATTGGCTGCAATTTATTTTGTTTCTAGGTTTGGTTGACGATGCACACTTGGCACTGGCAAACTTGGGAAGAACTTCCCTACCTCACTTGTAGTCTACTGGAACCTTGGAATCACGGCTTTTTTACCCAGCAGTTTTGGCCTCGTTATCCGGTGGAATTAACTTGCGTGCTGGAACCAGAGGCTTCAGTTTATCGCTTAAAACAGGTACATGGCAATGCTGTCCTCACGGCAAAGGAAATTACTTTGAAGTTAACAGAAGGTGGGGACGACGTGGAAGGAGATGGCGATTCTACCCTGGTACTGGGTGATGGATTAATTAGCGATGGGGCAAAGCAAGCAGTATGGGTAGCTGCTGCTGATTGTACACCTGTGCTGATTGCTGATGTCAAAACGGGTCAAGTGGGGGCAGTTCATGCCGGTTGGCGTGGTACTTCTCTCAAAATTGTGCCGCAAGCGATCGCCAAAATGCAAAAGCTTGGTAGCAAACTTGAAGATTTACTTATTGCGATGGGACCTGCGATTGCAGGAGAAGTTTATCAAGTCTCAGAGCAGGTAGCAGCGGAAGTAGGCAGCACTATTGTACCATATAATTACGATGAAAAAGTCATGGTGGAGTCAATGCTTGCTCTACCCAATTCCCCTGTACTAGAAGATCCGAATTCAGGAAGAGTAAGGTTGGATGTACGGCGGGTAAATGCTTTGCAGATGGAAAAGTTGGGTATTAGCGGAGAACAGATAGCGATCGCTCCTTACTGTACTTACCAAACTCCAGAGTATTTCTTTTCTTACCGTCGGGAGAAACAAAAGAAGGTACAATGGTCGGGAATTGTGAGTAGATAAAAAATGTCGCTAATTGCTGATTGTTGATTGTTAATTGTTGATTGCTAATGGCTAATTGTTCATTACTATTAACCATTAACCATTAACCATTCGCTACTAGCAGTTATAACCAGTCACCAATTTCCTTTGCCAACCATTCAATTTCTGCATCAGATAATTGATCGGAATTCTTAAGACGATATATTGGTGTATCATCATGATCTAAAAACAAAAGCAGAAACAAAAAGTTTGCTGGATTATTCGTGTAATTTAACTTGACAAGTTGTATATTAGATATTTTTTCCCTTGAGATGGGAGAATAATTACGCCATTTTAATCCTAGTAAATCATGTTCTTCTACAAGGTTTTGTGAGTTAATCCTTAAACGAGTTCTTTTGAAAAGCGCCCGGAGAAGAATCACAATCATAAAAGTTATTGCCGGCACTTGTAAGAAAAGAAATGTCGCAAAACTAGGTGAATGATCTCGAAATAAAAAAAACGGTAAACCAAGAGCAATAGGTGTAGCAAAGGAAATCAACATGAGATGAACAATTCCAAGTCCATGAGGCGGAAAAATAATTTCCAAACTCTCAAACGTTTTTGATAAGCGAATTTTACTACCTGGTGGTTGCCTTAACTGTTGTTTTGATATTGACGTTTCCTTTTTTCTCTGCCGAGGGTTGTCTAAAACTTCTATTGCTTGTTGTGCGGATACAAATCGCTGATCTAAACTTGGCTCAGTCATCCACTCTAACCAATCAGCAAATTCTGCACTAATATTGGCTATGGTACGAAATTGAAGGCGTAAATCTTGCTGTGGTAGTTCGGTAGGATGTAATCCTGTAACCAGATAAATCAAAGTTGCACCTAAACTATAAAGATCGGAAGCCTGAGTAACTCTTCCACCAAATTGTTCTGGGGGCATATACCCATAAGTACCGACTACAGTAATTGTCCCGCCTTCATGGGCAGCTAAGGTTTGTACCGAACCAAAATCTACCAGGTATACTTGACCTACACTATTACCAGAGCGATTGGTAAGCAGGATATTACTGGGTTTAATGTCACGATGAATTACAGGTGGTTGCTGGGTGTGGAGATAGGTGAGAATTGTCAGGAGAGATTTAGCTAACTCTTTTACCTCTGCTTCACTAAAAGTCCTTCCTGCTTGTAAGTGTTCCTCTAAAGATTTTGCCGCAACGTAACTTTGCACCAACCCAAAGCCTTTGTCTTGGGCGGTGTCTATGTCAAAATAGTCTAGATAGCTTGGGATGGCGGGATGATTGAGGGCTTTTAAAGTCTCTGCTTCTCTTTGAAATAGTTTTAAGTCTTGCCAGTTGAAGTCTTGTCCTAAATACAGCAGTTTCACTACTACCTGCTGTGAAGTCTGCAAATCTAAGGCTAGTAGAGTTCGTCTTCCAGTTTGTCTTCCTAGTTGTTGTTGGATTTGATAACGTTTATTTAATATTTCGTTAATCATTGTTTTGACTCCTGGTTGTTGGAGAGACGCCCCACCGGGGCGTCTCTACGAATCCTTTGTCTTCTTTCATACCACTTAGCAATAGATTTGCTCGCTTCACCCATACTTAGCCCAGTGATGATTGAGGGTGCTATTACCCAGAATAGATTCGTGACAATTACATTGTCAGAGCTATAGTAGTAGAAAGATTTGAAGTACATTAAAGCAACTGCTGTGCCAAGTATGGTGCTTATGGTACTTACTGTACGTCGGTGCAAATTTGCATTTTTTAAAGGATAAAAGAATAACCTGGTAATAATCCCGACTAAAAATCCGTTGGCAAACGCTAATGGTATGCCAATCAAAGCACCAACATATGCTCCTAACATTGTTCCATATGCTGGAGCTATGATAGTACTATATAGAGCAGCACATGTTGACACTACTATGCCGCCAATTATGGTGCTCCGCCAAATTGCTTCCCAGAATAACACTAGGGTGTTCACAGTTTTCAGCGAACTAACTCCAGGTACTGTGAATCTATGCCCTTCATTCAAAGCTTCTAATGCTGCTTGTGCGCATGTCAATCGTCGCTCTAAACTAGGTTCAGTTAACCATTGCAACCAATCGACAAATTCTGGACTCAGGTTAGCGGCTTCTTCAAATGCTATCCGCATATCTTTATTGGGTAAATCGGCTGGATGGGTAGCCGTCGTCAAGGCGATTAGTGTGGCTCCGAGACTGTAAAGATCGGAAGCAGCTGTCGCATAGCCGCCAAATTGCTCTGGAGGCATGTATCCGTAAGTACCTACAACTGTGACTGTTTTGCCTGCCTTACTTGCTAGGGTTTGGACGGAACCAAAATCTACTAGGTAAATTTTACCCACGCTATTACCAGAACGATCTGCCAAAATTATATTGCTGGGTTTAATGTCGCGGTGAATGACTGGTGGTTGTCGCCCATGCAGGTAAGACAGTATTTCTAGCAGCGATCGCGCAATTTGTTTGACTTCTGTTTCTGTGAATCCCCTCTGCATTTCTTCTTCCAGCGATTTGCCTGCAACATAGCTTTGAACTAGGGCATAACCTTTGCTACTTTCTAACTCAAAGTAATCTATGTAACGAGGAATGGCAGGATGCTCCAGTGCTTTGAGGGTTTCTGCTTCTCTTTCAAATAGCTTTAAGTCTTCCCAAGCAAAATCACTGCTGAAGGTGAGTAGCTTGATGATGACTAATTGCTGAGTTTCTAAGTCACGCGCTAGCAGAGTACGTCTTCCTGCTTTCTTGCCCAATTGTTGCTGGATTTCATAGCGTTGTTGAAGAATTTTGGAATCATCACTGGTGTTACCAGCCATGCACCTACTCCTTACTGTAGCCAATATCTCTGGTTATAGTCCAGTTTTTTATAGACTACAAAGGGGCGATCGCTTTTTCCGTATTTTTTCAGTATTAGTTATGACATCGAAGAGTGCCACCACAAAAACTTGACATCTCATAGTCGTTATGAGTACTATTAAAAAGTAAGTCGTAGTCGTTATGAGTACAAGTTACGGCGACAATCTGTGAGTAATAGAGAGAAAGCACTATGGATTTATCAAACTCCAACACCGCAAAAAACCTGGCTGACGCCTTTGCAGGGGAAGCAATGGCGAATCGTAAGTATTTGTTTTTTGCAGAGGTGACTCGTCAGTTGGGTATGACTGAATTATCTAAACTTTTTCGCGAAACGGCAAACCAAGAGACAGAACACGCCTTTGCCCACTTTCGATTAATGCATCCAGAGTTGGTGGTGGATGATGTGGCGGCGTTGAGTGAAGAGCAAAAAAAGGCGATCGCTGCACGCTGCTTAGAGTTAGGGATTGAGGGAGAAACCTACGAGTACACTACTATGTACCCTGGATTTACTGAGCAAGCGCGTGCAGATAGAGATAACAAAGCTGTAGTAGAGTTTGAAGCACAACAAGTGGAATCTCGCGAACATGCACAGATGTTCCGCAAAGCTGCCCACAACTTTGGTTTATTAACTCATATCGAAAATCATCATGCCCGTCAGTATTCAGAAGCACTCCAAGCTTTAGATGGAGTTGCTCCTGCACTCAAGGCAGCAGGCAAAGAGCCGGCGACTCAGAAATGGATTTGCCGCCAGTGTTCGATGATTTACGATCCAGTTGAAGGCGATCCTGATTCGGGAATTGCTCCCGGTACACCATTTGCAGCAATTCCTGAAGATTGGCTTTGCCCGATTTGTGGTGCTACGAAGAAAACGTTTGTTCCTTACGAAGAAGCTGTAGCTGCTTAGGAATTTCATCAACCGGGTTTTGCAATAACCCGGTTTATTACAGCAATACCGTCGAGATCACAAAACCGTTGTAAATTCGCTTCCGCCAAAGATTGTAGTCCCAATTGGGGTTAGGGTGACAGTATTGTTAAATTGAAAAGGAATAACACCTGGTGATGCATCTAACTTAACAGTTAGTGAGTCTAGCACTGAGGAAAGTCCTAGATTAGAATCAGTTAGCAATGCATTGCCTAAATTGTTGTTTACGACTTCAAAAGAGTCATTGGGATGAGAATAATTTGTGAGATAATCTTTAATGAAATTACCAAGGGGGATGACATCTTTGAAGGCGCTTGGGTCAATTCCATCAACATAATCTAAATTAACAGTGACATCGGCAACTATACCACCATCAATTGGAGATGTAACGTCTTCTAAACGAAATGAAACAATATCGTTTATGTTGCCATTTGGGGTACGAGTATTTGTGTTGTTAAATTGGAAAGGAATAATGGCTGGTGCGACATCAAGATTCACACTTAAAGAGTCTAGCACGGAGGAAAGCCTAGATTATTATCACTTAGCAACTCCAGAGTGAGATTGCGATTGATAACTTCAAATAAGTCATTGGGATTATTTGGATAATTAGTCAGGTAATCTTTGATATTATTAGCAATGGGTACGACATTTTTTAATTCACTTGGGTTCAGCCCATCTATATAATCCAAGTTAACTGTAACATCAGCAACTTCTTTATTTTCCACTTGAAGTCGAATGTCTTCTAACTTAAACGAAACTAAGTTAGATGTGCGTGTTCTGCTATCAAAATTGGATGACTGTGACATAATCTAATCGATCAGGTATAAATTTTGCATTGACAACAACTGCTGGACGTACTTTAGTTGCGGACAAATCAGAGAAAGGATACTGTACCAAGAGGACATCATTTTTGGAGTAACTCGCCATAGATGTCGTCCTCGGTATTATCCCAAACGTTATGAACTGATTGCTCGCTCACTTTTAGCCAAAACTGCTGTTCATCCTCCTGTGCTAAAACTGTCACCAGCACTTTTGCACCATTGGTAAGAGGAACATTTTCTAGTAATTCTATTTTGCCTTCGCGGACGGTAGCCCATACTGTTCTCAACATCGTGATTTTTCCTTTGCGCTCCTAACTCATTGTCGCAAAATTTCTATCAAGCATCATATCCGACTTTGCATGATCAGCGGACCTCCTTGAGTTGTGGGATCGGTGATTGCATCCAGGGTGATTAACATTTGTGTGGGGCTTGCGCCGCAGTTGTCAGATAAGACAGTTATTTGGATATACCCTTGGGTGTTACTGTTAAATTGTCCGCAATAGGTTAGAGAAGTATGGGTGGGAATTTTTGCCCAAAGTCGATAAACTCGTCCTTGGGGAAGTTGTGGTAAATTTTGTACTAGTATAATGACTTGTTTTTTTTCAGCAGACATCACTAAGCTGCCAGATGCTGAGTTGCCAGAACCTTCTAGGCTGTATAGTAGAGTTTTGGGCTGCTGTAGTGTACTCAAAACAGGACTGATGTTCTGAGCTTGTTGGAGATTGCGTTGTAAGTTTTGAATTTTAGCATTTGCTTGTTGAAGTTCAAAGCTGAGTTGGTAAGTGCGCAGTCCTAAAACTGTGATGAGACTTGCTGCGATCGCACCTCCTATCCCTATAATCAGTTTGACCCGAGTTGGTTGTGGTATTGTTTGAGCTACTTGGAGTGGTGCTTGTTCAACCGATGCTAAGCTGTTTGTTGCCGCTGCTAAAATATTTGTGCGTAAGTGTTCGGGTGGTTCAATTGGCACTACGTCGGCAAAAACATCGAAGGCATTGTGAAAGCTATCCACCTCTTGGTGCAATTCAGGATGCTCATTGAGTAAGTTCTCTAAAACAGCGGCTTCTTCATCGCTGAGGTTATTAAGGATGTATCCTGCTATGAGGTCTTGGTAATTATTTGGTAGTTGTGAATTTACCATAAAAAAGCAATTTATTGTTATATTTATAGAGGATTTTGTAGGCGTTGGCGAAGTTTAATCAGTCCTTGACGAGAGCGAGTTTTCACAGTACCCAAGGGTAAATTTAAGCGTTTGGCTATTTCCGACTGACTCAAGCCTTCATAGTAGGCAATCTCTAAAATTTCTCGCTCACCTTCAGACAAATCTGCGAGGGCTTGGCGAAGGATTTGGGATTGCTCAGTTTGCGCTATATCATCTAGAAGAGGTGATGTTTCCTGGTTTGATAAATGCTGCCATTTTTGGAGAAAGCGGTTACGGGTTCCTTGAGCGCGTAGTTTGTCAATCGAACGCGATCGCGTCATAGTAGTGAGAAAGGTTTTCAGCGTTCCTTTAGAACTTTGGTAGGCATCCTTTTGCCAGAAGGTGAGAAATACATCCTGTGTTACATCCTCTGCTTCTTCTGTACTGCCCAAAATTCTGTACGCCAAACTGTAAACAAGTCGAGCGTAGCGATCGTACAAAACATTAAGAGCATGAACGCGACCTTCCCGCAAGGCAGCGAGAACATCTTCATCCGATAAGCTTTTCAGCGTAGAGATTTCTGGCGAGGAATCTGGAGCCATTATAGAGCAAAAGCAGTAAGCAGACGCTCATATTTTACTGGAGTTGTAGAGACGCGATATATCGCGTCTCTACTTATTTAGATAGGTTGAGAAAAAATTTTTTTATTTTTCCAATCCAATCGCCTGCCGTTCCCGTATTAGTTATAGAAGCATGAAAAATGCTCAAAACTTCTAGAAGTAGATTAGGCATCTCCTGATTTTATTGCTCTACCCAGGAGTTGCCCATTGTAATACCACCTTTTCAGTGTAACCGCTAGACAGTTTTCTAGCGTTCAATCTGGCGTGACAATTTTATTACATTTATAAGGAGTAGAATCATGCAAGCATTGCATAACAGCATTAGAGCAGCAATTGGTGTTTTGTCAGTTGCAGCAGTGGTTTCAGTAGCTTCCGCTAGCTTTGCCGCGCCAAAGAGCTTCCACTCATCCCAGGGAATGGTAACTGCTCAAGGAAATCAGGCTGGCACAATCGTTGATGTTGCTTCTAAGAATTCCTCATTCAGCACTCTGGTTAAAGCACTCAAAGCTGCTGGACTAGTAGAAACACTGTCAGGACAAGGTCCTTATACTGTATTTGCCCCCACAAATGCAGCATTTGCCGCACTACCAAAAGGAACTTTAGATAAACTGCTCAAGCCTGAAAATAAAGAAACTTTGCAGAAAGTATTAACATATCACGTTGTTTCAGGTAACTTGAAGTCCAGCAGTTTGAAGTCCGGAGATGTTACTACAGTTGAAGGAGCAAGCGCAAAGGTTAATGTATCAAATGGTCGAGTGAGGGTAAATAACGCCACAGTTACTAAAGCGGATATTTCAGCCAGTAATGGTGTAATTCACGTAATCGATAAAGTCCTTCTACCGCCTGATGTGTCACTCAAATAACCAACCCGTTTAAACACGGTATCTAATGTAGAGACGTTACATGTAACGTCTCTACACGATTGGTGGGCTGACATCAATTCCCAAAAAACCCAATTTACCTATCTATTGCAACTCGGAATCATTATGAGTATGATTAATATATAAAGATGATTTAATTGAGGCTCATAGTATGAGTAACATCAGACAAGAAATTCTACAGGAAGTACAAACCTGGCAAGGTTTGACAGTTGCGTCTCATCGCTTTGGTGGCACAGAGTTTCAAGTAAATGGTCGAGAAATTGGTCACTTGCATGGGGATGACCAAGCTGACATTCCTTTTACAGTTAAGATACGCAAAGAACTTGTAGAATCAGGCAAAGCTTCTCCCCATCACATATATCCCAACAGCGGCTGGATTTCTTACTACATTCATGGTGTTGAAGATGTTCCCCTGCTGCTAGAACTGCTGCGCAAGAATTATGACCGATTATCGAAGAAACGGCAGGACGTTAAATTTGAGGAAATAGCGGCTTAGGACAAGGATTTTCGTAGGGGTACGGCTAGCTGCCCCTACCATCACCCCGATCTATGAACGGGAAGTTCAGGTGCGATCGCACACATGACGATCTTCCTTGGTAAGATTAGGGTTAGTCTTGAGATAATCATGTACCCACTCACACCCACGCCTCAATACCATATCTAGCTCCAATAGCTCCAAGTTCCACAGCAGCACGTTTGTATCATTACTACCCGACGCCAGCAGCTTACCGTCAGGACTCCAAGCTATACTCCTAACCGCACTGCTATGCCCTGTGAGTCTCATCATTTCCTCACCTTCAAGGTTCCAGAGTTTGACAGTGCCACTATCACTTGCCGAAGCCAGCAACCCCCCTGGGGGGTTAGGGCTAAAACTGACGCTGTAAACCCTGCCATCACCTCCATTCTTAGTCCAGAGTTCCTTGCGGTTCTCCAAATTCCAGAGTTTGATAGTGTCGTCAGCACTCCCCGAAGCTAGCATCTTGCCATCGGGACTCCAAGCGACGCTCCTAACTTCATTGCCATGCCCCCCAAGCGTCTGAGCCTTGCCGTTCTCTAGACTCCAGAGTTTAATGGTGTCATCCTTACCTCCCGAAGCCAACAACCCCCCATAGCCCCCCTTAATAAGGGGGGTTGGGGGGTTGGGACTCCACGCGACGCTTTCAACCCAGCTACCATTTTTAATCGTCCTGAAGATCTTGCCCTCCAAACTCCAGATTTTTAAGGTTTCGTCAGCACTTCCCGAAGCTAGCATCTTGCCATCGGGACTCCAAACTACGCTCCTGACATCATTGCTATGCTTCCCAAGCATCTGAGCCGTGCCGTTCGTTAAGCTCCAGAGTTTGATAGTCTTGTCCTCACTACCCGAAGCCAGCAGCTTGCCGTTAGGATTCCACACAACGCTGTAGACTTTACGGCTGTGCCTCCCTTTTATCCCTGGCAATTCTTTGCCCTCAAGATTCCAGAGTTTGACACTCTTATCATCACTCCCCGAAGCCAACATCTTGCCATCAGGGCTGAAGTTGACACTCCTCACTACATCGCTATGCCCTATGAGCGTCTTAAGTTGCTTGCCTTCAGTAGCCCAAAGTCTAATCGTACCATCAATACTTCCCCACGCCAACATCTTGTCGTCAGGACTCCAAGCTGCACTTTCAATCCAGCTACTATTTTTAATCGTCCTGAGGATCTTGCCCTCAACAGTGCATAGTTTGACAGTTCTGTCAATACTTGCTGAAGCTAACATCTTGCCGTTGGGACTCCAAACTACGCTCCTAACAGAATCGCTATGCTGCTTGAGCGTCCAGAGTTCTTTGCCATCAGCCGTCTTCCAGAGTTTGACGGTTTTATCATAACTCCCCGAAGCCAGCAGCTTGCCATCTGGGCTGAAGCTGATGCTTCCAACTTGACCGCTATGCCCTTTGAGTGTCTTGAGTTCCTTACCATCTTGATTCCACAGTTTGATAGTACCATCATTACTTCCCGAAGCCAGCATCTTGCCATTAGGACTGAAGCTAACGCTCAGAACAGGAGCAGGGCTATGTTTGAGCGTCCTCAGTTCCAAGCCGTCTTCGTTCCAGAGTTTGATAGTGCCGTTGGCAGTTCCCGCCGCTAGCAACTTGCCATCGGGGCTAAAGCTGACGCGCAAGGCACGGCTATTTTTGATCGTCCTTAGTTCCTTGCCATCTACCATCCGCCATAATTTGATGGTGTCGTCAGCACCCGCTGAAGCTAGCAACCCCCCTTCGCCCCCTGAAATTTGGGGGGTTGAGGGGTTTGGGCTGAAGCTAACGCTAAAAACGGCACGGTTATGTTTGAGCGTATTGAGTTGCTTGCCCTCAAGACTCCAGAGTTTGATGGTGCCGTCATTACTTGCCGAGGCGAGCATCTTGCTATCGGGGCTGAAGCTGATGCTCTCAACATTTTTACTATGCCCGAACCAGTGGTTACGCTCTCTTGCCGAGTAAAGTACATGCTGTAGTGCCGTCAAAGCCTGAAACCTAGTTTTACTATCTACCCCAATTACCTTTTTCAGTTTTTTCCCAGCTTTTAAACCTTCGATCAATGCTTCTAACTGTTGATCTGAGGCAAAGAGTACTTTTGAAGATGCACTGAGAGTTTTGATTTGATCCACTTGACTCTGATACCATTGAACAAGAGCGAATCCCAATACGACGGCAAACCCTGCCGTGACTATTCCAATTGTGCGGTGGCGGTTTTTGCGTTGACACTGGAGGCTGCGCTGTACAAACTCAGCTTCTACCTGGTTGAACCAGTTGTCAGTTGAATCAAGTACCTGCTTCAAGAAATTGAGGCGGGGATTAGTATGCCAAAGAAATTTTGCTTGTCGCTTTCTTGTCCAAAACTGCTCTAACCAATCACGCGGATTGGCAGTCCATTGAAACGTTGTCTGTTGGTTGCTTTTCCACTCCATTGCAGCAGGTGTCAGCCGCCGTTGTAAAATCAAACTTTCGTATTCCTGTTGTTTCCAAACCAGCAGCTTTTGCCATCCCTGTACTAAGGCATCATGAGCAGGTTCAATATAGGGGTTTCCCTCAGAATCTTGCCCTTTTACCAGCAAGCGTGCCTCGGTAAATTGCCGAATTACCCTCTGCACTCGCTCATTTTTTGTTTGAGCATACTCCAGTTCCGATAAGAGAACCTTTCGACGAGCTAACTCACTGCCATCTACTGCCACCATCCGTAGCATTACCTGCTTAATAATCAGCGTATAAGTATCATCGTGCTTTTTTAACTGCTCATATTCAAAGTTAGCTCTTTGGGTAAGGCTGCGCGTAACACCACCCAATTCTTCATAATCTGTTTGCGCGATCGCCCGCTCAGTCCTTGTCCCCTCCCGCACACTTTGAATATACTTAAAATAAAGCTCGCTGAGAGTGAAAGACAGCAGTGGCAGCGCTCCTGGCATCTGCATCACCTCATCAATCAACCGATCTACCAAAGTGGGTGGTTCAAAATACATCACTCTAGCACTAGCGGGTTCCACAATCACTTCCCGCAATTCCTCCCGCGTCATTGCAGGCACGACAAACCGAGCCGATGTCCAATACGGCTTCAAGGCAGTATCGCTCAATTGCGGTTCAAAGTCATTTCGCAGCGTCACCACCAAGCGTAACTGCTCTGGACAAGCCTTGATTGCAAGAGCTAACCCCGAAAGAAACTTCTCTCGCTCTGTATCACTCTGGCATAATGTGACTAATTCTTCAAACTGGTCGATCAAAAGCAGCAGCTTTGAGTTAGGGTTAAGCTGACTCCAATTCACCAATCTTGCCACCAAGGTATTAACTCCAGCTTCAGGAGCTTTGCGATCGACAACTGGCAAGTTTTCTTTAATCAGCGTGTTGTTCAAAGCTTTAAAGGGGGAATCTCCAAGACGGATGGGAGCTAAAATGCGCCATTCTGGCTGATGCTTCAATTGAGGAATCAATCCGGCTTTGACTAAGCTCGACTTACCCGAACCGGAAGCGCCCAGTACAACTGTTAACGGATGCGTCGTGACAAATTCAAGTAGCTTTTGAGTCAAAGTGGTTCTACCAAAGAACTTGTCGCTGTCTTCTTCTTCAAACGATGCTAACCCCTTATACGGGTTAGTTTTTTCATCCAGTTTGGGGGCTGCTTCTAATCGTGCGCGCTCAAAACCGCGCACGGGAAAAACGTACTCCCCTTTTTCATGCCTCTTGAGTTGACAGATTTGCGGAGTTTGTTTGGTAGTTATCTGATCATGTAAATAAAGATATAGTTCCGTTGCCGTCATCACGCCATCATTGGTAAAATCAGCCTCTCCACTGAGTGCTAAAAAGAGAGCTTCTGCAAAGGGAGAGTGACCTTTACAATCGCCCCGCTGCCCGAAACGATAGAAGGAATCTACGGCTTTCTCGTCATGAGCGGCTGAGGTAATTACCTGCTGAGCGCAACCGGCAATGAAGCGATCGTAACGTTCTCGATAGATTTTTTGCGATCGCACCGCCTCTCGATGCAATCCCGCCCAGCGAAAGGTACCTGCAAAGCAACAGTCGAGGATAATTAATAAATGACGGCATTGTAGCTTGACTAGGGCATTGTGCAGTTGTTGCATGGAAAGCCAAGTGGTATCATCCTGTTGTGCATCTTGCGGTACAAGAAAGCCTACTGGTCCATCTGCATTGTCTAGTCCATCTTGAGCGAAACCATGTCCGGCAAAGTAGAACAAGAATCTGTCATCCGGTTCAACGTTTATTTTACTACCATCTGCTAAAGGAAGCTTTTGCTCTTCAAAAGCTGCCAACAAACTGGTAAGTTTGTCCTTAGTTGCTTCTCCATCTAACAACCGTAGAACTTGGTACTGATAGTTTTCCTCTAAAATGATGGCAAGTTGGTTAGCATCATTGACTGCGGTTTTCAGTTCTGGGATACCATTGATATAACTATTAACCCCAATAACCATTGCCAAACTGCGTTTAAACTCAGGCATAATCAACATATTTTAATATTGCGGTTGTGCGGGTTTGCATTATTGTTGTACATTCCCCACTTTTATATCTTTATGTTCCAAAAGCGATCGCGCACTCTAAAGTATAACACTTGGAAATTCTCTGAGCGATGAATTGTTTATTCTTAATAGGTGTACAATGACTAATCACAACCGATTAGTAATAGGAATTGATTGTAGTACAACTGCGTGTAAAGCGATCGCCTGGAACAAAGAAGGAAAAGCTGTAGCCGAAGGACGGGCACAGTATCCGTTATTACAACCGCAAGCTTCTTGGTATGAGCAGGATGCAACCCAATGGTGGTATAGCACTTGTAATGCTATTAAGCAATTGCTGAGTCAGATAGATACTAAACAAATAGAAGCAGTTTGTATCACCCATCAACGGGAAACTTTTGTCGCTGTAGACAGTGAAGGTAAACCAGTTCGCAATGCCATTGTCTGGATGGACAAACGCAGCCGTCAACAAGTATCTTATTTGACACAGAAAATCGGCACAGAAAAAATTAACCAAATAACGGGTAAACCAAATTCGATGACACCTTCTCTACCCAAAATTATTTGGCTCACCCAGCATGAACCGGAAACTATTACCCGCACCCATAAATTCTTAGATGTTCATGGTTATCTAGTATACCATCTAACCAAAAATTTCCGCACTAGTTTAGCTTCTGCCGATCCGATGGGAGTCATAGATATGCAAGCTAATACTTGGGCTTCGGATTTACTCACTATAGGACTACAAAAAGGACAATTTGCCGACTTAGTACAACCAGGTTTAATAATTGGCTATATCAATGAAAGTGCAGCAGCAGCGACAGGATTGCCTTCCGGTTTACCCGTAATTGCTGGTGCTGGAGATGGGCAGTGTGCAGGTTTGGGGGCAAATGCTATTGGCAATAAACGCGCCTATCTAAATTTAGGCACGGCGATCGCCAGTGGTATCATCAGCAGTGATTATCTAGTAAACCCAGCCTTCCGTACCATGTATGCGCCCGTGCCTAAATCTTATTTTCTAGAAACCCTGTTACAGGGCGGTGTATTCACAATCAACTGGTTTATAGAAAAATTTGCCCACGACTTGCGCAATTCTAATTTGAACCTCACTCCAGAAGAAATTCTGGAAACAGCAGCGGCAAAACTACCTCCAGGTGCAGATGGGTTAATGTTAGTACCTTACTGGAATCAAGTCATGAATCCCTATTGGGATGCTAGCGCTTCTGGTATTACTATCGGTTGGACGGGAACACATGGGCGGGAACATCTTTATCGGGCAATTTTAGAGGGGATTGCTTTTGAACAAAGACTTGTAGGGGATGCAGTCATGGCAGCAATGGATCAAAAGTTCAGTGAGTATGTAGTGATGGGAGGTGGCGCTCAAAGCAATCTTTGGTGTCAAATTATTGCTGACATTACAGGTGTGCCAGCGGTACGCTCTACGACTACCGAAGCCACTTGTTTAGGAGCGGGTATTCTTGCAGCTGTCGCAGTAGGGTGGTATCCTGACATTAATGTTGCTGCTGAATCGATGACTAGTACTGGGTTACGTTTTACACCAAATTCTCAGACCCAAGCTATTTATGAAAAACTTTACACCGAAGTCTACAAACCATTATTTCCTACCTTGCAGTCATTAGTGCAGCGATTAACTGATTTAACACAAGTGTAAAAGATTACTTAGGATTAGAGGCAAAATGGTGAAAATCTTAATTTTGGGTGCAGGTGTGATGGGAACAGCCTTAAGTGTACCTCTCATCGATAACGGACATATCGTTAATTTAGTCGGTACACACCTAGACGGTGATATTATTGCCAAGTTACAAGCGGGTTATCCCCATCCCCGTTTGGGTATCAGAGTAGGAGAAAGTGTTACAGCTTATAGCTATGACCAATTGAGTCAAGCCATACAAGGTGTAGACTTGGTTGTGATTGGCGTTAATTCCCACGGGATAGAATGGGCAGCCCTTGCTCTTAGTCCGGTTTTGTCAGCAGATATTCCCATCTTGGTTGTGACGAAGGGATTGGCGGGTGATGGCGAAAAACTATCGATTTTGCCTGAGGTGATACGAGCGAATTTACCAAATACTATCAGCTCGCGCATCCAAATTGTCGCGATCGGCGGTCCTTCCATTGCCCAAGAATTAGCAGCCCGTCGCCATACTTGCGTGATGTTTACCAGTACAAATCAAACTTTGTTGTCACACTTGGCAGAGTTAGCACGTACTCCTTACTATCACATTTGGACAAATACCGACATCATCGGCATTGAAGTGTGTGTCGCCATGAAAAATGTCTACGCTCTTGCTGTTGGCTTAGTGATCGGCTTTTTGGAAAAAGCTGGTAAAGCTGTTAATGATGCAGAAATGCACAATTTGGCTGCGGCTATCTTTGCTCAAGGTATGTGGGAAACAGCCTACTTAGTAAATAAGATGGGAGGCAAACCCGAAAGCGTTTACAGTCTTCCCGGTTCCGGAGATTTGTACGTTACCTGTCAAGGTGGACGTAATAGCCGGATGGGGCGTTTGTTGGGTTTGGGTATTTCCTACAGTCAAGCTAAAGCCGAATATATGCCAAATGATACTGTTGAGGGTGCTTCCTTAGCTTTAGCAATTGGACAAACGGTAGAAAATATGATTGAAAAAGGTGATTTGGATGCGATCGCCCTACCTTTATTACGTACCATGATTGATATTGTCTGTCATGATGCCCCAGCAATTATTCCTTGGGATAGGTTCTTTGCTACCAAATAAAGGAGATTGGCATCAAGCCGAGATATTTGTAAAATCATGTAGGATGGTCTGAAAACATTGATTATAGCTACCTTTTAGCCATTCTTGAAAATAAGCGTGCTACACGAAAAACTGCAAATATACGGTTGACAGAAGATGGGATTAAGCATCCCATTCCCATTTCGTGTAATGCCTACTTTTGATCCATTGTTGGGATTTGAGTTTAGTATGAATATTGAACAAAAAAATTTTAGAGGAAAGCTCTATCATGTAAAGCTTCTTTTAGTTAAGTGACGCAGATGTCAGGTTCGCTGAGCTTACCCGAACTGCAAATTATGAATTACTCTTTTGTACCTTGCAATCGCAAAAAATGCATCCCTCCTGATGCATCCCCAGCAACAACTCTCACGCCATCGGGTGCAACAGCATAGTAAGATATTGCCCCATCCCCTACGAAACTGGCAATTACTTCCTCAGTTTGCCAATTCCAGACTTTGAGTGTGTTGTCACGGGAACCAGAAATCACGTACTTACCGTCTGGGGTGAAGGCGAGTGCAATTACCGAGTCACGATGACCGACTAAGGTACGCAGTTGTTCTCCGGTTTGCCAATTCCAGACTTTGAGTGTGTTGTCACGGGAACCAGAAATCACGTACTTGCCATCTGGGGTGAGGGCGAGTGCAATTACCCTTTCACGATGACCGACTAAGGTACGCAGTTGTTCTCCAGTTTGCCAATCCCAGACTTTAAGTGTGTTGTCACGGGAACCAGAAATCACGTACTTGCCATCTGGGGTGAGGGCGAGTGCTTTTACTAAGTCATTATGACCGACTAGGGTACGCAGTTGTTCTCCGGTTTGCCAATCCCAGACTTTAAGGGTGGTGTCAAAGGAACCAGAAATCACGTACTTACCGTCTGAGGTGAAGGCGAGTGCGCTTACCTCTTTATTATGACCGACTAAGGTACGTAGTTGTTCTCCAGTTTGCCAATTCCAGACTTTGAGGGTGTCAGAGGAACCAGAAATCACGTACTGGCCATCTGGGGTCAGGGCGAGTGCGCTTACCTCTTTATTATGACCGACTAAGGTACGCAGTTGTTCTCCAGTTTGCCAATTCCAGACTTTGAGGGTCGTGTCAGAGGAACCAGAAATCACGTACTGGCCATCTGGGGTCAGGGCGAGTGCATTTACCATCTCACTATGACCAACTAAGGTACGCAGTTGTTCTCCGGTTTGCCAATTCCAGACTTTGAGGGTGTTGTCATAGGAACCAGAAATCACGTACAAGCTATCTGGGGTCAGGGCGAGTGCATTTACCCAAAAACTATGACCGACTAAGGTACGCAGTTGTTCTCCGGTTTGCCAATTCCAGACTTTGAGGGTGGTGTCCCAGGAACCAGAAATCACGTACTTGCCATCTGGGATGAGGGCGAGTGCAACTACCCTTTCACTATGACCGACTAGGGTACGCAGTTCTTCTCCTGTTTGCCAATTCCAGATGAGGGTGGTGTCAAGGGAACCAGAAATCACGTACTGGCCATCTGGGGTGAGGGCAACTGCAACCCACTCACTATGACCGACTAGGGTACGTAGTTCTTCTCCAGTTTGCCAATTCCAGACTTTGAGGGTCTTGTCATCGGAACCAGAAATCACGTACAAACCATCTGGGGTGAAGGCAACTGCATTTACCGAGTCACTATGACCGACTAGGGTACGTAGTTCTTCTCCAGTTTGCCAATTCCAGACTTTGAGTGTCTTGTCACGGGAAGCAGAAATCACGTACAAACCATCTGGAGTGAGGGCGAGTGAATATACCGACTCACTATGACCGACTAGGGTACGTAGTTGTTCTCCAGTTTGCCAATTCCAGACTTTGAGGGTTTTGTCACCAGAACCAGAAATCACGTACTTGCCATCTGTAGTGAGGGCAACTGCATTTACCCAGTCACTGTGACCTGCTAGGGTACGTAGTTGTTCTCCGGTTTGCCAATTCCAGACTTTGAGGGTCTTGTCACGGGAAGCAGAAATCACGTATTTGCCATCTGTGGTGAGGGCAACTGCATTTACCGAGTCACTATGACCTGCTAGGGTACGTAGTTGTTCTCCGGTTTGCCAATTCCAGACTTTGAGGGTTTTGTCATTGGAAGCAGAAATCACGTACTGACTATCTGGGGTGAGGGCGAGTGCATTTACCCAGTCACTATGACCTGCTAGGGTACGTACTAAGGAACCGCCAGGAGGAGCCAAGCTGGCTGTTTGGGGAAGCAAGGAAGGGGTTTTGCATTGCTGCGCCTGCGTTAACAATCTTTGAATTTCTGAACTTTCAAAACCCAGCAACCGCCCTAATAATTGCCCTGGTAATTGCTGTTTATCTTGATTTAAAATATGTGCTGACAGTCGCAATGCACCTTGAATTAACTGTAAATTCTCATCCTCCGGTAAAAAATCATAATCTGCTACAATACCTTTGCCAAAAAAAGAGGATGAAGAGAGAGGGCAGATGTAGTAGAGTTATGGTCTCTCACAACGACAACT
>NZ_JACXAE010000106.1 GCF_014698965.1 Iningainema tapete BLCC-T55
TCGCTAGAAGTACCATCAAAAGAGACATTGCCCCTCGCATCAATTATCACACTGCCTGCATCTCCTTGCCCACTGGTGCTGGCTTGAAGTTGAGCGCCATTGGTCACATACAAACTCTCAGCGCTAATGCGGACGTTACCGCCCTTACCTACTCCTGTCTGTTGTACTGTGCTGAAAGCAGCGCTGGTAAATCTACCATCGCTAGAAGTACCATCAAAAGAGACATTGCCCCTCGCATCAATTATCACACTGCCTGCATCTCCTTGCCCACTGGTACTGGCTTGAAGTTGAGCGCCATTGGTCACATACAAACTCTCAGCGCTAATGCGGATGTCCCCGCCCTTACCTTTTCCTGTCCGTTGTACTGTACTGAGAGCAAAGCCGTTATTAAAAGATACATTGCCCCTCGCATCAATTATTACACTACCTGCATCCCCTTGTCCACTGGTGCTGGCTTGAAGTAGAGAGCCATCAGAAAGGCGCAGTGATGTTGCTGTGATGTCAATTTTACCAGTATTGCCATCTGCTTGTGATTGCACAATATTGAAGACACCACTTCCTACAATTTTTATTTCCCCTATAGCATTAAGCGCAATATCCCCCGCAACAGCGCCAAATGACCCCAATCCTCGCCTAATACCAGCGCTGAGGACACTTCTTCCCGAAATATCTAGATTCTGGGCGTTGACTGCAATACTACCGCCACCAGCAGCTTCTACATATACACGAGCGTCATTAACAAGAGATATATCTGCTCGCGTACTATCAGCAGGAAAGCTCAAGCTCAAATTATCGCCATCTAAAAGAAGCCCGACAGTTCCTCTTGTTGCCAATCCTCCCAACTCAACTCGACCACCATAAGCATTCAGTTCACCGCCATCCATGTTGATATTGCCACCTACAAGCAGTAAACTTTTACCATCAGGAACACGTAGACCAAATGCCCGAAAGCCTCCTGGCTCTAATCCTGCTGGTGCTACTGAGTTGTTTTGAATCGGCGCAGCCGCAATTTGATTGAAGAAAAAAGCTGAAGGATTTACCGTTAGCACCGAAGGAGTATTCGGATTCGTTGCATTGAAAAAACCTTGATTGCCAAACCCGATCGCATTCGCAGTCGTTGCAACAAACGAACCACCAACATTCAAGCTGGCATTTTCGCCAAAAATAATCCCATTTGGGTTAATCAGAAATAGGTTAGCTGTACCATTAGCGCGGATTATCCCATCAATGTTAGAAATTGACCCACCCGTTACCCTGCTGATGATGTTCTGAATGTCCGTAGCATTGCTAAAGTGTACCTCGCTACCAGTAGGAACGGAAAATTCCCTAAAGCTGTGGAACAAGTTGCTACCTGCTCTGGTTCCTCCTTCAATATTTCTGGTGTTACCCTCTTGTTTAACGGTGGAATTATTGGGTAGAGTGCTATCCGGGGTAATTTGGGCAAGAGCGCAATTTGTAGAGACAAGTTTCAAAGACACGACGGAGACGATCGCACCACCTATTACCAGTAAACAGCCTGAGCATAATTTCCCGCCCAAAATTGCACCCCCACCTAGAACAACAGTTTGCTAAATAAAGGTCACACAAGGTTACACTACGAACACATAGTATACCCAATTTTCATGCTGAGTAACAGTCATTCTAGTATTAAAATCTTTTGGAGAAATATCGTCTTTTTCCGCCACTTATCTGTGTTTAGTAATGATCCTCCAGAATTTCCAGGATTTAGGTTTTGAGTTTGTGCGTGCAGACGATACTTGCCTTTGATGGAATCGTACTAATCATACAATAAATTTATTAACATACTTAGACCTAGAATATTAGGAGGTATAAACATTATTTAGGCAATTGCCCTTGTTTTTTCTTTAGTTTCTTCTGCCTCTGGTTTTAAAGGTTTAAGACACTCAAAGTAACCTTGCTCCCACAATTGTCTAACCACATTTTCCATCGCTTCACGGGTAACTTCGGGTAAGATAATTAATCCAGGTTCCGCCAAAAAAGCAGATCCCAATTCATCTTCTGCTTCCAAGTTTTGCTGTAAGCGAATAGGATCAATAAAGTAAACGGGATACATTTCTCCCTCTGCACTCTGAACTACACCATCACTTCTATACCCTTTCATCGAAGTTTCTTCATCATCTCTATCATCCCACCCGTATTTAAAGGTTAACTTTGGATAATCAGCCTCCATTGTTTATTCCTCCTTAATTGCTTGGATTTTTCCCAGTTCCTCATAGAAATACTCGGTATGCGGGAAACGAGCGCGGCTTTAGCCCTCTCTAGGGAAGCGACACGTGCGGTTTTAACCGCCGTGGTATTTGTCTTATCCGTGGTGTGGGTCTTCGATATAACGCCGAATTGCCTCACTACTAACGTTTCCAGCAGTGCTAACAAAATAGCTACTAGTCCACAGTGAAGGTAACTTTAGTAACTCAGGAAACTCTTTACGTAGATAGTAACTAGAACGTCCTTTGAACGCTTTAACGATGAGATGTGGGGTATCCGTAGGCTTCACGCTGACAAATAGGTGAATATGGTCAGGAGCAACTTCCAACGCAAGAATATCCCACCCCTTTTCTATGGCTAACTCTGCAAAAATTTGCCTTGTCCTTGTCGCTATCTCGCCTTTTAAAACTTTTTTCCGACGCTTGGGAATTCACACAAAATGGTAGTTAACTAAAAATTTGACGTGGTTGTTGGTCTTGTAGTCTTCCTGTACTAACATGATTTTTTGTCTTTTTCTCTATATCTGTTGACAACTCTAATGTAGTCGATTAATATCTAGATTTCAACAAAGCTATGGATGGTCGAACCAATGGCTAAAACAAAGAAAACTATGGGAGTACAGCAAGTTTTGCTTACTCCTGATCTAGAAACTAAGGCGTTATTAGAATATCTCTGTCAACAGTCTGGCAAGCTGTACAATAACGCAGTTTACTTTGCACGTCAGACTTTTTTCAAAACAGGAAAGATTCTAAGTGGCAAGTATGATATAGCTTTTGAGCCAACTGTTGCAAAAACATTAGTTGCTCAATCGATGCCATCAACGCCGATGCAGCAGACATTAATGTCAGTAACACAAGCGTTCAAATCCTTTAAAGAATTGCGAATTTTATTCTTTCAAGGTCAGTTGCACTTTAAGCCACAAGTACCAAATTATCTAACGGGGTCAAAACTATATAAAGTTGCTTACCCTAATTCAGGAGCGCAAAAACCAACTATTGTTAATGGGCAACTTAGATTTTCTTTAGGATTGACAATTAGAAGATGGTTTGGAATATCTGAATTTTTCCTCCCAATGCCTTTAAATCTTGATTATTCCAAGGTGAAAGAATTTACGATTCTTCCTAAGAATGGAGTTTTTTATGTTGAGATGTCTTACGAAGTAGCACCACAAAAGCACGAGTTAGACGTTAATCAAGCTTTATCTATTGACTTAGGAACAGCAGATAATCTAGCCTCATGTGTTGATACTTTGGGTAATTCCTTGTTAATTGATGCTCGCGCAATGAAAGCAATGAATCAGTTGTGGAACAAAAAAGTAGCGACACGTAAAGAAGGTAAACCCCAAGCATACTGGGACAGTTGGCTAGACCGTGTTACCCGTAAGCGTAATCACCAAATGCGTGATGGCGTTAACAAAGCCGCAAAGCTAGTTATTGACCACTGCTTAAAATATGGCATTGGAACATTAGTAATAGGGTGGAATGAAGGATTTAAACTTAATGCGAACATTGGACGAGTTCAAAATCAAAAATTCGTACAAATGCCATTAGGTAAGTTAAAAGATAGATTAAAACAATTGTGTGATTTGCATGGTATTAGATTCCAAAAAACTGAGGAATCTTACACGTCAAAATCAAGCTATTTAGATGGAGACACTCTACCCGTTTATGGTGAAAAACCAGAGGGTTGGACAGCATCTGGTAAAAGATTTCCACGTGGTTTGTACCGTACTGCAAATGGTTCAGTTGTCAATGCCGATTTAAACGGTGCAGCGAACATTTTAAGAAAAGTAGCCGGAAACTTAGGCATAGACCTAAGTGACTTGGGTAGACGGTCTTTGACGACCGTAGCGAGAGTGAGATTGTGGCACGTTTCGAGTAAGAAGCCTCTGCTCCAATCTACTCTGTCAGCAGAATCTCAGTGTCTTTAGACCTGAGAGTGTCAATAAACTGTTCAAAGGTTAACAAATTATACTACCGTTCTGTACTAGGCGGCTGCGCTTCTATTTGAACCGTAGTCGCCTACGTAGGGAAACTCCTTGTAGCCCAAACGCTGCGTAAACGGGTGACACTCGTTCAACCACCAGCTACAGCAGGGACGATACTGACTTCATCACCATCTTTCAACGGTGTTTTTGTCCCATCCAAAAAGCGGATGTCTTCACTATTAACGTATAAATTCAAAAAGCGTCGTGGTTGCCCTGCGTCATCACATAAACGCGACTTGATTCCCGGACAACTTTGTTCTAAAGACTCGAACATTTCTGCGATCGTACTACCACTACATTCTAAGGTAGCTTGGTTATTCGTAAATTTTTGCAGGGGAGTGGGAACTAATACTTTTACAGCCATTGTTAGTTGCTAATTGTTAGTTGCTAATTGTTAATGGTTAATTGTTAGGTGTTGATTTTTCTGCTAACGATTAACCATTTACTTATATTTAAACGAGGACTTGTTGCCATTCTAGGCGATCTAGGGTGCGAGAACGTTCTAGCGCACGTTCAAAGCTATCGAGTTTTGCTTCGATTGTCAAAGGTTCACCGATATAGCCTTGTACTGCTTCTTGAGTTTTCAAACCATTCCCGGTGATGTATACCACAGTGGTTTCATCTGGATCAATCTTGCCAGCTTCTACCAATTTTTTCAATACGGCAATGGTTGTACCACCTGCTGTTTCGGTAAAGATGCCTTCGGTTTCCGCTAGCAGCTTGATGCCATCAATAATTTCCGCATCGGTGACTGATTCGATCGCACCACCTGTTTTCTTGGCTATTTCTACAGCGTAGATCCCATCTGCTGGGTTGCCGATCGCAATCGATTTAGCTATTGTATTTGGTTTCACTGGCTTGATAAAGTCGCGCTCTTCTTTAAATGCTGCCGCAATGGGAGAGCAACCTTCTGCTTGTGCGCCACTAAATCTGACGTTCTTACCTTCCACCAAACCGACTTCTGTAAATTCTTGAAACCCTTTGTAAATTTTTGTAAATAGTGAACCTGATGCCAGAGGTGCAACAATGTGGTCTGGTAGTTCCCAACCTAGTTGTTCTACAACTTCAAAACCCAAAGTCTTGGAACCTTCTGAGTAGTAAGGGCGCAAATTAATATTGACAAAACCCCAACCATGTGTATTAGCTACTTCAGAACAGAGGCGATTGACTTGATCGTAATTGCCTTTCACCGCCATCAGGGTGGGACTGTAGATCAAGCTACCCAATATTTTACCCGCTTCCAAATCAGCAGGGATGAAAACACAACAATCCAAACCAGCATGAGCGGCGATCGCAGCTGTGGAATTTGCTAAATTACCAGTACTAGCACAAGAAACAGTAGAAAAACCCAATTCTCGCGCACGAGAAAGTGCAACTGACACCACCCTATCTTTAAAACTAAGAGTGGGCATATTCACCGCATCATTTTTAATGTAGAGCTTGTTTAAACCCAGGCGACGTGCCAAACGATGGGAGCGAACCAAAGGAGTCATCCCTGTTCCCACATCAATTACATTGTCAGTGACAACAGGTAAAAAAGGACGGTAGCGCCAAATTGAATTTGGTCCTGCTTGAATTGTTTCACGGGTGACAGTAAGACGTAAAGCGTTGTAGTCATACTTAACTTCCAACGGTCCAAAGCATAATTCACAAACATGGCTGGCTTTAAGTTCATATTCCGCGCCACACTCCTTACACTTTAGTGCTGTAAACGAGCCAGTGTTTGCTTGGGTTTTGGTTGTTGTCGCCTGAGTCATAAAACTACTCCCCGTATTTCCGTCAACTTTTGCCTGATAGTAGCACGAGCAAAAATACCCGTCAAACAATCCCGATAAATTTTATCGGGATTGTCTGTAGCAAAATAAATATTTGCATCGCATCCAGAATGCAGCTGTTTGATCATGTAGTTAGTGATGTCCTAACGACATAAGGTCTTGCATTTTGATGCGGAGAAATGTAGAATGCTTGTTAAGCCAAAATTTAAATACAATATCTTATCTTTGAGTGAAAGATACCGATCGCCAACTGATAGATACGCAGCAGGGAAGGCGTTGCGTGAAGGTGTACCGCGCTCATCCCACGGCGAATGGAATCCCCCAGCAGAGCGCCTCGATCCGATCACCTTACTAGAGAAATCAAGTCAGGGAAGACTGCCCAATTTAGTACCACTGCGATATGGAAGGATGCTCAAGTCACCCTTCACCTTCCTGCGTGGAGCAGCGATTGTCATGGCAGCTGACTTGGGAACAACTCCTACCACAGGAATTCAAGTCCAAGCTTGTGGTGATTGTCATCTATTGAACTTCGGTGGGTACGCTACACCAGAACGAAACCTCGTCTTTGACGTAAACGATTTTGACGAAACCCTGCCTGCTCCTTGGGAGTGGGATATTAAACGTTTAGCAACTAGCGTAGTTGTTGCAGGGCGGCATATCAACCTTTCTGCGAAGAACTGTGAGAAAGCAGCGCGTACCGCTGTCTGTTCTTATCGAGAACACATGGCTAAGTACGCTCAGATGGGTGCTATGGATGTATGGTACTCGCGCATTGATGCTAGGGCGCTGCATAATTTAGTCCCTGATGTCAATAACCGTCAACGAGTCGATTATGTGGCAAAAGCTTTAACACGCACTTCTGCCCAAGCATTGCCAAAATTAACTGAAGTGGTGCACGGAAAGTGGCGGATAACTGAAAACCCACCGTTAATGTATCACTTACCACCAGACGATCTCCTGGAGGAAGAAGTAGAGTCTGTCTACCAGCTTTATCTTCAAACTGTCAGAGATGACTTGCATGTTCTGCTTGATCGCTTTCGCTTAGTGGATATTGCGATTAAGGTGGTGGGAGTTGGGAGTGTAGGTACGCGCTGCTTTGTCGCACTGCTGATGGCAGAGGATAATGAACCTTTATTCTTACAAATGAAAGAGGCAAACAATTCTGTATTTGAACCTTATATAAATAAAAGTATATATCAAAATCATGGTCAGCGCGTAGTTGCAGGTCAACGTTTGATGCAAGCAGCTAGCGATATCTTCCTTGGTTGGACAAGAAGTGAACGTGGGCATGATTTCTATGTTCGACAATTGCGGGATATGAAAGTTGCTGTTGACATAGAAGATTTGTCTGCTTCTGAGTTAATTGGCTACTCAGGATTATGTGGGTGGGCGCTAGCTCGTGCTCATGCTCGTTCTGGTGATCCAGTAATGATATCTGGTTATATGGGTAAAAGTGATAGTTTTGATCGAGCGATCGCCAACTTTGCTGTTGCCTATGCCGATCAAACTGAGCGCGATCATCAAGCACTTGTAGCTGCGGTAAAATCTGGGCGTATTCAAGTAATCGAGGAAAATGTATAATTCAATGATTACTTCCTCAGGTAATGAGCCTAATTGACCGCGAGTTAACTCTCGACACCAAACACGTTGCCAAACATTTACCAAATACTCCCCAAATGGAGCAGCTACTTCAAAAAGAAGGTAGCGCTCATGTATTTAATGATGAAGCCACAATAAAAGTAGTTACTCAAGCAATCATAGAAAAAGGGGAGTTCACAGGAGTCGTTCGCGGACACGAACGTTATGGGTTATACTTTGTCGAACCCGTTGGATATCGTGTCAGTGTCAATGGCAGCAGAATTCTACTTTATTACGCCGAAATGAAAGTCAAAGGAAACAAGTACCATGTCATCCCCCGCACAAAACCTAGCAGATAATTGGGAGTTTACAGAGTTGTGGGTAGACCCGACTGCCTCGCCTCCTTATGTTCTAATTTTACTAAGCGATGCGGATGGTAGGATCTGTATTTACGATCCAACTCAGAATTATCAAGTGGTTTTTTCCAGCGATACTTATGAAGAGGCAAAACTCTGGTTACTTGAAGATGAGTATGAGCGAGTCGAAGGACGACTTACTGATAAAATGGTAGCTTAAGGAATCTTTCTATACTTGGTTAGTACATAAGTGTAATTTATCTCTCCAACTGGAAGCTATTTTTTAGCAAAATTTTATTTCAAATATTTTAGATCATTCCAAGAAGTCAAATTGTTTCACCCAGTTAGGTGAAACAATTTGACTTTTTTAAATTAATCTACTTTTGTTACTGTGTCAGCATATTTATTGATCATCCAATAGCTCCTTGGCGACATCATCCAGTTTTTTGTTTGTATTGTCGTATATCTGAAACAAGCGTTTGCTAGCAACTCCGGAGGTAAGCCCCACGACTGCTGTTGCAGTAGCAATTGGTACGTTCTTCGTGCAAACTGACACAGCAGCTGTAATACCAAAGATGACAGTAGCTGTTGCTAAAGCGATCGCTATATTAAAACTTGTTCTCGCTTGTCTAGAGCGTTCTTCGTACCACTGTGTTGCAATAGTCTTGCTTGAGTTCTGTGTGGTCGTGTTAGTTTTGAGTAGTTTGTTCATTACCATTCCCTGAAAAAACTAGGTTTGAAGCGCTTATCTAAGTTCTAACCTTGAATTTCCGAGAATATGTGGTTTGAGTAGTAAAACTCACACTTACTCAAATTTGAGATATTTTGAGTAAAAAAACTATCTAAATTAAACAGCTAACTAAAGAGGAAACAAGGGAAGAAGTATCGCTGTCATATAAGCACAAATAGCATTTAATTCTGATTTTGTGCAAAAAGGCGCACAAATATTTCCACTAGTTATTTTTATGCTAATAATTATAGGTAAAATATTTTCCCGTACAGTCAGATAATTTTTACACTATATAAGTATATTTACCATAATTATAGCACTATAGCAGTCCTAAATGATTTGCAAACACAAGTATTTCTCCTCTTGGCGCTCTTGGCGTCTTGGCGGTTCATAATTCAAATAGGTAGGTGAAAAGAACTTCGGTCCTTTTCAAGTGGTAAAAAACACAACAGAGTCTTTAAGAAGGGTTGCCGAAACTCCTGGTGGAATTGGTTATGCCACAGCTTCAGAAGTTGTTATCCATAGGACTCTACCAATAAAATCTCTCCTGCTGGCTTATAATTCTGACAAACCTTTTATACCTCCCTTCAGCAATAAAAACATGAATCAAGTGAATCAACAGGCTTTTGCCGATGGTTCTTACCCAATTACTCGGAAGCTATATGTGATCATTAAAAAAGACGGTGGTCTAGATGAACAAGCTGGTACTGCTTATGCTAACTTGCTCTTAAGCATTGAGGGTCAAAAACTAATAGAGCAAGCTGGTTTTGCACCTATTCGGAAACTTAGCCCTAAATAGTGATCAAGCCAAAAGCTGTGCGAAAAAGTATGAGCTATTTTGGCAAAAATCGCTGTCGCAAACGAGAGACAAAAGCATCTACTTCTGGTAATCTCATTGATGCAGCGATCGCACCAAAAACCAACAAGCTAAGTATTCCAGCCACAGACAATTCTAACAACTGAATCAGCAAACCATCAGGTCCTAAAAGCCAGACTAAACCTTTGAGAGTAGCAAAACTGACGGTACCAGCTACAGTACTAGCAGCAGCTAAACCTAAAATTGGCAACATCCACTCTTTTAACGGTAATCCATTTAACTTACGATTTAATAAAAATAACAGCATTAATACTGAACTAAAATTTACTAATACAGTTGCCAACACCAAGCCAGGAGCGCCAAAAGGTTTAATTAAAAAGTAATCCAACACAGCGTTGAGGAAGATATTAATCATACTGATGCGAAAAGGTGTCTCGCCATCACCCAAGGCATAAAACACCCGCACCAAAACATCACGCCCTAAATAGACAAACATCCCAATCCCGTTAGCAACTAACAGAGAAGCAACTAATGCTGAATCTGTTACCTTAAAAGCACCACGCTCATAAACTACACGAACAATTGGTACAGCAAGAGTAATCATCAATGCACCCAACGGTAGCATAGTAAAAGCGGAAAGCAAAAGTCCTTGGCGAATGCGAAACTTTAACTCTTGCCAATTTTCTGGAGCAGCAAGTCGGGAAAATATTGGTAATAGGGGAACCAAAATCACGTTGGAAATAATCCCCAAGGGAGTCTGCACCAGTAACGAAGCATTAGCCAAAGCAGCAGCAACTCCTGTAACCGGAATCAAAGAAGCAAAAAACAAATCGGTGTAAAGGTTGATTTGCAACATTCCAGAAGAAAAGGTGGCTGGTAGCATAATTTTCATCACATCCCTCACCCCTGGTTGATTAAAATCAAATCGCAGTCGCAATCTACCAAAACCTGCTTTTGTTTGAGCAATTACCTGTACTATCCATTGCAAAACTGCTCCCGCTAGGTAGCCACCTGCTAAAACTGCTCCGCCCAGCATTGCGTATTCAGGAGTGCTAATCTTGCTACCTAGTTGCAAATAGAGGATACCTAAACCAATAATAACTGTAACACTGGAAAACAAAGGACTGATGGAAGGTAGCCAGAATTGATTAGCAGCATTGAGAACTCCAAAACCAATACCAATTAGTCCAGAGAAAACTGCCATTGGTGCCATAATTTGGAGTTGTTGGATCGCAATTTCTCTAATTAACTGTTTTTCTGGCACTTTTAAACCAGGTGCAAATAAGTCAATGATGTAAGGAGCAAAGATGACTAGAAAAATTGTGACGATTAGGAGTATTCCACCAATCAGCGTTGTAATTGTTTCTACTAAAGGAGCTGCTTCTTCTTTTTTGCGTTTAGCTAAGACGCTGACAACAGCACTGTAAAATGGTCCGTTAATGCCACCTAACAATATGAGCAGGAAACCTGGGATGGTGTAGGCGAAGTTAAAAGCATCAGCAGCAGCACCCAAACCAAAAGCAGCAGCTTGAACTTGCTGCCGCACTAAACCAACGATTTTACTAATTAAGGTAGCAGCGGCGACAATTCCCGCAATTCCGGCTAGGCTTCGAGAAGGTTTTTGTTGTGTCATATCAGATGGCGATGTCTGACAACATTTAACCGGAAATTGAGGTGTTTGTCAGGTAAATTTTGGAAAAATGTAGAGACGCGATTAATCGCGTCTCTACCGACATCCTAAACTGTCGCGTGTGGAGACGCCTGTGACGGGATTTACACCATCGGCACGATCGCACAATAATGATACTTGGTAGCGATCGATTAAAGCATCGGTAAAATCTGCACCTGTAATTATGGCATTATAGAAGCGGCTACGTATTAAATTTGCTTCTGTAAAGATGGCATTTTTGAGGTTTGCACTATCTAAAGTTACACGATCAACTAAAGCACCTGTCAAATTTGCACCTTCTAAGTTAGCTTTGAGCAAAACTCCCTTGGTGAGAATTGCGTTAGTTAAATTAGCACCTTGAAAATTTGCTGAGCGCATTTCAGCAGCGACAAAAGTTGCCCCGACTAAATCAGCACCTGAAAAGTCGCGATTTTCTAAATTTGTATTGCTATAGTTGATAGTTTTTTCTTGAGCAACAGCGGGATTGGGATTAAGCAATATCCACAAACAAGCAAGTGCCAAAATTACAATCAAACTCAGCAACCGTAGTATAAATTTTTTCATAACTTTATTATTTGTTAATTGCTAATGGCTAATTGTTAATTGCGATTAGCCATTAGCCATGAGCTACTTCCAATCTTTACCAATCCGAATGGTAAGATCAGATTGTAGATCCCCGAAGGCAGCAACCTGAACTTCACCCAAGCCTAAGATTTTTTGCATTTCTAGTGCAGCAAGGCGATCGCCTTTTTGTGCTACTATTCTAGTTTCTCTTTGGGGATCAGGTGAAGTTTGCACAGCATAAACATTGATAAAACCTTTTTGTTTGAGAGACTGAACAACTTTTTCAGTGAGTTCCGGTTTTGTGGAAGCATTCTGAACAGCAATTTTCAGACTAGTTAATGGTTTAACAATTCTTTGCATTCCAGCGATCCCCGCACCAGCATAGTCACTGAGCAAATCAACTCGTCCAGTCAAATCCAACCAATAGCTATTGGGATCTTGACTTAATCTACTAAAAACTCCTGGTAAAATCGTCATTTGAAAATTATCTCGCTCCAGGTTCAAGCTAAAGTTGACCAGTGCCATCATTTCTTCTAACTTCAAGTTAGTGTCCAAATACTTGCGCATCACACGAACTATTTGTGGCAACCTGGGTATAACAGTGGGACTATTGAGACGATTACGTAAAGCGGCTAACAGTGCTTGCTGTCGCTGCACTCTACGCAAATCGCCCATTGCTGGTTCGCGGAATCGCACAAAAACTTCTGCTTGTTCGCCGTTAAGAGTTTGCCAACCCTTAACTAAATTAACCTGCTGCCCTGAGTTGTCTTTAAATATAATTGGTTGAGGAACATAGACTTCAACTCCTCCCAACAGATCTATGAGCTGACGCAAGCCACTAGTAGAAATACGGATATAGCGATCAATAGGAGCATTGTTAAGAGTACGACTTACTACCCGTGCTGCTAAAACCGGGCCACCTTGAGCATTAGCTTGAGATACCTTATTTAACCCCTTTTCGGGAATTGTAATCATGGTATCTTTGGGGATCGACAGTACCCGGAGCGATTTATCAGTGGGATTAGGTCGAAGCAGCAGTGTAGTATCGCTGTGTCCGGCATAACTTTCTGCCGAACCATCAACGCTACCAGGGACTGGTTCAATTCCCATAATTAAAATATTCATTGGACGTGTCAGATGATACTGAGAAATGTTGCTCCAGACATCTTTAGGCAGTGGTGTATTTTGTGCATCTTTTGCACTTGTATCCAATTCGTCATCTGTTCGATCTATATCACTCCATAACGGCGTCCACAGAGCCAAAGTTGATACCAGTAAACCCGATAAAGTAGTTCCCACCACAATAGTGAGTATCCAAAATAACCAGCGCGGGATCGTCAACCCTAACCTGTAGTAAAGCTGGCTAGGAATTGAACTTGTAGATGTTCTGACATTACTAATAACATCTGAAGGAAAATGTTCTGCTGACATTTCCGCATCCAAATGTTCTACATCTTGAGATGTGCCCTGATTTTCTATGTGTTCTACGTGTTTCACCACAAATATCTCCCCACTCACCACTCCCTAAACGTATGTTAATCTAAGCCACAAATCTTGCCAGTGGAAAAGGTCACAGTACACTTGTAGTGTTCCTCAGTAAGTTTTTATGACAAAATGACTAGATCCTTGTTCCCCGTAATTCTCGCTGGTGGTAAAGGAGAGCGCTTCTGGCCCTTAAGTCGCTTATCTAGACCCAAGCAATTTCTCTGTCTTGATGGTAGTTCTCGAAGTCTCCTGCAAGCAACTGCTGACCGACTGCTCCCACTTGCTCACGGTTGGGAAAACTTGTGGGTAATCACTTCTAGCCAGATAGCCCAAGGAGTGATTGAACAATTACCAGAACTACCATCTCAAAATTTACTAGTTGAGTCCCAAGGAAGGGACACTGCCGCTGCAGTCGCTTGGGCAAGTTTAGAAATTAAAAACCGTTATGGAGAAGAAGCCCTCATTGGTTTTTTCCCCGCCGATCACTGGATTGCACACCAAGAGGTATTTGCACATACATTAAGTGCAGCTACTGAATTAGCAGCCAAAAAGGAAGCAATTGTGACATTGGGAATCAAGCCCACATTTCCTTCAACTGGTTACGGGTACATAGAACAAGGCGAAAGTATTGGTATATTTTATGACTTGCCAGCTTATCACGTCAACCGCTTTACTGAAAAGCCAGACCGTAAAACGGCAGAAACTTTTCTCTCAACGGGGCGCTATAGCTGGAATAGCGGTATGTTTATTTTTAGAGCAGGTGTTGTTCTCAAGGAACTACACACCCATGCGCCAGAAATTATTGAACCGATAGAAAAACACGGTCCTGACATTTACCATGAGCTACCTAAGAAAAGTATAGACTATGCCTTAATGGAAAAAACCAACATAGCATACGTCTTACCAGTAGAATTTGGCTGGGACGACTTGGGAGATTGGAACGCGATCGAGCGCCTGCTCAAAAAAGACCATACCCCCAACGTAGAACTAGCAACACATGTAGGATT
Organism: Iningainema tapete BLCC-T55; assembly: GCF_014698965.1. Lineage (GTDB taxonomy): Bacteria > Cyanobacteriota > Cyanobacteriia > Cyanobacteriales > Nostocaceae > Iningainema > Iningainema tapete. The sequence goes on from NZ_JACXAE010000106.1 coordinate 14,195, forward strand.
AGATACACAAGGAGGAATTATTTACTCAACTAACCCTGACGACGTAATAGTTACCATCGGCTTAGAAGACATAGTGATTGTACGCGATCGCAACGTCACCCTAATCGCCAAAAAAGACCGAACCCAAGAAATCAAACAAGTCCTCAAAACCTTACAAAGCGATTCCCGATTCAAAGAACTGCTGTAAAAAAGGGTGAGTTGATCCCCACCCCCCCCCTTAATAAGGGGGGCAGGGGGGCATCAAACCCTTGTTCAAGTTAAAACTCATGACAGAAGTCAAAAAGACACTTTTTGCACTATAACTTAGCAGTCAGTTACTTTTCTAATCACTCTTCCCTCTTTCTCTGCGCTCTCTGCGCCTCAGCGGTTCATAAAAAACCATGTTTCTCACCCAAACTGTTCCACGTCAAAGAGAAATCATCGAAGTCCTACTGCGCAACGGGTGGGACTACATGCGACGGCTAATCACCGTGGGTAAAGCAGACGAACCCCAACTTCCCCCACCAGCCGTCCTCAAAAACATCCTGGTAGATTTAGGCCCAGTTTACGTCAAACTAGGTCAACTCATGTCTACCCGTCCAGACTTACTTAACGCTGCCTACATAGAAGAACTATCAACACTGCAAGACGAAGTACCACCAGTTTCCTGGACTGAAGTCGAAGTAATTATACGTAAACAACTCAAACGCCCTCTAGAAGAAACCTTCACCACCATCAATCCCATCGCAGTTGCCGCAGGCTCCATAGCTCAAACACACCGAGCTACACTTGCAGATGGTAGAGAAGTTGCCCTCAAAGTACAACGTCCGGGAATTGACATCACCGTCGCCCAAGACATCGCCTTAATTCATGGTATTGCTGACTTAGTTGCCCGTACCGAATTTGGTCAAAACTACGAAATCAAATCCATCGCTGAAGAATTTACTAAAGCGCTGGAAGCAGAACTAGATTTTACACGAGAAGCAACACACACCGACCAGTTACGACGTAATTTATCCACTAGTCGCTGGTTTGATCCCACACAATTAGTAGTTGCGGAAATTAACTGGGATTTAACCACATCAAAATTAATGGTAATGGAGTGGTTGGACGGAGTACCCATACTATCGGCAAACTTTAGCAGCGACAAAAACGGCAAAGATCCTGTGCAAGAGCGTAAAGCAATTACCACTTTGCTATTCCGCGCTTTCTTTCAACAATTATATATTGATGGCTTCTTTCACGCCGATCCCCATCCTGGGAATTTATTTTACCTTAGAGATGGTCGTGTTGCTTTGTTAGACTGTGGCATGGTGGGAAGACTTGATCCCCGCACGCAGCAGATACTAACACAAATGTTGTTAGCAATTGTTGATCTAGATGCGCAACGGTGCGCTCAATTAACATTACAGTTAGCCGATTCTACTGAACCAGTAATTTTGTCTCGCCTAGAAAGCGATTATGACAGAATGCTACGGAAGTATCACAATTTAAACTTAGAGGAAATTAACTTTAGTCAGATAATATATGAAGTTCTCCAAATAGCCCGCAATAATAAAATTCGGCTACCTAGCAACATGGGGTTGTATGCTAAAACCCTAGCTAATTTAGAAGGGTTAGCGCGTGGATTCAACCCAGAACTTAACTTTATTGACGAAATTCAACCATTACTTACAGACTTATTCCGCAAGCAGTTATTCGGGGATCATCCAGTGCGATCGCTCCTCAGAACAGCCTTGGATCTCAAAAGTCTGTCCTTACAATCTCCCCGTCAAATTGAGTTACTCTTAGATCGAGTGACCTCAGAAACCTTACAATGGAATTTATCAGTGCGAGGTTTAGACGGTTTGCGTCGCACCATGGATGATGCTGCCAACCGACTTTCATTTAGCATTTTAGTTGGTTCACTGATCATGGGCGCAGCGATTATCTCTAGCAACGCTCGGACGGCACAATTATCATTTTTGAGCAATGTGCTATTTGCTACTGCTAGTTTGTTGGGGCTATGGTTGATTATTAGTACCTTACGCTCTGGACGTTTACGCTAGCCTTGACTTATGTAAGGGCTAAGAGCTCAAGTCAGCTAAAGCTGACTGAAAGATTTATGCAATCCGCTTTAGGTGATTTGAGTTCTTGGTACTAGTAAGTAGTTCGACAAAATTAAATTTATTCGTCAGGCTAATATTTTAACCTAATCTAATTGTTAAACTTGGAGTTGGAGTTAACACCAAGGTTGCTTGTACTGATGGTGTGATAGTGCTGGTGGTAGTGGTTGTGATTTGGTTATTAGATGTACTACTAATTGTAGGCGGCAACGATTGTAATGAGAATAAAACTATTCCACCACTTACTGTTGAAGTCAGTCCACCAGATAAGGATTGTGCCTCTGCATCACTTAAATCTTCCCACAGGGTAGACTCAGCTTTACGAAGTGAATTGGTTGCGGTAGTTTTTAGCATTTGCTTTGCATTCCCTTTAAACTATTTTTGCTTTTGACGCTCGGCGAACGCGCAGCGTCTCGGACAGAAGAAGAAGATAAATACTTGTGTTTACAAATCATTTAGGACTGCTATAATCAACAAATATCTTCTAGCAAGAGTAAAAAATCGCCAGAAAATGCAGTTGTTAAAATGATTATAATTCGATTTATGATTGGGAAAAACTAACGGGTTGGTTGTGAGGTAACTGGTATTCGGACGGGTGAATTACCGGAGGGCAAACCCTGTAATGAGAATGTTACTCCACCAGATCCAAATATTGCAGCAAGACCACCAGATGCGGATTGTGCCTGTGCATCACTCAACTCTTCCCATAAAGCAGATTTAGTGTCAAAAATTTGATTTGTTGTGGTAGTTGCTATCATTTGCTCTGAATTTCCCTGAAACTACTTTTATTTTTGGTGTTTTCACACCCATCAATAAGATAACACTGTACTTAAACAAGTTTCTTATTCAATTAATTTCTAATACTTATATATCAATTCTTTTCAACAAGTTCTCTCGTTACATGTTTTTCAATGGTTTGAAGCTTTTAACATAACAAGATTAAGTATAAATACATAAATTTCTTCTTATGAAAACTACTTGAAAAATATTATTTAATAGTAGAAAAATTAAATAAGTAAGTTTAAAATGTATCTGATAGTAAAAGGACATTTAAAACAGCTACGACTATAAAAGTTAAGGTAGTAATCGTAAAAATAAAAATAAAATTTGATTTGTCTTCTCTCTATGGGATGATACATTTATGAGTATTTATCTGTATCCATCTGTGTTCAACCGTGGTTCTAAGTAATAAAATAAGAATTCCCCCCAAATCTCATCTTTGGTTGTGCATCACCGCAAAAAACACCTATGGCTATCATTGAGGCTCAAAACCTGAGCAAAGTTTACCCAGTAGCAGTCAAAGAACCGGGTGCTTTGGCGACAATCACCCACTTTTTTCGCCGCACCTACCGCCAAATAAAAGCAGTTCAAGATGTTTCATTTGAAATTACCGCAGGTGAAGTAGTTGGGTTTTTAGGACCAAATGGTGCTGGGAAAACCACAACACTAAAAATGCTCACAGGACTAATCCATCCTTCTAGTGGTACAGTTAAAGTAGCAGGACACGTTCCATTTCGCCGCCAAGAGCCTTTTTTACAAAAAATTACCTTGGTAATGGGACAAAAACAACAACTGCTGTGGGACTTACCAGCATTAGATTCGTTAAAAATTAACGCCGCTGTTTACAATATCTCTGACAAAGAGTTCCGTCATCGTCTAGGGGAATTAACGGAGATGCTATCGCTACAAGGTAAACTTACCCAACCCGTGCGAAAGCTGTCCTTAGGTGAACGGATGAAAGCGGAACTGTTAGCAGCACTTTTACACCGTCCCTCTGTGCTGTTTCTGGATGAACCGACGCTAGGATTAGATGTGAATGCCCAAGTGGGGGTGCGAGATTTCTTGCGTGAGTACAACCAAAAATATCAGGCGACAGTGCTATTGACTAGTCACTACATGGCTGATATTACAGCTTTGTGTAAACGAGTGCTATTAATTCATCAAGGAAAGTTGATGTATGATGGCAGCCTGGATGGTTTGCTGGACAGATTTGCACCTTATCGAGAAGTTCGTTTGGAGTTAGCTCAAACTCTACCCAAAGAGAAACTTATGTTGTACGGTGATTTACGCCAGCTAGATGGGCGCTTTGCCTGTTTTATGGTACAGCAAGAAACACTCACCCGCATAGTATCGCGGATATTAACTGATTTAGAAGTAGTAGATTTAACTGTAACTGAACCGCCAGTGGAAGAAGTGATTGGGCGCGTTTTCCAAGCGGGCGTTGTAAACTAATTGCTGTACAGACGCCCCGCCGGGGTAAACTAATTGCTGTACAGACGCCCCGCCGGGGCGTCTCTACGATTAACCATATGATGAAACGAATTTTAAGAAAAGCGCTAACTTTGCTTTCTGTTTATTACGCCTACATGGTTGAGTATCGGGCAGAACTAATTTTATGGGTTTTGTCTAATTCATTGCCAATTATTCTCATGGGAGTTTGGATACAAGCGGCACAAGGTGGAAAGTTTGGGTTGACACCAGTGGATTTTGCTCGTTACTTTCTGGCAGTTTTTATAGTGAGGCAATTCACAGTTGTTTGGGTAATTTGGGAGTTTGAAAGGCAGGTAGTGGAAGGTAGGCTTTCACCTCTTTTGTTACAACCTCTCGATCCAGCATGGCATCATATAGTATCCCATGTTTCGGAAAAGGCTGCTCGAATAGCGTTTACACTGCTATTAGTATTATTGTTTTTTCTACTTTATCCCCAAGCTTTTTGGTTGCCAAGTTTAGGGAACTTTTTGCTGTTTATTTTGGCGGTAGTACTAGCTTTTATTTTGCGGTTTGTGATTCAGTACACCTTAGCTATGTTTGCTTTTTGGACGGAACGAGCTAGTGCTTTAGAAAATTTCTGGTACTTATTTTACTTATTTTTGTCAGGAGTAATTGCTCCTTTAGAGGTTTTTCCTGCACCTGTGCGTGAGGTATTGCTGTTTACACCGTTTCCCTATTTGGTTAATTTTCCCGCTAGTCTTTTGGTGGGGTTACCTGTAGATGTAGCAAGGGGATTTTTGTCAATAGTGGGTTGGATATTGATATTTTTAGGTTTAAACCGCATACTATGGCGACGGGGGTTGAAGCATTATTCTGGTATGGGCGCGTAGTGTTGTGTGTAGTTATGACCAGAATTTTTCGTAAATTTGGATGTGCGATCGCGCAATATTCGACCAACTAAAATTATGAATAAAAGCACGACCTGCATCACATAAATAATTACATTTATCAGGTTGATTCAGCAATTGACAAAGTGCATCCGCCAATGCATTAATATTACGAGGGGGTACTAGTTGCACTGGATGTTTCTCTGGTAAAGGAGTGTTGTGAGAAGTGCCAACAACTGGTAAACCATGCGCTAACAAAGTCAAAAGTGAACCACTTTTCATAGTTAATCCGTGGTTGAAAGGTAGAACTCCAATATCAGAACCAGAAAGATATTTGGAAGCGGTTTCAGCATCTACATAGCCTGTCAAATGCACCATTTCGCTCAAATCTAGTTCTGCAACAAAAGCATGAAGTTTTTCCCAGTAAAGTTTTGCTTCTTCTCCCCGTAAAGCTAAACTTTCCACACCACCAACAAGTAATAATCGCGCTTGTGGATGAGTTATCAGCACTTGTTTGAATGCGCTTAAAAGAGTTTCTATCCCTTTAACTGGATGGAGAAAGCCAAAAAAAACGATGACTGTGGTATCTTGAGCAAACTTGCACCTTTGACGCAATTGCTGTCTTGCTGTAGTTTTGTCAATAGTTGCAACATCAACATTTGCGGCGATGGGGATACGCAACACTCGATTACTTAGTTGTGGTAAACGTTGATAAATTACTTCTTCTGCCTCAGCATTTGTTGTAATTAACGCATCACTTAAAGTTAGTAAAAAGCCATCTTCTCTATCCCACCAACCACGCTGTTGTCCCCACATCTTCAACCATTCTATAACTTGGGGTGGAATACCTTTAGGTTGCCATTCCCACCAACCGTACTCATGCACAGTCGTAACAATCGGTTGGCGATACCCCGTGGCTTTGAGGAGTAGGGGTAACAAAAAGATAGCTCGCTCAAATCCATAAGTTCCGGCTGCATGTTGGATGTGTAAAATGTCAGCCTTTGTTCCATGTACCGCTTGCACCAAAGACATTAAATCAGCAAATCGCCAATCTTGTACTACCCCCCTAACGCTTTTGTCATTTACTTCTGCTGCGGCTGTATGGGTAGTAAGAACAATAGACTCAATGTTCTGCTGATTTAGATTATCCCGCAGACGGGCAGTGTAATGAGCAACACCACAACGTTCAGGTTTGTAAGTACCAGCAATAAAGGCAATAGTATTAGACATTAATAATACTAAGTGATTTTCTAGGGACTTTCTCAAACTGAACTTGCCGAGATCTTTGGTATAGCTAGATTAGCTATCTGGCACAAGGATAACAGGTGCTATAAATGTCATTTTATTTACATTTATAGCACTTGTGGGTTCCACGAATCAGTAGATGTGAATTTTCTGTTCGCTCGCTAACTAAATAAATCGAATATATCCGCTTCGGAATCGCCCATCGTGACCACCGTATTTTCTTTCGGGATCAACTGTTGTGTTGCATTAACCGAGTCTAACCAACGCCCTCCTTTCCTTTTCTTGGGTTTCCCTTTGCGGACGTTTTTTCGCTATCCCTAAATTTTCTGGATAAGATTGCCCATACCTGTTGGTCAATAATTCCTAATGGCACTCCATCAATTGTGTTCACAAACGTTGAATGTACTTTTAATCCCGATAATTTCCGCGCTGTCAAGGTAACCCACTCCACTTGTGGCTGGATGGTTTGTTAAATCTATGTTTGTCGTGTCTTGAATTGCCAGTACTATCTCATGAGATTTGATTCTTTCAATAGTACTGATCACATGGGCTTGCCGGATATCATCCGCCTGGAAGTATGGTGAACTCCAAAAATCATAGGCGGCACTTGTTGCCGCCATGTTTCCACACGAAAAGCGGTACGCTAGTTGATGGCTGGGATGCTAAGTTCTCAACAATGCGTATTAACCGCTTGTTTCTTCGTGCATCCCCTAAGTCTGCTTGTTGCAATTCTAACTCTGCCTACTTTTGCATCTTCTCCCCTCACCCACAACTCCTTTTTTCTCCCAAAACTATACCTATCAATGCTTTCCGTATTGTTTTAAGTCTTTTTTAGTTTTGTTAAGAAAGATGTGACTAATGGATAGCTTAAAAGGGGGGCAAGAAGGGATCTTTTGTAGCCAGCTTTTGGAGAAATGGTATTACTGTCTTCAAGTCATTGTACTTGACAAAATCGAGCGAGGAGAACTAGAGTATGAGTGGTAGTAAAGGTTGAACTCTTCTGTATAAATAATCAAGAATTCCGAAAAGTATAGTAGCAACTATCCCAACATACAAAAATGCTTTCTCTGGATATGAAAGCAAGGCTCTCAAAGCCTTTTGAGAGCCTTGGTTGAACATAGCTGCTGCTCAGTCGGGCTATTAAAAGTAGACACTACAGGATTTACTCTTAGTTTGCAAAAATACAGGAAAAAGGGAGAATAATTGCAAATCCTTATATATTAATACAATCAGCCCAAAAATGTACGAAAAAATGTTTCAAGCGCTAGATCAGCTTGTTGTACTTAGTGAACAGCAGCGCGAAGATCTTAAAAGAGTGACAACACCACAAGAACTTCCCAAAGATTCAATATTACTGGAACAAGGACATATCTGCAATCACCTACATTTTCTTGTTGAAGGCGCAGTTAGATATTATTATCACCAAGATGATAAAGAAATAACTTCCGGTTTTAGATTTGAGGGTGATTTTATTAATTCTTTTTATAGCTTTATTTCTAGAAAACCCAGTAAAGAAAGTATTGTTTTAATGTCTGACTGCAAATTAGTAACGATTAGTTATGACAGTCTACAATATCTTTATAACAAAGATTCAGTATGGAATAGGCTGGGTCGGTTATCCATCGAAAGTTATTATATTCAATTAGAAGAGCATTTCTTTTCACTTCAATCTCAAACAGCATCAGAGCGTTACGCTCATTTACTGCAACAACATGCAGATATTCTCAATCGAGTCAAGTTAGGACATTTAGCATCGTATTTAGGTGTAACTCAAGAAACACTAAGCCGGATTCGCGCTAAATATCGTCATCGTCAACGGTTACGAAACTAATTCTAATATATCAGTAAAAGTATCAGTAATTATTTAAAAAATAAAAATTTGAATTCAATTAAAGAAGGTAGCCATGCTGGAGGCAGATGGCAACTGCGTAAACTTTCTAACTAATTCTCAAGAAAGCCCTTGTGCCTTGCTCAATCCGGTCTAAGACTCCACTGTCCGTACAGTGTCTTCGATTGGTTGGGGTTTGAATCCCTATCCAATCGTCCCTTCTGCCATCCGCCTTCTTCAAGGCTTCAAAATTCAACATTATTTTGAAGAACTGCTATTTTTGATATTTGTCAAATTTGATTTATATCAAGAAAAGCCTCTAGATTTACCTTAATTAGGCAAACTAAGATGAAACTATCAACCAAAGACAAGCAAACGCAAGGAGATAGACATCATGGGTTTCAAATATATCAGCGAATTAGCAACTTCAGAAAACGTCAATCAACTCTTGACACTAGTCGATATGGTGGTTGGCGGACTCACTGACACAGAAAATGTTTTCGATATTGAAGATGCACTAAGTGATAGTGAAAAAATGCAAAAATGTTTGCAAGCTGTGCGTCAACACCCAGCTTCTGCACAAATGCTAGAAGAACGTTATATGGGAAAAGAATTTGATTTAGATGCCTTGTTGCAAATGCCGAAAGATTCTCTAGGATGGACTTATGCAAAAGTTCTAAGTGCGCTGAATTATCAACCAGATTTTTATCGCAAACGCGAGATTAAATCTGATATTGATTACATCATTCATCGCGTTCGGAAAACCCACGACTTGCATCATATTTTGACAGGTTTTAGTTTTGATGACTATGGCGAATTAGGTGTAATTTCTGTAACTGTGGGTCAGATTGGTTATCCTGGCTTTGCCTTTATTGACATTGTGGCATTACTATTAAGTTTCCTCTCTGACAAGCATCAACGCCAAGGTATCGATATAGCTCTGGAATACGATTTTGACCTGATTTCTCAAGGTGTAAAAATTGCTCGGCAAGCACAACCACTGCTCCCAGTGAAGTTTGAAGAAGGGCTAGAGCGACCTTTAACTGAATGGCGTGCAGAGTTAAATATTGTGCCTGTTACCAAAGGACATTGGAGTTGGTATAGCCGTCCCCATTTACGAGATGCAATTGAATTGCCCTCGATTTCCCAAGAACCTCAACTTGTTAGTGTTTGAAGTAACAGTAATTAGCTGAAGTTGGGACTCTTGCAGATATAGCGGACACGCATAATAATCAAGCGTGTCCTTAATTAAAGATTTGATGCTTGGAGGATTCAATGAGCAATACAATTTCCGCATTTCTGAAAGATAATCACGTTTTAGTTACTGGTGGAACGGGTGGATTAGGACTTGGTGTTACGCCTAATGTTCTCGCGCAGAAACCTACCTCAGTGACAATTCCTTATACTAACGCACGAAACGTTGAGCGATTAAAAAGTGTTCTCCCTGTAACCGATTTAGACCGTATTCGATTTGTTAGAGCTAATTTATCAGATGAATCGGCTGTGGAAAATTTAGTCAACGAGATGGAACGGGTAGATGTTTTGATTCATCTAGTTGGTGGTTTTTCGATGGGAAAAACCCATGAATATCCTTATGAAAAGTGGAAAGCTGATCTAGAACTGAATTTGAATCTTGCTTTCCTGGTGTTGAAGCACAGTTTAAGAAGGATGTTTCAATACGGCTATGGACGAATTGTGACAGTAGGTTCGCGGGGAGCCGTACAACCAGGGGGACAGTTAGCAGCCTATTGTGCCGCCAAAGCTGGATTAATTGCGTTGACCCAGGCGATCGCTGATGAAACGAAAGGGGCAAACATCACTGCTAATATCGTTTTACCTAGTGTGATCGATACTCCCACCAATCGAGATGCAATGAATACAGAGAATGCCTCAAAGTGGGTTAAACCCGATTCTCTAGCACAGGTAATCTGTTTTTTAGCTTCAGAAGCCGCTCTTGATATGAGGGGAGCAGTTGTTCCTGTGTATGGCAATATTTAAACTCAATTCTTTACACTAATGGGATTATCCAAAACTAGAATTGGCATTCGTGTAATAGACAGCATCAAGACAAGAGATATTTTTATAATTTCACCTTTTGATTACCTAAAGTCAGACTATGAGCAACTTACCCGTTTTATCAACGAGTGAACTTGATATGGCTTTGCTTGAACTGAAAGGTTGGAGTATTGAGCGAGGAAAACTCCATCGTCAGTTTCAGTTCCCATCCTTTGTAAAAGCCTTTGGATTTATGACCAGTGTGGCACTAGTTGCAGAAACAATGGGACATCATCCAGAGTGGTGCAACGTATACAACCAATTATCAGTGGATTTGATAACTCACGACGCAGGTGGAATTACGATGAACGATATACATCTGGCTCACAAAATGAATGAGCTAGCGCAGTCATAAGTTATTAGTTAGCTAGCAACTCCAGCCCTGCGGCTACTACTTCCTCTGGTGGTATATCCAGACATTCTAATTGGTAAGGACACTCAAAAGCATAGCATGGACTACATGGGGTAGGGCGACGAAGCAAGCGGGAAGTACCGTTACGTGGTTCCCACTGACACTCTAGTTCAGTTCCGGCAAACATCACAACTGTAGGTGTGCGGGTAGCATCAGCTATATGCATCGTCGAAGTATTGTTAGTTAGCACTAATTTAGCATTGGCAATAAGTGCAGCTAGTTGCGGTAAAGTTGTTTTACCAATCAAGTCAATTCCATACTCACCTAATATTGTAAGTAAAGATGAACTTTTAGAACGATCTTTCTCCACACCAGTCACAACCACCAACATTCCGGTAGTTTCCGCCAACTGACAAGCTGCGTAAGCAAACCTAAAAGAGTCATAATTACGCGATTGACAACTCGTCCAGGGATTCAGCAAAATATACGGAGGAAATTCAAAATTAGGTTCGTAGTTGCGCTTGGGCGCACTCCCCAACAACACAGACAAAGCTTCAAGTTGTGCAACTTCAGATATTTGAATACAGAGACTGCGCGAGCTTACCTCAAACCCAACAGCTTCAATCAACCGTAAATTACGCTGCACCTGATGAATCTCATCCGGTGCAGCCGGAACCTCTTGCGTCAACACCCCGCATCCCACTTCCTTAGACTCACCCACCCGTAATGGAATACCAGCCAAATAACATAAAAACCCTGGTGGATGGGGACTCTGACTAAAACTAGTGAAAATAAACGCCGCATCAAACTTACCATCCTGCAAAACCCTTACCAAATCCCACTCCCGCCCTGGATCAAAATCCAACCTCCCCAAATCCTGCCATAGCACACGCAAAGGTATAACAGCATCTACCCAAGGTAATAACTCCGCAGCATGAGCCCCACCCGGACTTGCCATCAACGTCAAACGACAGTCAGGCAAATTTTCCTTAATCGCCCGTAAAGCCGGACTCGTCATAATCACATCACCAATATTATCCAACCGCATTACCAAAACATTGTGCATTCAAAAACCCCTCCACAACACCCAACACCTCATCAACCGAAATCCCATCCAAACAACTATCCCAACCCTTATCCAAAGGACACACCCCACCATACCAACACCGCTGTTCCGTAAAATTACTGATATTACGCTCAGCACAATCCGGATACCCCTGCAAATTCACATGCGGCGCTCCTTGACCATAACGCCCGTGCCAAGAAGGACCAAACAAAGTTATAGTAGGTACATCCACAGCGGCTGCAATCCTCACAGGACCAGTATCAGCACCAACGACCAAATCAGCGCAAGCCAAAGCTGCAGCCAAATCCCGCAACTTTCCACGCGGCAAAATCTGCACCTCATCACTAATCCCAGAAGCAATACTTTCCACTTGCTTTGCATCAGAACCAACAGGAACAACTACAGTAGCACCCCAACGAGAAAGTAAACTTTTACCCAAAGTAATAAATTTTACATTAGACCAACGCTTAATTGCCATCCCGGCATCTGGACATAAAAATACCAAGGGACGACGCGCATGATTAAATAGCTTTTGCGCTTGCTCAAGTTCCGCAACAGTGAGGTGAAGTTGTGCGGGTTTAATCACATCAAGACTAATTAAACCTTCTGCTAGTAAGATTTTGACAAAGCGATCGCCTACCAGTTCATTCGCTGGCGGTTGTCGCCACAAATTCGTTACTACTCTTGTAGAAACCCGGTTTTTTGAAAAAACCGGGTTTCTTGTTTGGATTTCAACATCAATATCGTCGTAATTCGTATCCGACACAATCAAATCAAAGCGTTCGTGTGATAGTAACTCAACTACTGATTGTTTTGCCTTACCAGATTTAGCATAGACAACCCGCTTAATTAGTGGATCTGTTTCTAACAGTTCCCCTCCTGGTGAAAAAGTTAAGACTGTAAGTTCAGATTCTGGATGCGATCGCGCTAACGCATGAATTGCACTTAACGCGATTAAAACATCACCAATTCCACCTAATAGCTCAACAAATAAAATTTTCTGCATATTACAAAGTTATTAATTGCTAATAGCTAATTGTTGTCAGCCATTAACCATTAGCCGACGTATTTATCAGCTGGTACGCTGCGATCGATAATTGTGGTTGGTAACTCTTGGTGATAGACTCCTGATGGAATTACTGCACATCCTCCATATAATTTCATCAACCGTAGTTGTACCAAAACATCCTCACCACAATGTTCGGGTGGAAGTTGTTGCCAGAAAGAATAGCCACCGATGCCGCGTAACTTTTCAGTATTATAAATTACACAACCACCAACCCAAGCAACACGGTATTTGCGCCGCTGACTTGGAGTTAAACCAAGGCTTTGCTCGACATGATAAAGATTAGCAGCGTTATGCAAACGCCAGCGTTCCCACTCAGGTGTATCAGGTTTAACAATCTCCGGTTGAACAGAATCATCCCAAAACTCAATTTTCTGCTCGTGGGGACGAACATCATTAATAAAGCTGAGTCCGATAACTGCACTTCCGACAAAACCACAACTTTCCTCCTTAATTGCGGCAAGCATTTGTTCAACCACGTAGGGTTCTAGAATCAAATCGTCATCAAGGAAAAGGGCATAGGGAGCTGTTGCTTGATCGAGTAAAAATTGCCGTTGTTCTGCAATTCCTAGACGAGGCAAGTGTTTGTGGACTTCTACCTCATGATTGTGAGCGCGAAGCACACGCAATACAGCTTTTACTTCGCCACTCTCCACTGGGTTTGTGTCTTCGGTTTGATCGGAAATCACAATGCGAAAGTTACGATAAGTTTGAGCTATCAGGCTTGTCAACGTGACAGCCAAAGCTGCTGGGCGACGATAGGTAGGAATCAGGATATCTAGCTCTGTGTTCATCTCTAAACCATTTGGGAATGAGGATGAGGCTGAGCCTCAGAGTAGGCATTCCCAGGCAGAGCCTGGGAACGAGGAGCCAGAGACTGAGAACGAGAAGAAATACTCAGTAGTTCACAAGCGGCATCTACAACAGATTCTGGAGTAACAAGGCGTAGACAGTTGTGATGTCCTTCTGGGCAAATACTCTTGTAACAGTATTTACAGGGGACATCATGGAATAGTACACGATTGGGAACACCCCAAGGAGTGTGCTGAGGGTTAGTAAGAGCGTATAAATCCACAACTGGTGTACCAACGGCGGCAGCGATGTGAACCGGACCTGTATTATTAGAAATTAATAAGGGAGAAAGTTGCAAAAGTGCCGCCAATTGTTCAAGGTTGAGGCATCCTACTAGGGAATTAGTTGCAACACCTATTGCCGATTGAATGTCGGTAACTAGTTCTCGTTCTGGTTCAGTACCACTGAAGATAACTTGGATACCCTTTTCTGATATTAGATGACGAGATGCGATCGCAAATAGTTCAGGAGGGTAGCGTCGTGAAGAAGCAGTTGCACCAGGATGAATCACCACCCAAGGACGCTTTTTGTCTATGAATTTTTCTAAAATATCCTCAACGAAGAATAAAGCTTTTTCTGAAACATGCAAAAACATTCTTTCGTCATTTATATGACAACCAATAGTGGCAACCAAATCCAGTTGACGACGCACTTCATGACGCATACAACTTTCTGGCTCAGGATCTTTTACCCAGTCTGACAGTAGTTGGTAAGGGTTTTCATGGCAATGAGCTAGGCGTAGGGGAATATCTGCCAAATAGCAAAGAAATGCTGATGGTAAAGGATTTTGACTGTAAACAGTAAAAATCACCGCACCATCAAATTTGAGACTGCGTAGATGCTCAGCCATTTCATATTCAGTTCGGCTATTTAGACGGGGGGCAGTTGCCTTAAGCCAAGGAGCATCATAGACAATTACTTCATCAACTTCTGGTACTAAAGAAGCAGTGGTTGCACCAGCAGAAGATGTTAGCAGCGTAATCCGACGGCGAGGATGTGATACCTTTAAGGCACGGATTGCTGGTGTAGTCATCAACACGTCACCAATCGTGTCGAGTCTAATACACAAGATATTTTCAGCAGAGTTCCAGTTAGTCATCTGTCGTTATTAACGAAAATGAAATTTGCACAAGTGGTATGAACAAGTTGATAGGGTAGGTTGGCAAAAAAATCTTTTATTTTAGCTGAATTATCAGCTAAACCTAATGAGTAATATTCAATAATTACAATTTTGGGCTTATGCTTTGCGTAATCAAATGTTTTCCATACTTCTAATTCAGTTCCTTCAACATCTATGTCTAAGATGTCTATAATTCCAATATTATATTTTTCCAATATAGTTTCTAGCTTAAATGATGGCACATTTACAGCATCTTTAAATTGAAATTTAATTAGTCTTCCATATTCATCCTTTTCCATAGTAGTTGACAATTCAGGAACAAAAGCAGGCAAAAATTTTATTTTTCCTTCTTCAGCAGCAATTGCTGCCCATTCTACGTTTGCTCTTTCTCCTTTTAAAACTTTTACCTGATTAATATCAGCGTCAATACAAACTCCTTGCCATTCATTTTTTTCAAAAAAGTAAGTATTTGAAAGATAAATTGGGTGTCCTGCGCCGATATCAACAAATACTCCTTTGTGTGGTATTTCTATGTTTTTAACAATATATCTATCTTCTCCAAATTGGGAATGAAATCTCTTGTATTGATAATTTTTATTGTTAAGTCTAAAGTACTTATTCTTTAAACCAAAAAACATCATCATTACAGCGCATTCTATAAGTTTTATTATATTTAATATTTTGGTCATTACTTAAAAAAATAATTAGTTCCTCATTATACTACCCAATCTCCAGTCCCCAATCTCCAGTCCTCAATCCCTTTTACAAGAGATTTAACTTGTTGATGCGCTCAATTATGCGGGTGGTAGAACGGTTTTCCACAAATGGTAAAATTTCAACTACACCGCCAAATTGTTCTACTAAAGGTGCTTCTGGTAAAGTTTCTCTGGTGTAATCACCACCTTTGACATAAATATCGGGGCAAATTAAACTAATTAGGTTGCATGGAGTGTCTTCGTCAAAAGCAACGAGATGGTTAACACAACCTAGTCCTTCGAGTACTTGAAGACGATCCTCTAAGGGGTTAATCGGGCGAGTTGATCCTTTGATTCGGCGGATACTGTCGTCTGAATTAACACCGATGATCAAAATATCTCCTAATGCTTTGGCTTGTTGAAGATACCAGACGTGCCCAGGGTGAAGGATATCAAAACAACCGTTGGTGAAGACTATTTTCTGTTGAGCATTGCGGTAGGCGGTGATACGGGAGACAAGTTCGTTGCAGTTGGGGATGTATTTTTGAGAGGGAGAGAGAAACTGTCGTAGTTCTTCAGTTGAACAAGCGGTAGTACCGTCTTTTGCTACAACTACAGCAGCGGCAGCAGCGGCGAAATCGGCTGCTAGTGCTGTTGTCGCACCCGCAGCTAGGGCAAGGGTTAGGGCGCTGGTGAATGTATCTCCTGCACCTGTGGTGCGCGATTGGATTGTCGGTTGGGCATAGGTACGGTGCGGTGAGCGTGAGCGTTCAAAGATTATTGCTCCTTCAGCATCCAAGGTGACAGCAGCAATTTTCGCACCTGTAATATCCAGTAGCTTTTCTCCGTAAGGTGCGATTTGGTTTGCACGAAACCCCCCCAACCCCCCCTTATGAAGGGGGGGCATGAGGGGGTTGCTCAACCCCCCCTTATGAAGGGGGGGCAAGGAGGGGTTGGGCAAGGAGGGGTTGGGGATCAACTGCACAACTTGCTCATAGTTAGGTTTGACTGCAGTAGCGCCCAGGTGACTATAGGCGGTAAGGTTTTTTGAGTCAACAACTAAGACGCGGGGATTGCTATGCTGGAGTTGCGCTAATTCATTAATTACATTTTTTGTCAAGATACCATAGGCGTAATCTGAGACAATTACCGCATCACATTCAGAAAATAGAAGCTTCAGTTTGTCAATTAGCAATTGCTCTGTGCGATCGCCTATTGGATCTGTAGTGCCAGAGTCAAATCTTACCAATATTTGTCCTGCAGCCATCACCCGTTGCTTAGTGAGCGTCTGTCGATCTGGTTGCGAAAGGATGTATTCTGTGGAAACCCCACGATCTAAAAGCGCTTGTCGTAATTGAGAACCCTCCCAGTCATCTCCAATAACTGACAGAAATTTTACATTGCCACCGAGACTTTGGACATTGAGGGCGGTATTAGCTGCACCACCGGGGACATACAAACGATTGTTGACTGTCACAACTGGCACTGGGGCTTCTGGGCAAAGGCGATCGCTTTTACCAGATATGTAGCCATCAAGCATCGCCTCACCGATGACAATAACTTTCAGATTAGCAATAGTATCTAGCAGTGCCAATTCAGATTTCACTGATATCCTCCTAATTTATTGGTACAGACGTTCCGGCGGAACGTCTCTAGGAAATATTTTTGTAGAAATGATCGCTTGTGCTGCTGCTGCAAGATCGCTAACCGTGTAATCTGGGGTTCTTAAGGCAGATAGTTGCCACTCAGTCTCATTACCATTATCGATTAAAATTGTTTTACACCCTGCACGGCGTCCTGCTTCCACATCATTTAGGATATCGCCAATAAACCAAGAATTTTCCAAATCAATATTATGTTGGCAAGCTGCACGCAAAAGCATCCCTGGTGCAGGTTTGCGACAATCACAAGTTATTGCCAATTCTGCCATGATACCTTTAGGGTGATGAGGACAGTAGTAAAAATCAGTTAAAGAAATTCCTTCATCTGCCAATACTTGACGCAAGTGATTCTCCACTGCTAGCAGAGCCGACTCTGGAAAATAACCACGAGCCACACCCGATTGGTTAGTAATCACAATTAACTTGTACCCAGCTTTCTCCAGCAGGCGCAATCCCTCAATTGCACCTTGCGTCAGCTTAATATGTTGTATGTCAACATTGTACGGCACGTTCTCAATTAAAGTTCCGTCCTTATCTAAAAATACCGCTCTCATTAGGGCCATGAACTTTCACCCATTGGTAGTACCATCATTTCTGGAATGACTGTTCCTTCAGGTGTTGATAGCAAAAAGCGAATAGTTGCTGCTACGTTCTTAGGGTCTTGTAACTTGCTCACATCAATATCGGGAAATCTGTCGAGTAGAAATGGGGTTTGCATCCCACCTGCAACTAAAGCTGTAACTTTGACATTATAAGGACGCGCTTCTACATGTAAGGCATGACTGAAACCTAACAGTCCCCACTTGCTAGCATGATAAGCCGAAGCATTTGCCCAGGCACGTTTTGCTGCGGTAGAGGTAATATTAATAATGTGACCGCTTCTTTGTTGTTTCATTACAGGTAAAGCGAATTTTGACAAGATAAAGGGAGCGCGTAAGTTAACAGCCAAAATTCGATCCCAATCTTGAATTGATAGCTCTTCTATGGAAAGAGTTACATCTGTACCTGCATTATTAATTAAAGCATCCAAGCGTCCATACTCAGAAACAATCTTATTGATCGCAGTTTCTGCTTGCTCTTCATTAGTAACATCTAGCACTAAAGGCATGGCGGGAAAGCCATTAGCTTGAATTTCCCCACTTACCTTATGGGCTAAGTCTTCTCGTATTTCAGCGACAACAATGCTAGCACCTGCTGAAGATAAAGTGTGACAGACAGCTTCACCTAGTCCGCGTCCTCCACCTGTAACTAATACTACCGTGCCTTTGAGTTCTGCCATAATTTCACTCCAGGAAAATAAAGTTGTTAATTGTTGATGGTTGATGGTTATTAGCTTTATTAACCATTAACAATTCGCTCTTCTCCATTCCCATCTCAACCAATTCACACAAAAGATGCAGTATAAAATGTTGTACTTCTTGAATGCGTTGGGTATCAGTTGTCGGAACAACTACTGCTAAATCTGCTAGCGATCGCAATTCTCCACCATCGCCACCAAGTAAGGCAATAGTTTTGATGTAGTTTTTGCGGGCAGTTTTGAACGCTTCAATCACATTGCGCGATCGTCCACTCGTACTAATACCTAGTAACAAATCTCCTGGTTCGGCAAATGTTTCTACTTGTCGGGAAAAAACGTACTCATAGCCAACATCATTCGCCCAAGCACTCAAAAAAGCTGTGTCTGCTGTTAAAGCTATTACTGGAAGCCCCGCCCGTTTTGATTGGCGAAATTTGCCAACAAATTCTGCGGCAAAGTGTTGAGCATCTGCGGCACTACCACCATTACCACAAACAAGCACCTTACCCGATAGAGCAAAGCAACTGCTAATTGTCTTTGCTGCTTCCATTATTGCTGGTGCTATTTTTCGCGATTCTTCCAACGCCGTAATTGCTGCTGTGAAGTTTTGATCGATAATGCTGAGGGAAGAGAGAGTTTGTGAGTTTGTGAGTTTGTGAGTTGGTGAGAAATTGTCTGTTTGTGTGGTTTCGTTCAATACTTTTTCGTAGAGTTGAGCAACAGCACTGGTAACTTGTTTCCAGGTAAAAAAGTTTTTGGTGCGTTGTATTGCTTGACGACTAAAGACTTCACGGAGTTGGGGATTTTGGTAGAGATGGGCAATTTTTGCGGCGACTGCATTTGGATCGTTTGGTGGTACAAGATACCCAGTTTCACCATCTTTGACAGTAAATTTAATTCCACCGACATTAGAACCAATTACAGGAGTTCCACAAGCCATCGCCTCCAAAGGCGTAATTCCAAACGGTTCATACCAGGGCGTCGTGACAAACACATCAGCCGCACTGTAATAATATTTCAGTAACTCCCGACAGCGCCGACCAATAAATTTTACCTGGGAATCTACCCCTTCTTGAGAAGCAATAGCTTGCAAACGACTGATTTCTGGTGTAAGCTTCGGGTCTGGTTCTTCTGATTCACCACCGACAATTAAAAGTTTTGCTGGAATGTGATAGTCTTGGAGCAAACGCCCAAAGCCACGAATCACACTATCAATACCTTTACGTGGCACTAAACGTCCTAACTGTAGGATGAGCGGCTCATTAGGTGGCAAACCAAGCATTTTGCGTGCGGTACTTTGCTTAACTTGCCAAAACTCAGCCCCATCAAAACCACAGGGAATAATCGTAATTTTCTCTTTTTTAGCGTGGTAAAGACCTAGTAAATCTTCCTCATCCTGGGGACATTCAGCAATAATATGGTCAGCTTCTGTAACAATACGGTCTTCAATCGTAAATCGCTCATCAGGAAATTCATCTGCCTTGCCATGCCAAAAGCGACGCACACGACCGAGAGCATGAAACGTAACCACAAAAGGAATACCCAGTAGCCGTTTTATATCCGCTGCCACTAATGCTGACATCCAGAAATTAGCGTGGATTAAATCGTACTGTGCTTGTTGATGGACGGGCATCCTGCCCGTCCCACAAGAATTAGAAGAAGGGGATTGACAAAAACGTAGTACATATGCTGTAAAATCTTCCATATACGGCAACATGTCTTCTTTGCGCACGTATATAGGAGGACCGGCAGGGACGTTAACAATGCGAACGCCATCCATCCAATCAATTATTTCTGGCAATTCATCGTTATCCCGCCGAGTAAAAACATCAACTTTGTAACCTAAAGCCGCTAGATGTTTAGCTAGCTGTCCTACATAAACATTTTGTCCGCCACTATCTGCACCGCCAAAAGTGCCAAGCGGTGAAGCGTGTTCACTAATTAAGGCAATGTTTTTCATAAAGTGCTGTAGAGACGTTCCGGTGGAACGTCTGTACCTGAGTATTGAACGTCTGTACCTAAATTTTGAATGTCAGTAACGGATTTAAACGCTTCGTCCCAATCTTGAGTAAATCTTTGGATATTAAAGCGTTTTTTTGCTGTTAATAGCGCACCTTGACTAAGTTTTTGTGCTTGCGCGGGATAGTCTAAAAGTTCGCGCATATGGAAAATAAGCTTTTCAATATCAGTATTTACATAACCAGAAATGCCGTTTTCCACTACCGTAACCATTTCTGTAGTTGCCAGTCCAATAATTGGTAATCCTACCATCATCGCTTCACAGACAGCAAGTCCTAAACTGGTATAGCGGATGGGATTGAAGAAAAAGCGATAACGTGAGGCAAATGCTGGTAATTGATGATGCGGGATTTCACCTATTCCACCAAGTTTTTCAGCATGCATACCGACTAAATCTAGAGGAATTTGTTGTCGAACACGTTCAAATACATCTACACCTAAACGACGCCCACGCGATCGCAAACCATTAACCACCACTAGTCCCCGTTCTAGTTCACCTGTGTAGCGAACATCATCAACAACTACACCATGTTCAATTACACAAGTCGGGGTGCGATTACTATCCCACATCAATTGATTAAAGTGTGTCACATGAACCAGCAGCACCGACGGATCATCAACAACATGGCGCGTGTCGGTGGGATGTTCCCTTGGTGGATCGTGTTCTAAATAAATACGCGGTAGTCGTCGCTGTGACTCGGAAAGAATCTCGTATTGATCTTCAAGGTAATTCTTGCGTGACTGAAACAAAATACAGTCAAACTCAAGATTTTTGACTTCTTGGGCGGGAACATCATAAACATTATCTGACCAAGAAAAGCTACCTATACGACCACCATAACCTTCCGGTAGTCCTGGTTTGACCGGAAGATAAAATTGATGGTGGCTCTGAGTTAAATAGTAGAGATAGCTACCGTGAATGTGCCAAGTAAGAATACGTAATGGTCGCATGTTTGATATGATTTATTTTTGAACCGCAGATGCACACAGATGCACGCAGATAAAGTAGATTTAAGTAGGTAGGCGTAAATAAATGAAAGTTAGTAGTAAGGGCTTCAGCCCTTGTAACCCACGCCTTGAGCGCTAAAGCGCTTACTACGAACGTAGAGTTTAATTTTACCTACTTACTTATTTGTGTTTATCCCCGTTTTATACACAGGATGTTTGAGCAGATTTACTGTTTTCAAACGCTGACTCTACTAATGAAAGGTATTGATCTGCTGAATGCGTTTGTGCAAGTGGCTTCACCCAATGCGAAAGTACACCACCGCCGAACTCTTGTGATTGACCGATCCGTATAGGAATTCCAGCCAAATAGCACATATAAGCTAGGGGGTAGGGTGACTCTTTAGCGTTAGAAAAAATTACAGCCGCATCAAAAGCACATTGACGAAGCTGAGAAATCAAAGCTAACTCACACTCAGCATTGACAAAAATTTTTCCAGCACCTTCATACACCAACACCTCATCTACCCAAGGCATCTGTAAATCTATTTGGTTGCCATCCGCAGAAACCATCAACGTAATAGCAGCATTGGGAAGCAACTGGCGCAATCTTTTTAGTGCTGGAATTGTCAACCATAAATCCTCCTGACTACCCAACTGCATAACCAACACCCCGCCCACACCTTGCCAATCATCATGTAACATTAACTACCTCCTTGGTCAGTAGTTCTTCCACATGAGCCATTACCATTTCTCTCTGCGTCCTCCGCGCCTCTGCGGTTCCGATTACAACAGAATCAGAACACAAAACCCGATGAAGATCGCGATTTAGGGGTGCCCAACGATGTAACTCAGAATTAGTAAAAATGACAATACTCTTAACCCGTAAAGCAGCCGCTAAATGTGAAACTCCGGTATCATTACAAACTAGTAATGCAGTACTACTTAAAAGGGCAGCCATTGCACCTAAGCTAGTACGTCCCGCCAAATTAATTGGCTTTGTGCGCATCATAGCAGCAAGCGTTTGCGTTAAATTTGCTTCTGGTGCTGTGCCAGTAAGCACAATTTGAAAACCACGTTCAGCAATTGCATCAGCGATCGCCGCAAACTTTTCTACCGACCAACATTTTTCTGGTACACTTGCACCAGGATGTACGCATACATACTCGCCTTTTCGTAGACTGCTTGCTTCATCAATATTTTGCAATGACGAAAAGTCCTCTAGTGTTAAGGGAAATTCTAATTCGTCGCCTTGAAGTGGAATTCCCAAATATTCAATCAGGCGCAAGTGACGCCATACTTCTGGTTCGTTGGTTGGGTATGGTAAGAAGTAATCTGGATCAGGTTCGTAATTACCGGGTAGATAAAAACCAGCATTGACAGAAGCACCGAGCATTGTGGTAAAGGTATTGCTGACGATGCCACTGCCGTGCATTTGCAATGCTAAGTCAAAGCGTTGCTGCTGGACACTAGTCAAAAACTCAGGTAGTTTGTGGGGTGGTGAGATTTCAGGTATCCCTGGATATCCAGGAAATTCTAAAAATTCATCAAGGTAGTGGTTGAAGCGTTCCACAAAAGAACGCGCCCAAGGCATACCAATTAAGGTGATTTGAGCTTGAGGAAAAGCTGCTCTTAATGCCCGCCAAGCTGGTACAGCACAAAGTAAATCGCCCAATCCGGGAAGCGATCGCACTATGGCTATGCGAGCTATTGGTAGCTCTGTGAGTAGTTTTCTTTCGACCACACATTTAACCTCAAGGCGACTGTCTTAAGATTACTGAGTACCTACCTCTAGTTCATTGGGCATTTGCACAAATAATTTTTTCCTTTTACCAATTGCAATTGTGCAAATGCACAAAAAGTTTTTATTCTTTTGCTCTCAGCAGTTACTATACTCTGTATAAATTATACAAATGACGAACTGCTAGCCAAACAGCGGAAAGAAGACCCGCGAGGCTGAGGGTAAGTCCACTTATTGGGATTAATAATCCAAAAACTGGCAGTACAGCCCCAGTAATAGTACAGATGATCGCAGCTAGAGATGTACTCTGATTTTTTCCTAACCCCCATGCTAAAGATAGTAATATGAAAGAAATGGCAATCCAAGCTAGATGAGGACTCATGACGCGGCTAAGATAAGTTAAAGTCAACAGACAGGCAAAGAAGATAGCACCTGCGATCGCCACATTCTTAAAACTTATTGGTAGCGATAAATACAGTAATAATATCCACCACAGAAATAAAGCTGGTGCTAGCAATAGTAGACGGGGAAGGATACCTGTGTTCTGAATCGGATTCGTATTGGTGAACACTCCAAATGGGTTTTTCACAGAAACATTATCGTTAAATACCCAAGTAAATTGGGTGCTTTGTTTGTTACTTTTAATCTCATTAGGTATAATACCACTGGCAAAATCGGCATTGGGAAAGTTAGCAATTGCCGTTAGGCGGAAGTTAGAGAGCAACTGTCCTGAAGTGCTATAAACCCAACGCGGTCCTCCTTGAGCTTTGTAGGAAACTCGCAAGGTGGTTTCTTGCCCTGGTTGCAGGCGAAATCCAAAGTTATAGTCATCCGGTATTTTTGCTATGCTAGCACCTGAGCGCTCTACTTTGTAACTAGAAAGTAGCGTGTAGCCGTTAGGCGGCGGTGCAGAAAAGAAGAAATTGTCGATATTTTGAAGTGTATTAACAATTTTGTAGTCAGCAGTGTAATCAACACGATAAACCGCGCTGCGACCTTGAACATCGGTACTTTGGTCGAGTTGTACTTGAATCAGCGAACCTGCTAATGTTAGGTAGCGGTTTATATCTCGCCTGCCAGTGTATTTAACTAGCTTACCATTTATTTGAGTGGTGTATGTATAGGGTTCTTTAACAACGTAGCGCACTTGAGGTGCAGGTTGTTCTAGCTTGTCACCAGCAACACTCTGTGCGACTTGAGCTACCTTAGCCTGTTCCCAGTGGTGATACCGATTGCTCAAAGTTGAACATAGAAAAAATCCGCCCACCAGCAGAACTAATACTAGGGTTAAATGCTGCAATCCCCTCAGTAATTGTGAGTAATGAACTGCCCATTCGCCAACTATCACCTTTTGCTCTGGCTGATGGCGACGGAGGGAAAAATTTAATAGAGCGATCACAACTCCCAAAGCTATCACCAGCAGCACTATCAACAATGAAGCCTTAAGTATTTGGTTTCCAAATTGGAGCAGTTCAGCAGGGTGCGTTAGATCGGGTATCCCTGGAATACCTTGGGCAGATTCAGACATCGGTGAGTTTTTGAAGAATGTAGAAAAAGAGACACATCCAATCTATCAAATGTTTCTTGCCACTAGTGAAAGCGAACTACTCTTGATCTCACTCTCCAATTGAAATGTATACAATATTGTATTTGACCCAAATGCCGAGGTACAGAAGTGGGAGTTGCAAATGATTTAGTGTCGCAAGGTGTGCCTAATCAAGATATTGTACTAGCTTATCACTCACCATTTATGCGGCAATTTGATGGGTTTGCAGTTGGGTAATACCAGGGCTATTTCATTCTTCGGCACGCCGCTCGATGCTGAGAAATGCGAAGATTATGGCAGACTTTTAGGCAAGTTGAATCAATAAAACTAATACCCGTACATTGCCCAAAACAATGCTTCAAATAGACACACAAAGGTATTATTGTTGATGGTATCCATTCAATAAAACTTTGATATGAAGGGAGTGCGGGAAAAGCACTATTCCATTGCTGTTTCACGTGCTCCAAATAAAAATGCTTGAAATTGCGGTAATGATTTTAATGAAAAGCAATCAGTATTGTCATTATTTCACTCAAACATAGACTTTTCGCACGAATACGTTTTATTCCTCTGTGATTTAATAGCGAATTGCGCCATTGTGGTTCAAACGCTATACAGAAATCATCTACATCGCAAAACAAAGCTTCTAAACTAAACATAGGGCAGGTTGCTGAATCATCATGTTCTTTTCAGCTTACTACCTGTCCCTTTCCTTATCCAGAACTCAGGTTAAATTACTTCCCAGCTTTTGCCTGCATATATACATATTTTTTTCAAGGCTGATCTTTGCTCATTTTAATGCGTTTGCCCTGACAGCTAAACCCTTCGCAAGGCGAAACTCGCGTACAACATCTTTTACATCACGTAACTCGCCTTCAACTAAAGAATTAAGTTGTTGCATTTCGTCTGCTGAAATCTGTCCGATAAGTTGGGCGATCGCTTGCTTTAATTTTGGATATTTTTTCAAAGTTTCTTTACGTACAATCGGCGTTGCTTCGTATGGTGGAAAATAGTGCAAATTATCCTTTAGCACAGCCAAACCCAAGCGAGAAATTTGCCCGTCTGTGGAGTTACCATTTATCAAGTCTACCTCCTTTTGCAGGAGTGCGCGGTATATTAGTCCCGACTCCATAGTGCGAGGAGATTGACCAAAATGTAACCCGTAAGTTTTAGCCAATCCAGGAAAACCATCTTCTCTTTCCATAAATTCGTAGTTGAAACCGCCACGCCACTTAGAAGCATACTTAGCCGCGTCGGAAAGAGTTTGGATATTGTAACGCTTTGCATCTTCACCGCGTATGACCATGGCATAAGTATTTTCAAAGCCCAACGGTTTCATCACTTCTAAATTGAATTTTTTTGCATAACCTTGTTTGACCCTTGCATAGACTATCTTTGCATCGTTAATTACTTTTTGTTTTAGTATAACAGTAAAAGCTGTGCCTGTATACTCAATATAACTATCAATTTTGCCACTAGCGAGCGCTTGATGAGTGATTAATGCGCTAGTAAAGCGACGGCGATTAACTTTTAAATAAGTTACTTGTTCGATCTGTTGTGCCAATAGTTCGCTTAAAATATCTTGTTCAGTAAAACCTTTGGAAGCAACCACAATATCACCACCACTGCTACTATCTGATGTATACTTACAGCTAGTAAATAGCACAACTAACGCAAAAGTTAAAAAGCAAAAAGTTAAAAATTTCTTCATCGGTAAGAGGGAGCAGGGAGCAGGAGGGTGGAGGGGGGAAGGGGCAAAGGAGAAGAATTATATAGATGAATTGTTAGCTCGGAGGAGTCAGTACTGCTCAGGTGAGTGTTAGGATTTACGCATTGACAAAAATCCATCACCCAATGCATAAATGGGTTGCCGTCAAAACCAGCATCTACCCTTCACACAGAACGTAAAAAATAGCGTTGAGAATCTCCCAAACATCTACTTCTCTCGGACGAGCACCAGCTTTTGTTGCTGGAATTAAGGGTTCCATCAGTACACAAAAGCTCTTGGGTGAGGTTGGTGGAGTATGATTTACTCATGGTATCGAGCGTGGTGCTGTTGTCTTTACTTAATTAACAGCTTACGCCCTGATAGCTTTTTTACTCAATTGCGACTTTTCAAACATCCTCTTAATTTGGCGAGGCTATAAATGTCCAACTTGCCATATATGTTCCCACAAATATACTCGAATAATCTGCATGGCTATCGAAAACAAACCAGTCAGGTGTCGCCTTCTGCTGTCGAACCCTTTCATGCAAGCCAATTTGTAGAGATATATTCTCGTGAACAATTTTTGCTTTAGCAATTTTTAGCATTTTTTCTACTAATTTTTGCAGAACCTCTGCGCGAACAAACAGAGTGTGAGACGGATGGTCACCATAGCAAAAAGGTACGATGATGACGAGATATCCTTTATCACTTAGTATTTTATTTAGGCAGAACTCAATAATTTCTTGATCATCTTTTTGCTCTAGGGTTTCTTTATCAACGCTGTGAAATAGTAGCCCTGCCATAACAACTGTATCAAATTTTTTATTCTGAGCAGCAATTTCACCCAAGAAAATATTTAGATCTTTTGCAACAAACTTTCTATTTGGGTAAAGTTTTAAACAGTATTCAATAGCAGATTCAGAGTGATCAACTCCCAGGTATTTACATCGGTCAGGTAAATATTTGCATAAAGCTGCGTTACCGCATCCTAAATCCAATAGAGAAAACGGCTCTTTTTTAAAAGCGTTATCTAGAAAACTAGCTGTTGGTGTATACCGAGAAATGTTTTCAGGCGACTCAAAATAAGAATAATAGTCATCGTGGAAACGTTCTTCTTCAGATGTTTTCCGTTCAGGTGCATTATATTGCATGATAAAAACCTTACTGCTAGTAAACCCGAGAGTACGCCATGAAACTAAACTTGAACAACTACCAAAAGTAAGTTGACAAAACGTCGCTTGTTAATACCAAGTCGCGGTCTTATTGCCCACACCTGCCCGTCTACGTTGGTGTGGGATGAATGGGCGCACGCCTGTAGTGGTACTTGGTACTGGGTACTGGGGAAATGCTGCAAAATTTGTCAGGGTAATACCGAACACCATAATTTTTCGCGCTTTATTACCCAATCCCCAATCCCCAATCCCCAGTCCCCAGTCCCTTTTACGAACTGGTCAACTGCTAACAAGGGACGTCCTTGTGTTGGCATCTGTTTGATATACAACTGCATCAATTTCTGTCGTTGTAGTCTGCTATCTTGTAACGCTCTCAATTGCTGGGCCATTTGCGTCGAAAAACCGGAGACAGGGATAGATCTGCCAAACTGTATGCGTTACGGGTTAGCAATATAGCATCGGTTAGCTCAAAGGTGGCATCATGGGCTTTGCCTAAATGCCCGTATACTGCACGGGCGTAATTCTTGGAGTTTGGCTAGTTTCATATTGGCAGGTGAAAGTTTGTAGTTATTCTTTCAGCTTCTGCCAAAAGGGTGACTGTATTCAATCAGACCCCCTTTTTTCCTTTACATCTAGAGTTTAGTCTAACTGGAGTTTTGACTATATTCTTTTCCACCTCAACAGTAGATGGCAAAACAGCCCAGAGCGCGATCCTCCCACGCGATCGCGCTCGACCATCCTCAATACTGAAGAGCGAACGTTGCCTGGTTGCATGCAACAACCACAGACTCCTCTTCGCTTTTTTATACCTGTACTCAAGTTCCCTCTTTTAGTACATTTGAACTGTTATGGGAGTGACTACCGACTTTTAGTCTAAACTTCAGTTTTTACAGTTTGTGACAAATCAGGGCAAGGAAGTGCATACTGCACTAAATCTCCTTGCTCATTCCAAAATACTTTTATATGTGCCACTTATTTCAGATATTTATTTTAAACTTCAAGACTTTATTTTAAATGTACAATTAGGATGGTTTTTTGCAACTTTTTGCTTAGTATTATTCATTATACTAGCTATTTTTATTAGTCGTACAAGTTGTGCAATTGCCCAGGAACTTTACCCTAAAAGCGATCAAGTGGGAGACGGTATATCTTGTATGTAAGATTGAAATCGATCTCAATGTTCAATCTTGTAGTGTCAGCAAGTAATAGAGTGTGAGCAGCATGAACTTTCAGCAATTTGTTAAGCAAGGCTACTTTATCCTGAGACAGGATTGTCTTGACACAACCTTGGAATCAAGTGAACTGGAGAGGTTTCACCAAAATATAGTCTTCTTCCACAAAGCAATGAGGAAGTTTTTTGAGCGACCAACCCAAGAAAGACTTTTGTTCAAATCAGATCAACCTAAAGATCTAAGAGTATCGGGATATCGTTGTGGCTATTGGCCTAAAGACATATATCAGGATGAATATGAAGGCAAAAAGTTCCCACTTGAGTACTATCACTCTCGAAATTTCTATTCCAATGAACGTGATAACTTCTTTATTCCTGAGAATGGATTAGAGCCAAGCTGGAAAGATAACTTTGATGAATTACCTCATGAACAAGGCTATGAGATAGCTGGCTTTATAGATCGCCATATCCTTAAACCACTTCTGGAAAACTTAATTATCTATTTACAACCCAACAAGGTGCCATCCCTTATTCTTCAGGTTGGATCTACATATTATCGAGATAAGGTGATGCTAGGTATACATCGAGACAAAGGCTTTATCCAAAATATTGTTGGACCTGCATCAGGGTTAAGAATTCAACCAAGCAATAGTGCTACCCCTCAACCATTAACTCTTGATATTGGAGAAATACTCATTTATACAGGCTTTCAGTTTCAGGAGTATTTTGGGGGAATTCCTGCTCTTGACATTAAGCCCCTTTTGCATGAAGTTATAGCTGGTGAAGACAAAAGAATGAGTATTGTAGCTGCGGCTTACTTGAAGATATGAGGATACTGCTATGCTCCACTTTATATCTTTTGTGGGAAGTTATCATATCTTCCCTAGCATAGGCGCTATCTCCTCGAATAATAATTTTTACATTCTTCCATCGTCAACTGGAGTATTTTTGACTGGTGGAGTACACGAGGGCGTCTGTAGAAAACTGAAAGATACCGAACTCGAACAGCTTTTGTATCAACGATATCAAGAGCCAGGTTTCGTCATTGGTGGTACGAGCGCAGGTGTTCATGCAATATCAGACCAAATGATTGTAGAAAACAGTTGCTGTAAGCAAACTGCAAATGCCACTTGAGTCTATGCGCTTGAAAGTCATATGTAAAAACATAAGCACTATGGCAAGCTCTGGATATGGCTTGTTGCTCTATTGTAGTGATCAATTTCGTACCATAGCCAGTACCACGAATATTATCTGTAACCCATAAACTAGCTATATGCAACTATCCTAGACCAATTATCCCATCAATACCACCGACAATTTGGTTATCTTGGTCGCGTAGAAAAATCGTTAATGGTTCGTACTTATACTGACCCACCTTGGAAAAGTTATATTCAGAAATTTTCTGTTGCAGAAACTTCAAACTAGAAGGACTTGAATTGTGCTCACAAATAATTTTAAATTCACTCATGGCGATAGGGGTAACGCCCAAAGGATTTCTGAAAAATCAGTGAGAACAAAGGCGAAAATTAGAAGAATTTGCAAGAAACTAGCTGCCTCTGGGTTTCACACTGGAATGAAAACAGCATTTGTACTGAATGAGGCAGCAGGCGACCGATGAAAGAACGAAGCAGAATTAACAGACGTGAGTTTTTGAGAGGAGCGACGGCACTGGGATCGCTTGGCATGACAGGGATATTAGCAGCCCCAGCGATCGGCACACAATCAGCGGGACGTTTGCCCGGTTGCGGCGAGTTCGTGGTGCGGAATGCTTACGTAATGACGATGGATTCGGCACTCGGAGACTTGGCGAATGGTGACGTGCATGTGCGTAACGGCGAAATCGTTGCCGTTGGAACTAAGTTGGTTGCTCCAATGGCGGAGAATATTGAAGGACGAAACATGATTGTCTTACCGGGTTTGATTGATACTCACTGGCATCTGTGGACTTCCTTGTTACGTAGTTTGTCCGGCGACACAAAAGAGCGCGGTTACTTTCCCATCTCCAAGCTTCTGGGCAAAGCGTATACACCAGAGGATATGTATCAAGCAGTGCGGTTTGCTACGGCTGAAGCACTATTTTCAGGAATCACTACAGTACACGACTTTAATCACAATGTTCGCACCCTGGATTACGCACAAGCGGCTATGCGTGCGCTAACAAACGCGGGCATTCGCGCCCGTTTCTCTGATGGCTACTATCAAGGTCAGCCGTCAGAAGAAGCCACTCACTTTGGCAGTATTGCCAGTTTACAACGCGAATGGATTACAGACTCTAAAAATAATTTACTGTCACTTGGATTTGCCCCGCGTGAGGTTTCTGTCTATAAGACGTACCGTCGCGATTGGGAAATGGCACGTAAAATGGAACTTCCGATCACGGTTCACGCCAATTCTTCGCCTAGTGAAGCAGGGGAAATTCAACTGATGTCAAAACAAGGATTGCTGGGAAAAGACGTGCAAAACATCCATGCAACAGTGGTGACTCGTGCTGAAGTTGAGCAATTGGTAAACAGTGGTACATCGGTTAGCCTAACACCCTTTACAGAGATGCGTGGTGGATTCGGCTTTCCTACGATTGGGGAGCTTCTTGCGGCTGGCGTACTGGTTAGCTTAGGGGTAGACACGACAGCATTGGCGGGTAAGGCGGATATGTTTGCCATTATGAAAGCGATTCAAAGTGTCGGCATTTTAAAACGGAACGGTCAGCTTACGGCGTTAAACGTTGAGCAATTAATCCGAGAAGCCAGAGATTCACTAGCCACCCTGCGCCGTCGTGCGAATATTTAAAGCGATATCCTGTGTCTTGGCAGTTCGTTAAAATTAATAACACCACTTACACAAAAGGACTAACAAAAATGGTCACTCAAGTACCATCACCAACCCAAAAAGACATAATATACCCCGAAAGCGACGGACAGCCAATGGCAGATAACACCATACAATTTGAGTTAATTGTTTTTGTCAAAAAGAATTTTGATCTACTGTATGCCAATAACCCTAACGTGTTCGTTGCAGGAGACTTATTGTGGTATCCCATTGAAGGCAATAACAATAAGCGCCGAGCGCCTGATGTTATGATAGTATTTGGCAGACCAAAAGGAGACAGAGGTTCTTACCTACAATGGAAAGAAGATAACATTCCGCCACAAGTGGTGTTTGAAATTCTCTCTCCCGGTAATACACCTAAAGAAATGATTGCTAAATATAAGTTTTATGAGCGCCATGGTGTGGAAGAATATTACTTGTACGACCCAGATACAAATGAATTGGCAGGTTGGTTAAAATCTGGTGACGAATTAGTAGAAATAGAGCAAATAGAAGGTTGGGTAAGTCCTCGCTTGGTCACACGCTTTGAGGTTTCCAATGGTAAACTAGAAATTTATCGTCCCGATGGACAGCCGTTTGTTACTTATGAA
The DNA here is from genome assembly GCF_014698965.1 of Iningainema tapete BLCC-T55. Classification (GTDB taxonomy): domain Bacteria; phylum Cyanobacteriota; class Cyanobacteriia; order Cyanobacteriales; family Nostocaceae; genus Iningainema; species Iningainema tapete. Next base: position 46,332 of record NZ_JACXAE010000106.1, read on the forward strand.
GAACTAGCTCAAGCAGTAGAACAAGCTCAAGCAGAAGCAGAGCAAGAACGACTTCGCGCACAACAAGCTCAAGTAGAAGTAGAGCAAGAACGACTTCGCGTACAACAAGCCCAAGAGCAGTTGCAAGCTCTGCGCGCCTTACTTCGACAGCGGGGTATTAATCCGGACGAACTATGAACCCACAATTGCTGTAAAAACTTTAAAGGTTAGCTTTAACTGGGAGCGCAATCACAAACTCAGTCCCCTCGCCTATGGTGGAGTTAACCTCTATTGTCCCTCCATGTTGTTCCACCACAATTTGACGGGCGATCGCCAATCCCAATCCTGTGCCTTTACCTACGCCTTTAGTGGTAAACAGATGATCGAAAATTTTCTGTTTCACCTCAGCAGCCATGCCAATTCCATTGTCTTGAATGCGGATAAGGACGGACTGGCATTCGGTACCATCTCGCGAACAATCATTTGAAAGTTCAGTTTTAATTGTAATCCGGTTGGGCTGAGCTTGAATCTCTCTAAAGCTGCGTCCAGTATTTGATTCTTCCAAAGCATCAATAGCGTTAGCAAGAATATTCATAAATACCTGATTTAGTTGTCCGGGGAAGCATTCCATGGAAGGGATATTCCCGTAATCAGTGACAACTTCAATTGCAGGTCGAGATTCCGAAGCTTTAAGGCGATGTTTGAGAATCAAAATGGTACTATCGATACCCTCATGAATATTTGCACTGACTTGATGATTGAGATCGGCTCGGGAAAAAGTGCGGAGGCTGGTACTGATACTGTTGATCCGATCGCACCCCAGTTTCATAGAGTCAATCATCTTTGGCAGGTCACACATAAGATAGTCTACATCAATTTCTTCAGCATGGTTAGCAATGTCGGCTGGTGATGCTTGAGTGCGATACAAGTTTAGATGTTCCACTAAGTCTCTAACAGTTTGCTGAGCTTCATTCAAGTTACCAGAAATGAAGCCCACAGGATTATTAATCTCGTGTGCCACCCCGGCGACCAGATTTCCTAAGGCTGACATCTTCTCACTTTGAATCAGCTGTAGTTGAGTTTGTTGCAATTGTTGCAAAGCATTTTCTAGTTCCTCTGCTTTTTGATGCAACTGAATTTCAGCCTGCTTGCGTTCTGTAATATCATCTGCCAGTGAAGCAACCCCAATTAACTCGCCATCCGCATTCACTAGCGCGTTATTATACCATAAGCAAATGATAGTTTTGCCATCTTTCGTCACATTTTCGTTGATATTGTAGTTGCCGCCTTGCTCCAATATAATTTTGATTGAGACTTGAGCAATATGTTCTTGAATACTTTCAGGAACTAGGAACTGGAAGTGACGACCCAAAGCTTCTTCTGTCGTGTAGCCAAAGATTCTTTCTGCCGCAGGGTTCCAGTGAACGACATTGAAATTGATATCCCACTCGATTACTGCTAGTGGAGTTTGTTGAATCAATAACTGTAGTCTTTGTTGGGATGCTTGCAGTTCTGTTAGGGATTGTTTCAACTGCTGAGCGTAAATTTGTGACTCTTGATAAAGACGAGCATTTTCAAGAGAAATGGCGGCTTGAGTACACAGAAAGCTAGTGACTAAAAGGCGATCGCGACTGAAAACCCCCTTTGTGAAGCGATGTTCTAAATACAACACTCCCACCAAACTGCTTTGATTGAGTATGGGCATACATAATACGCTTTGGGGCTGGTGCAATAGCATGTATTCACCTATCACTTCAGGAATGTCTATTTTGCCATCGTCAATTATGACTGTTTTTTGTGTCCTTTTAACGTACTGAATCAGCCGCACTGGAACCAAACTTGCGCCGTCGAGGGGTATGGTGTACTCTTGGGTGATAAACGACTCACTGACCGATTCGAGCCTAGTGACAGCGCTGATTTCCCATTGATCAAACCTCGGCAGCAATAGTACACAGGTTTCTGCTCCAGAATTTTCCAAAATAATCTGCGTCAGGTTGCGGATGAGTTCTTCTAGCTGGATAGTGCTGGAAATGGCTTGGGCAGCTTTTAGTATGCTTGTAAAATCGAATACATCAGTAAAGCTGGTACTAGAAATTGAAGACAAGCTAAGGCTTGAAGGATGGGTAAAGGTAGCGAGGGTTTCGAGGGGATTGAAGCTAGATTTGGGTTGTTTCAAGATCGGCTGGAGCAACTGGGGGTAGCGAGTTTCCAAATCGGCAATTTTAGCTAATGCTCCCCATCGGGCATAGCCGTAATAAGCTTCCTGCAAGTAGCCAGCGGCAACTTTTTGTTTACCCCAGTTCAGATAGAACTTAGCTGCCAGTTCATTGCTAAGGGCTTCTTCGTTAACGTATTCGTGTTCCTTGGCAAGGGCGACGGCGCGATCGTAGAGGTCGATCGCCTCCATGCGCTTACCAGAAATTTGTGCCATTTCAGCAGATAGCAACAGATATCGATGTAAAAAATTTTCCGGGCAATTATCTGCCCAATTTTTCATCATTTGCTGATGCTGTTGTAGAACTTCCCAATACTGTTTTTTCTGTTCTAATGTAGCAGAAGGATAGAGCGCTGCTAGACTCAGTGGATAATAGAAGTAATACTGAATAATTGGAAAAAATCCAGAGTTTGCTGCTAGCGTTTCCTCTGCATCTTCTGCGGCTTTAACTGCATCTGAATAACGACCATAAAGATAAGCTAGCTGTAGTTTGAGAAAAAAGTACCAGTTAATTCCATGCTCAAAGTTATGCTTTTGTCGCCAAATTTCTATATAGGGGACATTCTGGTCATTTTGATTGTTTTTATCGTACAATAAATCTGTGGTTTTATTAATACCTTGTAGGTGTAATAAAAACTGCTGTTGTAAAGTAAATGCATAGATCATATTTACATCGTTAGACTGCTGTACGTAGGTCAGATATTTTTCTGTTTCTGCATATATATCGGCTAAGTACCTACCTTGAATTAACATTGCCCAAATAATAAATGAAACTGCCCAAACACCAAACACTATATTTCCAGTTTCTTGTGAGATTTGAAATGATTTATAAGAAATAGGTAAATTTGTTTTTAAATGCTGATTATAGGGATTAATGGTGTGTGCAAATATATTATTAGTTTTAGGTATGAATTGAGTGCTATTAAAGTGAAAATCAAGTTTTAGCCCTAGTTTACCGAATTCGTAAGCAGTTTGGTAATTACCTTGATTTGCCAGACTCATACCATAAAGGCAGTAAGCAAAACCAGAACTTTCTGCGTTACCATATTTTAAAGATAAATTGATCATCAATAGGGGAACCAGGTAACTGAGATCAGAATTTCCTTCCATGTAAGCTGATGCCCAAAGATCAGCTAAAAGACTCATACAGACCTTTTTAACTGGATCTGTCATTTCAGGTAGATTGAATAAATCTGCCGGACGAAACCCTTCAAGATTAACCTGCAATTTTTGAAGTTCAGTTTCGATGGCAGCCTGCTGAGCTTGAGAAATGACTGGTAAGTTCATCCCCATGATGCTCAAACCTTTTAGTCCAGCTTCAATGGCAGCTGCAATATTTTCACCTTGAGTCATTTTCAAGTACATTTGAATGCCATAAATTTCTGCCAGATCAAACTTATCTTGGGTCTTATTCAAGGCAAATTCAAACAGTTTCTCAGCCCGCTCAAAATTGCCAATTAAATATTCGCACTCTGCACATTCACGATGTAATTTCAAAGTAAGATTATAGTTAAGCAAATTATTATCAGATAGTAATTCTAGACCTATTGTGAAGTATTTAACAGCTGCTTTATAAGCAGTAGAAACTTTTGCTTTCTTTCCGGCAATTAAATTGAGTTGAGCTAGTTTATTTTTTTCCAATGGTTGAGTAATAAGGTTGATGCCCGCATTCAATTGATTCACAATATCAAAAATACTGGTTTCAATCTCTTCGGGCGATTTATTTTGTAGCAGTAATTGTCCAATTTTTAGGTGAGTGGCTTTTTTCTGAGTTTCAGGAATTAAAGAGTAAGCAGCTTGTTGAACGCGATCGTGCAAAAACTTGTAGGAAGCAATGGGTGTAGTTTGCTGTTCAGTGATTTGTTGCTGATAAAACTTATACACATGACTTTGAGGAATCACCATACCTTCTTGCAAAGCTTTCCACAAAACTGCTGCTGTTTTCATCTCCATTTGTTCAGAAACAATCGCTAGAGTTGCTAAATCAAACTGGTTGCCAATGCACGCCGCTAGCTTTAGGACATTCTGAGTAGCAACTGGCAATTTCTGCAGTTGAAGTGCCATGAATTCCACTACATCATCGGTTAAAGAAAGCGATCGCACTTGTGTGATGTCACACTGCCAATGTCCAGCTTGAGCATCAAACTCAATCCATCCATCTTCATGCAGCGCCTTAAGAAACTGCGTACTAAAAAAGGGATTCCCTTTCGTTTTTTGATGAATCAAGTCGGTGAGGGGTTTTGCAACTGGTTTTGCACATTTAAGCGTATCAGCAATCAGGGCATTTAAACTTGATGGACTCAGGGAAGTCAGAGTTATGATGTTCACTGTGGCAGAGAGTTTCTTAAGTTCTTCTAGCATCAACATCAATGGATGAACTGGTGAAACCTCGTTATCACGATAGGCGCCAATTAGTAGTAAATACCCTACTCCTAAATTGCTCATCAACACCTGCATCAGATTTAATGAAGCCGAATCCGCCCACTGTAAATCATCTAAGAATATCACTAACGGATGCATTGGTGTGGTGAACACCTGAATGAACTTTTGGAACAGTAGATTAAAACGATTTTGAGCGGCAGAGCCTGTAAGTTCTGGTACTGGGGGTTGTTCTCCGACAATCTGCTCCAACTCAGGAATTACTTCAATAATTACCTGGGCATTTTCCCCCAAGGCTACCATGATATCAGTTTTCCACTGCATCAATTGAGCATCAGCTTGAGTGAGCAATTGTGCCATCAAATCCCGCAACGCTTGCACAAAGGCAGATAGAGGCATGTTGCGATTGAACTGATCGAACTTGCCTTTGATGAAGTAGCCCCTCTGCCGCACAATGGGCTTGTGGACTTCGTTAACTATCGCAGTTTTACCAATGCCAGAAAAACCACCCACCAGCATCAGTTCTGTTGTGCCTTCACTGACGCGCTCAAATGCTGCTAACAACTTTTGTACTTCTACTTCACGCCCGTAAAGCTGTTCGGGAATATTGAAGCGATCGCACACATCCTGCTGTGCCAATGGAAACTGGGCAATTGTCCCTGTTTCCTGCCATGCTGACTGACAACACTCCAAATCATATTTTAGTCCCAAGGCATTCTGATAGCGATCCTCCGCGTTCTTCGCCATGAGCTTGGCAACGATCTCTGAGAGTATGGGAGGTACTAATGGGTTTACTTGAGCTACTGGCAATGCTAACCTAGCAATGTGACAATGCATTAATTCCATCGGATCATCTGCTACAAACGGCAGTTGCCCCGTCAACAGTTCATAGAATGTCACACCTAAGGAATAAAAATCGCTGCGGTAGTCAATCCCTCGGTTCATCCTTCCGGTTTGTTCCGGCGACAGATAGGCAAGAGTGCCTTCAAGAAAATTAGGATTGTGGATTTCTTGGGTTTCTTTAGGTAACAATGAGGAAATGCTGAAGTCAATTAGCTTTACGTGTTTTGTTTGCGGCTGAATCAAAATATTGGCAGGTTTAAGATCTTTGTGAATTACCCGGTGGCGATGCAGATCTGAAAGTGTCTGTGCCAGTTGCACTGCGATGATCACAAAGTCTGAGATACTCAGGGGGATTGGGCGCTCAGTCTCTGCTGCTAGTTGTTTGATATAATTCGACAAGGAAATGCCGCCCACATCCTCCATCACCAAAACATAGCCCTGACGATACTGCTCCAGTGCCAATATTTTGACTACACCATTAACTGCCAAATTTTGAGCAATTACGTACTGGTTGCGAAATCTGACTAATTCTCCAAAAGTTGGGTATTCATCCCGCAGCAGTTTGAGGACGACCGGATACTGGTCAGCTTGGCGAATGGCTTGATACACTAGTGTGCGCGTCCCGGCATATAACTGATTTGTGGTGCGATAACCTGGTAAATCAATAGTGACGCTCGTCATTGCCAATCCTCAAAGTAAACTGCCTTAAATCTCTTTCTTAGAGTACCCAGTTTCGTAAGAAAATTTACAGCTATGATTTGGGAGTAGCCCGTCTTATACCAATTCGTAATTCGTAATTCGTAATTTCAACTGAGAAACCCAGTCTAGATCAGGGTTATGGGATCTGAATCTGTTGCTGGATTTTAGAGAATTGGTCTGAGACTTTGCCTCTTCGTTAAAATTAATAAAACTACTTACTCAAAAACGATCAAGAGAAATTTATCTGTGTAAACTGTGAAAGAAATTAATCTAAAAATAGAAAATAATACTAATCGGTTAGACCGCTACCTTTCGGAAAATTTACCAGAGTTATCGCGATCACGTATTCAGCAGTTAATCGAACAGGGGAACCTCCAACTCAACGGCAAAGTTTGTACATCGAAGAAGATTAGCGTTAAAGCAGGCGATCGCATCGCCCTACAAATACCAGAAGCCGAACCTCTAAAACTCCAACCAGAAAACATCCCCCTAGACATCCTCTACGAAGACGACTCCCTACTAATTCTTAACAAACCTGCTGGGTTAGTCGTTCATCCTGCACCAGGTCATCACGATGGTACATTGGTTAATGCTATCTTAGCTCATTGCCCTAACTTACCAGGAATTGGGGGAGTACAACGTCCGGGAATTGTCCATAGATTAGATAAAGATACAACAGGAGCAATCGCGATCGCCAAAACAGAACTTGCTCATCAACATTTGCAAGCTCAACTTAAAGCTAAAACTGCAAGAAGAGAATACTTAGGAATTGTCTACGGCGCACCCAAAACAGAAAGCGGTACTATTAACTTACCCATTGGTCGTCATCCAGTTGACCGTAAAAAAATGGCTATTGTTCCTGTGGAAAAAGGCGGAAGAGATGCTGTTACTCATTGGCAAGTTAAAGAACGTTTGGGTAACTACACATTAATGCACTTTCAGCTAGAAACAGGACGTACTCATCAAATTCGCGTTCACAGCACCCAAATTAATCATCCCATTGTCGGCGATCCTATTTATGGTTCTGGTCGTTCAGTAGGGGTAAATTTACCTGGGCAAGCACTCCACGCTCATGTACTCAAGTTGCTACATCCCGTTTCAAAACAGTGGATTGAGGTGACTTCCCCGCCTCCCCAAACATTCACAACTCTGTTAGAAGTTCTCCGCAAACGAGCTGCCATCCCAGTTGTGCCTTAGATTGCCATCGCCTTGGCGCAATGATGGGGGCAGGGGGGATACGAAAACAAATTTCAAAAACTGGCAGAAGTATTTTTCCGTTATTTCTTCAATAATCTTTACAAATCTGCCTGTGTTGTAGATGCAAGGTGTAACCTAAATATGTTGTGGTTTTTGAGTTTGGACAAATCTTAAGACAATCTAAAACTCCATAAATTGCGTTATTGATGGCATACTTGTTAAGTAGTGTTAAGGAAAAATCAGCCTTTTCTCACGTAAACCCCTTATATGTTAAGGATTTGGGGCTTTTCTTATTGGTAGCTCTCATTTCTTCATAATTTGTAACAAATAATGCCCCAATAGCGTTGTATAAACATAATCTGGAGGGGTTAATTAACAGACAAAAGTTAAACAAGGCAATCAATTCGTAAAGTTTGCCAGTTTCTCATAAAATCACTCCAACTTCTCATAATTTCTTGTTCATGTGTTAACAAGGAAATATGAAACGAGTTGAGAAACAGTTTTATACGGAGTCTGTTTTTAGACCGTTCCAAAATGATAAAACATAACTAGTTTTAATCAAGACAGCACTCAACTAAGGAATTAGGAGATAGAGTCCATGTTAGACGCATTTGCAAAGGTGGTTTCTCAAGCTGACTCCAGAGGTGAGTTTCTTTCCACCGAGCAACTGGATGCTTTGACCAGAATGGTACAGGACGGCAACAAGCGCCTGGATACCGTTAACCGCATCACCAGCAATGCTTCCTCCATCGTTACCGACGCTGCTCGCTCTTTGTTTGAAGAAGAACCCAATCTAATTGCTCCTGGTGGTAACGCTTACACCAACCGTCGCATGGCAGCTTGCCTCCGCGACATGGAAATCATCCTGCGCTATGTTACCTACGCTGTTATGGCAGGTGATGCTAGCGTTCTTGATGACCGTTGCTTGAACGGCTTGCGTGAAACCTACCAAGCTTTGGGTACTCCTGGTTCTTCAGTAGCAAAAGGCGTTCAGAAGATGAAGGACGCTGCAATCAGACTTGCTAACGATCCTAACAATATCACCAAAGGCGATTGCAGCCAATTGATGTCTGAAGTTGCTAGCTACTTTGATCGCGCAGCAGCAGCAGTTGCTTAATTAACACAAACAGAGCACGCATAACCGATAACTCGGTAAAAAGTTAATAAAAACAAGGAGATTGTAAAAAATGAAAACACCAATTACCGAAGCAATTGCAGCTGCTGATACCCAAGGACGTTTTTTAAGCAACACCGAACTACAAGCAGTTAACGGTCGCTTCGAGCGCGCTGCTGCTAGCATGGAAGCTGCTCGTGCTTTGACTCAAAACGCTCAGCGTTTGATTGACGGTGCTGCTCAAGCTGTGTACCAAAAGTTCCCCTACACCACTCAAATGCAGGGACCTCAGTACGCTGCTGATTCTCGTGGTAAGTCCAAGTGCGCTCGTGACATTGGTCACTACCTGCGCATGGTAACCTACTGCTTGGTAGCTGGTGGCACAGGTCCAATGGACGAGTACCTGATTGCAGGTTTGGATGAAATCAACCGCTCCTTTGAATTGTCTAACAGCTGGTACGTTGAAGCTTTAAAGTACATCAAACAAAACCACGGTGTAACAGGACAAGCTGGTAACGAAGCCAACACCTACCTTGATTACGCAATCAACGCTCTAAGCTAGATGGCGTATTGCCCGGAGAGGGATGCAAGTGCTGGATGAAATCATTTAGCAGTTGAATCTCGTTCCGGGCATCGTTTTATCTCGGAAATAGATAAGAAATATTTATCAAAGCACGTTGTGGAAAGCAGCCTACGTAGTGCAAATAAATAGGGAGAAATATTCATGGCGATTACAGCAGCAGCATCTAGGCTGGGAACAGAGGCTTTTAGCGAGTCACCAAGAGTGGAACTGCGCACTAACGGCAGCAAAGAAGAAGTAGAAGCGGTAATTCGCGCTGTTTATCGGCAACTCTTAGGTAATGACTATTTGATGGCATCGGAACGCCTCACAAGTGCAGAATCACTTTTGCGGGATGGAAATCTAACGGTGCGGGAGTTTGTACGCAGCGTTGCTAAATCAGAACTTTACAAAAACAAGTTTTTCTACAACAATTTCCAAACCCGGTTTATTGAACTCAACTACAAGCATTTGTTAGGTCGCGCTCCTTACGATGAGTCAGAGGTAAGCTACCACAATGACTTGTATCATAACCAAGGGTATGATACCGAAATTGACTCTTACATAGATTCTGTAGAATACCAACAGAACTTCGGTGATAATATAGTACCCTACTATCGCGGTTTTGAAACTCAACCAGGACAGAAAACAGCAGGCTTTAACCGAATGTTCCGCTTATACAGGGGTTACGCGAATAGCGATCGCGCTCAGGTAGAAGGGAAAAATCCACGTTTGGCACGCGAGTTGGCAACGAATACAGCGAACACAATCGTAGGACCTTCTGGTAGCAACCAAAACTGGAATTTCCGTGCATCTAGTGATGTAGCACCGCAGAAGAATCTGGGCAATGCAGTGGGAATCGGCGATCGCGTTTATCGCATTGAAGCAACCGGACTTCTCAGCCCTGGCTACCCCAAAGTCCGTCGCAGCAGCACTGCTGTATTTGTACCCTATGAGCGTCTTTCAGACAAGCTACAACAAATTCAGCGCCAAGGCGGCAAGATCGTCAGCATTACACCAGCATAATAGGGAATGGTTAATTGTTAATGGTTAATGGTTGATAGCAATTAACAATTAACCATTAACAATAATTTAGTAACTAATATTAAAGGAGAAAAGGATGTTCGGTCAAACCACAGTTGGAACAGGTGGCATTTCTAGTGCAAGCAGCCGGATGTTTCGTTACGAAGTCGTAGGCTTGCGGCAAAACGAAGAAACAGACAAGAATAACTACGAAATTCGCAACAGTGGTAGCGTGTATGTTACGGTGCCATATAGCCGGATGAACGAAGAAATGCAGCGGATTACCCGTCTGGGTGGTAGAATTGTCAAAATTGAGCCTTTGACAGCTGAATCAGCACTTAAACCAGATAGCGAATCTCACCAGCAGAACTAACGTTACCGCGCAATGACAGAACCGATTGCAGAAGAAGATTCTGCATTAGCAGATGCGCCGCAACTAACACCCAGTGATGCGATCAAAAACCTGCGTTCCTCAGATTTAAGTCTCCGCTATTATGCCGCTTGGTGGTTGGGTAAGTTCCGCGTCAGTTCCCCAGATGCTGTAGATGCACTAATTGCAGCGTTAGAAGATGAAGCCGACAGAACAGAAATGGGCGGCTATCCCCTGCGCCGTAATGCCGCAAGAGCACTGGGAAAATTGGGCAACGCTAAAGCCATACCAGGCTTAATCAAGTGCTTGGAATGTTCCGACTTCTATGTACGAGAGGCAGCAGCTCAGTCTCTGGAATTGCTCCGCGCTTCCTCCGCTGTACCTGCACTAATGCAATTACTAGATGGAGGTGTAGCAAATGCGGTACAAGTTCCCGGACGCCCACACCTAATCCAACCATATGAAGCGGTACTAGAAGCCTTAGGAGCAATTAATGCAACTGAGGCTATTGGGCTAGTTAAACCTTTTTTAGAGCATCCACTACCACGGGTGCAGTGCGCCGCAGCAAGAGCAATGTATCAACTGACACGAGATACTGCCTACGCAGAGCGTCTAGTGAAAATGTTGAACAGCAGCGACTTGAAATTGCGCCGTGTTGTCTTGGGGGATTTGGGTGCAATAGGGTATATAGGAGCAGCAGAGGCGATCGCTAATGCTAGAGTGGAAAATAGCTTCAAGTTATTCGCCCTCAAAGGCTTGCTCTTGGATCAACTTCAAGAGCAAGCACTGCCAAACCTAACTGATAACGCCATTCGGGTAATGACAATTATGGATTCGCTGTTGTAGTTCTATGACTGAAATCCAACAATTAATTCATGCCGTAAATAGCGCAGATGCACCAGCGCGAATGGTAGCAGCGGTGGAAAAATTGGCAGCAGCACTAGATGAAGCGGCAATTCCTACCTTAATAGCCGTATTTGGCTATAACAACCCAGGGGCGGCAGGGGTTGCGGCTGCTGGGTTGATGGCGTTGGGAGAAGTAGCCGTGCCACAATTACTAGCGCAAATAGATGAGTACAACTATGGTGCAAGGGCTTATTCGATTCGTACTTTAGCTGCGATCGCCGATCCCCGTGCCCTAGATGTACTACTTGCAGCAGCTCGGAGCGACTTTGCTCCCAGTGTGCGCCGTGCCGCCGCTTCGGGACTTGGTTCCTTACGTTGGCATCTTCTGGATGAGCCACAACGCCAAACAGCACTAGAGTTAGTCTTAGAAACCTTACTTTTGGTTTCACAAGACTCAGACTGGTCAATTCGTTATGCTGCTATTGTCGGTCTGCAAGCCCTCTTGAAAATACCACAATTGTACGCGCCCATACTCGCTAGATTCAAAGAAATGCAGGCATTAGATGCCGATCTGGCAGTGTGCGCCCGCGTGCAACTAGCAATGGCTAAGAGCTAATGGCTAATGGCTAATAGTGACAATTAACAATTAGCAATTAGCAATTAGCAATTCCCATTCCCCATATCATTAAACGAGATTAAAAATGTCAATACCACTGCTTGAATTTACACCAACCTCGCAAAATCAGCGTGTTGAAGGCTACGAAGTACCAAGCGAAGACACACCGACAATTTATCGGTTGACAGATACCTCCTCAGTTGCAGATATTGACGAGATCATCTGGGCTGGATATCGGCAAATTTTCAGCGAACACCTAATTCTAGAAAATTATCGCCAACCTTTCCTGGAATCTCAACTACGCAACCGAGCAATTACCGTTCGCGATTTCATTCGGGGATTAGGTAAGTCTGAAGTATACCAGAGACTCGTAGGTGAAACCAACGACAATTATCGCTTAGTTGACATCAGTTTTAAAAGGTTTTTAGGACGCGCTAGCTACGGTAGAGATGAGCAAATTGCTTGGTCGATTGTGATCGCCACAAAGGGATTGCACGGTTTTATTGATGCCTTAGTAGATAGCGAAGAATACCGCCAGAACTTTGGCAATGACATTATACCTTTCCAGCGCCGCCGTTTCAAAGACCGTCCCTTTAACTTGGTTAACCCCCGCTATGCTGATTACTGGCGCAATCGCCAATTAGGACAGTACCTAGAAGGTCGTTCCTTCTATAAAGTTGTCCTTACAGGAGAATCAGCACAACGAGGAGTGCGACAAGCAATCCCCGACACCTTTTTGGCAATGGCAGCTGCGATCGCACCTGGTGGAATTAACTACCAGCGCACAAGCGATCAAGCTAGAAACTACGCCTCAAGTGTTCAGATTCCTGATATGACTCGCGAATCTGCTCCCCCTCCAACTGTCAAACCCACAGAAGTCGCTTTACCATATCGTTACATTCCTGGCAACCCTAAAGTTTAGTCATTAATTATGAGTCATTAGTAAACCACTTTTGACTTTGGACAAATGACAAATGACAAATGACAAAGGACAAATAACCATGTCAATACCCCTACTACAATACAAACCCAGTTCCCAAAATCAGCGCGTTGCTGGTTATGAAGTGCCAAGCGAAGATACTCCCAGAATTTATCGTCTAGAAGATTCTCCCACTGATAGTGACATACTCGAATTAATTTGGGCAGCCTATCGGCAAGTTTTGAGCGAACACGAAATCTTGAACTTCTACCGCCAGACAAATTTAGAATCCCAACTGAAAAACCGAGCCATTACTGTTCGTGACTTCATCCGGGGTTTGGCGAAGTCAGAAAGTTTCCGGCGTTTGGTAGTGGAGACAAACTCTAACTACCGCGTTGTAGAAATTTGCTTGAAGCGTTTATTGGGTCGTGCGCCTTATAATAAGGATGAAGAAATTGCTTGGTCAATTAAAATTGCTACCTTAGGCTTTGGTGGCTTTGTGGATGCAATAGTTGACAGCGAAGAGTATCTCACTAACTTTGGGGAAAATACAGTTCCCTACCAACGTCGTCGCTTTAAAGATCGACCTTTTAATCTAGTAACACCTCGCTACGGTAATTACTGGCGTGATAAGGAAGAAAGCGATCGCTACAAATGGGGCGATATCAATAACTTCTTGGATATGGCGAAATCTATCCAAATTAGGACAGTTAACTACACACCAGTTAACCTTGCCAGCATCGAAATTCCTGATACAACACGGAATACTCAGCCACAAGGTACTCCTGTTTCCATCAGCCCCAGTGCAAGTTTCCCAATTAGATAAATAAATCCATTCAAATGAGGGAAAATAGTTAAATAATAAGGAGGAAAAAATTAGTATGGCATTGCCACTACTTGAATACAAACCCAGCAGTCAAAATCAGCGAGTCAAAAGCTTTGGCAAAGCTGACTTGAATGAAGATACACCCTATATCTACCGTACAGAAGATGTCAGTTCTTACACTGATATTGAAAACATCATTTGGGCAGGATATCGCCAAGTTTTTAGTGAGCATGAGATTCTCAGATTCAATCGCCAAAAGAATCTTGAATCTCAACTCAAAAATGGCTCAATTACAGTCCGCGACTTTATTCGTGGATTAGCCAAATCTGAGGCTTTCTACCGCTTAGTTGTCTCTGTAAATAACAACTACCGCTTAGTAGACATCTGTCTACGACGTTTGTTAGGTCGTTCGGCTTACAATAAGCAAGAAGAAATTGCTTGGTCAATTGTAATTGGGACAAAGGGCTTTGGCGGTTTCGTTGATGCCTTAGTTGACTCTCAAGAGTATACTGACAACTTTGGCGACAACACTGTACCTTACCAACGTAAGCGTATGGAAGGACGTCCGTTCAACTTGATAACTCCTCGCTACGGCGAAGACTTCCAAGAAAAAGCAGGTACTGTCACCACTGATTGGCGCTTTACCTTGGAAAAATTCTACTCCAACAAGTCTAAAGAACGACGACTTGCAGAAGGCGATCCTCGCAAGTACGCTGACATGGCTGCTTCGATTGATGCTAAAGGTAATTATGCTCAACGTGTTTCCGCGTTTGACATTGATTACTTAAACCTTGTGCCTTCCCGTGGTGGTAGACGCTAACACCGCTGCGCGAAAGTCAATCATACTTACATTTTCCGCTTTTGCACCATAAAGCTTAAGTTTATACTGGGTCTAGTCTCCGCTTGTTTAAGTAAAAAGTAAAAAGAGAATATTTTTCTTTCTTTTACCTTTTAACTTTTGCTTATTCTAAGTAGAGATTAGACCCAGTAAATTAACCAAGAAAAATTTCTTCTAAAAACGGATAAAATCTTTGCGCTAGAAGCTCTAATTTTTCGCCAATCTCACGAGGAGAGTTCATTTTATATCCCTTGCCATTAACCCAATCATAAGTGTCGGCTGGAATATAATTTAAGTGAGACATTCCCGTTTTGCAGTAACTAGACACTGTTAAAGTTTTCATTTTTGGAAAAAACCTCACCCGAAAATTTTCCGAAAAATGCTTTTTACTTTTGAATGTCAAAATCAAATTATTATTACCAATTTTTTGAGACAGTAACTGGAATTGAGTTTTGGGAAAAGCTAAAGCCGCAATGTTAGCAATAACTGTCTTAAACTCAGGCTCGATAATCACTTCCATACTCTTGTGCTGGGAAATTTTATTTTTTTACTTGATTTTTTAAAGTTATCATCCCTTAGAGAGATGTTTGGTGATCTTTAAAAAATCTTCCATTTCTTGTTTTCTTCATATTTAAACTCAGTTTAAAACTGAAAGATATATATCTTTAAGAAAATTAAGGTTTATAAATTTTAATTTAAATATAGAAAATTTTCTGCCTTTAGTAAGAGTTAAAAGTACTCAACAATGATATAACCCTAAAAAGGTCTGTGGAAAAATTACAACTGTCTTGGGGGTTACTTTATGTCAGAATTAATTCAAGCTGTTCTCGATAGTGAAGAAAAAAATGATCTGCGTTCTCTAATTAGTGATATACGTCAGCAAGAAAAAAAGTACTTACTGCGAAACGATATCCTAAATTTATATAGTGAATATTGCTCCAAGTACAAAAAGCCACTTGTGTTTTATAAGTCTTCAAATTTGGGCAAACTAATTTACTATACTCAGGAAATTATTCAAGATGATTCAAACCTTTTTTTGATTATCCGCCCAAAAATAGCTAGTCAGGAAGTTTATAGATTAACGGCAGACTTGAGTGTAGACTCAATAACAGTACAGGAACTTTTGGATCAGCGCGATCGCCTAGTCAACCGCTACCATCCCAACGAAGGCGACTTGTTAGAACTAGATTTTGGTCCATTTTATGACTACTCACCAGTAATTCGCGATCCAAAAAATATTGGTAAAGGAGTACAGTATCTCAACCGTTATCTATCCAGTAAACTATTTCAAGACGCTAAACAATGGCTGGAAAGCTTGTTTGTTTTCTTGCGCTTACACCAATATAACGGTATCCAACTACTAATTAACGATCGCATCCAATCCCAGCAACAACTTTCTGAACAAGTCAAAAAAGCGATCGCCTTTGTGAGTGAGCGCCCCAACGAGCAACCCTACGAAGAATTCCGCTTCGCCCTGCAAATGATGGGCTTTGAACCAGGTTGGGGTAACACCGCCTTGCGCGTGCGAGAAACTCTGAGCATTCTGGATGAATTAATCGACTCTCCCGATCCCCAAACATTGGAAGCCTTTATCTCACGCATCCCCATGATTTTTAAAATCGTGCTGGTGTCTATCCACGGTTGGTTTGGACAAGAGGGAGTTTTAGGACGCCCAGATACAGGTGGGCAGGTAGTCTATGTTCTCGATCAAGCAAAAAGTTTAGAAAAGCAACTGCAAGAAGATTGTACTCTAGCTGGTTTAGACGGACTCAAAGTTCAACCGAAAGTAATTATTCTTACACGCCTAATCCCAAATAGTGATGGTACTCTTTGTAACCAACGATTAGAAAAAGTCCACGGTACAGAAAATGCCTGGATTTTGCGGGTACCTTTGCGCGAATTCAATCCGAACATGACGCAAAATTGGATTTCGCGGTTTGAATTCTGGCCCTATTTAGAAACTTACGCCATAGATGCGGAAAAAGAACTGTTGGCAGAATTTCAAGGTAGACCAGATTTAATAGTAGGTAACTATACTGATGGTAACTTGGTCGCTTTTCTGCTAGCACGTCGCTTGAAGGTAACTCAGTGTAACGTTGCTCACGCTTTGGAAAAGTCCAAATACTTGTTCAGTAACTTGTACTGGAATGATTTGGAAGACAAATATCATTTTTCCTTACAGTTCACTGCCGATTTGTTGGCGATGAATGCTGCTAACTTTATTATCAGCAGTACTTACCAAGAAATTGTCGGCACCCCAGATAGTGTGGGACAGTACGAATCTTACAAGTGTTTCACTATGCCAGATTTGTATCACGTAGTTGATGGCATAGAGTTATTTAGTCCCAAATTTAACGTAGTTCCCCCAGGCGTAAACGAGAATTACTTCTTCCCCTATACACGTAAAGAAGATAGAGTAGAGAGCGATCGCCAAAGATTAGAAGAAATGCTCTTTAGCTTGGAAGATCCCACACAAATTTTTGGTAAGCTTGATGATCCAACCAAGCGCCCTCTGTTTTCAATGGCGCGTTTAGATCGAATTAAAAATCTGACAGGTTTAGCAGAATGCTTTGGTCAGAATCCAGAATTACAAGAGCATTGTAACTTAATTTTAGTAGCGGGTAAATTGCGCGTTGAAGAATCAGGCGATAACGAAGAACGTGATGAAATCGTCAAACTTTACCGCATTATTGAGCAATACAATCTTCAAGGCAAAATTCGTTGGTTAGGTGTACGCCTGTCTAAGACTGATACTGGTGAAATTTACCGAGTAATTGCCGAACATGAGGGAATTTTTGTCCAACCCGCTTTGTTTGAAGCTTTTGGTTTAACAATTTTAGAATCGATGATTACCGGATTACCAACTTTTGCCACACAGTTTGGTGGTCCTTTAGAAATTATTCAAGACAAGGTAAATGGCTTTTACATCAACCCAACAAATTTAGAAGAAACAGCGGCAAAAATTCTTGATTTTGTCATCAAGTGTGAACAGAATTCTCAGTCTTGGTATGAAATTTCGCAACAAGCTATTGACCGGGTTTATAGTACCTATACTTGGAAGATTCACACTACCAAGCTGCTAGCATTAGCACGTATCTATGGTTTTTGGAACTTTACGAATCAAGAAGATCGAGAGGATTTGCTGCGCTATATTGAGGCTTTGTTCTATCTCATCTACAAGCCCAGAGCGCAACAACTTTTAGAACAACATCAGTATCGGTAATTTGTCAAAAGTCAAAAGTCATTTGTCCTTTGCAAATGACTTTTGACTTTTGAATGCGTGACTTTTGACGAACCCGAAGGGGCTGGCTACCTTGTTGTTAACTCACGCCAAGTTTTTTGTCCAACTACTCCATCTGCTCCTAAGTTTCGTCGATTTTGAAAAGCTTTGACAGCGGCCTCTGTAATTGCACCAAAAGAGCCGTCAATTCTGATACTATAACCATTAGATAATAATAGTCGCTGCAAAACTCTCACAGCAACACCTGAGTCCCCAAACACAAGAGTGGGCAGAGGAGGACTATTTATCCTGCCCAGTTTTGCCATGATATTTTGGTCACTATCTGGTTGAGTTGTTGTTAATTGTTTATCCGCAACCTGCACAAATGCGGGTTTTGGCTGACGATGAGAGTTAACAGCAGTAGATGTATTAATTACGACCGGATTTAGAATTTTAAACTGAGCTAAGTAGTAACTCTTAGATAGAGCCTTTTTTCTTATTTTCTTAAGTGTGTGTTCTTTTCCTATAGTAGAAACTGATGGGGTGGAGCTGGGAGTCCCATCTGATTGTAAGAATTCAGGTGGTGTGATTCGAGCATTTAAGTTTGCTTGAGATAACTGACCCCGTGTTGACTTTTCCACACCATTTTTTAATTGTACTGGTGGCTGCTCCGACTTTTTAGGCGGAGACGGTTGTTTTGTGTTTAACACTCCCGTCATCAGCAGGGCGATATCACTCATTGTATTTCATTTGACTAGTCCCCACATTTACTTTGACAAACAAAATTCCCTCTGTTCCGGAATCTTCCGTAATAACAGCTAAGAAAATGTATTATTTCTCGCAAGAAAATAGACAATGATTGTGTTTGTCTTAATTTATGGTTAATACTGCCGCCTATTTACTTGATATTAAGCAGCACTGTATAAATAACGACAAATAGGACAAGGAAATTTCCTTTATACATTAATAAATTGGGTTTAGTGTTATTTTAATCTACAATTAATCTTTATAATCATCAACGCTGGCGATGAGAAACCCGGTTTCTTTAAGAAACCGAGTTTCTGGAACTGCTATACGCACCCATTGTCAGCATAAAGTGGGAGTGGAATAGTGAGGATGGCGATCGCTCTTACAAAAACACAAAACTTATCGCCCAAGAGTTATGCTAGTGTCAACTCGCGCCAAGTTCTTTGTCCAACTACTCCATCGGCTGGTATTCTACGTTGGTTTTGAAAGGATCTCACAGCAGTTTCTGTCAATGCACCGAAGGAACCATCAACTCGCACAAAGTAATTACTAGACAATAATAACCGCTGTAAGACGCGCACAGCATCACCTGTGTCTCCAAAACGTATACTTGGTAGTCCTGGGGCTGCTTTAGCTGCCATGCTCATAGGCTGTGATTGATTTCCAGATTGTCGCATAAGAAATCCTATATCAAAATCCTTTTTCTATTTCAACTTTATCTATATTGGCAAAAAATTCCCTCTGTATTGGGATTGCCAAACAGTTACTTAAGTCCAATAGCCAAATTTTAGCTTGTTTTACACCATTCATGAGTAGAGGTGAGTATTTTTGATTACAAGTGACTCGGTAATTAAAAACAAGGTTCCGAGATTTCACTGTTTCCATAATCGAGTTATGTTTGTAAAATATAATTTAGTTTTACACAGGATTTGCAATCTTTTGTTGCAAAAGTTTCAACCAAATAAAACACATTACAACAAAAATGCGGTTAAATATATTAAGAGACAATTAAATTTTTTAGGAACGCCAACGAAAAAACCTGTTAAACGAGGCTTTTTCAACGGTTACTGGATAGGCGAATGGCTGCGCAAGGGACGCAAATTACCCACAGTAATAAGATCACCAAAGCAAAATTTTGTTCTAAATCATAATTGTCATCTGTACCGATTTTGTGAAATGCCGTTGTAAAAGGATATATACACATTGTCTTCGGCACAATTGCAAGTTTACTTATATTGGAATAATTCTGCATGACGAATGCTGCTGAACTGCCAACTAGTGCTGGTACTTTGTTGCCGCATGAAAATGCTAACAACACCAATAAGCCCGATCCTCTGAGCACGGCTACAGGTGTTTACGTCACTGTACATGGGCATTTTTATCAACCACCACGAGAAAATCCCTATTTGGATGCGATTGAACGCCAACCAGGCGCGGCACCCTTCCATGACTGGAATGAACGAATTCACTACGAATGCTATCGTCCAAATGCCTTTGCCAGGGTGTTGAATGAACGAGGCGAATTAGTGGGGATCGTCAACAACTATGAGTATTTGAGCTTTAATATTGGACCGACGTTGATGTCGTGGTTAGAACGCCATGATGTAGAAGTATATCAACGGATTTTAGAGGCGGATCGTAATAGTTGCGCACGTTTGAACGGTCATGGTAATGCGATCGCGCAAGTATACAATCACATCATCATGCCTCTTGCCAACGAGCGGGACAAATACACTCAAATCCGCTGGGGCAAAGAAGATTTCCGCACCCGATTTGGACGCGATCCCGAAGGTATGTGGCTGGCTGAAACGGCTGTAGACTACGCCACTTTAGAAGCCTTAGTTGAGTCAGGTATTCGCTTTATCGTTCTTGCCCCCTCTCAAGCACAGCGTTGCCGTCTCTTAGCCACAAACGATGATCCCAACCCTGAATGGCACGAAGTTGGAGGTAATCAGATTGATCCCACACGCCCTTATCGGTGTTATTTGAAATCATCTGTAGAGACGAGCCATGGCGCGTCTCTACAAACACCATACATAGATATCTTTTTCTACGATGGACCGATCTCGCGGGACATGGGTTATAGTGATGTCGTTTACAGTTCCAGTCATTTAGCAGGACGTATTGGTTCGGCTGTACGCGGGGATCATCGTCCAGCACAGTTAATTTCTGTGGCAACTGATGGAGAAACCTTTGGACATCACAAGGGCGGTACAGAGAAAACCTTAGCTTATGCCTTTACCCAAGAATTTCCGCATTGGGGCTGGACGGTAACAAACTTTGCTCACTACCTCAGTTTAAATACTCCCACATGGGAAGTGGAATTAAAACCTGTAACCGCATGGAGTTGCGCTCACGGTGTCGATAGATGGCAAGACGACTGTGGTTGCGGTGGCGGCGGTGGATGGCATCAAAAATGGCGTCGTCCTTTGCGTGATGCTTTGAATTGGTTGCGCGATCGCCTAATTGAGGTGTACGAAGAACATGGGCAAAAGTTATTCCGCGATCCCTGGTTAGCACGAGATGAGTATATCCAAGTTATACGCGATCGCTCCCCTGATAATGTTAACCACTTCCTCAAACGCCATCAAACTCACAAACTTACAGCCACAGAACAAGTAGACGCTTTACGTTTATTGGAAATGCAGCGTCACGCTTTGCTCATGTTCACCAGTTGCGGATGGTTTTTTGAAGAAATCTCACGCCCAGAGGGAACACAAATTTTGCGCTACGCTGCTCGCGCATTAGAACTAGCTGGGGATGTGGCGGGAGTACAGTTAGAACTCGACTTCATCAAACGTCTGGCTTTAGCCCCCAGTAACATAGATTTATTCAAGCATGGTGCGGAAATCTATCGTCAACTGGTAGTTACTGCTCAAGTTAGCTTCAAACAAGTAGCAGCCCATTATGCTATTACTTCGCTATTTGCTAATCATCGACAAGAGACATTAAATTCTTTCTCTCATGGTTGTACTTACCACCATCCTTATCTCAAACGTATTTACTGCTACACCGGAAATGAGTTAGATTACCAACTACAAAGAATGGGATCATTGACCCTAGTAGTAGGAAATTTAAAGCTGGTGTCAGAAATTACTTTGGAAAGCGAACATTTAGTGTTTGCTGTTCTTCATCTTGGTGGTTGGGATTTCCACTGCTGCATTCAACCTTTTAAGGGACGACGCGCATACACTCAAATCAAAGATAAGCTGTTTGAGGCGATACAATCGGCTAGTGCAGCTCATACTATCTTGGTGATGACACAGGTGTTTGGTGAAGAAGCTTTTAGCTTGCAAAATTTATTTGCCGAGGAACGTCACCGTCTGATGGGTTTATTGAGTCAGGAAACCTTAACACGTTTAGACCAACTTTATACCCAGGCATATCGGGAAAATTACGGTGTGTTAATGGCATTCCACCGCGATGGATTACCAGCACCGCCAGAATTACAAGTGGCAGCAGAAATTGCCTTGGGACAGCGATGTAAGATGACATTGCGATCACTTGAGCAAGACATGGGGGAATCACAGCTAAGTTTGAATCACTTAGTGGAACTAGAAGCGATTGCCGTAGAAGCAAAACACCTGCGCTGTCGCCTTGCCAGTGAAGAAAGCAAACAGATGTTAGAGCAGTTGATATTGCGATCGCTCTGGCAGTTGTTGCACGATCCCAATGGTACATTTGATGTAGATATTCAACTTTTAGAACGCTTAATTGATGTGGGCTATGAGTTGAATCTTGGCATTTCCCTAGAGCGATCCCAGGAGCTATACTTTAGCTGTCTGCATAGTAAGATTGTGCCAATGTGTATTGCTACTAGCGATGACAATACTCGTTGTCGCCAACTGTTGAAGTTAGGACAAAAGTTAGCCGTTGACGTAGGGTGCGTTAAAGTAGTATAATTCATCATTCTTAACAATGTAGAGACGTTACATGTAACGTCTCTACATTATGTGTCGCATAATTAAAAAGGGTTGTCAAAACCAGATTTGCTAACCATCAAAATGGCGTCGAAAGCGGGGTCGGAGTTTTCACTCGTTTTGGAAGCGTTCATTTCTAAGTTTGCAAGATTATACAACAATTTTAGACGATCGTTCTATTGCTTGCACTTTAGAATTCTTAGAATAAAGCTAAAGCAATGAAAAATGATTCCGACCAAATGTAAGCATTCTGGATTTTTATTTAAGAGAAAATTCAGTTTTGATTGGGCAGGAGACTCGCCTACTGACGACCAAAATGTCACAAGGCTAACCTTGTTTCTTAAAAAAATCCATCCCTACAGATAGAGTAGGCATAAGTGCTCAATCTTGATGATTGGGCTAGCAACTCAAATGGCATACAGCTTGACGGCAAGACCGTGGATTGGATGGAACAGGTCAGCGACGAACAGTACCAGGCGGCAAAAGTAAACAAATAGGAGCATTCATGTACAACACCAAAGCTTACTCCGCAGTCAGTGAAACATCACCGCTATCTTCCACTACGATCAAGCGGCGCAATCCAACCGAGCATGACGTACAGATCGAAATCCTCTTTTGCGGCATTTGTCACTCCGATCTGCATTCAGTGCGGAACGAGTGGAGCGAATTCGAGCCCACGACCTACCCGATCGTTCCCGGTCATGAAATCGTGGGTCGTGTCACCCAGGTCGGCTCGGCAGTGACAAAGTACAAGCCCGGTGACCTCGCGGCAGTTGGCTGCCTGGTCGATTCGGATGGTACGTGTCTAAATTGCAAAGCGGGTCTTGAGAATTTCTGCCCGAATCAGATCCTCACCTACAACGCTCCAGATAAACACTTGGGAGGGGTTACCTATGGAGGCTATTCCGATAGCATTGTCGTTGATGAACGCTTTGTTCTGCGCGTCCCTTCTAACCTCAATCTGGCTGGAGTTGCACCGCTCGTGTGTGCTGGGATCACAACCTATTCACCGATGCGCCACTGGGGTATCACGAAGGGCAAGAAGGTCGGCGTAGTCGGTCTGGGTGGACTAGGACACATGGGAGTGAAATTTGCTCATGCACTCGGTGCCCACGTCGTCGTTTTCACCACCTCGCCTGACAAGACAGAAGATGCGCTCCGCCTCGGTGCTGATCAAGTGGTTGTTTCCCGCAATGCTGACGAGATGCACAAGCACGCTGGCAGCTTTGATTTCATCCTCGATACCGTCTCCGCCAAGCATGACCTCAACGCCTATCTCAACCTACTCCGCCTCGATGGTAACCTCACCCTGGTCGGTGTTTCCCCTGTCCCTCTGGATGTTGCGGCATTCAGCCTGATCGTGGCACGCCGTAATCTTTCTGGCTCAAACATCGGCGGCATCCCTGAAACTCAAGAAATGCTCGACTTTTGCGGTGAACACAATATTACCGCCGATGTTGAAGTCATCCCTATCCAAAAAGTCAACGAAGCTTACGAAAGACTGGTCAAGTCCGATGTGAAATATCGCTTTGTGATTGATATGGCATCTCTAAAATCTGAATAATACGAAGTTGCCAAAGATAGTATCTTTACAATTCGTTAGATATTACACAGCTTAGCATTGCCTGCAGCTCCTTTAACCACTTGCGGATTCTGCATCAGCCTGCATGCAACGCTGCGATAAAACGGACTCCAGGGTATCAAGGTCGGACCAGACGCGATGAGCTAAACGTTCACGTAACAGTGGCCAGACGCACTCAGTCGGATTGAGCTGTGGGGTAAAAGGAAGGATGGGATAAAGAATTATACCGTCCGGAACGCCCAAGCGATGAGTGCTGTGCCAACCAGCTTGATCAAGTAGTAAAATAATCAACTTCGCTTTGTCTGGATTGACTTGTTCAACAAAGGTGTTCAAGGCAATTTGCATTACCTTGGGATTAACTCGCTCACAAGATAAAAAAGCAACTCTCACCGATGTTGGGATGTACAACCCACATTCCGCACCCAGAACTGTCACATAGCAAGGCAACAGCTGTATTTAGTACATAATAACTAGCATTGATGGGATTTGACTAAGGCTAAATGAGAAAGACTAGCATTAAGTTCCTGGGGGAGTATATATTAACAAATTTTCATGCGTTGATTCTGAAGCACATCAGACTCTAATGATGTAAAAATGGTAAAAAAAGAAATTTTTAATCAACCGAAAAATGTGAAAATAACAGATATTGTTTTGGTATTCTGTTGTGATGTTTAGTGTCAAAGATATTGAAATTAAAAATATTGACCATTTGGGTATAGTGGCAGGAATAGTAGGGAACATCCAGTTTTGGCAAAAACACTCGAATAGTCAAGAAAAGCACATTTAATGTTAGTACCTCTTCAGAGGA
>NZ_JACXAE010000107.1 GCF_014698965.1 Iningainema tapete BLCC-T55
TAATTGCTCTCGGTCGTAAGGGATTATTGCCTCCTCCTATTCCCGTTGCTGCTTGAGGGGGGGAGTGAAAAGTTACGTTTGATCGCCTACTAATAACATAAATCTTGGCTTGCCCTTGGAGTAATCACAATCAGTCGTGTCATTGCTTTTGCTGCCGTAAGCGATGCACAAACTGGGCGCGTTTTTGTTCCCACCACTCATCTGTCACCTCAATCGGCTCACCACTTTCCAAACCCTCCAATAACATAGTCTCAAACTGTGCTTCTACAAGCGGAGCAGCATCTACACTTACATCCCGATATTTAAACTCATCCAGCAGCTTATAAAAAGAATTTAAAGCTTCTTTTTCATTAACAGAAAATAAGAGAATTATTTTAGCCCATGAGTTATCAGTTTGCAAATTAAATCTTTTTTGCAACCAAGGCTGAAATTTACTATGAAATTCCTTTTCTGCTGCTGTTGCTTCTATTCCTAATTCTCTCCTCGCACATTCATAACCGCGTAAAAACCAGTACAAAGCAGTTAGTGATGCACTGCCAATGTACATCCCCGGTCTAGGTTTAATCTTTTCTAAAACTTCATATAATCTAACTCCCAAGTTCTGAGGTATTTCCTGCGTTTTATTTATCTCAATTGTTTGCTTTACTTTCTCAGCTTCTAACTTCTTTTCTAACTCTTTATCTCGTTGTAAAAACTCATCTAATAATTTAAAGAAAGATTGAAAACCTTCCCGCTCATTTATGGTGTATGGCATTATGATGTTTGCCCATGAATTAGATGTACGCAGGTTATGTTTTTTCTCAATCCAAGAATGAAAATTTTCATGGAAATCTAATTCTAAATCTGTCGTGTCAATGTCTAATTCACTCTGAGCAAATTCATAACCAACTAAAAACATTCGCAAAATACTGAGTGAAGGCTGTTCTATGTATATTTCCGGTTCATCTTTAATTTTTTGTAATATTTGATATAATCCACTCATAGTGTTATTCGTAATTTTACCGTAGGGTGCGTTAGGCGCAGATAATATGTAATTATAATTACAATTAATCATGTTCTGCGCCGTAACGCACCGCTAAATTATGGTGCTTTACACTGCTAAGAGCGTACTGTTAATTAGAGGCGGAGCCTCCTGAATGCATTCCCACGCTCTGCGTGGGAACGAGAAGACGAGAGCGTGGGAACGAGAAGACGCAGCTAAATTATCTGCCAAACAGCTTAATATAGATGCGGATGGAGCAGGAGGTGCATCGTGATACACATAATTAATGAGTATACCCAGGTTGAACTACCCCTAATTAACCAACTCAAACTTATGGGTTGGCAACATATCGAGGGTGACATCAATGTTCCTTACCTGAGTGAACGGCAAAGCTTTAGGGAAGTGCTGCTAACTGAGAGACTGCACAACGCCATCCGCAAAATTAATCTTGATGATAATGGGCAAAATTGGCTTGATGATGGGCGAATCAACACTGCTATTGGTGCGCTACAACGGTTGGGAACTGCCAAACTGATGGAAGCCAATCAGGTAGCCACCGATTTACTACTTAAAGGAACTGTGGTAGAAGGCTTAGACGCTCGGAGGGCGGGTTCAAGAAGCGATCGCCAACGTGACGGTAGAATTCAGACGGTGCGATACATTGATTTTGACCATCCAGAACGCAATGACTTTTTAATCATCAACCAGTTTCGCGTAGATGTTCCTGGTGGTCGAACTTACATTGTTCCCGATATTGTTTTATTTGTAAATGGCATCCCACTAGTAGTAATTGAGTGCAAAAACCCTACCGCAACCGAACCAATGGCTGAAGGAATTACCCAATTGCGGCGCTACTCTAACCAACGGGAAGAAATTGAAGACTCGGAAGGCGCAGAAAAACTTTTTCATTACAACCAATTCTTGATTTCTACCTTTTTTTACAAAGCAAAAGTTGGCACAATTGGCGCATCCTACGAACATTATCTGGAATGGAAAGACACTAATCCTATCCCAATGGCGCAAGTGGCAGCCCAATTAGGAGTAACAAAATTAACTAGCCAGCAAATCTTAGTTGCGGGAATGCTGCGTCCGGAACACTTGCTTGACATTGTTCGTAATTTTACCCTGTTCCATCAATCGGGTGGCAAGACAATCAAAATCGTCGCTCGTTACCAGCAGTTTCGTGCTGTACAACAGGCAATTCGGCGCTTGCAGCAAGGTCAAACTCGTCAACAACATGGCGAAAGCGACCAACGTGGAGGTATTATATGGCACACACAAGGCTCAGGCAAAAGCTTGACGATGGTGTTCTTGGTGCGGAAGCTGAGGAATTTACCAGTACTACGACGTTTTAAAGTAGTTGTGGTAACAGATAGAGTGGATTTGGAAAGACAGCTTAGCAGTACTGCAAGTCTTACCAACGAAACTGTACTGAGAGCAACTAACACTGAAGAACTGAAGGGTTTGCTGCGACAATCGGGTGCAGATTTCATTTTTGCCACAATTCAGAAGTATCAGCAGCGTGATGAGGAGAGCCAAGATCCCCCTCAACCGCCTTTGCATTCCCAGGCTCCTGCCTGGGAACGAGGGGGGGAGCAAATCCCCCAGCCGCCTTTGCATTACCAGGCAGGATCTGGGGAACAAGGTGGGAAGCAAAAGAAATATACCACTGCTAAGCAAAGTCCTATTCGTAAAGCAGCAGACAAGTCTTCTAGTTATAACGTTAATCCCAATGTACGCCGTCTAATAACGGAAACCGAGCAATTTCCTATTCTCAACGAGTCAGAAGATATTTTGGTGCTGGTGGATGAAGCCCATCGCACTCAAGGCAGTCAGTTACATGCCAATTTGATGCGATCGCTACCCAACTGTGCGAAAATTGGCTTCACAGGAACTCCCATTTTGGTGGGAGAACGCAAGCGTACCTACGAAATTTTTGGTGAGTTTATTGACCGCTACACCATTCAACAATCAGAGGCAGATGGGGCAACTGTACCAATTATCTACGAAGGACGCACTGCTGAGGCAGAGGTAGCAGATGGACGTTCTCTAGATCAACTCTTTGAGGATATGTTTCGCAACCGCACTCCCGAAGAGTTAGCAGCCATCCGTGCTAAATACGCCACACAAGGCAATGTTCTCGAAGCGCCAAAGCTAATCGCCGCCAAAGCCGAAGATATGCTGCGCCATTATATTGATACTGTTTTACCCAATGGATTCAAAGCCCAAATTGTTGCCAGCAGTCGCCTCGCCGCCGTGCGCTATCAACAAGCCTTGGTAGCTGCACAGCAAAAACTGGTAACGCAATTAGAAAACTTTGAGCTTTATAAAGTAGCTCAAAATCTTGAAACACGAGAGTGGGAAACAAATCCAAAATCGGCAGGCTTTTTAAGTCGTGCTTATTCTCGACTAGAGCAAATCAAACGATTAGAATTTGCCACAGTAATTTCTGGTAGCCACAATGATGATCCAACTTGGAAGCAGTGGAGTGACAAAGCCAAGGTAGAGGAATACATCAACCGCTTTAAAAAACCACTGGTGCATCCCGACCCAGCAAAACTTGATAATCTGGCTTTTCTCATCGTCAAGAGTATGCTGCTAACAGGCTTTGATGCTCCTATTGAGCAAGTTCTTTATTTGGATCGGATGATGCAAGGGCATGAGCTACTGCAAGCTTGCGCCCGTGTCAATCGTACCTACTCCAATAAATCCTGTGGTTTTGTTGTAGATTACTACGGTGTTGCCCGACATCTTAAAGAAGCTTTGAATGTTTATAGTGCTGAAGATATTCAAGGAGCTTTAGTCAGCCTTAAGGATGAATTACCAAAGTTGAACACGCGCCATCAACGAGTGCTGGCAGTTTTCCAAGGAAGAGGTATTCTGGATATCGCCGATGTGGATGCTTGTATCGATTTACTACAAGATATGAAAATTCGTGCAGAGTTTGTAGTGAAGTTAAAGCAATTCCTAGAAAGCCTTGATATTGTTATGCCCCGCCCAGATGCATTACCTTACATTCGCGATGCGAAAATTCTTGGTTATATAAACAAAGCAGCTGCTAACCTGTACCGCGACTCTCAACTCAATCTTTTCGGCATGGGAAATAAGGTGCGGCAGCTGATTGACCATTATATTGTAGCCAAGGGCATAGATCCCCAAGTCCCACCCATTTCCATTATGGATGCTGAGTTTGAAAGTGCTGTTAATGCTCGTACCTCAAACCGGGCAAAAGCTTCTGAAATGGAACACGCTGCCCGATACCATATCAGCAAACACTTCCCAGAAGACCCAGTTTATTACAAAAAATTAAGCCAAAGGTTAGAAGAAATTTTAGAAAATTTTCAGGATAACTGGGCAGAATTGGTGGAAACCTTACGTCATTTTACTCAAGATTTACGGCAAGGACGCCCATCAGATGTAACTGGACTTGACGCCAAGACTCAAGCACCTTTTTTAGGCATTTTAGTAGAAGAAATCAGCGTAGACGGTGAACTGCCTAAAACAGAACTTGACAAACTGGCAGCAATTACTGTGTCTATGGTGGAACAAATCCGTCGGGAAATTCGGATAGTGGACTTCTGGCGTAATACCCATGCTCAAAACGTATTGCGGGGGTGGATTGTCCGTTTCTTAGATGACCATGATGTGATACCTTTTCAAAGGCAGCAGGCGGTGAGCGATCGTATCCTCGAACTAGCTAAAACCCTACATGCACGGTTGACAAATGAGTGAGTCTGTGGTCATAGATGACTTATACTTTGTTTTGCAGCGCAGCGATCAACGTAAAACAGTAGGCATCACTGTTGATCGTGATGGCGAACTTATCTTAAAAGCCCCTGTTGACTGTCCTCTAGAAGTGATTGAGCAAATTGCCGAGGAAAAACGCTTTTGGATTTACACAAAACTAGCACAAAAAGAATTACTCTTCCAAAATCGGTCAGAAAAAGAATTTGTGAATGGTGAAGGATTTTATTATCTAGGTCGAAGCTATAGACTGTTACTAATCCCACCATCATCCTCAACTCCTCTACGCCTTCATCAAGGTCGATTCATGCTGAAGTCTGATGAACTAAGCTATGCAAAAAAGTATTTCACTCATTGGTACACCGAACACGCCCAACTTTGGCTAAAGCGTCAAGTCAATCTCTTAGCACCAAGGATTGGCGTTATCCCTAGAATAATACAAGTCCGCGACCTTGGCTTTCGTTGGGGGTCATGTGGTAGTAACGGAAATATTTACTTTCACTGGCTAACTATACTACTACCACCACGAATTATCGAATACATTGTTGTTCATGAGTTAGTGCATTTACACGAACCCGATCACAACACCAGTTTTTGGAAGTCTATAGAGCGTGCGATGCCAGATTTTGCAGCACGTAAGCAGTGGTTAGCTGAAAATGGTAGTCGTTTTAGATTATAAGCTTTGAGTGCTTTACCAAAAAAAGTTTGGCGAAATTCAGGAATCCTGTCACTTCAATTGGTAGCTAATAGGAGTATCTCGTTTTGGCATATAGCCCTCAGCATAGAATGCTGGGGCTAAAAAAACCAAGCCTGCGGAGGCAGGCTAAAAATTTTTATGTCGTTTAAAACAACAAAAATGTATACATAATAAGCATTTTACGTTATTTACATTTTCTACATCGTTGCAGATTGTTGATGACTTTCTGAGCGCGTTATGATGTTTGACGACATTGCTTCGCTCATTACCATCGGGCTTTTTCATTTAAGTCTCTTCCTTGTATACGTTGTTGAATAAATAGCTATGTCATTTCTACAGCGTTCTAAAATGCCCTTAATTTTCAACGATGTTGTTGTTGTTTATATTAAGAATTTAATAAGACATAAATTCTTATAGCCTGCGGAGGCAGGCTTGGCTCGTGTAGAAATACCCTTATAGGGTATTTTGTAATTACCAAGGAGAAGGCTGATGTTGGGCTTTTTCGTATTCTTTCTAGTTGTAGTTGTGGTGCTAGTTGTTGCTAGCGCTCAAAAGCGTTCCTCTAAAAGTCGTAGAAGCAATCGTAACCATTCTACTAATAGCGATAACAATTTTTACAGCGGTGCAGTAGGCGGAGATTACAGTAGCAGTAGCTCTGATAGTGGTGGAGTTAGTGGCTCAGATAACAGTAGTAACTGTGACGGTGGCTCTAGCAGTGGCGGCTTTGATGGCGGTGGCTCTAGTGGAGGCGGTTGTGATGGTGGCAGCTCTAGTAGTGGCGGATATTAGAATCGCTATTGTCGTCGCCTCTGCAAGCTTCCTGCTTGACAATCGCGTAACCAGAACTGAATCCCTTGGGCAATGTCACCATTACTACTATCGCGTGGCGGTGTAGGCGGTTTGTTCGCAGGGAAATAACCAGTTTGGGAATACATCATCACCATTTGCCAACCATTGTTTGTTTTTGTTAAAAATAGCCAGTGGAATTGCTGTAATTGAACTGGTTTGCCTTTTATATACTGGCGCTCTAAGGTAGTAAAAAATACTTGCTCTATTTGATCTGAAGTAGTGGGTATATTTGAGCTATACCCACTAGGATTAAGGGGCAACGGTGCAAATTCGGGTCTTCCCGCTACTAACATATAGCTATAAATATCAGCACCAGCACCTGCTCTTCTCAATCGGCGACCACGTTGGGTGGCACGATTAGCATAGCTAGGTAAATCTCGCAAAAGCTGGGTAGTTAATGTTTCTATATTTTGTTGTGAGCAGGAGGCTGAGCCTCCTTGTACTTGTCCCCAAACTGAGACTGGGAACGAGAGTAAAAAGCTACAACAAATCAGCCACAAGCCATACTTTATTTTGCTGAGTGCTGACTTCATGTACTTGTAGCTATCTCCTCACAAATCTTCTCCCAAGCTCTGTCTGGATTTGCTGCGGCAGTGATGGGACGTCCAATCACGAGGTAATCGGCTCCGGCTTTGAGTGCTTGGGCAGGTGTCAGCGATCGCGCTTGATCCCCGGACTCAGCCCAAATTGGACGTACTCCTGGACAAACCAGCAAAAAGTCATCCCCACAAGTTTGCCGTAACTGTGCCACCTCTTGAGGAGAACAAACAGCGCCATCCAAACCCACCTCTTGAGCCATTAACGCCATCGACAAGACATACTCTGGCAATTCTAGGGGAATCTTTAAATCAAACGCCAATTGCCGGGAAGAAATACTGGTTAACAATGAAATTGCAATCAACTTTGGTGGTTTCACACCAGCAAGTGAAGCTCCTTCTTGTACAGCTTCTGTTGCTGCTTTCATAGCATCTTTACCACATGTCGCATGAATTGTCAATAAATCAACGCCATAACTAGCAGCAGCACGACAAGCACCCCTAACTGTATTGGGGATGTCGTGAAACTTCAAATCTAAGAAAATGCGCTTCGACTTAGATTTAAGTACCTCCAAAATTTTTGGTCCACAACTAACAAACAACTCCAAACCAACTTTCCAAAAACTAACTTGCTCTAACCTCTCCACTAGGGCGAGAGCTTCCTCTAAAGTAGACACATCTAAAGGTACTATGATTTTTTGCTCGGTGTTCATTGTTAATTGTTAACGCTCTTTTTAGGCTCGTAGTGAGCGCTTAAGCGCTTACTACAAACAATTCCATTAAGGTACGAGTCGAACAAACTTGTTCTTACCCACTTGCAAAACTCGCCCAAATAATTCACTACCTGCGGCAAAAGTTGTTTCCACATCAGTTTGGCGATCGCCATCTAAACGCACCCCAAGTTCTTGAATTTTCCGTCTTGCTTCTGAATTACTTTTGCACAAACCGCTGGCACTAAGAATGTAGGACAACTTAGCGGGAAATTGTACCCCAGACAGAGAAAATTCAGGAACTTCACCGCCTTCAATTTCATCAAGAACTTTTTCGCCATGATACTGCTTGACGACTGTTTGTGCTAGTAGTTTTTGGCGATCGCGTGGACTATCTGGGAGTTGTGCCTCATGTAAATTTGTGAGTAATTCAAAATACTGTGACAACAACTTGTCCGGAACCTGCTGTAATTTTTGGTACATTTTAAACGGATGCTCTAACAAACCCACATAATTACCCAAGGACTTAGACATTTTTTGCTCACCATCAATGCCAATTAAAATAGGGAGTAGCAATCCATACTGAGCTTTTTGCCCAAAATGACGTTGCAAATCTCTGCCCACAGCTATGTTAAACTTCTGGTCTGTCCCACCTAATTCTACATCCGCATGAACAGCAACCGAATCATAGCCTTGCATCAAAGGATACAAAAATTCATGAAGAAAAATCGGACTTTCTTTTTTATAACGTTCAGCAAAACCTTCCTTCGCCAACATTTGACTCACAGTCATAGTAGAAAGCAACTCCATAATTTTGCTCAAATCAAGCACAGAGAGCCATTGGGAGTTATAACGTACCTCTAACCTTCCTGGTGTGTCAAAATCCAATATAGGTCGCACTTGGTCAAGATAGGTTTGGGCGTTTTGTGCCACATCAGCTTCAGTTAGTTGACGACGCACTTCCGATTTACCTGTTGGATCGCCAATGCGAGCTGTAAAATCACCGATAATTAGTACTGCCGTATGACCAGCATCTTGAAAAGCTCGCAATTTCCGCATAGGTATGCTATGACCGAGATGAATTTCTGCACCTGTAGGGTCAATTCCATATTTAACCCGTAAAGGGCGATGAGAATTCGCCAACAGATTTTCGAGACTTTCCTGATCAGTTTCAGAATCAGGGCTAAGATTTTCAACTACTGTTTGTTGTGGGAAAATTTCAGCCGTACCACGATACAGCCAAGAAAAATTTTGCGTCATACTAAGAGATTGACTATTAACTATACTTTGCACTATAGAAGTAGGTGTTGTGATAGTCATTGGCAAATTGTCTGCTTTGTTCTGTGCCAAACTAATATAATTGCAAAAATAACTGCCATGCTTTACGCGCCCAGATACACTTATACTTTTTCAAAGTGAGGAAGTGAATCGCCGTGTCGTCCAGAACTTTTGAAGATAAGCAGCCCCAACCTCAGGCTTCATCAGGCTTTGAATTCCTCAAAGGAGTAGGTCAGGTAGCAGGTGGTACTCTGTTATCCCTCACTATGCTGACTAGTTCCATTGTAGCGGGAGGACTAGTTGGCTTAGCCGTTAGTTTCCGTAATTTGCCAGATGTAAGACAGCTACGTAACTACTTTCCGTCAGAAACGACTTACATCTACGACATTAAAGGTAAACTTTTAACAAGTATTCACGGAGAAGCTAACCGGGAAGTAATAGCCCTAGACAAAATTTCTCCACATTTGAAGCGAGCAGTATTAGCAAGCGAAGATAGCGATTTTTTCTCTCACCACGGCATTAACCCCAAAGGCGTTGGACGTGCTGTGTTAACCAACTGGACAGCAGGAGGAGTAAGAGAAGGTGGTTCAACCATCACCATGCAGTTGGTAAAAAATCTCTTTTTGTCTCGGCGACGGGAATTTACCCGTAAGATCGCAGAAGCTGTACTGGCAATTCGTTTAGAACAAATATTGCCCAAAGACCAAATTTTGGAAATGTACCTCAACCAAGTTTATTGGGGACATAACAATTATGGTGTACAAACCGCAGCACGCAGTTACTTTAATAAGTCAGCCGAATATTTAACCTTAGCTGAGTCGGCGATGATGGCGGGTTTAATCCAAGCACCAGAAGAATACAGCCCATTTATTCACATGGATAAGGCAAAATTCCAACAAAAGGAAGTGTTGGGACGGATGTTGTCTTTGGGCTGGATTACACAGAAAGAGTACGATGATGCCCTCAAGGAAAAAATCAAACTGGGCAAAATTCGCTCTTTCCAAGGCAGTGCTTTACCTTACGTCACAAATGCGGTAGCCCAGGAAATAGCGAAAAAGTTTGGACGTGAAGCACTGCTTAAAGGTGGGATGCGCGTACAAACTACCGTAGATACCAAATTCCAAGCAATGGCAGAACAAACTGTCAAAACTTGGCATGGAAGATTACTAGGACAAGGATTGTACAAAAATCAAATCGCTCTAGTAGCAATTGATCCTCGTACTCATTATATCAAAGCGCTAGTTGGGGGCGTAGATGCCAAAACTAGTGAATTCAACCGCGCTACCCAAGCCCTGCGTCAGCCAGGTTCAGCTTTCAAGCCGTTTGTTTACTACGCAGCCTTTGCTAGTGGTAGATATGGACCGTACTCCACAGTTTATGATACTCCAGTACGGTATAGAGATGGTGACGCTTGGTACTTTCCGAAGAACTATGATGGTAGCTTTGGCGGCGCAATGTCAATTCGCTATGCTCTAGCCCAGTCTCGGAACATTCCCGTCATTAAGCTTGGTAAAACTGTGGGCATGAATAAAGTTGTGGAAATTTGCCGCACTTTGGGGATCATGAGTCCGATGGAACCTGTAACTTCCTTGCCTTTGGGTGCGATCGGCATGACTCCATTGGAAATGGCTAGTGCTTATGCAACATTTGCTAATTACGGTTGGCAGTCTCCGGCAACGGTAATTGTTCGTGTCACCGATAGCAGTGGCAATGTATTGCTTGACAATACACCTAAACCCCAACAAGTTCTAGATCCTTGGGCTTCAGCAGCAGTTATTGATGTGATGCGAGCGGTAATTACTGAGGGTACAGGTAAAAATGCCGCAATTGGTCGTCCCGCTGCAGGTAAGACAGGTACAACTTCATCAGAAAAGGATATTTGGTTTGTTGGTACTGTACCACAATTGACAACTGCAGTCTGGGTTGGTAGGGACGACAATAAAACCTTAAGTCGAGGTGCGACTGGTGGTGTGATGGTAGCCCCAATCTGGCGCAGTTTTATGAACCAAGCCTTAAAGAATGTACCTGTGGAAGACTTTAAGTCTCCAAACAAGTTCCGCCGTCCGAAGTCAAATTAGTGTTATCAGTTCCTGTAGAGACGCGCCATGGCGCGTCTTTCAAGGTTGTTTTTCTAATTCGCTTTTCATCCTTTCTAGGGTAAGATTCATCTGGTCAAACATCTGTTGAGGAGTAACACCAAACTGACTAAGTTGAGTTTTTAGTTGCTGTACTGTCATTTGTGCCATAAAATCTTCTGATAGCTCAAAGCGCTTCATGAAGACGCGATAGCGCTCCATCATGGCGGACATTTGCTCAATAAACAGCTTTTTGCCCTCGCGGTCAAATTTACCATAACTACTACCAAGCTTGATCAGTGCTTGATAGTCCTCAAATAACTGCTTTGCTTCGTGCTGAACTATTTCAGAATCAAAGAATCCCATATCGCTTATATTTAACTGAGCGGTAAAGCTCAGCAGATCTCATTTAATATCACACTTTTATCATTAGCCTTATTCTAGTTTAGGTAACTCTTGAGGCAAACTAGCTTCTCTTAGAGTACGGTTGATTACCAAATTTCCACACTTGACGGGAAACAAATTATAATAATAGTAAATTTTTTATGAATATGTTTAATCAACGAAAAAGCCGAAGCGTTGCGGCAATTTTAGCTTTTTCTGGTACGCTGACAATTTCCGGTTTACACAAATTTTATCTCGGCCAGCCACTGTGGGGTCTAGTTTACGTACTGCTTTCTTGGACTCCCATTCCCAAAGTAGCTAGCGCTATTGAAGGAGTTTGGTATTTAGCTCAAGACGAACAAGCTTTTGATCGCAATTTTAACATGGGCAAAACAGCTACCAGAACCGTACAACCAGCCGCACAGGTGAGTACTATTGCGGAAGCTTTACGCGAGTTAGATGCTTTACGTCAGGATGGACTAATTACTGAGTATGAATTTGAACAAAAGCGACGCCATTTACTAGACCAAATTTCTTGAGTAAGCACAAATGTTAAATTCTAGGTGGCACAAATTGCGCTCTAAGCTTCTCAATGACCCCTATTACCGACTACAATCTAGGGAAGAAATTGTCATGGCGGCGCAATTAGGTATTCAAATTGATGCTAACAACGCGACTGTAGATGATTGGTTGCGTTTACCTGGTTTATCAATTCACCAAGCACGGCTTTTGGTAGAACTTGCTCATACAGGGGTAAGGTTTTACTGCATAGAAGATGTGGCAGCTGCTTTGGGTATGCCAGTACAAAGGTTAGAGCCAGTAACTCCGATTCTCAATTTTAGTTATTACGATGAAGCAGTTTTAAATTCTAGCCATGTTGTCAACCCTAACACGGCAACAGTTGAAAGTTTAGTAAAAGTGCCGTTTATTGATTTGTCCCTGGCACAAGCAGTGGTGGAAAATCGTTTGTCAGCAGGAACATACCGTAATTTGGTTGATTTTCAGCGTCGTCTCAATTTATCAGGTGATGCGATCGCCCAATTAATGTATTATCTACGATTCTAACGTAGAGACGTTCCGGCGGAACGTCTCTACAATTTTAAATCAAACCGATGCGTTCAAGGGGCCAAAAACGAAATACCGCCCTACCAATAATGTTTTTTCTCGGTAAAAAACCCCAGTAACGAGAATCGTTACTATCATTACGATTATCTCCCAAAACAAAAAATTCATCGTTGGGAACTACCCTTGAGCGCATGGGTAATTCTGGTGGTTCCGCAATATAGTCTTCTTGCAGGGGTTGACCGTTGAGGTAAACTTTACCATTAGCAATGCTCACTACATCTTTGGGTTTGCCAATCACGCGCTTAATAAAGGCTTGGTCTTTGTGATATCCTCGGCGTTGTAGTTCGGTTGGTGGCTGAAACACAACGATATCGCCTAATTGTGGGGGGTGAATAAGGTAGGAGATTTTTTCCACTACTAAGCGATCGCCTGTATGTAATGTTGGTAACATTGAATCTGATGGAATGAAGCGGGGTTCAGCCACAAAAGTCCGAATAAACAGCGCTAGGCATAAGGCGATCACAATTAAAATGAGATTTTCTCGTACACTACGCTGCCATTGCTGCGACGACACAGAAGCTTTTTTGACATTAGTTGGCTGCGGAAGCGACGACACAGAAGCTTCTTTTGCATCACGTTGCGGAGGATTCATATAAGTTTTCAAGCAATTTAGATGAGACAAAGTCCTTTTATTGTGACTTTAAAAGTACACCAACCGCCCCTTCGGGTTCGTCAAAAGTCAAAAGTCAAAAGTCAAAAGTATTATATATGGCTTTTTCCTAGTAAAAATACGCATTTTTCCGCTTTGCGAGAACTAGTAGTAACGTAAAAATAGTTTACTACTAACAATCATGCAACCAACATCCTCATTACCACCGCTAATTGAGCGTGAAATTCTTTTTGGCAATCCAGAAAGAATTAGTCCAAAACTGTCGCCAGATGGTAAGTACTTGGCTTATATTGCTCCCGATGAGCAAAATGTTCTACAAGTGTGGCTCCGAACTGTGGGACAACAAGATGATCGTATACTAACTGCCGATAAAAAGCGTGGTATCCATATTTTCTTCTGGACTTACAACGTTGATCAACTAGTTTACATGCAAGACTCGGATGGGGATGAGAACTTTCACCTGTATTTGGTTACTATTCACCATTCCCAAACTGAGCCGGGAAAAGAGATTGTGCGTGATTTAACGCCGTTT
Organism: Iningainema tapete BLCC-T55; assembly: GCF_014698965.1. Classification (GTDB taxonomy): domain Bacteria; phylum Cyanobacteriota; class Cyanobacteriia; order Cyanobacteriales; family Nostocaceae; genus Iningainema; species Iningainema tapete. The sequence goes on from NZ_JACXAE010000107.1 coordinate 13,523, forward strand.
CAAGGTGTAAAAGCCAATCCTGTAGAACTTGATCCCAAATTTCCCGATCAACTACTAGTGGAGATGAATCTCAAAGATCCCCAAAAGAGCGACGTTTACCGAGTTAACCTCAGAAATGGTGCAGTTGAATTTGATACCGACAACCCAGGTAATATTGTCAGTTGGCAAGCTGATGCAACATTTATTATCCGGGCTGCAACAGCTACTACACCTGATGGCGGTTCTGATCTTTTATACAAGGAAAACGATCAAGCGTGGGAAGTTTTGCGCCACTGGGGACCAAATGAGGAAGGCGCTTCAATTATCTTTAGTGCTGATGGCAAAAAACTCTATATTGAGGGCAATCATGATGCCAACGCCATGCGTCTATTAGCTTTGGACTTAGCTACCCGTCAGGAAACAGTTATAGCTGAGGATGAGCAATATGATGTTGGGATTGTGATGGTTCAGCCAATTACACGAGTAATCCAAGCGGTTTCCTTTAACAAGGATAGACAAGAATGGCGAATACTAGATCAAAGTATCGCGGCTGATTTTGAGGCGATCGCTCTTGTACGTCCTGGGGAGTTCATGATTGTTAGTCGTGATTTAGAAGATCTTAACTGGCTAATTGCTTACACAACCGACAATGGACCAGTTTACTACTACGCTTACAATCGCGAATCCAAAACCAGCACTTTCTTATTCAGCAATCAACCTAAACTCGAAGGATTACAACTTGCCTCAATGCAACCTATATGCTATAATGCGCGGGATGGTTTAGAAATACACGGATATTTAACAAAACCAGTAGGAATTCCCGCTCAAAACTTGCCAACAGTGCTGCTAGTTCATGGTGGTCCTTGGGTCAGAGACACTTGGGGTTATGATTCGGTAGTTCAATGGTTGGCTAACAGAGGTTACGCCGTTTTGCAAGTCAATTATCGCGGTTCTACTGGCTACGGTAAAGCATTCCTTAACGCCGGAAATCGTGAATGGGCTGGAAAAATGCACGATGACTTGATTGATGGAGTTAACTGGTTGGTGGCACAAGGCATTGCTGACCCGAAAAAGATTGCGATTATGGGTGGTTCTTATGGTGGTTATGCTACTTTAGTAGGATTGACATTTACTCCAGAAGTGTTTGCTGCTGGTGTAGATATTGTTGGTCCTAGTAGCCTAATTACACTAATAGAAACTATCCCACCTTATTGGGAACCACTCAGAGCAATGTTATACCATCGAGTGGGGAACTTGGAAACAGAAGAAGAGTTTTTGAAATCGCGATCGCCACTATTTTTCATTGACAGGATTCAAAAACCATTGCTAATTGGTCAAGGTGCTAACGATCCCAGGGTAAAACAAGCAGAAAGCGACCAAATTGTTAATGCAATGCGTCAACGCAACTTACCAGTAGAATACGTCCTTTACCCCGATGAAGGACACGGTTTTGCTCGACCTGAAAATCGTCTCCACTTCTTTGCTATCACTGAGGAGTTTTTAGCTAAATACTTAGGTGGTAGATTTGAACCGATGGGAGATATTCCCGGTCATTCAGGTGTGATTAGGTGAGTCATAGATTCCATAGATCCCCGACTTCGTAAAAGTTGTCGGGGATCTTGAGAATTAAAAAAACTATCAACTGAACAAAACTAAAGGAGATCTACCCTATTGATTGGGTAGATCTCCTACTTTTATTTCCCGATAAGTTTTTATAGGCTGAGAGCAGAATTTAACATTATTGCTAACAGATTTTAGGCATCTTTAATTTCAAATCGTCCGGCTTAAGAAATCAGAAAAAAACCTGAATAAGTTGGCGGAAATTCTTCAATAGCGGTAGTAATCAGGGAAAATCTTATGCAGTTAGCAGAAATCATTCAAGATTCGTTGGACTTAGCTTGGTGGGTAGAAATTGTCACAGAAAAGCCTCGGTGTAGCTATTATTTTGGTCCTTTTGAACATGCTAAGTTAGCCGATATTGCTCAAGCTGGCTACATAGAGGATTTAGCACAAGAGGGAGCCGAAGGAATTGCTGTTCACATTAAGTGGTACAAGCCAAATTACTTAACTGCTTGTGAAGATGAATTGGTAGAGAGCATACAATTAACTGAACTGTGTTGAAATATTAGAACTCGCTTGCTTGAGACTTATGCTCATAATTCGCATCTTCTGTACCAAGCAGCTTGTCCCAAAATGTGAAGTACAATCCGTAATGAACCATATAATTACGATGATGTATTAAATGATGCATAGAACCGATGAACCACCTTCCTAGCCAGTGGGGGGTAGATGACGAGGGAAATACCTCAAATCCAAGATGAGTCACCACTGCCCATACTGTCATGGTTATAAGTAAAACAACCAAGGTGATGAAATGGAGCGGAACGATGAAGATTACACCTACAAAGAAAAGTGCTTGTAAGATTGTCTCCGGCAAGTCGAACGCGAAGGAACTCCAAGGTGTTGGCTTTCCTGAACTGTGGTGTCCATGATGCATCCACGTAAAAATCATCGGGTGGTGAAACATCCGATGGATAAAGTAAAAGTACGTATCCTGAAGAAAGAGCACCGCAACAAAGCTAACTCCTAAATACCAAAATCCATACTTATGTAGGTCAGTGTAGATAAGTGTTACTTCTAAACCGTACTCTATTATGAGTGCTGCACAAAGAGCAAAAACCACTGCCGAGAGAACTGATAGTTCGATATCCTTTTGAACGGAAGAACTATTCGGCGGCTTTAGAGAAAAACTTTGGTAGGCGGGCATTTTCAGAACTGAATAGAAAAGCAAGTATGCTCCCCCAGCAATAAGAAAGTAACGGACAAGAATAATACTGAAGAAGAGAAACCAAGAGAACCAGAATGAGTGGTTAGTCAATTTAGATTTTCCTCCTTGTATCAGTTATCAGTTCTGAGAATATCTTATCCAAAATCAGTGATTTATTATCTCCATCACAAATTTGTAAGTTTGACAATGAGGTAGCAGCCGCAAAACGTTGGATTAATCGACATATTGACAGTTACAAAAATACGGTAGAGCAGTTTCGTACTCTACCGTAATCTTATTTTTGATTTGAGATTGTAACGCCAGATAAACTTGGATTATATCCAAATAATTATCTGCGTCTTGAACGCTTTGAGGTTACGCCTTAAGGCTCTAATTCTCAGGATTAGCGCCAATCTGTGCAATTTGATTGGCAAGTGTTGGAGTAGCGTAGTTCTACTTTGCCAATCACCACACCGTAGCGATCCTTCATGTCAGCAGAGCCACCTGTGACTGTATAGGCATCCCCACTACAGCCTTGTTGTTGAGGCGAATTATCTAATTTAAAACTAAGATATAGTGAAAAGGAAGTAGCTTAATCTGATTGAGAAGTAATTACCTCAGTTGGTCGCAGGACTTTATCACCTAAACGAAAACCTTGACGGACAATTTTAGTAATTGTTTGATCTGCCACGTCAGTTCGGACTTCTCGATCAACAACACGGCATAAATTGAAATCTGGTTGAGTGTCCTCTATTTCTATTGGAATTACTTGGCGCTTTTCTAGTACACTAAGGAATTTGCGATGTACTGCAGCTATAGACTTGGGTAAGCGCTGAATAAATTCTGGACTAGGATTGGGATTGTTTTCTAGGTAAGTCATTAAGCCGTATAGTGCATCCCCAACTTCTAATATTTCTAAAAATAAATCTTCTAAAGATGCCTCTGACTGGGTTTGCTCTTCTCGCAGAGACTGTTGAAGTAAAACATTTTGTTTTTGAAATGAACTAATTTGTTGTACGAGTAAATCGCGCAACTCAGAGCTGATAATGTAGGTTTGGGATACGTTAGACATGGGAAATCTCTTTAGATAATAACAGTAGAGTTTTATTTGCCCAAGCTTGCACTTGAGGATTAGTATGGGTAGTCATTTGCCGACACAGAGCGATCGCTCTTTGTATTTGTCCATCCATCTGATAAGCTTTAACCAACGACGCTTGAGCTTGAATGTAATCTTTGGTGTTGCGGTTAGTGCTACCTTGACAGTAATCTTCCAGGTATTTAATGGCTTTTGGGTAACGTCCCTCTTTACAAGCTGTAATGCCAGAGGCGAATAATTCCGATAAGGACATGGGTAAAGGTTCTCGCTCTAGACGTTCTTCTTGTCTAGCTTGAGCGATCGCTTGCTCTAAGTTATCAAATTCTGACAATAACATTAGTGTTGGCACTGGCTGATCTAAAGCCGATAAATCACTATATTTAAATCGCTTGATCATGGGCAAGATTGGACGCAGATAATCAGCTATGATGCGATCTTGGGGCTTCATCAAGCTTTTTTGAGCCTTAGCAATCACGTCAACGGGATATTGCTTGCGCTTCATTGCTACTGCTACAGCTTTTGTAATTTCAGCTTTTGATGCTGCTTGGGATATGCCTAGAATATCATAGGGATTATGAATCATTTAATACCTCTTATTATCGTAATCTCAAACTATGGTAAACTTCTTGAAATGCATATTCATCTGGGCAAATTTCGTAAGCCCAACGTCCTAGTTGCTGAATTTGGTTACTTGTTAGATCACCATTTTTTCCAGCATCAATTAATATGTATATGAAAAATTCAGCTACTTTAAATTTAACTTGGTCGTGATGTGAATGTTTGGCTTTTCTTACAGCTGCTGCAAACTCATTTCTTCTCAAGAGCTTCTCAATTTGTTCAATTTCTTGGATAAATTCGATTCTGGCAATTAAATCAAGCATAATCGGATTATGTTCATCAATTCTTTTAAGATCTTGAAGTTCCCCCAATGCTTTGTCTGGAGCAATTTGTTCATTAACTAATTTTTCCCGTAGTTGTTCCGTCTTATACTCAGCTAGATAACTTCTAGCGGGTTGGCTCCCCAAAAGATCGAACCAAAATTGGGCAAATTCAACATGTTCTCTCATTTCTGAGATAGCTCGACGTTGTAATCCGCACAGTCTATCTATTTCTTCTTGCCAATCACCATTCGCTTTAATTTCTGACTGAGCTTGTTTAAGATAAATAATTGCCTCTCGCCATTTTTGCTGCTGTAGCTGATAGCAACCTTCATAGTAAGCGACGAATTTTTGCGCAAATATTTCCGCCTCACTAGGTTGGGTAGAGGGTTTAATTTTTCTTGCTCGTAAAGTATCTCCTTCTAAACAAGCAGCTACGGCTAGCCCCCAAGGAGTGTAGAGCGATTGCAGTATTTTCTGATTAGCTTTAATCCCATCTACTAATATATTTTGCCACTGCAAAAGGTAACGATTGTAACAGCCTGGTGTCAGCAATACATCCTTTACTTTCATACCCCAAATTGGTGGATTACCCATTAATCGCAGCGCTACTAATTCTAAACGGTAGCGATCGCGTAACTGCAAATACTCATTAATATCTCTGTCTTTAAAATTATCAATTGCTTCTTCCAGAATTTGTTTTAATTCTAAAGATACTAATTCCAAATCAACAGGTTGGTTTTCTAGCCAAGGCACATCTTTTAGAGTTGGATCGTGAGTTAAATTTGCCAATGCTGTTGATAAAACAATAATCAAATCATGTAGAACGCCGCACGTTCCTACAGCGTGATAATAATTCGCTACTACCCAGTTGTGCACGGTGGTAATATTAGGATCGGCAAGCCAATTTTTTTCAACTTGCTCAGCAATAATTCTCCAGTTTGCACTTTGCCAAACTGTAGCTTCTAAACGAGGTTGGATATGTTCATTTAGATTACCCTCGACTAATTGATCGGAACCAAATTTTTGTATAAATTCTGCACTCGCTACTTTAGCTGCTTCTAAATTTCCATTTTTTATGGGCTGTTCGATATTTTGGAGGAGGTTAAGACGTTCTCTTTGGGAGAGAGTCTTGAGAATTTGCCTTTGAGATTCAATTTCTGGATGAGATAAAGATTGCCACTCGCACTCGGCTTGCTGTAAATTTCCTTGTTGGGCGTAGGTAAAACCCCGCAGATAAGCTGCTTGCTCTCCACCAATACCCTCTAATTGGGATATTGCTGTTGTCCAGTCTTGGATTTTAAGCGCTATAAACCCCAACCGGATCTGGCATTCTATGGGATCTGGTAATAAAGATTTAGCAGTTTCATAGAGGAATATTGCCTCTTTGAAATTACCCGCTCGCTCAGCGTTAAGCCCTGCTCGGAATTGTTCTTTGCCTTTAACAGTGCGTTTTAATTGCTCTAATAATTCTCTTCCATCTGAACGAGGGAAATTAGTTAAGGCAGATTCTAAAAGCGCGATTGCTCCATGTAATTTTCCTTCACTAGAGGCAAGAGTCGCTCTTTGTAGAATAACTTCGTAAGCTTCTTCCTCTTTGACCTTCAAGGCTAAAAATTCTAAAGTAGTTTGGATTGTAGTAGTTTGGTAAAGTTCTTGAGCTTCAAGATAGGTTTTTACTGCTTGCTTAAACAACAGCTTGTTTGTTTGTTCCTGTGCAATCGCAACCATTGCCTGATATTTTTGCCGTTTCAGGATTTCTTGTTCACACTCTCTAACTGATTGGATGAAAGCCTGATCATACATCAGGATGTTACTTTTTTGGAATAGAGCAAGCGCCTCTGTTAGAACTTGTGTTTCCTGAGGATTAGCTGTATCAGTTTCTAGTAGGGATTTCGCACGATTAGCTAGGGTGTCAGCTTCAGTAATTACAGTATGCCACTCGCATAACTTTACATTCACTTGCTCTAATAAATCGCCTAAAGCAACCTGCTGAACCAAGAACTTACTGAAAGAAACATCACAAGACCAACAAGTGTGTATTTCTTCAGCAATCTTAGCCGCCTGCCGGAAGCGTTTAATTTGGGCTTGTTGCATAGCTGTGTGGAACTCACGTTTGGCGCTAGCAGCTTTGTCAAAGACTTCTTTGGTTTTCCAAGCGCTATCTATTGCCTTACCAAATACATCAAAAACTCCCACAAGATGCCTCCTTACGGTTAGGAACTATTAGCGGTTCCCCAACTTCTAAAAAGTTTTCTCGACTTTTGAGTTTAGGATTAGCTTTGACTAGAGAAGTCCACAAGCGGTTATCCCCATAGAAGTGTTCAGCAATTTTTGATAGTGAGTCCCCAGGCTTGACAATGTAATGAGTTGATTGTGAGGTTTGTTGAGGTTTTACAGATTCAAAAGTCGGGTTGGGTGTTGGTGTTGGACTGGGTCTACTAACTGCAATTGGACTGGGAGAATTGACAGTGGAGCGGGGTACATGCGGTTGGAGGAATAGAAAGCAACCGATAGCTCCCAACCCTATACCTATAACTAGGATGAGCAAGGCGGCTGCTAATTGCCATGTAGCAATTTTAACTTGTTGGCGCGGTTTTTCCGCATGTGGCAGTTGTTGCAGCATCCGAAGCAGGGAAATGTCAGTATCGCAATTAGGGCAATTGCTACCTTCTATCTCTGTGTATCCACATACGGGACAGTTGATCTGAGTTGTCATCGTGTCAGCCCTGTGACAATACTATTGCTAGGTAATTCTTGATTGAGCCAGCGTGTGACGTCAGGTTCTAATTCACTCCAGAGGCGATCGGCTTCGTGTGCATTACCCCTTTCCATCGCGCCGATCATCCGTTCGAGTTTGTTAGACATTGCTCTTGCTTGGGTAGGTGCGACGGTATTAGCTTGATGGATTGCTACTAGACAGGCTTGAATCAACTTGACTTCATCAGGTAAATTATTCAGTTCCCGTTGAGCATCTTCACTCTTAGACTCCATTCGGGAGAGATTATTGGTGTTAATGGCATCTTGCAACTCTTGAGAAAGCCGTTGCAATCTTTGTTGCTGTGGTTGGGGAATCAAAAAAGCGCAAAGTTGAAGGACGCGATCGCATTCATTGACAAGACTCTCGGCTTCCAGACGTTCCTTGGACATAGATACTTGAAACTTTTGCAAGTTTGCATGAGCGCGATCGCGTAAATCTATACGTTCTTCCCCTGTCCTAGTATCGATAATTTGATTAGTTAACTGCACAACAGGAACCGCCAAGCGTAGCGCTTCTTCAACTCCTAAGGATGTCAAATTCTGGTCATTCAGATTAGCGATCGCTTCTTCTAATTCCCGATAAATTTTCTCATCTGAGCGCCCCCGCGAAAAAGTACAACTCACTCTCACTGAGGGATTATTTTTCAAAATTGCCGTTATCGCCAGATCGCTGTTTTTCTCATCCAGTTCCAAATTGACTAAAATTTCTGTCCCACGAGGATAGGATTGGTCTAACCCTAGCCACATATCTCCAATACTGTCATCCTCTTTTCTTACTTCATCAGGGCTAAAAAACTGAAAGTGAATTAGCCGTTGTCCATCCGCCGAAGTTTTGAAGGTATGGGATGTCGTCACTGGCAAAATATCACCTCGGCTGATGACTTTATACCTACCGTCTACTAGCTGAATGAAATAATCACGGGAGACTGTTGTTACTTTGTCCGTCTGTCCAGCAGCCACTATCGCCGCACCCTCCGCCACCGCGTACATTGGGCGGGGATGCACTACCACCTTGTTTGTGCCAAATGCTTCCTGGACGAGGCGCTGCACCAATGGAATTTGAGAAGAACCGCCCACCAACAACACCACATCCACTGCATCTAAGTCAGAGTCAGAGTCTTTTACCGCTTGATGGCAAATTTGGATAGAACGCTCTACCAAATCCTGAATCATTTCCTCAAACTCGTTGCGAGTAATTTTCACCTCAATTGGAATGGCGATGCCTAACTCATCTAGTAAGTTGGTTGTTGTATCGATTTGCGCTACCGTCGCACTACTCAAGGTGATTTTTGCGCGTTCTACTGACATTTTCAACTCAGCATTAAATCGCACTCGTTGATAGTGAGGCATTTTGGCAATCAAGTCGTCAATATCAGTTAATTTTTCTTGCTTTGCGACTTGCTCTTTGACAAACTTGATCATGCGCGAGTCGATGTCATCCCCACCTAGCCACAAGTCTCCAGCTTTTCCCTGTTCGATAAATGAAGTTCCAGCAGCTTGAATCACCGAAGCGTCAAAAGTGCCACCACCAAAGTCAAAGACTAAAATTGTTTTAAAATCGTCTCCAGTCGGAGAAAACCCGTAGGAAATAGCTGCGGCTGTGGGTTCCGGTAGCAATTCTAAGGGAGTTAGTCCGGCTTTGAGTGCGGCTGTACGTGTGGCATGACGTTGTTTGTCATTGAAATAGGCGGGGATTGTGATCACCGCTTGGTTAATCTGTTCTGCTTTACCAATTTTCTGATAATAGGCTTGGGCATTTTGTACAACTTTTTTGAGAATTTCCGCAGAAATATCCTCTGGCTGGTATTCTTTGCCGCCCAGCCAAACTGCAATGCTGTTGTCGGTTCCTTGTGTTGGTTGGGTAATTTTGTAACCCAATTGTGATTGCTTTTGTACTGCCTGCTCAGCGAAACCCCGTCCCATCAAACGTTTGATGGAAATAATTACGTTTTCAGGATCGGCTCGTAATTGGTTGTAAGCTTTTTCTCCTACCGTGAGCTTAGCTTGTTCGCTGGCAACTAGCGATCGCGTTAGTTTCCTGTCTGGAGGCGTGTTGTCTTCTGCTGTTACCACTTCCACATTTGCCAACTTAAAAGCTGCAACGGAGTTTGTTGTCCCCAGATCAATGCCTATTGCCTTACCCATTGCTTTCCTGGTATTTGTATAAATTTTATGTAATATACTAATACTTACTGAGCAGGTATATCCTAGCTAATATAAGCTTTTCTCACATTTGCCCAGTTTATAGTTATTACAATTTATGCATACAAAACTAACAAAAGCCCTCAGAGAAATCTCGGAAAATTACTTATAACTTGTACCGCTATCCTCAGCATGAATCCTAATTAATGTAGATTTTTGTAGATTTTTTTTAAGCACTGTAGTGTATAGTATTTAACGGATACCAAAAAACTAGGTGAAAAACATGGCTGACATTGTTGATACTGCTGTTAATGCTGGTTCTTTCAACACTCTAGCTGCTGCACTCCAGGCTGCTAATCTAGTAGATACATTGAAAGGCGCTGGTCCATTCACTGTTTTTGCACCTACAGATGACGCATTTGCTAAGCTTCCCGCAGGCACGGTAGACGCATTGCTTCAGGACATTCCACAGCTGACAAAAATCTTGACATATCACGTTGTCCCCGGTAAAGTGACGGCGGCTGACGTAGTTAAGCTGAACTCAGCTAAAACAGTTGAAGGAACGTCCGTGAAAATTGATGCTTCCAATGGTGTTAAGGTAAATGATGCAACAGTTACACAACCTGATGTTACCGCTGATAACGGTGTTATCCATGTCATTGACACAGTATTAATTCCTGCATAGGCAATCATCTTAAGGATCACCAGAAAATAAATGATTCACAATAGAGGGTTGGGCAAGATGCTCAACCCTCTATTTGTTAGGTAGGACGCTTTTAACAAGAACACCTGCAATTCCTCAAGCTTCAGCGTTCGAGCAGCACTTTTGTTAGACTGTAGATCAGTAAGTTTAATCTAGAATTGAAGACTGTAGATTTTATAGTAGATTCATGGACAGGATCACGGTCAACTCTCAAATCCACTTTGGTAAGCCTTGCATAACAGGAACCCGCATCACTGTGCAAAGCATTCTTGAATTGCTTAATCAGGGGCTGTCCTTTGAAGAAATTATCCAAGACTACTATCCTGACCTTCAAGTTGATGATATTAAAGCCTGCCTACGGTACGCGATCGCATTAATAGCGGCTGAAAATATTTATCTGGCATCAGCTTGATCATGAAACTTTTTCTTGACCAAGATATATACACAGCGAGAATTAGCAGGAGTATTCGTGGTTATGGGGCATCTGTCGGGGCTATTTCTATGGGGCGCTTGAGGTGCTATGAGATGAGCAGGATGCCCACTCCACAAGAATCATCCTGAGTTTGTGCAACACCCACTCGAAATTAACACATTCTTAAACAAGTTCAATGCCGAGACTAGTAGAGAAATCAGCAGGTTTGTTCTCAAGGGTGACGAATTGGGTTCCCTGAAAGAACAACGCACCAGTGTTGCTATTATAGTTGAACTGGCTGGTGGAAGTAGCGCCAAACCCTACTTTGTCAACCACTATTCTATCGCCCTGCGAGTAGCTGTAGTCTTGGATGATGTCAATGCCTTCAGACGGGGAGTAAAAGACAAATTTATCTGCTCCAGCACCACCCCATAGAACGTCATTACCATTGCCACCTGCTAGGTAGTCATTACCCGCCTCGCCATAGAGGATATCGTTACCATTACCACCAAAGAGGATATCATTTCCGTTTCGACTATAAAGGATGTCATTTCCGTCTAAACCATAAATTTTGTCATTAAAACTACTACCAAGAATTTCGTCATGACCAGGTCCTCCTATGTACTCCCGATAGATGGAAACAGGTGGATCCCCCACCCCCGGACCAATACGTAGGATCAATGCTTCTAACATATCTTTTTACCTCATTCGTTAAATGTATGGCAGAACTGTGATAACTCCTAAAGATTCACTTGCTTTACTAAACTTGAATAAATCTCAATCGCTATTAGTTGTAAGTTGTTTCAGTTCATTGCCAACCTCTACTTATCTATCAAGTTGTTTTGGCTGGTTTTACACTAAATCCGGATTATTGTTACAAAAATTTACATTTAACCGCCAAACTAGGGGTAGATTTAAAGTAGCTGTCACGCTCACAACTGATGTGGCGTAACTGTTGTTAAGCAACTACCGTTTTTTTAAGGATGCATCTTCTTAAATGAGTACTAACAGTACGAGTTGGGGTTGGTATTTTGGATTAGAGATTACGATCGCTACGGTAATCTCTTGCTTTGCAAATTGTGCATATGCCCAAATTACCCCCGATGGCACTTTACCGAATAATTCTCGTGTCACTGTGCAGGGAAACACCAACCTGATTGAAGGTGGAACCACTGTAGGAAGCAACCTTTTCCATAGTTTTTCCCAGTTTTCTATACCAACTGGTAATCAAGCTTTTTTCAAAAATGCCTTAGATATTCAAAACATTATTACTCGGGTAACGGGTAATTCTATCTCTAATATTGATGGTTTAATTCGCGCAAACGGCACAGCTAACATTTTTTTGATTAATCCCAATGGGATTATTTTTGGGCAAAATGCTTCGCTAAATATCGGTGGCTCATTTCTTGCTAGTACAGCGAGTAGTTTAAATTTTGCCGATAGCACACTCTTCAGTGCCACTGCTACTCAAACTACACCTCTACTCACTATCAGTGTTCCCATTGGCTTGCAATTCGGGGCAAATCCGGGAAGGATTCTTGTGCAAGGTAATGGTCAGGGTCTACGGAGTACGTCTGACATTATTGATACAAGTGTTGGTTTGCGCGTACAGCCCAATCAAACCTTAGCTTTAGTAGGCTCTGATGTGGTGCTGGAAGGTGGAACGCTGAAAACAGCAGGTGGACGAATTGAATTAGGCAGTGTTGATGATTCCAGCCAAGTCCGTCTCACCCCAATAGATAAAGGTTGGGCTATGGACTATGCAGGTGTCCCAGCTTTCAGGGACATCCAATTGTCTCGACAGGCAACAGTGGATGCAAGTGGTGAGGGTGGTGGTGATATACAAGTCCAAGGCAGGCGGGTAACGCTGACTGATGTTTCTCAAATTGAAGCCAGTACCTTGAGAGGGGAACCGGGAGGAACGTTGTCTGTTAGGGCTTCCGAATCGGTGGAATTGACAAGTATTCCATTTGATGGTTTCTTCACCACCGCATTGCTTGCTCAAGTATATCCAGGAGCTACGGGTAAGGGCGGTAATCTCATCGTAGAAACACCACAGTTAAGTGTTCGGGATGGGGCACAAATACAAGCTACAACTTTTGGCTTAGGAGCGGCGGGCAACTTAATAGTGAATGCCTCCGAGTCGATAGAATTGATTGGAGAAACAGCCGATGGCATATTTCCCAGCGCTTTATCCACAGTCGTCACACAAGGAGCTACGGGTGCAGGCGGCAATTTAACCATAGAAACTCGGCGGTTAAGTGTTCGGGATGGGGCACAAGTGCAAACTGCAACATCTGGCTCAGGGGCTGCGGGCAACTTAATCGTGAATGCCTCCGAGTTGGTGGAAATAAGCGGTTTTTCATTTATTACTCAGAACCCTAGCACCTTGACAGCTAGTACTGAAAGTACTGGCGATGCCGGTAATATAACGATTGAAACTGAACAGTTGACTATCCAAAATGGGGCTATAGTATCTGTGAGCGGTAACGGACCAGGTAACGCAGGTAACATGTCAGTTCAGGCTCGCTCTATCCTGTTGAATAATGAAGCCCTGCTCCAAGCCAACGCTCAAGCAGGCGAGGGCAATATTAACCTAAGCGCTCGTGATTTGATCTTACGCAACAACAGCAACATCACCACTGACGCCGAAGGAGAAAATGTCATCGGCGGCAATATTAACATCAACACCAATTTCCTCGTTGCTTTGGAAAATAGTGATATTCGCGCCAATTCTACTAACCGTGGAGGTCAGGTCACAATCAATACCAGAGGCATCTTTGGTACAGAGTCTCGGACAGAGCTTACCTCAGAAAGTGACATCACTGCCACTGGGGGGAGTCCTGAGTTAAGTGGTATTGTAGAAATCAACACACCCGAGGTTGACACCAGCCTGGGATTCGTGGAACTACCCGCAAATGTAGCTGATGTCTCAGGGTTAGTGAACACTGGCTGTGCCACCTTTGCAGGTTCAGAGGGCAGTAGCTTCGTTGTCACCGGACGTGGCGGTTTACCTCCCAGTCCGGATCAACCCCTCAGTAATGATGTGGTGTGGTCAGATACTCGATTGCCAGCTACCACAACGCAGCCGCATGGCTTAGAGACTGCTGCTAAACCACCTTCTAAATCTAAAGCTGTGGTAATTGTGCCTGCTACTGGTTGGGTGTTTAACGGCAAAGGGGAAGTAACGCTGATTTCTTCTACATCCAATGCCACTGGGAAGGGGTCTACTCCTGCTACCTGCTCTCAACAATAAAACCGCTTACAGATTATTGTTCTCAGAGTTAGCATTATTAATAGGAATGTCGTCCTTTTCCATTTTCACGACATCCTCCCTTCCACCTCATCTCGTCAATTTGAAAAGCAAGCTATTCTGAATAACCACATTTAAGTGTAACTAAGAAAGTAACAGTGCGAGATAGTGAAATTCTCAAGACAATAGAGCCAAATGTGCTAGAAGCACACTTAAGAACATTTGGCTGGCATGAGCAGGGGCGAATTCATGATAACGCCGGAGCGATTTGGAGACGTAAAAATGATCCAGTGGATGATGAATTTGAGATTTTGCTACCCCTCCAGAAAACTCTAGGAGATTACGCTGCTCGGATTAGTGATGCGCTTAAAACATTAGAAGTAGTAGAAAATCGTTCTCAATTGGAGATATTAAGCGATTTACTCACATCAGTGGCAAATCAGGAAATTCAGGGAATGGTGATAAAAGTTCCATCCAATTTAACTGGCTACTTCACCCTAATAGGCGTTGTCTTGGGAAAACTCCGTGAGATCCTTGTTCAACTGAATGAATCGAAATATCATTTAGCATTTAAATCTTACCAGGAACATTTACCAATCGTCTGTACTGGTGATCTAATCAAAGAAAATGGAGAATTTGTGCTAAAAAATCCCCGCAACTTTAAACCGCTCTCTGCCTCTGTGTCCTCTGCGTCCTCAGCGGTTCTTAAATCAAGACCTTAATTTTTACAAAAATTTACATCTTTGATTGGAGGCGGAGCCTCCAGAATAGCATTCCCAGGCGGAGCCTGGGAACGAGGGGGCGAGGAGGGAAAAAAAAGTCCGCGCAGGCGGACTTCGTTTGTGTAGCCTCACCCGAATAGGGTGCGGGCATTCAAATTTTTCGTTAACACATTTCTTACGACTCAACTCCAGGGGTCAACAATTCCCGACGCTGCTCAGCTCTAACAACGACATTGCCGTTTTCATCCACATCAACTATAGCTGTATCGCCTTCCTTAACGCGACCAGACAGAATTTCTTCTGCTAAGCTATCTTCTAACAAGCGCATAATTGCTCGACGTAATGGTCTTGCACCGTAGCTGGGGCTGTAACCTTCTTGGATGAGACGGTTCTTGAAGCCATCGCTCACTTCCATCGTGATACCTTTTTCGGTAAGGCGACCAAAGACTTCCTTGAGCATGATGTCGGCGATTTGTGTCACCTCTTCCTTGCTCAATTGACGGAAGACGATAATCTCATCAAGTCGGTTGAGGAACTCTGGACGGAAGTATTGCTTGAGTTCTTCGTTAACCAGTGATTTAATCCGGTTATACTGAGTCTCACTAGCATTTTCAGCGAATTCAAAGCCGATACCGCCGCCGCCTTTTTCAATCACCTTAGAACCAATGTTGGAGGTCAAAATTAGCAAGGTGTTCTTGAAGTCAACGGTACGTCCTTTAGCATCAGTTAACCGACCGTCTTCTAAAATTTGCAGCAACATGTTAAATACATCAGGGTGTGCTTTTTCGATTTCGTCGAAAAGTACCACTGTGTATGGGCGTCGCCGCACGGCTTCGGTCAATTGACCGCCTTCGTTGTAACCTACATAACCAGGAGGCGAACCAATCAGTTTGCTGACGGTGTGGCGCTCCATGTATTCCGACATATCCAAACGGATCATCGCTTCTTCGGAACCGAAGAAGTAAGAAGCCAAAGATTTTGCCAACTCGGTCTTACCTACACCTGTAGGACCAGAGAAAACGAAGCTGGCGATTGGTCGATTAGGATTCTTCAAACCGACACGAGCGCGGCGAATTGCGCGTGAAACTGCCTTCACAGCGTCTTCTTGACCAATTAGGCGCTGATGGAGGGTGTCTTCCATGTGCAGCAACTTCTCGGATTCAGATTCGGTGAGTTTGTTCACCGGAACTCCTGTCCAGGAAGCGACAATGTGGGCAATGTCTTCTTCGGTAACTACAGGTTCTTCACCGTCGCTGCGACCAGAATTTGTTTTGCTTTGAGCAATGGCGCGAATTTCGGCTTTGATTTCCATTTCCCGATCGCGCAATTCCCCAGCTCTGTCGAAGTCTTGAGAACGGACTGCATCATCTTTTTCTTTTAAGATTTGACGCAGTTCTTTGTCTAACTCTTTAGCAGCGGGGGGCAACTGGGAGTTAATCAAGCGTACCCGACTTCCGGCTTCGTCAATCAAGTCGATTGCTTTATCTGGGAGATAGCGATCGCTAATGTAGCGATCTGACAATTTCGCTGCTGCCACCAAAGCTTCATCTGATATTTTCAGCTTGTGGTGTTGCTCGTAGCGATCGCGCAAACCGTAGAGAATCTCAATTGTTTCATCTACTGACGGTTCACCCACCATTACTGGTTGGAAACGACGTTCTAGGGCTGCATCCCGCTCGATGTGCTTGCGGTATTCATCTAGAGTCGTAGCACCAATACACTGTAGTTCGCCTCTTGCCAAAGCTGGCTTGAGGATATTTGCTGCATCGATTGCGCCTTCGGCTGCACCCGCCCCAATCAAGGTGTGTACTTCGTCAATCACGAGAATGACATTTCCCGCCTGACGAATTTCATCCATGATTTTCTTCAGGCGTTCTTCAAATTCACCTCGATACTTGGTTCCTGCAACGAGCAAACCTATATCCAGAGTCACTACGCGCTTATCTTCCAGGATGTCCGGGACATCTTTGGTAGAAATGCGTGTCGCCAATCCTTCGGCGATCGCTGTTTTACCAACACCTGGTTCCCCAATTAAAACTGGGTTATTTTTTGTCCTGCGACCCAATATTTGGATCACACGTTCAATTTCTTTAGCGCGTCCTACCACTGGATCGAGCTTGCCGTCCGCTGCCATTTGGGTCAAGTTTGAGCCAAACTCGTCCAAAGTTGGGGTTTTGTTGCCGCGTGGTTGACCACCAGCACTAACCTCAGCTGTTTCTCCTAGCATCCGGATAACTTGAGTTCTAACCTTAGATAGGTCTACTCCCAAGTTTTCTAGCACTCTGGCTGCCACACCTTCCCCTTCTCGGATTAGGCCCAACAGCAGATGCTCCGTGCCAATGTAGTTATGCCCTAACTGGCGTGCTTCTTCCAAGGATAGTTCTAGGACCCGTTTTGCTCGTGGTGTAAATGGAATTTCCACCGCCACAAAACCCGAACCTCGACCTATGATTTTTTCTACCTCAATCCGAGCGTCTTTGAGATTGACACCCATAGATTTCAGCACCTTAGCCGCCACTCCAGTACCTTCTCCAATCAGACCCAGGAGGATCTGTTCGGTACCTACGAAGTTGTGACCCAGTCGGCGTGCTTCTTCCTGGGCTAACATGATTACCTTAATGGCTTTTTCTGTGAAGCGTTCAAACATATGACACTGATCCCATCACCTGCGTCGTGCCGGTACGCTGATTTTAGCACAGGCAAATCGTGCCGATGCTTGTATAAAGATATAGACATCGACGACTTTTCACCCTCAATGATGGGGTAATTACCGATCCTTGATGACTTTTTCTGGGTAATCCACTATCAACATTAAGTTTTTTTACATTTTTTTGTCTAGATGCCAGGAATTTAATGCCTGATTTCTAAAGTTTTTTGTCATTCCCAAGGAATGATTTTTATCATGAATCCCTATTCCTGTCAAGATGTACTTGGACAGTTATCATTTTATTTTGTGTCATATAAATATCTAAATTAAAAGTTTATTTATATTAAAAATACTAATATATTGTTGACGGTTGACCCAGATCTTGCGTCATAATTTTCCCCAGCCCAAGAAATAATACCAATTATCCTTGTAGGGGCAATACATCTTTACCCCCCAACCCCCCGAAAATCGGGGGGCATGAAGGGATCACAATCTGCTCCCTGTCCAACATTTCACCAAACTCTGGGTTGCCAAGAGAAATAACTCAGGCGCTGGCTCACCATCTGATCCCATTTATCCAACATTTCACCAAACTCCGGGTACTGTAAATTACCCAACCAAAGAATCAGCGCATCTTCACCATTATCTTTGTAGTAACGTCGCCGTACACCAGCCGTCTTAAAACCAAATTTTTGGTACAAGTGTATTGCTGCTTGATTAGAAGCACGCACTTCGAGAGTAGCTCGCTCCAAACCTCGATGGGCAGCTGTTTTCAGCAGTGAATAAAGTAAAGCTTGTCCTAAACCTTGATGCTGATATTGAGGATGAACTGCCAAAATCGTAATGTGTGCTTCCTCAAGAATTGACCAAAAGCAACCCATAGACAATAGCCCTAAGGAAGAAACAGGCGAAAACAAGCCAAGCAAATCACTGTTGGGGCTTTCTAACTCTCTTTTATAAGCCGATAGCGTCCACAAACCCCCAAAACAGCAAAGATCAAGCTCCACCATCGCATTAAGATGCTCAGTTGTCAGTGATTTAAGTTCTAATGGAATTGTGTTCACATTTATTGGTAATAGTACAAACCGTAGGTAAACTGGGAATCGGAAGACTTACGCTCGTTATTTGCACAAGGACAACTCTTATAGATATGGTATCTACTCACCCTAGTGGGGTTCAAGATTCTGCTCATAAGTATCTGCCACTTTTTAACAGTAAAAATTTTGACTTATCACCTAATCAGCAACTTTTACCGTTAACTGCCAAAGTAAACAGTCAAGACTGCCTAGAAATAGGGGGTTGTGATGTCAAAACTTTAGTAGAGCAGTTTGGCTCACCATTGTATATTTTAGATGAAGAAACTGTACGTACAGCTTGCCGTCAATATCGCGACAGCTTGAAACGCTACTACAAAGGTGAATCTCAAGTTCTGTATGCTTCAAAAGCATGGAGTTGCTTAGCAGTTTGTGCGCTCGTAGCTTCAGAAGGTTTGGGAATAGATGTCGCATCAGGAGGCGAACTCTACACCGCCTTAACGGCAGGAGTGAATCCTGAGCTAATTTATCTCCACGGAAATAATAAATCTCGTGAAGAACTGCGTTACGCCATTGAGTCTGGCATTACCATTATGGCGGACAATTGGCATGACTTGCAGCAAATTGTGGAATTAGCTCAAGGGCAACAACCAGTACGGATTATGTTGCGTTTGACACCAGGAATAGATTGTCATACCCATGAGTATATTCGCACAGGACACTTAGATAGTAAATTTGGTTTTGACCCAGGAGATTTGGATGAGGTGTTTGCTTTTGTGAGTAAGCAAACGGCTCTCAATTGCATAGGAGTACACGCCCATATCGGTTCCCAAATTTTTGAACTTCAACCACATCGCGATTTGGCGGCGCTGATGGTGCAGTGGTTAACCGATTCAGCTAAATACGGTTTAAAGATCACCAACTTAAACGTGGGTGGGGGTTTAGGTATTACTTATACAGAATCAGATGACCCACCAAGTATAGAAGAGTGGGTAAAACCAATCTGTCAAGTAATTGAAGAAACTTGTACAAAAGAAAATTTGCCTCTCCCAAAATTACTATGTGAACCAGGGCGATCGCTCATTGGCACGGCTTGTGTAACAGCTTATACAATAGGCTCCCAAAAGGAAATTCCCGGCATTCGTACTTATATAGCAGTAGATGGCGGAATGTCCGACAATCCACGCCCAATTACCTACCAATCAGTATACCGGGCGGCGATCGCCAATCAGATGTCACAACCACTTACTCAAACAGTCACAATTGCTGGTAAACATTGTGAATCGGGAGATATTCTAATAAAGAATGCCCAGCTGTCAAAATCTAAACCAGGAGATATCCTCGTAGTAATGGCAACTGGTGCTTACAATTACAGTATGGCATCTAACTATAACCGCTTGACCAGATCGGCAGCAGTTATAGTGGCAAATGGCGAAGCAAATTTGATTTTGCGACGCGAAACTTATCAGGACTTGGTTCGACAAGATTGTTTACCAGAAAGGCTAATTCAGAAATCATGAATGCTGAATTATGAAAGATGAATTCATAATTCATCATTCATAATTCATAGTTCATAGTTTCACGGAGTTGGTTGATCCAGATGTCATGGGAGATTTGTGGAAGCAGTGGCTGACAAACTTAGGGTGGACGCAGTCTTTGCTGCTTGGGACTCTGGATATTTTGTTAGTACTGGCGCTGACGTACATGATACTTGTTATTATTAGTGAGCGCCGGACACTGTGGATGGTGCGAGGATTTATTATTTTGATGCTAGCCTCCGCAGTCAGTAGCCGATTGCAGCTACAACTGCTGAATTTTGTACTGGAAAAGTTGGTAATTGGCTGTGCTGTAGCGATGGCGGTGGCACTCCAATCAGAGTTTCGTCGATTTTTAGAGCAATTAGGGCGCGGCGAATTCAAACAGTTATTTCGCTCATCAAATTTGACAATTCCTAAATCAGATAGTGTAATAGATGAAATTGTTGATGCGGTTAAAGAATTATCAAAAAACCGGATCGGAGCTTTACTAATTTTAGAAACTACCAGTCCCATAGACGAGCGTGATTTTTCCGTACCAGGAGTCAAGCTAAATGCTGAGGTTTCTAAAGAACTGATACAAACAATTTTTCAACCAAAGACTTTGTTGCATGATGGAGCAACATTAATTCGTGGTTCACGGATAGTAGCATCAGGTATAATTTTACCGCTTTCAGGACGCACAGCCTCACGCCAGTTAGGAACACGTCACCGAGCAGCAATGGGAATTACTGAGCGGGTTGAAAATTGCATTTGTGTTGTTGTATCAGAAGAAACAGGTTCTATTTCCCTAGCGGAACGAGGAAACCTAAATAGACCACTAACAATCACGAAGCTGAAAGAGTCCTTAGAGACTCAATTTTCGACCAATGTAGATCGGGAAGCTGTTGCTCCTGGTTTGTTAAGTTTGGTTCGTCAGATTCGTGGTAAAGCACTCTTCTTAGTTTCACGTTTACTTAGATTACCATCGACTGCTTCGCGAGATAAAAAATGACAGTACAACACACTGAACAGCAATATTTACCTTCTGACTTAAAAAAAGAACTACTACCCAATCACGTTGCGGTGATTTGTGATGGCAATGGTCGATGGGCACAGCGTCAAGGTTTACCCCGTTTTATGGGACATAAAGCGGGTGTAGATGCGCTCAGAGATTTACTCCGTTGTTGTGATGATTGGGGAATTGGTGCGCTCACAGCTTATGTTTTTTCCACAGAAAACTGGAAAAGACCCCACGAAGAAGTAGATTTTTTAATGACTTTGTTTCAAAGGGTGTTACGCCAAGAACTACAAGAAATGATGAAGGAGAATGTACAAATAAAATTTGTCGGTAACTTAGCTGCTTTACCGAGCGCACTGCAAGAAGAAATTTCCCGTTCAATGACAGACACAAAAGAAAATCAAGGTATTCGCTTTACAGTAGCAACCAATTATGGGGGAAGACAAGAAATTGTCCAAGCTTGTCGGGCGATCGCCGATCAAGTTAAACTTGGTTTACTCGAACCAGATCAAATTGACGAAGCAACATTTGAGCGCCACCTCTACACAGCCGGAATTTGCGATCCTGATTTATTAATCCGTACTAGTGGAGAAATGCGTATTTCCAATTTCCTACTTTGGCAAATGGCTTATGCAGAAATTTATATAACTCAAACCTTGTGGCCTGATTTTAACCGCAATGAGTTTCACCGCGCCTTACGAGCTTACCAACAGCGCGAACGTAGGTTTGGTAACGTGTAATGAATTAGGAATAAAAACCTACTGTGGAGACGCTCCGGCGGAGCGTCTCTACGACGGGCATGACTTTCTTATGGTCCAGAAAAAACCGCTTGTTCTACATCTTGCCTACTTAAAGAATATTTGAAAGAGCGTTGAATATCTTGCCCTTGATTTCCGGCTTGAAGATAGCGTACTACGATTTGCTCAACTTCTAACCATAATTCTGCTTGCCAAGTTGGTTTTTGTACATGCCAGCAATGCAGTAATTTTTCATCTTGTTGACAGCCAAGATTTTTCAGCCACTGTTCAATTTGAGGCAGAGGATGATTATATAGGGGAGTTTCTGGTGAAGGAAGAGGCATTGTGATCTTAGATTTTGGATTTTGGATTTTACTAGAGATGCTCCGGCGGAGCGTCTCTAATTGTAGTAATTTGTGGTTGTATGATGGTAGTAGGTTGCACAAGTGTGGAGTGAAAAGCAGCTTCACCCCGAGTTAAGCCGATGGCGATCGCTAACAGCAAGCAACCCAAAAATGTCAATCCCAGAACAAACAAAGCGAAAATTTCTCCTGAAGAAAGAGGGCGATCTGTAGGATCGAGGTAAGCCGATTTAGAAGTATCGTAGGAATGGGACACAGGACGATTTAAATCGGGCGGTGCTTGAATTACCCCGAAGCGCGAATAACCTATTTTCATGTCATAAGTTAACCGCCGTTCTGGATTACTCAGGGTAGCGTAAGCTTCGTTGATTTGCTGAAATTTGACAATAGCTATAGTAGCGGGAAAATTTGTTGTATCAGGATGATACAATTTGCTTAATTCCCGATAAGCGCGACGGATTTCAATTGCCGATGCACTAGGGTGCAATCCTAGTAGGGAGTAGTAGGTAGGTTCACTCCTGTGTGGCATTACCCCATTTTGACTCACGGCTGTCTTAATCACGGTAGCGATTTTCTAATATTTTATAAACCTCACAGCAGTTTATCAACGATATACTATCCTTTTGTGAGTAAATCAGCGCGGGGTTTAAAGGTTTCAATTTCTCGTAACTTTTCGTAAAGTTCACGTTCTTGTGGACTGATTTCTTTGGGTGTGACGATTTGAATTTCTACTAGTTGGTCACCACGATTACCATTTTCGCTCTTATAACCTTTATTAGCAAGGCGGAAACGTTGACCAGATCTAACTCCTGAAGGAATCGTCATTTTTACTAATCCATCTAGAGTTGGTGCTTCTACCTGTCCACCTAAAACTGCTTCACTAGGAGTAACTGGCACATGTACGAATATATTTATGCCGTCTAGTTTAAATAAAGAGTGCGGTTCAACGGTAATTTTTAAGTATAAATCGCCACCGTTTGAACCTTGATTGCGCAAACGGATGGTTTGACCTGTGACCATACCTTCAGGCATATTTACTTCTAGCGATCGCCCATCTTCTAAGCGAATCCTTTCTAAACCTCCTTTATAAGCTTTTTCTAGTGGTATAGTTAATCTTGCTTCTATATCCCGACGTGTAGGACGGGGATTGACAGTATACTCAACTTTTGTTCGGGGTGTACGAAAAGGATCGCCGGACGACTCAGTAGAAGAAGTTTCATTTCTACCGTCTTTGCGACTGCTGACGCCGATAACTTGATTGAGAAAACTTTCAAAATCAGCAAATTGGCTGGGATCAACTTCTCCCGAATTAGTGCGCCCATTAGTACGACTCCAGCTTTTAGAGCGTGGAGTCTGTTTGTCGCTAAAACCTTTTTGTTTCCAAGAGCGACTAAACTGATCATATTGCGCTCGTTTACTTGTATCGGAAAGAACTTCATAAGCCTCACCGATATCTTTAAATTTTTCCTCTGCTGCTTTATTTCCCGGATTAAGATCTGGGTGATATTGCCTTGCTAATCGCCGATAATTCTTTTTAATGTCTTCATTACTGGCATCTTTAGCTACTCCTAAAATTTCGTAGTAATCGCGAAAATTCTGCAAATTTGGCATAGTTAGTTTTTTAAGTTGAGATTTTAGAGTTTGCTAATCGCTAATAGTAAAAAGGCAATTAACAATTAGCATTTATTCTTACAGCCAATTATCATCTTCATCATCCCAATTGTCTCGGTAGCTAGGACGGGATCTTCGTGAAGATCTGCCGCTATCGTACGAGGAACGACTATCTCTACCATAATCTCTGTTATCATAATCCCGGTCATAGTAATCGCGATCGCGCATATCTCTTGGAGAATCGCGATCGCGCATATCCCTTGGAGAATCGCGATCTTTGTCTCCCGTAAACAAATCTCTAATCGTACCTAACAAATCATCGTCATCATCTTCAGCATAATAAGCTCGCATTTCCCGATTTAAGTCATACAAAGCATCTTGCAAGTCGGCAACTGTCAAGTCAATTCCCCGATCATCGTTTTGCTGTAAACTAGAGCGCAGTTCTCGACAAATATTATCAATTCGCTGACGACGGTTACGGGCAAACTGCATCCCAAAATCCAAAGCCACTTCTCTCAGTTGCCGTTCTGCTTGTATAATCAAAGCCTCTGCTCTTGTGCGCTTTTCTACTCGTTCTTTACGCTCTCGATCCACATCAGCATACTTTTGAGCATCTTGAATTGCCCGATTTATTTCCCCTTCACTGAGGGTAGAAGCACCTTGAATAGTAATGCTTTGTTCTCTACCAGTAGTTCTATCCAAGGCTGTTACTTGTAAAATGCCATTAGCATCAATATCAAATGATACCTGTATTTGCGGAACACCTCGTGGTGCTGGGGGAATGCCATACAACTTAAATCTTCCCAATGACTTGTTATCTGAAGCCATTTCTCTTTCGCCCTGAACTACGTGAATTTCCACAGTATTTTGGTTATTTTCTGACGTAGAAAAAATGTCAGAGCGGCGCACTGGTATAGTAGTATTACGGGGAATGAGTTTTTTCATCACGCCACTAATAGTTTCTAATCCCATAGATAGAGGCGTAACATCCAACAGTAGAACATCCTTAAGTTCTCCTGCTAGAATTCCGGCTTGAATTGCCGCACCCACTGCGACAACTTCATCTGGGTTCACATTTTGATTTGGTGCTTTACCAATCATCGCCCGGACTAATTGCTGTACCATTGGCATTCGAGTAGAACCGCCAACTAAAACAACTTCATCAATTTCAGCTGGTGTGAGTTCGGCGTCTCTGAGCGCCCGTTTCACTGGTTGACGTACCCGCCCCAACAAGTCGTCGCACATCCCTTCAAACTCAGAACGGGTTAAACGAGTTTCTAGGTGTACAGGGCCATCTTCGTTAGCGGCAATAAAAGGTAAATTAATATCGGTAACGCTCACAGATGAAAGCTCTATTTTGGCTTTTTCTGCTGCTTCAAGCAAGCGTTGTAGAGATTGGCGTTCTCGTCTTAAATCTACCCCATGCTCTTGCAAAAATTGCTCTGCCAACCAATCTACAATTTTTTTGTCAAAATCATTACCACCTAACTGCGTATCTCCACTGGTGGATCTGACTTCAAACACCCCATCACCAACATCAAGTATCGATACGTCAAAAGTGCCACCACCCAAATCAAATACCAGTATGGTTTCACTATTACTACGATCCAATCCATATGCCAGTGATGCTGCGGTAGGTTCATTGAGAATCCTTAATACCTCTAAACCCGCAATTCTACCTGCATCTCTAGTGGCTTGCCTTTGGGAATCATTAAAATAAGCGGGAACTGTAATGACTGCCCCTGTCACAGGTTCACCTAAATACCGACTAGCGTCTTCTGCTAATTTCTTGAGCACCATTGCCGAAATTTCTTCAGGAGCAAAGTCTTTATTTTGCAGGGGACAAGCAACCTTGATGTTACCTACCTCATCTTTGCGGATAGTATAGGGTATTCGTTTTGATTCTGGGTTAAGTTCGTTATACCTACGCCCAATAAAGCGTTTAACAGCAAAAAACGTGTTTTGTGGATTAAGGAGAATTTGTCGTCGCGCTATTTGCCCAACAACCCTTTCGCCTTCTTTAGTAAAACCGACTACGGAGGGAGTGGTTCGCATTCCTTCTGCATTGGCAATCACTACCGGCTTGCCCCCCTCCATGACGGCAACTACTGAGTTGGTTGTACCCAAGTCAATGCCGACTACTTTGCCCATGCGTTAATGTTCTCCTATTGTGTCTTATAAGTTTATTATTATAAGGCAGAGGACAGATGGCAGATGGCTTTTAACTTCTGCCCTATAGCAGCAATTTCTCGTAATTATTAAAAGAAAGTTGAATTTAAAAGGGCGATTACAAACTCACCTCACTCAAATAGCTCGCGATCGCGATCCGTATATCGCTACAGCGGGGCATTTCTTTGTCCAAGAATATATTCGGGAACAATTTGCACAATGGGGAAGTGTGGAAATCCACACCTTTATCGTGAGAGGAAAAACCTGTAAAAACCTCATTCTCAACTTACCTGCTCAAAATGAGTCAAAAAAAGAACATCTACCAATTCTGATTGGCGCTCATTACGATGCCGTACCGGGAACACCAGGTGCAGATGATAATGCCACAGGTGTAGCAGTATTACTGGAATTAGCGAGAATGTTTGCTGCCCAACCAACAAGGTATCCTTTGCGACTAGTTGCATTTGATCTGGAAGAATACGGTTTACTAGGTAGCACCGATTATGTAGCCACATTGCGTCAAGAACAGCAACAGCTACGCTTAATGATGTCCTTAGAAATGCTTGGCTATTGCGATCGCACCCCTGGTTCACAAAGTTACCCACATCCTTTACAATATTTCTACCCAAATTGTGGTGATTACATTGCTTTAATTGGTAATTGGCGAACAATTCGTGACTTAATCAATATTAGCCGCAGTATTCGCAAAGTTGGTGTACCCAGTCAATGGCTACCAGTACCAAATAGAGGTTTAATCGTTCCCCAAACAAGACAAAGCGATCATGCACCTTTTTGGGATGCAGACTATCCAGCTATTATGGTGACAGATACAGCATTTATGCGCAATCCTCATTACCACAAACCCAGCGACACCATTGCCACATTAGATTTAGATTTTCTCACAGGTGTCTGTCAAGGTTTGGAAAACGGTATTCGGCGGTTGTAGAGACGTTGCATGTATAGTGACGATCGCTATTTCCATCTAGCAGATCGACTGCTTAAACTCGATTATGGTCAATTGATGCAAAAATAAGTCTATATCCCCGACAACTCTTACGAAGTTGAGGAGCTAATTTGTAATATTATCTTTATGGAACTTAACGCTAGGAGTCAGGCTAGTTAAATCATCGATATTGCGTTTCATTGTATTGCAAATAGTATCTAAGGGCAAGTCGTTGGCATCATAACCAAAAGGATTTTCTATTTCCAAAGCAATTGCTTCAATGCCAAATAAAGTAAAACTAATCAAAGCCACTATGAAACCTGTCAAAAAACCAAGTTCGTGTACAAGTTGAAAAGGTAGTAGCAGGCAATAAAGTAATAACAATTGCTTGAGATGAATGGAGTATGCTAGTGGCATTGGTGTTTTCAATATGCGTTCACACGCGCCTAAACTATCTACCAACTTATTCAATAATTCTTGCATTGCTGTTAATTGGTAGGTATTTATGCAATTGCGATCGTACTGGTGCTGTAAATAATCTCCAATCCAGAAAGCCACCTCTAAAGGAGGATTATTCATAGTTTTGAGCTTTATATATTTAGATGGCTGGATTAATTCTTCTACCTCACTATTTACAGCTTCTCCCCGTAAATGCAATTTAGTAGCTACGGCAAAAGCTACTAATAAATATAAGGCAGAAATTTTCTTATTTCTATCTTCAGGAGTGATTTCCTCTACAGATACCCAAATTTGTCGAGCTAAATTTCGGGTGTTATTGACCATATTACCCCAGATTTTTCTTCCTTCCCAAAACCGCTCGTAAGCTGTGTTTGTGCGAAAAACTAGTAACAAACCTAAAACAATACTAGGAATAATAACTTCAAAAAAAGGCTTGGATACAGGTAGTTTAAAATGATAAAGTAAGGAAATAAAAACTCCAAACAAACCACACCAAATTAGTCGTGGATAAATACTAGTAATAACTGAACCTCTAATCTGTAAAGCTACTTGAAGCCAATGCATTTTTTTATTTGTCATGCAGGTACTGAGAAAGAATGTTGAGTGAACAGGTATCACTTAAAAAATAATAGCGCTAATTTTGGATTGATGGAGAGATATATTCATACTACGAGAGATCGTATCAGGTTGCATTTTTTAAGACAAGCTTTAAGGCGCGAGAAACATATATCTCCCAGGGTTCAGTTGTGGGTTGAAATATTAATGCGTAAAACATTATTCCACTCATAATGTCGAATACTAAATTGGAATCAACCTCTAAGTTAACTTCATTTCTGGCTTTTGCTCTTTCCAAAACGATCGCAAAAGCAAGTCGTCTTGGTTGTAAATATTTTGTCCAGTAGATTTGCGCAAATTGAGGGCTACTAGTTGCGCTGCTAATTATCATAGCAACTGTTTGTCTTCCTAAGGGACTGAGTGTAATTTCTGCCGCACTTTGAATTAGTGCTTCAATATCGCCCCATAAATTGCCCGTATCAGGAATGATTACGTCTTGTCTCAAACTTTCAATTGCATCCGCAACGAGTTCTTCTTTGGATTTGTAGCGTCGGTAGATTGTGGGTTTACCAACTCCCGCACGCTTCGCGATCGCTTCTATACTCATGCGATCGTAACCCACGGACGACAGCAGTTCCAAGGTTGCTTCCAGAATAGCTTGATGAGATTGTGTACTGCGAGGACGTCCTGATTTTTTAGCGGTATCACTCATAGCTGTTATAATATATTACGTTACAGGTTCGTAAATAAAAAATAGTGGTGAATTATGAGCAAGCGTCCTCGTCCTCGCTACACCGACAAAAACAGCACCCAGACGCTGCGTGAAGGCTTGGAGGAATATTACGCTGTCAACTCTGACTTTACCCATCCAAGCATGTTGCCAGCAGATTTTGCCAAAATTTTGTTTGCTCATGATGCCAGTCATGTGATTTACGGTTGTGATACCGATATGTATGATGAACTGAAGATTCTGCCGCTGACATTTTGGACGAGTGATTTCAAGTTTCGAGATTACATGCGTGAAAACAAGAATCCAGCCGTAGACGTAATGTATGATGACTTGATCAAACGTCACGGTGTAATTTGGTTGTACAGATCCATCTTATTTGAATCAGTGCGATTATTACCTGAGTTGATTTCAATGTGGCTAAAAACTCGCAAACATCAACGGTTTGTCCCATTTCTTAACTTTGAACCAATGTTAGAGCGATCACTCTTGGAGATTCGTCAAGAGTTTGACATTTTGCCTTTCATTAAATGAGCGAAATTGGTTTGTGCAGAGCGTTCTGTTGCTTCTCTAAAATCAGTGTAATTGTAGTTTATACTATTAAGAGTATATCCATTCAGATTATCTTGAAAAAATGACTGAAATAAAAACAGTTCGCCGCCGTCGTCAAGGCAGAATATTTCCAGAGTTTACTATACCGCCAGAGGAGTTAGCTCGACGGGAAGCTGAAAAAAATGCTCGTGGCAAAAAAGCTCGTAGTTATTTTGAGCAAATTTGTCCTCAGTTAATAGAAGAACACTATAATTGGTTTATTACTATTGAGCCAAACAGTGGTGATTATTTTATTGACCAAGATCTAGAAACTGCTGAACAAAAAGCACGTCAAAACTATTCTAGTGGCTGGCTAGTAACTTTCCGTCTCAATGAGACAGGAGCCTGCGACAGAATATGATTTCAGGTAGATTTGGTGAGATTGGAGAGCTAATTTTTGAAATTGATTTAATTACCTCTGATGAAGAGAAATTTCCTATAGATGTTTTATTAGATACAGGGTTTACTACAGGCTTCTTAGTACTTGATAGCCAAGACGCTGAAAGTTTAGGATGGACGATAATTGAAAGTAATCGCACAATGCAGATGGCACGAGGTGAGGAATTATTTGACATTTATGAAGGAAAAGTTATACTAAATCAACAAGAGTATATAATTCCTGTTGTAGCAGCTTTAGGAATTCGGGAACCTCTACTAGGTTTACAATGGTTGAAGATGTTGCCACTGGCGGTAAATTTTACAGCAGGAATTTTGACTTTAAGCTAAAGATATGATGGAAAGATATAAGGCTATTTATGAATTAAGTTTTGGAATTATATAGTATTGTACGATGCATTCATATCAAACGATAATTGATTGAGCAGAGTTCACCAAGCTGATGAATTTATCCCAGCCGTTGTAGCCGCCATTAACTCTCCGTCTAACTTCACGCCAATTTTCATTTTGAGCAAGTTGGTTGATGCCTCTATCAACAAAGTAAGCCGCTAGAACTTTTGCAGCGATAGTTCGATCAAGTGCCAAATCAGGATTGTTAACTAAATCTACTCCAAATCTTTTACCGTAAATCTCGTAGTTATTTCGTCCTGTGAGCTGAATAAAGCCTCGACCATGATATTTTGCACCATCACCAGGATAGATATTACCTAAATCAGACCTACCTTCATAATTTTTTGTGAAGTAGCTTTCACCGCCATACTCATGAATAGGTTTGAATTCTCCGGTTTCAACCCCGATAGTGGCGATCGCCGCAATTAAAGTCCATCGATTGAGAATGTTAAAATCTTTTAAAGCTTGAATAATATCTGGAAGATAAGTTTTGACATTTTCTAAGTTACCGCCAATAATGTTTGAAACTTGGCTGGGAGTCACACTAACCGTAAAGTCTTTTGAGGCTTGAAGCCTAATTACTTGATTGTCGTTGCTACCACATGGTAAGTATACTATTTGTCCTACAGCTAACCGTCGTGCTTCCGCTTCAGTAAATGATTGTCCATTTTCCTTTGTAATTTCTCGCCAACGATTAGCATTACCCAATTCTCGTAGTGCGATCGCACTTAGCGTATCACCTGCTTTTATGGTGTAGGAAGTTACCATCTGCCTCTTCTACCTGAATAGAGACTTGCACGATAAATTAGATTATATTCTATCAATCGGCAGCATGACTTGAGCGTTTGCACAAACATCAAACAAGATCAGTCGGCGTGAAGTTAATTTATCAATCAATATTCTATCAACCGAATCATAGGCGACAAGGCAAGAAGTAGTGGTGGAGTCTCAGCCTACTTGTAAATCAATAGGCGATATTTCTTTCCAAACTTCTGATTCGTGTGCAGCACACCAAAGATCGTACTTCTGTTGAAGGTTAAGCCAAAGTTCGGGAGTGGTTTGAAAAGCAGTAGCCAAACGAAGTGCCATGTTAGGTGTAATGCTTGCTTGCTCATTGACTATCTCGGATAAAGTTTTACGAGATACACAAAGAATGTCAGCAAGATTAGTAATCGTCATATTTAAAGGTTCAAGATACTGACGCTTGATTAAACCTCCTGGATGCCTGGGTTTTCTTTTCGCAATCATGTTTTCGCTCCTAGTGATAATCTTCGTAATTTACGTCATAAGCGTCTGAGTCTTCAAATGTAAACGTTACACGCCAATTCTTGGAAACAGTAACCGACCATTCCCCTTTTCTGTCTCCTTGTAATTGATGAAGTCCAGAGCCGGGATATCGCATATCCTGAATTTCAACAGCAGCGTCAAGTCGATCAAGAATGTCTAAAAGCTTATTCGCTTGCGCTGGCTGAATTCCGCTTCTGTCATCATCTTCAAACAGCTTTTTTAGTCCTTTATGCTTAAATGTTTTGATCACCCCAACATTGTAACCTATAGGGTTACACACGTCAAATTTAATTATAGGTCAAAGTCATCAGTTGATAAATTATGAAAATATCGAATACCTTGAAGGGTTTGGCGCTTAAGGGTCATGGTATCACCATATATTTGACCATACTCTATCAACCTTCCCATTAGTTTAGACAAGTTTTCTGTCAATAGACTGATTAATTTATTTTGCACCGTCACCATAATTAGCAAGTATAAATTATTAAACAGGAAAAAACCCGTGAGTGAAGAATTTAAGAAAGGCGACAAGGTTAAGTGGAATACGGCGCAAGGTGAAACTACTGGAGAGGTTGAAAAAAAACTTACCTCACCTACAGATATTAAAGGACATCACGTAGCGGCGAGTAAAGATAATCCAGAGTACTTGGTGAAAAGTGACAAAAGTGGAAAAGAAGCAGCTCATAAACCTGATGCTTTGGAAAAAGTTGAGGAGTAGTTTACTATGAGTAAAGATGTCAAATCAGTGATAGATGAGTTTCAGTCATCTGTGAATATGACCGATTCGGAACTTGAATCTTGGCTAGAAACAGAAGAGTCAAAATCTGTTGGGCAAAAGGATGGAGACGATGAATCTATCGGACATAAATCGGGCAAGCACATCGTCGAAATTTTGCATAAGAAAAAAGATGACTATAGTGATGATGATTTCTCACATATGAAAAAAGTCATTAGTTACATTCATCGTCATTCTGCACAGCAACCTGATGGTGATGTTGAGCATACACGCTGGCGATACTCTTTAATGAATTGGGGACACGATCCATTAAAGTAGAACTGGCAACCTTTTTGTGGGATGTAGCTCTAAGCGCCCGTCCTAGTTGAAGGGCGGGCAGGATGCCCACCCCACAAGATCTGTATTTGATGTCAGTAAGAATTGCTATACTATGTTATACAAAAAAATCTAAAAAACCTTCTTTAGGTAGAGGTAAATGGCGCAGGTTATGATTAATTTGCTCAGCGGCTGCAATTCCAGAAACCCAGGCTCCTTCGATGAGATTGCCACCGCACCAATCGCCACAACAAACTAGAGGTGGGGAAGTAGGCGCAGATAAATAACTTTCCTGTAAGGGACGAGTGGGAAAAGCGTAGCGCCAGCGATGAACTTGCATCCATTCGGGAGTATCTAACCAAGGAAGTTGTAAAGACTTAGCAGCATGTTGTAACATTTGTCGTCCGGCTGGTTGTAAATCTTGGGTTTGATCGTGATGTTGGGCAAAAGCAGCGCTACTTTGCAAGACAAACACTGGTTGTTGGGGGTTTGGACGTTTGCTGCTATCTAAACCAATCCATGCCAAAATGGTATCATCAACAAAATTCAGCGATTTCCAATCTGGAATTGGTTGGGATGTGGAAGGATATCCAGCAATTACACTAATGCAGCCAGAAAATTCCACCGAGCGTAGGTTATCAATAAATCCTGTCCCAAACACATTTTCCCCCAAAGGTTCTAGTAGCATTAAAGCTTGGGGTGCTGGAATGGCAACTACTACCGATGTAGCGGTTATTTCTTCGTTACTTGATTCTAAGCTGAGACGCCAGCTAGTTTCTGGTATTGAGGTAATGCCTATGACACGTTGATTCAATAAAATCTCTAAACCCTGAGCAAGAAATTTGGCGATCGCGCTCATTCCTTGAGGTGCAACATAACAAGGAGTTTCGGGCAATGCAATGTAGTTACCCTCTGGTTTAAATTCATAAACCGTATTTATCCAGTGTAGAATTATATCACGTTCATGTAATAATTCAACAAAATTTCTAAAAAGTTCACCTTTTGGCTTGATGTAACATGCGCCATGATCTGCGCAAGTGCCATTCAAACGACGTGTAGCCACACGTCCCCCCAAACCACGGGACTTTTCTACAACCAAGACCGAATATCCAGCTTGAGATAACTGCTGGGCGCAAACTAAACCCGCAATGCCGGCACCAATTACTGCAACATCAACCATGAGTTATCAGTCATTATAAAAGGGTAAAGGACAAAATCACTACTAATGACTCTTAAAAGCTAATAGTAGAATAAGGTACAGACAAGCTGCATGGAACGGAGGAAGGGAAATTGGATGAATTGAGGGCTGCACTGGAACTAGCAACCGATGAAGAATTACAAGATCTCACAGCAATTCTATTTAGTCGTAAGTTTAATCCCTTAGACTATGTTCACACACCAGAACCGATAGAAGTGCAAAGCCAAAATCGCACAGCTTGGCTTGACTCATTAGAAGAGCGTTTTCGCTTTTTAGCGGCAGATGGGATCACAGTATTGCGGGGACGTACAAGGGAAGTAACATACCGACAAGCACTGATTCAAGTTTGTAAGTATTTGAAAATATCTTATGCTCACGATTTGACAACAGTTGATTTGGAAGCAGAGGTATTCTTGCATCTACTAGGGCAAGTATGGAGGAAATTACCAGAAAAAGACAAGCAAAAATTGAGTAGACAAGTGCAGCGTCAGCTTGCCAAGTCAGACTTAAAAGAACCTTTACCACTTTCTTTGCAGCGCGATCCCTTGGGGTTACTTGTTAAAGGTGGTAGTGCGCTGGCTGTTACCTCGATCATTCAGCCATTTTTGCTCAAACAAATTGCTCGTCAATTTGCCATGCAATTTGCAGCCTATCAAGTTGCCCAACAAGCAGCGATTGAAGGTGGCGTCGCAGCAGCAGCACAGTTTCAAAACTATGTAGCGCTACAAATGGCAAGGCGAGGCATGGCTGTAAGTGCGGCTCGTTACGGAGCAACTCGCAGTGTCTTTGCCATGTTAGGACCGGTGATGTGGGCATGGTTTTTCGCAGATTTAGGCTGGAGAGCGATCGCCACTAACTATGGTCGGATTATACCGACAATCTTTGCTTTAGCTCAAATTCGCCTCACCCGCACTGAATGTTGGGAACCTGCTTGAAGACTGCTTTTCGCCACCCCAACCCTAGTTTGCAATCCGTTTGGAACTACGCCCAACTGGGACTGCTGATTTTCCCATTAAGTCCATTGTTGGGTGTCGTTGGTTTAGGATTAGCAATTTTAGGAACTTGGATCTCACAACGCCGCACAATTATCCGTCGCCCTCTCAACAGAGGGTTTGCTCTAGTCAGCGTATTGCTGATCGTTACCGCCGCCTTTGCCTATGACAAACCAGTAGCTTTCTTAGGCTTATTTAATTTCTTACCATTCTTTTTGTTTTTTGCTACTTTTAGCATTCTCATTCAAACAGTAGCACAACTGCGCCAACTGTCATGGATTTTAGTGATGACTTCAATACCAGTAGTCATCATCGGCTTGGGACAGTTGTTTTGGGGATGGGCTACTCCACAGCAATGGGAAGGTGTATTTGGTTGGGCGATTGCACCATCCGGAAATCCACCAGGACGCATGGCTTCCATCTTTATGTACGCCAACACCTTAGCAGGTTACTTGGTGATAGTTTTCATCCTGGGGTTAGGGCTATGGTTGGAAGCCTTTCGAGAAGCAACTAGAAGTAGGGGGGCAGGGGAGCACTCTCCCCCACTCCCTCTCATCTTCTTAACTGTGGTAATGATGGGCAATTTTGTGGCATTAATTCTGACTAACTCACGTAATGCGTGGGCGATCGCGATTTTTGCCAGTCTTGCTTATGCAATTTACCAACGCTGGCACATTCAAGTGGCTTTTGTTGCGGGTGTAGCCACCACAGTACTTTTAGCTGCTTTTGCGCCTTTACCAATTGCTCAATTGTTTCGCCCAGTTGTTCCTGCTTTCTTTTGGGCGCGGTTAAACGACCAACTTTATCCCGATCGACCAGTTGCATTATTGCGCAAAACTCAGTGGGAATTTGCTTGGTCTTTGGCTGTGCAACGTCCTTGGACTGGTTGGGGTTTACGTAATTTTACGCAACTTTACGAAGCTAAAATGCACATTTGGTTGGGACATCCCCATAGCTTGTTTTTGATGCTGTGTGCTGAAGCTGGGCTTCCTTTTACGCTTTTGTTTTGTGGCTTACTCGGCTGGATATTTTTGGCAGGAGTTCAACTGTTGCGTTCAAAAAATGTCGAAACAGAAGATAAACTAATATTTTTCAGTTATCTGATGGTTTTTGTCGCTTGGGTACTATTCAATACAGTAGACATTACTTTGTACGATTTTCGCTTGAATGCACTCTCGTGGTTGCTGTTATCTGGGATTTCTGGAGTAGCATATTCGAGATCCCCGACAACTTTTACGAAGTCGGGGATCTGAATAGTTCATTTTCAGTACATATACTGGGGTTATTATCACTTCAAGTTAATAAACTTACTAATAAGTTCACGTTTGTGAATGTGAGTGTGGCTAATTCCACATGAGTTACTGTCGCTGATTGTTGGGAAGATGTTGGGACAGCCCATTAGGGTTTTCCTGCACTACGGGTATCTATCAACATAGATGCCCTTCTCTATTTTGATCGAGTATATTTTCCGCCACAGCGCTTCTAAAATAGGTGTATTAGAAAAAACACCTAGACTCGTTTTATGCTCACAACAGCTGAATTCCTCCAGTATACTGAATGGTCAGGTATTGCGACCCTAGTATTTGCTGCCATCACAGTCTTAAGTTTTATCTTCAAATGGGGCTTCCGTTTTCGGCTAGTGGGTACAACTGGCTTTATGCTGGTGTTAACGGGAGGTTTATTTGCTCTTTCGTTAGCACCCTTGTCTCGGACTGTAATTCCCGGCGCTGTGCGCTACAGTCGAGTTTACGACAATGGGGCAACACAAGCAGTGATTGTGATCCCACCCCAAACTTCTCCATCACAGGTAGAAGCAACTCTACGTCAAGCAGCCAGCGATTTGTATTCTTTTGGTCGTTTAGGTACGCCAGAACAAAACCAATTAACTATTCGAGTGCGTACTGTTGTCCATCCAGAACCAGGGGTTTCTATACCACTTTACTTAGGACAAGTCAAGCGTTCTCTCACTAATCGGGAAGATTCGCAAATGGTGATAGAAGTTGATCAGGATAAATTTGCCCTACTTCCACAACCCACTACTTAAATATTTGGTGGGCGCCTCCGAACAATGATGTAGAGACGTTCCGGCGGAACGATGTAGAGACGTTCCGGCGGAACGTCTCTACAAGGCGAAGGTGCATTTATTTGCAAGGTAGAAATATTTTTGTGTATTAAACTACAATAATATGTTATTTTTTGTTAAAATATAAGTTAACAATACAACCCAATAGAAATAGTTAAAAGTTGACTAATTACTTATTAAGTCCGTGTAGTAAAAAGTATTCCAGTTTATATATTAAGTGCTACCGTTAATTAGTTAGTTACATGCCTAATCAATTTACACCAAAGTTAGAAACAAAAACCCCTCCGTTACTTACTCTGACTGTAGCCCCAGCACAAGTAATTCGTGGCTCCCAGAGCTTAGCGCAGGCATATGAAGCGATTTCCAGGTTAGGGCGTCGTCCTTTGATTGTAACTGGTCGCATCAAAACTACCCAATCTTACCTACAACCATTAGAACAGCAATTAGATTGTGCCTCAGCAAGCTATGCTCCAGATTGTAGTGAAGCAAGTCTCAAATCTTTACGCAAGGCGGCAAAAGAACATAAAGCTGATGTAATTCTCGGCTATGGTGGTGGTAAAGCACTGGATACAGCTAAGTTACTCGCTCACCAATTGCAGTTACCAGTAGTGACGATTCCGACTTCAGCGGCTACTTGTGCAGCATGGACTGCTTTGTCAAATGTATACTCCGATCAAGGAGCTTTTCTCTACGATGTGCCGCTTGAACGCTGCCCTGATTTACTTATACTTGATTACGAGTTGATTCAAACTGCTCCACAACGTACACTAGTAGCGGGAATAGGAGATGCGATCGCCAAGTGGTACGAAGCTTCTGTAAGTAGCGGACATTTGGAACAAACTTTAATTGTCGCCGCAGTGCAACAAGCGCGAGTTTTGCGGGATATTCTGTTCCAAAAATCTGTCGCCGCCCTGGAAGCACCAGGCAGCGAGGTTTGGCAAGAAGTTGTAGACGCTACTGTTTTACTTGCTGGTGTGATTGGGGGATTAGGTGGAGCGCAGTGTCGTACAGTTGCTGCCCATGCCGTACATAATGGTTTAACCCATATTGCTGGTCATGGTAGCATTCATGGGGAAAAAGTTGCCTACGGTATTTTAGTGCAACTGCGTTTAGAAGAAATGATACTAGGTAATCAGCTAGCCGCATCTGCACGGCAACAGTTGTTGAAGTTTTATGCAGAAATTGGATTGCCGCAAAAGTTGGCAGATTTGGGCTTGGGAAATGTTACTTTAGACTCATTACAAACTGCTGCGGAAATTGCCTTGGCTCCTAATTCTGATATCCACAGGTTACCTTTTCCAGTGGTAACTGAACAGTTGATGGCGGCAATGGTTTCTACTACTGCGCCAGTGGAAGGGCGTGTTCAAATGGGTGAGAAATTATTGAACCGCATAGCCCCAGGTTTAAACCAAGGGGAAGCAGAGAATGCCGAGTAAGAATAGCATGTTTGTTGAATTGAGTCAAGTGGGTGTTTTGAGTGAGAGTGAATGACGATGACTTTGAATTGGATTGCTCCGGCCGAACGTGTACAGAAGTTACCACCTTATGTATTTGCTCGTCTAGATGAACTTAAGGCTAAGGCTCGTGAGCAAGGGTTGGATTTGATTGATTTGGGGATGGGAAATCCTGATGGTGCAACACCGCAACCAGTTGTAGAAGCGGCAATTGCAGCTTTACAAAATCCAGCTAATCACGGGTATCCTCCTTTTGAAGGTACGGCTAGTTTCCGCAGTGCGATTACTAATTGGTATAATCGTCGTTACGATGTGAAACTAGATCCAGATAGTGAGGCGTTGCCTCTACTTGGTTCTAAAGAAGGATTGGCTCATCTGGCGATCGCTTATATTAATCCTGGTGATTTAGTTTTAGTACCGTCTCCTGCCTATCCGGCTCATTTTCGCGGTCCGGTAATTGCTGGTGGTAAGGTTCATAGTTTAATATTAAAACCGGAGAATGACTGGTTGATTGATTTGGCGGCAATTCCCGATGCAGTCGCCCAACAAGCCAAGATTCTCTATTTTAATTATCCCAGTAATCCTACTGCCGCTACCGCACCGCGTGAATTTTTTGAAGATATCGTCGCTTTCGCTCGTAAATACGAAATTCTCCTAGTTCATGATTTGTGTTATGCTGAGTTAGCTTTTGATGGTTATCAACCGACTAGTTTGTTAGAAATTCCCGGCGCAAAAGATATTGGCGTTGAGTTTCACACTATGTCGAAAACCTATAATATGGCAGGTTGGCGTGTGGGTTTTGTGGTAGGCAACCGTCATATAATTCAAGGTTTGCGCACTTTGAAGACTAATTTGGATTATGGTATTTTTGCCGCTTTGCAAACAGCAGCCCAAACAGCTTTGCAACTACCAGATAGCTATTTGCAGGAAGTACAAGAACGTTATCGTACCCGCCGCGATTTTCTCATTCAAGGTTTAGCACAGTTAGGTTGGGATGTGAGTAAAACTAAGGCGACGATGTATCTTTGGGTTCCTTGTCCTGATGGTACAAGTTCTACGGACTTTGCCCTCAACGTACTACAGCAAACTGGAGTAGTTGTCACTCCTGGTAATGCTTTTGGTAGTGGAGGCGAGGGTTATGTGCGTATTAGCTTGATTGCTGAGTGCGATCGCTTGGGCGAAGCTTTGCACAGATTTAAACAAGCGGGAATTCATTATTAAATGTCTAAATATTGTGATTAATCAAAACTCGGAAAACCGTTATTACCCTCAAAGCGAAGGTTACACATTTAGCTGGTTTGATCGGTTTTGTTTGTGGTATCCTCCTGGTTGGCTGATTTTGTTCAACCGTCACTGGCAACACTACCACGATGATCCAGACGGTTGGAATTGGCTGGAATATTGCTTGTTCTTAATTCCCGGCGGATTTTATTTAGCTCTACTAATCCGCTGGCTACGTTTAGGTTTGCGCTCGCCACAAACACAAACTGATGAATTCAACCCTAATTATCAACAATGCTGGAGAGATGAAGTACTAACTCCCATCTTTAATTATCATTTTCCCATAGAGTTGCAACAAATTGAGAACTTGCCGCCAAATGAACCGATGATTGTGGCAATGAATCATGCAGGAATGTGTTTTCCTTGGGACTTTGTGTCATTGGGTTATTTATTAAGCACACAAGGATGGGTTGTGCAACCTCTAACTGGTGTAGCATTGTTTGATCATCCTTGGGTAAAATGGTGGTTACCACCTGGATGGTCAAAGGTTTTGGGTGGCGTAAGAGCAGAGTTAGATGATTTTGAAACAGCAATTAAAGAGCGTAAAATTATATTATATGCGCCAGAGGGTTTACGCGGACCAAGAAAAGGTTGGCGCAAACGCTATCAGTTAGAAAAGTTCAATTCTAGTTTTATTCAGTTGAGCCAACGCCATCAAGTACCGATTTTACCGATTATTTGTATCGGTAGCGAAAACTTACATCCTTGGACTGTTAATCTTGATAAATTACAGAGATTATTACAACTACCATTTTTGCCCTTATCTCCTTTAATGCCGATTTTTCTTCTGTTTCCTTCAATGGGTGTTTGGGCGATGAAAACTCGCTTACGTTATTTCATTCAATCTCTGTATCAAGTGGAAGAAGAGAAAACAGGAAGAACATTGAGTTACCAAAAAGCACAACAATTACGAGAAAAATTGCAATGTGAAATTAATCGACGCCGTAACGTTTCCCAGTCTGCCATACACTGAAGTGTATGGATCATAGCTTAAGTCCGTTTTAACGGACTACAATACTTATCCTAGAGCAAATTTGTTAAGGTTCAACTTCGATAGAAATATTGCCTGAATTACTATCTATGATTACGTCTATACCAGATTGAGGCACTTGAAAGAGTGATAGGTTCGTATTAACTGTTCCTTTTAAATAAGTGTCTCCTGGTTCTTCTCCTCCTAAATCTATTAATCCAAAGATTTCTTGCGTAACCGTGTTGAAATTGAAATTAAAATAGTTAGCTTTTGAATTACCATCTAGAACATTGTTATATGTGGCAATCCGATTATTTAAAGGAGCGAAAAAAGAAATATTTAGCGATTGTAAAACGTTAGTTGCTCCAAATCCATTTTCCGAAAAAGTTGCAGGAACTGTGTTCTCATCATAACTAAATGAACCAGTAGCTGAATAGTTATTATCACCTTTCCACGTATAGTTAAATGTAATAGCTGACGCTGGAATTATTCCCATTAGTGTAGTAAATATAAATATTACAGCAGTAAAAGTGATTTTTACAATAATTTTTTTCACGATTTCTATTTAAGTAAATAAACCACGGGGTAGGGGCAAAGGCTAGCCGTGCCCCTACGAAAATCTTCGGGGTAATTAACTACTTGATAATCAACGGTACAACCAGTTGAAACCCAGAGCGTCTAGGTGAATAATATCCTCTTCTGTCGTATCGACGAGGATAGTATTCAGGGTAGCTATATCTGGGGTAGTAACCTCGATCATAACGCGAACGGTCTTCTCGATAATAACGCGGACGATCTCTTCGCTCATAATAGCGCGGGCGATCGCCACGCTCATCATAACGAGAGCGCTCGTGGCGGTAGAATCGACGATTATATCGATCATCAGCATTAGCGACTTCAGGGATTGCAGTTACCCCTAACGATAATGCACTTGCCAAAACAGCTAGAACAAAGCGTTTCATATCATAGCCTCCCAAAAGTAGGCTGTTGTTATATTTTTATTTTAATGTTTAGTTATACTTTAATAGAAGAATATACTACCGTAATATATTTTATTTTTAATACGATATGCGATCGCCCGTGGGAAATTCAATCATGAATTCGATGAAAGTGATGGATTGGCAAAGTAAGCAGTTATCCGAACTACCCAGTGCAGGAGAAGGAAATTGGGAAACCTGGCTCAAAGAAAACAGTTATGAATTGATTGATCGAGAAGAGTTGGGATACACGGAGATTGAACTATACGAAAACTCTAAGGATGGAGTTTTTGCAATATACCACCCCAATTATGTAGGTTTGGAAACTGAAAGCCTTTACATCAACATCTCAACAGAAGAAGATGCACGTCAACTGATAGACGTGGCACAGCAGTTAGTTGCAGGTATGGGCAGCATGATGATGTATGATATGGTCGATGAAGAGGATGAGGATGAATAAGCAACCCTTGTATGAACGATGAGGGAACGTCTCTACAAGGGTTTGCTGTTAACTATTACTCGTTCCAAAACGATAACCTTTACCGTAAACAGTATGAATTAGTTGCGATTCACCAGATGTCTCAATCTTACGACGTAGCAGGCGAATTAAAGCTGCAACCACATTGCTACTAGGTGGTTCCCCATCTTGCCACAGATGTTGTAAAATCTGTGTGTGAGTCAGCAGTTGTCCAGTATTTTCCATAAAATACTGTAGCAGTTGACCTTCTTTTTCAGAAAGTTCAATCATCCGTCCTTGTCGGTAAGCGATTTGGTTGTCACAATCCAATTCTAAATCAGCTACAGCTAACCTTTGAGTTGTCCCATAATGAGAACTCGAACGACGTAATAAAGCACGAACTCGTGCTAGTAACTCCCGCAGTTCAAAAGGTTTCACCAAGTAGTCGTCTGCACCAGCATCTAAACCTTGTACGCGATCGTCTAAAGTATCTTTGGCGGTAAGAAATAATACTGGTGTGGTTTTGCCTTGGCGTCGCAATTCCTGACATATTTCCAATCCCGTTTTTCCGGGCAACATCCAATCTAAAATTAGTAAGTCGTAATTACCTGTTTGTACAAGATTGCTGCCACTTGTTCCATCATAAGCAGCTTCCACAGTGTACCCCTCACGAGTTAACATGCGACTTAGAGGGTCAGTTAGTTCAACTTCATCGTCAACAACTAAAATCCGCATATCAATAAATCGCTATATGCTTACTGTTGCACTACCAAAAGGGGAACTTCTCAAAAATAGCATCCGCCTGCTACAAAATATCGGATTGGACTTTAGTGCTTTTTTGGACTCAGGTACACGCCAACTTCAGATTCCTGATACTAGCGGTAAAGCAAAAGGGCTACTAGTAAGGGCGCAGGATGTGCCAGTTTATGTAGAGTACGGTCAGGCACAACTGGGTATTGTGGGTTATGATGTGTTGCGAGAGAAAAAGCCGCAAGTTGCCCATTTGGTTGATTTGCAGTTTGGGCATTGTCGAATGTCGGTGGCGGTGAAACAATCTAGTTCCTATCGTTCACCTTTGGAGTTGCCTGCTCACGGTAGGGTGGCATCTAAGTATGTTAATTGCGCTCGTGAATATTTCCACAGTTTGGATTTACCAGTGGAGATTATACCATTATATGGTTCAGTGGAACTAGGTCCGATTACAGGAATGTCAGAGGCGATCGTTGATTTGGTTTCTACAGGGCGAACATTGCGCGAAAATGGTTTGGTGGAGATTGAAACTTTGTATGAAAGTACCGCACGATTAATTGCCCATCCCCTCAGTTACCGCTTGAATACAGGTAATTTACACCACTGGGTTGAGCAACTACGAGCATCAGTTTTATCTAGTGTATAAATCACAACAAATCTGTAATGGAAAATTGCTGCTGAGCTTCTAATTCTCGAAGGCGCTGTTTTTCCGCGTATAATGCATCGTAATAGGATTTGTATCGTTCTGGTTCTGCTTCTATATCAATTTGTTGCCAAAGTTCTAAGAAGTGACGACAGCGCTTTTCTCTCAGCACTCTTTCCATACAAGCAGTGGCAGCTTGAATCAACTTGTCGTGACGTGAGATGATTTCTTTCTGGGTTTTTTCATTTAAATGGAATAACTTAGACACTAATTCCATTTCTTCAGGAAATTCTAAGCATCTGTCTTGCACAGTTGAGATTAAATCATGCTCTAACAAGAGTGAAACTTCTAAAATTTTTTGCCACAAAAATCGGTGGTGAGAGAGACTAAATTGTAAGTCTCGTTCTTCTAAGGTGTTGACTATAAGTTGACGATGTTGTGAATAGTGCAGGTAAATTTGCAGTAATAAAGCTTCTGCTACTTCTAAAATACCGCTTTCCCCAACTGTAAGTTGCTGTGTTTGTTGTGATTGCTTGCCAACATTTCTCGGCATTGGCTTACTATAACTAGTAGTAGGAGCTATTTGGGTTAGTAGATTTTCTACTCGTAGCGGTTTAAGTCTGTCATTCCCAACGCTGAGGATTTCTGCACAACGATCTATATAATAGTCGCGAGTATCAATGTTGTTAATATTTTTAAGTAATTTTACTAAGGCTTGCGACACTTGCTGAAAGTCGGTTGCTTGCTTGAGATCGCGATCTTTGATGCTTTGTTGAATCTGCCAATCAAGCCAAAGTGGGGCGTTTGCTACTAGTTGTCGGTAGTCTTCTGGGCTACGTGTTTGTAAGTATTCGTCGGCGTCTTTACCATCGGGTATGTTGAGAATTTTGAGTTGAACTTCGCCTTTGTATGCTAGTTGGGCAATTTCTCCAATTGCACGTTCGGTTGCATTAGTCCCTGCTGCATCGGCATCAAAGTTGAGGATCAACTGTTTGGATTCGGTGTAGCGTAATATTTGTCGTACTTGTTCTAAACTGAGGGCTGTACCAAGGGAGGCGACGACGTTAGAAATTCCGACAGCGTGGAGAGCGATCGCATCAAAATACCCTTCTACAACTATAGCTGAATCTTGTTGAGAAATTGCAGATTTAGCTTGATCGAGGGCAAATAAAGTTTTACCCTTAATAAAAACTTCTGTTTCTGGAGAATTGAGATACTTTGGTTGATCGTCGCCCAAAGTTCTACCCCCAAAGCCAATCACACGTCCGATTGTATCGCGTATGGGAATTATGATGCGATCGCGAAACACATCATAATAACCGCCTGATTCCTTGCGTGGTTTAATCAAACCCGCTTTCTCCACCAATTGCACCGGGTAGCGTTTATCTTCCACAAGGTAACGATA
The DNA here is from genome assembly GCF_014698965.1 of Iningainema tapete BLCC-T55. GTDB lineage: Bacteria > Cyanobacteriota > Cyanobacteriia > Cyanobacteriales > Nostocaceae > Iningainema > Iningainema tapete. Next base: position 57,939 of record NZ_JACXAE010000107.1, read on the forward strand.
CAAAGTTTCCCAACCGGCGGGAGCATATCCTAAACCAAACTGGGCAATTGTTTCTTGACTAAGTTTACGCTTGGTTGTGAGATACTGCATAGCTGTTTGTGAGCTATGCTTAAGAGCATGTTGATAAAACTGTGCGGCTGTAGCAAGAACTTCGTACAGTTGCTCGCGTAAAGACAGCTGACGCTGCAACTCTTGCCTTTGTTCGGGTTCTAGAGTTTTCACAGACACTTGGTAACGCCGTGCTAAATCCAGCACTACTTCGGTAAAAGAGTGCTTACCAACTTCCATGACAAACTTAATTGCATTGCCTCCTGCTTGACAGCCAAAGCAGTAGTACATTTGCTTGTTAGGGCTGACTGTGAAACTGGGGCTTTTCTCATTGTGGAAGGGACATAAACCCACAAAATCCTTGCCACGCTTGCGCAAAACCACGTATTCTGAGACGACATCAACAATGTCAGCCCTTTGTTTAACTTCTTCAATTGTATCTGGATGCAAGCGGGGGATGTGCATGGCTTTGTTAATGGAAGACTGGCTAATGGAAGACTGGTTGATGACAATTAGCAATTAACCAGTCTTCCATTAGCAAAGGACTGCTATAGCTATTATATTCTTGTTGCACAAGTGACAATAACGTATAATTGCTTACTCTTAATTTTATGGGACGTATTTTTATTTCCGCAGCGCACGGAGGCAAAGAAACACTTGGAATAGATTCAGGGGCGATCGCAGATGGTACAAATGAAGCTAGGGAAAGGTCAGCTTCTTTGCAGTATGGTGTTAAGATTTCAGCAATGCTCAAACGTTTATCTGAATCAGCGGGATTACTTTAAGCTAGAGAATAAGTAAGTATAAAAACTATGAAAATATTTACGGCTTACATCGAATACGACCCACAAACCAAATTATATGTTGGAATTGTACCCGGAATTGTTGGTGCTCATACACAAGGAAAAACCCTAGATGAATTGCAACAAAATCTCAAAGAAGTTTTAGAACTTTGTTTGGAAGAATACGGCGAGAATGTAGAAGATTTACCCCGTTTTGTAGGCGTACAACAAATAGAGGTAAGTGCGTGAGCCGTTTACCCATCGTTAAATTTAAAACAATGGAAAAGTTGTTGCTGAAGCTAGGTTTTGAGCCAGTTAGGCAAAAGGGTAGTCATGTTTTTTACCGACACCCGGATGGGAGAACAACTACAGTTCCAAATCACCCAGGTAGCGACATCGCTCGTCCATTAATACGGGAAATTTTAAGAGAAATTGAGTTAAGTCCGGAGGATTTCTCTCAAGAATTAGAAGATTTATAAAAGTGCTGGCTTTCATGTTGGATTTTTCCGAGAAATGCTATCAACGCAAAGCTCTAGCTGATTAAGCACCTGGGTTAGCCAAATTCTTGCGTCTTCTTCGGTTTCAAAATATCGATTTGCATAGTCCCCTACTGTACGCCAGGGAAAGGAGGAAGAATTTAAGGCTGCTCGTCCTTCGGCAATTATTGTGCGATGCCATTCAATCAGGTTTGGAGTGACGGTGTTACGGACTACCTCTTCATCACTCTTACCTTCAAAATCGGCGTCAGCAAACTCAGAAGACAGAAAACTGTAAAGTTCTTCGCATTTAGGTTCTAGAGTCATTTTTTTGTGCCAAACTAACGAACTGGGTATGAGGTAAGAACTATACAGTTTGAGCGAGAGTTGGTTTTCTTGATCACAACACGTAACTTGTTTGTGCGCGTCAGGTTTTTCTCAGAAGCTGGACGATAAGCGACAGTACCAACAGGAACACTCAAACTATAATCAACAGCTTTCGTTTGACCTTGAGCTGCATTCTTAGCCCAATTGTTCAAACGATTCTCATTGGCTGTTAACGCAGCTTGAATAGATCTGCTAGCTCCGTCAAGATTATCATAGCTGCTGGCGCTATTAATGTTTCGTTGCTGCCTCAATCGGTTGAGAAGTTCTTGAACGCTCTTGCCAACGTGACGCTGAATCGTATGTCCTCCAGAACGCTCTTGGTTTTCTAGCCAGCCATCTGAGAATGTTGGAACGCATTGTGCAAACACTGGTTGGCTGAGTGCAAAACTCAATATTGGAATAGGTGACAAGAACACGAATTTGGCGCTCTTTGCTAAGGATTGTTTCAAATTGTTAAGCATTTCAAAACCAATTTTGTTGGCAGATACGTTGTTCTGTTTGAATTCGATAATATTGGCAACAACAATCTCCAATTTGCATTCAAATTATGTATTCGTCAAGAGTTACATCTGTGCTCAAATCAGTTGCGATCGCTTCAGAATTTGGCTTCGATGATTGTTTTCCGAGAATGACAAACAGGATTAATATCAAGCAACTTAAATGTTATTAAATTTTTATTAAATGTCTAGTTAACTGTCCTAACTGTCTTAACTGTCCTTGCATTCTCCTTAAAAATCTGAGATAGTGAGAAACGCAAAGCTTGGAAATATACATCACAAGCGACCTCCACTAGGTATTGAGCCGAGATGCACGACTTTCATCTCGCACATATCTGCTCAATGCCCCCCTTTTTTGATAAAGGGAAGATTAGGGAGAGATGTACTCCAAGACAAAAAACAGCTTTGTTGATTTTTTCATAGAGGCACAAGACAAAATGGCGCAAAAATTTAGTGAGATTCTTTTAAATAATGCAGCAGACAGCGTAACCATACGTTTGGTTGGTGAAAAAGGCAATGTACTCGCAGGTGGTAATGGCACTGGAGGTGACATCGCCTTGCTTAATAATGCAGGTAAAGAGACTGTTCACATTGATGGTGGTAGCGGCAATATCACCTTGGGTGGCAATGATTCTGAAGGCGACGCCACTCTGCTGAATAGAACAGGAAAACAAACTGTTCACATTGATGGTGGTAGCGGCAATATCACCTTGGGTGGCAATGATTCTGAAGGTGATGTCACTCTGCTTAATAAAGCAGGAAAACAAACTGTTCACATTGATGGTGGTAGCGGCAATATCACCTTGGGTGGCAATGATTCTGAAGGTGATGCCACTCTGCTCAATAAAGCAGGAAAACAGACTATTCACATTGATGGTGGTAGCGGCAATATCACTTTGGGTGGTGAAGGTAGCAATGGAGACATTCGTCTTCTGAACAGTACTGGTAAAGTCATCGTTCACATTGATGGTGGAACGGGCGACATCCTTGTAGGAGGTGCTTCACTCAAGCCAGCTGACTTTGTTTTTGCAGCCAATTATGACCTACCAACTCTCAATGATGTGCAAACATTCATCCGCAAGAATGGTCATCTTCCCGGAATCCCATCGGGTGAAGAGATGAAGAATACGGGTGTCAATCTTGCTGGATTTGCGATCAACCTGTTGCAAAAGTTGGAAGAGTTAACCCTCTATCTCATCGATCAGAACAACACTATTCGTGAGCAGCAAAAACGCATCGAACAATTGGAAAATCGGCATAAATAATTTCAAGTATGCATACTTCCTAACGCAAAGAGGCAAAGATGCAAAAAAAATCGGAACTTAGAGGTTGTCTTAAAACTACCGTTGAAAATACCTTCTAAGTATCCAACCACGCTGTTTTAGTACGGCGTGGTAAATTTATATATAAAAGTGATCGCCCTTTTTAGTTTTGATCTCACTTTTTCGCGTTACTCCCCCAGTGGCTTTACAATTTTGATGGTGATTTAAAACTTGTATATGGCGCAAACTATCCCGGTTGTAGTTATTGGTGCTGCGGGCAAAATGGGGCGAGAAGTAGTCAAAGCGGTGGCGCAAGCACCAGATATGAATTTAGTAGGTGCAATTGACACTACTGCTGAACATCAAGGTAAAGATGCGGGGGAACTGGCGGGTTTAAATGAACCGTTGGAAATCCCCATTACCGATCAATCGGAACCAATGCTGGCGTTTGCAGCACAGGAAAAACAGCCAGGGGTAATGGTGGACTTTACTCACCCCTCTTCGGTATATGATAATGTACGCAAGGCGATCGCCTATGGTATCCGTCCTGTTGTTGGCACTACTGGCTTAAGTCCACAACAAATTCAAGATTTAGCAGAATTTGCCGATAAAGCTAGTACGGGATGTTTAATTATCCCCAACTTTTCCATCGGCATGGTATTACTGCAACAAGCAGCAGTAGCCGCATCGCAATATTTTGAACACGTAGAAATTATTGAACTGCATCACAACCAAAAAGCTGATGCGCCTAGTGGTACGGCGATTCAAACTGCGCAGATGCTAGGAGAAATGGGTAAAACTTTTAACCCACCTACTGTGGAAGAAACGGAAAAGCTACCCGGAGCAAGGGGTAGTAAAGCAAACGAAGGTATAAGAATACACAGTGTCCGCTTACCAGGATTAATTGCCCATCAAGAAGTAATATTTGGCGCACCAGGTCAAATTTATACGCTGCGACATGATACGAGCGATCGCGCTTGTTATATGCCGGGAGTACTACTAGCAATTCGCAAAGTACTAGCGTTAAAGTCGTTAGTATATGGATTAGAAAAAATACTCTAAACTTCGCAACCGTCAGAATGCTAGTTCCTCTCACTCGAGCGAAATTTGAACAACTCATTCCCCTAATTGCTACTGGTCCACAGTACAAGTACTATTGGGGGAAGTTCGCAAATTTTTTGCAGCGACTATTAATTTCTGTAGTTGCTGCAACTGTTGTTTTACTTGTCAAAGTTATTTTACAACTTGATTTTGGTTTAGTATTTTTAGTAGGGTTAGTCGGCGCATTGTACTGGTTGTGGGGACCAGTATTTTGGGCAAGTGTGCGTAACTCAAAGTGTCGGCGTTACAAGTACAGTGGCTTTTTCCGTGGGCGAGTGCTGGATTACTGGATTACAGAAGAGTTGATGGGTAAACAAGAAACCGTCAACAATAGAGGCGATTTAGTAATTGTCGAAAACCGGGAAAAACGAATTAATGTAGAAGTGGGTGACGAGAGCGAATTTACAGCTTTGTTACAAGCGCCACTGCGCGTTGCGCACAAAGCCATTGCTCGTGGTCAAATGGCAGAAATGGTGGTAATGTCAAATCGTTCAGATTTGAGTAGTATTGAAGAAATTACCGACATTTATATACCTAGCCGCGACTTGTGGATAAGTGATTACCCTTATTTAAATAGAGAATTTTTTACCGAAGTAAGTCAGCGCTTGCGTGAAAACAGACGGCAAAAACCTCGTAGGCGGAGAACCAGTAGAGGAGATGAGGAGTTTGTGAGTGAGGGGGAATACAAGTAAAAAGAACCAAGTTAAAAGTAAAAAGAATAAATGCTCTTTCTTTTCACTTTTAACAATTCACTTTTAACTTGGACTACTCCCCTACTTCTCGTTCCCATCTTGCCCAAAAGCTTGCCAAGCCAAATCTACTAACCCGCCAACAATCGCTGCTGCTACTACAGCGTTACCTTTACGGTTGTTAATTGTGATGTGGGGAATTAAAGAATCTTGCAAGCGTTCTTTAGCCGCATCCACTTCAATAAATCCTGGTGGCGTGGCTACAATCAAAGCAGGTCTAATTTCTTCAGCTTCAATTAAATCAACTAGTGCAGTGAGAGCAGTTTGTGCTTGACCCACTACAAATATACCCTCAGGATATCGTTTGGCTAGAGTTTCAATTCCCCAAGCTACACGAGTTTTTTCCTTTTGGGGTCGTGTGAGCGTGTCCATACTACAATAAACCGGGTTAGCAAAGGTATTTTGAATGTCGTAAGCAATACCTACTTGTACCAACGGAATATCCACTACAATAGTAGTGCGTGCTGCTAGAGCAGCAGCTGCAGCTTGTAAGGCACGCTCAGAAAAACTAATCAAAGTTTTATACTCAAAGTCAGCAGTAGCATAAATCACCCGCCGGACAATTTCATACTCCGCAGGCGACAAGACATGATCGCCAATTTCACGATCAATTATTGCCAAACTTTGAGCATCCGTTACATGCCATTCCATAAGTCCGCCTGCTGTGAGCCAATAGCTAAAAGCTTATCAGCTTTCATGATCAAGAACTCAGAACGAGAAGAGAAACACTGCGTTCTGAGTTCAAGTGTGCTGCTTTGTGCGGTGATTGTTTACTTTACAGCTCAGTTCTGGGAGTTCTAGAGAATACAGGAGACAAGTAGGCAACCAATACACCAATCAGGAACCCAGCGATATTGCGAACTAAAGGTAGCCAATCACTGGTTCTTGTGACTACCGGACCAATTCCAAAGGCAATAAACAAGATACCCCATAAAGGAGAGAAAATTAAAGCCCATTGCCAAGCAACTACTTGTTTCTCGTCACGGGGTTGAGCTGCAAATCCACAAATTATCCCACCAATTACTGAGGTAATTAGGGTGAGAATCCATTGTTCCCGTGGAAGTCCTGGAACTACGTTACAGCCTCCTTGACTCAAACAGTTTTCAACTGTTTTCATTGCTTGGAGGATGGCTTGATCTTCGCCTTCTTCTCGCACAAAGTATAAATTCCCAAAGCGGGTTTGCAGTTCTATCCAAAAGGTACGCGGTAGCAATTCATAAACGGCATCGCCAACACTAAAGCTGAGGATGTTTCCGCCACGAGAATCAGCAACAAGTAGAACGCTTTTGTCATCCAAACCCCAAAAATTAATTACCGCCCTACCTGGGCTGCGATCGTACTGAGTTAAAACTCTCAGTTTCCATCCAGTCTCAGCTTCAAATTTGTCTAACTCTTGAACAAGGTTTTCTTCCTGAACGCTGTTGAGGGATTTGGCTAAGTCTACTACTGGTGTCGGAGTTTTGGGTAGTAAGTCTGGATTGTCATAAGCGTAAGCACTGGTTGAATATGTTGTCCAAATGGACCCTGCCAAGAACAATACTACAATAAATGCTTTGATTCGTCGCCAAAAACAATACTGCATGGACGTTATCTATACAAATCTTTTGAGTTGATGTGAACAAGTTGTTTTAAAAGAGTAAGGGAAAAATGATACTTCTTTACACTTTTTAACTTTAATCTAATATAGCGCTTTAGATCAAAGGGTTTTCCAGAAGATAGTCGTACAGACGTTCCGGCGAAACGTCTGTACTCGTAGAGACTTTCCGGCGAAACGTCTGTACAAGATTCAGGAGTCTTCTTCTGAATCCCAATTGCTAGAGTCGTTATAAGTGTTGTTGGTGCGGTAAGCTTCATTTGTAGTGCGGCGCTCTTGTCTTCTGGCTTCTCTATCTCGTAAAGAGTAGACGCGCAGTTGCTTGTCTTCAGACATTGTTGCTTTTTGAGTTGGCGGTAAATAATCTACTGTCCGCTTTGAAGATTTTGGACGTGTAAAGTTTTTCCATGCTGCTTTGACGCCAATAAACAAACTGCGCGTACCAACTTGAACGTTTTGCGCTTGCTTTCTTGCACTATCTAAGCTTTGATCTACTTGTTTGACAACTTGAGTGGCACTGTTGACACCTTCGCTGACGTCTTCGGTTAAATCAGTGATTTCCAAGCCAGTCATGCGAATGGCATCTAATGTCGGCGGTAATTCTCTCGAAAGGGTATCAAATAATTTTTCTGCACTACGAGCGGCTCGTGATAACTCCATCAAAGCGGGTATAGCCGCCACCAAAACAGCTGTTAAACTGGCGGCGACTAACAGAAGAGACATTCCCAGCCAAAATAAAGGATCAATCACGTTTGTGCGTTTTATGAGTTATTATTGATGCTGCCCAACAGGATCTGAATTTTCTAGAGCGTTTTGTCTAGTGAGTGCTTCAGTTTCTCGCTGACTGGCATCCATACCAGCTGCTATCGCCTCCCGCAGTCGCTCCAAAGTTTCATCCCAGTTGGATCTTGCTGATGCCGACAGACGATCTGCCTGCATTTGTACACTACTGGACAAATCTTCTGCCAATTCTGGCAAGGCATTGGCAGATTTTTTAATGAGTTGACGTGTTTCGCGTCCTGTGCGTGGAGCCATAAGTAGTCCGGTCAAAGCACCGATGGTAGCTCCTAGCATCATACCGCCAATAAATACTCCAGAACGGTTTTTAGACATTTTTTTGCTTCTCTACTTAAACCCATTTTAGGCAGGTTTTCACACGTTGCGTTTGTTCGTTTCGATTTTACTAAATATTGGCAAAGGCATACTGCGGGGTGCAGCTATGTATTACGCTACGTTAAGGTAATAGCTGCTAATATTTACCTGCTTGTTCTTGTTGACAGTTTTTTCACAAGAAAGGTTGCTTTCTTAATTTCTTGTTTGTAAAGATTTTGCTCGGATGAGCCAAAAATTACGCCGCCAAGCTTGGGAGCCAAGTGCCAGTAAACCGAAAATCTGCCGTACTTGTTGAATATTTAACTGCATCGACTGATTTCCTTGGCGCAGATTATGAAGATTCTGCCGACTCATGTAAATAGCTGTGGGCGCTTTGTTAAGTACTGCATGAGTACTACGCTCTGCTGCAATTAAGATCTCAGCTATTCTAGTTAAGCGCTTTCGCCATTGCCACAATCGCCAAGCTATGTAGAGCAAGCTTAATGATATACTTATATTAATTGTTACAATGAATATCACCATTTTTTATATCATTGATCTCAAAAAATAGTGTCGATATATTTGTATTATGATTAATAATCAACATCCTAAACTATTAGAACCAAACTATAGAGGAATTCGTTTATTTCTTGACAGTGCTGATACACAACAGTGGCAAAACTGGCTGCCAACAGGGTTATTTTATGGGGTGACGACAAATCCACTGTTGTTAGAAAAGGCTCAAGTCACTTGTAGTGTTTCACAGTTAAAGGATCAAGCTCGCCTTGCGTTTAGTCTCAAAGCTCAAGAAGTCCAGCTTCAGACTTGGGGAACTACAGTTGATTCATTAGTGACAACAGGCAAGCTCTTAGCAGCGATTGATCAACGGATTGTAGTCAAAGTGCCAATTACCAAAATGGGAACAGAGGCGGCGGCGAGACTGATTGCAGAGGGGATGAGAATTACACTCACAGGAGTCTACGCTATTCACCAAGTTTTCATTGCAGCAGCTTTGGGCGCAGATTACGTTGCTCCCTATTTAGGCAGAATTAACGATTTGGGGCGCAATGGGCGTGAGGATTTGGTAGCAATGCAGCAAGCGATCGCCGGAGTAGGCAGCGCCACCCGAATTTTGGTTGCCAGTATCCGTAGTGTAGATGATATTACGTTGCTTGCAACTCAGGGAATGAATACATTTACATTTTCGCCCCTCGTCGCTGCCGCCTTTTTCGATGTCACGGCGACAAATCAAGCCGCTACTGACTTTGAGCAAGCTGCTCGTCGGCAAGGAGCCGAATAGTATTGTTACTTATTATTTTTTCCAAGGTAGCTTAGTACCCATCTCAGTTAGAGCTGAGAAGACGAGATAGAGAGCAAATACACCAACGCTGATGAGAAAAATAACTAAGTCTTTATCCATTTTTATATAAGGGGTAGAAGCGATATAACCTCACACAAAGGCGCTAAGGCGCTAAGAAAAACTTTGCGTTTTTGCGTCTTTGCGTGAGATTATAATCTATTATTCGCGGTTCAAACTAAAAAGCACCCCCCAAAACTGGAGGGCGCTTCTGGTTTTAAGACGCGATATATCGCGTCTCTAAGTCATGATTAACCGTTGATAGCAGGAGCTTCAACTGCTGCCAAATCTAGAGGGAAGTTGTGAGCGTTGCGCTCGTGCATTA
>NZ_JACXAE010000108.1 GCF_014698965.1 Iningainema tapete BLCC-T55
GCGCTAGAAAATCCAGTCGAACTGATGCCAGAAACAGTGATAGAATCAGTTGTGGTAACGCGAATATTTCCCCCACGCCCTTGCGCTGCGGGCAAAATTCCAATTGGTCGAAAAAGGGCTGACTGAATTTGAGAGCCATCTGCTACGGAAAGAGAACGCGCAAGTATGTCAATGTCACCAGCTTTGCCCAAACCTCCAGACGCAACAGTAGTTGTGATTTGACTGGAGTTGGTCAGTGTTACAGCATCATCTACCTTCACTGAGATATTACCTGCATCTGCTCTTCCACTAGTACTGGCATTGATTTGAGCAAAATTGGATAAGGATAATGTTCCACTTTTTACTCGAATGTCTCCGCCCTTACCCACTCCAGTAGATCCTACCGCACTGAAAAGACCGCTCAGGCGTCCATTGCTGCCTGTACCGTTCAAAGTAATGGCATCACGAGCATTGATCGTAATATTACCTGCATTGCCTTGCCCAAAGGTATTGGACAAAAGTCGAGCGCCATTGGTAATGGAAAGCGAACCTGTAGTTATCTGGATGTCTCCTCCTTTTCCCTTACCAGCTAATAATACTGAGACAGCACCACTAGAGAGTCTGTTGCCCACGCCATCAAAGCTCACAGTATTGCGGGCATCGATAGTAATATTACCTGCATTCCCATGAGCAAAGCTAGATAGTTGACCGCCATTAGTTAATGAAAGTATTCCAGTTGTAATCCGGATATCCCCGCCATTACTACCATTTTCACCGGCGAAAGTCTTAGCACTGCTTTCAAGTCCATTGCTATCTACGCCGTCAAAGGCAACGATGTCGCTGGCATCAATGGTGATACTGCCTGCATTGCCCGAACCGAAGCTAACGGCATCAAGTTGACCGCCATTTTTTAAGAACAGCGCTCTAGCATTCACGCGGATATCTCCACCACTGCCTACGCCATAACTTCCGATTTTAGTACTTGCACTGCTGTCTTCAAAGGTTATGGTATCGCGGGCATTTAAGGTGATGTTGCCAGCTACCCCTATTCCATCGCTACTTGTAGATATTCGAGCGCCGTTTTGTACTGTGAGGGAACCAGTTGTCATCTGGATGTTTCCCGCTTTGCCTTCACTTCCAATTAGCAAGCTGCTTTGCACACCACTAGTTGCATAGCCGACTGTGCCATCTAGATTAATTGTATCGCGGGCATCAATGGTGATATTACCTGCGTCACCTTGTCCGGAAACGTTGGTACTCAGTTGAGCGCCATTAGTCAATGAGAGCGTCCCAGTTGTGACTCGGATGTCTCCCCCTTTGCCCACACCGCTACTAAACACATTGCTGTAAGCAGAACCACTGTCAAAGCTAATAGTATTGCGGGCATTAATAGTGATATTACCAGCATCTCCATTCCCTAAGGTGCTGCTAGTGAGAAAGGCTCCATTAGTTAATGAGAGAGTAGCTGTTGTTAAGCGGATGTCTCCGGCGTTGCCTACTGCCCCTGGTTGTACAGTAGTGTTTGCAACGCTAAAGGTGTTGCCTTTTCCATCAAAGTCAACGCGCGAGCGAGCATTGATGACCATATTTCCCCCATTTCCAAACCCAGCGGTTCTGGCATCCAATACAGCGCCATCAGTTAAAGATAAAGATTTAGCCGAGATATTAATATCGCCACCATTGCCTACTGCGCCTGCTTCTATATCTGTAAAAATGCCACTGGAAGTTCCATTTTGATTTACTCCTGCCAAGGTGATGCGATCGCTTACACTAATATTCACACCGACTGTATTGCCACGTCCACCTGGTTCTGAAGCGTTTGCGCCTAAAATACTAGATTGCACTTGAGCGCCATTTGTAAGGGAGAGCGACTCGGCTGTAATCAAAATACCGCCAGTGTTGCCCACTGCACTGCGTCCCAAATTGTTGTAGATGTTGCTATTATCAAAATATACAGCACCCGATGCCTGTACAAATACCCTGCCTGCATCTCCTTGTCCAAAGGTGTTAGTATTCAAAATAGCATTATTGCTGAGTGTGAGTGACTGTGTAGTGATGTTGATGTTGCCACCAGTGCCTGTAGCTTCTGGTTGCACTACGTTAGCAATCAAACTGCTATCACTGAGGGTGGTTGAGCCTGTGGCATTGATTTCAATATCTCCGGCTTGGCTATCAGGCGAACCATTACCTGATTCGATCCCGGCACGCAGTTTACTTTCTCCTGCCATGTTCAGATTCCGAGCATGAACAGCGATACTACCACTATTTGCACCACGCACATTCACTTCTGCCCCATTGGTGAGGGATACATCTGCTCTAGGTACTCCCGAAGGTACACTCAACTTGAGATTATTACCTGCTACATTTAGCCCAATACTTCCTGGTGTTGCTAATCCGGCTAACTCAATCCGACCTTCATAAGCTCTGAGATTACCACCATCTAAGTTGACATTGCCACCTACTAATAGTAAACTCCGACCATGTGGCACTCTCAAACCTGTCACCTCATCACCTACAGGATTAAGTCCAGCATCTGCCGTTGATTTATTAGTAATTGATGCTTTGGAGAGTTGATTGAACAGTAAAGCCGATGGATTGATGGTTAGTAATGGAGAAGGTGCATCTGGGGTAGAAGCACTGAAATTACCTAAGTTGCCAAATTGAACTGCATTGGCTGTTGTACCCACAAACGAGCCGCCGACATTCAATGCTGCATTTGGACCAAAAATGATCCCGTTGGGATTGATCAAAAACAAGTTAGCATTGCCTATTGTACCCAATGTGCCGAAAATTTGGCTAGCGTTTGTACCTGTGACTCGTGTCAGAATATTTTGGATACTAGCATTAGGACTAAAATAAGCTTCTCGTCCGGCATCGACATTAAATTCCTGAAAACTGTGGAACAAATTTGCGCCGCGTACTGCCCCACCTGTAATTTCTTCCCTTGGCAATCCTTGGGCGTTAGGTGTGACAATAGAAGACTCCTTCCCTTGTGTATTATCTGGGACAATGTTGCTTTGCGCTAAAATGGGGGTGGTGAAGGCGAATGTCTGAGATACTGCGGCAGCGATCGCTCCTACCCATCCCCAGGAAACTAGCCATTCCAATTGTAAATACCATCTCAAAGAGAGTTTTTGTGTCATTCTCGGCACTTAAAATATACTTAGAATCTGCAATCATAATGCAGTATAGAACAAGAATATTTTCCGTGGCGAGCGTAAATTTTTTGTTGCACTTTAGTGCAATCAGTCTGTAATAAAGAAGCAATGCAATTAACACAAAAGGATAAGTACTTACACAGAATTAATTACACCAACTTTTTTCTGATTCCTGTTTCCTGAACGCCGGGTTAGACTACCAAGAAATACAAACACAAGAGGATTTCTTAATATTGTAAATAATCTTCAAAAAATATTAGTAGATGGCAACACAGGTTAGCACCTGCTCAATCCTGATTGGACTGAGAACAATACGAAACCTGAAGGGCGGGACTTGGTTTTGTACGCAAATACCACATGACTACCAAATTGTCAAGGTTATTATGTTGCTTGCGGGTAATCCTCCACCCATTTCAGGGTTTTATATCCAACCACACAGGCGCCCTCTTACAAAAACTCCGAGAGCGCTGTTTTCGAGCGACGCCTATAACCTAAGATACATATGCTACCTCCAGCTTAAATAAAAAGTAAAAGATGTCGTTACCCAAGCTACCATTAAATAACATGGATACCCGCCATAGAGGTTTGTTACCCTCGACAACGGCAAATTATTTGGATGCAGCACGGGTATGCTTAGACAGACATCATACTCCGCCACAAGAATTTACTCTCTTAGATGACGGTAATGAATCTATTGTTCTCGTTGATTGGAAAATAACTTCGGAGCGAGATAAAAACGCTTGGGCTAATCTTGATGATGCAACTCGTGATGGAGCTTATGCTTTCGCTTTAGCAGCAACAGAACTACTACGAGGATTGGTAGCAGTAAGAAGGGCAGAAACCCGCACAGGAGCAGATTATTATATATCACCACTAGGTCAGGAAGTTGAAGACCTAGAAGGATGTTTTCGGCTTGAAGTGTCTGGCACAAATTTAGGCGTATCAGAGATTAAACGACGTATGCGAGAAAAAGTAGACCAAGCATTACTTGGTGACAGTAACTTGCCAGCTTTAGCCTGTGTAGTTGGATTCCGTGCTAAATTAATAATGATGCAAACCGTACAATCTTAATTATGAGTTGGGTATCACATCATTCTGAAAGTGAGCATTATGCAAAATTAGCTTCGGAAGCTTTCAGAGAGCAGAATAATGCTCGTGCTGTAGAACTTTATCGGCTTGCAGCTGAAGCAGAAATTTTAGCACTTGAAGCTTTAGAGCCAACTAAAACAAGAACTATTGGTATTACAGCAGTCAGTGCAGCTTCTCTATTATACAAAGCACAGGAGTTTCGTTCATCTGAGCAACTAGCTTACCAATGGTTAATAACCGACTTACTCCCTACTTTTGCTGTCCGTCAATTACAAGAGTTACTGCAAGCAATTTGGAGTGAGAGAGAATTAGTGCAAAAAAGAGCGTGAAAAAAATCACATAAAAACTATGAATCTATCTATAACAAATGATGATGAAGATTAGATTATTTATCCAACATTAAGGCAAAAAAACTGTATTTGTTAAGGACACTCTCGACTCAGCACCAAATCGCCATTTGCTAGCTGATAAATACCTTGCGCTTCAAAAATTGGTTGTAGATTTTTCCGCGCACGGCTAAAGCTGGTTGAAGTGGTTGATTTAGTTGTTTCACTAACACCGGGTAAAGAACGGATCGTTCCAGTAGGATAAGGAGAAAGATCTGTATCGCCAGGACGCTCAGGTAAACCTCCGTTGCCTGTAATCAAGAAAGTACCACGCTTATTGATTGTGGCGTTTAGCTATGCAACTATTAGCAATTAGCGCGTTAGCATCAATAATATTTTCTGGTAGTTGAGTAAGGCTATTTTGCACATCATCAGTGTTTGGTGTATCAATATTGACTGTACCTGCCACTCCTAAGGTAGAACTGGCAGTGATGTCACTCAAGTCGGTTGATTGTAGACGCGATCTTATGCCGAAGATCTCACTATTAATCTGAATATTCCCACCAGTGCCTGTGTAAGCGTTAGCGGTGATGTCACTATTTTCTTGAGGGACAGCAATGATGTACTGAGAATTAATCTGAATATTACCACCGTCACCACCTTTAAGCGCAGTACCAGCATTGGTAGAAATTTGACTACCACGCCGCAATAGTAAGAGTTCCTCTAATTGCAAATTAATATTGCCGCCAAGGCTGCTAGTTGTTTGCGCAGAAATCTCCGCGCCATTGTCAAGGGTGAGAATATCTGCAAGTATAGTAATATTCCCGGCATTGCCTGTACCATCACTATTCACTGAGATCTTTGTCCCATCTCTAATGGAGACTTGACGGGCGTCAATAAATATGCTGCCACCAAGTCCCGTAGAACCAGGAGCAGTGTTAGCGAAGATACCGCTGGTAGGACCAAGATTATTAATAACGTCAGCTAGTTGATCAGTTGCTCTTGATTGGCGTAAGCGCTGTTCAACTTGGGCAAGGCGTTGAGTAAAGTTTGGGTCACTTCCTACTAAAGTCAAGGTATCTTTCACATTCAAGGTGATAGTTCCTGCCTTGCCACCGCCATAAGTATTAGTTAGCACTTGTCCACCATTTGCTACGGAAAGAGAACGGGCAAGTATGTCAATGTCACCAGCTTTTCCCAAACCAACTGTCGCAGCACTGATTTGAGCGCCATTGTTTAAAGACAAAGATCCAGTTGTAACGTTAATATTTCCGGCATTGCCCACACCAGTTGATTGTACCGTACTGTAAGCCCCAGAGGGATAGCTAAAGGCGTCGCTACCATCAAAGTCAACGCGATCGCAGGCATTGATGACCATATTACCCCCATTTCCCAGCCCAGAGGTTCTGGTATCCAAAACAGCGCCATCAGTTAAAGACAAAGATTTAGCCAAGATATTAATATCGCCACCATTGCCTACTGCTCCTGCTTCTACATCAGTGAAAATGCCACTAGGCGCTCCATTTTGATTCACTCCTGTCAAAGTCATGCTTGTGCCTACATTAATATTCACACCGACTGCATTGCCACGTCCACCTGGTTCTGAAGCGTTTGCACCGTAAATACTAGATTGCAGTTGAGCGCCATTAGTGAGGGAGAATGACTCGGCTGTAATCAAAATACCCCCGTTATTGCCGACTGCACTCGCTCCCAAATTGTTGAAGATGTCACTATTATTCATAGACACAGCCCCTGATACCTGCACAAATACCCTGCCTGCATCCCCAAGCCCATTCGTGCTGGCATTCAACTCAGCGCCATCAGTTAAGGACAAAGAGCTAGCGTTGATGTTAATATCGCCACCATTACCTACTGCTCCTGCTTCTACATCAGTGAAAATGCCACTAGGCGCTCCATTTTGATTCACTCCTGTCAAAGTCATGCTTGTGCCTACATTAATATTCACACCGACTGCATTGCCACGTCCACCTGGTTCGGAAGCGTTTGCGCCCAAAATACTAGATTGCACTTGAGCGCCATTAGTGAGGGAGAGTGACTCGGCTGTAATCAAAATACCCCTACTATTGCCGACTGCACTCGCTTCCACATTGTTGTAAACGTCGCTATTAGCTAAAGATACAGCACCCGATGCCTGCACAAACACCCTGCCGCTATCGCCTTGCCCATTGGTGCTGGCATTCAGCAAAGCATTATCGCGTAGTGTGAGTAATCCTGTAGTAATGTTAATGTTGCCACCGTTGCCTATAGCTTCTGGTTGCACTACGTTGGCAATTAAGCTGCCATCATCAATGGTGATTGATCTTGTGGCATTAATTTCAATATCTCCGGCTGTGCTATCTGGCGAACCATTACCGGATTCGATCCCAGCACTTAGTATACTTTCTCCTGCTATATTCACGTTTTGAGCATTAATGGCAATATTACCACCATTTGCACCACGTACATCCACTTCTGCCTCATTAATGAGGGATACATCTGCTCTGGGTATTCCAGCAGGAATGTTTAAGCTCAGAATATTACCCACTACATCTAGCCCAATACTTCCAGGTGTTGCTAATCCTGCTAACTCAATGCGACCTTCATAAGCTCTGAGATTACCACCATCTAAGTTGATATTACCACCAACTAGCAGTAAACTCCGACCATCTGGCACTCTCAAACCTGTCACCTCATCACCTGCTAGATTAAGTCCAGCATCTGCCGTTGATTTATTGGTAATTGATGCTGTTGAGAGTTGGTTGAACAGTAACGCCGATGGATTGATGGTTAGTAATGGCGAGGGTGTGTTAGGGGTATCAGCACTGAAATTGCCTATGTTCCCAAATTGAACTGCATTGGCTGTGCTGCCGATAAATGAACCACCTACATTCAATGCCGCATTTGAACCAAAAATTATCCCGTTGGGATTAATCAAAAACAAGTTGGCATTACCAATTGTACCCAAAGTGCCGAAAATTTCTGAACGGTTAGCACCTGTCACCCGTGCCAAAATGTTTTGAATACTCGCATCAGGACTAAGGAAATATACTGAGCGTCCGGGATCGACATTAAATTCCTGAAAACTGTGGAACAAGTTTGCTCCGCGTACTGCCCCACCTGTAATCTCCTCTGTTGGCAATCCCAGCGCGTTGGGTGTAACAATAGAAGACTCTGCACTGAGTGTGTTATCTGGCACAATGTTGCTTTGCGCTAAAACGGAGGTGGTGAAGGCGAATGACTGATATATGGTGCAGGGAGACTCGTAAAATAGTATAAATCGCTATTAAACGGTATAAAACAGAATTGTGGACTGAGTGAGGAGTGGTATAGCGGTTAAGGGTTAGACCTT
>NZ_JACXAE010000109.1 GCF_014698965.1 Iningainema tapete BLCC-T55
TACTGTACCGTATATAGTGTCCCTTCTTCATAATCCTTTGTGAGTAAGCTTTTCGAGACTTAACGGGAAAAGTCAGATTCATTTAGGTGTTTTCTTACTGCTTCGGCATAAGCTTGATTGGAATGAATTTCTATACTATTTGGTGTTAAACGTACTCCTGGTTGAGGAGCAATGCACGAGCGCACTTCATCTATTTGACGATAGCCAAATTGCCATTGAATATAAGATGTTTCTAATTCTGATGGTAGAGGCGGTAAAGTACCGTCTATATCTTGTGTATTAGTTCTTAAAAGAACGTCGAATCCACCTTGAGAATTGCTTCTGAGTCTCAGCTTAACAATTGCCATAGTCGTTTCCTGTGGTTTAATATTCACCCAAAAACGAGCGCCCAGTTAAGGCAATAAGTCCTAAAAATTGATTCCCTAACATTCACACATGGTTAGATGTTTTTACTCGTTTGGGATATAATGCCGACATATTTACGTTGCAATTGCAGTTTAACTCCAGATATTAGATCAATAGGTTATTAAAAGGTTAAAGGACGATAAAAAAAACATCCCTTTTACTCATCATGGCTCAAACAATAAATTGTTCTGTCACACTGAAGTTTTCCCACATAATTTTGACACTAAACTTTTCTCCAAGTTGACAACTAAACTTAAATTCTATACGATTAGAATCTCTGTTAGTTCGCGCTTCCATACAGGCAGTTTCTGACTGGTCAAAAACAGTTATTTGTAGATTTTCTGGAAGATAAATCCCATTATTACCAGGATAAAGCTGCAAGCAAATATCTATTTTTTCCGTAATAGGTGTTGGCTGTACTACCAGTATTAGTAGTTGCTCAGCTAAATTAATATTCTTAGCGCGTCTAAGAGAATTAGTTATTTTAGTGCTATCTCTAAAACTCTTAAAGTTACTATTTAGCACTAATGCTGCGGGTTGCCAGTCTTGATTAAAGATACCTTCAAGCCAGAGACGTAGGTTAACTAGAGATGGTTCCGGTGAAATAACGGAATTAGTTTCAATTAAATAGAGCAGAGTATCCAAGGGTTGCAATTGTGCTAGATGAATCTTTTTTGGTAACTCATCGGTGGCGATCGCCGACACAAATCCCAGTAGCTGCACTGAGTCTAATTGTTGCTGAAACTGAACAGCTACATAACCAATTCTGTCTGTCACATGCCAACTGAAACTAAAGCCATCCTCACCTGGTAGCACAGGACGACATTCCAGTTTACCTACACCTGGTACAACTAAATCAGCAACATCAAAAAGTACCCTTAAACCTGGTTGCCAGCTATCACCTTGAGTAATATCTGTCTCGATCATCAGCCATTTAAGATAGCTGTGAACAGCGTAGACTGCTAAGGTATTAAGATATACTCGTTTACTTTTTTCAATTGTCGCTTGCTGGGTGGCAAATTCCTTTGCCCAGCGATGAGCATCTTCACTGAGAAGAACAGTGATATATTCAGATTGTGTGTTGGTCATTTTTCGTATCCGTAGTTTAGTCCAATGTCTTGCAATAGAGGTAAGCACCTCCTTTTCCAATGGGCGTAAAGGGTTTGCTCATTGATGTTGAATTCTCTGGCAATGTTAGCGATCGCATCGGGTGGTTCTTGTAAAAGTAAGCGTTCTGCTAACAACTGACAATGGCATTCTGGATGCTTACGCGGATGACAAGCTCTGAGATTTTGCCGATCTTGCAAAATGTGTTTCCTTACCTTCTCACCCAGTCGCTCTTGGTTTGTTTTGTGAAGTTCTTCAATTAGCTCATCTAGTAAATTTATCGTCATTTGAGAGCTAAGCAATCGCTCACTTAAGGGGATTTGATTTCCATTATCATTACTAATAGTTTTATCTAAGCTAATCTCACCTGGATTCCTCCCCCTATAATCTGGATGCCTCCTGCTATACAAATCTTGAATTCTCCATTTGAGGTGTCCATTGATCCAAGCAGTTAAACTTGCTTGTAGTGATGGGGGACGCTGCTCAAATTGACAAATGTTGCGACATACCCATTCCCAGGTTTGATTCAAAGCTATGGGATAGTCGGGATGATGATCTTTGTAAAGACCTGGTAATTGCTGTATGGTTAACAGTAGTTGATTGAGAACTCGCCGCCGCTTTGGAGATGACTCGCTATGCTGACATAACTCCTGAATGAGGTTTTGCAGTTGTTCATCCACCGCAATGTTCCTCCCTAGTCTGAGCAGTTCGCCTTACTTGGGCAGGGTACTGAGTTTGGGGTATGGGGACGTACTTTAAGATACAGATAATACGCAGCACTTGTTTCCACCACTTTGTCGAGGAATATATTCTTCTATCACCCCGAATCTGACTTTTTATGAAAACATCGCACAAATCAAATCCCCGACTTCTTCAAGAAGTCGGGGATTTAGAGCGCAAGCCACTCCCAACCACAGCAAAAATGCGATTCGAGTTAATTGCAATGCCTTTTGAATAATAATTGGAGTAATCGGATTAATGACATCTCCCAATAAAGGTTTGTCTTTCGCCACCCCGCGATACCAATTCGTACCTCCCATCTGCACACCAAAAATAGCAGCGTAGGCGCACTCACTCCAACCAGAGTTGGGGCTGGGATCTTTTATTGCATCTCGACAACAAATACGCCAAACATGTTGTGGTTTTCCAGATAAAAGCGCTAGAGTTATCACTGTTAATCGACAAGGAATCCAAGTTAGATAATCTTCACTTTTGGCGCTAAACCACCCTAAATAAGTATATGGTGCTTGTTTGTAGCCCACCATTGAATCAAGAGTACTGCTAGCTTTGTATGCTAAAGCCAGAGGAGTTGCGCCTACTCCAGGGATAAAAGCACCAACAATGGCATAAAAAAGAGGAGCCATCACTCCGTCAGTAGCATTTTCTGTAACTGTTTCTAGTATTGCTCGCAAAATTTCTGGTTCTGTTAACTTTTGTGTATCTCTTCCCACGTAATTACTTAAAATAGAACGAGCTTCTGTGAGCTGCCCTAGAGTTAAAGGTTGTAAAACAGATTCGGCAGCTACTCGTAAACTTTTTAAAGCAAAACAACTAGCTAAAAGAATAATTTCAGTGACAGTTCCCAAAAGTGGATGTAGCCATCTAGCAGTTTGAATCATCCATATGCTGCTTAGGGCGCTACCGAATATGAGGAGTAGAGCTAGAGCGATCCCTGCTATTCGCTGTGTGAGAGGATGATGACAGTAAGTCAAAGTAAATTTACTCAGACGAGTAATTATCCACCCCATAACTTGTACAGGATGAAGCCAACCACGCGGATCGCCGATCAAATAATCTAGAGTAGCAGCAATGATTAAAACAACAGCTTCAGTCATTAGTCAATAGTCCTTTGTCCTTTGGGAATAGGGAATAGGTAATAGAAAAAATGATGACCAATGACTAATGACCAATAATTAAACCACAAAATTTGCTTCTTCTCCAACAGAAGCTTGCCAAGAGCGGGCGTCGTAATAAAGATCGGCCAGAGTTATGCTGTATAAAGCCTCTTTAAGTTTTTGGTGTAGTCTTTGCCAAAGACTAAAAGTCACCCAATCTTCTGTTTGTGCAGGGGTTGCTTGATGATGTGGCAACGGTTCTATTGTTTCACCAACAGCTTCTAAAATTTCTCCTAAACAGATTTTATGTGGTTCTCGCGCTAGTTGATAACCGCCAATGCTGCCACGACTAGATTTGACTAACCCTGCACGACGCATTTCTATTAGCAGTTTTTCTAGGTAAGGAGCTGGCATATCTTGGCGTCTGGCAATTAGTTTTACAGATGCAGGACCATAATTGGGTTGTAAACTCAAATCTAGCAACGCCTTGACACTATAATGTCCTCTAGTCGTTAATTTCATATTGGCGCTTAATTAAAAAAAATGATGCCAATGACTAATGAGCTATGACCAATGATTCAGCTTTGCTTATCATTGTGTTGCCCATAATCCCTATTTTAGGGGTAGCCTTCCCTCCTGGTTGCTGGTAGCAATCTTGATCAAATACAGTGTAGCAGTCATTCACTAACTATAGTTATCACCATTGCCACTCTCTTTAAAAAAAATTTTTTGTTGGCAATAATGCTAATCCCGCAAAAATTCCCAAGTAGATGCAACATAATTTGGGTGAAGTGGCAAATAAAAATTAAATTATTCTGTTCGTCAACGCTCAACCTCAGCTAAAATAAAATCGATTCAAACAATTTGACCATTCGTTTTCGCTCTAAGTTGATGGCTAAACAGAAAAAAATTGAACCCTTAATCGGTGAGGAACTGCTCGGCAAAGTCAAAGAGCTAGAGAACCTTAGTAAGGAAGAAAAAGCTAAACAGTGCGGCTACTATACCGTTACCAAAAACGGTATAGAGCGCGTCAATATGATGAAATTCCTAAACGCTCTAATTGATGCTGAAGGCATACAATTAGATAGCGCACCCAGTTTAAATGGGCGGGGAGGACGCAGTGCTAGTTATAGAATTAGCGTGCAGTCTAACGGCAACTTACTCATCGGTTCGGCTTACACCAAACAGATGAACCTCAAACCAGGTGATGAGTTTGTAATTACTCTGGGCAAAAAGCACATTCGTTTAAGACAAGTAGACGCAGAAGATAGAGAAGAGGCAGAATACCTAGAAGCAACTGCTTAAATAGTCTATGGGAGGCTCATGGTTAATGGTTAATGGTTAATGGCGAGAGCGCGGTCTAACAATTAGCAATCAGCCATGAGCCATTCCCTTTGACTACTGACTCAGAGCTACACCAGTTTTCAGGGAAATAGGCAAATAGCGGCGAAGAGCCTTGCGTGTAACAGCAACATTACAAGTCAAGGCAATTTGCTCTCTTTCTAGCAAACCTAAAATGCGTTCATGGTTGTCACGAGCAACCACAGGTAACTGATTCAATCCTCTAGGAGCCATCCGATCTAATGCCTCAGATAGAGGTTCATCCCTATAGGCATAGAGAATTTCAGTGGTACATATATCCATGATTGTTTGATTGGATAAATTACTAGGAAATTCTCCGGGTGGATTTTGGTAAGTTTCCCAAATAGAAAGGGTACGGTTAATATCTTCTAAAGAGACTAGCCCAACCAATTGCCCTGCTTCATCAATTACTAAAGCACTCAGGGAGCGATCGCTTGTCATTTCCAAAGCTGCCTCCACAACTTTCATGTTTGCTGGCAGCTTTTTCGGACTAGAAACCATAGCATCTTCTACTAAAATTTGCTGTAAAATTTCCGCTTGTTCGTCTTTCAACTCAGAAAGACCAATTTGTTGTAAGTTAGAATTAGAGTTAGAAGTAGGTTTAAGCCGTTCAATCAGCCACACACTTAAACCAACCGCCGCCATCAACGGTAAAACAATTCGGTAATCTCGCGTTAATTCAAATAGTAGTAAAATTGCAGTTAACGGCGCTCTCACACTAGCAGCTAACACTGCCGCCATTCCTACCATTGCGTAAGCAGGGGGAGCAGCCATCAAATCGCTAATGGCAGGAGCTAGATTTGCCAAAATTTTGGCGTAAGCTGCTCCTAAAGAAGCACCCAAAAACATTGCTGGGGCAAATAAACCACCGACGAAACCGCTACCAGCACTAATTGCTGTCATGAGCAGCTTAACCACAAGCAATACAATTAATAGACTCAGAGAAAACTGCCGATCTTGAAGCATTGCTTCCACAGTGCCATAACCGATACCTAAAACTTGTGGCAAACGTAAAGCTACTATACCAACGATCGCACCACCAATAATTGGATGAATCGGGTTAGGAATACGAGCGAGCCATCTTAAATAAGGTATCTTTCCATCAAAGCAGGCTTTTGCTAAACTAATCGCTTGAGCATAGGCAAGCGAAACCACACTTGCCCATAAACCTAAACCGATATAAAGTGGTAATTCCAAAGGACTGCGCACTTGGTAAGCAGGTAAAGCAAAAGCCGGTTGTGCGCCCAAAGCAATGTGAGAAATTAACGCTGCTACAACTGCTGCTAGTAACACTACACTAACAGCAGAAGTGGCAAAAGATGTTGCTCCCAACACTACCTCCAGAGCAAAAAACACTCCGGCAATCGGGGCATTAAATCCAGCAGCTAAGCCAGCAGCAGCCCCAGCGCCTAAAAGCAAACGTCGTCGTTCTTGGGATACTTGAAGAGCTTGAGAAAGCAACACACCAAAATTTGCCCCAACTTCTACACTTGGTGCTTCGGGGCCTAAAGAAGCACCGCTGCCCAAAGACACCGATGCTGCTATCATTTTGGTTACAGGACGAAGTGGACGATTAAATTCTCCTTGTTGAGAAGCGGCAATTAGCGTTGACAGCCCAGGACCAAAATCTTGGGTGCGCCAGCGCATTAATCCGACAATTAATCCACCCAGGGTAGGTACACAGGCTAGAGTCCAAGCTCCCCAATTGCCTATGACACCCATAAAATTTTCTAGCATCAGGTGGTGAATTAGATCGATTAAATAGTGAAAAGTGACAACTCCCATACCACTACCACCACCTATAAGTACAGCTAATAGCAGCACGATGGTTTCTGGAGATGGTTGAAAACGGTTGAGTAGATGAGTTAAATGAACGGAAGGAAAAGGAAAAACAGATTGTTCCATTACCTTCCTCAACTGTGTAGGAGGTAGGACAGTCATTGATAGCCGGAGTAAATTTAATAAAAAATTTAAATTTGTGTCTCACATTTTATTGTGAGCGATCATCTAGCCCTCAGACAAGTGAATATTTTGCACAGCCTTGTTTTTACTTGAGAAAGCCAGCGGCAGCTATGCAGAGGAGCCATGCCTTGTGCAAAGCTTTGGTAAAAAATCTGCTCAAACTCCAAATTTTTGTCTGGACAATGCTTAAATGGGAGAGAATTAGTAGTTAGTAGCAGTCTTATAGAGTAGCAAGGAGCCATCTTGATATATATCTAGCTATACTCGTGTTGTGCAACCCCAAGCGCGTTTATTATAGAAATTGGGAACACATGGAAGCATGTGGAATTATTTGCCACTAAGCATGTTTATTGTGGGAACACAGATACCATCTCTATGATTCATGGTTTATATCAGACTATAGCCGATATACCCATGTTTATTGAAAATGCTATGTAGATATGTCTCCAGAGCGAGTAAGTGGATTAGGCGGACGAGTTAAATGAATACACACACTTTTGATAATCATTATGTTACTTGCCCAATTTGCCAAAAAAATGCTACCCCCAAACTAGTAAAGACTTGCACAGGATTATTTAATTGTCCGTACTGCCAGGAAAAATTAGTAGTATGTCAAAGTGGTCACTATGTTCGTGACCCATTTATATTAAGACAAATAATTATGTCATCTTCGCTACGTCGTCAAAGCCGACCTGTAGCTAGAATTTTAAGAGATTTTGTCCTCCTGCGCCCAATGCTAGCTTTGGCAGTAGGAGGTGCTATTGTTTTAGGTATGATTACTATAACTCAACAAAATACAAGCTTTGAAATTAAAGCTCTGCCGAAGACGGAGAGATTAGGGGAGTAGGGGAGTCTGTGAGTAGGGGAGTCTGTGAGTATTAAAGTTAATTTTCTCCCTCACTGCCTTTCTCCCCCACTCCTTTTGTTACCAGTGTCCAACTTTCGGCTTTGTCAATTACTTTGATTGACTCTAGTTTGATTTCAGTTAAGGCAGTATCGTTGAGTAGAAAGTAGGGTTGTTTGTGATTTTGCCAAAAATGTTCTAATTGAACATGGGTTGCGGGTATAATAGTACGTTGACTATAAAAGTTTAGCGATGGGCGATTATGAGGATATGAGGTGTAAACCTTTGTACTTGATGGTGTTCCTCTTTTCAAAATTGTCGCCACAGGTTTAACTGGATAAGTTTCTGCTAATTCCCATACCCAATGATCGGATATCATAAATAGCATCAGTGCTAGATAAGTTCCCCATAATAAAATTATCAGGAATTGTTTATCAGCTCTTTGTGCTAATATGGCGGCTAGAGCCATAGTGGCAGCTACTGTAGCAAAAACTATTTGTAAGTCTGGTTGTGGTTGTGTACCCCAACCAAAATAAATACTCCCACCACCTGCTACTATAGATAGTGTAAATAAAAGAACTACCCAAGGACGGGGATAAGGCGTAAGCACAGGTAAATTTTCTATCTCCCCACACAAAGCGCCAATAGCTAAGGCGAGGCTGGGGTAAATTGGAAATACATACCACGGCAGTTTAGTTCCCATCAGGGATATACTGACTAAATATACAGCACTCCACACTAAGACAAGTTTTGCCCAGCTCAGGTTACGATTTTCCCAAGCTAAACGCAGACTATGTGGTAAAAAAAGTAACCATGGCCATGTGTATTTAAGAATTTCGAGAATATAATACCAAGGTTTTCCAGCGTTACCTTCAACAGGTTTCCAAACACGACTAATGGATTGATCTACCAAGCCAGTGGAGGTAAAATTATCACCATACTCGATCCACTGCGCACTAAACCACAACGCCACAGGTATACAACCAATGAGTATGGCTATCCACATGTAGCGACTGGTAAGTAATCTTGGTGTATCCCAAAACAGAAAGATAATTGCGATCGCCCCAAATAATATACCAAGAATACCTTTTGTTAAACAAATTAACCCAAAGGCAATGCCTATACCTAAACAGTAACGTAAATCCCGACGCGATCGCAAAACACACAACAACATCACGAGCAAAAAAAATACTGCTGCCCCATCTAACATTGCTAAACGTCCATGACGTACCACAGGTAGCATTGTTAAATAAATTAGGGCGCTATATACTGATGCCCACCGTTGACGAAATATCTCCCGACCAATACAGTATAATAATGGTACACTAAAAGCTGTCAGTAATGCTCCGCTGATCCGTGTTGTCCATTCATTCATACCCCCCAAAGAGTAAGCCCAAGCAATCAACAGATGCATGAGCGGTGGTTTATTATGATATGGTTCACCACCTAAAGTTGGGTAAAGCCAATGCAGAGAACCTAAAGGGGCTTGCCAAATTTCACGTGCAACTTGTGCTACAGTACCTTCATCCCAATCTCGTAATGGTAACCCACCTAAATTTATTGTAAACATTAATACTGCTGCTAACAACAGTACTATCATCCATAACTGATCTACTCTTTGATCAACTGTACGATACTGTTTTTCCAGACGACCCCAAATAAAGCTTACGAATTGCATAATATAGGACAATCATTTTACTTACTGCTTAGATTACACACAGACGCTTTGTCGCCTCAAATGTTGCTAATTGGTAACAATCTGCGCCTCCTGTACCAAAATTTCGGCTGTACAGACGTTCCGCCGGAACGTCTGTACGATTTATTAAAAAATAAAAATTACTCGCAATTCTTGATGAGGACGAATAATCTCA
This sequence comes from Iningainema tapete BLCC-T55, assembly GCF_014698965.1. Taxonomy (GTDB): domain Bacteria; phylum Cyanobacteriota; class Cyanobacteriia; order Cyanobacteriales; family Nostocaceae; genus Iningainema; species Iningainema tapete. The sequence goes on from NZ_JACXAE010000109.1 coordinate 9,387, forward strand.
ATTTGTCGAATGAATTCACGAAAGTAAAACCTTCGTTCTGATTCTGACAAATCTAACCAAAATTGCGGTATGGAAACAGCTTGAGCAACAGAACGCAAATTAACTGGTGGTAAAGTCGCTAGTTGAGCCAACAGAGCAGATATTTCTGTGCGGAGTTTATATGCTCTTAGCTTTGCTGTTTGGGTATCTAACACCCCACTCTCGATTAAACCAGGCAACTGCTCAAGAATTTGTTCTTGACGAGCAATGGACTGACATAAACTATTCTTAAGCTCATCTAATTGGGGAAAATTCATGGATGCTACCGCTAGAGGTAAATCGCGACAAATTACTTCTATGGTATTTTCTAACACCTCTTGATAAGATATGGCACGACATTTTGGGCATTTTGGACAACTAATAGGACGTAAATAAAGATACTCTTTGTCTTTGTTACGTATAGTAACACGAGTAATTGTCATATGTGACTGACATTCACCACACACAACTAAACCAGCAAGAGAACGAGGTGCGCTCTTCGTGCGAGGCGATAAATGACTGTTACGCCGCAATAGTCGATCAATTTGTGCTGCTTCAGAGCGAGAAACGATCGCCGCATGAGTGTTGGAGATAATTTCCCCATTGTGATATGCTGTATCCCCACGGTACACTGGGTTAGTCAACCAGCGTCTACCTGTCGTCACAGAAATTTTCTTACCGTATTTTTTTGCTATGTATCTAACTGCTCCTCTAAGAGAACCATAGAGCAGAAATTTTTCAAAAAAATCTTTAACTATTGTAGAAGTACTGCGATCTATGATATACTTGTATTCAGATTTGCGATAACCATAAGGCGCTCTTCCAGGAGGGGGAAGAGTTTCTAGTCGGTTACGAGCATGTCCAGCGCGGATAAGTTGACTGCGGTGCTGTTGATGGATTTCATGTGCTAATTTGAGCAAATCAGCGCGAATCGTAGAACTGTCAGATGCAACAGCAATAACTGACACACCCATCTTTTCTAGCTGAGCAAGTGTATCGTTTACAGTTTCTAAAGTATCTCCTAATTCGGCAAAGCTAGGAATTAATAAATAGTCAAATGGCTCGGTTTGACAGTCATGCAATAATTGAGTAAGTTGCGATCGATCACCCAAATCTTGATAAAATCGATCCACATCCCATACCCAAGTAGTAATATCGAAGGCTGGTTCTAACAGAGGATTGGTGTAAGAGTAAGCGACAATCTTCATTTTTTTAGATTCAGCATTTATTCTCCCCTACTCACAAACTCCCTCATTACTGTTGACTTAGTTCAATAATATTACCATCTGGGTCTTGGGTGAAGAGGGCAGATCTACCAGAAGCGCTGGATTGGATAGGGCAGTTATAATATAGTAGTTGTGCGCGAGCTGCTTCCAAGTCAGTTACAGAAAAAGCGATATGGCGATTGCGCCCCCACTTTTCGTTTTGAGTTTCTTGGTTAACATTTGGCGCGGCAATTAAGTGAAGTTGATATTCACCGATTTGATACCATGTACCAGGGAACTTGAGAGCGCGATCAACTTTGGCTAATGCTAGAATTGTGCCATAAAAATGCTCAGACCGCTCTAGGTTAGTAACGGTAATAGCTGTATGAAGACACTGAGTTATTTGCATTGTTTTATTATAGTAGATCTCGTAGATACCCGACTTCTTTAAGAAGTCGGGTATCTAATCCCTATGAATGTACATCAGCTTAGTAACTCATCAACAGCGACACTAAAACCTTTCAACACACTTTGAGTGCTAATAATCTCATTATTCGTAAACACAAGTCGTTGAGTTTGTGTCATTACAATAATCCAGCGATTTTCTGGAAACACCAGCCAGACTTCTTCGCTACCAGAATATAAATATTCTTGAGCTTTAGTGATTACTTCTTCCGCCAAATCATGATGGGAGACAATTTCTGCAATTAGTGGAAAACTCTGAGGAAACACAGAAGGTTCTCCAAATCTAAATAGTAGTTCTGATGTAAGATAGGCAACATCAGGTGAACGTCCGTGTTTACCAGTGCGACAGGGTACATGGGTATAAACTTGTCCCCCTATTGCTCTAGAATCATTGTAACTTCTCCAGTAGAAGTATAAGTTCCCTTGAATTCTTCTTTGCTTAAGAGTTGCTGATTTTTTTTCGATAACTTGGCCATGTACCCATTCAGTATCATTGATTGGGTTATGCATCCAACCTTCTAACGAAAAATCTTCGGTTGTAATCACTGTAGAATCTTCCATTATGATTAATTCTCCTTTTTTACACTAGTAGTTAATCTAAGTTTTGATTATCATGCTTATAATTATCGGCTACTAATCTTTTTTGCTCTCAAAAATAAAACGATTGACTAAATTACCATACTTGGGATCATTAGGATGGGAACGGAAATCCCAGCGCCATTTCTGAATCTCAAATTGTGTTACCATTAAACTAGGGATTGTCTTACGATTGTAAGCAGTGGCACAAGAGTGGAGAAACTTTTCACAAAGTTGCACACCCTTTGGCTCAAAACAACGGGGAATTACCTCTCTGTATCTTCCATCAGCCATTGCACCAATAGCATTTTCTATTTGGAAGCGAGCACTATCCCCAGATTGACGATGTGCTAGCACTTTGTAGTATGTAATTATACCAGAAGTGTTGTTCTCAGCATACATTTGCCATGCACTAAATGGATAAAAGTCAATGCCAAACAACCAAATCAACATGAGAATGCTGAATAAGCCAGTAATTAGTCGAGAGTAACTGTCTAATTGCTGTACCTCAACGACAACATAACTGTCATTTTCCTCTGGCACTAAGGCGCAATTTGCATCACAACTCACTAACTTGAGACGATTACGAGCAACATAACCGTAAATTAACCTACCGAGAATGTCAACTCCGGGAAAAAATAGCAATGGCACAATCAGCCAAAATATCGGGAGCGCTAAAGCCATAACTCTATAGCCGTAAAAACCAGGGTATGGCTTTCCTTTATAGATGACGTACATCTGTTCATCTAATTCGGTTAACTTTAAGTTGAGTGAGCGATCGCGATTATACTGCGTCAAGTTTAATCCGCGAAAATTAACAAACTCCAGTCTATCAAACAAATCGAAACCGTCAAGCAGACGAATTACCCGACGGCAAAAAGGGCATAACCCATCGTAAAGAACTTCAATTGGCTGAGTGCGACGTGCAATTCTTCTCGCCACCCACATTCTCCATTTCGTGAAATCGAAGAATATCAACTGTAATGCAATCAAATCAAAGAATGGCACATTTTGGAGAAAAAATATGCCCGTGTGTAGCATCATGATGCCGAAAGGCAAAATCCGACGAGCGAAACTGGAAAATAAGACTAAAGGAAAAGATAATTCGCTTACCAGACCGAAAATACCAAATAATGCTACTAGTAAATCTGGTACATTAGTGAAGTACAGTGATAATCCCCAATCAAACTGCGTGGAATTAAGACCATCTGCATAGAGGGTGGCTCTGATATTAGTAGCATTCCACCACCAGAATCCGCCGATGCGCAGCTTACTCAAACCTGCTGCCAAATATACTTGAGCAACTACCACCCAACAAGCATATCTAGACCAACCATATAATAATGATGGGCGATTAGCAATGGGGGTGGTACCTTGATAGATTTTCCACAAGCGATCGCATGACCATCCATCTGCACATGGTAGACAACAAAGAACCACCATTAATACCAGTGGCACTAAACCTGTATGATAAAAGTGGTCATACTGACGAAGTATACCACCCAATATAAAAGTGCCGAAAGCACCTAAAGGTAGAACAAATCGAGTTCGCCAGCCTATCATTCCTAAAAAAACAAACACCACCGTCAGCCATTTGAGAAATTGTAGTCCAATCTCACTGCTGACTAATCGATCAAAACTGATGGGAAGGGCATAAAATAACTGTAACATTCCCATCGGTAGACGCATCTCTATGGGAAGTAGGGCGCTACTAGCATAATCTTCCCAAAGTGTTTGTGCAAGTACAATTCCACAAACAATTACTCTAATTACTCCCAAAGATTCAGGAGTAGCTTTGCCCACATATTTCCGAAACAGTGTTGGTTTGGTGATTACCCAGATAGTTAATCCCAATCCTAGCAAGGAAACCGGACCATACTGAATGAATAAATTCCAATACTGATTGCTACCATTAGAACCTTCAATAGTTGAAGCCACAACTAGCTGAGGTAAGGAAATTAATAGGCAGACGAAGAAAGCGATCGCACAAGTTTTGCAAAATCGACGCATTAATGTACATTTTGATTGGGGTATTGTGTTTTTCACCCCCGGTATAATATCACGGCGATCAATTGATTCATAATGAAAATCTCACCCTCTACGCCCTGACGCAAAAAGATCTTGGCGATGCGCCTTTGCGTCAGGATATAAATGGCTGTGAAGAAGTATAATTATAATCAATACCATTGTCTTCGCTTTTGTGCGATCGCCTAACTCATGAGTAGAGGCAGGATTCTCAATCCATCAGAGAGCTATACATTCAGCAAGTACGCCGAATTAGCCTACGATAGCGCCGATATCCTAGCTGAATTTGGTGTTGCTCTCAAAAATAACTCACTTCAACTCCCACAACAGTTGCCAATCGATCCTGAACCACTGAAAATAGAACTACAAGAAAATCTTACCTTGGTAGATCCTGCTTCAGAAATGGCTAGACGTGAAGCATTAATCTTTCCGATTCTCAAGACAGTTTGCAAATTTATTCAAGTACCACTCAAAATCGAATATCCTGTAAGAGTGAGTAATTGGCTCAAAGGCAGTTTTGATTATTTCATTCCTACTGGGCAAAATTTATTAGTGATTGAAGCGAAAAATGCCGATTTATCAAGAGGTTTTACCCAGTTAGCTGTAGAATTAATTGCCCTAGATCAATGGACTGACTCAACAGTTCCCATGCTCTATGGTACTGTGACAACAGGGGATACCTGGAAATTTGGCATTTTTGAGCGCCAAGAAAAAGTAGTTCACAAAGATATTAACACATACGCCGTTCCCAGCGATCTTAATGTAGTGCTTTCTACTCTATTTGGTATTAGTTTGAGCTAGATGGACAATTTGCTCTACTAACCTGTCGCTTCGTTGCTAAAATATAACGTTGTGCGCACTCCATACACCCAAATGGCTGATATAGTTGATATTGCAGTAAGTGCAGATTCATTCCAAACTCTAGTGACAGCTGTAAAAGCGGCGGGGTTAGTAGATACATTAAAAAGTCCTGGTCCTTTTACGGTGTTTGCACCTAATGATGACGCTTTTGCTAAACTACCACCAGGGACTATACAAACTTTAGTACAAAACATTCCCCAATTAACCAGAATTTTAAAATACCATGTTGTTTCTGGAAAACTAACAAAAGCTGATTTAGCGAAAGTTAATAGTGTGACTTCTGTAGAAGGTTCAGAGATTAGAATAGATTGTTCTGATGGGTTTGAAGTTAAAAATGCCACAGTTTTAGCAGCAGACATTGAAGCAGATAACGGCGTAATTCACGTTATAGATACAGTAATTTTGATGGGATAATGAGTATACAGGAGAATTACATTGCCGTAGAGACGCCCCGGTGGGGCGTCTCCACCATCAGATGGAAACTATAATAAAAAATGTTAAGTTATACAAAAATAATTCAAGTAACACCACAAATAATGTTGCATTTTTGCAAAAATTCATCCACCGTTTTATATTAGAGTGGACAACATTGCCAAAATATTAATGCTTGACTTCAACAGCATAGCCGAATTCTCCCGTGCCAACTGCGTCAGCATTTGTGCATTTCTCGTACCAGCAAACTTGTGTACCACAATAGTAACGATGATTTTTGCGGCACTGCGTCGCCCCCTACCACAAATCTGGCTTCCTGCAGCAATTGCCAGCTTTTTTGCTTCAATCATGATACTCCACGTCTACACCTGGTTCATGATTGGCGTAGTCATGGCTCCCACGTACATCCTCATGTGGCTGGCAATCTCCTGTCTGCTGACAAACATCGCCGCGATTTTGTTTAGGAGTTACGACATCAAGCTTCCCCAAATTCGACGAGCTTAAAAAGGGCATGGGGTAATGCCCAGGAAAACGCAACACAAGCAACAAACATCTCTCAATTGGTCAGATAATACAGAATTAGTAGGGTTAGTATTTGAACTGTCACCCCAAGAGAACGCCTATGTTTACCCACAGTATACCATAGGCTTACACGCTTGGTTCCTTGACCAAGTGCGATCGCATAATTCCGAACTCTCTGCGTATCTCCATAATGGTGAATCAGAAAAGCCTTTCACCATCTCCAGCTTAGAAGGAGCGTTATCAAGCACAGGCAAACAGTTACAATTACAAAGTGACCAAACATATCTTTGGTATGTAACTGTACTTTCTCAACGAGTGGTGCAGTGGTTGGCGTCATGGGTACAACAATTACCAGATGTGCTGGAGTTGCGTAACGCACCATTAAAAATTAAAAGTTGTCAAATCGCCTTACCCCCCACCACCTACTTAGACTTATTCCATCACTCACCCAAATCATCCACCTTAACTCTCAGCTTTCTCACCCCAACAAGTTTTCGTCGCAAAGGGCATCACCTACCTTTACCCATACCTGTTAATGTTTTCCACAGCTATTTGCGTCGGTGGAATGACTTTTCGGGAAAAGAATATAACTTTGAAGAGTTTTTAGAGTGGGTGGATGAAGGAGTAATTATTCATCGTCACCAACTAGAATCACTGAAAGTGGCGGCTGGGAAGAAAGGTTCAGTAACTGGGTTTACGGGTGCAATTGAGTATGGTTTATCTCAAGCTGCCCAGGAAAATGTAGAATTTACGCAATTATTTTATAGTTTAGGTGAATTAGCTCCTTACTGTGGCACTGGACATAAAACAACTTTTGGTTTGGGGCAAACTCGTTTGGGTTGGATAGGGAAAACAGAGCCAGTAGCCAATTCTGTAGAAAATGTACTCGCCCAACGTATTTCGGAATTGACATCCTTATTAATGTCTGAACAAAAACGCACAGGTGGAAGTCGTGCCCAGTCTGTTTGTGAGACAAGGGCGACAATTTTGGCAAGGCGTGAAATGGGAGAATCGTTACTGGCGATCGCTCAAGATTTAGAAATGCCCTATGAAACCGTCAAGACTTATGCTAAACTAGCTCGTCGTGCGCTCACTTAATTCCCACTAGTTTTGATTATTTCGTCTGTACTGTTGCCACTGCTGACATTCCCGGAGTTAGTCTAGTTTCATAACCTTTAATACTTTGAGGCTCTAACAAAATCTTGACGGGAATTCTTTGCACGCCTTCATTATTCTTAACTTGATTACCCGCAGCATTTTCTTGTGGTAAAGGGGAAACTTTGCCAAAAGAAGTCGGAGCCATACTATCTACCTTGCCTTGAAACTTCTGATTGGGGAAGGCAGGGATTTTAATTGATACTTTTTGCCCTGGCTGAATTTTTTCTAACTGAGTTTCTCTAAAGTTGGCAACAATCCAAGGATTTGGTTGCACTACTGTAATTAGAGTCTGCCCTGGTTGTACCCGTTGTCCTACCGTAACATTTTTGCTCCCGACTTTTCCAGGTACTAATGCAGTAACGTTAGCGTAAGATAATTGTAGCTCAGCCGCTTTGACTTCTGCTTGCTTTTGCGCAACAGCCGCTAAAGCTGTTTTGTACTGTTGCTGATTAATTTGTGTTTGTTGGTTAATAGTTGGTGGCTGTACTATTCTTGGTTTGATTGCTGCTGGTTTTCCAGAAGCATTTTTAGTGACGGGAGTGGGAATTGGTGCAGGTGCAGGAATACTAGTTGCTGCTTGCAAGTTTTCTCGTGCTAGGGCTGCTTGCTGCTTGGCTAATTCTAGTGATGCTTTTGCTTGATTCAAAACTGCTTGATATTCACCGGGATCTATCTTGACCAACAGCATTCCCGGAGATACCATTTGATTATCACTAACTGCCACAGAGGTAACTACCCCCGCGACACGGGAAGTAACGCTGTAAGTATCTGCGGCGACGTAAGCGTAATCTGTTTGAGGATATTGTTGAGCATACTGCAACCAACGATAGGCGTAAACTCCCGATGCGATCGCACCTGCTCCCAAAAACACTCCTAATACTACCAGAGGTTGGAACCGCCGACGCGTTCTTTCTGGTTTATTAATATCTCTTTGTAATTCTGTGGGAGTGGTTGCTGTCGGCTCCATAAGTGAAGTTTTTTGTTCTGACAATTCAGCAACGCTTTGGGTTTGTTGTGAAGAATTTAAGTGTTCCATTAGTAACCGTTCTTACAATTTATAAATAGTCGTACTCTAAGCACAGCAGCAATACATTTATTTTCTTGTCTTTAAGATTGATGCTTTTGGTGTCAAAACTGTTCCCCGTACACCTAAGCGGCATTTCTCAACGGTTTGTTGCACCTTTTTCTCCTTTGCGTTTGCTGCTTTACTCCTGTACAAAAAAGGTTGCCACCGTTAATAATACTACAATCTGCTCCCGCGTCGAAGCTCAACATATAACTTAGCTAAAATTTCTCAATTAATCTCTTGGTAGAGTTTTAATTATCACTAAGTCTTTCCGTTGGCGGATTAAAATTAAGTGACTTCATACACATAATTTATATAAAGAAATTTAAATATTTTAATTTTGGCATGAATAGGTGTCTGTTTTCGGTGGAGACGGAAAAATGGTTTATGTGGAAAGTGAGCGTTTGCTAACAGTCGCTGACTTGGAAGCTATATTAATAAATAGGGACTTATCCCAACTAGTGCCGACACCACCTTCACCTCAGTGTGAAGTCTGCGTTATTGTACCAGTGCGCAATGAAGCAGAAACAATTGAAGCTACTCTTACTGCCCTGGCAAATCAAATAGACTTAAAAGGAAATCGGTTAGATCCGACACGCTACGAAATTATCGTGCTTGCAAATAATTGTAGCGATAATACAGCGGCGATCGCCAATCGTTTTGCGCAACAACATCCAGACTTAGCACTGCATGTAGTTGAGAAAACACTTCCTCCAGCAGAAGCTTACATTGGTAGAGTAAGACAGATTTTGATGGATGAAGCATATCGTCGTCTCAATAGTTTAGCACATAAACAAGGAATTATTGCTTCCACCGATGGTGACTCGCAAGTTAGTCCAACCTGGATTGCCGCTATTATGTATGAAATTAGCTGCGGCGCTGATGCTGTAGGAGGAAGAATTCTCACCGAAACTACTGAGCTTACTGCACTACACCCCTACGCCAGAGCTTGTCATCTGCGAGAGGTTGGCTATCGTTATTTAATTGCCGAACTAGAATCATACCTCGATCCCGATCCTTACGATCCCTTTCCCCGCCACTACCAACACTACGGAGCAAGCCTAGCAGTAACAAGCCAAATGTATGCCTTAGCTGGAGGATTACCAGCCGTGCGCACACCTGAAGATGTAGCATTTTACCAAGCACTATTGCGAGTAAATGCCCGTTTTCGTCATAGTCCCTTAGTAAAGGTAGTAACTTCTGCAAGACAAACTGGGCGCACCGACATTGGCTTAGCAAACCAGTTAAATGAGTGGACTTCAATGGGAAAACAGAAGCAAACCTTTTTGGTAGAGTCAGCAGATGCAATTGAAACTCGCTTGCTTTGTCGTCACCAACTACGGAAACTCTGGGAGCGTATTTTAAACGGCTATCAGCACTCTCTTGCCGACATTATAATTATAGCAAACACTTTGGGTGTGTCAAGCAAATGGCTGCGTCAAGAACTAACCCAACCCCAAACCTTTGGGCAGTTGTTTGAACGAGTTGAACAACGCTCAATAGAAGAAGGAATTTGGACGCAGCGTTGGCACTCGGTAGATATTCAAACTGCAATTGTAGATTTACGCTTACGTATTTCTAGTTTGCGGTTACCTCCAACAACTTAACTAAATCAAAATTACCCTGACGCAAAACATCTGGATGTGGCATTTGATTCAAGCGCATCAATTCGGTAATTGCTGCTGTTTGAGTATCTCGTTGGCTGGATGCTGCTGCTAAGACTTGGTTGTCTTTAATGTAAAAGATAATGAAGGAGCGATCGCTCAATTTACCATCGATAATAATTTCATCCCACTCTTGAGTATGTCCGACATAGCGTAAGGGAAACTTGAACTGCATTGTCCAAAATACAGGTACAGTTCTAAATTTAGTGGGTTTGCCTACCATATTATATGCGGCAATGCGTCCTTGTTGTGCGGCAACGCGCCAGTGTTCGATGCGCATTGTCTCTCCTGTGCGCCAGTCAGGAAAGCTGGCGATGTCACCTGCTGCATACAATCCATCTGCAGCACAAAGGTATTCATCTACTGGCACGCTTTTGTCTTTGGTTAAGGTGATGCCTGAGATAAATTCGGTAGCAGGTTGTACGCCAATCCCGACGACAACCATATCAGCTTTGAGATTTATGCCGTTATCTAAAATTACTGCTTCTACTTTGCCATTACCTTGCAACTTGGTAATTTTGCCTGTTTGGAAGGATACGCCATTTTCTTGATGAACTTTTTGAAATATTTGTCCCAGTTCTTCGCCTAAAATTTTCTTGAATGGTATATCAGGTGAAACTACTGTTACTTTTACACCAAGTTGGGTTAAACCGGAAGCTATTTCCATCCCAATAAAACTTGAGCCAACCACTACAGCTTGCTGGGATTGTTCTGCTGCTGCTAGAATGTGATCGCTATCTGCAAAGCTGCGTAAGGTAAAGACGTTTGGCAAAGTTGCCCCTTCAACATCTAGTTGTCGTGGTTTACCACCTGTGGCTAGCAGCAGTGCATCGTAATTTATCGTGTCACCGTCGGCAAAGGTGATAGTTTTTGTCCCGCTATCAACTTTTACTGCTTGTTTATTTAACAGTACTTCAATATTGTGGTCTTTGTAGAACTGACTGGATCTGAGTGGTACTTGTTCTTTGGCAACTTGACCGATAAAATAGTCTTTGCTCAACCAAGTGCGATCATATGGTAGTTGCTCATCACTTGTCACCATCATAACTCGCCCTTGGTAGCCTGCAGTTCTCAAAGTTTCTGCTGCATGAGCACCTGCCGCACCCGCTCCCAAAATTACAAAAGTGCGTCCATCAGCACTACTATTATATTGTGCCATGACTGGCGTTCTGGTATCAGACGCTAATTCTTTTACGCTGACAATAACATCTTCACCTTCTACCCTGACTTGATAACAAGGTAAAGAATCTAAACCTGGTGGTTCTAGTTGGTCACCTGTGATGATATTAAAATAAGCATTGTGCCAAGGACAAACTACATGCTCTCCACTCAGCACTCCTTCTACCAACGGTGCTTGATAGTGGGTACAGTATGCTCCAACCGCGTGAAACGTACCATTCACACGCATCAGCAGTACGTCTTTATCACCAACAGTAACCTGCCGCTTTTCACCATCTTGCAAATCATTAACTTTAGCGACGACTGCTTCAATCAGTTGCATACAGTTTCTTTACCAGTACAACATGGTTTCCACAGTAAGCTGCAAATATCAATACTTTCCTCACTCACAAGACAGAAATTAAATCTCTTGCCAAAGTCGCTGATATGATAATTAACCACAGATAAACACAGATAAACACCGATAAATTATCTGTGTTTATCTGTGTGCATCTGTGGTTCCCAATATTTAGTCCATCCACAGCAAGGCGATAATTGACGCTATTGATTTTGGCATATTCATGGGAGGAAATTTATGCAACACGATTTTAAAGCACTAGCTGAACTTTACAAAAACGCGCTCCTGAACGACGTACTGCCATTTTGGGAAAAACACTCCCTCGACTGGGAGCTTGGCGGTTATTTTACCTGCTTAGATCGCACTGGTAAAGTTTACGACACAGACAAATTCATCTGGTTGCAAAACCGCCAAGTGTGGACTTTTTCCATGCTTTATAACCAATTAGAAAAACGCGAAAACTGGTTGACAATTGCTCAACTTGGTGCTACATTCCTATCCCAACATGGTAGAGATGCTGAAGGCAACTGGTACTTTGCACTCACCCGTGAAGGAAAGCCACTGGTTCAACCTTACAACATCTTTTCTGATTGCTTTGCTGCAATGGCATTTAGTCAATACGCTCTTGCTTCTGGTGAAGATTGGGCAAAGGATGTGGCAATGCAAGCTTACAACAACGTTTTGCGTCGTAAGGATAACCCGAAGGGGAATTATAACAAGACTTATCCAGGCACACGTCCAATGAAAGCTTTGGCAGTACCGATGATTTTAGCCAATTTAACTCTGGAAATGGAGTGGCTGTTGCCCAAGGAAACATTGGAAAACGTACTTGCTGCAACCGTCAGTGAAGTGATGACGGATTTTTTCGATCAACAACAGGGGTTGATGTATGAAAATGTTGCTCCCGATGGTTCTCACGTTGATTGTTTTGAGGGAAGGTTAATTAATCCAGGTCACGGGATCGAAGCAATGTGGTTTATCATGGACATTGCCCGGAGGAACAACGATACCAAAACTATTAACCAAGCTGTTGATGTGGTACTAAATATCTTGAATTTTGCTTGGGATAGCGAGTACGGTGGGTTGTATTATTTTATGGATGCAAACGGTTATCCTCCACAGCAACTGGAATGGGATCAAAAGCTTTGGTGGGTACATTTAGAATCTTTGGTTGCATTGGCAATGGGCTTACGCCTGACGGGACGCGAGGCTTGTTGGGATTGGTATCAAAAAGTACATGAATATGCTTGGTCACACTTTAGCGATCAAAAGCACGGTGAGTGGTTTGGCTATCTCAATCGCCGTGGGGAAGTACTGTTAAACCTCAAAGGTGGCAAATGGAAAGGCTGCTTTCACGTACCCCGTGCATTATACCTCTGTTGGCAACAGTTTGAGGCACAGATTGTGTAGTTCCCTAACCTCCAACTATCATAAACATAAATCTTGCATAAGTACCGATACATGAATTACGACAAAATTATTACGATTGAACCAGGTAAACGCAGTGGTAAGCCGTGCATTCGAGGAATGCGAATCACAGTTTCCGACATCTTAGAATATCTTGCGGGTGGGATGACACCAGAAGAGATTTTGGAAGATTTTTCTGAACTCACGGACGAAGATATCAAAGCTTGTCTTGCTTTTGCCGCAGATCGTGAGAAAAAATTATTTGTGGCATCCCTGTCAGATGAGGATATTGATTACTCTGACATCCCACCATTGACGGACGAGTTCTTTGAAAAAGCAACACTGCGAATTCCTGTAACGCAAGCTAAAGTGAAAACAGATTTATCTGATGGATGTCCATGATTGCTATACCAAAGCGATTTACTGTAAACGAGTATCATCGGTTGATTGAACTCGGATTTATAACAGAAGGCGATCGCATTGAATTGATTCGCGGAGAACTGATTCAAATGACTGCAAAGGGAACGCCGCATACAGTTTGTAGTTCCATTCTATGCCGCCAACTCGATCAGCTATTAGGTGAAAGCGCTGTTATTCGTGGACAAGATCCCATCACCCTTCCCAATCAAAGTGAGCCTGAGCCAGATGTAGTAATTGCACGAGGAAAAGATGAGGACTATCTCGCTCATCATCCTTATCCTGAAGATATTTTGTTAGTGATCGAAATTTCGGACAAAACGCTAGATTACGATCAAACAACAAAGCTATGTTTGTATGCGGAAGCAGGAATTTCCAATTACTGGATTGTGAATTTGCCGGAGCGTCAACTTGAGCGTTACAACCAACCGTATCAAAATGCTCAGAAGAAGTTTAGCTATCTGGGCAAGCAGATTTCTTTATCTAACCAATCAGTGCCAATTCCTGGTTTTGAAGATACCTTACTAGACTTAAACCGACTTTTTCCCAAAAGTGACGCTGAATGATTTTCCTATCAAAACCCAGCCCATACCCTAGCTTCATAATTACGAATTACGAATTACGAATTGAAATAACGCCCCTCCAAAGAAAAAATTCGGAGGAGGGGGTAGATGCGGATCGCTAATGACCTGTTAAAAGCGACATTACATAAATACGGACATTTGTCAACCTATTAGCCTTGAAGTAATTACATCTGACCGCTAAAGACAGGCCTTACTTTGCGGTCAATCCGTTCCCCCAAGTCGTCAGCAATAGTCAAAGCTTGGGGTTTGCAGCGCTTGACATTAATCACAATGCCCTGTGCTCCTTCCTGTTCCAAGTCTTCCACATAGCCTTTAATTGCGCCTTTGGCATCCACTTCACTGAGAAATGGTCCAAAGTAGTATGTGCAACGGGGATTTTGTGTTATAATCTCAACCCACCAAGCCAAACCAAAATTGTGAAAAGTATTAATCAACAATTCCTTCAGGTTATTCCAAATGCTTTTCATGGATTTCACCAATTTCTAAATGTGGTACAGCGTGTTAAAGGGCGTGTTACTGATTTTGTATGATTTACATTTCTTTATACTCTTTTACGCTAATTTTTTCAAAGCATTTCTTAGCAATTTCTTTAAGTTAAATGTAAAGTGTTTGTCCAACGTTGGCGATAAATTTCATACAACGCCATTCCCGTTGCTACTGAAGCATTAAAGCTGGGTGTTTTACCCTGTAACGGAATTGACACTAAAACATCGCAGGAGCGTTGTGTCAGCATACTGATCCCTTCGCCTTCAGAACCGACTACCAAAACCATAGCACCAGTAAAATTTACCGTGTGCAAAGGTAAACTTCCATCAGTAGCTGTACCGTATATCCAGAAGCCTTCTTCTTTAAGTTCTTCTAAAGCACGGTGTAAATTGACAACTCTAGCTACGGGAAAATTTTCTAAAGCACCTGCGGCAACTTTCATCACTGTAGAAGTAATGCCAGTTGCTCGACGTTGAGGAATTACCAATCCTTGAGCGCCAATCGCCTCTGCTGTACGAATAATTGCGCCTAAGTTGTGGGGATCTGTGATCCCATCAGCAGCGATAATGACAGGATCGCTATGTTTTTTTGCTCTGGTAATTAACTCAGGCAAATCAATATAGGAGTATGGTGCTATTTGCGCGGCGACACCTTGGTGGTTAGCAAGGGAGGTAAGTTGATCTAAGCGCTTGGGATCTACTTCATCAATAATCGTGCCGTTTTCTTTTGCTTGTAAAATCAGGGAGTGAAATCGGGGATCGTAGCGTAGGCGGGAAGTAATCCAGATGCGATTGAGATCGCGCTGATTTTCTAGTGCACTTAACACCGGATATCTACCATAGATTAAATCCGTCTCTTCTGCTGGTTTTCGCTCTATCCTGGGATGAGGCGAACGATTTTGCTTTTGTGATAATGATGGTGCAGCATCGCCATCTTTCCGTCTAGGATGACGGATGGGACTCAGGACGCGATCGCCCTTTATTTTCAGCGGTTGTCTGCTACTCTTTTCACCGTCGAGCTTGATTTTTCTGGTTTTATTAGTCATGGGTTTTTTGGGTACCAAAATTTAAGGCATCCTTTGTTAATTTTATTTACTCAAATTGCATTAAAGAATGAATGCTTGTATTCAGGTTAGTACGCTACTTTTCTAACCGTAGTTTTTGCAACAATTCCTTTAAACGCCGACAATCAGTGAGATACAGATAGCCGATTAAAGTTTCTAAACTAGATGCTTGTTGATAAATCTCGCCTTCAAGCCGATGCCGGCGTCCACCTGCGGCGTTGCGTCCCCGTCGAACTATTTCTAACTCGCTACTAACTAAATGGGGACTGAGATCACGCATAATTTTCGCTTGCGTTTCTGCCCTCACCTGCGACACAACTAAACTATGATAAGTGTCTGGTCGCTTGGGTGGAAATAGATAAAACATTCTGACGTACAGTTCGTATACTGCATCCCCCAGGTAGGCTAAAGCAGTAGGAGAAATTTGCTGTAGTTGTGACTGAGAAATATGAACAGACAACGAATCTGTGGTTGCTTCTATCTTTTGATTCCAGTATGAATCTTGGTTTAAAGCTTGCTCAGATTCATGTTCTAACTCATCCTCCTTGGATTTCACAAGTTCATCATTCCTCGTATGCTACATATAGGGATCAGTCTTGGTGCGATTGTCTTAATGCCAACCTACTCATGACTCTTAAAAAAGTCATTTCCCATTTTACCTTTTTCTTTGGAAATTGGCACATGTAAAACGGTAATCTCATAAAAATTTAGCTATCCAGATTTGAGTTGGATAGCTATTTTTTGCTCACGCCCTCAAGCCTAGATTACTGAACGTTTTCTAGAGCCGCATCAACCGAAGTTTGCAAAGAGAGAAACTTCTCCAAGCGCACAAGCTTGACTGTTTGAGTAACGCGAGCGTTGGTGACAATTTGCAAAGTTCCTTCTGCGGTTTGCGCTTGCTTAGCTAACTGCACTAACGCACCCAAACCAGAGCTATCCACAAAGTCGATATTAGAGAGATCCAGAATAATGTGCTTTGGTCCCTCGTCGATCTTGCTTCCTAGTACTTTGCGAAATGTCGGCTCTGAAAAGGCATCTAATAAACCTGTGAGGCGGAATAGCTGGCAGTTATCCCGCACTTCTCGAGTGCCTCTCAGGCTAACGGTTAAATTCAATGGCTCAGCAATAATTCCCTCCTCATAGTTATGGTGAACGCTCAAGTATAGATAATTTTGGTGTATTTTGTCTACAACCGCATGGAAGGATCGCTCAAAGGCGGAGCTATGCAGGGGAGTCGGGGGGTAGAGGAGAAAATATCTCCCAAACTCACAAACTCCCTCACTCCCTTTGTCCACTTTGACGCTCAGTTCTCATGGCTTGAACAAACTGCTCAAACAGGTAATCAGCGTCGTGGGGTCCAGGACTAGCCTCTGGGTGATATTGTACAGAAAACACAGGCAGGGACTTGTGACGTACCCCAGCTACTGTGCGATCGTTTAAGTTGAGGTGGCTAATTTCTACAATACTAGCTGGTATTGATTCTGCGTCAATGGCAAAACCGTGATTTTGGCTCGTAATCTCTATTTTTTGTTGTAAACCAGCTGGTTGATTTAAACCACGATGACCAAATTTGAGCTTAAAAGTTTCTGCTCCCAGTGCATGTCCCAATATTTGGTGTCCCATACAAATGCCAAACATGGGTTTTTCTGCTAAAAGCAGCGCTTTGGTAGTTTCAATTCCTTTTGTTACAGTAGCTGGATCGCCAGGTCCATTGGAAAGAAAGATTCCATCTGGATTGAGCGCCAAAATTTCTTCGGGTTTAGTATCTGCTGGCACAACTATGACGCGACAACCATGACTTGCTAATCGGCGCAAAATGTTGCGTTTTACACCAAAATCAATGGCTACCACTGTGAATTCTGGTTCAGTACGCTTGTTTGTGTTAAATTCCCAATTTGGCTCTGTAGGATGAAACCATTCATAAACGGTTGGGGTAGTTACTTCGCCAACTAAATTTAATCCACTCATACTAGGAGCTGCTTGAACAAGCTCTAGTAACTCAGCTTCATCAAGAATGGTTGTAGAAATGCCACCGTTCATTGCTCCATGAGAACGGAGTTTCCGGGTGAGCGATCGCGTATCTATCCCATATATACCCGGTATTTCGTGCTGTCTGAGGTAGTCTGATAAGGTTTGTGTTGTGCGCCAGTTGCTTGGGCGAGTACAAATATTTCTGGCGATCGCTCCCTTGACTTGGGGTCTTTCTGATTCCTCATCTTCTGGATTGACGCCAGTATTCCCCAACTCAGGATAAGTAAAAATCACTATCTGACCACAGTAACTGGGATCTGTCAGCACTTCTTGATATCCAGTCATTCCAGTGTTAAATACCACTTCTCCAATGGTTGTTCCCGTGGCACCAAAAGACCAACCTCGATAACTAGTTCCATCTTCTAGAACTAACAGAGCTGGGATTGCGTCAACAACAGGCATAAGTTTTGCATTGTAACAATATTCAGTTCTTGAGATCTGGCAATTGGGAATTGTCTTTTCTCATTATGCACTCTACTGTGAAAACTAATTATGCCATGAGTTAGTTGTCGGCGTGAGATCAGCGGTAAAGTTAATTAAAAATTTAGCAAAAATCTCACCAATCTTTAATCAAGTTTGAATAGAGATGGCTTTATCTGCTGGAAAAAGAAGAGTAATATAATAAGTAATTATGCTAAATTCCTATCTATCCCGTGTACCGCTAATTGTTCTATCAACTACGGTCGCTATTTTTACTGTTGCCTGTAATCAAGAAAAACAGATTACAGCCACTGTTACTCATCAACAGTCTACACCAGTAGCAACAACCTCTAACTCAGCTAGTCCCACACCTGAGGCAACACCACAGTTAGATATTGATCCAAGTTCTTATGAAAATGGCTTAGATAAAGCAGCAGGGGCAGTTAGTATCAGCAAATCAGCTTATTCGACAGAAGATTGGCAATTAGTAGTCAGCCAGTATCAAAATGCGATCGCATTTATGAAACAGGTAAAAGCTGACAATATTTACTTTGCCAACGCGCAAAAAAAAATCAAAGAATACCAACGCCAAATTAAGTATGCCAAACGTCAAGCTACTCGTCTAGTTAAGGTCACACCACCACAAGAACTAGAACCAGTGGTAGTAGCAGTTCCCCAACCATCTCCAACCATTGCCCCATCCGTACAACCAAAAGTAGATTGTAATGATATTACTCAAAGAACCAACAACCGTCAATGTCCTTCATTATTAGCAAAAAGAAAACAGTCAGTACCAATACCTGTACCTCCACCAGAGTTTCTCACTCAGCAACCACAAGTATTTACAGTTCCCATTAAACGACGTGTTGGTGGTACACCAATTATCGAAGTTACCTTCAATGGGATCGAACGCTTCGAGATGATTGTGGATACGGGAGCTAGTGGTACAGTCATTACTCAAGAAATGGCAAGTATTTTGGCTGTTACTCCCGTGGGCAAAGCCAAGGCAAACACAGCTAGCTCTAAAGCAGTGGAATTTCAAATCGGTTATGTCAATTCTGTGGAAGTCGGTGGACTAACGGTGAATCAACTAGCAGTGGCGATCGCCGGAGCAGAACTAGACACAGGCTTGCTCGGACACGACTTTTTTGGTAAATATGACATTACCATCAAGCGTGACGTTGTAGAATTTCGTCCCCAATCCTAGTAATTTCAGTATTTTTACTCTAGTTTTTATGAGCTAAAAAAACTACTAAAGTATGGTGGATAATGCTTACCAAAACCCATTGGAGGTGGGCTGAATACACTAACATCAAATTGTTTAGCTGTAAAAATTAGATCTTAAAGCAATTGCTAGGTGAAACAATGCAACAAAGCGAGGAGTTTTTTCAAATATCGTTAGAAATGCTTTGTATAGCCGATGGCGATGGTTACTTCCAGCAACTGAACCCAGCTTGGGAAGAAACTCTGGGATGGAGTTTATCAGAACTCAAAGCTTCACCCTTCATTGAATTTGTTCATCCAGATGATCGCCTTGACACCCTTGCTGAAGTCCAAAAAATGTCAGTTGGTGCTGACTCCATTTCTTTTACAAACCGTTACCGCTGTAAAGACGGTTCCTATAAATGGTTATTATGGAAATCGAAAACAGTACTCAATAAAAATTTAATTTATGCTGTAGCTCGTGATATCAGTGATCTCAAACAAACACAAGAAACTTTACATCAAACAGCACAAACTGCGACAAAGCAAGCACAACAATTAGAAGAAATTATCCGCGAACTCAAAGAAACTCAATCTCAACTCATTCAAACTGAAAAGATGTCTTCTTTAGGGCAGTTAGTTGCAGGTATTGCTCATGAAATTAATAATCCAGTTAATTTTATCCACGGAAATATCACTCACGCCAGTGAATATACTCAAGATTTACTGCGTCTGCTTCAACTTTATCAGCAGCACCATTCTACAACTGTACCAGAAATTGAACAAGAAATCGAGGCGATCGATTTGGAGTTTGTTAGTCAAGATTTGCCTAAACTCTTGAATTCTATGAAGATGGGAACTGAACGCATTCGTCAGATTGTCCTATCTTTACGCAACTTCTCTCGCCTAGATGAAGCTGAAATGAAGGCAGTTGATATTCATGAAGGCATTGACAACACTTTACTGTTGTTACAGCAGCAACTCAAAGCTAAACCAGGACATCCAGAAATTCAGGTAATTAAAGAGTACGGTAACTTGCCACTAGTTGAGTGTTACGCTGGACAGCTAAATCAAGTTTTTATGAATTTGTTGACTAATGCAATTGATGCGCTCAAAGAATCACTAGTCATTGATCATTTGTCATTAAATTTTCAACAAAGTATAAATGATCATCCCCAGATTATTATTCGCACTTCAGTAAAAAACAATGATGTGATTATTCGCATCGCTGATAATGGTCCTGGTATAAAAGAAGAAGTACAAAAACACCTATTCGATCCCTTCTTCACTACAAAACCAATAGGTAAAGGCACTGGTATGGGATTATCTATTAGTTACAAAATTGTTGTAGAAAAACATCAAGGAAAATTGTATTGCATTTCAGTACCTGGACAAGGATCTGAGTTTGTGGTAAGTATTCCACTGCAACAAAATATTGGTACTTAGTTTTAACGTTACCTTAATGCCTATTTGATCATACATTGGTAAATTTTTATTGCGTAGTTGAGCAAGCTGGATTTGGATTAAATGCCAACTGCGTCAACATTTCAATAGGGGTGTTTATGAACACACATTTTGATCGCTTGCTATTAAAGAAGTGCAACCGACGGAATATCTTGCTGGGTGCAGGATTCTTTACAGGTTTAGCCGTTGCTAGCCAATGGCGTTCAGTATTAGCACAACCAAAGTTTTCCGCCTATCCATTCAGTCTTGGTGTCACTTCTGGCGATCCGCTTCCAGATAGTGTCATATTATGGACAAGACTAGCGCCCGATCCACTTAATGGCGGTGGAATGCCATCAGAGAATGTGCCAGTACAATGGCAAGTTGCTCTAGATGAGAAAATGAGCAAAGTGGTGTTGCGCGGGGAAGTCATGGCAACGCCTGAATTGGGACACTCTGTACACGTGAATGTCGGCGGATTACAGCCTGAGCGATGGTACTGGTATCAATTTAAAGTAGGTAATGAAACGAGCCCAATTGGGCGTACTCGCACAGCACCGGCATCAGGAAAATTAGCCAAACAGTTCCGCTTTGCTTTTGCCTCATGCCAAAACTACGAGCAAGGCTACTTTGCTGCATACAAACGCATGGCAGAAGAAGATCTCGACCTTGTTGTTCACCTCGGTGATTATATCTACGAAGGGGCAGCACAAGCTAATCAAATTAGGCAGCATAACGGACCAGAACCAGTTACTCTCGAAGAGTACCGCAATCGCTATGCTTTATACAAGAGTGACTCAGATTTACAAGCAGTACATGCTGCTTTCCCTTGGATTGTAACTTGGGACGATCACGAAGTTGATAATAACTGGGCGGCTGACATTCCTCAAGATCCACAACTACAATCACGGGAACAGTTCTTGGCACGGCGTGCGGCTGCCTTCCAAGCTTACTATGAAAACATGCCTCTGCGTGAATCTTCCATACCTAGAGGCTCTAGCTTACAGCTATATCGGCGTCTTCGTTTCGGAAATCTGGTAGAATTCAATGTGTTAGATACTAGGCAGTATCGCACTGACCAACCTTGTGATGATGGTATCAAGCCACGCTGCCCAGAAGCTCTTGATCCCAGTGCTACTTTAACTGGTTCTGAACAAGAAAATTGGCTATTTAGGGGTTTAGATCGTTCTCGTGCAGTATGGAATGTCATCGCTCAGCAAGTTGTGTTTGCTCAGCACGATTGGACTGCAGGTGAAGATTCAGCTTTCAATGTTGATGCTTGGGATGGTTATGTAGCAAATCGATCGCGCATCCTCAATTTCCTCGCTCGACGCAAGCCATCGAACCCAGTTGTACTTACTGGTGATACCCATTCTAACTGGGTAAATGACCTGAAAGCTGACTTTAACCAGCCAAATTCTGCTACTGTAGGCACGGAATTTGTCGGGACGTCGATTACCTCTAATTTTACAGCGAGCGATCGCATTGAAGCTGCCTTACCAGAAAGCCCCTGGGTGAAGTACTTCAACGGTAGACAGCGCGGCTATGTTGTCTGCGACTTGAACCCACAGCGATGGCGTACTGACTACCGACTACTAGCTCCATCACCACCAACTGGGGCAACAGTCAGCGATCCTAACGCACCAATTACTACCACCGTCTCCTTCGAGCTACCAAATCGCGGCGTCGTGCAACGAGTATCTTAAGATACCCGACTTCTTAAAAAAGTCGGGTATCTCAGTTTTCCCCTCGTTCCCAGTCTCCGACTGGGAATGCCTACTTAGAGGCTCCGCCTCTTAAGTGGGGCGATGATCGCTTTTTGGCATGAGTGTCATGAGGGATATAAGAGTGAGTTCCATGAGTTCGGCGTATGCTTCTATGTCAATTTGATCTGATAGCAGCATTTCTCGGTATCGCTGTTTGATTTGACTGAGCTTTTGTAAGGCAGTTTCTGGATCTTGTTGCAATGTTGCTTGCCAATCATCTAGTAGTAGGAGGGTATCCATGACAAATTTTTTGCGTTGTTGTTCGAGGATTTTACGGCATTGATCGGCAAAGGTTTGTGTTTTTTGGCGTATTTGCTCGTATACTTCTGTTGTTACGGCTCCGTCTATGAACATGAGTCGATGTTCTTGACTTAAGTCTTCGATTCCTGTTAATGCTTGTTGTGCATGATCTGGTAGTAACCATCGCAGTTCGCTGATTCTGTTGGCGGTTGTCGTCAATACTTTTTTTGATCTTTGTCTACGCCACTGTTGCAATAGTAATCCGACAAAACTAGTTGTCCCGAAGATGAAAACTCCTGCTTGTAAGTCGTTGTTTTGTTCCCAGTAGTGAATGAGTCCCGCACGGGGATCGCCTTTTTCAAAAACTTGTTCTGCTGCTGGGTGAATATAGAATAGTCCTTTTCGTAAAAGTAATGCCGCGTCTTGGTTTTGTAGTTCTGGATAAAATTGAGAATAGGTACGGGCAGTAGAGAGAATTGACCAAGTGACCAACCCAACTTTATACTGATTCATGTTGGGACGAGTGACTAAAACGGTTGCAGTGGAGAGAGTTGGTACTTCTTGCTCTGGAATGGGTGGGCGCGACATGTAGGTTCCAGTAGGTAGGGTGGCTGATTGGTAGGAACCGGGATCGAGTACAGTTAAGTTGTTCACTAATGCAGTTTGGATTGGAAGCAGCGTCAAACTGGGGTTTTGCATAAATTGTTCCCGCAGCTTTTTACTTGCACCCAGACTTCCTACATAGATAACTGCATCTACTTGCTGATTTAGCAGTTTGTTGAATGCTTGATCAAAATCAGAAGTATCCTGTTGAATGTTTAAGTTATCTGCTTTAATTAACTGGTTAGCAGTGTAGTTCATTCCACTACCACTAGTGCCAACAGCAACTCGCTTAGATTGAAGATCGGCAAAGGTTTTTAAGCTAGAATCTTTGGGTACAATGACGTGAACATATTCGTTTGCCAATGTTGCAACTGCTTGGACTTTTCCTTGGCGCATTGCTTGATTTGCAACATCTAACTGTACGATCGCGAAATCTACCTTGCCCTCAAGTAGGCGTTCAAGGTTTTGCTGGGAACCGAGTGACTCAATATTGCGCACCGAGAGTCTCACCGTGGTGCTAGTATTACCTATCTGATCTCCCAAACGGTTATAGTATCCATCCGCGATACCACTGGATAGGGTAACGGTATTTTGGTTATTACTGCAACTGCCTAAAATAAATAACAAAATTCCTGCTGCTACAACTAACAGAAGGAAACGGTTTTTGGGTGAAGGAAATGGTAGACTACCCACACGATTGAAATAATTTTTACAGCAGATAATCTATGCTATCAAATTTAGAGGGTGGCGATCATTATGTAGAGACGTTCCGGCGGAACGTCTCTACAAACATTGGTTGTGTACGTTTAATTTCTGGGGCGGTAGATTACGCTTTGAGCAAAGACTCCGCGCCATCAATCCAAACTTCTGTACCAGTGATGTGGCTGGAAGCGTCTGATGCTAGAAATAGCACTAATTGTGCTACTTGTTCTGATGATCCTGGTTTGCCGTCGGTTAAGGGAATTTTTCCTTCAGGAAACTCCACTGGTTCTTGAACGTGTTCTAAATCCCGTTTTTGTGTATTTTCATCTATATTTGTCTCAATTGCACCAGGACAAATTACATTCACACGAATTCGGTTTTTAGCAAGTTCCAAAGCAACCATTTTTGTGAAAGCTACTTGTGCCGCTTTTGAGCAAGAATAAGCAGTCGCACCAGTATTACTAAATATACGTGTGCCATTAACTGAGGAAGTAATAATCACAGAACCACCTTGCTTTTTTAAGTAAGGCACAGCATATTTAACTGTGAGAAATGTTCCTTTCAGATTAACGTTGATTGTTTTATCCCACTCTTGGGGTGTCAATTCATCAATCGGTGCCCATACACCATTAATGCCAGCGTTGGCAAAGACGATATCTAAGCGTCCCCATTTATCTATAATTTGCTCTACTGCTTGTTGCATTTCTTCTGGCACAGATATATCAGCTACCACTGGTATTGCTTCACCATTATCACTTTGAATTTGCGCAACGGTTTCCTCTAATTCTTCTTTTGTGCGTCCTAGTGCGCCAATTTTAGCACCTTCTTTAGCGAACAGCTTTGCAGTTGCCTTGGCAATTCCTGAACCTGCTCCGGTTATTAGTGCTACTTTACCTGAGAGTTGCATAAATGTTTTTACATGACTATACTGCTAGCTGTTTTACATAAAGCTAAGCAAATAAACATACCGCTACTGGCAGAATATTTTTATCCGTTAAATTATGTAAATAATGAGTAGTATAAATACATTTTTTTCTGACTCAAAATATTTCTTTAGCTCAGTATTTAAACGACTCGGCTATACCGTAAGAGTGATGACTTATGCACGAAATGTCTTTCATACTGCATTCGATAAGTCAGCAATAGCGAACCATTGGATACTAATAGATGACAGTGTTAACTACTACTGTACAATTTGAGCGAGTTGCCAAAATAGTTGCAGAACGAATGGCACAGCTGTTGTGTGCTACGGTTTTTGTAATCGATCAAAATTGGATAATTGTTGCTAGCAGCAACCCCAAGTTACTAGGACTTTCCTTCAACCGTGTCAGTAAAAAACTTACCCTTGACTACTTAGAAGTACAATTAACTTTTGATACACAAATGGGAAAAGTAATTATTGGCAAACCAAACAATGGCGAGGAAATTTCTCCGCGTTTAGCACAGGTAATTGTAGAGTTAGTAGTTAATCAGACAGCGATGATTGATGAGTTGCCGAATCAACATCAGTTAAAGAATAAGTTTATCTACGATTTACTTCACGGTTTGATTGAGGATGAGGCAACTGTTCTACGCCATAGCAAGCTTTTGGGTTTGGATTTAACACCTCCCCGTGCGGTGATTTTAATTGATGCTGCTGATTACATTTTAGGTAATAGTGTTTCCAATAGTAACGTACAAAGCAAAAACGACTCTGTGTCTTCTCTAGAAACACAAGCACGACGTAGGGCTACTTTGGTGATTGGTAGCGTTGTGAGCTTTTTTCATCTGCCTAATGATACAATTTGTGCTTATCTGGGTGATGGTGAAGTTGCGGTTCTGAAGGCGAGTGACACAAAAAACTTAGGTTACTGGGCAAATTGTGGTGATGTACCAGAATGCAGTTCCTCTTGGGCAAATCTAACAGCACTAAAACGGGCAGCTTTTGAGTTAATGAGGGGATTAGGTCGTGATACTGGTGCTTCAATTAGCGTTGGAATTGGTCGGTATCACCCAGGAATTAAGGGACTTGCTTCATCATACCAAGATGCACGGGCAGCTTTGTCTCTGGGTTGCCGCTTTGGCGATCGCAACCAAGTACATTGTTTAGATCAATTGGGAATTGCTGCTTTTATTGGTGTTTCTGATGAACAGACAAAAATTGAATTAGCCACGTATCTACTCAGTCCCCTCAACCACGAGCCGGAATTGCTGACAACCTTAGATACTTTCTTTGCCCAAGACTGCTGCCCATCTTCCACCGCCAGTAAGTTATTAATTCATCGCAACACTCTGAGTTACCGATTAGATAAAATTACCTCACTCACTGGACTCGATCCTCGTTGCTTTGATGATGCAGTGCAAATTCGTTTAGCATTGCTGCTGCGTAAATTGCGTTAAAGCACAACGAGTTTTCGAGATATCACCACAAATCTTTAGAAAACATTCCACTCTAGAGGAACAGTATCAACAAAAGCTCCACTGGCGGTAGTACGATCCATTAACCAAACAGCGTTCTCACCTGTTTGAGTATTGCGCCAGAAGATATCGCTTTTACCATCTTTATTGAAATCACCAACTGTCGGTTTCCAAGCGATGTCAGTTGCAGGTAGAAAAGCAGCAGTATCAACTTCTGTGCCATCCATCAACCAGGCAGTGTTTTCACCAGTATTTTCATTGTGCCAGAAGATATCAGTTTTGCCATCAGCGTTAAAATCACCAATGCTAGATTTCCAAGATGAGTCAACTTTTACCAAAGACTCCTTACTAATGAAAAGACCATTCATCAACCAAATAGAAGTTTCACTGGTTTCAGGATTACGCCAGAAAAGATCAGTTCTGCCATCGCCGTTAAAATCACCTGTGCTATAGTCCCAAGCTGGTTCAACTGTTGCTAGAGAATACTCTGATGATTTTGTTCCATTCATATACCAAACGGCGTTTTCCCCAGTAGTTTTGTTGTGCCAAAAGATATCACTGTTGCCATCACCGTTAAAATCAACAACACTATGATTCCAGGCTAAATTATAGTTAGATAAAAAAGCCGCAGTAGTAATAGTTGTGCCATTGATCAGCCAAGTAGCATTGTCACCTGTTTGAGTATTGCGCCAGAAGATATCGCTTTTACCATCACTGTTAAAGTCAGCGACATTAAAAGTCCAATTTGAATCAATGTTCTGTAAAGAAGTCTCAGAAACAATATTTGTGCCATTCATTAGCCAAATGAGGTTATCACCTGTTGTCTGATTACGCCAGAAAATATCTGTTTTATTATCGCCATTGAAATCAGCATAAGCAAAGTTCCAAGACGAGTCCATTTGTTTGAGGAAAGCGCCAGTTGGTTTTGTCCCATCCATCAACCAAACGGCGGTTTCACCTGTTTGAGCATTACGCCATAATTTATCTGTGTTACCGTCAGCGTTGAAATCAGCAATAACTGCTGGATTATTCAATCTTGGATTAGGGTTTTTTGTCGCTTGAACAGATCCCATCAATGATTCTTCTACAGGTTGCGCAGAATGCCCCATCCCATAAGTATTTAAATCAATGATGTCTGTCAGACTAGTGGATAATAATGGAGATTGTAAGCCACTTGAATTTGTACTTAAGGTATTTTCAGATGCCAACATAATGTTCTTTTGCTTTGGTATTTATACATCTTTTATCTATTTTTTTTATATGTTTCTGTTAAGGCATAACATCTATAAAGATCCGATAAAGAACCCCGACAACTTCTGCAAAGTCGGGGTTCTAATTTTTGCCTAGAATGTGAACCACTGAGGAGCAAGTGTTGGCAGAGCAGTACCAGTAGCGTTAGTACCATTCATTTGCCAAACAGCGTTTTCTCCAGTTTGGTAATTACGCCAGACGAGATCGGTTTTACCATCAGCGTCAACATCAGAGATACTAGCTTTCCAGGCTGGGCTAAGGGTTGACAAAGATGCAGCACTAGCAACGTTAGCACCATCCATTAACCAAACAGCGTTCTCTCCAGTTTGTTCATTCCGCCAAAACAGATCGGTTTTACCATCACCGTTAAAATCACCAACACTAGACTCCCAGCCTGCGCCAAGTGTAGGTAGAGCAGTTGCACTAGCAACATTTGCGCCATTCATGAGCCACATGAGGTTCTCACCGGTTGACTTATTGCGCCAAACCACGTCTGTTTGATAGTCAAGGTTGAAATCACCGTAAGTAGCTTCCCATTCTGGAGCCAATGTTGGTAATGCTGTTGCAGTGGCATTTGTGCCATTCATTGTCCAAGCCAAATTTTCACCGGTTTTGGTGTTTTTCCAGTGGATGTCTGTTTTGCCATCACGGTTAAATTCAACAACACTAGCTGTCCAATCTGTACCTAATGTTTCTAGAGCAGTTGCACTAGCAACATTTGCGCCATCCATTAGCCACATAGCATTCTCTCCGGTTTGAATATTGCGCCAGAGAACGTCTGTTTTGCGATCGCCATTAAAATCGGCAATATCCATAGTCCACTCTGGACTTTGTGTCGCCACAGCTACTTCGCTGACAATATTGGCGCCATCCATCAACCAAATGAGGTTCTCACCGGTGTTACTATTACGCCAAATTAGGTCTGTTTTATTATCAGCGTTGAAATCAGCAATATTCAAATTCCACTCTGAACCTAGAGTCTTTACAGCAGTGTTAGAAGCAATATTTGTACCATTCATTAACCAAATGGCATTTTCACCAGTTTGAGAGTTCCGCCAGAACCTATCATTGAAACCGTCACCGTTAAAATCAGTAAAAATTGCCGAACTAGTAAAGATCGGATTAGGATTCTTCAGCGTAGGAGATATTGCTGTCTCTGATGGTTGTTCATTGATTGATTGTGAAGAACCCAAGTACAAATCAGTATTTAAATCATTATTTGCAAAACTATTTGTCTGAGTAAAACTACTTGTTTGTAATGCAGTAGGACTTGCAGAGCCGAGGTTACTGTTTGATGTAAACATTTTGTTTGGTGAACATTAGCGGTTATAAATCTTTTAACTGCTAATCAAAAATAAATTCAAGTGTTTAATAAGAACATCTGCTATTGTTTAATATTTTTTTTATAAAAGATGTTATTCAATAACACTTACTATGTGTTAATTAATCTGTTGAAAAAAAAACAAGATTGAGCTAATAATTTTAATTATGTTTAATATTTTATTTATGATTTAATTGAAAAAGAACTCAGAACTCAGTAGTCAGAAAAAATTCAAATTATACACCTAATAAAATAAAGCCTGCGTAGGCAGGCTTTGTATGTATAGCTGCACCCTTATAGGGTGCTTTCTTGTTAAAAAGTATAAGAATTCCATTCAGGGGCAACTGACAGCAGAAAAGAGCCAGTAGCGTTTGTGCCATTCATAATCCAAGCGGCATTCACGCCTGTTTCCTCATTGCGCCAGAAGATATCGGTTTTGCCATCACCATTAAAATCGGCAACGCCCGCAGTCCAAAATCTCTCAAGTTCTGGCGTTGTATCAAGCCGTGGCAGAAAAGAACCAGTGGCGTTTGTGCCATCCATAATCCAGGTAGCGTTTTCAAATGTTTCTTTATTCCGCCAGAAAACATCAGTTTTGCCATCGCCGTTAAAATCGACAATTAAGAAATTCCAGTCTGTACTTAGTGTGGGTAAAAAAGAGCCAGCAGGGGGGTTTGCACCATCCATAATCCAGGTAGCACTTTGAGATGTTTCCTGATTGCGCCAGAAAACATCAGTTTTGCCATCACCGTTGAAATCTGCAAGAGATGGAATCCAAGTTGTATCTAGTTGTGGCAGAGAAGTTTGATTCTGATTGATGATATTGGCACCATCCATGAGCCAAAGTTGGTTTTCACCAGTTTCAGTATTGCGCCAGAATACATCCGTCTTATTATCGCCATTAAAATCGGCACTAACTGGACTATTTAAATCCTTGATGAGTGGAACCCACTTTGTGTCTAGTGTCGGCAAAAAAACTTGAGCAGTAATATTTGTGCCATCCATGAGCCAAGCTTGGTTCTCACCAGTCTGGATGTTGCGCCAGAATATATCTGTCTTACTATCACCGTTCAAATCGACAATTAGAGGTGCCCAAACTGGATCGAGTGACGATGACAGGTTAGTGGGAGTCGCATTTGTGCCGTCTATCAGCCAAATTATGTTTTGACCATCTTCTAGATCGTTCCAGAAGAGATCGGTTTTACCATCGCCATTGAAATCGGCAAACTCAAAAAACCAGGGTGAGCCAAGTGTGGGTAGAAAAGCTCCAGTAGGGTTTGTACCATCCATGATCCAGACGGCATTTTTACCGATATCCGCCTGAGACTGCCCTTGAGTTGGTTCGTTTTGCCAGAAGACATCGGTTTTACCATCACCGTTAAAATCTGGAATCATCCAAGCTTTATTAAGTATACGATTAGGATTTGCTGTCGCTGGTTGAGGGCTTTGATCTATACCGATGATATTGGACTCGGACATTTTTTCAGAGTGTAAAGAATAACAACTATAAATCTTTAACGGATTTACTAGATATTGTCAAGCTTTATACCAAAAAAAAACAGCTACAATTTTTTCTTCTGTTTTACTTATTTTTATTTTTCTAGCGATTTCTGCTGTTGCTAATAAAAATGGGTATGGTGTTTGAACCATACCCAAGTAATACTTAGTTTGAAAAAGACGATTAAAACTGTGGTACGTATTGTGGCTTTTCAGGTACGCTAGTGTACTCAGCTACAATCTGCCGGAATTGTTCACCATCTATGGTTTCTTTTTCAATCAGCAGATCTACCAAGCGATCCACGACAAAGCGATTTTCTCGCATCAAGCGCTTTGCTGTTTCGTAACAATCTTCAACAATGACGCGGACTTGAGCATCAATCCGCGAGGCTATAGCCTCCGAATATTCAGAGCGAGTCATCCAATCACGTCCCAAGAACACTTCTCCTGTCTGGCTTTCCAAAGACAAAGGTCCTAAATCAGACATCCCGAATCGGGTTACCATTTGCCGTGCCATGTTAGTCACTTGTTGCAAGTCATTGCCTGCACCTGTGGTCACTTCCGCAGTACCAAAAATTATATCTTCAGCAGCGCGACCACCTAAAGCACCAGTAATTCGTGCTTTCAACTGAGAACGAGAAATTAACCCTTGTTCGTCATTGGGCATAAACCAAGTCAAACCCTGTGCTTGTCCTCGCGGAATCAAAGTAACTTTTTGTACAGGGTCGTGGTCTTTAAGTACAGTACCCACCAAAGCATGTCCCACTTCATGATAAGCAATTAAGCGTTTGCTCTTGCTATCTACTAAAGGAGTACCTTCCATCCCAGCGACAACTCTATCCACAGCATCATCAATTTCTGTTAAGGTGATGCCTTCTTTACGACGACGCGCTGTCAAAATTGCCGCTTCGTTGAGTAGGTTAGCTAAGTCAGCCCCAGTAAAACCAGGAGTGCGACGAGCGATCGCTTCTAAGGAAACTGTTGGATCTAACTTCTTATTCCGGGCATGGACTTTTAAAATTTCCAAACGACCTTTAATGTCGGGCGCATCTACAGTTACTTGCCTGTCAAAACGTCCTGGACGTAGTAATGCCGCGTCTAAAACATCGGGACGGTTAGTAGCAGCAATAATAATGATGCCAGTATTTCCTTCAAACCCGTCCATTTCGGTGAGCAATTGGTTGAGGGTTTGTTCGCGTTCATCGTTACCACCACCAATTCCCGCACCCCGCTGTCTTCCTACAGCGTCGATTTCATCAATAAAGATGATACAAGGAGCGTTATCTTTAGCTTTTTTGAACAAGTCGCGTACACGGGAAGCACCCACACCCACGAACATTTCGACAAATTCCGAACCGGAAATACTAAAGAAGGGTACACCAGCTTCGCCTGCGATCGCTTTTGCGAGCAAAGTTTTACCAGTTCCAGGAGGTCCTACTAACAGCACTCCTTTAGGAATCCGTGCGCCAACTGCTGTAAATTTTTCGGGCTGTTTAAGGAAAGTAACAACTTCTTGCAGTTCTTCTTTAGCTTCTTCAATCCCTGCTACGTCGTCAAATTTCACTCCGGTTTTTGCCTCCATTTGGAAGCGTGCCTTGGATTTACCGAAGTTCATAGCTTGACCGGGCCCACCAGGAATGTTGCTAGAACGGCGGAACAAAAAGAACAGTCCGGTAATCAATAGAATTGGGAAAATTAGATTACCCAAAAGTCCCCAGATTGCGCCATCATTGCGCATGGGGTGGGCATCAAAGCTAATTCCTTTGTCTTTGAGCTTGGTAATTAGCTCAGGAGCGCTCACAGGTAGATCGACTCTTACTCTTTGTACGCGGTTGTCCAGTTCTGGATCAACGGCTTCGACTATTGCTGTCCTACCACCTTCATAAAGGTCAACACTTGTCACCCGATTGGAATCTAAGTATTCCAAAAAGCGACCATAAGTCATGCGCGTACTGGCGGCATTCTTACTCATATCTGTAGGCGCACTACTAAATGCTCCTTGCCAGAAGAAAAAGCCAATTAATAAAGCAGGTAATGTCCAAAGTACTAGGACTTTCCAAGAAAATTTCATCTAAAACTCCCTTGTGCGTTGTGGAAACCGTGCGCTTAAACCACCCACGGAGGAAACATGACACGGCGCGTAAATGCACGCCGTCCCCAACTAGGGGAGATGTCTATAACTACGTTTTTTATTCAAGATGTGACGGCGATCGCCCGAACACTAACTTTAGCGTCGGTGAACAGTAACATCATTAATAATCTTAATTAAATTTAACTTAATTTTGCTCTTATTTACTATAGGTAAATTGCTAATTGCCACAACAGAGGGTGTGGGGTATAGTGACTTTTAGTCAAACCGAGTCTGGATCAATTCCTTGTTTGCGGAGCAATTGTGCCAATGATGCTGCTCTTTGCCATCAGGCTGGGTGATAATTTCAGTTCGCCAGCCCCGTTCAGCAAAGTCTTCTGATAAATCTGGGGATGTGGTGGCTATCATTATAAATACCTCTGGTATTGTCAGCGAATATAAGACCTTTACTTAACTTTTGTAACTTCTAAGGTGTAAGGTAAATACTGGTCTTTTTTGTAGGAACCAATCCAAATATTATAAGTTCCTGGAAGCCATTCACCAATGATACCAGGATTTTTACCATCAAAATCATCATTACACCAGCTACCGCCAGGACCACTAATTACTAAAGTAGTATCTTCTGGACTTTCTACTTTAATTTTTAAATAGTCGAATTTACTTGTTAATTCTAAGGTATGGTCTGGTTTTTGATCAAAAAATCCAGTACATGGCCCTGTGGGAGTTTCTCCTCTACCAGCAACTTGCCTTCCTGTTAATGTGCCACCGCTCATACCACGTACTGTCCAAGGATCTGGGGAAAACTTGCGCCCGATAGTCACATCCCCAAAAAATATGGGCATTGGCGTCTCCTGAGCATGAAGCTTGGCATCAATCACTGATGTGAACGCCAGTGTAACTATTAAGAACGATAATCTTATCTTTCGGTTAATCACTTTTGTTGGCATTCTTATTACACTATTTTGTCAGTGTTTTTGATGACATGAATTTTACACAACAAGTTCCCGTTTTGGGGGTATTTGACTATTTATTTTTTCCGGGAAGATCTTGATTGGGGGAGTAAGGGAGTGGGGGAGAAGATCAACTCTAATTCTCCCGTGCCCCCCTACTCCTGTGCTCCCCTACTTCCCTATTGCCTGAGACAAACGTGGCAAATCTTGACCGATTTGATTGAGCAATAACCAAGATTGAATCAGATCGGGACCATGTAAATCTCCTGTGAGGGCGGCTCGCAGCGATCGCATGATTAAACCTTTCTTAACTTTTTGCTCTTTCACCACTTGTTGGATTATGTCTTGCGCAACACTTTCACTAAGTTGCTGTTGCTCTAAAAGGGTGATAATTCCTTGGAGAGCGGTGGCAGAACCTTCTTGATTTAGTTGTGCTGAAGCTTCATCGCTATACTCAATGTCGGTAAAAAACAGTTGAGTCATGGTTACAGCATCTTTCAACCGCGTTAAACTCTGTTGAATTAATGTTGTTAGCTGCTCTAACCAAGTGCGATCGCGTCCTGCTGTAAATTCATACCCAGCTTCTTGCCAATATGGTATGAGTAAATCTGTCAATTGATCTACTGGCATACGGTGGATATACTGGCTATTCAACCAATCCAGTTTTGCCCAGTCAAACTTTGCACCTGCTTTATTAACTCGTTCAAAGCTAAATTGCTTTGCCGCTTCTTCTAGGGTAAAAATTTCCTGAGTTGAATCTGGCGGTGACCAACCCAGCAATGTCATATAATTCACTAAGGCAGGTGCCGTAAACCCCATAGACTTGAAGTCAGAGATTGATGTTACTCCATCTCGCTTGGATAGTTTGCGCCCTTCCATATTCAGAATCAAAGGCGCGTGCGCAAACTCTGGCACTTTTGATTCCATCGCTTCATACAACAGAATTTGCTTCGGCGTGTTCGAGATGTGATCTTCTCCTCGGATGACATGGGTAATTTGCATATCCATGTCATCAACCACAACAGCAAAATTGTACAGTGGCTGACCAATCCCATCTGCTGCGGCACGAGCAATCACCATATCTCCGCCTAAATCACTACCGCGCCAAACCATCTTACCCCGTACTAGATCATTCCAGATGATTTCTCTGTCATCTTCTATTTTAAAGCGAATGACAAAGCTTCGTCCTTCGGCTTTGTATGCTGCTTCTTGTTCTGGTGTCAGGTTGCGGTGACGGTTATCGTAACGGGGAGCCTCGTTTTTAGCTTTTTGAATTTCTCGCAAAGCATCTAGTTCTTCTGTGGTGGTGTAGCAGCGGTAAGCTAACCCTTTTTCTAAGAGGGTTTTAACTGCTTGTTTGTAAATTTCTAATCGTGAGGATTGGAAAAATGGACCCTCATCCCAGTTTAGTCCTAACCATTGCAATCCTTGGACAATGTTTTCGGTGTATTCTGGACGCGATCGCTCAAGATCAGTGTCTTCTACACGTAAGATGAATTTACCGCCATGATGACGGGCGAACAACCAGTTAAATACAGCAGTTCTTGCTGTACCAATGTGTAAATTCCCAGTTGGACTGGGTGCGATACGGACTCTTACAGTCACAGTTTATTCTCTCTTTTGCAAATCTAATTTACTACTATATAACTGATGCTTTGGCAGATTTCTCGCCACATTTCACATATGATAGAGACGCTCCGCCGGGGCGTCTCTACAAAAAAACGGGACTGACGGGGCTCGAACCCGCAACTTCCGCCGTGACAGGGCGGTGCTCTAACCAATTGAACTACAGTCCCTCAACTGGTACTTTTCTATAATAATTACTCTGAGCTTAATTGTCAAGGATTTTTTCAAACAAAATTACCCTAATTAGCCAAACGAGCATAAATTGCTGGTGCATTGTTTCTCAGGTCATCTAAAAGAGCGATCGCACTCGTTCCGGCATTACGTAGATACCTTCGTTGTGTATTTGGTTCTGCAAGCATTCCACCACTGTGGTGAATACCAACCACTTGAAAATCATCATCGAAAACAGGCGATCCTGATGAACCTGGTTCTGTACTTGTCGTATATTGCAATACTTGCTTGTCTGCGTAAGCAACAAAGTTGTTCTGTATAGAGATTTTCTTCAGATGACCGCCTGGATGTTGAATTATGGCTACGCGCTCATCTTGCCGCATCAACTTACTTTTAAAGATTAAGGGTTTGCCGAAATTGAGTGAATCCTTCAAGGTTATTACTGTATAATCCAGTTCTTTGTTAGTATAAAAAGCACCTTCAGGTAAAGTGCCAATAGTTTGTGTTGGACACTCTTTACCGTTGATATCCAGTTGATAATTAAAGCTACAATTACTTTCTTCCGCTACTTCCTGACTTTCAATAACGTGATTGTTTGTCATCAATAAATCAGATGCAATCATAAACCCCGTACCTAAACCGTTGGGAGTAGCTATACGAACTACAGCTTTTGATGCTTCCAAAGCCAAGTTTAAAATGTAAATATCACGTAACGTATTTTCCCCAATAATCTTTTCTTTGATATCGGCTGTACTATCCATTCCCTTCCAGTTATTAATTCCACGGCTAGGACTAGCTGGAACATCAAGGGGATAATTTTGAAAAAGTTCAACTATAAAATCTTTATCCTCATCCCCTGTATAGGGCTGAATATAGTTGAGAAAGACAGCAAGGGCTTCTTTATCATAAGCAACTCGTCCAAATTGCGATAAAAATCTTACTACTTCCACAGAGACACCCATTGGCGTACCATCCAACTCTAACCGCGCCAAAATAACATCTGCTTGAGCTACACCTTGTAATGCACCTGCAACTAGACGACGGCGATCGCGTACATTAGCAAAGTCGGGTAAATTCTGCACAATGCGGGTGAGGCGTTGGAAGTCAGGCTGGGATAGTTGGACAGTCAATGTTATTACTCCTATAACAAGTATAAATTTGGTATTTAGTACACATTGGCAAAGTGTTACTTTATTGTAAATATTGGGTTTGCTAGTTGAAAGGGTAGAATGTATATTTAAGTATTACATAAATAAAAATTAATATAAAATCACATCATAATAAATATATAATTGTCCGAAATTGCAAGTAGAAAGCTTGTTTAAGTTAAATATAGCGCCCAAAAATTAAATTCTTTGTAAGAAAGTCAACTTATATACACGCTCAGCCACGTGAAAGTATGAAACAGTTACCCAAGCAGGCTTTATTCGCTACCATTTTGTTGAGCAATGTTTCACTATCATCAGCATCAAGTTTGGCGTTAGATAATTACTTTCAAAATTCACTTGAAGCTAGTAGTCATTACACCGGAAATTTACTTAAATTAAATACAAAAATAATACATATAAGTATTTTTGAGCCAGTTGTTAATAATAACTTAGTACGACCTTTAAAGAAACCAGTTATTAATTGCTTTAAGACTGGTAAACGTATACCTAAACTTAAACCACTCCTAAGAATTATACGACGACGAGTTAGACCCTTACCAAAACCCAGCTTGAAGAATAAGGCAGTTAGCCGTTTGGTTGACAACGTAATATCTAAAACCCAGCAGAGGCAATCGGTACAAAAACTTTTGAAGGATATGTCATTGAGGAATGAGAAAATTCTCTTACAACCCATGAATGATGACATTACCGCTGCCGCTGCTACTACCAAGATTCAAGCAAATTTAATCACCAGTGATTTAAGCAATCAGGAGGCTCAAATTCAAAACTTAACCGAGCGAGCATTTCAAGAAGTAGAAGAGAGTTATTATCTAGCAAGTGAAGCAGCTAGTAAAGTACTAGCAGCGCGTTACACAGATAGAAAAAGGGTGTTCAGCAATCAAGACAAACAAGATGCTGAGTTAGCTGCAAAGCAAGCTATTCAAGAACTGCAAAGTCAAAAAAAGATCTTAATTTTAAGAAGTAGGACAATCTTCGTGCTCGGTAGAATTGCGCTTCAATCTGCCATATCAAAGGTTCAGGCAAATGATGAGAACCGCAACTAGCAAACTTTGCCTCGAAATCGCTATCCTAGAAAAATACGTAATGAATGATGATTTAAAAGCTAAATTTAAAAAATTGTTTGAAAAAGCTTTTCCAACTACCTTCTTGTTTAATTTGCTCAAATAATTGTTCCATTTGTTTAGCTGCATCACCCATATCTTGCTTCTGAAATAGTTCGATAGCTAACCCAATTTCATCTTCTGCTTTCTTTTGTTTATTTTGTGACAGTAGTGCAAACGCATAGTGTGTATAGGCAATTGGATTTGGAGTGCTATTTATGATATTGAGATTTATAGCTTCTTCAAACTCAACAATTGCTTCCTTAGATTTGGCCTGGCTATTAAGAACTATTCCTAAATAGTAGTGAAATTCTGAATTATCTGGTTTGAGCGCAATTGCTTTTCGTAAGTTTCTAGCTGCATCTACAAAGTTTTCTACCCAGTTTTGACACTTGCCTAACTCAGCGTATGCTTCAGCATATTGCGGATTAATCTGAATCGCTTGCCTATGTTCTGCAATCGCATTTTCTAAACGTTCATATCTAGAAAACGTACATCCTAACAAATAGTGTATTTCTGCTAAATCATTTGATGCATCATTAATGTTAACTTTAATTGCCTGTTGATATGTCTCTATAGCCTTGTCAAACTCAGCTTTAAAGTCAAAAATATTTCCTAAAACTAAATAGAGTTTAACATTATTTGGTTCAATGCGAATAGCTTCTCGATATTCTGTGATCGCATCATCTAATTGCTCACACTGTAACAAGATATATGCTAGATTTTGATGAGTAATAGCATTGTTTGGATTAAGAAGAATTACTTCTCTATAAACATCAATTGATTTTCT
The DNA here is from genome assembly GCF_014698965.1 of Iningainema tapete BLCC-T55. Classification (GTDB taxonomy): domain Bacteria; phylum Cyanobacteriota; class Cyanobacteriia; order Cyanobacteriales; family Nostocaceae; genus Iningainema; species Iningainema tapete. The sequence continues at coordinate 47,621 of NZ_JACXAE010000109.1, forward strand.
TAGCTCATTTGATTTATAAAATGCTTTAGCTAATTTAATATAAAGCTCTTCAACTTCTGCGATTTTGAGTTGCGAATACAGCGTCGCTAAATCGCTTCGGGTTGTTTTAGAAAATGGTAACTCCTTCTGACTCTGCTCAACCAATACCTGTCGAAATTCATCAAACCGCTTTTGATATTCGTAAAAGGGCTGTAAAACTTCTTTCTCAATCTTTTCAGCCTTTTCCTGGGAAATACCTGTATTTTTCTTGGATTGTTCCAAAAGGTAACGACCTGCAACTGAAACTTTACCATCACTAGCAACTTTTTCCACTACTTTTCTATATTCTGTTTCTGCTAATGATGGAGATTGAGGTAGAGATGTAGATTGCTCGTTTAATTTATCAAATAGTTTATCAATACGTTGCTGTACATCCAGTCCTACTTGCGTTTGGACGTATTCCAGTAATGCCACAAGTGCTTGTTTGCCCGCAGTAACTTCTCCATATTGTGCAAGCACTGTCAATAAATGTATGATGAACTCTAAAGGCGCACCACTGTAATCAATTTGTTGTAGCACGGGTGCACCGATTCCCAAAGCAGCAATTAATAAAGATTGACGTTTTATATCACCATTGACCAGTGGTACGAGTATTTCTACCAGTTCATTGATTGTGCTAGGGTATAATTTCATAAGCGACTCAACCTTTCACCCGTGCCTATGCTGGGATTAAAACACTTAATTATAAATTATCATGCCACAGCCTTTGGGGTTGATGTCAAATGACTTAAAATTCGCGGCTGCAAAAGTTGATATTGTTCTTGTAAAAGTTTTTTGCTCAACTGGAAACCTTGACAGGGTGGTAGGCGTTTACTCTGCTCTACCCAGGTTTTCAACTTGAGGCGATCGGATGGATGAATAACACTACCAATAATATTGGTACAAGAATGAGGTGCTTCCAAAGAAAAGAAAATCAAAGGATAGCGTTCATTTTCAACCAATGAACTTACAAGTATGTGATTTTGCGGATTTTGCATATCCAAGTAACTCTTGAGCCACTTAGTACCTGTTGATGTATGTAGTACAGTCACCCACAGGAGCATCGGATAGGGAGACGAGACAAAGCTGAACTGATTGTAGGGTGTAGAAACTGCATAGCCTTTGATTTGTTGTTGAGGCATCATCAATGATAATGCCGCCACAGATCCTTGTTGAGTATGCAGTAAATGAGGAAACACAATTTCCTGAATTGGCTTATCTTTAGGCCATACAAGTTTCCCACAAAGCTCTAGTGATGGGGAGTTTGTGAGTTTGTGAGTTTGTGAGTTTGTGAGTGGGGGAGAATAATGACTGCTGACTGCTGACTCCACACTTTCCAAAACTTTTAAAACTTCTGCGAGAGTTTGAGGGCGGGAGCTTGGTGATTTAGCCAGACAAGCCATAATTAGATGATCAAGTTTTTTTGGTAATCTGAGATTGGGATTAACATGAGAAAGCGATCGCGGTGTTTCAAATTGATGAGCTTTATACCAAGCACCAAACATGTTAGTTTCTGGTTGCCAAGGTTTTTCACCCGTCAGCATTTCAAACATCATTACCCCTAAACTATAAATATCAGAGCGACTATCCAATTCGGTTCCTTCAAGTTGCTCAGGAGAACAGTAGGGTAAAGTGCCTTGAAATCCTTTATTTGTAAATGCATTCATTGCTGAATAATTTAAAAATCTAGCAATACCAAAATCTAAAATTTTGACTAACTGACCTAATATAGGGTCAGGAATAACTAATACATTAGCTGGTTTAATATCTCTATGTACAAGCGGATAAACTTTGTCATCAATATTCATCCCTTGATGGGCGCACTGTAAACCCAAACAAATCTGACGACAAAGAGCTAGAAATTGGGGCAAAGGCAGAGGAATTAAATCCTTTAAACTCTTGCCCAACAAATACTCCATTGTATAAAAAGGTTTACCCTCTGGACTTACTCCGTAATCTGTAACACGCACTATATGCAAACTTTTTTGACTCAAAGCTGCACAAATACGCGCTTCACGAGCAAAATCTTGTTTAATTATTATATCTGTTACTGTTTGAGATAGAAACTTAATTGCAACTGGTACTTCGCCTAACAATAAATCGTTGGCTAAAAAAACTTCACCCATACCACCCCTGCCAATCAACTGTTTAAGTTGATAACGATTGGCAATTAAACCCGTACCAGTTGAAGATGCAAATGCATTTTTATTCACTTTGAGAACCTCCGCTGCTAATTCTTTAAGCTGACTTTAAAGGATGAGAGAAAAAAGTTAAAAAATTAGCTAATAGCTTAGATAACCAAACTTTTACGGTTACTTTCCTAATTGGTTGATTTGCTATTAAAGTTTTGAGAATTTCGGGTTTGAGTTTTTCATACTGTGCTTTTAAAATCTTCTTGCTTTCTCCTGCAGGAATATTAGCAGTTAACTTTTTACTACATTCTAGCCAATTTACAAGTTGCTGACGTTGACAAGTAGATAGACTTAAAGTCATGACATGTGCGCAACGAGTAGGTTCTTCTAGTGAGAATAAAAGTAGATGATAATAACCAGTGTTGGCTAAAAACTTGACGAGATTTTCTCCCTTGTTATCTTTTAGATCTAAAAAGTATGATAGCCAACGTGTCTGTTTAAAGGAGGTATCACACAAAACTGTTATCCATAATAAAATCGGATACAACTCTATTTTAAATATGAATTCAGTACTAATTGTTTTATCTAAAAATTTAGTAATTTCTTGTTTAGGTAACATTGCCCAAAAAGTTGGCACGCTTCCCTGAGGTAAATGTAACATATGTGGAAAGCAAATAGATGCAATTGGTTTATTTTCTGGCCAAGTTTTTTGTAAGCAAGCTTTTTCAGATATTGACGTTACTGGTACTAAATATTTAGGGTTTAGTTTTTCTAAGGTAATACTATCATTAGTATAACTATCAATATTACGTTGAATATTTTCGATTTTTTCTAAAATTTGACTAACATTTTGTGGGCGATTGCCGATCTCCTTAGCTAAACAAGTCATCACTAATTTTTTCAATTCTTGTGGTATCTTTACCTGGGGAATAACTTCTTCAAAGTTGGGTGGAATCTGAAAGCGATGTGCCTGATACCAGCTACCGAAAGAGTTAGTTTTTGTTAGTAATGGATGTCTTCCAGTCAGCATTTCAAACATCAATACACCCAAACTATAAATATCAGAGCGTACATCTAATAGTTTACGTCCTTCCATATGTTCTGGAGAACAATAAGGTAAACTACCAATGAAAGACTCAGTCAGCGTCATTCCCGAACGCTCTGTTAAGAACTTGGCAATACCAAAATCTAGGATTTTGACAGTTTCCCCTTTTTTAGGATCTTCAGTAATAAAGATATTTTCTGGTTTGATATCACGATGAACAATTGGATAAATCTCACCTTTCATACTTACACCTTGGTGAGCACAATACAAACCTAAACAAATTTGATGACACAAATCTAAAAATTTTTGTATTGTTAAAGGTTGAGTTTTGAGAATCTCTTTTAGGTTTTTACCTTGGAGGTATTCCATGACATAAAAGGGAATTTTATCTTCAGTAAAACCATAACTCAACACCCGGACAATATGTTTACTTTTTCTACCTAATTGAGCGCCAATAAAAATTTCTCTGGCAAAGCGTTGGGACATATGCTGATTTGCCATAGTTAGAGATAACATTTTGACTGCTATGGGCATTCCACCTTTGGCAATATCTTCTGCTAGGTAAACTCTACCCATACCCCCTTTACCAATTAAATCTCTAATTAGGTAACGATTATTTAAAAACTTGCCAATATAAATATCTAATTCTGTTTTTTGCGTAACCATGTCTTCAATTTGCTAATAGAAGATTGCTAATTGCTTTTTTACCATTAGCTATTAACTATTAACAGCCTTAACTTTTAATTTCATATTTTTACATAGCTAATTACTCTTAAATAATTTTTAACATACTCAGCAAAATCTGCCTATGAGAGATTTTACTGAAATGAAAAATATGATTCATTAATCTCCATAATCAATTCAGTAAATACACCAGACTATTGTGCGATCGCTGTATCGCTAGACAGGACTACTAAGGTTAAGATGCTGAATCCTTGCTGAAAATTTCTGGTAATTCTTCACCTTCCACAGCATTCTGTACTGCTTCAGATACATCCTCCCCCCAACCATCTAGGGCATCTTTGATTACCCCAGCCACGGGTACAGCAATTAACAAACCTAGCAAACCGCCAATATAAGTCCCTATCAGTAAAGAGATAATTACCCAGATCGGTCTAAGTCCAGTAAAACTACCCAAAAGTCGGGGTGCGATCGCCTGATCGATCAATTGATCGATGACAACAGCTACAGCTAACACCTTGACAGCTAACCAAAAATTGTGTGATGCTATAATTAAAGTCACTACAACAAGACTCACTACATCACCAAAGGGAACTAAGCTCAAAATACCTACGCCCAAACCTAAGAGTAAAGCAAACGGTACTTGGAAAGCGAAAAACAATAAAGTCAGTGAAACTCCCATGAGCAGAGCCAAAGCTAATTGCCCAATCAAATAATTTTGAAAATTTTGCTGTAGCGACTGCTGTAACTTCTGACTAAAATTACCAGATAACTTTTTAAATAAACCTTGCCAGAGCCTTTCGCCATCTAATAAAAGATAAAAAGTTAGTACTATTGTGATTAATGATTCAGAAATACTATCAATCGTTTCGATCACAATACTAAAAAGTTTATCAGCCAGATGCTCCAATTCATCCGGTAAACGATTTGTGATTTGAGTAAAAATTTGACTCAAATTAACTTTTAATCCTTGGCTAGCAACCCAATCGTTAAGAATCTGAAGTTTTTGTTGGCTAGAATCAATCCGTTGGGGAAGTAGTTTAGCCATTTCATTAAACTGCTGTAAAACTATAGGAATTAAGGTGATTCCTATAGCCACAAAAATTACTACTGTTGCGATAAAAACTAGTGCAACTGCATAGTTGCGTTTTACTCCACGTTGCTGTAAGATAGAAACAGGGTAGTTTAAAATAAAAGCAAGCAAAGTTGCCAAAACAAAAACGGTAACTATAGGTTGAAAATATTGGAAAAATCGAAATACTAGCCAACCATTGAGAAAAAATAGAGGAAATAGCAGCGTTAGTATTAATAGCCGAAGTAGTTTGTTCAGGGAAAATGTCATCTTAAATTAAAAAGAGCAGATGAATCAGGACTGTCCTTTGTCATTTGTCTAGTTTAGCTGCTTTTGACCCTGAACACTGAACAATTGAATTGCTACATAAAATTTCATTATATTGCTATTTCTTCTGTTGCGAAATTGACAAATTATAGTTATACTGTGCCTGAGATAAATCGCCTACATATAAAGAATATTTTCCCTTCCGCCAAAAGCCAGATAGTTCCGGCTTTCCGCCAGAGTAGGTATCAGGCAGTACACAAAAGCGTCCTCCAGGTCCCTCAATTAATAGTGTTGGCTGTCCGTCGCTTTCAACTGTAAACCTTAAATAAGGCACTGATTCTGTTACTTGAATAACTTGATTGGGTGCTGTAGCTATGTTACCACAGTTACTTTTCACATTTCCCCCAGATTTACCATTCACAACCAGGGGATCTGGTTTAAAGCTGGGACTAATGCTGACTATTTGTGCATAAGCTGATGCATCCCAAAAAACTAAACTCATCGCCGCCAACGCTGCTCTAACAATCGCTAATAACGAACGAGTACTCATTTTATTTATGAAGATTGAAACTTCCAAGAGCCGAATTTTTGCACATATTCTATATTGGATAGATGTTGAGAAACAGTCTTTGTTCCCTCATAAAAAGTATAATTTTTGATTGAGTGAAGTATATTCTCACTCCTATTATGACTAAATATTAAGTAGTAATGTTAAGAAATACAAATTTTTATATAAAGGAACGAGCAAGCTTAGAGGTTATGCCCATCATCGCCATTATCGTGCGGTAGTACTAGAGTAATTGCCCGAAACAGTCGCTAAAATCACAGAAAGTCACCAACCATGATGGCTGTGTTGTTCAATCCCAACCTGGTAAATAAACTTATGAATCCTCAACAAAAAGAAGACATACACCATCGCCTCAAGCAAATGGAGGTGGAAATTAATTCCTCCCAGCCAGGTAATGAGCGTCTCAAAGCGGCAAAAGTAAAATTTATCACTTGGTTTAACAACCTTTCCACAACGGGAAAGCTGGGGTTTGGGGGTGTAGCAGTTGTACTCGGCTTTGTTTTGGTACAAGCAGTTCTCAAACTAGTTGCGGCAGTAATTAGTTTGGCACTGTTGTCATTACTTGTATACGTAGGATACAAATTTCTAGTATCTAATCATCAATCTAATCAATAACTGATTGTCAGTCCGCTCAGGTAAGTTAAAGGGAATAATCCAATGGCAACCCCAATTGTGAGGAGAACTAGTAGTAATCAATCGCATCGCACGCAAAAACCAGAATCCAGCTTGCTGCCCTTAACCTATAGAAGGATTGCCGCATGGGCAGCGGAAATCACACTCGTTGTTACTAGTGGGTTAGTGCCTTATGGTATTGGTGTGTATGCAAATTCTAGCAACATCAACAGAGTGCCACTAAATCCGGTGCTAGTAGTCACAGAAAGAGCGATCGCACGCCCTTTAGCTCTACCTGTGAGTTACGGCATTCGTAATGTAGCATGGCCCACGAATTTCTTATGGACAATAGCTTTATTAGCACCTCTAACATTATCAGGTTGGCAAATATACGAACTTGCAAAAACAGGTAGTACCATTCCTAAACGTTGGTTTGGTGTTAAAGTTGTCAACAGTAGCGGTGCGCCACCAGGATTAAAAGCAGTATTGCTACGAGAAGTAATTGGTAGATGGACTGTCACCGGTTCGGTTGCTTACATCATATGGAGTAACAGCTTCGCTTTTCCAGATTTAGCTAGTCTTAGCGCCTTGACTAGTTTGCTGATGCTGGCAGAAGGATTAGGTTTTTCCGGGCAACAAGGGCGTCGTGCATTACATGATCGAATAGCAGGTACTTATACAGTGGATGCTAATACACCCTTCCCTGTTCACGACCGTGTTCGTCATGGACAATGGACAGAAGGAATGGAAGAAGAAGCGATCGCATCAGTTGTCATGACACCAAGCCAAGAGCCTAACCTTTGGTTGCGGATGCGACAGCAAAATCCAAGTTTGACTCTTCTCGGAGTAGCTCTCGTCAGCATGACTGCTGTATTGGCAACTTTAATCGGTACTCAAATATTTATTCACAATCAGCAAAACCAAAGAGAAACACAACAGCGGAACAGCCAACAGTTTCTCACACTCTTCAAACAATTAAATCCTCAATCTGGTGCATCTACCCAAGAGCGGCGTAATGCAATTCTCGCAATGGGAACACTCAAAGATCCGCAAGCGACTCAATATCTCGTCGATTTACTTTCCCTAGAAACAGATCCTACTCTACTGAATACAATTGAGCAAGCTTTGGTAAACGTAGGACTTGACGCTATCCCTAATTTAAAACAGAAAAATCAATTTATTACTAGCAAAGTAGACACCAACAATAACGAAGAAAAGCAAAAACAACTACTTCATAACCAACAAGCAATCAACAAAATTCTAGCTGTATATAGCGGTAAAACCAATGACATTGATTTGAGCCGTGTTCAATTAAGTCAAACTGGAACAGATGCAAACTCATTTAACTTGGTACTAGACAAAGCTGATTTATGGGGCATCAATTTTAAATCAGCAAATCTCAACCAAGCTAGTTTTAAAGGTAGCCGCTTTCGCGGACCAGGACAAGACGATCGCCTGGATACCTACGATGATTGGATTGCCGATTTGAGCCAAGCTCAGATGAAACGAGCCAATCTGAGCGAAGCTAACCTGAGTCGAGTTTTGATGAACCGCACTGATTTGAGCCGTGCCACACTCAACAAAGCTAACCTCTCCTATGCGCGTCTAATTGGTGCTAACTTAAGTAGCGCTCAGCTAACAGGAGCCGATTTGCGTGGAGCAGTTTTAGAAAATGCTAGTTTGACTGGAGCGAATTTAGGCGAAGCGAAATTGAATGAAGCCGAATTGTATGCGGCTCGTTTAAGTCGCGTTATTGCTGTAGGTACACAATTATCATACGCTAATTTAACCAAAACAGATTGGCAAGCAGCAGACCTATCTGGCTCATATTTGGATCACGCCAATCTCACTGATGCGAACCTGAGCGCCACTCGTCTGACTGGTGCTATTTTACGCTCTGCCAATCTGGAGAACGCTAACTTACGCAATACTGACTTGAGTTTAGCAGATTTACGAGGGGCAAACTTGACAGGTGCTGATTTTCAGGGCGCAATTCTCACTCCTGATAAACAAGATGCCACAGATCAATTTGTGCAAACACCCGCTATAGGCATACAATCGGCTGTAATCAAAGATGTTGATTTTAGTCAAGTAAAAAATTTAGATCCCAAGCAATTAGCGTATATTTGTACTCAAGGAGGCATTCATCCTCGTTGTCCATAATGATGGTTAATAGTTAATTGTTAATAGTTAATGGTACTATTTAACAATTAGCTATTAACAATTAACAACTAACAAAATTGTGTGGGGATCACCTTAATGAAGCGTCTTAAGTATTTGTTGTCGGTTTTTTTAGCTAGTTCTCTTTTGAGTTTTGCTCAATTCATTAAACCAGCACAAGCTCAAGTAGCATATGGTAGCTATGTTGGTATCGGTCCATCGGTAGGTCTTACAGATGAAGTTCAAGTTGGAGGGGTAATTGCTGGACGTTACAAATTGTTGGAAGTACCAATTTCATTCCGTGCGCAAGCTTTCATCGGCAGAAATGTAGCACTTGTGCCTAGTGTTTCCTACGATTTCCCTCTCAACTGGCAAACAGATGCTTACTTAGGCGCTGGATTGGTGTTAGCTGGTGGTGATACACCTTCCCCTGTAGGTAATAAAATTAGCTTTGCTTTACAACCAGGAATTGATTACGTAATTCCAAATAGCAACACTGTGATTTTTGGTAACGCCATTATTGCCTTTGATGCCTACCGCGATAGTGGTGGTACAGCTTTCTCTTTACAGGGTGGCGTTGGGTTGAGATTTTAGTTAGATATGAGAAAAAATATAGTTGTAGCCTTATTCCTTCTTTCTTTGATGAACTCAAATTTTGCCAGCGCACAACCCAGCAGTTCTGAAGATCCCACAGCAATTTCAACGGTGGAGGCTGATTGGGTAGTCAAAACTGATAAAACAGAAAGACCACAAGTTGGGAGCAGCGAAGCAACACTGCGCAAGTCCGATCAAGAATTGCAATTTCAAGGCGAACTTGCGGCAATTGAGGGGAACGGTGGACTGGTTGGATTTGCGTTTGTTGAGACTCCTTTATCCTTAGATTTAAGCGAGTACAAGTACATAGAATTTTATGCCCGCTCCAACGATCCCACAGTTGTTTATACCTTATCACTGAAAGACGACCAAGCAATTCAAGATGCTGGTACTCTCACGTTTGAGCAAGAATTTGTAGTTGGAACAGAGTGGACAAAGGTGAAACTTCCTTTAAGTCACTTTAGACCAAAGATTCGTGGTAGAGTTTTTGACAACTTTCAATTACGTTTAGAACAAGTGCGATCGCTGTCTTTTCAAATCAATCGTAGCAATCAAGCAGCTGATTCACCAATTCCACTACATTTTACACTAGACATAGGTAAAAAGATATACGTTACCAACCAAGAGCTAACCCCCGGCTAACGCCGTCCCCCCTTTATAAGGGGGGACTACAGGGGGGTGCATCCGATTGTGCACCACTGATAATTTAACAGTGGGTAGGTGGGGCAAAACGTGCTTGGCAAAAAGTTGACATTCTTCAATCAAAGGATAACCTGACAAAATGAACGCTCGGATACCCATATCCATATAACGATTCATCTTAGAAAGAATTTGCTCTGGCGTACCAACCAAAGCTGCTCCACAACCTGATCTTGCTCTTCCAATCCCACCCCACAATAATGGTTCTAGGTAATCATCTGTCGATTTAGCGCGGAACTCATCCTGCCGCAAAACACCTAGTGATTTGTTGTCTTGTGTGAGATTTTTGAGGTTGAAGCCGTTAGGATCAAATTTTGACATAATTTTTTGTGCGTAGGCACGAGCTTCTTGTTCTGTTTCGCGCACAATCACATGCACACGAAAGCCAAAATCGATCAAACGACCATATTTAGCAGCGCGATCGCTCATCTGTTGCATTGTGGCATAAATACTTTCTTCTGGTTCAGGCCACATCAAAAACACATCGCAGTATTTAGCACATACTTCTTTCGATCCTTCCGAAATACCACCAAAGTATAGTAATGGTCCACCATTTTGCTGATATGGTTTTACTGGCTCAGTACTTTTAAGTTTTACTTGATAAATTTCGCCTTGAAAATCAATACTTTCCTGCGACCAAGCTTGTTTTAAAATTTCAATAGTTTCTGAGCATCTTTTGTAACGCCGTTCGGGACTTTCTTCCACACCAGGCAGGTTGGAATTAATGATATTAATTGTCAATCTACCTTGGAGAATATGGTCAAGAGTAGCAATGTGACGTGCTAGCATAGTTGGGAAAATTTCGCCTGTGCGCAAAGCTGCTAGCATATTAATAGTTGATGTCTGCGGCCCCATCGCCCCAACAAAGGGAATTACTTCTTGCCCAGGCAGATATGAAGTCGGTAGCAGTATATTGTCAAAACCCATTCGCTCAGCAGTTAGCATGATGTCACGGCAATGAGCGTAGCTACTTTTGCGATCACTATCCAATACACCTAAATACTGTGTATCACCCCCACAAAGATCATCAAACCAAGCAATTTCAGCTAGGCGTTCGGGTGTTCGGATGGCAACAGATTTGACAGGTTCAGTGAGCATATTGCGTAAGTTAATGCAGTTTCTGCATTTTAAACGCTTTTATTCACCTGCAACCAAATTTCTAAACTTACCAAAAGCCAAAGTTTAACACCGTAGCGATTCCAGGTATCACCTTTATAGTCTAACCAGTTGCGGATGATTGATTGGTTGAGGTAAGGAGCAGTTGCCGCTTTGGGGTTTAGGAGTAATTTTCTGGCTTCTCGCTGCCAATACTTACGAAATCCCAATTGTACAGGAACCATCATACCGCTTTTAGGACGATGAATAATTTCAGAAGGTAACAGATCGGCAACGGCTTGTTTGAGAACTGCTTTTTCTACCACTCCAGAAAGTTTGTACTCTGGCGGTATTTGCATACTTAAGTCTACTACTCTTTGGTCGAATAAAGGTGAGAGTCCGTGTAACCTTGCGGCTTGAGTCAAGTTATTGACTTTGGTGAGGATGTGGTCTGCTCCTTTATACTTAATATTCAGTGCCATTAATCGATTCAGGTAATTGGCATTACTGTTCAAATCAGCCCAAAAAACTGATGGTTCTTTTTCTACAGCTGTCCAAACTTCTTTTGTCAGCAGTTGGGGTAAATCTGTAGCACATTTTTGAAAGGCAATTAGATAGGCTTGCAGTGAATCTTGATTGATAACTGAGTTATTATAAAGGTTATTGATCAGCATTGGTTGATTTTTTGGTCCACCAAAGCAAGGATCTCCTCCTTCGCCATTAAGTACAACTTGTACAGACTCTTGGGCAAGTTTTGCTAATAGCAGGTTTGGCACTGTGAGAGGATCACCAATGGGATCGTCTAGATATGCCATAGTTTCTGGTAAGTTTTCCCACATCTGCTGGAAAGTAATTTCGAGAATGTGATGCTGGGTGTGGCAATGTTGAGCAACCAGGCTGGAAAATTCTAACTCGTTGGGACATTCTGAGCCAAAATGAATTGAGTAGGTGTGGACTTTTGCTTTTTGTGCCGCTATGGCTGTGACGCTGCTGGAATCTAAACCACCGGAAAGAAAAACGCCTACAGCTTGATTTGGTGGTAAGTATTCGTGTACAACTTGATGTAGGAGGGTACGTAAGCGATCGCTATGCCACTCTAAAGGTTCATCTGCGCCAATAATTTGTTCTTGAAGCTGCCAGTATGTATGAACTGTTTGGTGCGGAAATTGTCTCACAGTTCCAGGACGAATTTCTCGCACCTGCTTCCACAGTGTTTGTTCACCAGGTACAAAAGCGCAACAAAGGTAATCTCGTAAAGCAACTTTATCCAACTCGGCTGAACGATAGGGTGTGAGTGAACGCAGGGCAGACGCAATCCAACGGGTGGGACCAGTGGTAGTGTAATATAGAGTACTAGCACCCACGCGATCGCGTCCTAGCCATAATACCTGTCTTTGCCGATCCCAAACTACCAGCCCAAACATCCCCACCAGTTTTCTCAGAGATTCACAACCTAATTGTTGCCAAATTTGTGCAATAACTTGGCAATCAGTACCCATCCACTCAGAAGGGTTTATTCCCAATTGTTGTAGCAACTCTGCTCGATTACTTAACCACACATCACCAATCAAAACAAATTGCTCGTTAGGACTAATTGCAAATTGCTCTGCCGGATGATGATAAGAGGTATCAGGTATAACAACGGCAAACTGCTCATCTCGCCACGCGACATTCTCTGTGATGAAATCTACTTTTCCCCATGCTACACACCAAGTAGAGGAAACTTTAGTAGAAGAGATAGTGTATTTATTTAATTTATGATGATTAAATAGCACAGTTTATATCTTTGTTTTACTCATGAACGATACTGGTAGCGCTCAAGAATGGTTCACTGTAATATTATATGTAGGATTTTCTGTTTTCATTATGTGGTGCGTGTTTTCTTCACAGAAAAAGTAGTATTCTTTATGCAGATTTTTTGAAAAAACTACAGATTAACTTTCCTGCGTCATTTTGCCCAAATGGTACAACAGTCCCATCCTGCTCAATTTTAACTTGAGTACGACACTTGTATACTTTGACAGGACTTTTTACTCCATCTACACTAACTGCTGCTCTATATTCCCAGTAATTTTTAGCACTTCTATCAATACTGATAATGCAGATCTGATGACCTTGATAATTGCGACAAGTAGATGCAAGCGCAGGAAGTACTAGGAATGATAGTGTTAAAAATAAAATAAGAGCAATAAATTTGAACTGAAAAGAATGAAAGCTAAAGCTTTGCTTTGAAATATTTGGTATAAAAATTGAATCTAGCATCTCAACTTTGCTCATAAGCTGACAAAAACTCCTGTCTTGAAATACCTGCTTGAGTACAAATGGATCTTAGTGTCGAGCCTTTAATTTGGGAGTGGTTAGGCATAGTTAATGGGGTATTTGTCCCGTCTTCGTTTTCTCTAACCATAACAATATGCTCTCGCTCCCTCACAATAGTAAATCCAAGCAATTCCAATGTTGTGATTACTTTGGCTTTTGGTGCGTCTACAGGAAATTTAGCCATCAAATACCAACCTCAGCTTCTGCAACAAAAGCTTCTAGCACTGGTGATTCCTCTTCTAGAACTTCTTGACCAAAAATCTCAATATGGCAGCGGATAGCTGATTTAACATCAGATAGTGCTTCTTCATAAGTGTCGCCTTCACCAACGACAACCCCCTTAATACCCAAGGGATAGGCTACGTAACCGTCTTGATGTTTTTCAACAACAATTTTGATTGCTCTCATTGATTTTGTCTGTCCACTATACCTACTATTTTCTTTTATCGCTTATCAGTTTGAAATTAGCTGTTTGAGCGATCGCACTTAACAATTATCCATAATTAGTGATAAATTTTTACTGTTCCACTGCTTATGGCTATAGTTTAGGTATATATGAAAGTGTCTACCATTGTGTTAACTCTGGTCTTTTTAGGATCAGTATTGGCTACCATTGGACAAAGTCAAGTCATTCCAGGACAACTTGTCATTTCTTCATCAGATGAGCGTTCGTTCGTACCTGAACCAGCCACTAATACCAATGTCATGATTAGTTACCCCTTTGGCGATCCAGGTGGTGCTACCAGCATTCGATTTGAGAAGAACAAGATTGTTGACAATAACGAATATCCTCCTAATAGTAAAACAGTGTATGGCGACAGATCTGTTTACGGTGATACTTATCAAGAACGCGATCGCGACTTAGGGCAAACATTTGTCACTAATGCGCAAGGTTTTACAGCCGATGCTATTTACTTACGTGTAGGACCAAATGAAGTTAAACGAAATACTCCTGGTGCGAGGGTAGCTATCCAATTTTTTAAAGTAACAGGTCAACCACGTTTAAATGAACGCGGTACTCCTGGTTTTGTTGGTCAGTTTAATCGTCAGACATCTCCGGAACTTGATGATTATCTTGAAGGAGAATCGTATACGTCTATTTATTATGCGATTGGTCAACTACCCAATAACCTCAAGAAAAACCAATACATGAAATGGAGCCTGAAAGGCAAATCATTAAAGTTAGAACCCCATACCCATTACGCCTTTATGATTATGTTTCTTGATAGAGAGGAAGAAAGAACACTCTCGCTGTATAATAATTACTACGGTAGCTACCGCCCACATGCGGAAAACCCGTATATAGGTCATAGCATTCGTCGTGAAGGTAAACCCGACTTTCCCGATCAATGGCAAGAACGACTCACTCAAGAGCCTGGAACTGTGGGTTTTCCAGATGTATGCACTTTTCGCGATTTGTTTTTTGTGATTACGGGTGTACCCATAGCAAATTTACAATCATCAATCACCCGATAGTTCTAGCTCTCCATAAATGTTGATATTAAATGTAAATCGAATATTGAGGTATTTGTCTGGATAATTTGTCGGCAAGGGTGCAAATGGTGTTGCTCTTTGGACAGCGCCAAGCGCTGCCTCATCAGTAAAATCGAATCCTGACGATTGTGCTACCTCAAGGTACTTCACTTCACCTGAACGCAAAATAGTGAAATGCAGCACCGTCCTACGAGATGATTGAGTCACACCAGGTATCCATTGTTGCTTAACTTTTGCTTGTAGTTGCCGTAGATAGGGACCTAAATCTACATCTTGACGAGCATCAACACCCTCAGTACCTTGTTTTTGGCGGTTAGAATTTTGATCTACATAGGCAGTAAAATTACGGTTAGATAAAACAACTGGTCCCCCCAAACGGCTAGAACTACCTTTTAATGATTGCGATCGCGTGGATGTTCGCGTAGTAGGCACAGAAGAACTATTGGCAGCTAATTGATTATTTTTTACTGGACGAGTTGAACGTCCGGATAAACTAGTAGTTGGGGTTTTTGTTGGCGAAAGTTTAGATATTGGCGGTGTAGTGGGTGCAGTAGTAATTTTTGGGCGTGTGGGTGTTGGCGGTATTCTAGTGGTAACTGTTGTTTGTGGCAGAGGTGAAGGTGTAGTGGATGGGGTATTTGTGATTGGTTGCGTAGGTAGTGAAGGTTTAGTGGATGGGGGATCTACGGTTGGTTGAGGTTCTGGCAGTGTAGTACGAGTATTAGCAAATTGCCGTAGTTTGGTTCCTAGTGGTGTAGTAGTTGGGGGAACTGGTGGTGTAAAGAGTGGTGTTGGTTGCGTGAGAAGTGGTGGTGTAGGATCTGGAGTAAGTGCTGTTGGCTGCGGTTGAGGTTCTGGCAGTTGAGTGCGTGCGGTGGCAAATTGGCGTAGTTTGGTTTCTAGCGATGTAGTATTTGAGGTATCTTTTGTTGGTTGCGGTTTTGGTGGTGTGATGGGTGGGTTATCTATTGTTGGTTCTGGTTTTGGTGGTGTGATGGGTGAGGTATCTGTTGTTGGTTCTGGTTGAGGTATTGGTGGTATAGTGCGTGCGGTAGCAAATTGGCGTAGTTTGGTTTTTAGCGGTGTGGTAGTTGGGATAACTGTTGTTGATTGAGATGTGGGTATTTGTGGTGTAGTATCTGGGGTAGGTGCTGTTGGTTGAGGTTGTAATATTTGTGGTATGGTGCGAGTACGTGCGGTTGATTCTGGTTGAAGTTTTGGTTCTGTAATAGTAGGTGCAACAGCAATTTGGGGAAGTTTAGCTGGTAATTTGGGCGCCCTAAGATTTGGTGATGGTTCAATTTTGGGAGGTTCGAGTGGTAATTTGGGCGCCCTGAGATTTGGTGATGGTGCTTTTGGCTGTATTGGTTGTGGCTTGATTATTTCTGCAGTAGGAGTAGCTAAGTCTTGATTGCTGTCAGTCTTTGTGGGTGCTGACTTAGCTATCGAAATGACTTTTTTCGGTTTAGCTTCACCGCCTGCCACGGAATTTCTATCAGCTCGTCGTGAAGTTTCCGGAGGCTTCTTTGTCTCATTGGCAGGAACTTCAATATATTCAATTGGAATTGCCTCTGACAGATCTTGCTTTTGTTCCGGTGCTTTCAATCTCAGCCAATAATGGCCGCCTACTATTATAACAGTATGCAGAATAATGGATGTAAACAGACCAAGAACTAGCTCTTTTGGGCGATGACTTCTGTTACGCTCTAATATCAGAGATTCCATTTGATTTTGCCTTCATCTACAGCAGTCTCGATCTATTTAACCTCAAAATAGAGGCTTGCACCTACAGTGATTGTAATTAAAGCTAGTATTGCTAGTATTAGATTAATTGCCCCAAAGTTTTTGGAATATCTTTTTGGGATGGGATTCTAGAAAATCTAACAACTCTTCTGACTCCAAAGAATCATCAGGAAAGAATGTTAAAAATTCTAAATATTGGTTGGTTGTTTTGGGAATAGGTGCACTTGGATTTTGCGGATCTTTAACTAACCTGACTATAGGGTACATCCGATGCCAAATTCTACCAATTTGCCCAACTTGCCCAGTCACAGATGAGCGATAAATAGAACCTTCAGAAATTTTGGCTTTGGGAATGGCTTCCCTGTAAGGACTGTGTAGCCAACGAATAGCTTCACAGTCTTCTGGTTCATTAGCCAAACGTCCCCAAACTTTTACCACTTCTGGATGCCATGCTTCCCGCCAAGGTGCGTAGTTGTGAGGATTGGGGGTAATGCCTTGCAACTGCATCCAATTGCTGGCGGCTTGACGCACTTCGTTGATAAACTGGCTTACTTGCTCAAGCTTGCGAACCCGAACATCTTGCAACAGAGATTTTTTTCCTAACCACTGCCAATGACAACCAATCAGCGGTTTTGGGTCTTCTTGCTCATAGTATTCTGGGAAAAACAACCGATGATCCGCTCGTCGCCAAGATTTGCCAAAACCACCTAGCAGCATGGCAAACCGAGTTAAGGCTTTCACTAAAGTCTGCAATGCTTCGCGTTCAGGATCGGGTAAGTTTTGCGTCAATAACCAGGTGAGATATCCTGCTACTTTGTAGGTAGGCATTGCATAAGCTCGCTTCCCAAATTCCTCTAGTTCCAAGTTAGTTTCGCGGAAACTCATGCTCAATAGTCCGACTGTTCCCTCACCTTGGACTCCACCAAACAATGTTTCTACCAAGCCATCAGCTGTATTTGCATTTGTCAAGCCTCCGAAGATTCGCAAAGCATGACCTCTTAGGGCTGCTCTTAACATATTAGGGCGAAACTCACCTGTACCATCAAGTAGTTTAGACGCTTGACCTTGCCCTTGCAATTGAGTTTGGTAAATAATTGCACCAGTGTGTTTTTCCGGTTGTCCGTAGCCAGCACAAACCCGACAACCAATTCCCGTAGAAAGTGCTTTTTCCCAGATGTTCCAAATAGTTTCCCATTCAGTAGCTTTTAGGGGAATGGTACTGGAGATGCCAAATTTGAGTTGTGGTTTATACAGCGAGATTTGCACAAACGCACCCGCTGACTTTTCATCCTCCTTGACTTGCCAATCCTGTTGGGGATGGACAATATCTACGAGATTTTGTTCCCAGTTATCGCTGGTGGGATAGCCGCCATGAAAGCGGAGAATTCCTGGTTGTTCGGCATTGCCACAGTAGCGATCGCGTTGTTCTTGGCTACAAGCACTGCCAAAAATGCCTTTCATGCTACTACCAGGATAATAGGGCCAACCCCTAGCACCAATTACCGGACGAGTCACACCTTCATCCTGTCCACCATTGGTGACAAAGCGCCAACTTATAGTATAGTCGCGAGTTTGCACTTGAGTACCAAAATCAGGTGCATCAGGATAGGCTTTCTCTATCCATTCCGAAGCCCAACGTTCAGCATCTTGCTGTGGTACATTTTTTTTCAGGTATTGCAGTTGACAACGCCCAGCAGTTTGTGCTTGGAACATCAAGGGTACTTTTTTGGCAGCGTCGGGTATCTTGGGCATATAGGGATTTTGGATTTTTGATTTTGGATTGGGAGGTGATTAATTTATACAGCTTGACAAAGGAGATCTGTTATTTGCTACTTTAACAGGGGGTTGGAAGAGGGGCTTTCTAAGTCATACAATTTTGGATTTTGGATTTTCCCCACAGATGAATCCGGGGGCTTGTTCCTACTCTAATTTATGGCTCTGAAATCGAAAATCTAAAATCGGCATGGTCGAGTTTTGGTTTATGCTATTATCACTTTGCGCGGATTACGCCAAATCTCGGAAACCCTTATTCTGTCGTTGCGCTCCGCGACTCTTACCCATAGAGTGTTTCAGCGATTTTGTCTGTCTGTTTCTACCAAGTTGTAGCCACAAAATCCGCTATCCGCGCAAATCGCCTCTGGATGCTATACTTCGTAAGGGTTTCAAAATACCGCTCTTCCCAGCGACAGGGTGAAGTCGCTTTGTTGGCGAATTTTTTTAACACGCGATCGCTCAACTGCGACAAATCACTTCCCAGCGACAGGGTGAAGTCGCTTTGTTGGAAACGAAAAAGTTGCACGGTTTCTGAGAGCGAACACTAACCTTCCCAGCGACAGGGTGAAGTCGCTTTGTTGGAAACCAATTTCTCGTCCCCATCGATAAATCGTTTGCATTGACCTTCCCAGCGACAGGGTGAAGTCGCTTTGTTGGAAACAACTCAATACTGTCGCCATGATAAAGAGCAAAATTTTCTTCCCAGCGACAGGGTGAAGTCGCTTTGTTGGAAACTCTTGAGTAATTTTTTGATTAAAGTCAACAACTATTACTTCACCCATTAATTTGCATAGGGTGGAAGCATTAACTTGCACTCATAAGCTCGAAGAGCTTATTTTTACGTGGTGTAATAATTCTTTTTTAAAGCAGAGTGAAAGCATAAATTTGCACAAAGTAAAATTTAAGAATGATTTAATTGCACAAAGTAAATCAGAAATGCTTGAATAAAAGCGCCAGAAAAGAACCTCATTACGGATGAGCGTAAATTAAAATGCTTAACGATGATGAATATTTTCAATGGTGTAACCACTTAAGCCTAAGTGAGAAAACAGTAAAATATATTACTTTAGTTCGCGAATCTCCACCCGCAAGACTGGTAAGAAGTAGGGCTGGCAATGTTAGTGGACGCTACCCAAGCAAAAAAATGGGTAGCAT
>NZ_JACXAE010000110.1 GCF_014698965.1 Iningainema tapete BLCC-T55
GCCCGACTTAGCTCTCTAGGTCGTATTCACCCTGTTTCTACAGCTGTTTCATCCTCGTAATTTGGCAAAGGTATTGCAGTCAATGATCCAATCACTAGGAATAGGAATGTTAGCGAAATCGCCTAACTCACCAGATTTGGCAGTGAACAAAAACAGCAGTCGCAGAGTAGCAGCAGGTATAGTTCTGCCTTCTACTTCTCTGGGAACGTTAGTGAAAACCCGATTATAATCATAAACCCCACGCACCATGCTGTGACCGAGACGATAAGCAGCTACGGAAAACTCGACAGGGATGAATGGCTGTTCCTTAAATAGGAAAAAGCGCCTGCCGCCCTTGAGTACTATTTCTAGCTGTTCTCTGTCAATAATACGACCCAAAAAGTCGAAAAGTACAATCCACTGATAATGCCAAATCACTAATTCTCTGGCTTGTTCAAAAACAGACTTGTCAGTGGAATGATTTAGTTTAATGCTGCCATCCCTGATACCTTGAACCACCTTGTTGTGAAACTTCAGGAATGCTACATGCATTTGGGCAACAATTAAGTTTTCGTCGTTGCGTGGATCACCAATGATACCTAAAGTACTTGAAGCACGAGGGATGTCGTTGGGTAGTTTTGTAGGAATTGTGGGATCTCCACCACCTGGCTGTTCGTTCGTTGTTCCAATCAAAAACAGATCTGGGTCTTCAAGTTGATATAGATAAGGTTGTGCATCAGGTCCAGAACCATAGATACTATCTAAGTCAAGCATCGGCGTGCGAAAATTTCTGATCGCCAATGGATCAACAATAATCTCTTGCAGAGCAGTTGTATCAAAGGTGATGTCATGATCTACAAATTGACCGAGATAGGTGAATCCTGCAGGAACTTTTTCATTATCCCCTTCAGGAGACTCTGTTGATTCACTCATTGCTTTCCCCAGATCGGTCAAACTTTCCACTGAGGGAGTAAAAGCTGGCAGTTTGGGAAACATTCTGCCAAATTTTCCAGTAGGGACAAATTCACCGCAGGGGTGATTTTCACCTTTACGAGGCGGGAATCCATGACGTCTACGCATACTACATTACCTTATTATTTTTGAGAATGAATATCCATTGGAGAAAATTCCGTTGGATATGTTTGTAGTATGGTGTAAACAAAGTAGCCTTGACAGCACCCTCATGGGTACTATCTTCTTAAAACAGAAACTTACATTCGTAATTTTAATGCTTCATTTTGGCTCCTGTCTCCTGACTCCTGTTTTTCGGTTGGTCGAAGCCGCTCAAATAAAGCAGGCGGAGTAGCTTGGCGGAATGCACCACAGTAGTGCATAGTCATAACTGCTTTAAAAGCCCAATGGTTGGGTGAGACATCGCTAAAAGGTATGGGCAATGTCTCAGCCCGATTTTGGACACAAGCATTGAGAACTTGATTTGATGTAGTTGGGGTTTGAGTAGGTGGGTTTTGAGCTTTGACAGGAGCTAACGTACTAGCTGTGGTTAGCAGCACTGTTGTAACAAAAATTTTTAGATTCATGCTAAGTGGGTATTTCTATAGTGTTGGCATACATTGTCATGATCATTAACAATATAACCAACGCAAAAACCCAAAGTACTAAAGATCCCCAACTTGCAGAATCTTGTTGTACTTTCTGCCATAAGTTATTCACTAAATTATTACGGCTTGCCATTGTAAACCCTCAAATTTTTAGTAGTCAGATTTAAATCAACACAATCAGAGCGAGTTTATGCGCCTAAGCTCGTTTCTTACACAAGAAAAAAGTTTACAAAAATAGATTTATTGACTCTATAATTTTATTTTTACCCACTTAAGAGTTTACACTCATAAATTTCCCTATTTTGAGAAAATTCTTAACGCTTGCCATTAGATGTTTACCGGGAACTGGGAGGTGTGTTTGTCATGCGGCGGGTGGAAATCGACTATTTACGTCCTGCAGTAGCTGGTGATACACTAGAAGTCACCACTTGGTTGAAGGAAATGCGCGGTTCTCGTGTTCGATGTTACGAAATTCGCGTTAGATACCAAGATAATTTATTGGTAACGGTGGAAGCGTCTACAATGCGTCCACGTCCAATTCCCAGTGTACTGTTAGAGAGGTTTTTACAATCTGATTAAAAGGAAAGATGGAGCAAGATCAGCAACAACAGCGCCGTGCTGCAAAGAATGAGTTTCTTCAATCTCTAAATCAATTAGAGGATATGTTCCACACGGGTACAACTGAGGATGAAGAAACGCCATTAGAAAGTAATTGTACTATTGATGACGAAGTAGTTGAATCATCGGTCATTGATCTGGCGGCTTTTGAAGCAGCAGTTGCTGATATTGAGCAGTATTTAGAACAGGAAAAGAGGCATGGGGAATAGGGAATTGCTAATTGCTGATTGCTAATTGCACAGAATTCTCTACTATTAGCCATTAACTATTAACCATTAGCCATTCCCAATCTTTGCCTTTGGGCTTCATACAAAATTACAGCGGCGGTAACAGCAACATTCAATGATTCTACACCCGGACTTAAGGGAATTTTGACTTTTCCATCTGCGATCGCCTCTAACTGAGCTGACAATCCCGCACCTTCATTACCTAGTAGAATTAAACTTGGTTTACGCCAGTCTATTTCCCAATGGGTGACAGTAGCACTTTTGTCAGTTGCTATTACCTGCATTCCTGCTTGCCTTGCCGCTTGCACTGTGGTTTTTAAATCTGGACTTACTGCTATTGGTAAACGAAACCACTGTCCCGCAGAAGCACGCAACACTTTTGGGTTCTCTAAATCTACACTGTCTTCACTCAGCCATAATCCAGATGCTCCCGCTGCGGCTGCTGTCCTGATTATTGTACCTAAATTACCTGGGTCTTGCACTGTTTCTAAAGCTAGTACCAAACCAGTTAAAGGTACAACCCCTGTGTCACGACTTTTTGCTATCGCTACTATACCGTCTGGTTGAACTGTTGTGGCGATCGCTTTCAACACTTCCTCACTGACAATTTCTATCCGTTCGGTGTTTTTGACAACTTCTGCCCATATCCCCGGATATTTTGTTTGCCATGTGGGTGTACAACATACTGCTACTAGTGGGTAGTTTACTGCACAAGCTTCTTCTAGTAAGTGAGTTCCTTCCACCAAGAATAATTCTTGCTTGTGCCTTTCCTTTGACGAATGTAGTTTGCGAATTTGCTTAACTAGGGGATTTTGTATACTTGTTAACATGATTTTTAATTTTGGATTAATCTAAAATCCAAAATTGATATGCGGAACCCGGGACTTGAACCCGGAAGCCTTGCGGCACTAGAACCTGAATCTAGCGCGTCTGCCAATTCCGCCAGTTCCGCTCTTGTTAATAATTTATTCACCGTTTATAATTATTACTCAACCGAATGAACTTTGTCAAGGGCATGATTTGTAGATAACAAAAACTTAGCGGAAAAATAATAATACTGCAATAATGCAGAAAATCTAATGTTTACTGTAGAATCGAAACCAACTTTATAAAAAATACTGTTGTTTTGGAGGATAGCCTTATTAATCCTTCTCTTCGCTTACCAGATGCCATACCACAAGCAGACTCCTCAGTCCTGCAAATATGGGGTGGACAAAGTTTGCAAGGTCATGTGAAAATTAGCGGGGCAAAAAATTCAGCCCTGGTAATTATGGCAGGAGCCTTGCTGTGTTCAGGTGATTGTCGCATTCACAATGTGCCGAAACTAGCGGACGTGGAGCGCATGGGACAAGTTTTGTCAGCTTTGGGTGTTCGCTTAAAGCGAGATGACACTACTTTAGAAATCAATGCCAGTGAACTAACATCATCAAAAGCGCCCTACGAACTAGTAACCCAACTCAGGGCAAGTTTTTTTGCGATTGGAGCAATACTGGCTCGACTGGGAATAGCGCAAATGCCTCTACCAGGAGGTTGTGCGATCGGGGCAAGACCGGTAGATCTCCATGTACGGGGATTACAAGCGATGGGCGCTGAAGTACAAATTGAGCATGGTATTTGTAATGCCTACATACCTGGTAATAGCCGCCGATTAAAAGGAGCCAAGATTTACTTGGACATCCCCAGTGTGGGAGCAACAGAAACATTGATGATGGCAGCTACACTAGCAGATGGCGAAACGATCATCGAAAATGCCGCTCGCGAACCAGAAGTAGTGGATCTGGCAAACTTGTGTATCTCAATGGGCGCACAAATTCGGGGTGCAGGCACAAGTACAATTACAATTCAAGGTGTCTCCAAGTTACATTCTACTGAATACAGCATTATTCCCGATCGCATTGAGACGGGAACGTTTTTAGTCGCAGGAGCAATTACTCGCTCAGAACTGAGTTTGTCACCAGTAGTGCCGGATCATCTCATCCCAGTAATTGCTAAATTACGGGATATTGGGGTGAGCATTATCGAAGAAGCTCCCGATTGCTTACGTATTCTCAAGACGCAAAACCTCAAAGCAACGGATATTGAAACCTTGCCCCATCCAGGTTTTCCCACAGATATGCAAGCGCCGTTTATGGCTTTGTTGGCTCTAGCTGAGGGAGACAGCATCATTAACGAATCTGTATTTGAGAATCGTCTACGTCATGCCTCTGAATTAAATCGTTTGGGGGCAGACATTCGCGTTAAAGGTAATGCGGCTTTTGTGAAGGGAGTACCGATTTTATCAGGTGCACCAGTTTTAGCCACAGATTTACGCGCAGCAGCAGCATTAGTTTTGGCTGGGCTGGCGGCATCCGGAAAAACCACAATCCAAGGATTGCGTCACCTTGATCGCGGCTACGATCAACTCGATATCAAGTTACAGAAGTTAGGAGCGAAAATACAACGTTTGTCTTCGACAGATAGTGATGCCGTTCTTAGCTCTGTGAAATAGGAGTCAGTTCTTACTCAGGATTCAGGACTTGTGAACTGAGAAACATATATAATAGTTGGGGATAGCTAGTTATTTGACTAGCCTTATTCCCCAAAGTTCTTTCACTTGATGCAGTGCTTTTTGTCATGTCTCCTTCCACGAAGCTAATTGGTCTTAAAGCCGACTCTTTTCGTCATCCCCTAGATTTAGAGGCTACCAAAGCTCTCAAGCAAATTCCGGGTTTAGATATGATGGTACGGAATCTATTGGGACCAGTAGCAGAGCAGGTTTTCTATGTGGAAAATATTGCATCTAGCATCTTGGTAGGTGAAAATCAACTACCACAGTTACACGAACTGTTGTTGTCAGCTTGCAAAACTTTGGATATGGAGCCTCCCCAGCTGTATGTACATCAGCATCCGGCTCCCAATGCTTACACTTTTGCTCTACGAGGTAAGCAGCCTTTCATTGTGTTGCATACCTCTTTGATTGATATGCTCACACCAGAAGAAACTCAGGCGGTAATCGCTCATGAGTTGGGACACCTGAAGTGCGATCATAGTCTTTACTTGACTCCAGTAAATTTATTGATTTTAGCGGCAACAGTTGTTCCTACGGTAGGAGTAGTTCTGGCTCAAGCAATGCAGGCTCAACTTTTGGAATGGATACGCTGTGCTGAGTTTACGTGCGATCGCGCGGCGTTATTAGCAACCCAAAACCCCAAAGTTGTGATGTCAGTATTGATGAAACTTGCTGGTGGCTCACCCACCATCGCACCACAACTTAACCTAGATGCTTTTATTGCTCAAGCTCGTGCTTACGATGAAATCAGCAAAACAGAACTAGGTGAAATGGTTAAAAATGCACGCACAGCCCAGTTAACTCATCCAGTTCCTGTGCTACGGGCGCGAGAAATTGATCGTTGGGCAAGTAGTAAAGAATATCAAAACTTGTTGCATTCGGCAAAAATAGTGTATAATGGGGAAGCAACCTCGGGCGGGTGGCGAAACTGGTAGACGCAGCAGACTCAAAATCTGCCGCCCTCAAAAGGCATGAGAGTTCGATTCTCTCCTCGCCCATTACTGTAGAGACGCGACATGTCGCGTCTCTACATTTTTTTTGCCCATCTCTACATTTTTTTGGTTTATTCCGGAAAAAGATTAAGACTTTGTGAATAGTTATAAATAGTAGGCAGTTCATTTACAGCGCTTTTCGTCTGAGTGAGGTATATTACCCCACCCAGCCCTCCCCTTATAAAGGGGAGGGTTAGGGAGGGGTTGAGATAGTTTAATTTGACAATTAACTTAATATAAGTTAAAATCTATATAGTCAACAAGTTAAATAGGGTGTAGAAGTTATGCGATTAAAGCGATGGGAGTCTCCTCGCCGAGAAGGTAGGAATGATAAAGGAAGAGGCGGTTCAGCAAGACAGAGACAACTCAAGAAACAACAACAGGTATTGCGGAAACGACTCAAAGAAGATAATCAAAAAGACAATAACAAAGGTAATCAAAAGGGGGGAGATAAATTAATCTTCCCCCTAATTTTTTTGTGAATAATTTGCCTATTCGGCAGTTTATCTAGAAAGCTAGATAACCAAGGTATCAAAATTATAATGGTACTGTATGTTTGATTAATTACTAAAAAAATAGTATTATAAATTACATTTAATTAAAAATACATAGATGCAAAAAAATCTTGAACATATCCTCACAAATAAAATCAGTAGCTGTACAAAAACGGTTTATAAATAAAGTAATTGTGATGAGAAGTCTACAATGATGGTACTTACAGAAAATATACGCCCATAGACTTATAGTCAAAGAACACTCCTTGGATTGATAGAATGGCTTTGAAGTTAAGCCTTGTAGCTATAGATAACTTTGCTTTACTGTTTATTTATTTTAAGACGAGAAATATTAATTTTTCTATTACTTACTACTAATGTAGCCAGGAAATGAACAAAGTAAAAAGATAACATAAAATAATTATGAAGTTTATTTAAAATCAACTGACAGAGAATTGATTTAAGTGTAAATTGTTATACAGGATATATTGACTAAATTATTACCAGGGAAGCCGAAAATATACTTTAATACTGATTGCATCTCCATGTGTTAACTAAACCATGCCCCAGACCTTGAGAAAACAGCAACGAAGGTACAACCTAACTGGGAATGGGTTAGTTGGTGAGTTGATTTTTGTGGAACACAAGGAGTGAAATATGGTAGGAAGAGTTTTTCTACCTAATCAAAGAGTGCTTGATTTTCCGATTACTGCCTTACGCTTTGACGAACAGATACAGACAATACTGAAATGGGCAAAAGCAAAAGAAAGTAGGACTGTATGTGTAGCCAATGTACATATGCTCATGGAGGCTTACTGGAATCCAGAGTTTGCTAATGTATTGAAAAATGCTGACCTTGTGACTCCTGATGGGATGCCTCTTGTCTGGATGATGAGGCTTTTGGGCGCACATCAACAAGATCGTGTTGCGGGGATGGATATTTTCCAAGCCTTGTGTCAGTTCGCCCAAACAATGGATATCAGTGTTTTTTTTGTAGGTTCTCAAACAGAAATTCTTTCTCGAATGAGAAAGAGGATAGGAGAAGAATTTCCTCATCTGAAAATTGCTGCTATGGAGCCTTTACCATTTCGCCCTCTCACACCAGATGAAGATGAAGCTTTGATTAGGAGAATTAACAGTAGTGGAGCAGGTTTAGTGTTGGTATCCTTAGGATGCCCAAAACAAGAAAGTTGGATGGCTGAACATCAAGGTAAAATTCAGGCGGTAATGATTGGTATAGGAGGAGTTTTTCCTGTATACGCAGGAATACAGAAGAGAGCTCCTCGTATAGTGCGAAACTTAGGTCTTGAATGGCTTTATCGCTTTATTCAAGAACCCCGTCGGCTTTGGCGTCGCTATGCGCAGACTATTCCACCCTTTATTTGGCTGGCTTTGAAACAACTGTTAACATCTCATGCTGTTGGTACTCCACTTCATATTCGCGAACGATATTTAGGATGGAGAGATTAGTAAAGCCATGACAGGGTAATGTGGGGCAAAGACTGGGGTAGAAAACAACTTGCAATAAAGCACGATAAATCAAGATAATTAGACTAGTGTGACAAAAGCATGATCAATAACAGCCAACAAAATTCTCGACGCGATCGCGACTTTATACCACCAAAAGTAAGAAGAGAGCGGATTGTGCATCGACCTGAGAGTCACATGAAGCATCCGCTGCAATTACTTAAGGATATGGGGCGAGATTTATTAGCTTCAAGAGACTTAGCTTGGCGTCTATTGGTTAGAGATATCAGTGCTAAATACCGTCAATCATTTTTAGGAATTTTTTGGGCTTTTGCTCCAGCGGTAATTATGGCAGCTGGTTTTACCCTCGCGAAGGGAAGTGGAGTTGTTAATATCAATGCGACAGACTTACCTTATCCTGCTTATGTTACTTTTAGTATGACTCTATGGCAAACCTTTGTAGAAGCTTTGAATGGTCCGATTCAAGCAGTAACATCTGCAAAACCGATGTTGTCGAGAATTAATTTTCCGCGTGAAGCTCTAATTATTGCCAAACTCGGTGAAGTATTCTTTAACTTTGGCATCAAGCTCATACTAATTTTCGGTTTGTTTATTTGGTTTAAAGTGCCAGTCACTTGGAACGCAATTCTCGCACCAGTAGCGCTAATTCATTTAGTGTTGCTCGGTACATTTTTAGGTATGCTGCTAGCTCCTATCGGCGCTCTTTACAATGACTTTGCTATGGGTATTACCTTACTGACTGGATTTTGGCTGTTTCTAACTCCAGTTGTATATCCAGTTCCCAGTGAGGGTATATTTGGTAGTATTGTCAAGTTTAATCCTGTAACGCCACTTTTGGTAACAACACGGGAGTTGGCAACAACAGGTATCCTTTCTAATGCTCAGGGATTTTGGGTAGTTAGTTTAATAGCGATTGTGGGAATACTGGTTGCTTGGGTAATTTATCGCCTAGCGATTCCTTATGTAGTAGAAAGAATGAGTTCTTAATATGTAAAGGTTTTTTCTATATTTTTTAATAGAGACATAAAAAATGAATTCACTTGTTACTACAATTCCAGTTAATCAAACTGTCGAACTCCTTAAGCTAGAAGCTAAAGCTATTAGTCAAGCTGCTGAAAGATTACAAATAGATCAAGTAGAACATGCATTACAACTGCTAGCAAATTGTCAGGGAAAGGTTGTCTTAACAGGAGTTGGCAAGTCGGGAATTGTTGCCCAAAAAATTGCTGCTACTCTTAACAGTATTGGTATTGTGTCTGTTAATTTACACCCTTGTGATGCTTTGCACGGCGATTTAGGGATTGTGACATCTCGTGATGTGGCAATGTTGTTAAGCAATAGCGGTGAAACAGAGGAATTAATTGAGATGATTCCTCATTTGAAGCACAGAAGAGTACCAATGATTGCAATTTTAGGCAATCTCCACTCTACTTTGGCTCTTCAAGTAGATGTAGTTCTAGATGCTACAGTTGACCGTGAAGCTTGTCCTCTGAATCTAGCTCCCACTACTAGCACTACGGTAGCTTTGGCAATTGGAGATGCTTTGGCAATGACAGTCATGCAGATGCGAGGTATCACTCCTGAGGATTTTGCTTTTAATCATCCTGCGGGAAGATTGGGCAAGCGTTTAACGTTGAAGGTGAGAGATTTAATGCGTAAATTTCCAGATAGTCCCTCTCTCACACCTCAAGCTTCTTGGATTGAAGTAGTAACTGCCATTAGCACTGGTGGTGTGGGAGCAGTGAATATTGTTGAGGAAGGGTTGTTGGTGGGACTAATTACTGACGGAGATTTGCGTCGATGGGTACAGAAAACTCCTCCTGCTCAGTTGGAAAGTTTAAATGCTGCCACAATTATGACTACTAATCCAGTAAGTGTTACCCCAGAAGTACTAGCTTACGATGCTCTCAAATTAATGGAAAATCGCCCTTCCCAAATTTCTGTTTTACCAGTTGTGGATGAGCAAAAGCGCTGTATGGGATTGATTCAGTTACACGATATTTTTCGCAAAGGTTTGTGATGTCAGGAGAGACGCGATTAATCGCTTCTGTACAGCATTCAGGAGTAGAGACGCGATTAATCGCTTCTGTAAAAATTTTTATTTTGGCTAACATTGTGAGGAGTTTTTTGTGAAAATTTTGGCAGTAATTCCCGCTAGATACAATTCTCAGCGTTTTCCTGGTAAGCCTTTGGTGAAGATTGGCACTCGTCCAATGGTGCAATGTGTTTACGAAGCAGCTAGTCGATGTCCTGATTTCACCAAAGTGGTTGTTGCTACTGATAGTGAATTAGTTGCTAACTGTGTGCGAGAGTTTGGCGGCGTAGTGGAGATGACTCACAGCAATCATCAAACAGGTACTGACAGAGTGGCGGAGGTGGCGACACGGTATTCAGAAATGTCTGTGGTTGTTAATGTCCAGGGAGATCAGCCTTTTGTCACGGCTGACATGTTGACTCAACTGATTACTCCCTATTTGCAAGGTGAGTTACCAGATATGACTACCCTTGCTTGCCCTCTAGATCACAAGACAGGGTATGATGACCCCAACGTTGTGAAAGTACTGTGCAATCTTCATAATCATGCACTTTACTTCTCGCGATCGCCTATTCCCTACTACCGCAATACTGTCGTTGCTCCTGTATATCATCATCTGGGACTCTACGCTTTTCGTCAAGATTTCTTAGCAAAATATGCTCAACTATCATCTACACCTCTAGAACAGTGTGAAGGTTTAGAGCAATTAAGAGTGTTAGAACACGGATTTACTATTCGAGTCTGTCTCACCGAAAAGGCAGTGTTAGAAATTAACACTCCCGAAGATTTAGCTCAAAGTAAATTATTACTTTCTTTATGATGTACACCACAAAGGTATTTGCCTAACATGAATAAAACCAACCCAATTTACATTCTTGGTGGGGGACCTGCCGGTTTAGCCGCAGCTTATATCCTCACTAAGCAAGGTCAATCTGTAGTAGTCGTAGAAAGAGACTCAACAGTAGGTGGATTAGCTAAAAGTTTTGAATACCAAGGTTTTATTCTTGACTACGGTCCACACCGCTTCTTCACGAAAATTGCTCCAGTACTGAAACTTTGGAATGAAGTATTGGGAAAAGATCAAGTAACAGTTAATCGCCTCACACGTATTTACTACGGTGGTAAATACTTCAGTTATCCTCTTAAGGCTTCAGAAAGTTTACTTGCTCTTGGTGTGATTGAAAGTTGTCAAATCATTACCTCTTACATCAAAGCTAGATTATTTCCTAATCAAAGTCCGAAAAACTTTGCTGAGTGGGTAACAGACAAGTTTGGTAAGCGGCTGTTTGAGATATTTTTTGAGGGTTATACTGAAAAACTTTGGGGCATTCCTTGTACTGAAATTAGTGCCGATTGGGCTGCGCAACGGATTAAGGGCTTGTCCCTGATGAAGGCAATTCGTAATGCTCTGGTTGGGAATGATGGTAAAGTCAAAACACTGATCGATCAGTTTCAGTTCCCTCGCTTAGGCTCAGGGCAACTTTATGAAAAAATTAGTGACTACCTGATAAGTAATAACCAACCTGTTCTCTTAAATACAGAAGTTGTACAGGTACACGAGCACAACTTTCAGGTAAATCAAATTACCTTGAGAAATCGCCAAACAGGAGAAGAGCAAACGGTTGATTGCGGTGGCGTAATTTCTTCTATTCCCATTAGTCAATTGGTGCAGCAACTAGAGTCGCCACCAAGAAAAGTAGTTGAAGCAGCTAAATCACTCAAGTTTAGAAATACTGTCCTAGTTTATCTAATCGTTGAAGGCAGTAACTTATTCCCAGATAACTGGCTCTATATCAACGATCCAAGAGTAGAGGTAGGGCGAGTAACTAATTTTGCTAACTGGTCTAAAGAATTGCTCCCAAATTCACATCAAACACCCTTGTGCTGTGAATACTGGTGTAACATTGGTGAACCAATGTGGCAGCGATCGGAAGCAGAACTTGTAGCTCAAGCACAACATGACCTGAGAAAAATTGGTCTGCTGCATAATGAAGAAGTTTCTGGAGGATTTATTGTCCGCTTACCTCGCACTTACCCAATTTATGCAGGTAACTACAAACAAGCTTTAGCAGAAATTCAAAGCTATCTCCAGAAATTTGCCAATCTGCAACTAGTTGGGCGGTATGGCGCATTCAAATACAATAACCAAGACCACAGCTTATTAATGGGAATTTTGGCAGCTGAGAATGTCTTAGAACCTGGTAAGCACGACCTGTGGGCAGTAAATTCTGATAGTGAATATCAAGAAGAAGCCAAGGCTGATGTCAAGACTACAGCTACTAAACGGACAAAATCTTCTCGCAGACAACAAACACGCAGAATCTTAAAAGAGTTTGGCAGTTATATCTTCACGGGTGGGGCTGCAACTGTCATTGATGTTTTCGTTTTCTCTGCCCTCGTTAAGTCTGGCTGGTGGTCAGTTTCAGCATTGTGTGTTAGTTATTTTCTCGGCTTAAGCACCAACTTTTGGCTCTCGCGGCGCTACGTGTTTGGCGTTTACTGGGGGAACTGGCTGATGCAGTATATCGTCTTTGCTGCTGTTGCTCTCAACAGCTTACTTGCTAACTTAGGACTTTTACAACTTTTAAGCAACGATCTTCGTTGGGATGCTACTACTGCACGTTTATGTAGTGCTGCTTGCGTTGCTCTTCTCAGCTTTACAGGTCATAAGTTATATTCCTTTGCCTCTCATAATCAAAATACAATTCGGCAAAACACCTAGTAGGGCGTCGCATATTTGCGGAATGAATTTTGTTTTCTTGTGGAATGGGCCTCTTGCCCGTTCCTTAAATTTTTAGGAGGAATAATTTTCATGAAATTCTTTAACTATCTTACTAAAAATATTTACCTATTAAAATCTATATTTTGGCTGATTACTATATTAATAGGTATTCTGCAAGCATGGTCTAACCGTTTTAACTTATCATCAGCAGATGCTGTTTCCTATTTAGATATTGGTGATGCTTATTTCAGGGGAGATTGGAATGCGGCAATTAATGCTTACTGGAGTCCTTTTTACTCCTGGCTTTTAGGTTTAACAATATCTACTTTTAATATAACGCCATATTGGGAATTTCTTGCTGTTAAGCTAGTTAATTTATGTAATTTAATTTTCGCAATTATATGTTTTGAATTTTTTCTCAGACAACTAATACTATATCATCAAAAAGGAAACTATCATCCTTTTGCCAAAAAAACTCTTGAAATCCCTGAATGGGTTTGGACAGTCATAGGCTATACTCTATTTCTCTGGTCATCTCTTGTGTGGATAGGTGTTAATCTGGATGCTCCAGATATGGCTACATCTGCCCTTGTCTATCTCGCTGCTGGTATTTTACTGCAATTACATATTCAACCAGTAAGATGGTCTATTTTCATTATTTTAGGTATAGTTTTAGGATTTGGGTATTTATCAAAATCTGTGATGTTTCCCCTAGCTTTTGTATTTTTTATAGTAGCTATGTTTACAGGAGAAAATATTAGAAGAATATTTCCAAAGGTTTTAGCAGCAATTCTTGCTTTTATGATTATAGCTCTCCCCTTTGTCACAGCAATTTCTCTAGCAAAAGGGCGACTAACATTTGGTGATACAGGGAAGTTAAATTATGTATGGTATGTAAGTAAAAACATTGACGTGGATAGATTTTGGCAAGGAAAAGAACTAGATAGCGGTATTCCTAAACATCCTCCGCAAACAATTTCCAATAATTTTCTAATTTATGAGTTTAAAACTAACCTGAAAAATTCGTCTCCTTTTT
This sequence comes from Iningainema tapete BLCC-T55, assembly GCF_014698965.1. Lineage (GTDB taxonomy): Bacteria > Cyanobacteriota > Cyanobacteriia > Cyanobacteriales > Nostocaceae > Iningainema > Iningainema tapete. Next base: position 13,699 of record NZ_JACXAE010000110.1, read on the forward strand.
GGTATGAACCATCATATTGGTTTGAAGGTGTTGAACTTAAATTTAAATTAAAACAGCAAATAAAAGTTTTGCTAAAAAACGCTCATTTATATTATCAGTTATTTATATTTCCTCTAATTATATGTTATGTGATATTAGTTTTTGTCAGTAGTCATATAAAAACTGCATTAAAAGATTTGGTAAGAGGTTGGAGCTTACTTGCTGTAGCAATGGGAGGACTGGGTTTTTATATGATTGGCATTGATTTATCCAATTCATTTATTGCAACTAGGTATATTGCTCCCTTTATAGTTGTGCTATTTGCTGGAGTATTTACAAATGTATATCTCCTCAATTCACAGCAATCAAAAAAAATGTTAATAACTTTAACTATAATTGCTTTAGTAAGTACAAGTAGTAATCTTGGTTATCATATATCAAAAGACTTGAAAACTGTATTGAAAGGAACAGAACATACCTATTGGAATATTGCTCAAGATTTAAATAGGTTAGGAGTAAAACCTGGAGATAAAGTTGCAGTTTTGGGACATGATGATAAAAATACTTATTGGGCTAGATTAGCAGGAGTTCAAATTACGACTGAAGTTTTTAATCCGGAAAAGTTTTGGCAAGAAAAAACTGCTACTCAATCTGAAGTTATCCAAGCTATAAAGAAAACAGGGGTAAAAGTTATTGTCCAACAAATAGGGTGGACGATGCCAAAATCTGTAATGGCAACAGGTTGGCAAAGAATTGGGAATACTGATTGCTATGCTTATTTTTTCAAGAAGTAGAGACGCGATCGCGTCTCTACTAATTTCATGGACTCCAAGGAGCTACAAATTTAAATGTAGCATTGCTTTTATAGACAGAATCTGCACTATGTGAATCAAGCCACAACTCATTGTTACGATGACGAAGATAGCGTGTAGAAAGGTTAAATGAACGGAACGAGACTGAAGATGCATCAGCTAAACCAGGCTCTGGGCAGAAAGTTGCATCTTTCCTATACAAATCTGAGTTCTGATTCGCCTGAAGTTGAACACGATAGTTGACGTGGCGTAGGAAGTTGCCAGGAAAGTTCTTGGACTCAAACGAGACACACTGTCCATTAGCTAGACCAGGTACAATCTTGAATGTAGCATCATTCTTTTCCATAGTTGAACTGCCACTATTGACTGAGTTAGTGTAGCCCAAAAAGTTGATGTGGCGTATGTAGTTGTTCGGATTGTCAAAGGACTGGATTGACTGCTGCTGATTGAATGGAATTTGTACAGTTGGGGGTGGTGGCACAGGTAGAGGATTTCCCCCTACTTGGATAGTTTTAGCTACAGAGGGTACACCATTGCTGTTAACAACAAAGAGCATATAGTGACCAGGAGGCGCAATATTATTATTTGCAGGTGCAGTGATGTTGAGTGTTGTACCTGCCTGAGAGAATGAGAGAGGAACCAAACGCTGGTCAAAGTTAGTTGCATGTGTCACCGAACCGAGTTTGATTAGGTGCGCTTTAACTATATTACTTGTTTGCGACAATGTGACGCTAAATTGTTGACTATAGCCGAGAGTGGCTGGCGCATAAGTAATATCTGGACGTGTAGCAGGTGAGCCATCCGAGTTGAATAGATATGGTGGTGAGAAGATCTCAGCATTTTGTTCGCTTTGACATGGAGTACAAATACCTCCAGCAACGACTACTCGAGCATCTGGCAACAATAAGGCTGTGGAGTGATATTGGCGCGATCTAGCCATACTTGATAGAACCCTCCACTGACCAGTTGCGGGGTTCCAAATTTCTGCTGCATATACTGCGGTGTTGATGTCGAACTGAGATCCTGGTTGTCCATCTCGACCATTAGGATTTGAATTGCCTCCTGTTACTAGCACTTGACCATCAGCCAAGATAGTCAAATTCTGCTGCCGTCGTCCAAAAGTCAGCGAACCACTTTGCGTTACTGAAGGTGACCAATTATTTATGTCGATGACATAGGTACTGTTGAGTGCAGAACCACCACCTACCACTAGTATCTTGCCGATGTCATACATTGCGTAACTACCGTAGTCGCGAAAGGCGTTGTCGCCCCGTTGACCGACAGTTTGCATTCCACCTGCCCCATTTGTATCTATGTAACGTAGTGTGTTTTCTGGTCCTGCATAGAATACCTGACCGTTAGGTGCTGGCTGTGTCCAGGGGAAGTATGTTGTATTGTCGATGAAACCTCTTGGTGCATCTCCAAAGGGAATCCGCGCACCAGTTAATAAGCGCCAATTACCTGATTCAAAACTTTCGGGTATGTCACCAATTCTGTCTGGATATCCGCCACCAGACACTAACACCCCACCGTTGGGCAGCGATGTAGTACTGGGGTAGTAGCGAGGAAAAATTAAAGTTGGCTGGCGAACCCATCTTTTCAATCCATTGTCAAAGATGACTGCGACTGGATCTCCTTCACCTACAGTTCCAGTGACAATCAACAAATTACCATCAGCTAGATGAGTATGTGGAGAGCAAAATAACTCTTGCCCTGCCAGAGGAGCGTTTGAGATGCGGGTGTGTTGATTGGTAATAGGGTCCCAAATTGAGGTGTTGGTTGTAGCGTTAAAAGTTGGTGCATCATCTTTTGTGCTATCCCAAACGAGTACTTTTTCGTCTGGCATCAGAGCCAAATGCACTCCATATACAGGCCAGTTGTATATTTGCGACCACATCCCACCCTGATTTGGATTGGAGACTTGGGCAGTTACTACGCTTGCGGTAGTGATAATTGTAGCTATGACAACCGCTATAGTACTGAATTTGAGGATTTTACGTAAGTTATAAGTTCTCATCAGAAAAGTTAACAAAAAAAAACCTCCAAAAGAAATAATAAGATTGATGTGACATCTATAGAAAGTATTATTAATACAAAAGCAGTATTAACTAACTGTCTTGAACTAAACTTCATAAAATTGAGAACAAAGATAAATAAAAAAATTACTCTCAGTATGCAAATTTGATGAAGAAGGCTGTTGTATCGAAAAACTTGTAAGATGCAACGGATTATATGGTTCGAGCGATTAATTTTGATTTTTTTAAGTTAAAAATTTTACATATCCCCTCAATCTGTAAAACTTTCATGAAGTAAAAACCAATTCCGACAAATTATTCCTGACACGGATACTGATGTCAGAAGATGTGTCTAGTCAAGTAAATCACTGTGATGCGATTTGTAAGCTGCGATCGCACTTTGAAACCAGTTTCTACAGTGAGAGTAAACAAGTTATTTATTCATCGGGGAGAGAAAAAGAGCGAGCATGATGACTGCACAAGAAATTCCAGATGAAATTGTTCTCTCAGTGAATGGGGTATCGAAGAAGTTTTGTCGAGATTTGAAGCGATCGCTCTTCTATGGACTTCAAGATATTGCCGCTGAAGTGTTAGCGATCCGTAACAAAAGTGAAAATTTGCGTCCAAAGGAGTTTTGGGCGTTGAAGGATGTTACTTTTCAGGTGCGACGGGGAGAAGCACTAGGCTTAGTGGGGAAGAATGGCAGTGGTAAATCCACACTGCTAAGGATCATATCTGGTTTGATTAAACCAGATACTGGATTTGTTGAAGTTTATGGTCGAGTAGCACCACTGATTGCATTGGGTGCTGGATTTAATCCTATTTTGACAGGTAGGGAAAACATTTATGCCAACATGTCAATTTTAGGTTTATCTAACCAAGAAATAAACGAGCGATTTGCTGAAGTTGTCGATTTTGCAGAAATCGCAGATGCAATTGAAGCACCAGTACAGAGTTATAGTTCTGGGATGGCAGCACGATTAGGCTTTGCTTGTGCCATTCATACCCAACCAGATATCCTACTGATTGATGAAGTACTAGCCGTCGGAGACATCAAATTTAGAGCCAAATGTTACCGAAAACTAGCTCAATTGCGAGAGCAAGGAGTTGCCTTCATATTAGTATCTCACAGTTCAAATTCAATCCTCTCCAAATGTGAATCAGCAGTTTACCTTTCCCAAGGAGAAGTGATTGCAGCGGGAGATGCAGTTGCGGTGACACGTAAGTATGAAAATGATTTATTTCAACAAGGAGGAGCAAAAACAGCAGGGGAAATTTGCCTACAGAAAAAACTTGAGCAAGATAGCACTGGTTTGGATATTACTTCTGTCTTCTTTAGAGATCGGTATGGTAATAAAATTAGTCCTATTAGTGGAGAGTTTGTCGAAGTTTGTGTAGGTTGCTTTGTTCACAAAAAAATGAATGGAGTCAACATTACTCTTAGTTTTAGAGAGCAGGTAGGAGAAGGAGACAAAATTTTAGTCATCAGTACTCTCCACGATCGCGAACCACTCCAGCTTTCACTAGGGGAAAACGACATGCTGATAGAAATGCCTTACCTGGGCTTAAAACCAGGTGCATATGTAATGGATATTCACGTATTTGAAGGTAATTACATATTACTTGATACTGTTGTATCCTTTGAATTTATGGTTGAGGGACTTGGTAGCATGAGCCAATGTTTATTCTATCAACCAAGAATCTGGAAGGCGGAAAGTTCAGCACAAACATATTAATTGATCATGGATAGTGAAATTATGGTAAAGTGTGTTTCCCAGCTTTATAATGTTCATCCTAATAGCGATATATATGTTATTGGCACAGGTACGAGTTTGAGAGTTTTTCCCATATCTCTACTCGAAAACAAAATTACTATCGGCTTAAACATGGCATGGAAAACAGTTCCTGTTCGTTATAGCATAACTATTCATCCTGAGTTAAGCATTCCTGAGTTTTTACCTGACGAAAAGCCAAAACCAGAAATCACCTGGGTGACAAAATACAACAAAACTAAAGGTTTAGTTTCTCCTGAGCAATTTAAATATGCTGAAGAAAACTTCTATTTCTTTGAGACAGAAGGACGCTCTAATACACAACCACCAAACAAACCTTCTGACGCAGGGCGGATACTAGAGTGGGTGCGCAAACCTACAGATAATAAATTGTATCTCTGGACTTCTATTGCCCAATCAGGGGTAAATTTAGCTGCTAATATGGGAGCCAAAAACATCATATTAATAGGTTGTGATAACTGCGCTCTGTTAGATAACCATCATGCGCATCAACAACATACAAGATGGAGAGATGCATCTCCAGAAGAGCGCTACAGAGAATATTATGAAGGCTTGGCAGAAATGCGTCCAGTTTTGCGCGATCGCGGAATAAACCTTGTCAGTTTAACGCCATTTCTCAGCCTTGCCCATCCTGAAAAAGACTTTGAGCGTATTTGTACAGAAACTAATCAACCTAAATACATTGCTAGTAAGCCGGATATAACTCCAAAGCTGGATTACAGAAGATATTACCTACAACAAATAAAAAAGACAATCAAAAAAATATTGTTACTCGAAGAAAGGCAAAAAGTAGAAGGAAAGTAAGCTTGAATAAAATTAGACTTGAGTAAAAAATACTTATGTTCAAACAAAAAAATCAACTATACTTGAGTGTATTCATTTTTTTCTGGGCATTATTTGCTTTAACAAATAATGGCATAGATTTATCAGAAGGTAGATATCATTACCTCTTAGCAGAACAAATTATCAAATATGGAAGATTAGACTTTGATTCTGTACCGCCAGACTCAGTTTTTACATTAGCACCCAATGGTAAATACTATGCTTCACATGAAATAGGCAACACACTCTTCTTACTACCCACAACAGCTATTAATATTTTCATAGAAAAAGTTTTATCACTTTTTACCACTAAAGGCATAACTAGAATCAAAGATTTTATAGTTTCTTTTCAAGCTGGTTTTTATTCCGCAGTTTGTGCCACCACCTTTTTTGCTATATTACAAACTAGATTTTTTCTGCCAATTGCCTCCTGCTTCTTGGCAACTTTGTGCCTAGTATTTACTACTTTTTTCTGGACTTACTCGCGTAATTTATTTGATGGCGTTCTTTGTTCTACACTTTTAACTTTATCTATATTTTTCTTATTTAACTTCCGTTTGAATAAAAACAATTTATTTTTAGTTAGTGCTTTTATTTTCTTAGGTTTTGGATTCATTACCAGGTTATCAATAATAATTGCAATTTTTCTTTCATTAATATACGTAATCACAATTAGAGGAACTTTTTTACTTAAATTTAAAAGAGTTGGTATTGCAACACTAACTTTGATACCTTTTATAATCTGGCAGTTTTGGTATAACCAGATCAGAACTGGTGTGTTTTATCTTTCTCCAGTACAAACACCACAGTACGTAATTAACAACGGTTTAGATGGCAATCTTTTGGTTGGAGTATTAGGGTATTTACTGAGTCCAGGTAAAAGTATATTTGTTTATGCACCTTTACTACTTTTATCTCTCATACTTTTTCACAGATTCTATAAAAGCTATAGGTATGAAGCTATATATATATTGTCAATATTTATATTATGGCTGTTGTTACATGGAAAAATGAGAAGTTGGTATGGTGCGTGGGGATGGGGACCACGTTATTTTATCATCATATTACCTATCTTGTTTATTCCTTTTGCATCTCACATCGACTTGATTATCAAGAAAGTATTTTTCCGGTTAATTGCCATTGTTTTAGGTACTTTTGGTTTTGCTCTAGCTATTTCTTCTATGATGTCTAACTGGTTGGTTAGAATAGATTATGCAATTCAAAATAAAACATTTGACGATCGCGAGTTTGTTTGGGGATTTTGGAATAGTCAATCAGTTGATATGCTGAGAGCAGGTTTAGAAAATTTGATGCGGATAATTACAAATTCACCAGTACCTGAAAAAGCAAAAATTTACCCTGGACAAATTGAATATGTAAGTAATACTATTAATATTTGGTTGAATTATAATGGTACTAAATTGCCGCTCATAATTAGAGCGCTTCCTCTAATATTTTTGTGTTTTTTGATGTATATAGCTTTGCGTAATATTTTCAGGTATGAGTATGCGAAAAGCGGATGAATTTGAGAAACCCGGTTTCTTGAAGAAACCGGGTTTCTCAAGGGATCAGCAAATTTATTACCTATTTACATTTGAGGCTGGAGTATGCTTTTTAATTCATATGCTTTTATCTTTGTTTTTCTCCCTATCACTCTTTTCGGATTTTTTTCTATTGCTAAATATCGTTTAATTAAGTTAGCGATAGGTTGGTTAGTATTAGCTTCGTTAGTTTTTTATGCTCAGTGGACTATTGTATATCTACCGTTATTACTGATTTCTATTTTATTTAACTATCAAATCAGTACTTTTATAACTAATGCCAAGCAAGGAAGTAAAAAAGCCAAAACTTTTCTGTGGATAGGACTTTTAGTTAATTTTGGACTGTTGGGATATTACAAATATGCTAACTTTTTTCTCGGAGCCATAGATAAGGTAACGGGACTTAATCTGGGTATTTCTGAAATTGTGCTACCGATTGGAATTTCCTTTTACACATTTACCCAATCAGCATATTTAGTAGATGCTTACCGAGGCGAAACAAAAGAGTATAGTTTTCTCACCTACTGCTTATTAGTTACATTTTTTCCTCACTTAATTGCCGGTCCAATTTTACATCATAAGGATGTAATTCCCCAGTTTGAAAATCTGCGCAATTTCGTTTTTTCACCTAAGAATATGGCTTTAGGTTTATCCTTATTTGTGATGGGGCTGGGGAAAAAGTTGTTAATTGCCGATCCTGTGTCGCAGTGGGTAGATCCTCTGTTCAGAGCTGCTGATACACTCAGTTGTTTAGAAGCGTGGGTAGGTGCGTTGGGTTATACGTTCCAACTATACTTTGACTTCTCCGGATACTCGGATATGGCAGTAGGTTTGGGATTAATGCTGAATATTCACTTACCGATAAACTTTGATTCCCCTTACAAGTCTATATCTGTCATTGAGTTTTGGCGGCGCTGGCATATTAGCCTTTCTAACTTTCTACGTGATTACTTATATATCCCTTTAGGTGGTAACCGTCGAGGAAAGACTAGACAATATATTAATCTCTGGCTAACTATGTTACTGGGTGGTTTATGGCATGGAGCAGGTTGGACATTTGTGATATGGGGTGCGCTACACGGAACTTTACTGGTAATTAACCACTGGTGGCGTAAACTACAGATACCTTTGCCCAAGCTGTTATCGTGGACGATGACGTTTGTTGCAGTAGTAGTTGGTTGGGTAATATTTCGAGCCGCATCAATTAAAGATGCGATCGCAATGTTGATAGCAATGACTGGTGTGAAAGGATTTATCATGCATCCTAGCTATCAACCTTACCAAGAATGGATGGATAAATTTGGCGCTAATATGAATGGAGAATTACCACGTTTAGCAGTGAGCTTTGGATGGATATTAACAGTTTTAATTGGATTGTTATTGTGGGTTACTCTTCTTCCAAATTCACAACAGGTATTGCAAAAAATAAAATTTAATTTGTGGTGGGCTACATTTCTTGGTTGTATAGCTACTCTTTGCTTGTTGAGTCTAAATCGTGTTTCTGTCTTCCTTTATTTTCAGTTCTAACCATTGTACTACCATGACAATTTCAACCGTTAAGTATAAACGCTTCTTGTTTTCAGTTTTGACAATTGTTTTGTGCAGTTGTTTATTTATTGCTGGACTGAACCTTATGATCGATCCTTTTGGATTCATGGGTAGTCCAGCTATTGCAGGTTTAAATAAATTCAAAACGGAAAGAGAAGATTACCCCAGATTATTTAAGGCAGCAGATATTATTCGGATTAAGCCAAAAACAATTTTTTTAGGTACTTCTACAACTGATTATAGTTTAGAGCCAAATCATCCCGGTTTAGCTAACTTACAACCTGCTTATAATTCTGCATTACCTGCTGTAAATATGTACGAGCTAATGCGTTATTTTGAACACACGCTCTACAACCAGCCTGAGCTTAAGCAAGTGATTATTGGTATTGATGCATTTATATTCGATCAGTATAGACCAAATAGGGTTGATTATGATGAGCAGCGGTTATTGACTAATAAACGCTCTTATCATGATATGTTCAATGTAACTTTTTCCATGAATGCTTTTCTCGCTAGTTTAAAAACTATTGGCACAAATTTGCACAATTCTGACTTTCAACCTTATGCTTTTAATGGTAAACGTAATGAAAATTGGTTTACTAATAGTAAGCCAGCTATTTACAGGTTTATTAGTTCTCTAAATAGAGATTTGCCAGAAATTATTACACTTTCAGATGAGCGATTTAATAATTTCAAGAAAGTGATTGAAGTATGTCGTGAACGAAATATTGATGTCAAAGTATTTATGCCACCTCTACATGCTAGTGTTATGGCTGGCTATGTTCTTAATGACAAAATCAAAGTAATTGAAGAAACGAAGCGTAGACTTGTGAACATTATTCCTGTCTGGGATTTTTCTGGCTTTAATAGCATCACTATAGATCCAGTTAGCAATAACATGAAAAACTATGTAGATGCCTTTCATTACCGCAGAGAAATTGGCAACTTAGTACTGAATCGATTACTTAACTTTCAAACGCAAACTGTGCCATCTGATTTTGGTTATTTGATGAAGCCGGAAAATATTGACACTCATTTTGCGGAAATTCGTTCTCAGGCAAAAAATTGGTTGAAAGATAATTCTGAGTTGGCGAAGTTATTACAAGAAGTAGGGGGTGTGAAGTAATTACAACTACATAAAAAAGCTAATTACAAAATAGGAGGATAATCAAGATGCAATCTTTACTCGCTAATGTTAAGAAAAGTGATATATTTACTGAACCATTCCCACATATAGTTATCACTGATGCTCTTGATAGTGAAATCTGCTCTAGATTAATTGATGAATTTCCTCCTTTGAACATAATTACTGAAGGTGTAGAGTTTTCTAGCAATGAACGGTTTAGCTACTCTGCTCATAAAGTTTTATCAAACTCACAAATTAGTGAGTTGTGGCGGGAATTTGTTAAAGTTCAAACTTCTCAAGTTTTTTTTGCTCAATTTGTCAGTTTGTTTGGGGAGTATATTCAGCAAATATATCCTGACTTTGAGCAAAACATTCAATCTATTCAAACCCTAACATCTGGAATTAGGTATGTTGATGAATTTCCTAACGTCGATGTCTTACTTGATGCTCAAATTTGTGTAAATGCTCCTGTAATTAGTAAACCATCTTTGATTAAACAAGCTCATGTGGATCGTCGGCAAGTTTTATTTGCGGGACTTTATTATTTACGTCGTCCAGAAGATCAATCTACTGGTGGTGATTTAGAAATCTACCAGTTTAAAAATGGCAAAGCTTACGGCTTTAACAACCAATTTATTGATGATAAATACGTTGAGTTAGTTAAGACTGTTAAGTATGATAGCAATGTCTTGGTTTTGTTCCTCAATTCCATACAATCTTTACATGGTGTTACTGTTCGCTCTGTCACTGATTCGCCCAGATGCTTTCTTAATTTAGTTGGAGAGGTTAAACAACACTTATTCGATTGGACATTTTATCAAGAAAGAAAAAGTTGGACAGATCAACTCGCAGCCAAGATGAGTAAAGTTTTATCTTTGGCTTCAAGGTAGGAAAAAGCAAAACATATCTCTGTTACCGCCTGATTATCTAAAAAATCAGGCGATCGCTATCTATAAAAAATCATTTGCTATGCAGTTAAATAAATTCACTAAATTTGAGCAATTGAAAACTGATCTCGCCAATCAGTTTTCTAATATCTATAAACAAGCTTGGCAAAACTGGCTGGATATTTTGCTCATGGTTATTCTTGGTATCTTGGCAGGAATAGCATCTTACAAAGGCGCACAAATGATTCATCCTTTCCTACTTGCCGATCAAGCAGAGGATATCTGGTTTGGATCTGATCTTGCAAGAGTCTTAGCCAACATGGTTTCTCGAACAAGTAATAATTTTCGCACTACCGTACATCCTTTGTTTCCACTCTTCGCCTATCCACCAATGGCTGTACTTGCTAAATTGGGATTTCATCCACTGGTGGCAACTAGAATAGTCATTGCTACAGTAGCTGGGCTATGGTTAGGGGCAATTTTCTGGCTCTTACGACTTATTGGTTGTCAGCGATTTGATGCAATTATTTTTAGCTTACTAGCAGCTACTAGCGCCGCCGCAGTGTTTTGGTTTGTTGTCCCAGAAACCTACTCTTTTGGCTCTCTTTCTATGTTACTAGGATTATGTTTTGCTGTCGTCGCACAACAGCAAAAATTTTCTTCTTTGTGGTACATCGCTGTAAGCGCGATGACATTAAGTATCACCACAACTAATTGGATGGTGGGAATCATCGTAACATTTGTCAATAATTCGAGAAAGCGAGCTGTACTAATTACTGTTTATGCACTCTGCCTTGTGGGCTTGCTGTGGGGCGTGCAGAAATTATTCTTTCCCAGCGCTCAGTTTTTTATTGCTCAGAAAGAAGAAGCAAACTATATATTACCAGCCACATCCGGTGGTCCTATCCGGATCTTTCAAGCTTTAATATCTCACACAATAGTTATGCCCGCGATCAAAATAGATAAAATTCCTGGAGGGCATGATTGGCTTGTGATGTTTACCCAAATGTCACGCCCAGGTTCAGCAACTATATGGGGAACAGTAGCCGTTATTTTATGGACTGCTTTACTTGGCTTGGGCTTGTGGGGATTTTTCTCGACTAAGCAGCACTTCAAATTCCGAATAATTCTAGGACTAACACTCCTTGGACAAGTCGCACTACATTTAGTATATGGCGATGAAACATTTCTCTACTCATTACATTTCGTCATATTTTTTATAGTTTTGGTGGCATTTAGTACGCTGACTCGTGCCCGCCCCTTAGCGTTACTGTTAGCAACGATGTTAGTGCTAAGTGCAGGGGTGAATAATGGCTCGGAGTTTGAGCGAGCTAAAAGTTTTGTTGAGAGTGTCGCTCCGGCACAATACGAACTACCTTTATCTATCCAACCTGAGATTAAAAAATGAATTTACTGCACAAACTCAAACAATTCATTTCTAGAGTAAAGGGATATCAACTTGATTGGCTTAAATCTTACTACAAAATGGTGGGTGGCGATCGCATACAAGAGTATGATTTAGTTTTCGTTCTCTATGACACTACCCGTGGCTGGATACTTGAGGCAATCTGTAAAGAGATTGCTGCTTATTTTCCTGGAAAGTACTGTTATCATTACTCAACCTCAAAACTTCCTCGCAGTAGAGCTTATTTTTTTTCTCACTACGGATTATTCCCTCCTTCTCTACAACAAAATCCGTTTCTTAGGGATGCAAAATCAATTATTTGGTATACTCACCCAAAAGATATAGGTATTAGTAACCAAGAACTCATCTCCGTGCTCAATCAAGCGACAAAAGTTGTCTGTACATGTTCTGAGTTTGTACACCTTCTTCAATCTCAAGGTTTGAGCAGTCATAAAACTACTTTTGTGCTTGGTGGTGCAGATGCGGAGATTTTTCAACCGCATCAACGCGCTCAGGGAGCGATTGGCTTCTGTACTGCCTACTATCCGCGAAAATCTCCAGAAAAAATATTAAGCATTATTAAAATGATGCCTCACAGAAAATTTATTTTACTGGGGAGAAATTGGCGTGAATATGAAAATTTTGTAGATTTAGTCTCATTACCGAATATTTCTTACATTGAAGTACCATATACAGACTATCCTAAATATTATGCACAAATGGACGTTTTTGTTTCTGTCGCAAAACTAGAGGGTGGTCCTATTCCTTTAATTGAGGCAATGATGTGTAACGTTTTTCCAGTTGCTAGTAAAACAGGGTTTGCTCCAGACATCATCACTCATGGAAATAACGGATTTCTTTTTGAGATTGATAGTCCCGTGGAAGAGATATGTGACTTGATTGAAAAAGCTTTTCAAATTGAAACAGATGTGAGGGCAACAGTTGAAAATTTAACTTGGAGAAACTTTTCCTTAGAAATTCAAAAGTTGATTTAAAACGAGAAAACCAAGAGAAACCCGGTTTCTTAAAGAAACCGGGTTTCTGAGGAAAAAATTTGAAATAAGTGTTATGAACAAGCAAGAACGTGTCAAAGTATTTATTGGATCTGGAGAAGCCAGTCTAATTGAAAGAAAAGTTTTAATTTACTCACTGCGGAAAAATTCTCAAAGAGAAATTGACGTTTATGTATTCAACGGAACTCATAACTCTGTTGAGTTAAATGACGAAAAGCCATTTTTAGCGCCAATGTCACTCAGGGTTAAGTATCGTAATGTAACTGAATTTAGTTTTTACAGATTTCTCATTCCTGAGATTTGTAATCATCAAGGAAAAGCCATTTGGCTTGATTCTGACATGATTGCACTAGATGACATTGGGGAATTATTTGATACGCCAATGAATGGGTGTGATTTGTTAGCAAACAAGGTAGTCTACCCAGATATACCCTCTCATCGAGATCCACGTTGTCTGGCTGTTACAGTTTTTGACTGTGAAAAGGTCAAATTTGACTTAGAATCTCTGCTTGATGAGGTTGACCAAAACCATTACTCAGATCGAGATTTAATCCATCTTACCACTAATTTTCGCTCGTTTCACCCATACAAAATAGGAGAATTTGAACAAAATTGGAATATCCGTGACTACTGGGACAAAGATACGAAACTGATTCATTACACAAATCTTACTACCCAACCTTGGAAGTACCCAAATCATCCCTACGGTGAGCTTTGGTTTCAATATTTTAACGAAGCACTTTCATCTGGATATATCACCCAAAAAGACATTAATTTAAGTATGGTTAGAGCGGCTGTTAGGCTCGACTTGTTAAAAGGTAACTTCTCGTTTATGGGACGTGAATTTAACTATGCCAGATCCGCTATTAAGAAACTGAAAACATTTTCGGCTGTGAATAATTAATTGTCATATATTTATCTGGAGATTAACTGATGGTAAAAATTCTTTTTATTGGTTGTGGAGAAGTTGGTAATTTAGCACATTTACCAGTATTAAAACAATTACAAAATCAAAATTATGTGGAGATAGCTGGGGTTTGTGATGTTGATTCAAACAAAGCTCAAGCTGCTGCTACTAAATTTGAAATATCAAATTTTGGTACAGATTGGCAGCAAATGGTAAAAGATACATCTGCCGATGCTGTTTCAGTTTGTCTACCACCAGGAATTAATGCAGAAATATCGACTCAAGCAATTGAGATGGGACTGCATGTACTTTGTGAGAAACCACCTGGTCGTAATGTAGCACAAGCAGAGCGTATGGCGGCAGCGGCAGCAGCGCATCCGGAATTGGTAAATATGATTGCCTTTAACCGTCGTCACGCTCCACTGTATACCCATGCGATGAAGTATTCACTGGAATTAGGCAAGCCACATGTATTTCACGGGCGGTTTACTCGTGCATGTTTAGGTGCTAATCCTAGTAATACTGTTAAAGACTGGATTACATCAGATGCGTCTCACACCTTGGATTTAGCGATCGCCACCATCGGATTTCCTCACAGTGTCAGCGTCACTCGCAAGCAGGTAGGCAAGGGTGCTGACAATGTTTGGACAATACAACTGCACTCCGATTCTAGTTCCGCAGTACTAGTATTTGATTTTACCGCAGGAAGGCGAGTAGAACGCTTTGAGTGGTCTGGACCTGGTTATGATGTTCTGCTCAGTTTACCAGATCGTGGCGAGTGGTCTTGTCAAGGAGAACCTGTACAGCAATGGAAAGCAAGCGATCTCACCACATCTAATGATTTCACTGTTAACTATGGTTTTCAGGATGAATATCGTTACTTTATCGATGCCATTGTTGGTAATCGTCCACGTCCTCAAGCTGACTTTATTTACGGTCAAAGTTTCATGTATTTGGTACAAACAATCCTAGAATGTCCTTCAGGAGAGTTGCGCCAAATTCCAAAACTAGATAGTGTAGATAGCCCAACCAAAAAAGAAAATATTCCCCAACAAACAACTTTTATTAGTAGAGGCTCTCACCGTCCTGTAGTTCAAGTCATGCAATTGCCTGCTGGACAAACTAGGTTTTTTGACTTAGAAAAACTGTCTCAAGTTAGAGAACACTGCGATCTGCGTTTAGGGCTTAGTAATGGCGACCAAAAGTGTGACATTAATGATACTGAAGTATTAATTACTGGCTGGGCATCTCATCCTTTATCGGCTGAAGAAATCGCCAAGCTAGAGAAATTAAAGTTGGTGATTTTGGTTGGCGCATCAGTTAAAGCATTACAACCCCAACAACTAATAGAACGTCAAATTCAAGTATGTAACACAGCAGATGCGATCGCCGCTAGTGTTGCGGAACATTGTTTACTTGTCACCTTAGCTGGATTGAGACGTTTAACACAGGTAGATCGACAAATGCACAGTGGTGGTTGGACTTCTCTGCCTGCAACTAATTCTCAATCGTTTTCACCCATCCGTCTCGCTAAGAAGTTACCAGGCATTAATAAATTAAAACCTGTACTGAAACCGATTGTTCGTAAAGTCATCAAACCCAGTCCCTCCACTAACATTGTCAAAAACTGGAATGACTTGCAAGGACAAATCGTTGGTTTTATTGGTTGGGGATACACCGCTGTACATTTTGCGCGTTTACTTCAACCGTTTAATTGTAAATTGTTAGTTTGTTCTGAAAGTATTACAGAAGAAGAACTCAAAACTTTCAACGCTCGGCGTGCCTCGTTAGGAGAAGTTTTGGGTTCGGCGAAAGTCATCTCCTTACATAAAGGTTTAACAGAACAAACCAAGGGTATGATTGGTGCGAAAGAATTAGCCATGATTAGACATGGCTCAGTGTTAGTGAACACTGCCAGAGGCGCATTAATCGATGAGCAAGCTCTAATTGCCAAAGTTCAACAAGGAAGTATTGTTGTCGCTTTAGATGTATTTCATGAAGAACCCCTACCCCAAAAGCATCCTCTGCGTACATTCGAGAATGTAATTCTATCTCCACATAACGCCAGTACTACCCCTGAGTGCGATCGCCGGGTAGGTGAACAGGCTTTAAATATTTTACTAGATTGGGTTGCTGGTAAACCCATACCAGCAATTACCCAGGAACGATTAACCAGAATGACGTGAAGATTTCACGACATCTGTAGAGACGTTCCGGCGGAACGTCTCTACAAGATAGGTGCGTTTTAATAACAGATTTCGGATTATATCTAATTGCCAACATAATTTTTGTAATCATAACAGGAAACCTAACATCATGGCAACAGTTCGAGTCGAAGCAGAAAACTACAAACCAGGACAGCTTGGAGTAACCTACTATGATACAACATCACAAAACATTCCTGGTTACTACCGTCCTAATGAAGGAGTAGACATTGCTCCAGGTGGAAACACCAGCAATGGACACTTAGTTGGTTGGACAGACGATGGGGAATGGTTAACCTACGATATACAAATTCCCGAAACAGGAACATACAACCTAGTAGCTCGTGTAGCCTCAGCATTAGAAAACACTTCCATGCAGCTTGGGGTATCTGTAGATGGAGGACAACAACGAACCTTGCAATTTTCTGGTAAGGGAGACTGGGTGAATTGGCAGGACATCAGAACTGAGAATTTGAGCTTAACAGCAGGTCAACATACCCTACGTTTAGATATACTCAAAGGCGGCTATAATTTAGACTATATTGAACTAGTTTCTGTCAATACTTCATCTCCATCACCTCAACCATCACCTCAACCATCAGTACCACAATTAGGTAATATAATTAACGGTTTTACAGGTAGCAATAATTACACAGGCGGCGATGGAATTGATACTATTTCTTACACTCAAGCTAGAGGAGGAATCGTTGCCAATCTTGCTACGGGAGTAGTCACTCATAAATTTACTACCATCCCGGAAAGACCAATCAAAATTATGCCCACAGGAGATTCCAACACCTTTGGTTTAGCTAATCTAGGGGATGATGGAGCTTATCGTGACGATTTATGGAGGCTGTTGAGAAATAATGGTTATAACATAGACTTTGTCGGTCCTCAATCTAGTGGTTCAGGTGATTTTGATAAAGATCATGCTGGTTATCCTGGATGGAAAACAACTGATACTGCTGTTTCCATCAATGGTTGGTTAAACACCTATCAACCAGATATGGTGTTACTAATGACTGGTACAAATGACTTCCGCTTCACAACAAATACCAGTGAAGTAGCGCAAAGACTCAGTAGTTTAATCGATCAAATTACTAATCAAGCACCTAATACTCAGGTACTAGTTGCCTCAATTCCACCAATTGCTACTCTAAATAAAGAGAATCGACCTGAGTTAACACAACTAGTTGCTGATTTCAACTCCAGAATACCCAGTATCGTTAACTCTAAAGCATCTCAAGGTAGAAAGGTTTCGTTTGTTGATGTTTTTAACTCCATAAATGAAAGTGATTTAGTGTATGGGGATGGAGTTCACCCCACAATGGCAGGCTATAGCAAGATTGCGAGAACTTGGTATGATGCGATTTTGAGCGCCAACAGTAGTACAGATAGACTACAAAAGATTGAAAATATCATTGGCTCGTCTTTTGACGATGTTCTGGCAGGTGATGAACGTGACAACATCATCAATGGTAGTGCTGGTAATGACACAGTTACAGGAAATGGTGGTCGAGATACGTTTGTAATCGCTGTTGGACAAGGAACAGATACAATCACTGATTTTATTGTGAGTCAAGATTGGATTGGTTTAGCTAATGGTTTGAGCTTTGATCAATTAAGTATCACTCAAGGAACGGGTACTAATATTAACAATACTTTGATTAGTTATATAAATACACCACTAGCGATACTTAATGGAGTTCAAGCCAGTACAATCACGAATCAAGCTTTTATATCTGTCTAAATTAACAATATCCCAACAAGATCCCCGACTTCTTTAAGAAGTCGGGGATCTGGGACTGATGTGGCAGACAATTTTGATAAATGGTATAAATTAATAAGTTCCCTAAGCAAAAAATCACTTAAGCAAAAATGGCATCAATTAGAGTAGAAGCTGAAAATTATAAACCTGGAGCGCAGGGTGTAGCTTATTACGACAAAACACCTGGTAACGACGGTAACAAGTATCGAACCGACGCAGTAGATATTTATGCGTCAAACAGTGCTGGTGGAGGCTATGTAGTAGGTTATACTGAACCTGGAGAATGGCTAACCTATGACGTAAATATTCCTTCTGCTGGAACTTATTCCTTAGTTGCGCGTGTGGCATCGGCAGCGCAAAATACTTCTATGGGACTAAAAGTCTCTACAGGTTCTGGACAGCAGAAAACAGCACAATTTTCTCCCACAGGCGGTTGGACTACCTGGCAAAATGTCAACATTGGGCAACTAAACCTCAGTGCCGGTCAAAATACTTTACGTGTAGATATACTCGGCGGTAGTTTCAGTTTCGATTACCTGGAATTGGTTTCTGATTCGACTTCCTCTTCAAACTCAACACCCACTAATACCACTCCAGCGTCTACTGCTCCAACAACAAGCTCAACATCTACTACCATAACGCCTACAGCGCCAACAACAAACCCTACACCTGCGACTAGCTCCACTGTCTCCATAAATCCTGCTGTTGTTACAGGAACAAGCACTACTCGGATTGAAGCCGAAAATTATAAATCTGGAGCGCAGGGAGTTACTTACTACGATCAAACACCAGGTAATACTGGCGGTAAGTATCGCTCAGATGGAGTAGACATTTATGCCTCTAGTAACGCAAGTGGCGATTATCTGGTTGGTTACACTCAGGATGGAGAATGGTTAACCTATGATATGGACGTTAGCACAGGTGGAACCTTCAACATAGTTGGTCGTGTAGCATCAGCCGCCAGTGGTTCTCTGGGTGTAAAACTGTCGGTAGATGGAGGGCAGCAGCGCACAACACCATTCTCTGCCACAGGCGGTTGGACGACTTGGAAAGATGTTAACTTTGGCTCTTTTAATTTAAGTGCTGGTAGACATACTCTACGGGTAGATTTACAAGGCGGTTTTAGTTTAGATTACCTAAATTTAATTCCTGGAAGTACCTCCACGCCTCCCGCTCAAACACCAACTCAACTATCAAACAGTCAGGTTGGTCAAATCATTAATAGTCGTATAGGCAACAATACTTACAGAGGTACAGATGGAATTGAGACAATTTCTTATCTAAACTCATCTAGTGCGATCGCCGCTAATCTAAGTACAGGAGTCGTCACGCACAAATTTCCTGGCTCATCACTCAAACCAATCAAGATTATGCCCACAGGAGATTCCATCACCTTTGGACTAGCTAAAACTGGAGATGCAGGATCTTATCGCGATGATTTGTGGGGATTGTTAACAAATAATGGATATAATGTAGACTTTGTGGGACCACAATCGACCGGTCCTGATGGCTTTGACAAAGATCATGCAGGATTCCCAAATTGGTCAATTGGTGATATTTCTGGTTCAATCAACAACTGGTTAAGTACCTACCAGCCAGATAAGATCTTGCTCACAGTTGGGACAAATGATATTCTGCGGAGAATTAATCCGACTGAAGCACCTGAAAGACTAAGCAATCTAATCGATCAAATTATTACTCAGTTGCCTGATATTCAAGTATTAGTTGCCGCAGTACCACCAGTTGCTCAAGGCTATTATGATGGCGTCTTCACACAGCAAATTGTCCAATATAATTCCACCATACCCGGAATTGTCAACTCTAAGGTTTCTGAAGGCAAAAACGTCACTTATGTGGATCTTTTCAGTTCATTAAAAGACACTGATGTACCTGATGGAGTTCACCCCAATCAGGCTGCTAACGTCAGAATTGGTCAAAATTGGTATAATGCGCTTGTGCAAAGCAACACCACAACAGATAACTTGAGCAAAATTGAAAACATCATTGGTTCCAAATTTGACGATGTAATTATTGGCAATCAAGCAGAGAATATTATTAATGGTGGAGGCGGTAATGATACACTCACAGGTGGTGGTGGTAAAGACGTATTTGTACTCAAACCTGACCAAGCAACAGTAAGAATCACTGATTTTATGATCGGGCAAGATTTATTAGGTATATCAAACGGGTTGAAGTTAGAACAACTAGACTTTGCTCAAGCAACTGGAGCAAATTTCCGGGATGGTGTCATTGAGTACAAAGGTAAACAATTAGCGGTATTAAGTGGAGTACAAGCAGGTTCTTTAGCAGCAAATTCCTTTATTACTGTATAATGTGACGAATTTCAAAGCTGAACGGGGTGTCTGCCATTTTGATTGAATTATGTGAAAAATACATTATTATTGCATCAGAAAAGAAGAACGAATGCTTATGACTCGCACTCAAATAACTGATACACTTTGGATTGGCGATCGCTGCCCACTAACTTTAATTGGTGGTCCCTGTGTGATAGAGTCAGAGGACTTCACCCTGAAAATGGCCCAAGAAATACACAAAGTGTGCGATCGCTTAAAAATCTCCTTCATCTTCAAATCTTCTTTCGACAAAGCCAACCGCACCTCAATCAACTCATTTCGGGGACAAACCCTAGACGAAGGATTAGAAATTCTGCAAAAAGTCAAACAAAAGATCGGTGTACCAGTACTAACCGATATTCACGAAAGTTATCAAGCTTCCACAGTAGCAGAAGTCGTAGATATTCTCCAAATTCCAGCCTTTCTCTGTCGCCAGACTGACTTACTATTAGCAGCAGCAGCCACTGGTAAAGCCATCAACGTCAAAAAAGGGCAATTTCTCGCCCCTTGGGATATGAAAAACGTTGTGCGCAAACTAGAAGCAGCAGGAGCAAAAAACATTTTACTTACCGAGCGAGGCACATCCTTTGGTTACAACACCCTAGTAGTAGATTTCCGTTCACTACCCCAAATGAGAGAACTAGGCTACCCTGTAGTATTTGATGCCACCCACAGCGTACAAATGCCAGGAGGACAAGGAGACAAATCTGGTGGGCAACGACAATTCGTACCATTAATGGCAAGAGCCGCCGCCGCCGTAGGCATAGACGCCTTATTCATGGAAATCCACGAAAATCCAGACATTGCCCTAAGTGACGGTCCAAACATGGTGCCATTAGCAAACTTAGAAGAAATCCTCAAACCAATTATAAACATTCACAACTCTTTACAAACACCACTGGCGATTGCATGAGTAACAACTCCCAGTCTGAACTTCACACACGTTTATCCCAAGTTAAACTGCTAGTACTAGACGTAGACGGCGTATTAACCGATGGAAGTCTTTACTACACTGAAACTGGAGAAGAGTTAAAAAAATTTAACGTCAAAGATGGGCTAGGAATTAAATTAGTAATGCAAGCAGGAATTGAAGTAGCGTTCATCACCACCAGCACTTCTCTTGCCGTATTGCACCGAGCCAAAAAGCTAGGTGTAAAACACGCATTTATTGGTACTGAAAATAAACTAGCCGTCCTCAAAAAACTCTGTGAAGATTTAAATCTATCCCTATCTCAAGTCGCTTATATTGGAGACGATCTCGTTGACTTACCTGCCTTGCGTGCGGTAGGATGTCCTATCACAGTAGCTGATGCCATGCCAGAAAACAAAGATTGTGCGGTATACGTTACAACCTTAGCTGGTGGGCAGGGATGTGTCCGAGAGTTTTGCAATCTTTTAATTGCACAGATTACATATTAATACAGTAAATTTTCCAGATTGGCAAGATATCCCCTGAAAAAGTGAGTAGACAATGCTGTAGGGGAATCATGAGCGATCGTCAAGTTATTAGACGGATTATTACTTGCCAGGGGAGCATTCAACTGGTAACAGCCCTTTCAGTATTAAGGTATAGAGAAAAACAGCAAAATTTCAATCATACTTATGAGAACTACCTAGTCATTTATGACCTAAATACTCCTGAAAAGCAAATAGAAGAATTTGCTGCCTTCATCAAAAAAATGGCTGAAAAGCTTCTAGATTGGCAGAAAATTACTTACATTAGTCCAGAAAAGCTCAAAAATATCTCTGACAAATTAACCTCCACCCGCCCTGCCAAGTTATATCAGATAGTACATTCTTTAGTAGGAACTGAATTAACTGAAGAAATCTACCTATGTAGAAATTGGCAATTTGGTAATCAACTTTTCATCAATGCTTACCAATCAGCCGAAAAAATTTGTTACGGAGATAGCATAGGTATATATTTTTCATCCAACGCAGCAGCATTTTTTGCCGCGTCTACTGAAGAACCTCAAAAACACCAGTTATCTTTGCCAACCTTGATTTTTAACTGGATACGCTCCTGTAAAAATCAAGTCAAAACCTTAATAGAAGGTTGGAAAGAGCAACTAAAACTCAAAACGGTGCTAGCAACCATAGAGTTTGATCGAGGCTACTTTGTCTTACCTGAAATTATGGGCGAAGTGCCGCCTATGTCAACAGTAAAGTTAGATAAAACTTATATATTAGAAAACTTTCAGCGATTAAGAAGTTTAGCAAATCCAAATTATGTTGCTCAAACTAAAGAAAAAATAGCAGGTTTTCCTGTCGTTATCCTACTAACTTCTAATCTATCTGAAGCATGTCGAATCTCTGTGGATGATGAGATTATTGCCTATCGTGAATTTTTAATTTCTCAAGGCATAGAAGATACAGTTTTAGTCATCAAACCTCATCCCAGAGATGATATCACAAAAATTGAGAGATTAAAACTCAGTTTAACAGATTTGTTTATCCACATATTAGTTTTATGGGAGCCAGAATTATTCTTTTTACCATTTGAAGTATTCTTTTTAGAGGCTTTTTTATCAGAACAAAAAATCTTAAACAATAGTATGAAAGTTTTAGCAGTTAGTTCTGCTTGTATATCTCTTAAACTACTGTTTAATGTTCCCAGTATAGTTGGCTTTGGTGACAAAATTACTTCTAATTTGTTTTATGAAAATTACATTGCTGGTAGATTAGCTCATGAACACGAGCTAAGAACAGCAGTTGAAAATTTGAATTTAAACGAAGAATCAGAAACCAGGCTTATCAAAGAAACTTGGTAACTTTTTGTCTTCCCTTCTGCCCTCTGCCCTCTGCCCTCTGCCTTTCTTATTATATGTTCATTTATCTAGAGTCAATGAAATATCTTAACCTTGGCTGTGGTAGCCGCTACCACCCGGAATGGACTAATGTTGATTTTACCTCAACAGGAGAAGGTGTAATTGCTCATAACCTCGCTAAAGGCATTCCCTTTCTTGATGGTTCCTTTGATGTTGTCTATCATTCCCATGTTTTAGAACATTTTTCTAAAACAGCAGCAGAGGTATTTTTACGGGAATGTTATCGTGTTTTACGTCCTAAAGGTATCTTAAGAGTAGCAGTTCCAGATTTAGAGCAGATGGCTCGAACTTATTTACTGGCGCTGGAGCAAGCCAGTGCTGGTTCTCAGGAATGGGCAAATAATTACGAGTGGATTTTACTGGAAATGTACGATCAAACTGTCAGAACCTCCAGCGGAGGAAGAATGGCAGCTTATCTTTATCAAGGAAACATTCCTAATCAAGAATTCATCCTTAAACGTTGTGGTACGGAAGTTAAAAACTTGATCGAAGCTGGGCATTTACGTCAACAAGTACCTCTACCAGCACCACATAATCAATCAAAGCGATTGTTAAAGCAGGCATATCGCTTCTTTCGCTATCCCCACCATCGTCGAGAATCATTACTCAAGATTATTTTAGGTAAAGAATACAATGCATTACAAGTCGGACGGTTTCGCCAAAGTGGCGAAGTTCATCAGTGGATGTACGATCGCTATTCCCTAACTACTATATTAGAACAAACTGGCTTTCAAAACATCATTCAACAAAGTGCAACTGAGAGTTATATCCTGAATTGGGTTAACTTTAATCTCGATACAGAACCAGATGGCACAGTTTATAAACCAGATTCCATCTTTTTAGAAGCCATTAAACCTGGATAAACCTCATAAATTTGCTGAAAAATCCCAAATGTATCCTTCAATATCAGTAGTAATTCCTTCATACAATCAAGGACAATATATAGAAGAAACGCTCCTTTCAGTGATTGGGCAACAATATCCTAACTTAGAGATATTGGTAATCGATGGAGGTAGTACAGACAATACTGTAGAAATTATAGAAAAGTATGCAAAACATATTTCCTACTGGCACTCAAAAAAAGATAATGGACAATCTGATGCTATTAATCAGGGAATAAATCTTAGTTCAGGTGAGATAGTGTGTTGGCTTAATTCCGATGATATGTATCTGCCAGGTACATTACTAGATGTAGGTAAAAGGTTCATCGGTTATACAGATAAAAATTATCTCATATACGGAGCCGCAGTTACTATTGAGCAAAGCAATGAAAAATTATACGGTGGCGCTCAACTTGCTGCACCTTTTGAAGCATTTAGATTAACATATGATGATTTTATTGTCCAACCAAGTAGCTTCTGGACACGAAAGCTATGGCAAAGTACTGGAGAAATAAACATTAACTATAACTATATACTGGATTGGGATTGGTTTATTAGGGCATCAAAATTTACATCTTTTGAATATGTACACAGATTTTATTCTGTGTATCGATTTCACCCGCAACATAAATCAGGTAATGGAGGGGCAAAAAGACGAGCAGAAATTATAGATGTAGTGAATAAATACTCATCAAAATATTGGTGTAATTTGTATGAAGAAATCAATATGTATTATGAAGCGATCGCATCTCGTAATCAATTGATGCTGAAATTAAAAGTTCCCAGACGACATGCTATGTTACCAATATTTTTTCCGAAAATATTGTCAAGAGTTCAACACAAGCAAGATTTTCTTACAGCCTTATTTATGTATGGTATCTGATCTGAGGGAGA
Source organism: Iningainema tapete BLCC-T55 (assembly GCF_014698965.1). Taxonomy (GTDB): domain Bacteria; phylum Cyanobacteriota; class Cyanobacteriia; order Cyanobacteriales; family Nostocaceae; genus Iningainema; species Iningainema tapete. Next base: position 38,476 of record NZ_JACXAE010000110.1, read on the forward strand.
AAAGTATTAATGGACAATCTCAAAGTCCTACATATCAATACATGGGGTGGCATTGGTGGAGCATTTATTGCAGCAAATCGCCTTCACGAGGGTTTGTTAAAATTAAGTATTGATTCTCAGCTAGCTTATGGAAGAGTAATAAATAATAGTGATTCAGAAATCAAGGAATTAAGTGAATATATAAAAATTAATCAGAATCAAAATATAATTGAAAGGTTTTGGATTAAATTTTTCAAAAAACTAGGATTAAACGACATTGGTAATATTTCCTCGTTTAAACTAAAAAATCATCAGTATTTCCAGCAAGCAAATATTATAAATTTTCACAATCTTCATAGTGACTATTTCTCCTATCTTGCTCTACCAGAATTAACAGCAAGTAAACCTACTATCTGGACTTTACACGATATGTGGGGTTTAACTGGACACTGTGCTTATAGTTATGACTGTATGAAGTGGCAGAATGGATGTGGAAAATGTCCCTATCCAGATACCGAGCCATACATTCAAAGAGATGCAACTCATACGGAGTGGAAACTGAAAAACTGGATTTACAACCGCTCAAATCTAACTATAGTTGCTCCTAGTAACTGGCTAGCTCTGGCAGCAAAGCAAAGTATACTTGGGCGCTTCCCAATTCATCACATTCCTAATGGGATTGATACAGAAGTTTATCAACCTCTTGACTCAGGAGAGTGTCGCCATATCCTGGGTATTCCAACAGGCAGAAAAGTTTTGATGTTTGGAGCGCAAAGTTTGACAAATATCCGCAAAGGAGGTGATTTGTTACTGCAAGCACTTTCTCACTTACCCTTATCTGTGAAAGCTGAAACTGTGCTATTGACTTTAGGTGACGGCGGTGAAGAAATTTCTACTCAAGTGGGAATGGATACGTTGAACCTTGGTTATATTAGCAGCGATCGCCGCAAAGCTATTGCCTATTCTGCTGCTGATTTGTTTGTTTTTCCTACCCGTGCTGATAATCTCCCCTTGGTATTGCAAGAGAGCATAGCTTGTGGTACTCCAATGGTTTCATTTAAAGTTGGTGGCGTTCCTGATTTAGTACGCCCTGGTATTACAGGCTACTTGGCTACCGCAGAGGATGCTCAGAATTTATGTAATGGGATTGTGCAGCTATTAGAAGATGATACTTTGCGCGAGCGGATGCGTCAAAATTGTCGAGCGATCGCACTTGCAGAGTATTCTTTAGAGCTTCAAGTACAACGGTACATTAATTTGTACCACCAAGTTTTAGAGAAGAGTAAAAGAGGCTAAAACATTGAAAACTATTGCTCTATTTGACTATTTTCAATATGGTCATCATCTTACCTTCCTCAGGTTATTTAGTAAAACATTATTGGAAATGGGTTATCAAGTGATGACTTTCTGTCCGGAGCCTGAGCTAGTCAGCAAGTGGATTGCGCAAAACTACCCACAGGAAACTAAACATTTTCATACCTTTAAAGTTCCAGAATTTAAGATACCTGTAATGCCAATTATTGGCAACCTACCTCAACCACTCGTAACACTAACTAGATGGCAGCATACTGCTGCTGTGATTAAAAAAGCATCTTCAAAGATGGGATTTTCACCAGATTTAGTTTTTCTCAATTGGCTTGATAGCTACTTCAGCAATTACTTAACTCATCAAATTATAGAGCGTGTTTTTCCTTACTCTTGGTCGGGAATATATTTTCATCCTAACAACTTACTATCGAAGCAACATTATTTGCCCATAACTGGTACTCCCTTGATTCATTATGGTGTTGCCTTGTCTTCTCGGTGTTGTGGTATTGCTGTTCTTAATGAGATGGAAGCCAAGAAAATAGAAGATACAATCAAAAAGCCAGTAATTATCATTCCAGATATTGCCGATGAATCGCCTCCTGATCTCAATTATAGTATTGCTCAACAAATTTGTAGTCAAGCTGGTGAGCGAAAAATCATCGGCTTGTTAGGTATATTGAGTAAACGTAAGGGACTGTTAACACTTTTAGAAGTAGCGCTACAGTCAATGCAAGAAAATTGGTTCTTTATATTTGTCGGACCTTTGGTAACGAGTGATTTACTTCCTCAAGAAGTTGCCAGAATTGAGGAGATTGTGAATTCAAAACCAAGTAATTGCTTTTTTCATTTTGAGCATATTCCTGATGGAGCGCCATTTAATGCACTAATTAATGTTTGTGATGTTTTGTTTGCTGCCTATGAAGATTTTCGTTCTAGTAGTAATACTATAACTAAAGCAGCAGTTTTTGAAAAGCCCATAATTGTTAGTGATGGTTTTTGTATGGGTGAAAGGGTGAAAAAGTATCAGTTAGGGATAACTATTCCCCAAAAAAATGTACCTAAATGTATTGAAGCATTGCATCATATACTAGAAAAACCAAATACTCAGAACCCAGATTTTGAAAGTTATAGAAATTTTCACTCTATTAAACAACTACGTTCAGCATTTGAAGAGATTTGCCAGACAATAAGTTAGATGAAAGGAGTAAAATGAAAGTATTACATCTAAGTACTTTTGACACACTGGGTGGTGCGGCTCGTGCTTCTTATCGATTGCATCAAGGTTTACAAAGAATTGGTGTAAACTCACAAATGCTAGTGCAAAAAAAGTTTAGTGACGATAGAACTGTAATTGCTACAGAACCAAAGTCAGGAATAAAAAGAGCGCTCGCCAAATCAAAACCACTATTAGAAGGTTTACCATTACAGTTATATCCCAAGCGAAACACCACAATGTTTTCCACAGAGTGGTTGCCTGATGCACTTGCCCCGAAAATTGCTCAACTTGCACCAGATATCATCAATCTGCACTGGGTAGGCAATGGGTATCTACACATAGAAACTCTAACTAAACTTAATCAACCAATCGTTTGGACTCTTCTGGATATGTGGGCTTTCACTGGGGGATGTCACTATAGCGAAAAGTGCGATCGCTACACTGACTCCTGTGGAGCTTGTCCTCAACTTGGTAGCAGTAATCGAGATTTATCATATAATATATGGCAACGTAAAGCCAAGGCTTGGGGTAATTTAGATATAACAGTTGTTGCCCCTACTCAGTGGTTAGCTGATTGCGCCAAAGCTAGTTCTGTTTTTAGAAATGTACGAGTGGAGGTAATTCCCTTTTGTCTTGATACCAAAAGTTATAAACCAATCAACCGTCAGCTAGCACGACAACTACTAAATTTACCGCAAGATAAACAACTAGTACTTTTTGGGGCGATTAGTGCAACTAGCGACGAAAGAAAAGGATTTCATTTACTGCAAGCAGCTTTAGAAAAATTGGGTGTGTCAGAATGGCAAAAAAAAGTAGAGCTTGTCGTTTTTGGTGCGTCTCAACCTGAAAAACCAATTAATTTTGGCTTTAATTCTCACTATTTAGGTCGTTTATACGATGATATTTCCCTGGCGATCGTTTACTCGGCTGCTGATGTGATGATAGTGCCTTCGATTCAAGAAGCATTTGGGCAAACTGCATCTGAGGCTCTTGCTTGTGGTACTCCAGTAGTTGCATTTGACGCCACTGGTTTAAAAGATATTGTTGAGCATCAGCACAACGGTTATCTCGTCAAACCCTATGAAATTGAAGACTTGGCGGATGGAATAGTCTGGGTGCTGCAAGATACAGAACGATACCAAAAATTGTCTCAATCAGCTCGTTTAACAGCTGAGGGCAAGTTTGCCTTGGAAATGCAAGCACACCATTATCAATCTTTGTACTCTGAGATTCTTAAAGAAAGTGATAAAAAATATTATTAGAACTTGGACGACGGAGACAAACGGGCTAACAGATGGACAAATAACCTGTACTTATGCGGAAATTCCCGAAATATTTGACAGGTTTCATAGGTATTTTGCCCAACAGGGAATTGGGATAGAAAATTACCTTGCCTTAGAATGCGATAATTCCGTAACCAGTGGGCTAGTATTGCTGTACTTACTCTCCTCTGGGTACAGTTTTTTACTGTTATCCAAAGAAGCTAATTTCTCCCCAGCACCAAATACAAAGCGCCTTGTCCAACCATTCTGCTCATACAGGATTGCAACCGAAAGTACTATAGGCAAAGATGCTGTTAATCTCAAACATCCCGAACAATTTTTGCGCCTAGTTAAGAATGAAGATTGTTCGAGCGATCGCCACTACAGCAATCACGCTAGTCATGAACTCTATTTGCGCACATCAGGAAGTATGGGGAGTCCCAAAATGGCAGTACACTCCCACAAAAAACTGATGGAAAACGCTCTCAACTGTGTGCAGCGATTGAAACTTCAGCACGATGACAGAATTGCAATTCCCGTTCCCATCACACATATGTACGGTTTAGGGGCAGCTTTTCTTCCTGGTGTGGCTGTTGGTGCATCAATTGACTTACAACCAAGTGCCAACCTACTCAGGTATTTACAACGGGAGAAAGAATTTAATCCCAATGTTACCTTCCTAACACCGACTTTTTGTGAAACCTTAATTAAAGGCCGAAAATCTTCGCGGTTCTACAAACTGACTGTAGCAGCAGGCGATCGCCTCAAGGAAGATACATTTACTCTCTATGAATCCCGTTTTGGTTGTTTAGTGAAATTATACGGCAGCACAGAAATGGGAGCTATAGCAGCTGCTAGTCCAGACGATCCAGCGTCACTGCGGATTAAAACTGTTGGTAAACCCATGCCAGGAGTGCAAATGCGCGTAGACGAAGAAATCGAGGGCATCGGCGAAATTTGGTGTCAGCACCAATGGGGGTTCGAGAGATATATCGATGAAAATGGTAACTCAAATAGTCAAGGAGTACAGACTCAAACTGATTGGTTCCGCACCAAAGACTTGGGTCGATGGATAGATGGACACATAGAAGTCCTTGGTAGATGCGATCATAGCGTCAATAGGGATGGTTTTCTGGTTTTCTTTTCAGATGTAGAAAAAGCAATGGAAACAATAAAAGGTATCGATTCTGTTGTCGTCGTTTCCAAAGGAGAAAGCCAACGAGGGAAAGCAATTGTAGCCTATTGCGTTCTCACCCCTGACACAAATATTGCGTCATCAGATATCAAAGCAGCTTGTTTCCATATTCTACCAAAGCGTGCAATTGCCGATCGCATCTTTATTGTTAAATCCTTACCAATGCTACCCAATGGCAAAATTGATCGGCAAAAACTTATCAATATGGAAGATCAAATAAACGAATCATAAATAGAGAGGTAAAAAAATGTCTGAAATAGTAACTCAACTAAAAACCATCATAGCAGAAGAACTAGATGTCAATCTTAAGGTAGGAGAAATAGATGAAAACGCCTCCTTATTTGAAGAAGGATTAGGACTTGACTCCATTGCAATTGTTGAACTCATATCTTTAGTCGAGCAACACTTTAACTTTCAGTTTTCTGACTCTGAACTAACCCCTAATTATTTCAGCACCATTAACAACTTAGCCAACTTTATTTCTCATAAAATAGCATCCAAAAAACTGGAAACCTCAACCACTCCCTTTATCCCATAAAATTACCAATAACAGGAAAAAACATATGTCCTTAACTACTGAACTAACAAAGCTAGAACCAAAAAGATTACCTTTAATTCCTAACTATCCACCTTTTCGACAATGGAAAAAAACTACAGTCGAGGAAATGTTAGGAGAAAAACCAATCAACATTTATTTACACATTCCCTTCTGTACCCAAAGGTGTGCTTTTTGTTACTACAAAACCGTTGACTTAAAAGAAAGACCAGAAGTCGAAGGGTATGTAGCTACTCTGTGTAAAGAAATCGAGATGGTAGCAAAAAGATTTCATTTAAGCCACAGACAAGTTGCTTCCATCTATTTTGGAGGTGGAACCCCTTCGCTATTAAAAGAGCATCATTTCGAGCGGCTAGTTGAGTGCCTTCATCAAAATTTCCGGATTGAAAATCCCCAGTTTACTGTTGAAGCTGAACCTCTAACCGTTTCAGAAAGCAAAATGAATACCCTGATTAAATTGAAAGTTAATCGTCTCAGTATGGGGGTGCAATCATTTTGCGATGACATTATTAAGCTCAGCGGACGGGGACATGACGAAAAACAGGCTTTTAGAGCTATAAAAATTGCACAGCAAGCAGGTGACTGGTCGATTAATATCGATCTGCTCAGTGGATTAGCAGGAGAAACTGAAGAAACCTGGACGCGGAGTGTAGAATGCGCTCTTTCAACAGGAGTAGAAAGTATTACCGTTTATAAGATGGAAGCTTTTTCCAACACAGAATTTTATAAGTCTGGAGTGAGAGAAAAAACTTTAGAATTACCATCTGATGAGCAAGAATTGAAATTCATGCAATACGCGATGAAGCAGTTTGAGAAAGTCAATTATTTGCCGTGGAGCTTTTTTACCTTTACAAAAAATGGTCACTATATCAATCAGTACACCAAGAATATTTTTCAAGCAACAGACCTTTATGGTTTTGGCGCATCAGCTTATGGGGTTTTGGGTGACACACTACTTCAAAATACCAGCGACTTAGAAAAATATACAGCCACTGTGGAAGCAGGTGAAATTCCTCTAGCGCGGGGCTATCGTTTAAATAGCTTAGAGCAAATGATGCGAGAGGTATTGTTAGAAATGAAGCTGCTTTGTCTGGATTTAGGAGATTTTCAAAAGCGGCATGGTTTCAAGTTAGAGTCATTATGCGCCCCAACTCTTAGACAACTTGAGTTAGAAGGATTTATTTCTGTATCAGAAAAAGAGATTAAGTTAACATCAACAGGAATTCTTTATGGAGACTACGTAGGACAAACTTTAGTTGATTGTTTGAAGAAAATGTGTTGAGATGACTAAGTAATTACAAATCATTTTTTCTGGAGGTAATAAGGTGAGAATTGCTATTTGCTCTCTCTCCCAATTTACTTATATTGCTGAGTTTTGTGATGCGGCACAATGTTTAAATGAAAAGCATGAAGTTTGCTATTTTTTGGGATTTTATTGTCAAAATTCCATTAGGTTATTGGAGCAGAAAAATCTGTCTTATCAAGTTGCTATGGATGAGCAGGTAGATATTACATCTATGTTAACAATTCCCGCAACAGCAAAATATGCGTATGAGATATTTAAAAGTTATTTCTTTAAACATGCGGAAGTGATGCTGCCATATCTCATTAAAGCTCTTAAAGCTTGGAAACCTGATTTAATTTTGTCTTATTTTCGAGATTATGCAGGTATGACAGCGGCAGAGATTTTAGATATCCCAATGGTATCTTTTGGCAGCGCTGGTTCAGTTTTCCGAGTTGAAGGAATAGATCCTCCATACGGTTCAGGCGTTAGTAGAGAAGCGCCTAAGCGACTATTACAATTGATGTGGAAACTCCATCACGAATTCAATCATAAACTGGATTGGGTATATAATGAAACAATCAGACGACCCTATGGACTTGATGATGCTCATAATGTTAGTACTCTCCACTCAAACAAACTCTTCTTACTTTCAACAATCTCGTCTTTAAGCAATAAATACTCTCAGGAACCGCCATACATAAAATATGTTGGTCCGCTTTTTTCGGGGAAAGTTAAATCACGAGAAATTGATGACACTGATGCGATCGCCTATATCAATTCTCTGCCACAACCTAGAGTTTTTATGGTTCTTGGCACTACCCATGCCGAACTAATAATTGAGAAATGTCTCGAAGCACTGTTAGCTTTTCCTGGTAGCGTTATTGTGAGCTTAGGAGGTAAAACAGTTGCTCATATTAGTTCGCTACTCAAAAGCAAAAACGTAACATGGAGTCCTTTCTTCTCTGATTTGAATCAAGTCTTAAAACTAGTAGATGCTGTGATTACAGTAACTGCACCTAAAACAGTTTTAGCTTCACTTGCAGTAGGTAAGCCTTTAATATGTTTACCACAACAAGGAGAGCAATACGAACTAGCGTATCGACTTCAGTCACTTGGCGTTGGTGAAATACCTTGTCCAAAGCGTTGGGATGCTCAGGCATTTGCATTTATTACTGAGCAGGTAGCCACCGAGTCAAAATATATCAAAGCTGCCTCTATTTTACAGGCAGAAATTGAACAAAGTGGAGGAATAAGTGAAGTGGTTAAGGCAATTGAAGCTTTGTAAAAATTATCTTTATTCTTAATAATAAAACAGATTTTATGAAATACCCTTTTTCTGAAATTACTAACGACAATGATTTGAGCCAGAACCATTCAGAAAAAACTCCTTCAGATTTTTGGAAAGCTGTGAGGACTAACATTAAATTAAAGCATCAGACTCCGATCATTAAACCCGTTTCACGAGATGGAAACTTACCTCTTTCCTTTGGACAGGAAAGACTATGGTTATTCGATCAGTTGCAACCCGGTAGTTCTATCCATAATATGCGTGCTGCTTATCGCCTCCAGGGTTTACTCAACATCGCCGCATTGGAGCAGAGCTTTGTGGAAATTGCGCGACGCCACGAAATTTTGCGCACCACTTTTCCGGTTATAGATGGACAACCAGTTCAAGTCATCTCAAAAGATATCGCCTTGAAACTTCCAGTGGTAGAACTCCAAGAACTCCCTACTTCTCAACAAGAGATTAAAGTTCAACAGCTCATCACTGAGGAGAGCGATCAATCTTTCGATCTTGCAAGTGGACCATTATGGCGCGTCAAACTTCTACGCCTAGCCGAAGAAGAACACGTCTTACTCCGGACAGTACACCATATTATCTTTGATGGCTGGTCTTATGGCGTGTTCATGCGGGAGGTGGCAGTACTCTACGAAGCCTTTTCTACAGGTTCGCCTTCTCTGCTTCCTGAACTCCCAATCCAGTATGCCGATTTTGCTCAATCGCAACGGCAGTGGCTTCAAGGTGAGATGCTAGAGTCTCACCTTGACTATTGGAAGCAGCAACTGAGCGGCAGTGTTCCAACCTTAGAGTTGCCCATCGACAATCTACGTCCGTCAGTCCCAACTTATCGAGGAGCAAGTCAATCTTTGGTGCTATCGGAGACTCTCACTAAAGCTGTTAAAGCACTGAGCCATCAAGAAGGAGTTTCTTTGTTCGTCACTTTGCTCACAGCGTTTAAGTCCTTGCTCTACCAATATACGGGACAGAAAGATATGATTGTCTGTTCATCCGTCGCTGGTCGCCATCGAGTCGAAACCAAGAAGTTAATTGGGTACTTCAATAATTTAGTTGTGATGCGTACTGACTTATCTGGAAACCCAAGTTTTCGGGAGCTAATGAGTCGAGTTAGCCGAGTTAGCTTAGGAGCCTACCAACACCAGGAGTTGCCTTTTCAAAAGCTAGCGGATTTCCCCAATTTAGTTCGCACACCACTGCATCGAGGGATGTTTGTCTTACAGAATACTCCTCCTCAACCTTTAGAACTAGCAGATATAGCCGTAAGTCACTTGGATGTGGGGACGGAGGTGGCGAATTTTGATTTATTCTTATCTATGGAAGAGAAAGGGGAAGGACTGAGGGGGGTACTTTACTACAAGACAAACCTGTTCAATTCCACTACCATTACCAGTATGCTGGAAAATTTCCAGATCTTACTGGATTTTGTTGTTCAAAGCGATCGCCACCTCAGTGACTTACCACTTTTAGCATCAGAAAAATTACCTCAATTAATTAACACCCTCGGAGCGCCTGAGCAAAACACACAAAACTCAGAAGATTCTTTTGTCGTAGTCACTCAGGATGAATTAGAACTGCAATTGATCAAAATTTGGGAAAAAGTTTTAGGTATCCAACCTATTCGAGCGCGAGACAATTTCTTTGAGTTGGGAGGGCATTCCCTGGCAGCTGTACGCCTCTTCACAGAAATTGAAAAAACCTTCGGCAAAAATCTGCCCCTAGCTACCCTTTTCCAAGCAGCGACAGTGGCAGAACTAGCTCAGATTATTCGTCAAAAAGACTGGTTAGCACCTTGGTCATCCTTAGTAGCCATTCAACCACATGGTTCTCAACCGCCTTTATTCTACATCCATCCAGTCGGTGGCAATCTGCTCGTGTATCGAGATTTAGCACTTTCTCTCGGTTGTGATCAACCAGTTTATGGTCTGCAAGCCAAAGGACTTGATGGGAAATTTGTTCCCATTACTAATATTATGGAGATGGCAGACCACTACATTACCCAAATACGTAGTATCCAACCTCATGGTCCTTATTTTCTCGCTGGATTATCTAGTGGAGGGATGGTAGCTTGGGAAATGGCTGTGCAGTTCGTTGCCCAAGGTGAGAAAGTCGCAATGCTGGCTTTATTTGATACTCCTGGTTCAGGATATCCCAAGCTGTTGCCACCAATTCCCAGATTTTTCTCAGTTTTAAATTGGGTAGTGCTTGATTTTCTCAGTATGCCCATCACACTTTTAGCGAAGTTAAAACAATTGGGAGTTAAATATACATTGGCAAAGATTCTCGGCAGATGGGGGATGTTCTCGTTACTTGATGAGGATAACCAAATTCAATATCTGAACGTGCAAAGCCAAATGAGACGCTCCATTGATGGGTACAAAAGCAATTCTAGTCAGGGAAATTTTTGGAAAAAGTGGCTCAATTTTTTCACCATCTTTCTGTTAAAAAATTCTTCTAAGTCTTACTACGCTAATACATTCGCTGGTGGACTATACTATGATGCTATTAGTTATTTACCAACAGCGCTGCAAAAGGTTCAACAAGCTAACAGGCAAGCCGGAGAATCTTATACACCGCCAATCTATCCTGGTCACGTAATTTTGTTTCGTGCCAGTGAGCGCCCTCCTGGTATTTACCGCGATCCGCAACTAGGCTGGGGTGGTATGGCAGAGGGGGGAATGGAAATTTATGAGATTCCCGGCGATCATACATCAATTATGAAATCACCACTGTTAGCTGCACAATTACGGGCTTGCTTAGAAATTGCTCACAAAGGTGAAGTATAGTTACGCAGGGAAAAAAACCAAATAAATATAAATAGTTAATAAAGATAATTCAATTTAGCAGAAATTTTCCTGTCAGCACAATTGAGTAAAGAAGTAGTGATCTGAGTGAAGCTGTATAGCTAGCTACTAGCAGGTAAAGGATATTACCTCACCCAAACGTACTCGTAGGCATAGTCGGAAAAGTTAGAAAAAGTAAATGAAAGTACTAGTTACAGGTTCAAGTGGTTTAATTGGCTCAGAAGCGGTTGAATATTATGACCGTGAGGGTCATCATGTGATTGGTGTAGATAATAACATGAGAGCTACATTCTTCGGCGATCAAGGGGATACTACCTGGAATCTCCATCGTTTGCGGGAATGTACCAAGAACTTTGAACACAGAAATATTGACATTCGCGATCGCCAAAGCATTTTTGAGTTATTTCAAGAGCATCCTTTCGACTTGATTATTCATTGTGCTGCTCAACCATCTCACGATAAAGCTTGTCAAATCCCCCTTTTAGACTTTGAAGTTAATGCTTTAGGCACTGTAAATTTACTAGAGGCAACTCGTCAATTCTGTCCTGAAGCAGTATTCATTCACATGAGTACAAACAAAGTCTATGGTGATGCTCCTAACGAAGTACCGTTGATTGAGACAGAAAAACGATTCGACTACGCTCAGCCAGAAGATTTTAATGGAATCTCCGAGGAGTGTCGCATTGATAGATGTTTACACTCTCTGTTCGGTGCTTCCAAAACTGCTGCCGATGTGGTTGCTCAAGAATATGGTCGCTACTTTGGCATGAAGGTGGCAATATTTAGAGGTGGTTGTCTAACTGGACCTTCTCATTCTGGTGTTGAGCTGCATGGGTTTCTATCATACTTGGTGAAGGTAGCAGTTAGTGGTGGTACTTACAAAGTATTTGGCTACAAAGGCAAACAAGTAAGAGACAACATTCACAGCTACGACGTGATTCAAGCATTTGAGGCATACCGACACAATCCCAAACCAGGTGAAGTTTACAACCTTGGCGGTGGTCGCGCAAACAGTGTATCAATTTTAGAAGCGTTTGACCTAATTGAAAGTTTAACGAACCGAAAGGTGGATTGGATCTACATCGACCAAAACCGTATTGGCGACCACATTTGCTACATCTCCGATCTCAGCAAGATGAAGTCTCATTTCCCGGAGTGGGGAATTACCAAGAGTCTCAAAGATATTCTTCAGGAAATAGTAGAAGCTCAACATCAGCAGCAATATGTTAAAAGTTAGTGACAAAAGTGTTGGCTTAGAGCGTAGTCAAAGCAGCGATCGCAAGATTATGCTGTTTGACCTAGTAATTGATGGTCATCACGCTGGTTATATTTACCATTTAATTCGCTTTTGGGGTGAACAAGAATTACCAGGAACTCTATATGTAGTCGTAGCGCCTAAGTTTATTCAACAACATACAGATGTTGTTGATTTGGCGGCTAAATACGGTAATCGAGTGAAATTGATGCCAATTACTGTTGCAGAAGAAGCTGCCCTTGTACCTCAATCAAATTATTTGCAGAGGAAAATTCATTATTTGCAGCAGTGGAGGTTATGTCGTTCTTACGCTCAGTCATTGTCAGCAACTCATTGCCTGATCATGTTCTTTGATACGTTTGCCATACCCATAGCTGTTGATGGAAAATTTCCCTGCTCTTTTTCTACTATCTACTTCAGACCAACTTTCCATTACCATAAATTTGAAAAATACAAACCCAGTGGGAAAGAAAGGTTACAGGAATGGCTTGATCAACTGTTGCTATCATTAATATTACGTCGTAAACAGTTGCAAATTTTGTTTTGCCTCGATCCGTTTGCATTGAAAGATTTGGAGCGGTTTAATAGCGCAGTCAAAAAGGTATATTTACCAGATCCAGTACAGACATATAATGATTCACTAATATCATTAGAGCAATTGAAAGAGAAATTAGGTATTGATGATAGTAGGAAAGTGTTTCTCTTCTTTGGTAGCATATTTGAACGTAAAGGAATAAATCAGTTACTCGACGCAGTTGCCCTACTTTCACCTGATGTTTCTCAGAAACTCTGCTTGTTATTGGTAGGTGAGATTGATCCGGGAATAGAACCAAAAATTAGAGCCAGGATCAATCATATTACTCAATCTTTGCCAGTGCAAATTATTACACATAACCAGTTTATTCCGGAGCGGGAAATTCAAACATACTTTCAAGTTGCAGATGTGATTCTTGCTCCGTATCAAAAGCATATTGGGATGAGTGGAATTTTAGTCAGGGCAGCGGCGGCACAAAAGCCTGTATTATCTTCAGATTATGGGTTAATGGGAGAAATTGCTCGACGATATCAACTTGGTATAACACTTGACTCAACTATACCTGCAGAAATTGCTCAAGGCTTAACTCAATTATTACTTGAATCTACAGAAATTGGCGATCGCACAAAAATGAAGTCTTTTGCCCAGCAGAATTCAGCCGAAAATTTCGCTAGTGTAATTTTCCAACATATCTAAAAGAAAAGATTTGATGATTAGTACAATTACAGAAAATCAGGCAGAGAAACTCACAAATAATCTTCGCGTTGCGTGGCTTTTACCTACTATACATGGAGGCAGCTATTGGCATCCACTATTCAGCGAATTTACCAAAATTTTTCCCCAAACAACTATATATACTGGTCGTTGGGATGGCTTTGCAGCGGGTTTTGAAAACTCTTTTAATATTGAACTAGTTGGAAAGACAAAGTTTTTTATCATAACTCCATCAGAGGAATCTTATCCTCGTGGCTTTATGTATGTTTCTCCAGCTATTATTGGTAAACTCCTGCGCTTCAAACCAAAGGTAGTATTTGTTAATGGTTTTTCTGGCTGGACGATGTTGGCGTTACTTCTCAAACCCCTAATGAAGTGGCGATTAATCATTGCTTATGAAGGTAGCTCACCAAATGTAGACTATCGCAACTCACCTACTCATTTATTCTGGCGCAGAAAGATAGTTGAGTTTACTGATGCTTTTATTACAAACTCTCAAGCCGGCAAGAAATATCTAAGTGAAATTTTGGGGGCAAAGCAAGATAAAATTTTTGCTAGACCTTATGAAGTACCAACTTCAAAAGCAATGTTAAAGCTGGAAAAAAATAATGAATTAAACCAGCAAAACTTACAGCAACCTATATTTTTATTTGTTGGACAGTTAATTCGTAGAAAAGGGTTACATAGATTGCTAGAGGCTTGCGCGATTCTGCGACAACAAGGATATACTAATTACACATTGATAGTCATTGGTCAAGGTTCAGAAAGAGAAAGACTAGAGAGGCTTACTCAAAAATACGAATTAGAACAAACTGTAAAGTGGGTAGGATGGGTTGATTATAGCCGCATTGGAGATTATTTCCAACTAGCAGACGTTTTTATTCTTCCTACTTTAGAAGATACTTGGGGCATGGTTGTACTTGAAGCAATGTTATTTGGTAAGCCTATTCTTTGTTCTAAATGGGCAGGGGCAGTAGAAATGATTATTCCAGAAGAAAATGGTTATATCTTTGATCCACATGCTCCAGAAGAAACAGCTAAATTAATGCGCTGTTTAATTGATAATCCTCATCTCATTACTTCTATGGGACAGAAATCTCAAGAATTAATTGCTAGTCATACATCTCAAACAGCAGCAGAATATATCGCTCAAGTTACATCATATGTGTTAAAGCAAATCAAAACTTAGGTATTTATGAATAATATTAGCATAAATTCTCATTTAAATTACGTTCAGACCAGAGAAGAACCAAGAATTGCTTGGCTTTTTCCTGCTTTATCTAAAGGTAAGTATTGGCAGCAAATTTTTAGTGAATTTAGTAAAACTTTTGAAAAAACGGTAATCTATACTGGTGATTGGCAAGGTTTCTCGCAGGAATATCAAGATCAATTTAAGGTGAAGATAGTTGGTAAAAGTTACTCCATAAAATTAAATCAGGCAGCGTCATTAATTACAGTTGTCTCGCCTAAAATTATTGGTTATCTCATATCTTATAAACCTCATGTTATCTTTACCAGTGGCTTCTCGATCTGGACTGTTGTAGCGCTACTTCTGAAGCTATGGATGAGATGGCGAGTGGTTATTCTCTATGACGGTAGTACACCAAGTGTTGATCATATCAACTCTGCACCGCGTCTATTTTTGAGGCGTCTGATGTCTCAGTATACTGATGCATTTAACGCCAACAATAAAGCAGCCCAAGAATATCTAACGAAGATACTAGGGATTGAGCAAAGCAAAGTTTTTTTACAACCTTATCTTGTTCCCGACGCAAAAGTTTTTCTCAAAAATATTGAGCGAGTTGATAATCGATATATAAAATTAACAAAACCAATTTTTTTGTATGCAGGTGATATTAACTACAATAAAGGTATTCATTCACTGCTAAAAGCCTGTTCTTTACTAAGACAACAAGGATATCATGATTTCACTGTCATGTTGATTGGTGACGGAGAACAGCGTGAAGAATTTGCAAATTTTGCCAAAGCTCACAATCTTGAGAATCATGTAGTTTGGACAGGGTGGATAAAATACGAAGAATTAGGAGCTTATTTTAAGCAAGCGGATGTCTTTGTTTTTCCTTCATTTGATGATGTTTGGGGAATGGTAGTTTCAGAAGCAATGCTTTTGAGTAAGCCAATTCTATGTTCTAAAAAGGCAGGAGTCTCTGAAATAATTGTTGAGTCAGAAAATGGATACCTTTTTGCTCCTGATAATTGGGAGGAGTTAGCTCAATTGATGCAAAAATTTATTGACAATCCCAGTCTAATTGAATTAATGGGTAAAAAATCGCAGCAGTTGATAGCTCACCATACTCCTCAATTAGCAACGGAAGGTTTTGTTACGGTAGTGTCTCATGTTTTAGAAGTTTGTAGCTAGTCCTACAATTAGAGATAGCAAAATACATAAACTATAAAAAGCATGAAACGCTTAAAAGTTTTACTATCTGCTTATTCTTGTGAACCTGGGCTAGGATCAGAACCTGGTATAGGTTGGAACACGGCAAAAGAGTTAGCTAAACATCATCAAATTTGGGTACTTACGTCAAAGCATCATCGTTCTCGTATTGAGGCTGAGCTAGCACGCAATCCTTTGATTAAGCTGCATTTTATTTACTTTGACCCTTTTGGCTGGGTGATCGATTGGAGTAATGAGGGTAAAAAAACACTGTGGGGAGTACAATTTCATTACTATCTTTGGCAAGTTTGGGCATATTTTGTCGCTCGAAAACTACATCAAGAAATTAAGTTTGACCTTGCACATCACGCAACTTATGTACAATATGCTCGACCAAGCTTTATTTCTCTGCTGCCAATTCCTTTTATTTGGGGTCCTGTTGGTGGCGGGGAATCTGCAGCTTTGGAGTTTTGGCGGGATTTTAGCTGGCGTGCTAAAGTTTATGAAACTGCACGAAACTTTGTTCGCTTTTTAGGAGAGTTAGATCCATTTGTACGTATAACTGCCAAAAGAAGTGCTGTAATCTATGCAACGACTAAACATACAGCTCAACGCCTGTACAAGATGGGCGTTAAAAATGTACAGATTATGCCTGAGTCAGGTTTACCAGAAGAAGATATAGCTATTTTGGCTCAACACAAAATGGTTGATAGTTCCCAAATTAGGTTTATTAGTATGGGCAGACTTTTGCATTGGAAAGGTTTCCATTTAGGATTACGCGCCTTTGCGACTGCTGACTTACCTAATGCAGAGTACTGGCTTTTGGGAGAAGGTCCCGAACACCAACGTCTTCATGCTCTTGCCCAAGATTTGGGAATTGCTCACAAAGTTAAGTTCTGGGGTAAACTGAAGCGCGAACAAAGTTTGAGCAAGCTTGGAGAGTGTGATATTTTGGTGCATCCTAGCCTTCACGATTCGGGAGGATGGGTATGTATAGAGGCAATGGCAGCATCTCGCCCAGTTATTTGCTTAGATACTGGCGGACCTGGGGTTCAGGTTACACAAGAAACTGGCTTAAAAATCCCAGCACATACACCAGAGCAAGCAGTACTTGATTTGGCATCGGCAATGAAAATTTTAGCTCAAGATCGAGAGATGCGATCGCGTATGGGACAGGCAGGACAGCTGCGAGTACGTGAAAATTTCGTATGGGAATCTAAGGGGGAGTTGATTGCCAAAGTATACCAAGAAGTTTGGCAGAGGATCTCTACCCAATCAACAGTCATGCTCAGCGAAACGCAAAATAGTGCAAAATGACACAATGAAAAAAATATGAATTTATATACAACTTTAATGTCTCTAACGCTGTTGCTGAGCGGACTGACAGATATACTAGGTAGACTTAGCTTAGGTCCAATTAGTGCTTCAGGTTTACTGACTGTTTTGTTAGCTGTAGCTAGTTGGGTTTTAGTTTTGAGTCGGCTCAGGATGCCCAAAATAGTGTTAAAAACATCTTTTTTAGTTTTATTCATTTTGTTTGCCATCCTGATTTGGATGTGGTTTAATCCAACTAACACCTTACCGTTGGTCACTTCAATTCAGAATTTATCAGTATTTGTGGGTTTTGTGGGATTTATCTTACTTAGTACTACACAAAGCTATCGTTTCGACAAAGTAGACTACTTAAGTAATAATTTAACAAAAGCTGCTCAATTATCAGTAGTACTGTATGGACTCAGCCTTCTTGTTTCTGGTCCGGGAGCAAGCACTTTGATGGGTGCCCGTTCCTTTGCTTTGTTTGCCATTATCGGGCTTTCTTGGTTTTTGGCAATGTGGCGGTATCGCTTGAATGGAGGACTATTTTGGGCAACTTGCACAATTGTAGCTATTGCTTTTAGTTACTCTCGAACGGCAACGCTGATCGGTGTAATCTTATTTCCTTTCTCTCAAATATCCTTAACAACTGTCAAAGGTTGGATACGGATGATTTTAACTATCTTTTTGATAGTTGTTGTTGCATTCTTGGCATTTAACTATGTAGGACCCATACGCGATCGCTTTACAGCTGTGGGAGATAATGCCAAAGTTGGTGGATTACAAATTAACACAGCAGGAAGAAACATAGCTTGGACAATTGCATATGAATCAGGTTTGCAATCACCTTGGATTGGCAAAGGTCCTGGTTCTGTGTCAATTACTCTAGTGAAAACTGTTGGTTCAGCGTTTGTTCACCCACATAACGATTACTTGCGCATATTTCACGATTACGGTTTGATTGGTTTCACATTATGGCTCTGTGGATATTGGGGATTAATAACTCAAAGTTGGCAAAACTGGCAGTGGGCAGATCGTCATGATAGAAGCAATGCTCATATTCATCTTGCGACTTTACTTGCCTTGGTGGCTGTGGCTTTTGCTATGACTAGCGACAACATTGTCGTGTATATCTTCGCTATGAATCCTTTAGGGATACTGGTAGGCGCTTCTTTTGGAAGTGCCAGTCGCCGGAAAAAGGAGATTAAATCAGCCCAGAATTTCACTCAAGTATCAGGCTTAGGTAACTTAGCTACATAGTTGGTGCTCACTTTTAATTCTTGAGAAATTGAACTTTATGAAAGTATTGGTGCTACATAACCGCTACCAACTAGCAGGCGGTGAAGATGGAGTAGTACAAGCTGAGAAACAGTTATTGGAAGCAAATGGTCATCAGGTACATTTGCTGGAAGTTAGTAATCAGGATATCACAGGCGCTGGGGATAAAGTTGTTGCTGCTGTCAGTGCAATTTATTCATATTCAGCAAAACAAAAAGTTAGCGATACAATAACTAGCTTTCGTCCTGATGTCGTTCACGTACATAACTTTTTTCCTCTGCTGTCTCCTTCTATATATGATGCTTGTCAGGAGCATGAGTTGCCTGTTGTACAAACTCTCCACAATTATCGACTTGCTTGTCCTAAAGCAATGCCTTTTCGTGACGGCAAAGTTTGCACCGATTGTATTGGTGAGGTGATACCTTGGCAAAGTGTTATGTATGGCTGCTATCGTAGTTCGCGTCTACAAAGCTCTGTTGTTGCAGGAATGATTACTTGGCATCGACTGCGAGGTACTTGGCTCCAAAGGGTGAATGCTTATATTGTTTTTACCCAATTTCAAAAAGAGAAAATGCTTCAAGCTGGACTTCCTGTAGAAAAGATTTATATTAAGCCTAATTTTGTGTTTGCTCCCTCTGTTCACCAAATCGAACAACGTAGTGACTACTTACTTTTTGTTGGTAGACTATCTGAAGAAAAAGGAGTTTCAGTTTTAATTGATGCTTATATACAACATAATTTATCAAGACCACTAAAAATTGTTGGCGATGGTCCGTTACGGCAGAAATTGCAACAGGTGGTGCAAAATACTAGTGCTGAAAATGTAATTGAGTTTTTAGGGTTTCAAGACAAAAAAACTGTGTTTTCATTAATACGTCATGCGCAGTTTTTAGTGTTTCCTTCGATTTGGTTTGAAGGTTTTCCCTTGGCGATCGCTGAAGCTTTTGCTTGTGGTTTACCTGTTCTGGCATCTAACTTAGGTGGGATTGCAGAAATTGTCGAGGATGGGGTAACAGGGTTCCATTTCGAGGCGGGTAATTCGTCAGACTTAGCAGCCAAAATCAAATGGATTACAAATCATCCAGAATCTATAAGTGTTATGAGCAATAATGCTCGTCGTACTTATGAAGCTAAATATACTCCTGAAGCTAATTATCTCCAGTTAATTAAAATTTATCAACAATTATAAATTTAAAGATGTTAGCTCTTTCTATTTATGCAAAATATACAATATCTTGGGGATTTAATTATCTTTTTTTTACTTTTATTTGGAGCTACTCCTCTGTGTTTTTCACTGGTGCTAATTTACCAAAATAGGGAGAGTAAATCTTCATTTGCTCACTGCTTACTTGTTTTCCTTATAAGCTGGTGTGCTATAGAAATCAGTAATTTGCTGTTTTTAGGAGTGCTTAAACAATTTACACTCAATGCAGTTTTATTATTTGAGTTAATTATTTTTTTATTAGGGTTAAAGATTTGTTCTCCTGTTAAATATGATCAATGGCGAGCGCTCAAGAATGCACTAAGAATTAATCAACCACTTAGTAAATTAGAAATATTGATTATTACTGCTATTTCTAGTGTTGGATTAATTCTATTACATTGCTTAGCAACTCAACCAATCGTTGATTATGATTCTCTTTGGTATCATCTACCAATTATGGCACGTTGGTATCAGGAGGCTGCTTTTGTCAGGCTGGTTGAATTTACTCAACCTACAGGTGACTGGATTGCCGAACAAATGGGCTACTATCCCTATAACTGGGAAATTCTCTGCACACTATTCTTCATGCCCTTTCGCGAAGACTTTTTAGTTACTTTTCCTAATCTAATTGCGTGGATAATACTAGGACTTGCAGTCTATCTCCTAAGCGTGGAAGTTGGCGCAAAGAGAATTTATGCAATGGCAGCTTCAACGCTTGTAATGACTATTCCTACTGTCATTTTACAAGTAAATACATTGCATATAGATCTGCCATTTGCTTCATTTTTTACAGCTAGCTTATATTTTGGGCTTTTATACAATCGTACCAATTCTCCGATTAATATCTTCATGTTTCTGACATCGCTGGGGATGTTTTTAGGTATAAAGTCGTCTGGAGTTGGATATGCTGCATTACTTGTCGTATTGTTGTTTGTTTTAGAAATCAGAAAATTATTACAACGAAAAAGTTATACATCAGTAACGAAAACCAAGTTTTTCAACTGGCTTATTTTTGGTAGCTTATGTTTACTCTGGTTGGGTGGTTTTTGGTATGTGAAGAATCTAATTGATGTGGGCAATCCACTTGGGCATGTACGCATTCAGTTGGCAAATATTATTATTCCTGGAACATTAGATTTAAATAGGTTACGTGCGACTAGTTTGGCATATATATTTGAACCACAAAATTTTTCCCATTGGCGAATTTTATTCAAACAAGCAATAGTTTTGTTTCAGATTCCATTCCTATTCATGGCATTGCAAATAGTTTTGATGGTACGAGTTTGGGGAAGAAGTCGGAGCAAAATCAGGTTTGATTATCTTTTTACTTTGATAGTGTTACTAATTCTGTTGGGATTTTTGTACTGGAATACACCATATACTGCTGTTACATATACTGCTACTGGTTCGCTGCCTTCCTTAGTTAGCTCTACTGTTGGTCAAGCTTTCAGATATGGAATATCTATGTTTAGTATCATCGGCGTAGTGGCAGCAGTGGGGGCAACTCTCACCCAAACTAGAGAAACAGGTGTTGTGGCGATCGCTTTACTAAGCTGTCTTCTTGGTATAGTTAATCATGTAATTTTTTACATTGCTAGAGTTCAGTCAGCATTCAAAACTAATATTGGTGGAGCTTCTGTCATTGCCAATAATTTTATTACTGGGCTAAAAAGCAATCCGGGAGAAGCCATTATTCAGCTAATGGATGTGATGGGGGATAACTTGCTTGATTTTAGCCTATACACTGGATTTTACATTGTAGTCGTTCTCGGAACATACTATATAAGTTGCAAAAATTTTGACCGTATCAATGTGTCCAATCTATTTATTCCTCGTTCACTGGGTCAATTAAGTGTTACAGTTATCCTAATTGGATTGCTCTTCACGGCTATCAATACAACCCGCGAGAAACGAGATATTCAACGCACGGAAGTCTATGGTGGTATTTATAAATATATTGCAACAAATCTAAAACCAAATGATCATATTGGATACCTTTTAAGTAACCGAAGTTATTTATTCTATGGCAAAAACTTTAACCAAAAAGTTTTATTTACGCCTTCCTATTCAGAGAGTCTATCTCAATGGCTTAACGATCTCAAACAGCAAAACATTTCGGTAGTAGCAATTGGTCCATTAGAGCCTCGAATGATGTCAAATAGAGAGATACCTTGGTTACAAAACCCGAATGGACCATTTACACCAGTGTTTGGTCAAGACCTAAATTTAGGGTCTATGTTCTATCGTATCAAAGCATAGCTTATTTTTTAGTAATTGCACCAAGGTTCACGGCGCGACTACCACTTCTGGGTTTGTAATATAATGAAGGTACACTTCCCGAAAGTGTCAACTTCGGATCAAACGTCATGGCACGTGAACCGACTGGCTGGATGTTGAAAAAAAGGTTGTTATCTACACCAGTTGAAGTTCCCAATAAATTACCGAGCTTGCCAATTGAACTATAGAAAATGTTATTACGAATAATCTGGTTAGAAACTTCCCCTTTCTCAAAATAAAACAGTGGTTTTGCTAAATTAATATTCACAGTGTTATTAATGAACTTGAAATTATTCATCTTTCCCAAAAAATGACCGACTAAAGCACCTCCTGGTTTAGTGTTCTCAAAAATATTATGATGCACGTTGAGGTTATTTCTTGTCCCCTCTTTTTCAAACATGGCAAGGGGATACATTCCACCACGAATATAGTTATGGTCAAATTCAATGTTGTCACTGCTTACCTCACATGCGTAGAAGGGATTATCAGGTCCATTCCAGACATTATGATGTACACGGATGCGAGTAGAGTTTTCAGTTACTAAAGACAGTGTACTGTTAAATTTAGAGTTAGAAATTTCGCAGTTGTGACATGTTGAATGCCATATTTCTAAAGCCATTTGTGGAGTAGAACCATTTGCCCAAGCATTCAATTTATCGACCTTAATATCTAAATTAGAAAATTTAACATTCTTTAAGATTGAAGGAGGACCTACCCAAGGTTTATTCTGATCCCAAGCATCATTAAGTGATGTAATTCCTGCACCACCACGTTTTCTCGTATCAATCTTAATATTACTAAATTCAAAGTTTGTGAGGTTTCCCATTTGAAGAGCAGAAGTTTGTTTACCACCTCCACCTTGAACATATTTGTTATAGGAACTATCTGTGATAGTAATATTATTTATCTTGCTATTAGCAATTTCTCCAATATTCATGGCTTGATCGCCATAGCCATTAATGGATAAATTGTTCAGGCGTATTTGATTACTTTTTCTCATCAATATACCCACTTTATATTGATAATTTTTACCATTAAATTTCATGCCACTAATACTGATATTTTTGGCTTTAATTATCCGAACTTCTCCCATCAGCGTAGTCGAACCAACTCCTGAACCAACAAGATTAACTCCAGAAGGCACATAAACTATTTCACCTAAATCAAAAGTACCCTTTCCAATGCGAATAGTGTGTCCTTGATCCCGCTTAACTGAGGATAAAGCTTTTTTTAAGCTACGCCAGGGTGAAGACTGTGTACCGTTGCCTTTATCCGATCCTTGAGTGCTGACATAATAGTTAGTAGCAAAGGCAGGTGTTGCATGAACAAGAATCATCAGGGTTAATATTGCCCTGATCTTTGTTTTACCTTGATAATTTCTCATAGCTTTTGAATAATCGATTCAACGTGGATTTGCGCTTTATTCATTCACAGGCTTTAGCCTGAGACTACACAAACAAAGCTTGCCTACGCATGCTAGGTGCATCTTCATAACAAAATGGTATGATTATGCTAGTGAAGTAAATTTTTTCCCTGGCGAAGACTTGCTCAAATTTGCACTCTTATCGTGAAGGTAGAGCAGAGCTAATCTATGAATCCAGTTGACTTTTGACGAACGCCTAGCTGTGCTAGCCCGATAGAACTGATTAAACAATGGTAGATGTAAGGTGAGTTATCAGTCTATTTGTATAAAATTATTGCAGTAATTACTCAGAACATGCTAGCACAAGCTTAGCTGCTTTTACAGAGCGCGATGTTTCAATTTTGTGTTATTTGTCCAAACTTCACTCTGCCACTACTTTTTTCAGTAAAGCCATCCACATATCTGAAGGGTCGGAGTAATAATCAATTTCTTCTATTTGATACAATTCAGAATTAGGTCCGTTTTTCAACATGACGTAATCGCCACGTTTGACTCCTTTACTTTGCGCTGTCATGTAGTATGTAAAGTTACTTACTGCTTCCAGTACATAGTCGCGTCCGCAAACAAATTGACTATAGTCATGGATTTTATTCTTTTGCTGTTTTAATTTAGTTATTATTACATTAATTAATGTAAAAAAAGATACACGAATATTGATAATTGACTTAGTAGAATACATATATACTTGAAAAAATAATGTTGACATCAACACGGAGATTGCTTGACTAACTTTTTACCCAAATAACATTAAAAAAAACTTTGATGAAAAAAAAATAAGGGCATACAGTAGACCATCATAACCTAGTGTTCCCATTGGAACAGTACTATTTAAAGATTGACAACGGGAAAAGAAAATTCTCAGGTTGAGGCAGTGGGTGGAAAAATTTTGAGCATTTGCCCTAAATTTTTTGTCAGAGTACTTGACATTACCCCAGTTGTCACTGCTATATTAAAGAAGGTTAAGCCGTTGGGGCGTGGCCAAGTGGTAAGGCAGCGGGTTTTGGTTCCGCTATTCCTAGGTTCGAATCCTAGCGCCCCAGTTTTTCTGAAGAAAGTTATATTAACCTTTTGATTGGGTTCCGTTTGCTTCTGAACCCTAAAGGAGGTTCCGCCTCCAGATGGCATTCCCATGCTGAGCATGGGAACGACGAAGGAAGTGTGAGTTCTTGAGCAATGAATTTAGGGGCTTGTATCCTTTTTTATTTTTTTTGACTTTTGACTTTTGACTTTCCGTAGGGCGTCAGGAATATCACTGAATGTAGGATATGATTAATACTTGAATCAAATAAAAAGTTTAAATAAAGTAACCAAACTTTCTTCTGTAATGCTACTCTAGTCATGGAGCCTAGCTCATAATGGAAGAGTTATAAGAAGATTGAACCAGGGTATTAGATCTATCAGATAGAATTTTGACAACCTCAAGCGAAACTTGGGATTGTGTGTAAATTGTGAATCTTCAACGAATGCAGTAATTTAGCTTGGTGTTGATCAAGGCTTGTTAGTTGGATGCATTCCACTAATCAATGCAATTACGAACCAGGCTGGCATTTGCATAAAAAAATCTAGTAACTGAATAGACTGAAGCTATGTTTCAATCAGAGAAGTATCCTCAAACCTTGATAAAAACTGAAGATGAATTAGATTTAGGTCAAATTGGATCTACTTTGCGCCGCCGAGCTTTGTTAATTGTCGGGATGACAGGTGTAGTAGCAACGGCAGCGACGTTGAAGACAAAAGCAGATCCACCTATATATGAAGGCAATTTTGAGATTTTAACCAAGCCTGTAACAGGAGAAAGCAAGGCGATAGCGAATATTCCTCAAAGCCTGGGTTCACAACAACAGGGAGCGATGGCACCTCCTGAGTTAGAGTCAGTACCCACCACAATACAAGTACTATACAGTCGAGGCATACTAGATCCAGTTGTCCAAGTTCTTCAAACTAGATACCCGAACGTAACTTACAACTCAGTAGTTCGCAAACTAAAAATTAAGTCAGAAAAGCCCAACATATTAGAAGTAGAATATACGCACTCAAACCCGCAGCAAGTCCGTGACGTTTTAAGCCTACTCAAAGATGCATATTTGCAGTATAGTTTGGCAGAACGTCAAGAAGAAGTTAATCAAGCAATTTATTTTGTTAACCAACAAGTAAAGCCACTCAGACAAAGAGTAGAAGATTGGCAAGAAAAACTGCGCACGCTGCGAAGCACAAATAACTTAATCGATCCAGCACAGAAAGCGCAAGAAGTTTCCAACCATGTTACTGTGTTGACGCAAAACCGATTAGACAATCGAGTACAACTACAACAAATGTTAGCTCGGTATAACGGTTTGCAAACAGAGTTAGGACAACAAGCAGGAGCTTCGCCAAGTAATCCATTGCTAAGTGAAAACGCTAGTTACCAAAAACTACTCGCTCAAGTACAAGAAGTAAACGCTCAAATTGCTAAACGCTCAACTATCTTCACCAACGAAGAAGAAGGAATGAAGCGTTTGAATGAACAGCAAGCTAATCTAGTTGGATTGCTAGAGCAAGAAAGAGCGCGAGTGAACAGAGAATATCAAAGCCGTATTCGGGAATTGCAAACGCGAGATGTTTCTCTAGGTGAGAAAATTAACAGTCTCAACATCTACTTGAGAACTTTGGCAACGACTAGCCGTGATTACGAGAACATTCAGCGAGAGTTAAGAATCGCCACTGATGCTCTAACACAATTTACAGCTAAACAACAAGCACTAGAGATAGAAAAAGCGCAAAGGCTACAACCTTGGAAGTCACTCGATCCTAGATTTACTCAAGTTTATCAACCAGCCCCTGCTCCCGATAATCTAGGAGTAAACTTGGCAATGGGAGGTGTATTAGGGATGTTGCTGGGTGTAGGAGCAGCTTTAGTTTTAGACAAGCTGAGTAACGTATTCTACACTACACAAGATCTCAAAGACGCTACTACACTGCCTTTATTAGGTGTAGTTCCCTTGAGAAAAGAACTGGGGGCATTAGCTTTGCAAGAAGATGGCGCTCACCAAGCAACCCGCGCCTCTTTCTTTGAAGTTTTTCGTTCTCTTTACACCAATATTCTTCTACTTGGTTCAGATACACCAATTCGCTCACTGGTAATTAGTTCAGCACAACCAGAAGAAGGTAAGACTACTGTTGCTATACAATTAGCCTTAGCCGCAGCAGCAATGGGGCAAAGAGTATTACTAGTAGATGCGAATCTTCGTTGTCCTACCATACACAACCGAGTAGGACTAATGAATATTCAAGGATTAACCGATCTCATCTCTCAAGACTTAGACTGGAGCAATGTGATTGAGCGATCGCCTTTAGAAGACAACCTATTTGTTCTTACCGCAGGTCCGGTTCCTCCTGATTCTACCAGATTGCTTGCCTCTCACAAAATGCAAGACTTGATGGACAACTTACAATCCTCTTTTGATTTAGTAATTTATGATACTCCACCTCTAGTTGGTTTTGCGGATGCAAACTTGCTAGCCGCCAATACCAATGGAGTAATGCTAGTCGCAGGATTGCGCAATCTC
Organism: Iningainema tapete BLCC-T55; assembly: GCF_014698965.1. Classification (GTDB taxonomy): domain Bacteria; phylum Cyanobacteriota; class Cyanobacteriia; order Cyanobacteriales; family Nostocaceae; genus Iningainema; species Iningainema tapete. Next base: position 65,321 of record NZ_JACXAE010000110.1, read on the forward strand.
AAGCGTACTGTATTCCATCAAGCACTGGAGGAAATCCAAGTAGCTGGTACTCCTGTTTTAGGAGTGGTAGCTAATAAATCTAAAGACGCTACACCTGCTTCTCACAGTCACTACCAACAGTACTACAGACAGAGCGTAAGTATAGAGAGGGTTGGAGAAGAAAGTAACAATACTAACTCAAAAACAATTGCTCTCAAGAGAATTAAATGAGGTTCGACACTCAGAACCTCAACAGGGTGCAATAATTTTTCGCAAGTGAAAATTTTTATTTTAAAACTAGAGGGCGAACAGCCGTTTGCCCCTACTTGTCGGGAGATTTTAAAGCCAGATCTAACACTTGTCTTGCCTGTTCTGCTTTTGAACGGGCTTCTTGATAACGCATATTCGCTTGAGCAAAATTTTTCAGAACTTTAAAACCTTCCTTTAAACGAGTAATTTCTTCTTCAGTCACAGAATTATCTGTAAACAAGACATCAACAGCTTTGCGAACTTCCATAGCTTCAGTGCGAGTCTCCTGCACCTTAAGCTTGAGTGTAGCCAGATTACTCAACACCTGTACAGCTTGTGTAATAGCATCTTCACCGCTATCACCTTCTACTGGTGTTTCTTTTACTTCTATTAGTTGTTGAGGACCAAATCCCTCTTCGAGATCTGTAGGTAACTTACCATCATCCATCAGTTGCATCAACTGATCCATAGCTTTGTCACGGGCTTTAGCTGAATCTTTGCCAGGAACAGAGATGATGATTTCTGGGCTTTGAGCAAGAGTATACTGAACCATATTTAGGCAGAAAATTTGCTACTCAATTAAGTAGGAGGAATCAATTCTAACGTAAAATCTAATTATAAAACTAGTTAAATATTAACCAATGTAGAAAAAATTTGGGTGATTTATATTTTGTGAGGCTCCGCCTCATGAAGCCATTCCCATGCAAAGCATGGGAACGAGATGAACTAAACAAATTCCTCGCCTGCCTTCTGCCTTCTTCTGCCTTCATCAAAAATAAAACTTTATACTGAAAGAAGATGAATTTCTCTTGAGGGAAGAGGATGGCTCCCAATCCCACTATTATACAAGCGGTGGAACAATTAGGCTACCGCGTTACCGTTGGTGATGTAGCAACCCAAGCAGGATTAAATGTTGCAGAAACAAATCAAGGGTTATTAGCCCTTGCTTCTGACGCAGGCGGACATTTACAGGTATCCGATACAGGTGATATTATTTACGTATTTTCTCAAGATTTAAACGCAAAATTACGTAATAAGTATTTGCGATTACGGTTGCAGGAATGGTGGAAAAAGGTTTGGAGTGTTCTGTTTTATCTAATTAGAATATCCTTTGGAATTTTCTTAATTGTTTCCATAGCTTTAATTGCTATGTCCATTATCATGATTGTTACGGCAATCAATTCAGACCGTGATAGTGGCGATAGTGGCGGCAACTTTAGTGGTGGCTTCTTCTATTTCCCAGATTTATTTTGGTATCTTAGTCCAGATTATGACACCCGTCAGCAACAAAGACGGCGCGAGAAAAGCAATCTGAATTTCTTTGAAGCAGTGTTTTCGTTTTTGTTTGGTGATGGTAATCCCAACGTCAAGTTAGAAGAACGTCGTTGGCAAACAATTGCTACCGTAATTAGGAGTAATCGTGGTGCTGTAGTAGCTGAACAAATTGCTCCATATCTGGACGATCTAGGGTTCGGCTCTGCAAAAGACTATGAAGATTATATGTTACCCGTTCTCACTCGCTTTAACGGACAACCAGCAGTAAGTCCTGAAGGGGAAATTGTCTATTACTTCCCACAATTGCAAGTTACTGCCGTTAAACAGCACGAGCAACCAGTACCAGTTTATCTGGAAGAATTACCTTGGCGCTTCAGTGCAGCAACTTCAGGACAAGTTCTCCTCAGTGCTGGATTGGGTGTAGCCAACTTTGTCGGTGCTTTAGTACTAGGAAGTTTATTAAGAGATGGGGCTGCTTCCATTGGTGGATTAGTAGGTTTTGTGCAACTCATCTACTGGGTGCTATTGGGTTACGGAACGGGTTTTTTGATTGTACCGTTAGTACGTTATTTCTGGATTCAATGGCGCAATCAAAAAATTGCTGCACGTAATGGCGATCGCCGCTCTAGAGCTAAGCTATTAGCAAGCGCAGATACTTCTTTGCAACAGAAAATCGCCTATGCGCATCAGTTTGCCAACGAAAAATTCATCAGCAAAGAAGATTTAGCATACACCACAGAATCTGACTTACTGGAACAGGAATTTGGGAGACTAGGAGAGTAGGGGAGATTAATCGCGTCTGTACAGACGCGATTAATCGCGTCTCTACTTCGCTCGAATAGGCGCGAGGGCTACGCCTCGGTAATAATAATTCAAAATTTGCAGGTGGTTGTATCCCTGCCGTGCTAGATTATAAGCCCCCCACTGACTCATACCCAAACCATGTCCGTAGCCAAGTCCTTTAAGAATAAAACCACCATTGCCGTTAGAAATAGAGAAGCGGGTGCTTTTAAGTTTGAGTGCTGTACGTACCTCTTCACCTCTGAGTATCTTCTCTCCCTTGTCGCCAACAATTTTTAAAGCTTTCACACTGCGAAACGGCGAAAAAGTCTGTGGAATCATCTGCTTAACATTGCCTACTTCTGGGATTTGAGCGCTAATTTCCCCAGGAGAAAAAGTTCTCACCCAATTGCATTCACTAATATTTTGGTCGTAGTCAGGAACAGCACGTAGGTAAGGTAGATTATTTCCCCAAACATCTTCTACATTTTCAGTATGTCCCCCCGAACAAGCATGGAACACAGAGAGAATAATTTGGTTTTTGTAAGTTAGTACCTCTCCCGCCGTGGCGTCTACTGCAGCATAGATAGTGGGAGATTCACTGCTGACACCTTGGTAAATTTGCCAACGATCTGGGCTACTGCCTAAATCATAAATCGGATTATTGCGCTGTCTTTCGCGTTCATAAAGGGCGAAGGTACGGGCAGCGATCGCTTGCGCTTTCAGTGCTGCTTGAGGCCATCTTCTGTCCATTTCGCCCCCAATCACGCTGTAGAGATACTCTTCTAAATCTACCCAGTTTACAGCCGTTAACCCTTTTCCGGTGGGTACAACAAGAGTCCTACCTCGATACCAGCGATCCTTAATAAAAACAAATCCTTTACCTGTCGGCTCAATCCAAAATAAATTAGACTGCCACTTATTCAAAGCTACTCCACCAGGAACAGCTTGAGCAAAAAAAGAACTCTTTCCTGGTAATTGTCCCAAAGTACGACCACTAACATCCTTAACTACAGCAGTCGTAGAACTACCAACTTTTACTTGATTGACATCCCTCTCAATTGCTATACGCAGAATGACAGAAGCTTGAGATGGGGCAATCAAAGCAAACCAGAAGAGAATACTCAGCCACCAATGGCGTCCTTTAATCTGGGAAAATAGCGAGGCTAGTAACAGTTGGAATTTCATGCTAATAATTTTTATTCGCTGTTATGTATGTTTGACGCTTTGTTTTTAAGTAGTTTCCTTAGTCGCGTTTGAAATTATAACCGCAAAGGCGCGAAGAGCGCGAAGAAATTTTCCTTCGTGTCCAAGCGCGTCTTTGTGGTTCAATACTTAAATTGACTTGCTAAAGGATAAACAATCCTTATACAGTAGCAGGTTCGCTTACTTCATTAGCAAGAATTCCCATCACATTCAACTTACTGACAATATCTGTAGCTTGGATTACTTCACTTGCAGTTACCTTACCCATGCGTGCCACCATGACGATACCTTGAGACAGAGAGGCCAAAATTCTGCCATCTACTGTGCCGAGAATGGGAGGAGCATCGATGAGCACAAGATCGTAAGTTTGTGCAAAAAACTCCAGTAGTTCTTTCATTCGCTGGGAACTCAGTAACTTCACAGTATCTTCTGGCGTGGGTCCTGCAGTCAATACGTCAATAGAAGGGTGAATGGGCTGGATATATTCTTGAACTGATGAATTTGTCTCTTCGATTAATAATAGAGATAGCCCCCAGTCATTAGAAAGCCCCAAAATTTTGTGTAGGTGTGGCGATCGCATGTTAGCATCAATCACTAGTACCCGTTGATGCATCCGTGCTGCACTATCGGCAAGCCCCAATGCTACAGTTGACTTTCCTTCTCCTGAAACTGCTGAAGTCAACATCAACGATTTAGAGGATACTTGAGGCGTGAGGATTTGAATATTTTGGTACGCCATATCCAGCGTTTCATGAGTTGGCAAAGAAGTATAGATATCTTGTGATTCTTCTTTACGGCTTTTACCATTCCAAGGCAAGCTCAAAAATCTTTTTTTCCCACCAAAGCGACGACAGTGAGGGACTGTTCCAAGTAACCGTAAGTTAGTTAACTGCTGTAAGTCTTGTGTAGAATAGATTGTGTTGTGAGACATTTCCCACATTAAGGCGGCTAAAATACCCACTAGTGGTGCCATTAACCCTCCCCCAAAGAGAAATAGTAATCTATTGCTACCTAAGTAGGTTCCTCGTTGGGGTTCTTCCAAAATTTGCCAATTCAACCCTGCTTGAGCGATTTTTATTCCCAAAAGTTGTTGTGCGCTATTGAGTTGCTCAAGTGTTTTGCGATGAGTTTCTACATCTGGTAATAAACGGTTGTACTGAGAGATTAAGTTTGGATATTTACTTAATTCTGCGCGAATTTGCTGTTCTGTTTCACTGAGGCTTTTTTCATTTGCACGTAATCCCTGAACAGCCGTTTGCAATTTAACTAACTCTTCAGTTAACTTCCGATCTACTGTAGCATTTTCTGATGAAGTAGATTGTAGTTCTCTTGTAATGGTAAAATCTGGAGTATCAAGATTAATTTCTAGTTGGTCTTGTGGCGAAAGCGAGACTTTCTGTAATAATGCCATTTGACTCTGACGCTGCTGTAGTAGTTTTTGTACCACTGGTGAGTCATCAGTATAGCGCAGTCGTTCTTCTGCCAAAGCTACTTCAGTCTTTTGAACTTCGTTAAGTAGCATTTGATAGCGATTGGGTGGCTTCAAACCAGAAACAAAAACTGCTTTCTGACTTGAAGATGCTATTTCCTGCTGCAAATTACTGCTTCTCGCCTGTAAATCTTGAAGTTGTGCGCGAGTAATTTGCAGTTGTTTTCTAATATCAGCAAGAGACTGGAGAAGAATTCTACCTTGTACCTCTGGATCAAGCAAATTATTATTTTTACGAAACTTCTCCAAATTTTTCTGAGCTTGATTCAAACGTGACTTAACTTTGGGTAATTGTTCGTTAATAAATGAAATTCCTTTACTAAGACGCTGTTTTTGTTGCTCTATGTTGTGCTTTTGATACACATTCTGTAAAGCTTGAAGGACTTTTTGTACTTTCAGAGGATCATCATCTTGAAAAGAAACTTCTAATACCTGACTAAGAATTTTGTTCTCTCCAGGCGGTTCTTGTACCGAAGTTATAACTAAAGGTGCTGATTTTTTACCTTTACCCTTAATCCGGTCTACTGTAATATCTGAATACTCATGACGGAGAGAATCTACAGCCTTTTGTATCAGCATAGAACTCAACATCAGCTTCATTTGTGGAGTGTAGTCATTATCAATATTATCAACCACTCCCAACTCAGAGCCAAAGAGTTGGTTATTTAACTTTCCTTCATCTATTCTAGAACTTACTAGAATCTGCATAGAACTTTGGTACGTCGGTTTTGCAATTAAAGCCAAAATACTTGCAACTGCTAAAACGACAAAGGAAACAGTCAATATTATCCTACGTCTCTTTAGTAAAATTGTAGAGATTTGTTTGATGTTAACTCTACGTTGTGGGGAAGCAAGAATTAGCTTTCCTCGATTCAAACCAATGTTAGCCACTGTTCAATACCTCTGCAACAATTTTTCACGCCTACTGTTATCTATCAGTTATTTACCGTAGCTCCAAGTGAGGTATTTAACATTTATTACTACACAAATAACCCTGCACTGTTCATTGATAACTGATAGGAAAATAAATCGTCTAGCAAGTAAAACTACTCAACCATTTTTTACTTTGAACCTACGAATACTAAAATTTAGCTTCATTTAAAACTAAATTGACAATAATGAAATGTCAACCCTATTCCTTAATCTTTACATATAGTTCCTAGTTAATATTTTTTTATCCTGGTATATTATTGTCTGCTTTAACTCCAAGACTTTCTATTAATTAGAGTTGTAATAATATTTGCTCAAAAGAGATTAAGATAATTATTGAGTATTCAATTAAAGTAAGTGTTTATTAGTAATTAAAAATACTCGTAACTATACTTGTGTTACCTTTAATTTAAAGTAAGTGTTATGGTTAAAAGCCTAATAAATACAGATTTATTGTAAAACTATATGATAAAAAATGTTAGCTGTAAACAGCCGATTGCTCACTAAAATTGAATAAAAAATAACAAGAAAAAATTATCTTTATGTATGTAAAAAGTTTGATTGTTTTACTAAAGTTGTATAATATTCAAGCTTGTTATCTAGTTAAAAGCTGAAAATTAAGTAAATTTAAATAAAAAGTTAGTATATTTATTTACGAAAATAAAATTTAAATTGCTTGAAATAATGGATAAATTTGATTAAACAAATTAAAGATTTAGTAAATTTTCAGAAGCCCGACTTCTTCAAGAAGTCGGGCTTCTTGGGGCAGCCGGAACGTCTCTACGACTAAACCTCTGTTAACTGCTTCTCGCGCCGTCTGGGTACTTCGTATGTCATAAAATCATAAGCCATGTCAGTGTGGGGAAAAATAGCACGGGCTTCTTGAAGTAAATCCTTCAAGTCCAACTCGTTTCCTGGAGCATAACGGGGACTGAAATGAGTCATAATCAAATGGTGCGCTCCAGCGGCTAAAGCTGTTTGAGCAGCCATAGTGGTTGTGGAATGCAACCGCTGAAAAGCCATATCTGCATCTTGATGAGCAAAGGTGGCTTCGTGAATTAACAAATCGGCATCTTGTGCTAACTCCACAGCGCCATCACAATAAACTGTATCTGTACAATAAGCAATTTTACGTCCAATTTCTGTCGGTCCACATAGGTCAGCGCCGTTAATTACTCGCCCATCCAACAGCGTTACTGTTTCTCCGCGTTTTAGTTGTCCGTAAACTCTACCTGGAGGAATTTGCAATTCTTGGGCTTTTTCTATATTAAAGCGCCCTGCTCGGTCTTTTTCTGCTATTCGATAGCCAAAGGCGGTAATGCGATGATGCAAAAGACCACAGGTAACAGTGTATTCATCGTCTTCGTAAATTATCCCAGGGCGAACAGCGTGAACTTTTACCGGGTAGGAAAAATGTGTGTGGGAGTAACGGGAAGCTGCTTGTAGGTAATCGTTTAATCCGGGAGGACCATATATATCGACACGTTGCACGTTACCAGCTAAGCCGCAACTAGCTAGAAGACCCATTAAACCAAAAATGTGGTCGCCGTGCATGTGGGTAATAAAAATTCGGCAGAGTTGGCTAATTTTTAGGTCACTCCTTATAATCTGATGCTGCGTACCTTCACCACAGTCGAACAACCACATCTCTGCCCGTTGTGGTAATCTCAGGGCTACACTAGAAACATTTCGCGATCGCGTTGGTACACCGGAACTCGTCCCTAAAAATGTGATCTGCACAGCGTTATGCCTGCCTTCATGAATGCTTAATTTGCCATCTCTACTCCTATACTGACACGTTTGACGTAAGTCTACCCTCATCTTGATTCACAAAATCTTCATACATTTCTGATGTATTTTGGTACTTAATATATCTCAAAAATTTTAGAAAATAGTTAATAAGTCTCAAATCACAAGACTAACCTAAATTTTTAGGGGAAAATATGACTCCCAACTTTCTCGAACACCTGCAAAGTCCAAATCGCCCGGTTATCGTCTTTGACGGTGCAATGGGAACTAACTTGCAACTGCAAAACCTCACCGCCGTTGATTTTGGTGGTGCACAATACGAAGGTTGTAACGAATATCTTGTCCACACCAAGCCAGAAGCGGTGGCGAAGGTTCACCGCGACTTTCTCGCCGCTGGTGCGGATGTAATTGAAACGGATACTTTTGGCGGTACGTCAATTGTACTGGCAGAATACGATTTAGCAGATCAGGCGTACTACCTGAGTAAAACAGCTGCTGAACTGGCAAAGGGTGTGGCTGCTGAATTTTCTACTCCAGAAAAACCCCGGTTTGTGGCTGGTTCCATCGGACCTACTACTAAATTACCTACCCTGGGACATATTGACTTTGATACCATGAAAGCATCCTTCGCAGAACAAGCTGAAGCGCTGTACGATGGTGGTGTGGATTTATTCATTGTCGAGACTTGCCAAGATGTGCTGCAAATTAAAGCCGCGCTGAATGGGATTGAGGAAGTTTTTGCTAAGAAAGGCGATCGCCGTCCGCTGATGGTATCCGTGACAATGGAAAGTATGGGTACAATGTTGGTAGGTACAGAAATTAGCGCTGTACTGACAATTTTAGAACCTTACCCAATCGACGTTCTCGGTCTGAACTGTGCTACAGGACCAGACCTCATGAAACCACATATCAAGTATCTATCAGAACATTCGCCCTTCGTGGTTTCCTGTATACCTAACGCGGGTTTACCTGAAAACGTAGGTGGTCAAGCACACTACCGCCTAACAGCAGTGGAATTACGGATGGCATTGATGCATTTTGTTGAAGATTTGGGTGTCCAAGTGATTGGGGGTTGCTGTGGGACACGTCCAGAACACATTCAACAATTAGCAGAAATTGCCCAAGAATTGAAGCCAAAAGTTAGACACCCTGAACAGGAACCAGCAGCAGCTTCAATTTATAGTATTCAACCATACGACCAAGATAACTCTTTCCTAATTATCGGTGAACGTCTTAACGCCAGTGGTTCTAAGAAATGCCGCGAATTGCTCAATGCCGAAGACTGGGATGGTTTGGTATCAATGGCGCGGGCGCAAGTAAAAGAAGGTGCCCACATCCTTGATGTTAACGTTGACTACGTGGGACGAGATGGCGTGCGGGATATGCACGAACTAGTTTCACGTATAGTAAACAATGTTACATTGCCCCTGATGCTCGACTCCACCGAATGGGAAAAGATGGAGGCGGGTTTGAAAGTTGCTGGCGGTAAGTGTTTGCTCAACTCCACTAACTACGAAGACGGGGAACCACGTTTCTTAAAAGTGTTGGAATTGGCAAAACAGTACGGGGCAGGTGTAGTTATTGGTACAATTGATGAAGAGGGCATGGCGCGAACTGCCGAGAAGAAGTTTGCTATTGCCCAACGTGCTTACCGTCAAGCAGTGGAATACGGCATACCCCCATACGAGATATTTTTTGATACTCTAGCTCTACCGATTTCTACTGGGATTGAGGAAGATAGAGAAAACGGTAAAGCGACAATTGAAGCTATTCGTCGCATTCGTCAAGAATTGCCACGATGTCACGTTGTTTTGGGTGTTTCCAATATTTCCTTTGGTTTAAACCCAGCGGCGCGCTTCGTGCTGAACTCGATGTTTTTGCATGAGGCGCAAGCAGCTGGCATGGATGCAGCAATTGTCAGCGCCAACAAAATTCTCCCACTGTCCAAAATTGAGCCGAAACATCAAGAAATCTGTCACCAGTTGATTTATGATGAACGTAAGTTCGAGGGTAATGTTTGTGTTTATGACCCCTTAGCAGAACTTACCACGTTGTTTGAAGGGGTGACGACGAAACGCGACAAAGGCGTTGACGAAAATCTACCCATCGAAGAACGCCTCAAACGGCATATCATTGATGGCGAACGCATTGGTTTAGAGGAACAACTGGCAAAGGCGCTAGAAACATATCCTCCTCTGCAAATTATCAACACCTTCCTGCTTGATGGTATGAAAGTGGTAGGTGAATTGTTCGGTTCCGGGCAAATGCAGCTACCTTTCGTGTTACAGTCAGCGGAAACCATGAAAGCAGCGGTGGCTTATTTGGAACCTTTCATGGAAAAGACGGAAACAGGTAACAATGGCAAAGGAACTTTTATTATCGCCACAGTTAAAGGCGATGTTCATGACATTGGTAAAAACCTGGTGGATATCATCTTGTCTAATAACGGTTATAAGGTGATTAACCTGGGTATTAAGCAACCAGTGGAAAATATCATTGATGCTTACGAAAAGCACAACGCTGATTGTATCGCCATGAGCGGTTTGCTTGTGAAGTCAACTGCTTTTATGAAGGAGAATTTGGAGGTATTTAACGAGAAGGGAATTACTGTTCCTGTAATTTTGGGGGGTGCGGCGCTGACTCCGAAGTTTGTTTATGAGGATTGCCAGAATACTTACAAAGGTAAGGTGGTTTATGGCAAGGATGCTTTTTCTGATTTGCACTTCATGGATAAGTTGATGCCTGCGAAATCTGCTGCGAAGTGGGATGATTTGCAGGGCTTTTTGGATGAAGTGGAGGAGAATGGACATAAAGCTGTTGTAGAGAAGGCTTCTAGTGTGCCTGTGGAATCCGGGGAAGCTCAACCCGTAGAAGTGGATACGAGGCGCTCTGAAGCTGTGTTTGTGGATATTGAACGCCCAACTCCGCCTTTCTGGGGGACGAAGTTGTTGGAATTGAGTGATATTCCTTGGGAGGAGGTTTTCTGGTATTTAGATTTGCAGGCTTTGATTGCTGGGCAGTGGCAGTTTCGTAAGCCTAAGGAGCAGTCTAAGGAGGAGTATCAGGATTTCTTGGCGCAGAAGGTGTATCCGATTTTGTCGGAGTGGAAGCTGCGGATTGTTGCGGAGGGTTTGTTGCAACCGAGGGTGATTTATGGGTATTTTCCTTGTCAGGCTGAGGGAAATTCGTTGTTGGTTTATGATTGGAACCGCGAAGAAGCGAAGAACACAAAGGAAATAGCGAGGTTTGAGTTTCCGAGGCAAAGATCGTTGAGGAGATTGTGTATTGCTGATTTCTTTGCGCCGAAGGAGTCGGGGGTGATTGATGTGTTCCCGATGCATGCGGTGACTGTGGGGGATGTGGCGACGGAGTTTGCGCAGAAGTTGTTTGGTGATAATCTGTATACGGATTATCTGTATTTCCACGGTTTAGCTGTGCAGGTGGCGGAGGCTCTGGCTGAGTGGACTCATGCTCGGATTCGTCGGGAGTTGGGGTTTGGTGCCCAGGAACCGGATAATATTCGGGATGTTTTGGCTCAGCGCTATCAGGGTTCGCGGTATAGTTTTGGCTATCCGGCTTGTCCGAATATCCGGGATCAGTACAAGCAGCTTGAGTTGTTGGGGAGCGATCGCATCAACTTGTATATGGATGAAAGTGAGCAGCTTTATCCTGAACAGTCTACGACGGCGATTATTGCTTATCACCCAGTAGCTAAGTACTTTAGCGCGTAACCTCTTGTGTTGTCCCCTCTTCATTTACGGAGAGGGGAATTATACCGTTTCTCATGATAGTTGGCTACACACAATCCCCTCTTGCCCCCCTTTATAAGGGGGGTTGGGGGGTAAAGATGTCTGGCAACGACAAGGAGAATTGGTATTAAACGAGCTTCAACCAAGTAAATAATTCATCAACGCACAGAGTCAGCTTTATTTCTAACAACACAGGCAAAACATCTGCTCCAGCTAACAAATCCGGTAGGCGATCGCGCTGATATACTAGTACAGAGCGTTCGCTGGGATCAATTAACCATCCTAGCTGACTGCCATATTTCATGCAGTGCAAAATATTGCCTGTTACCTTGGTTTGACTTTGATTGGGCGAAAGGATTTCTATCACCCAAGGCGGTGCAAATTCAATACCAGTGTTAGTAATATCTCCACTCTCATCTACTGGTATTTGATTGGTAGCTATAATCGTGACATCAGGAACTACTGAACGATTGCCAAAGGTACAGCGCAATTCCGGAAAGGCTTCGTAGTTGCTACCTACTGCATCGATTGCAGCTACTAAACGCTTTTGTAAAAGGCTATGCTTCCCGCCTCCCATTGGTTTCTGAACCGCCTCTGTGTTGATGTATTCCCAGGCTGGTGATTCATCTATGTATGGAAGTTTTAAGAACTCCTCCAGAGTAGTTCTTGGAGTAGTAATTGTCATTTCCGTAACCACCTTTTTAATTTATTATACTTATGGTTCGGATTTGCCATAAATGTCTATTTATTATATCATCTTACTATAGCACAGAGATTGGCATAAAATTTAAAAGAAAGACATCGCCTCAATCTAAGCATCTATAGAAACAGAGTCGTAGGATAAAGAGTATGCAAGCTTACAAACTTAAAGGTAACGTTAATACAGCAGGTAACAAGCGTGATTACTGAATCAGTTAAGATGCCACCTGGAGATGTAGAAGTGATTGTTTTACAGGTAGATAGGACAGTTACCACCACGGTTACAGAAACAGAGTCACAAGCACAAACACCTAAAAGACCAACTAAAATCAAAGCTTTACAAAACTGGTTTGAAAAAACCCAGCCTGCCTCTGCCGATTTTGACACAGACCAAGCAAAATGGGAATACTTAAAGGAGAAACATAACCTGTGAAAGTCTTGCTAGACACCAATGTAATTGTAGATGTTGCTCTTGAACGTTACCCGCAATCCACAAGATTTCCCAGTGGTGACGCCTCGAATTATTACTCCCACTTTGCTAGTTCAAGAGTTAACTAATTCTTAGTTTACACAAGAGAGATGCGATCGCTCAAAGTATGGTGTTCACTAATGTCAGCTAAAGATATGGCAAAACTAGAACATTATCGCCAATGTGTCCAAACTATTCTAACTAAACACGGCAGCTACAAGCCCAAGCGTGGAGAGGTTGAGAATGAATTGATTTTTGATACAACACGCGATCGCTATCAGTTGATGTATGTTGGTTGGAATGGGCTACGTCGCGTATATCACAGCGTGATGCATTTTGATATTAAGGATGGCAAAATCTGGATTCAGCAAAATATGACTGATGTGGATGTTGCTCAAGAACTCGTTGACATGGGAGTGCCGAAAGAGGACATTGTGCTGGGGTTACAGCCGCCCTATAAACGTCCATATACGGGGTATGGAGTAGCTTGAGGGGAGAATTACCTGTATCTGGAATTGCTGGGAAGCGATCATACTACTGATTAGATATGGATAAACAACTGCTCAAAAAACTGCTAGTAGGCGAATTCTCGTGGAAAAGATTTGTGCGATCGCTCATCCTCATCTATTTATTTTTTGCTATTTATGTTTTTTTTCGGGCAGATAGCATGATTTTTCTGCCTCAACCGTCTAGCTACAAGGATACGAAGGAAATTCTTAAGTTGACAAGTGCGAATCAGACAAAGCTTTCAGCAGTCTACTTAGTTAATCCTACCGCTAAATACACTATTCTCTATGCTCATGGTAATGCAGAAGATTTGGGAGATATCCGACCAATACTAGAAAAATTACAAAATCTCGGTTTCAGCGTCTTTGCCTATGACTATCGGGGCTATGGCACGAGTGAGGGAACGCCTACAGAAAAACATGCTTATGAAGATATTGATACAGCTTACAATTATTTGACTCAACACTTAAAGATACCACCAGAGCGGATTATTGTTTTTGGACGTTCTGTTGGGGGTGGTTCAGCAGTGGATTTGGCTTACAGAAAACCTGTTGCAGGTTTAATTGTAGAAAGCTCTTTTATTTCAGCTTTTCGGGTAGTAGTGCCTTTGCCAATTTTACCTTTTGATAAGTTCACTAACCTTGAAAAAATTAAAAGGGTTAATTGTCCGGTATTGGTTATGCATGGAAAAGCAGATGACACTATTCCTTTTGCTCACGGAGAACAATTGTTTGCTGCTGCACCTTCACCAAAACTTTCTTTATGGGTAGATGAGGCAACTCATAATGATTTTACCTGGGTAGCGGGGGAAAGTTATGGAAAGATTTTGCGAGAGTTTGCCTCTTTAGTGGCAGAGAAACAGAGGATATAAACGATATACGACTGCGATATCGCTTACCATAGAGCTAGATCGTGACTTCACTGCCAATACTTCATGCAAATCACAATTGAAATACCTGATGAAATTGCTCAACGACTAGATCAAGCATGGGGGAGCCTTTCTCGTAGGCTGCTGGAAATAGTTGTTGCTGATGCTTACCGTTGTGGTGAGATTAGTACTGCTGAGGTGCGACGGATACTTCAGTTGCCAACGCGAATGGAAACCCATGCATTCCTAAAGCGGATGGGAGTTTATCTCAACTACGACGAAGTTGAACTGGAACAAGATCTCCAAACCCTCAAGGAATTCAGAGTAAGCCAGAGTTGAAGCATTATTTCATTTTGGGTTGCGGTGTCATTACTTTATTTAGTTCTACAAATTCCCTAGAGTAAAATTATGAGGATTTTTCAGAACCAAAGTATCATTTTCTTTAATTAAATCACCTGTACAAAGAATTGGTAAACGCTCTTGATAAGCCTTGATAGCAAGAACATAATTATGGTCAGATAGCTCAGTTTTAATTTTACGTAGTTTATCAACTAATACGCCTATCATTGTAACTTTGCCACTTAACTTACCGTTAGTATTGGGCGTTTGAATTTGCATGACTATTCCCTGAATAGTAGTATTGGGAGTATTTGTGATAAGTTCGCTCAAAATATCGAGTTGCGAACGGTTTTCCGCTTTTTCTAAAACTTCCATAATTTCATACATCCGCCGGGGGTAGTCATCGAAATCTACGTCTAGGGGTAACTGAATTTTAACGCTTTGAGCATCACCCCGCGCTTGAGAACCAAATAGTACCATCTTGACAAGGCGATCGCCATAAATTTCCTCAAAGCGCGTGCGCAATTGCCTTAAAATCACCTGCAATTTCTCATTCATGTCTGACAAGCGTGCTATGTTCAAGAGTAAACTAAATCTATGAATAGCATAGTCATCGAAACTGAGCGGATTTTCCTTCGAGAGTGGTTCAAAGAAGATTTTCACTACTTCAAACCAATTGCCACAAACCCAAAAGTGATGAAATACATTGGAACCGGAGAAATTTGGTCTGATGAGAGGATTCAGGGATTCATCGATAAAAACATTACCCTGTACAAGCAGTATGGGTTTTGCATGTGGGCATTAATTTATAAAGAGACACAAAATTTTATTGGCTTTTGTGGTTTATCACCACTTAACCCCCATGAGGTGGAAATTGGTTGGTGGCTATCTCCTGAATATTGGGGAAACGGTTTGGCAACTGAGGCGGCTTTTGCTGTTATGTCGTATGGTTTTGAACACTTAAACTTACCCAGGATTGTCTCAATTGCACAGCCTCCCAATCAGCGCTCAATTCGAGTGATGGAAAAGCTAGGAATGCACTTTGAAAAGATGAGTACAGACTATCACGGCATAGAGGTTGTGTATTATGCTTTGGACATAGAGAAAGCTATGGGCAAAACGCTTGTGTCTGATCCTCATCAATTAGATGACACAGAACTCTAGTTGGAAACCAGATCCCCGACAACTTTTACGAAGTCGGGGATCTTGCACTAAAATAGAGTGAACTATGGATACCTATACTTTCAAATTCAACTCTTCCTCTGCCTTAGAAGCGCTCCGCACTGGTGAGTACGATCCGATCAACTTCTACCAAGCGCGTCTAGACTTATTTAACTTATCAGTAATGGCAGACTACGATCAGCTTGTTTGCCTACCAACCCTCACCGCTATTGACAAATACTGGTATCAAATTGAAACCGCGAGGAAAGTACTCAGACAACTTGGTGGGCGTGCATTGCTAGCAGATGAAGTTGGATTGGGCAAAACCATTGAAGCAGGGCTAATCATAGCAGAGTACCTGGCAAGAGGAATGGTGCGATCGCTCTTAGTACTGACTCCCGCATCCTTAGTTTCCCAGTGGCAACAAGAATTAAGTGATAAATTTAACATCTCTACAATTACCACAGACGAGCGCGATCCGCAACAACCCATAGAAGAATTCTGGACAAACCCCCGCATCATCGCCTCACTCAACACAGCAAAGTCTGCCAAACACTTCCCCCACGTCACCAGCCGTACATGGGATTTAGTCGTCGTGGATGAAGCGCACCACCTGAAAAATCGCACTACCCTTAACTGGAAACTCGTCAACGCCCTCAACAAGCGATTTATCCTCATGCTCACTGCTACCCCAGTGCAGAATTCCCTCGTCGAACTGTTTAATCTCCTCACCCTCCTCAAACCAGGATTGCTACAAACAGAAGCAGCTTTCAAAAAAGAATACGTAGATTCACGCAATGGACGAGTACCCAAAAATCCAGAAAAACTGCGCTCCCTAATGCGGGAAGTTATGGTGCGCAATACCCGCGCCTTGGTGGATGTTAAACTACCTAAACGTTTCGCTACAACGATCGCCGTTACCCCTTCTACAGGTGAACAGAAACTTTACCAGGATTTGAGCGAGTACCTGCGTTCCTGTGAGGATCTTGATAAACTCTCCCGCACCAATCTGCTCATGCGGGCGGGTTCTTCTCCTGGTGCTTTGGCTGACTCTCTCAAACAACTAACCAAACGCCTACCCCATGAAGAATTGAAGTCATTGGCAAGAAGGGCGGCTCAAGTTAAGCAGGTGGAGAAAGCCAAAGCATTGGTAGAGATGCTTTCCAAATCGCGCCAGAAAACTCTAGTCTTTACCACTCACAAAGCCACAGGTGCATATTTGGCTGAGACTTTGCAGGCGGCAGATATCCCTTTTGCGGAATTTCAGGGCGGCATGTCTCTGAAAGATAAAGATGCAGCGATCGCCGCATTTCGAGACAATGTTTCTGTACTCCTAGCATCCGAAACAGGGGGAGAAGGGCGTAACATCCAGTTTGCCAACGTCATTATTAACTATGACTTGCCCTGGAACCCGATGAAAATTGAGCAGCGCATTGGGAGAATCCACCGGATCGGACAAACCCAGGATGTATTTATCTTTAATTTTTGTCTCAAAGATAGCATAGAAGAGTACATCTTGCGTATACTTCACGACAAAATAAATATGTTCGAGTTAGTCGTAGGAGAGATAGAAACGATTTTGGGTAATGTGGACGATGAATTTGACTTTAGTGAAATCGTTATGGATATTTGGCTGAAGCATCAAGCAAAACCAGAATTAGATACAGCTTTTGACTCGTTAGCTGATAATTTATTAAAAGCAAAAGACCAGTATAAGCAAACTCAAGAACTGGATGAACAGATTTTTGGCGAGGAATTTGAAGCTTGATGTCCGATCCAATTCTTTCCACCCTGTCAAAATTAGTATCCTTATATGATGGAGTCGCCGAAGCAGAGGGTGACAACCAAATGACAGTGCTGCTGACTGCCAACATTGCCAAACAGTTGCACCTACCCGAAGAAATGACACTAACAACAAAAGCCGATGTACCTAATAGTGTTTTTGTCACATATCACTCGGAATTGTTGAATAGATTTGAAAACTTATTGGGAAATCGGGGTTCAGTATGTGCGATCGCTATCAACTACGACGGCTACCTGAAAACCACCGGATTCGACAAACAACTCCTGCAAACCATTAAACCTCAAAACGGCTTAATTCATTTCATCGAGGCAAAACCAGCGACAACTCGTTATTTGTGGTGTCATGTAGCATATACTGCTGAAGCCGATGAAAAAAGAGTCGGCATGGTTTCCTTCATCATCAACGAACTGACTCAAGTTACTCCCATCGATATTGGGGATGCACTATTTTGGGAAGCTGACCGTATTATGGTAGAGCATCCAGAAGCAATTTCACAAAAATCAGTAGAAGAAATTTCCCGTTTAATAGAGCAAACCTGTGCTCAACTAGTGCAATCCGATTTAGAGAAATGGCAGGCAAAGTTAGCTAGGGCAAAAGCCAGAGACGAAGACCGACTCAAAACATACTACGACACCATCGCTTACGAAATCAACAACCGAATTCAATCGCGCCACTTAGAAGGAGAAGACAAAGAAAGAGAACTAGCTCGGTTAGATGCCACCAACAAAGAACTAGAACGCAAATTGGCAGACTTACAAGAACGGTATGCATTAAAAGTAGAAGCTTCATTATATAGTGTAATGGTAATTCACCTACCCACAGTTCACATACAGTGTGAACTAGTTCGTAAAAAAACCAAACGCACCGTCACCGCTGTTTGGAACCCCTTCACCAAAATCATAGAGCCATTGCGCTGTGAACGAACTGGCGTACCAGTATACGAATTTTACCTAGATGATACCAACGCTCAAATCATCGCTGCAACTGCCTGGAACCACAAATCATAAACTAACAACTCATGCTAACCTACTATCACCAACATCAAAACGTATTTCCGCAAAACTACCTCAACGAGTTGCAAGGACAGATATTAGCATGTCCTTACTTTACGACAAACAATCTCAACCGTGACTTTGTCGGAACCAAAGGATTTTCCGTCGTATTCAGGCGATCGCACATAGAAATAGTAGAACAACGCTTCCCCTACTTCAAACAGTACCTCAAAGTCGCACTACAACCAGAGTGCAACGCCTTCTACCTCAACCCCCTATTACTAAAATCAGGCTCTCGCGTAGATCCCCACATAGATCGTTCCCTAAGATCATACTGCAAAACCATCGAACCCCCCAACATCGTCAGCGTACTTTACATAGCAGTACCCCCAGACATAGAAGGAGGCGAACTTGTATTGCGCGAGCACAAACACTCAATCGCCAAAATCCCTCCCCAACCCAACACCCTACTCCTCTTCCAAGGAAACCTCACCCATTCAGTCAACCCAGTCACCACAAACAGCATACGCCTCTCACTCGTTTGCGAACAATACAACCTCGAAGAAACCCAACTATGGGAAATCCCAGAATTTCAAATCGAATCAAGAGCCACCCAACAACAAGATCGCACAAATAAACAGCAAACACCAAAGCAAAAACACAGCCGACGCTAACCGACTAATTCTGGTACTCTATTTCTTCTCTTGGCGCTCTTGGCGTCTTGGCGGTTCAATAAAATTGTTATCTTCTCTAAATTTATGGGAAACATAAAACTAAGACTAAAAAAAAATAGAGGTGTATTGTGGCGCAAATGTTTCCTGAAAACCTGCGCTCTGACGTAAAGAGCAAAGCAGAAAAGCTTTTATACAAAGCATTTCAGGAGCATCTACCAGATAATTTCACAGTCTTTCATCAAGTTCCCTGGCAACTGAAAGACACACGCAACGGAGCCAAAGATGGAGAAGCTGACTTTGTAATTGCTTGTCCAAAATTAGGCATATTAGTACTAGAAGTTAAAGGAGGCAAAATCAGCTACGATGGCAAAGAAGATCAGTGGTACAGCAACCACCACATTGTAAAAGATCCCTTCAAACAAGCGTGCGAAAGTATGCATAGTTTGATCGATTTGCTGAAAGAGAAACCCTACTGGAGAAAGACTTGGATTCCGATAGGTTACGCAGTTGCCTTTCCTGATGTGGAATTGAAAGGCGAACTTCCTCTTCACGCTCCTGCTGAAATCATCATGGATTGCAGCCATTTAAATAATTTATCAGCTTGGGTAACAGCAGTACTAAATTACTGGCGCGGGAAGAATCATACTAAAAGTGATCTTGATGCCAAAGGAGTTGAACAACTCGTCAAAATTCTCCGCCCATCAACAGTTTCTTCTATTGTACAGCCTTTCATTCAAGACGAGCGGAAGTTTATAAACCTAGTCGATCAACAAATCAATATATTAGATTTTTTAGCAAGACATCGCCGTGTTGCCATCAGTGGTTGTGCAGGTTCAGGTAAAACTTTGTTAGCACTAGAAAAAGCTCGTCGCCTAAACGAGCAGGGATTTAGTGTTTTACTAACTTGTTATAATAAAGCTTTAGCACTAACTTTGCGTCAGCGCCTTGGACAAAAACAAAATCTGCACGTTTACACCTTTCACGGTATCTGTGAAAAACTGTTTCGCCAAGCAGGTTTTGCACCAAATAACGACGAAATTCCTGAAGATAAGCTGTTTAAAGAAGTTTATCCTAATTTGTTAGTAGAAGCATCTGACAAACTCAACTGGCATGTTGATGCAGTAATTGTAGATGAAGGACAAGATTTTTGCGAACACTGGTGGTTAGCACTAAAGTTTTTACTCAACGATCCTGATAATGGGATATTCTACTTCTTCTATGACGACAATCAAAACATTTTTGGCAAGAAAGGATGGCAACCTCCTTTAGAGGAAACTCCCTTTTCCTTAACCACAAACTGTCGCAACACTCAAAAGATACATGCCTATGTTTTGGAGTTTTATGCTGGAACCCATTCTACAACACCAGCAGGACCAGTAGGACGAGATGTTGAAATACACTACTATAGAAATGATAATCAATTAAAAAATACTCTTAGTAGTATTCTCTATCGCCTCGTCGAGGAAGAGAAAATTGCTACCAAAGATATTGTTATTCTCACAACTAGACGTAAACAAGCGTTGCAAAATCAACTGTTAGGTAAATTTCGAGTTAAAGCAGATGCTGACATTAGTAATAATGAAATTAGATGCAATACCATTCATTATTTTAAAGGCTTAGAAAGTCCTGTTGTCATTTTAGTTGAAATTGATTTAAATAATGTCCGCAATCTCAAAAATTTGCTTTATGTAGGTGCTTCTCGCGCCCGTCATCATCTCATCATTCTCCGACCTGATGCTCCATTTTAAGAGTACAGGCTATTCTATAAACAGAGTATTAGGAGAAATATCATGCAAGCTTATAAAATAAATGGTAAAATTGATACATCAGGTAACTTAGTAATTACGGAACCTGTAAAAATGCCCCCTGGAGATGTGGAGGTGATTGTCTTGCAGGTAGTTCCAGCAGAGGAGAGTTCCATAGTACCAGAAACTGAATCACAACCAGAGACACCAAAAAGGAAATCAAAGGTGAAAGCATTTCGGGATTTATTTGAAAATGCTCCTCCTGTTCCACCAGACTTTGACGCCGATCAAGCTAAGTGGGAGTATTTGAAGGAGAAACATAATTTGTGAAAATCCTGTTAGATACAAACATCATTGTGGATGATGCCCTTGAGCGTCATCCATATTTGGAAACAAGCGAACAAGTTTTAGTACTGGTTGAGCAAAAGCAGGTAGAAGGTTATGTTTCAGCCTCAACTTTTAGTGATTTGTATTATATTATCCGTAGGGTGAGAGGTAGAGCGTGGACACTTAATTATTTGAGACAGTTAGTTACTTTCTGTCAAGTAGCCACAGTAGATCAGGTAGCAATAACAATGGCACTAGCTGCCAACTTTAGGGATTTTGAAGATGCCATTCAGTACAGTACTGCGATAGTGAATCAATTAGATGCCATTGTTACCCGCAATCCTCAAGATTTTTCAGTTGTTAATCCTCGAATTATGACTCCTGAACAATTAATTCAGGAATTAACAAATTCCCCTTAGATAATTTTCTAGAAAACACAGATCATGGTAAATCTCAATCGTTCTCATCCTACCACTAGTACTATGGGCGCAGTTCGAGTTAAAGTTAAACTCACAAATGCCATTGACAAAGCACTTGTTAGCAGAGGAATGCTTAATATTTGTTAACCCTATTTTCCGAAGCCGGAGTCATTTCTTTATATCTTTTCTGAAACTTATTATTTTGTCTAGTTAAGTCAATTCGTAAACTTCGATGAAATTGCACATAATTGTAGTCGAATAAATTAATCCAAAGTATGCGATTCAAGTTAGCTTGCTTTTTACAGTACCCAAGGATCTTTCTATGTAAGTACGAAATCCTCTGGCGAAGATTTAGATTTAATCGTTCAATATAAGATGTATTTTGAGTGCATAGCTGGAAAATCTTCGCTCACTCCTTTTACCCAGAACTTTTTTACGGTCTTTAGTTTTCTTGTCACTCTTTGTTTGACAATTTGTAAATAAACGTACAGAATTTCTCCGAACTGCTTATAAGCGAGCATTTTTATAAGCTGCTTTCATACCACCTGCACTCATTTGTAGGCACTACCAAACCCCTGTTGTCATTTTAATTGAAATTGATTTAAATAATGTCCGCAATCTTAAAAATTTGCTTTATGTAGGTGCTTCTCGCGCCCGTCATCATCTCATCATTCTCCGACCTGATGCTCCATTTTAACAACACCTGTATTAAATATTGCGTAAGTGTATAAGCATCCACTCCCAATTCTGTTCGCTCTTGTGCAGCTAAAATTCCTGCTTGTGCGTGCCACCAAGCAGCTGTGGCGACAATTTCTTCTACGGTAATATGCTTAGAGTTAGCTTGTGCTAACAAGCCACCGAGTAAGCCAGTTAACACATCCCCACTTCCACCACGCGCTAGAGCTGGGGTACTTTCAGGATTGATCCAGACTTCTCCTTGGGGATTGGCGATCGCTGTCCTTGCCCCCTTTAATAATACCACTGTGCCACTTTGTACTGCTGCTTCCCGTACTGCCACAACCCGATCTTTCTTGGCGTCGGGAACATCAGGAAACAACCGTTGGAATTCACCTGCATGGGGTGTTAGTACTGTTGCCGCTTGTCTCTTTTGTAACGTGGTTATTGTGGACATTTGCGCCAGAATGTTCAAACCATCAGCATCAAGAACAAGAGGGCTAGTACTATCTAATACTTGTTGTAAAATAGGATGAGCATCTTTTGTTAAACCCGGACCACAAGCGATCGCATTAAATGAACTCAAATCGGTTTTTTCGGGCAATTCTAGTTGAGCAATCGCCCCTGATGGAGTTTCTGGACATCCGATAATTAAAGCCTCTGGCAACTGTGCGCTCATTTGGGGTTTCAGAGATTCTGGTACAGCAATAGAAAGCATTCCCACACCACTGGCACGCGCACCCAATCCGGTTAAAATTGCTCCTCCCGCATAGCGACGCGAACCACAAATTAGCAGTAAATGTCCTTCTTTATACTTGTGAGTTACCGTTGGACGAGGTAAAGGCAAAGTAGACAGAGCCGATTTGGGGGTAATACGCTTAACACTGGGCGATCCCAATACAGCTTGTATATCAGCCAAAGGAATATCAAAATCAATCAACTCAGCCTTGCCTACATATTCTAAAGCTTGGTCTTGCAACAAACCCAGCTTCCACAAACCCAAACAAAAAGTGTACGTAGCGCGAATAGCAGTTCCTAACACTTCTCCTGTATCCGTATGCAAACCCGAAGGCAAATCGATACTGATGATAGGTTTTTTCCACTCATTTATCTGATTGATTGCAGATGCAATTAGATCTGTAAGCGCTCTTTCCAAGCCAAATCCAAATAAACCATCAATCAAAAAATCACAATTAGGCAGTTGCTCAATTTCTTGGTAACAAGGAATTCCTAAACTCTGAGCATACAGAAAGTGTTGCTGTGTTAATTCTTTTAGCTTAGACAAAGGTGAGTAAATCCAAACCTCATACCCACGAAAGTGTAACTCACGAGCAACCACCAAAGCATCACCACCATTATGACCCGGACCAACAAGAATCCCTACACATAGTCTTGGACGGAGGGGTAGTTGTTCTCGGATCATCTCCCCCACTCCCCTACTCCCATGCGAACCTAATTCTTGAACGCGACGAGAGATCGCGATCGCCACTTTTTCCATCAAAGCTGCTACAGGCATTCCGGCGGCAAAAATCCGCCCTTCGATTTCACGCATTTGCGCGGAGGTAACAACTACTTGGGAAATTTGTTCTTGCCTATCATGCATCAACATTGTTATTAACCAAACAAAAGAATCTTGGGTACAAAAACGCTTAATTTCTCTCACAAACTCCCCTACTCCCCCACTCCCTCACTCTCTTCACTTGCCGTAATAAACCCTAGCGCCCCTATAGCCTTGATCTCGTAGATATTTATTCCATTGTTCGGCAAGCGATCGCTGATAAAAAGGTCCAACAGCTACATGAGGTCCTCGCGGTTGTTCTCTAGCAACCACCTCTATATTATTTTGTCCAACATTGCGATTAATTTGGTTTCGCAGGGCAAATAAATCTTCCCCAAGAGCAGGAATCACCACGTAATAATTCCGAGAACGCCTGCTATAATCGCCTTGATCTGGTAAGTTAGGTCTACCTTGACCGTTATTTGTGTAAGTACTGCTGAGATTATATATACCTATACTTCGTAGTTGCTCCAAACGCCTATTAGCACTTGCTCGTGTGCTAAATGCTCCAGCTTGAATTACGGAACGTCCTTGATAACTGGTTCTAAAAGCTCCTCGATCAACTTGATTGCGCACTTGTTGCAGTAATTGATAGCTACTACTATTAATGAAAACTTTGTAACCAGCTCGATTTTGATAATACCTTTGGGGATTTGTGTTTACAGGCGGAACCCTATAACCATCTCGATCTACTGGTAGTGGTGGTAATGGTTCGTTATTTGAGGGAGGAGGTGGTACAAAATCAATGACTTGAGCTTGTAAAACACCGTCACTTTTGATTTGCGCCTGCGTAGTCAAGTGAGGGATAAGCGCCAACCACCCCCCCAGTAACAAAGATGTTATCCAGTATGCTCGGCTCAAATGAGTAAATGCGATTAGTTGATTTGGTATTGCGCTCAACATAGTGACAGTCACAGCAGAACATTGAGATCATTATCTGTGTTAATCTACACTACAGTATTAATCATCTTCAAACAGCAGGCAATAAGACTACAAAATGTTAGCCTAGAGTTAGCTGCCTAGCAATTTTTACAGGTATGAACATCGTAGTTGGTCTTTCCGGTGGCGTTGACAGTTCCACCGCTGCTGCCATCCTCCACAATCAAGGTTATGAGGTAATTGGTTTAACCCTTTGGTTGATGAAAGGGAAGGGACAGTGTTGCTCTGAAGGCATGATTGACGCGGCTTATATCTGTGAACAACTGGGCATCCCCCATCACATCGTTGATATCCGCGAAGTCTTTCAGACTAACATTGTAGATTACCTAGTAGCTGGTTATAGTGCTGGTATCACCCCATTGCCTTGCTCCCAATGCAATAAGACTGTAAAATTTGGTCCCATGCTGCAATATGCAAAGCGTAATTTGGCATCTGACAAAATTGCGACTGGTCACTATGCCCGCATTCACTATGATGATACTACGGGAAGATACCAGTTACTGCGAGCAGTTGACCGCAATAAAGACCAATCTTACTTTCTCTATGACTTGTCGCAAGATTTATTAGCAGGTTCCGTATTTCCTCTAGGAGAATTGGAAAAAAGCGACACGCGGCGTATTGCGGCAGAATACGGGTTAAAAACCGCAGATAAGCCGGAAAGTCAAGACTTGTGCTTAGTAGAAAGTAACGGTTCGATGCGTGCTTTTCTTGACAAGTATCTAGCACCCAAACAAGGGGAAATTGTGGATGCCTCAGGCAAAGTATTGGGGCAACATGATGGTGTCCATCATTACACAATAGGACAACGCAAAGGGATAGGTATCGCTGCCCCTGAACCGTTGTATGTGATTGGCTTGGATGCGGTGAACAACAAAGTAATTGTAGGCGATCGCACCAAAGCAACACAACCAGAATGTACAGTAGGAAGGGTAAACTGGGTATCGATTGCCGAACCCTCAACCCCCATTAAAGCTGAAGCGCAAATTCGTTATCGCTCACCCGCTGTACCAGTTACAATCATTCCCCTAGAAAACTCTCGCGTGCGCCTAGTGTTTGATGAACCCCAGTTCAGTATAACCCCAGGACAAGCCGCAGTCTGGTACGACGGGGAAAAAGTTTTGGGTGGCGGCATAATTGAACCATTAAGCTAAGAAATAAGGAATAGGGAGTAGAAATAAATTATTGATTACCATGCCCCATTCCTATGACTCTTGACGAAATTGACCAATTACTAGCTGAGTGGAACAAAAAAATCGAACATGTAAGTCAAAACCTGATCGACTTACATGGATTGCCGACTTACCAACGGCTGACTGGTGTAGAGACGCGACATGTCGCGTCTCTACAGGGTGTTACCTATGCGCGTGTCTCTCCCGCCCTAAAGGCGATGAACGACTTGTTTGGGTATTTCGACTTACTTGTAAACACAATCAATCAAGCAAATCAACTGCGCTCATCAATACCACGGTTTATAGGTTCACAGCAAAAGCTCCAAGAAATTGAACAAATTCTCACCACACCATCAATTCAGTTAGCAGTTGTACAAACGCCATTGGCACAAAGAAGTCTTTTCAGCGCGGCACAAATAAGTAATGCGATCGCTCCCCAAGACTTGCTACAGTTAATGACAAACGCCTTCGATGTTGCAAAAGTTGTGGTTTTAGCTGTGGACGAAGCTTGGACGCGCTTGCAACCTATGCTGAATATGGCACAAGCCGAAATAAAGCATCTGCAAAACTTGGCTGACTCCCTAAGCGTAGATTCGCTACCAGAACTTTGCGACGCCACTCAAAAGATTAATTTCCTGCGTCACAGAATAGAAACAGACCCACTGGGAGTTAGAGAAGATTTTACCACAGAAATTCAGCCGCAGATAGAGCGAGTAAAAACAACCTTGGAAGAGTTAGCAAAACAGCAAACACAGATAAGAGAGAGTTTTGCTCAAGCTTACCAATTACAATCACAATTGCTCGAACTTCATCGCCAAGCTTCCACAGCTTTTCAAGATAGCACATTAAAAGTAGTTGACCATTCCACGTTACAAACACCCTTGGCAAACGAGCAGATTGACGCACTTTCCGCATGGCTAAAAAGACTCGAAACAAAATTTAACGAAGGTTTGATAAATCCAGTGCGTATCGGTCTGGAAAACTGGACAGCCAAAGTGAAGGAATATATTGTAGTAACCCAAAAAGTATACGCAGCAAACAAAGCACCTTTAGAAACAAGAGCAGAGTTGCGCGGACGACTCGACGCCCTCAAAGCCAAAGCCCTAGCGCGGGGACTAGCAGAAGATAGCACCCTAGCTGAACTAGCAATTCAAGCTCAACAACTTCTTTACACCCAACCAACCCCTTTGTCTAAAGCCGCAGAGTTAGTATCTCAATACGAGAAACGCTGTAGAGACGTTCCGTCGGAACGTCTCTTATCAAAAAACAAAATATGAGTTAAAAAAGATTTAACCCATTAATTAAAAACGCCTAAATAATCAATCTTGAATAAAAGTCAATTGTATGAACATAAAACCACAGATAAACACAAATACACACAGATGTTCTATCTGTGTTCATCTGTGTACATCTGTGGTTCCAATTTAATTCTTCACCTCTGACTCCAAAGGAAACTCTCAATGGAAGGCGCAAGCTGTCAACGTAAAGGGTGTAACGGCATCATCGAAGATAGCTATTGTAACGTATGCGGACATGCTGAAACCAAAAATGTAGAAACGCGCCATGGCACGTCTCTACGTGCCAGCATTCCCACAAAAACAGTGACATCACCAAGCGCAAGTACTACCACAGGTTCCTCGCCACTCACCAACCGCTCCAAAGGTTCCCGGCGCACGAGCCATACCTCCAAAGGAAGCAGCCGCAAGCAACTTGGTGCTGGACTTGTATCTGTGCCAGAACTGCCTTCGACAGAACCAGAAAAAGCAATCATGGCAGAGGCGAAGGTTCCTCAAAACAAACGCTTCTGCTCGAATTGCAACAACTCCCTGAACCGAGAGAAAGGCTTTTGCCCGAAATGCGGACAAAAGTACTCCTTTATACCCTCTCTCCAACGAGGAGATTTGGTAGTAGGACAATATGAAGTCAAAGGAGCGATCGCCTACGGTGGACTAGGCTGGATTTATTTAGGCTTCGACAAAACACTGTCTCGTTACGTAGTACTCAAAGGTTTGCTAAACAGCGAAGATGCTGCGAGTGCCGCAGTAGCGGTAGCAGAACGTCAGTTTTTAGCAGCCGTCAAACACGCTAACATCGTTGGCATTTACAACTTTGTCAATCATGGTAGTGAAGGTTTCATCGTCATGGAGTATGTTGGCGGCAAGACGCTGAAAGAAATTCGTAAAGAGCGAGGACCGTTACCAGTAGGAGAAGCAATAGCGTATATTCACAGAATATTAAGTGCTTTTGCTTACCTACACTCCTTGGGTTTAGTATACTGCGACTTCAAGCCAGATAACGTCATGCTTGAAGACAACGATGTGAAGTTAATCGACTTGGGCGGCGTGCGACGCATTGACGATCCAGATGGAGATATTTACGGCACTGTCGGCTACAGCGCCCCGGAAGCAGGTGAAGGACCTACCGTAGTATCAGATTTATTCACCATTGGTAGAACTCTCGCTGTTTTGCTTACCAACATCAAAGGGTTTAGCAAAGAACATTTACATACTCTGCCCAGTCCCCAAGAAGAACCGCTGTTCGCCCAACAAGAATCACTGTATCGATTTTTACTTAAAGCGACAGCAGCAAATCCCGATGAGCGCTTTCAGTCTGCTGATGAAATGGCAGAACAACTACTTGGTGTACTGCGAGAGATAGTTGCCACAGAAACAAACACACCGCGCCCAGCCTCTAGTAAGCTTTTTGGTGGCGACATGCTGGCACTGACAAACAGTAGCCACCTGGATTTAATCAAAGCCGACTATCACCAGTTGCCCATGCCGATGCTGGATACCACTGAACCTGGTTTCAACGCAGTACTTAACGCCAGTGCAATTGCCGATCCCTATCAAAGAGTTACTAGTTTAAGACATGTTATCCAGCAGTTTCCTGATTCATCAGAAGCACTGCTTCGTTTGGCAAACAGTTTGATTGACACAGGTAGTGATGCCGAAGTAGAAGAAATTTTGCAGCAAGTTGAACAAAAAGATCCTTGGGATTGGCGAGTACTGTGGTACAGGGGACGAAGCTTAATGGCACAGAGCAAAGCCAAGGAAGCTCAAGCCACTTTCGATCAAGTTTACTTTGACTTACCTGGGGAACTGGTTCCTAAATTAGCACTTGGTTTAGCTGCTGAAAGTGCAGGTAATTTTCCACTAGCAATTCACATGTATGACATAGTGTCCAGTACCGATCCCAATTATATTTCGGCAGCGTTTGGTCTAGCTCGTTGCCGATGCGCGACAGGAGATAGAAAGGGTGCAGTAGCTGCATTAGAGCGCGTACCGCCCACTGCTAATTTATATACGCGATCGCGTGTGGAAATTGCCCGTTCACTGATTGATACTTCCCATTCCCCTCCTGGAGCGAAAGAACTTCAAGAAGCTTCAACCGCTATTGAGGCACTTACTATTAAGGGTATGGAACGATACCAGTTAACAAAGCAGGTATTAGAAACTGCCTTATATCTGCTCACTTCCCAAGTACTTTCGCCCACAAACGATGTCTCAATTATGGGTCAGTCACTTCAGGAAGTGTATCTACGCAAAGGGTTAGAAAAAGCCCTGCGCGATATGGCACACCTATCAACTGCAGACGAGAAGATTCGCCTAGTTGATGAAGCTAACCGTGTACGTCCAAAAACTCTGTTTTAAGGATTTTGGATTATTTTTTGTCTCACGCAAAGACGCTAAGGCGCTAAGAAGAACCCAACTCCTGATTCCTATGCAATGTTCAAAATGTGGCACTAAAGTACAAGTTGGCGATCGCTTTTGTGAAGAATGCGGTACACCTTTGAATGTCATCTCATCTACAGGGGGATGTGAAAAATGTGGTGCGCCACTAGAGGAAATTGATGCTGATGGCTTTTGTTTCAGGTGTGGATTTCGACAAGAAAATCTGCAGGATGATAGGTTTGAGGTTGTGCCTTGTGTCAATTTGGCTGGTGTGAGCGATCGAGGGTTAAGACATCAGCGTAACGAAGACTATGTTGCTTGCGCTTGTATTGATCGCAATACTTATGTTCTTGTTGTTTGCGATGGTGTTTCGAGTTCCCAGTCTCCTGAATTGGCTGCTAAGGCTGCAGCGGAAACTGCCTGTAGGGCGCTGACTAATGCTGTTGAACCCCCTAACCCCCCGAATATCGGGGGGCAAGCGTCTCAACAAAATGCGATGAAGGTGGCGATCGCTGAGGCAATGACATCTGTATGTGCTATTGAGTACACTAGTATTACGGGGACTGAGCCGCCGTCAACTACTATTGTTGCGGCGGTAGTTGTTGACAGCACCGCTACTATTGGTTGGCTGGGTGATAGTCGCGCTTATTGGATTTCTCCTCATTGCGTACAGCAATTAACTAAGGACGATTCTTGGCTTAATGATGTGGTGTCGGTGGGTGAAATGAGCGAAGTTGAAGCGAGAAAATCGCCTCATGCTCATGCGATTACCCGTTGGCTAGGGGCAGATGCGGAGAACTCGGAACCTTCAATTGTCAACTTTCAAATTCCCGGTTCTGGGCATCTGCTGCTGTGTACCGATGGACTATGGAATTACACGCCGGAGCTACTACAACTTGAGGCAATTGTCAATGGTGATAAGGATGCGGTTGCTGTGGCGCGACGGTTGGTGCAATTTGCTCTAAGCTCCGGCGGTCATGACAATATCAGCGTTGCTATACTATCTTTAGGAGTATGTTAGTGTCAATATATACTTTAATAATTTCACAAAAATGGTATCGTTATCACTGGCTGGAGGAACAAATTGATTATTCTCTGTACTCATAATAGTGGAGGTGTAGGAAAGACAACGTTGGCTATCCATGCGGCAGGAGTACTTAGCTCTCAGTCAGGTAGAACAACCCTTCTAATAGACTGTGACGATCAGGCAGACTCATGGCAATTTTACGCAAATCGAATGCCCAATCAGTATGAATTATTAAAGGTTGGGGATAGCTTATCAATTCTTGATAATCAGAAGCGGCAAAAAATTACAAATATTGTTAATTTGGAAGAGTATGACCACATTGTAATTGATATTGACAGTGAATTTTTGAATACAATTCACGCAATTATTTACAATCAACCTGATGTTGTTCTCATCCCAGTTAATAAATCTCAGCGACGGAAAGCATTAAATAAATTACCTATAGTTCTCTCAGCGGTTGCTTTACTTGAAAGTAAATACGGTTATTCTTTTGAAGTAATAATTGTTCCTCTTGGAGTGAAGCAAGATGTTGTTTTGGAAGCTCTAAAACAAGTTCAAGACAAACCGCAATCCTGTCGTGTAGCTTTAGCTATTAGAGATTTACAAGATGAAATGTCTCTTGCTGTTTATGAAGATAGAAAATATATCTGGGATTATACAGGTTGTGAAGATTTGTATCAAGATTTTTGTTCAATTTTAGAAATTTAGAGGAGTAATATATATGCATTTAGAAAATCAAGAGCTTCAAAACACTGCTAACTCATTAGCAGATCAATCTCTATCTAATAACTTAAAAGAGAATCAGCTAGACAATCAAAAAATTGAAGCTGAAAAAGCTTATGTTGAACAAGTTGTAGCAGAGGCGACTCAGCCGATTAATGAGGTTGAAAAACCTACACAGTTCACGATCATGATTACCGAAGCTCAAGAAAATATGGCAGGAGCAATCCGCAAAGCTTTAGGATTAGGTTTTGAAGTTACCCTAAATTCGGCAATTAAGTATGCTCTTTTCTATGCTCAAAATAAGCAAGTGTCTGTGAGCAAACTTGAAGAGTATCCTAGTAGTCTTGGTTCACACTCGCTCAAAATAAAAGTTACACCAGACACTTTACATAGACTAAAAGAGTCGGGCGCAACAAATCAACTTTCTCAGTGTGTTGTAATAGGTATTCAACTGTTGCATGAGCGATTGATTAATGCTAAAACAAATAATGAACATCTATGACAAACGACTGGGTAACTAGAAAACTAATTGACGCAATTATTAGCCTTGATCCATCAACAAAGGGAGAACTTGGGAGGCGTGCAGCGGCTCATCTAGGACTAGAACCTGGTAGAGTTGGTAAAGATGGTGGCATTGATGGAGTTGGATTCCTTGAAG
This sequence comes from Iningainema tapete BLCC-T55, assembly GCF_014698965.1. GTDB lineage: Bacteria > Cyanobacteriota > Cyanobacteriia > Cyanobacteriales > Nostocaceae > Iningainema > Iningainema tapete. Next base: position 97,154 of record NZ_JACXAE010000110.1, read on the forward strand.
GAAGCAAAATATATTTTCAATCCAAATTAGAAAGTCAGCCTTTGGATGCAGATTATGCTGATAACCTGTATGCAAAACTTGTACGTCATAGAGCAGATATAGGTGTTGTACTATCAGCAACTGGTTATACAAGGGGGTTTGAGCCAAGATTGAAAGAGTTTGAAGAAATTCATACGAATGTCTATCACAGAAAGTGGATCAAAATACACTTATTAAACTTATATGATTACTTCAATGAAACTTCAGTATTTGAGCAAGCAATAAAAGATTTGCCACCACTACGTAACTTGGGGATTGAAAAATGGCTTCAGTAAATGCACGATTATTTCCCTTAACCTAAAATTTTTAATTAAAAAAACAGTAACAGGTTTTAAAGTACATACATTATCTTATTTATTGAATAAAATTCTATGACTACTCAATTTAAAGCTGAAGTATTTCAAAACCAATTTTTAACGCAGGGAGCGAAGGAAGTCCATGCGATTATGACAGTTACGAATGTAGGTGGCGAAGGAGTAGCGGCGGCTCCTATGGTGGGCAGACTGTTTGGAATTATCTGCGATATCTCTGGCTCAATGGGGGGTGAGAAGATTCAGGCTGCTAAGGGGGCGATGGTGAAAATCGTGGATTTATTGCCTGATGATGCGTCTTTCTTTATTGTTACCGGAGCAAGTAAAGCTCATCTGATTTTTCCGGTGTCACAAGCTACTCCTGATAATAAAGCGCGAGCGAGCGCTGCGATCAAAAAAATCTCAGCAAATGGTGGCACGGTAATTTCTAAATGGTTGTTTGAAGCCTTAAAACAATTTGAAACAATGCCTAATGCCTTGCGTCAAGCGCTGCTTCTTACCGATGGGCAAAACGACGAGTCAGACGAAACACAACTGCTGAAAGTTCTACAAACATGTGAAGGAGTTTTCCAGTGTGACTGTCGCGGTGTGGGAACAGATTGGCGGGTAAAACAGCTACAACACATTTCCGCAAAACTACTGGGAACAACAGACATTATCCCCAACGCGGCAATGATTGAAGCTGACTTCCAAACAATTTTAGCAAAAGCCATGAGCAAAAACGTCAGCGATGTGGCGCTACGCCTGTGGACTCCCCAAAGCGCTAAAGTGCTATTTTGCAAACAGGTTAGCCCCGATATTGTCGATCTGAGCAACCGTGCCAAAGTAGTTAAACCCCAAGTTTGTGATTACCCAACTGGTGCTTGGGGTAACAACGAATCCCGCGACTACCACTTCTGTATTCAAATACAGCCAGGTAATGTAGGCGACGAAATGTTAGCAGGTAGAGCCAGTTTAATTTACACCGCCAACGACGTAGAAACAAAAGTTGCCGAAGCACGTATTCTGGCAATTTGGACAGACGACGATGCCAAATCTACCAAAATCGATAGAAGAGTCGCACATTATACTGGACAAGCAGAACTAGCGCAATCAATCCAAGAAGGATTAGAAGCACGCGATCGCGGCAGTATAGAACTTGCCACAGCCAAACTAGGAAGAGCAGTACAACTTGCGCATGAATCTGGCAACGAGTCAACCGCAAAATTACTGAAAAAAGTAGTCGAGATCGAAGATCCAGCAACTGGCACAGTGCGACTGAAACGAGATGTAGCACTAGAAGACGCAATGGCACTAGAAACCCGCTCTACCAAAACCACCCGCATTCCCAAATCCTAGCTATGTCTATCTATCAATGTCCAAAAGGACACTCCTCAACCGAACCAGATTATTGTTCAGAATGCGGCACAAAAATCCAAGGTACTCCCGTTCCAACAATAACTGTAGAGACGCGAAATACGAAGTCTCTACAAATTACCTGCCCTGCCTGTACAGCACCACACAACCCCAGTAGCGGCGACTTCTGCGAAATTTGCGGATACAATTTTGTCACCAAGACACATGGAGAAGTACCGCCTCTTGAGGAGGGGAGTAGGGGAGTGGGGGAGCAGGGAAACACCCAATCTCTAGAAATTATCGCCATTGTCGATCCCTCACTGCGCAGCCCAGAAAGCCCAGAAGCACCTGTGCAACAACCTATTACCTTCAAGCTCGACAAGGAAAGCAACCTAATTGGGCGCAACAGTACATTACGAGGTGTATACCCAGAAGTTGCTCTTGATTTCGACAGCGCTGTTTCCCAACGTCATGCATTGCTAAATCGTCAGCCAGACGGGACTTTTATTTTGCGTGATATCGGCTCTACTAACGGCACTAAATTAAACGGCGTCGAACTAACTCCAATGGTTGATGTACCAATTAAAGACGGTGACGAGTTTACTCTTGGACATTGGACTCGACTTAAGTTAAGAAGCACTTTTAAATCTTATTAATTATGATTAACATAAAAACTCTTTCCACACAACGCTTTTTAATCCCGACAAAAAGGCAAATTACCACCCCTCAACTACTCAAAGCAGGTTTATACGTTACTTGGGGTGCTAGTTTGCTGCTTGCCCTTGCCACTTTAACTGGTGTGCAAAAGCAGCGTCACGCCATCCAGACAGTTGGCAAAGACTCAGCACCAAGTATTCTTCTTGCCCAGCGACTTAAGGATAGCTTGTTGGGTATGGATGCTAACGCTGTGAACGAACTACTTGTGAAGCCAGGGCAAAATCCTCGTGCTATTGAAGATTATGAAGAAAGACGTAGAGCTTTTAGCGATCGCATTATTGCTGCTGCCCAAAATATTACCTACGGTGATGCAGAGCGCAAACCCATTGAGACTATGCAACTGGGATTAGGCGAATACATAGCTAAGATTCAGCGGGCGCGGGATTTTAACGAACGTGGTGATACTCAAGGGGTGGTGAGTGCTTACCGAGAAGCAGCCGAAATTATGGATAAGAAGCTTTTACCAGCAGCAGATGCCCTTGAGCTAGTCAACTGGAAACAATTGGAAATTATTTATAACGAGCAGCGGTTTGCTACGGCACAAGCTTTATTTTTCGTCATTACATCTAGTTTACTCTTGCTTAGCATACTGTTCGTCATTCAACTGTTCCTCAACTATCGGATGCGTCGTATTCTTAATCCCATGCTGTTGGCGGGAACAGTAATTTTGCTCGTTTTTCTTGGATACACAACTAAAGCATTGCTCTCTAGCTCCCACAATTTGAAGGTAGCAAAAGAGGATGCTTTTGCATCGCTGTATATGCTGCGAGAAGCTCGCGCTTTGGCTTACGGTATCAATGCTGATGAAAGTCGCTATTTAATCGATAAAGAATTTGCCGCCAAACACGAGCAAGCTTTTTTTGACAAAGCTGCTAAAATAGCTAAATTAAGTAACGGTCAAACATTTGAGACAGTTGTAGCTACATTTAAGCAAACCAACCAGGTGAATGGGTTCTCAGGCTTGATGGCTAATGTTCTCAACAATATCAGCTTCCCTGGTGAAAAAGAAGTAGCTTTGGCAACTTTGTCTAATTTCGGCACATACTTAACTATTAACCAACAAATCCGCCAGTTGGAACAAAGTGGTAAGCATACAGAAGCGATCGCTCTATCTACAGGTTACAACAAAGGCGAGTCAAATTGGGCGTTCGACCAATTCAAGAAGGAACACACTAAAGCTCAAGATATCAACAAGGAAGCTTTTGAAAAGGCAGTTGCACAGGGGTTTAAGGATGTGGAAGGTTTTGAGATTGTTGCCCCAGTTGTAGCCGTCGCGATTTCCTTGCTCACGCTATTCGGACTGCTGCCCCGGATCAAGGAGTACGATGTTTAATCTATAATCTTTGCTCTATGTGTTGCTACATTTTGGTAATTTAAATACATACCTTAAAAAAAAATTAGCAAACACAAAGAAGGGGCTACCTTGAGTAACCATTTAGAAAGCATTGCACCGCATGGTGGGCAGTTGGTGAATCGTATCGCTACACAGGAGCAAAGACAAGTATTTCTCTCCAAAGCCGATTTTCTGCCCAGAGTGCAACTTGACGAGCGGGCTGTTTCTGATTTAGAAATGATCGCGATCGGTGGTTTTAGTCCTCTGACTGGTTTTATGAACCAAGAAGACTACGAACGCACTGTGACAGAAATGCGTTTGGCTAGTGGAATTGTTTGGTCAATTCCCATTACACTTTCGGTAACAGAGGAAGTAGCCGCGAGCCTTGAAGAAGGCGGTTTGATTCGGTTGGATAACTCGGAGGGTAGATTTATCGGGGTTTTGCAACTAACTCAAAAGTATCGCTATGACAAAATCCGCGAAGCTATTAATGTCTACCGCACTAACGATGAGCATCATCCCGGCGTACAAGTACTATACAACCAAGGTGCAGTAAATCTGGCGGGTGATGTGTGGTTGTTGGAACGCGATCCCCACCCTCTGTTTCCCAAATACCAGATCGATCCTAGTTGTTCTCGCGAATTATTTCAAGCCAAAGGTTGGAAAACCATTGTTGGCTTCCAAACTCGTAACCCCATCCACCGCGCGCATGAGTATATCCAAAAGTGTGCGCTGGAAATAGTAGATGGTTTATTTTTGCATCCTTTAGTCGGGGCGACGAAAGAAGACGACATTCCCGCTGATGTGCGGATGCGCTGCTATGAAATTTTGCTGGAAAGATACTACCCCCACGAGCGCGTGATTTTAGCAATTAATCCATCAGCAATGCGTTATGCTGGTCCACGAGAAGCAATTTTCCATGCTCTAATTCGGAAAAACTACGGCTGTACTCACTTTATTATTGGGCGGGATCATGCTGGAGTGGGCGACTACTATGGTACTTACGATGCTCAATTCATTTTTGATGAGTTTGCCCCTGAAGAATTGGGCATTGTGCCAATGAAGTTTGAACATGCTTTCTACTGCACCCGCACTCTACAAATGGCAACCAGTAAAACTAGTCCCAGTACATCAGAGGAACGTATTCATTTGTCAGGAACAAAAGTGCGAGAAATGCTGCGACGGGGTGAATTGCCGCCTCCAGAATTTTCTCGTCCAGAAGTAGCGGCAGAGTTAGCACGGGCAATGCAACTGCCTGTATAATGTTGAAGAAACAACTGAAAACATTAGGTATAAAATAATACTTGTTATTCAGTCCTTAGTCTTTTAAACCAAAATTTGAGGGATTGAGGGCTGATAGCTAATTATGAAGCGGCGAAACTTTTTGCAACGATTTGGCTCCATACTCACAGTATTGGGTGCTGCCTCCTCTGAGTGGTTGTCCTTGGGAAATCTCTATTACCAAGCTTTGGCACAACCTAGTGCGCGTAAATTTGCTTTGTTGATTGGTATAAACAAATATCAGCATAAAGACGTTTCCTGGAACGTCTCTACACTGGGTGGTTGTATTACTGATGTGGAATTGCAGCGGGAACTTTTGATTCACAAATGTGGTTTTCAATCATCAGACATCCTCTGTTTAACCGATGAACAAGCAACTTCGGACAAGATTGAAACTGCTTTTGTCGAGCATTTGAGTAATGTTAAATCTGGTGATGTAGTCGTTTTTCACTTTAGCGGCTATGGTAGTCGTGTTAAATTAGAAACACAGCAGTCGGAGCAAAATGCTCTAATTCTAGTTAATGCGGCAGTAAATACACAAGAGAACAAATTAGTCAACTACTTGTTGGAAGAAAAACTGCTGTTAATGTTGCGATCGCTTGCTACAGATAACGTCATAGCAGTATTGGATACCAGCTACTACTATTCCCAGAATCCCCAACCCATCGGATTGCGAAGTCGTGTTTGCCAGATTTCACCATCTATTGTTGCACCAGATATAGAGACGTTTCATGAAACGTCTCTACACAACGCCTGTGTTCTCACAGCTACTTCCGAACCCACTCAATTGGCAATGGAAGTGCAAATGTCGGGTTTTAGTGCAGGATTATTTACTTACGCCTTAACACAACATATATGGGAAGCTACCCCAGCAACGACTATTAAATTCAGCATCTCTCGTGCAGCAAGTACAATACAGCAGTTAGGGAGTAGTAAACAACAACCAGCATTTTTAAACGATAAAAATCTCCAATCAAGTACGCTGAGTGAAATTTTAGGCGCAAATGCCAAGAGCGCACAGGGAGTGGTGACAGCAATTGAAGAGGATGGCAAAACAGTTCAACTTTGGTTGGGCGGATTACCTCCACAAGTGCTGGAATACTACGGAGTAAATTCTCTATTTACAATCATTAATGATGTAGAGACGAGAGGTGGCACGTCTGTACAATTACGATCGCGTAACGGGTTGACAGCAAAAGCTCTTGTTTATAATACTGACAGCACAACCCTAAAAGTTGGACAACTCATCACTGAAGCAGTAAGAGTATTACCTCGCAATATTAACTTAACAGTTGCTCTAGATCCTAAATTAGAAAGAATCGAACGGGTAGATGCTACAGGAGGCTTTGCTACAGTTGCGCGTGTGTCATTGGCAACATCTGGGGAACAACCTGCAGATTATGTATTTGGCAAGCTAGCACAAGTAAGTACTAAAGATTCGCCCTCGACAACATCAACGATGGTGTCTCTAAATCGCTATGGTTTATTTTCTCTGGGCTGCGAGTTGATTCCCAATACCTCAGGAGAAGCAGGGGAAGTTGTCAAACCAGCAGTACAGAGGTTAGCACCAAAACTGCATGCACTACTAGCGGCAAAGCTATGGCGACTCACAGAAAATGAAGGTTCTTCGGGCTTAAGCATCAGGGGTTCTTTAGAGAACATTGATATACTGCCTCGGATGCTGATGCAAAGACAAACATCCCAACTCAGTACTGAATCAACTAAAAAGCCCTATAGCCCCGAAACAGAAAAGATCCCCACAGTATCTATTGGTAGTAAGATACAATACCGTGTGCAAAATATGAGCGCTCGCCCAGTATACTTAATGTTGTTGGGATTGAATAGCAGTAGAACGGCGATCGCACTGTATCCTTGGCTCAAGAATACTGAAGTTGATAACTCCGATGCTCAACGAATGCTTAAAGATTTAGTCATAGCCCCAGGGCAGACTCTTACTATACCACAAACCACTTCTGGGTTTGAATGGGTAGTGCAAGGTCCTGCTTCTATCAGTGAAAACCAACTAATATTTAGTACTGCTCCTTTTACCCAAACTCTTTTAGCGATGATTGCTGGTAAGCATCCCAGAGTAGATGGGCAGCGCATTCTACCACTACTAAATCCAATAGATGTAGCACAAGCTCTTCTACAAGACTTACATAACGCTAGTGCAGTTACCGACATCACTGCTACTGATTCCTATATTTTAAATGTCAATAATTGGGCAAGTCTTAGCTTTGTTTATCAGGTGGTTTAAAAGAACCCCCAACCCCCCTTAATAAGGGGGGGCACTAAACCCCGCTTTTCAAGGGGGGCTGGGGCGTTCAAAGTCAAGCAAACGCAGAAAAATCAATATTAGGTGGAATATCTTGAATACGTCCTGGACCTACTGCACGTAACGCTTCTTTAAGAGATATATCACCAGTATACAACGCACGACCAACAATTACACTAGTCACGCCTTGTGGTTCCAATGCTAGCAAACTTAACAAATCTGTGATCGAACTAACACCCCCAGAGGCAACAATGGGAATGGAAACTGTAGCAGCCAGTGTTCGCAAAGCATCTAAATTTGGTCCCGATAGAGTACCATCACGGTGGATATCGGTGTAAATAATGGCGGCAGCACCCAATTCTTGCATTTGTACAGCTAATTGGGTTGCCAAAACTGCAGAAGTTTCTTGCCAACCACGAGTTGCTACCAATCCGTTGCGGGCATCAATACCGACAATAATCTGTTCGGGAAATTCTTGGCAAAGTTGTTGTACTAATTGGGGTTGCTCTACAGCAATGGTTCCTAAAATTACCTGCTGTACACCTAAATTAAGTAACTGTTGCACAGTAGCTTGTGTACGTAAACCACCACCCACTTGAATTGGTACTGAAACTGTAGTGGCGATCGCTTCAATTACCTTAATGTTAACTATTTTACCTGCTTTTGCTCCATCCAAATCAACTAAGTGTAGTCTTGTTGCCCCTTGCTCAACCCACTGTTGAGCAACTGCCACTGGGTTTTCATTAAAAACTTGCTCTTGCGAGTAGTCTCCTTGATAAAGTCGCACACAGCGGCCTTCTAGTATATCAATTGCTGGGATCACTTCCATTTTCCCTACTCCCTAGTTTCTTGAATTACAGCTTGCCGGAAACCCAGCACAATTAAAATATTAGAAAGTGTCAGAAAAAATTCTGCACCCCCGTGCAGCCAATCAACATTTGCCAGTGGTTTACCATAATGCAGTACTGCATAAATTCCTGCTGGGATGGTAACGGCGACAAAAACGAGGGTGCCGTAAAATCCATATAGTGCTAAACGAGGCATTTGCCCACTGCGGCTAATAAACCACAAGAAACCCAGGTAGGGAAACAGTGATAGGGCAAATAGGGCTTCTTTTGAAATCATCGCTTTATTTGGTGGGTGATGAGGAGACGTTTCGACGGAACGTCTCTACTTTTATATTTTGATTGATTTACTCGAACGCCAAATCCATATTCCGGCGGCTAAGAGGGTAAAATTACCTACTAAAGTCATGGTAGCTTGGAGTGTCACTAGCCATTCTAAAGATTCGGGATTGTCGAAATAATGCCAGGTGCAGGCACACATAGCGCTGACTAAGGCTGGTAACATGGCAAGAGATAATCCCCACCAACTTTGGTTTCCTGTTACTTCGCCGTATTTCCAGATTAACCAAATAGCCGCTATCCACTCTATAACGCTAGAAATATGAATAATCCAAGTGGGAATTGAAAGAGCGTGCATATGAAAAACTTGCTAATCTAAAATCTAAAATCCAAAATATTATGCGGGTATTATTGTCTGGTTACTATGGTAAAGGAAATGGTGGAGACGAAGCTTTGTTGGCAACGCTTCTACAAATGTTACCACCATCAGCGACACCTGTGGTTCTTTCTGGTAATCCACCAGAAACTCGCGATCGCTATGGTGTGGAAGCTTATGAGCGTATGTCACCTTGGAGCGTACTACAAGCTTTACGTTCTTGCGATGCTTTGGTTTGGGGGGGCGGTAGTCTAATTCAAGATGCTACCAGTGCTGCTAGTCCATTATACTACACCTCGATCATGGCATTAGCCCAGAGACTAGGTTTAAAAACTGTTGCTTGGGCGCAAGGAATTGGTCCACTCAAGCGTCCGGTTACTAAGTGGTTAGCAAGGCAAACTTTTGGGGGTTGTACCAAAGTTAGTGTACGCGATCGCGCTTCTGCTGCTATATTATCAGAATGGCGAATTCCTTACATTCAGGCTCCCGATCCAGTTTGGGCATTAGAAGCTAAACCTGTACCTGGACTTTGGGATTTACCTGCCCCTAGAGTTGCCGTGACATTACGCACCCACCCTCTGTTGACAGAAACTCGTCTTGCTCATCTGACTCGCGCACTGGTAGATTTTCAAAAAGCCACGCAAACTTTTATACTACTACTCCCTTTTCAAAAAAGTGAAGATTTAAACATAGCTCAAGCTATTCAACCGCAACTTAAAGATGTAAGTAGTATCATGTGTTTGGAAGAACCGCAACTACTAAAAGGAGTATTTCGTGGAGTAGAAATGGCAATTGGGATGCGTTTGCACAGTTTAATTATGGCAGCTTCTGAGGGTTGTCGTTGTTTTGCTCTCAGTTATGACCCCAAAGTAAATCGGCTGATGGAAGATGTAGATATGCCAGGATGGGATTTGGCAACTTTACCAGATGATCCCAATTTGATTAGTACAACTTGGATAGAAAATTACGCCAATGGCGATCCACTGTCAACTGATAAAATTCAGTTTTTATTTGATAGAGCAATGATACATCGAGAGGTTTTACAGGACGCACTAACTGAATGAACGGCGACTGACAAACTTATGCAGAATCAGGATCTTTAATATAGTTTAAGCTAAGTATATATCGAGAAATCAACATGGCAAGCACTGCTCAGGAAGTTTTTACTCAAACGGTTCTGGCTTTACCTGCAAGTGAACGACTACGTTTAGCTGCCCTGATCCTAGACGACTTAACTCATTAACTTGTTTAACCCTGGCGATGTGATGCCACAATTAAAATGTTGACCCGAATTGAGATTGACGGTTTCAAGACTTTCGAGGAATTTGGTGTAGATTTGGGACCAATGCAGGTTATTCTTGGGCCGAATGCTTCGGGAAAGTCTAACCTATTTGATGCCATTCGATTACTTTCAAATTTAGCTCAAAGTGATTTGCGTTCCTCTGTTAGGGGTTTGCGTGGTGAACCCGTTGAGCTATTTCGCATTGGGGCTGGTTCAAGAAGCTCCCGCATGGCTTTTGCCGTTGAGTTACTCCTAGCTCCCTGTGTGCGTGACTCTTGGGGTGAAACTGTCAAAATTTCTCACTCTCGCGTGCGTTATGAAATTGAAATTGAATTACGTCAAGTCTCCCTTGGATTAGAACGCCTGGTTGTAGTAAAAGAAGCAGCTACACCTATTCAGCCGGAAAGGGACTTGTGGTTACAAAGACGAATTTCACTTCAATTTCAGCAAGCATTTCTTAAATATGGACATTCAGAACCTTGGCTTACCACAGTGGAAACCAACGGTCAACATCATTTTCAAATTATGCCAGATGCATCAGGAGTAGGTCGTACCCAAAGAGCCACTAATGCTCAGCAGAGCGTGCTTTCCAGCATTACCACTGCTGAATATCCTCACCTTTATGCAATTCGTGAAGAAATGCGCTCTTGGCGATTTCTCCAACTTGACCCATATAAGCTGCGTCGTCCCAGTCCCACCACCGCTGCTTTTGAATTGGAACCGGATGGGGCAAATCTTGCCACAGTGTTAGCGAAGATTCAAACTGAGACAGCAACTGAAAGCCAACCAAAGGGAGCCATAGCTGATATTGCAGCTGCACTTACTTCCCTAATTTCAGGGGTGGTAGATTTGGACATTTCTTTGGATCGGAAAAATAAAGAGTACCAAATTGAAATTGGCTATCGAGATAGTATCCCCTTTAGTTCTCGCGTTGTTTCAGATGGAACTTTGCGGGTTCTGGCGCTTCTAGTACTTTTGTACGATCCAAAACATAGTGGCTTAGTATGTTTTGAGGAACCAGAAAATGGAGTTCACCCGTTTCGGTTAAAGACGTTGATAGAACTGTTACGCTCAGGAGTAACTGATATTACCAGTGAGGAAGTAGATGAAACTGAACCATTATTCCAGATGTTGCTTAATAGCCACTCCCCAATAGTCCTTGCTGGTTTGGAAGAACCAGAGGCATTGTTTGCCGATATAGTTAGTGTGGTTAAACCGGAAGCTAGTACAGTGAGTCGGAAAACCAGGATTCGACCTGTAGCGACTTTCAAAAGGGAGTCCAAAGCCGAGTCAGAACTAGAATATGTTAGCCCCTTTGAGGTCGAGCGCTATCTGCACAGCGTAGATCGGGAGAGCTAGGATTATGCGCTATTTGGGACTTGCTCTCTTTGCCGAAGGACCTACCGATTACCGATTTTTGCCACCTGTTCTTCGACGTGCAACTGAGGATTTGTGTTTACGTGCGCGGTTTACAGTAGAAGTAGGTGAAGTAGTCAGACTTTACGCCCCTGACGAATATCGTGATGCAGACGGAGCCACTCAGATTTTAGAAGCAGCACGGGAAGCGGTTGGAGCTTTCAGTATTTTGTTTATCCACACCGATGGAGCAGGCGATCCGGTAGCAGCGCATCAGCAGAGAGTACAACCAGCAGCCCAACGCATAGCAGAATTAGGCAGACAGCAGGAGCGGACAGTTGGTGTTGTGCCAGTTCGGGAAATGGAGGCGTGGACACTGGTAGATGGAGATGCTTTGCGCGGCGCATTCGGTACGGTTTTGGATGACTCAGCTTTGGGCATACCGAAAAAAGTACGAGAGGTGGAAGGAATTCTCGACCCAAAACAAGCTCTTGAACAAGCTTATGCAAAGGTAGTTGGTAGCAGGCGACGGGGGAAGAGGAAGGCTGCAGAATTCTTTGATGCTATTGGTGAGCGAGTAAGATTGGAGCGTTTACGGGAGCTTCCCGCTTATCAGCGCTTTGAAGATGATCTGGGTATGGCGCTTGTCGAACTTGGTTATCTCAGTCAAGATTCAAATATAAAGCCAAGTCAGTAATGTATTATTTTTGTAGTGCATTAGTTAAGCTTAGGAACACCTAATTTAAAATAATAGTTTGCAAAAATAAAGATAATCATCATGAATATCAGTCAAGACGGACTAGTAGTGCGTCCAGAAAAAGGTGCAAAGTACTCAGTTGTGGGTGACTTGGTCACTTTTAAGGCTGTAGGCGAAGATACAGGAGGAAAGTATGCGCTATTCGAGATTGTTTTTGAGCCGCAAATTAGCACACCACCCCATATTCATAGTCGAGAAGACGAATCTTTCTACATTTTAGAAGGAGAGATGGAGTTTCAGCTTGACGAGCAAACAGTTGTAGCCACTCCTGGAACCTTTATCCACTCACCCAAAGGTCAACGTCACAGCTTTAAAAATACTAGCACAACTGCACAAACGAAAATGCTATGTTGGGCAATACCTTCTGGCATTGAACACTACTTCGCTGAGGTAGGTACTAGAGTGGAAGATGCTTGTACTTCGGCTCCCCCCATCAATCCCGCAGCTATTGAGATTGTTGTGACAACTGCTCCCAAATACGGTATTCAAATTATTCCTCCTGCTGCTAACAGCGTCAAGTAAGCAACAATAGATGACTGCGTAAGCACAAAATGCTGACACCTATTCATAAATTGATAAACTCAATCAGAGAATGTTAATTATGTCAGAAGAGAATTTTGTGCAATCTCAAGCTGTAGGAACTCTTGCTACCAAAAAGTTTCCTCTATTAGTCAGAACTGACTCTGGCGATCCAGTTATATTGTTGCAAAAGCTGCTGAGAAGATTTGGCTACAATTTGTCACTCACCGGAACTTTTGATCAAACAACAGAAACAAGAGTGAAAGAGTTTCAACGTATTGAAGGACTAAGTGTTGCTGATGGAAAAGTTGGAGATGAAACTTGGAATCAATTGATTACTAAATTCCAACCATAATATCTATTCAATTTGCAATTTATCGTAGGGGCGAACAACTGTTTGCCCCTATATTTATGAAAATTGCATAGGTTAATTTCATTTACACCTATTAATAGTTAGAAGGCAAATAAGTTAAGCCTTCTGTTTACAATAAAAAACTATTTATCACGGTAAACACCATATGTTAGCGCTCAAAAAAATAAGTCTAATTACTTTGGCTACTTGTAGTACAATCTTGGCAGTAAGTTCCATGAATACTGCTGAGGCTCAAGAAGCTATAGCAAGTGATTATCACTGGAGTTGTCGTAATATTGAAGTTGATGGAGATGTGTTATCAGCATCTTGTCGGACAAGAAATGGTCAATTCCGACAATCATCAATTCGTATCCTGGGAATCTACAATTTAAATGGAAAGTTGAGTTATTAATAGGGTAGAGACGCTCCGGCGGGGCGTCTGTACAAAATATCAGAATCGTAGACATGCGATCGCATACTCATTACCTTCAGATCCCCGACAACTTTTACGAAGTCGGGGATCTAATTTCTCACAGTGGTAGAGTGACGGTGAAAGTTGTACCTACCCCTACTTCACTATGAAATGAAATTTCTCCCCCATGTGCCTCAACACATTTTTTAACAATAGCTAACCCCAAGCCAGTACCAGGAATTCTACTGACATTTGTTGCTCGATGGAAAGGCTGAAACAATCGCTGTCGATCTTCTTCAGGGATACCAATTCCTTCGTCTTGAATCCGAAAGATAACTCTTTTATCCTGACTAATTAATTCAAACAGTACTGTACTATTTGGGAGAGAATACTTAATAGCATTGCTGAGCAAATTGCTCAAAATATGCCGTAATAAACTTTCATCACATAAAGCCTCGCCTACACCAAAACAAGAGAAAACAATATTGAGATGCTTCTCGCCTGTACTTAGTTGAGCTTCTTCGACTAGTTGACGACAAAAGGCTTCTAAATCAATCAATTCATATTCACATTGAAGTTTCCCGGAATCGGCTTTGCCTATAAATGAAACTTCATCTAATAGTTGTGCCATATTTTTGATTGCCGATCGCATCAATTGAAAATGAGAAAGTTTCTTCTCCTGCGGCAATTTGTCACCACTGTTTTGTAGCAATCCCGCAACAAGCAAAATAGTATTCAAAGGATTGCGAATATCGTGAGACAGCATGGAGACAAATTCAGTTTTGAACTGGTTTATTTCTTGAACTTTCACCAATTCGGCTGTTCTTTCTTCAACTCTAATTTCTAAATTTTGATTGACTGCACGTAATGATTCCAAAACTTGTTTGCGTTCAATTGCATAGCGTAAGGAGCGAATGAGTACTTCTGGATTTACCTGTCGCTTGACAAGATAATCTTGCGCTCCCTGCCGTACCGCTTCCAACGCCAGTTCATCATCATTAGTATTTGTGAGTACGACAATCGGTAAGCTGGGTGCAAAGTTCATCAGTGGCGCGAGGGATGCCAACCCTTGACTATCTGGTAAAGTTAGATCCAACAAGATGATATTGTAAGGATTCGGCAATACCGAACCCTTACGTAGTTCGTTGAGAGCTTCCCTTAAGCGCTTGACATGAACGATACTAAACTCAGTAGACTCAGCTTGCTTGATAAACTCTTGTAACAACCTAGCTTCTGCCAAGTTGTCCTCAATCAACAAGATTTTTACCTCACTACTTGCAGCCATAGTCTTCCCTACATCCTACCCCCTCATTCCGGTGGTAAAGTAACGGTTGCCAGCCAAAACTCTTCAATCCCCTTGACGATTTTAAATAGCTCAGTGAGGTTTCGAGATTTAGTGATGTAGCAATTCACATGCAAATCGTAGCTGTGAAAGATGTCATCCTCGTTATGTGAGGTTGTTAACACTACGACTGGAATGCGTTTGAGTTTGGGATCTGCTTTAATTTCTGCCAACACCTCTCTACCATCTTTTCTCGGTAAATTCAAATCCAGCAGGATCAGATCGGGGCGTGGTGCATCAGCATAATCGCCTTCTTGACGTAAATATGCCATAGCATCCACGCCATCCCTAACCGTTACCACTTGATGCGGCACCGAGCTATTTTTCAATACTTCTTGGATCAGACGAATATCAGCTTTATTGTCTTCCACCAAAAAGATTGTTTTGAGCTTTTCTTCCGTTTCTGCGCTCACGATCGCGTCCTCCGACTGGAATCGTAAAGTAGAAGGTTGCACCTTCTCCTAATTGAGATTCTACCCAGATCCGTCCTCGGTGACACTCGACAATCTTTTTACAGATTGCCAAACCCATACCTGTTCCGGGATACTCATCTCGTGTATGTAGGCGTTGAAAGATCACAAAAATGCGATCGCTAAACTGTGGATCTATGCCAATACTGTTATCCTGTACTGAAAATAGCCACTCATCTTCTAGTCTAGTCGCTCCCACATGAATGGATGGTGATTTGTCGCTCTTGAACTTAATCGCATTACCAATTAGGTTCTGGAACAACTGCATTAGCTGAGTGCGATCTGCCATAATCGTGGGCAAGTGATCGTAAGTAATCACCGCCCCTGTTTCGGAAATGCGTTTGCGCAAGTTAGAAAGGGCGCGTTCTAAAGCTGTCTCTACCTCAATGAGTTGAAACTCGATGGCTTGCATATCTACCTTAGAGTATGCCAGCACATCATCAATCAACGTCTGCATCAGGCTCACTCCTTCCACAGCAAAGGTGATAAACTCCTGTGCATCTTCATCAAGTGCCTCTCGATAGCGCATTTCTAACAACTGCACGTAATTAGTCACTTGATTGAGAGGTTCTTGCAAGTCGTGGGAAGCGACGTAAGCAAACTTTTTCAGTTCAGCATTAGAACGTTCTAAATCTTGAACTAATTGTGACAGTTCATCTGCTTGCCGCAAGACAATATTCACAATTGCCTTTTTCAGTTCCAGTGCTGCTCTTACCTCCACAAATTGCCAAGGTAAAGAGGTTAAACGAACTGTTTCTTTCCACAGTTCAAATGATTTACGCGGGCATAGGCGCACATTCCCATCTTTTTGGCTTACCTCAAACGCTTTATGAGGATCTCCACCCCAATTTACAGTTTGAATCACTTCGGGGCGAAACCATAAAACGTAATTGCGCTTGGAAATGGGGATCGCCAGCATTCCACTCGCAACGTTTTTAAATCTTTCTGCATCTGGATATATTTGTGGCAGAGAGTCTGTATAGAAGACTTCTTCATTAACGTTATTCTTGAGCCATTGGACTAAAAAGTTCAAGTCTTCTTCTTTGGGAGTTTCACCAATGCAGGTGCAGCGATCGCCAAAACACACTGCTGCCCCTTGCGCACTAGTTAAATCCAACAGATTTGGCTGATGTTTAACTAAACCGTCAATAAAGTTTTCTTCGCTCGACATATGCTCAATCAATGCTGATTGGATATATGTCAGTCTCATGCGATAGTCGTAATCTTCTGTTTCTTCTCTTGCGGATATTTCCGAAAATATCAGCCGCCCTAAAAATTCGCAGGCTTTGCGCAATTCATAGGAAACATACTTGGGTGTTTGATGATGACAAGCAATTAACCCCCAGAGTTTTCCTTCTTTAATTAAAGAAATAGTCAAAGAAGCACCGACACCCATGTTATGCAAATACTCTAGGTGACAGGGAGCAGCACTCCTCATGATAGAATTGGTCAGATCTACAGGGCGTTCGCTTACCGGATTATTAATCGGTAAAAGTGACTGAGACTCGCTATGCGTATCCGGTATTAATCTAATCGAGTTAGAAACAAATAACTTCCTTGCTGGTTTAGGAATATCTGATTCTGGGTAATGCAAACCTAAATAAGATTCCAGGGTAGCTAGTTTTTCTTCAGCCAAGACACAGCCATGCCCATCTTCATCAAACTTATACAGCATCACCCTGTCAAATCCAGTTACCTTCCGTACCTCTTGGACAATAATTTGACAGAAATCTTGAAGACTGGCTGTTTCTTGTAGTTGATTTATAGAAGCTCTTGCCAGATGATAAAAGCTTAAAAAGGGAATGTTTTCTTGAGTCAGGGCTGGTTCCAATTCCAGAATCATAAATCCATCTGCATTGCGGTGAAAGACACCATCAAATACTACGTAATCATCACCCTTTTTTCGTACCCAAATTTTAGTTGGATTGATAAACTCAATATTTTCTTCTAACAATCCTGCTTTAATTCTTTCTACTTGAAATGAGTCAAGTAAATCTTCTAATTTGGTTTGTAATAAATTTTCTGGAGTTATGCCGAAAAACGAATATACATTACTACTTACTTGTAATATTTTTAAATCAGGCTCTTGAAGCACAAAAAGTACTCCGTGAGGCTGAATTCGACAAGACAGATGAATTGGTGCTTCTTTTAAACTAGTCAGATTAATGCTGGGCAATTCTACATTATTTATCATAATCTGATCCTCCTATTTTCAGGATCATAAAAAACACAGTAGAGACACTCCGACAGAGCGTCTCTACATCAGCATTTCATAGTATACAAACCCCAAAACAGTATTTTTAATAAAAAATGTAAAAAAAAGGTGATTATCTACACTATAAATGTGTAGGTATGTTAAGTTTGCACTACTGCCCGTAAGCTATAATTACCAGACTCTCCAGCTTCAAATGTGTTAGCTAACACATAGTAAATGCCATTGTCTGGCAGGGTTACAGTCAATTTCGCATTAAAATCCTGTGGTGAAATGTCGTCGTTTTGCGCTACTAGCTTCTCTTTGCCGGGAAGCAGCAAGTAGATGTGAGAGTCTATCTGCTGACTTGCCATCTCAATTGTAACCCGTTGACCAGCTTTTCCTTGAAAGACATAAAGGTGAAAATAGCTGTTATTAGGTAAAACGCGATCGCCATTTTTCAGCGATGCTTGTACGACTTGACCATTCAAAGGTAAATCTTGAACTTCGTTATTACTGGGTTTTTGGCGCTGTGTGACTAAAGAAGGTTTACCTTGTTCTACTGCTACTAAAAAAGGTTTAACTAAGTCGGTGGGAATAGCCAAACTAATGCCAATAAATCTTTTAATTTCGGTGTCATTAATAATAGCACTATTAACACCAATCACTTCACCTTTAGAATTAAGCAGTGGTCCTCCTGAATTGCCCGGATTAACAGCAGCATTATTTTGGATTAATCCAGATTTTGTGTCAATGCGGCTAACAACACCATTGGTGAAGGTATTCTGTAATTCTACACTTAGGGGAGTCCCAATCGCATAAACTGATTGACCGACTTGCACTGAACTTGGTGCAGCTAAGCGAAGGGTAGGCAGATTTTTGGCAGAGCGGATTTTAAGTGCAGCTAAATCTAAGCCTTGAGGAGCAAAACTTACCACATCAGCTAAGACTTGTCTTCCATCTGCAAGAACTATTGTCACAGTAGGAGTATCTTGGACAACATGAGCATTGGTTAAAACTAGACCATTTGGACTAACGATAAAGCCACTACCATGTCCTGTTACAGTGGCGATCGCTACTACAGCCGGACTAGCTTGTTTATACACCTGAATCCGCGTTTGTTCTTCAGAGTTTTTTGCTAATATGATATTTGATTTTCCCTTAGTCTTCTCACTAACTAATAAATGCTCAGATTCTTGAGTGTTTTGAGCGATCGCACTTAATTGGTATCCAAACAGCGTCCCAACATCAGCAACACTAATTACACTTGCCAAAACTGCTGATGTTCCTATTTTTAATAGTCTACTGTTCATCTTAAGACATTCCTGAATAGCTGAGTAGTCAATTCTGTTTACTAATCAGTATCTTAGTTGTCTTCACCAAACTGACTCATAATTTGAGAATTTATTCTCCAATCTAAGGTGATAACCTATTTAGGTGAAGTTTTTTTCAACAACCACCTACTAGGTGGGCATTGCCCAGCCTATTTTGAACCTGACACTTTTGCTTGTAAGTAGTAAGTCCCGGATTGTTGCGCTTGAGAAGAAATAGCAAGCACTATATAGTTACCATCCTTGGGTAGTGTCGCTACAATTCTGGAGTTGAAATCACCCGGCGATACATCTTCATTACGGGCAAGTTCGCTGCCATCAGCATTTAATAAAATTAAAGCAGGGTCAATTTCTTGGCTTGTCATTTCAATTGACACTTGTTGATTTGCCCGACCCTCAAACATATAAAGTTTGTAATAAGTATTATTTGGTAAAACAGCGTCACTCCCGTCAAGTTTATCATTTACCAGTTGACCATTGAGCGATAAACTTTTAGCTTGCTGGTTGCTAGCACTGGGAGATTGTCGCTGGGGCAACAAGCTGGGGATATTTCCTTGATAGTCTCCTCTATTAGCTTTTTCTCGTACTGTTTTCACTGCTTGTTCGCCAGATGTGTTGGGCTTGTTATAGAAAGCAAAGATCACACCAACTACAATCAAGGCAGCCGCCCCAGCAAGAATTAGCCAAAGTGTTTTTCGTGGCGAACTTGGGGGCGGCTGCGGCTTGTCGATTTTCGTCAAATCTTTGAGGACTTCACTTACGGATTGGTAGCGCTGACGACAGTCAAACAGTACCATTTTATTGATAACGTTTACTAAGTTTGGGCTAACCTGCTGCGCTCTGTGACTCCAGACAACTTCACCTGTGCTGGGATTATTTGGATCTCTTAGTTTTGAGATGTCAATGACAAGTAACCCTGTAAGTGCTTGGATAGCAACCATTCCCAAAGCATAAATATCACTGTTAAATTGGGGGTTGCCATGAAATTGTTCTACACATTGGGGGTTCCCTGGACGCTTGATATCTTCTGCAATATAAGTTTGCCCAAATCCACCAGGGGGTAAGGTTTTAGTTATTCGGTATCGTCCATCCAAAAGTTGACCGATGTTCAAAAGCTGACCTGGCATAACATAGCACCAAACCTTATATTAGTATCAAGCAAGAAGCGGATAGCAGTCAAAAAGTCACCTTCTTACTGAAGTAAAGTGACTGGAATATACGCCTGAAAACTCTCAAAATCCTTATCAGTTGTGAAGATGGTATAGTCACGACGATGAGCAACTGCACAAAGTAAAAAATCAGTGTTTGCTCCTTGGATACCATGTATGCGGCAAGTATTGTAAAATTCTGCTGCTAACTCGTAGTCTTCAGTTGTTAACTCCAGGTCAGGAAATGCACGCAGGTAGTCCCTCAACCGAGTAAACTGTTCAAAATGACGAATCCCTGAAAGCACCTCTTGGCGCACAGCCCCTAGCAAAACAACTCGACTATCCATAATCAGATCGCGCAACTGATTAACAACAGGCATTACTTGCGATCGAGTATTTCGCCGCAGTGCCAATGACCATACAGACGTGTCTACAACAATCATGACTGCCGTCGTTGCTGTTTATAATTGTAATCTTCGTCGTAATCAACTGTCCCAAACAATTCCAGTACTTTAAGCTGCTTGCGACGTTGCACATACTCGCGCAAGGCAACTTCGACTACATCACGTTCAGTTTGTTGATTGCCAAAAGCTAAGGCTTCTTGGATTAAGGCTTCGTCAATTTGAATATTGATAGGCATACAATTCTCTACTACATAACCTGCTGTTACAACATAGTAATTTTGTTTAAGTATTATGATAATTATACTTTACTAAAGGTAGGTAAGTTATACAAATAATTAAGTTACGTCAACTGTGACAGCAAGTCCTTACCAGACTTGAATCAAGCCCAGCAGCTAGGTTAAGCCACGAGGCTAATCGGGCCTTTGTAGCAAAGAATTTTGCTCAAGGAAAGGTATGATAATTATGATGATATAAAAAATAATAATGTGACAAGTCACAATTACCTTGCAAGGTGAGGAAAAAACCTTTAGGTAATAATTGCTACCGTAGTAGTAAAACTTGATATGATTAGCAGGATGTTACCTGAATAAGCAAGTGCCTCGCAGTGATATTAATCGTATCAGAGAGAAGATCAAACTCCGACAATAGGATATGTGAGCTCATGCAATGGAAGAGATGGCTGAAGATATGCTGACAATTCTAGATGTAGAAGAGGCAATTAACATTAATCTTGACGAATTGCTGCCACTGTGCGATCGCCTCAATACAGTTGTTGAATCTCTAAAAGCAAATATACTTACTGCTTTGTTGAATGAATTTATACCATTTATCTGTAAATTTGGTATGATAATTATGATATAGTAAAAAGTAATAATAATGCAATTATCTTGAAAGGCGAAAAAAAATACGTTATGTAAAGCGGCTTGCATTGGGTTGAGGCTGTTGATATTTTTAATGAAAACACAGAATATAGTTAAGTTATGCAAACAATTAAGTTATGTCTTCAGGTAGGCGAAGATGGAATTTTACATCTAGATATTCCTGTAGATGTGAAAAGTTCTGAGTTAGAAGTAACTGTGACGATTGAACCTATAAAAAAACAAATTGACTCTTTTAAAGAGTCAGAATTAAAGCAATTAGAGTGGCATGAATTTATTGATAAAACTTTTGGCTGTTTAGCAGATGACCCAATCGTTAGATATCCTCAAGGTAAATATGAAGAACGAGAGCCTATAGAATAATTTATCTATTAGATACTAATGCTTGTATAGTTTATCTCAATGGGAGAAATCTAAATTGACGCCGCAGGGTAGAATGTCAAATAGATTCAGATATTGTTGTTTGTTCTATTGTTAAGGCTGAATTATTTTATGGGGTAAAGAGAAGTCATCAACCAACCAAAAGTTTAGCTTTGCAAAAAGCGTTTTTAAGCCGTTTTATTTCTTTACCATTTGATGATACAGCGGCAGAAATATTTGGGGATATTCGTGCTAAACTTGCTAATTTGGGAACTCCCATCGGTTCATATGATTTGCAAATTGCGGCGATAGTTCTAGCGAACAATCTTATTTTAGTGAGTCATAATACTGCTGAGTTTAGCCGTGTGGAAGGTTTACAGCTTGAGGATTGGGAATCTCAAGGGTAATTGTATTTTTGGGTGTTTGCCATTAAGCGTAGATTCTTCTCAAGAATGTGAAAGCAGTTTTTGTGCGTCGGCGATTAAGCGTAGACGCGGAGCGGCGCATGTCTTTGACATCGTCCGAAGATTGAAGCGGTTCATTTTTTTAGGTAGATATGGTCTACAATTGTATAAATTGAAATGTACCAGCGTGGATTAAGGTTTCCACGCTTGAAGAAAGTAATTTAATCAACCGCGCTAACTTTTATGGTTGATGAGAACCAGAATTTTCAAATGCTTTCACCTTCTCGTACAAACTGGCAACGGTTTCATTCGCAAAGAGTTGTTCTTTAAGTTTGAGGTAATCGGACTCAGTTTTACTACAAGCTGCCCAAAAACGCAATACTTTTGATGGTTCGCGGAGGTGTCATTAAAACTTGCATGGCTTCAGTTAAAATCTGCTGTTCGTTAAGGACTTTAATTGTCATCTTCTATCTCCAAAATAAAATCGGTTGGGTTCATGACTTTCAATTTTAACCCTTGAGCGCGATTTATTAGTCGCTGAGCACAGGTTATAAAATAATCGCTCTTAGATGCTTCCGCACAAGCAACATGAAGTGCGTCCATTGCTTTAAGACCAAGCTGTTCTAATTGATCGTTGGCGGACATCACCCCGCAAACTATAGCCTAATGCATTGTTAGGCTGGAGTTTAATCCATTGACTATAATCCGTGATCGCTCCCTGATAATCTTTCAACTGATTGCGAACCAAACCCCGCGATAAGTAGGCTACTGCATTGTCAGGCTCGATTATAATCGCTTGATTATAATCGGAGAGTGCTAAGCGATAATCTTCCAACTTATTGCGGATCAAACCTCGCCATAAGTAAGTCATAGCATTCCCAGGAACAAGTTCAATCTCCTTAGAGTAAAGTTCAATTGCTTTTAAGTAATCCGACGAAGCTCCCTCTTGGTCTTTTAACTTAGTACGGATATCACCCCGGAGACTGTAAGCAAATGCCTCGTCAGGTTCGAGTTGAATCATTTTCGTATAATCAGCCAACGCTGCCTGATAATCTTTCAACTTTTCGTGGACTGAACCCCTATACTGGTAGACTGCGGATGAAAATGATCCGGGTGAAATATAGTCGGAGGGAAATTTAATCGCTCGATCTAAATCCGCTATTGCCCCTTTGGGGTCATTGAGAAAAAAGCGGACTAAACCCCTACTGGCGTAAGCTACAGCCCAGTTAGGCTGAAGTTGAATTGCTTGATTATAATCGGAAAGTGCTTCTTTGTAATCTTTCAACTTCTTGTGGAAATCTCCTCGGATTTTGTATGATAATGCTGTGTTAGGTTCGAGTTGAATTGCTTGATTGAAATCAGCTAGTGCCCCCTTCAAATCTCTCAAATCAGAACGAACCAGACCCCTACCGATGTAGCTGGAAACATCGTCAGGGGCGATTTGAATTGCTGGATTGTAATCAGCCAGTGCCCCCTTAAAGTCTCTCAAAAAAATATAACGAACCCGACCTCTATTGTAGTAACCATCAGCATCGTCAGGGGCGAGTTGAATTGCTTGATCGTAGTCGGAGATCGCTCCTTTTAAGTCTTTTAACATAGAGCGGGCGCGACCCCGGTTGCTATATAATCTTGCATAATCAGGCTGGAGTCGAATTGCTTCATTTAAATCTGCAATTCCCCCCTGATAATCTTTCAAGTTAGTGCGTAAAACACCTCGGCTTAAGTAACCTAGAGAATTAGGCTTAAAGTCAATCGCCTTTTTAAATGCTTGCATAGCCGCAGAGTAGCGTTTTAACCAGTAGAGTGTCCAACCTCGCTGTAAATAAAGGTTAACATCGTTGTTGTTGTACTCAATTGCCTTATCAATTGCTGCTAGCGCCTCTGGGTATTTCTCTAACTTTTGAAGCACTTCTCTTTTGAAAATCCCAGCTTCAAAGTAGTCAGGGTTACTTTTTATAGCTTGCTCAACAGCAGCTAACGCTTCTGGATATTTTTTCTGGGAATATAATGCCAAGCCTTGGACATAATAAGCTTGAGGGAAGTCTGGCTTAAGCTTGATAGCTTGAAGCAAAGCTGCAATGGCTTCTGAATTTTTGCCTAATCGCCATAGTTGATTGCCATAATTGAGCCAATCAAACTCGTTGGCATTTTGTTGCAGCTTTTCAACAGCAAATAATCGATGATTCTGGAGCGAATTAATTTCTACTTCTGTAAGTTTTTCTGGTGCAGTATTAACACGTTTCAACAATCCTGGTTTCAATCCCGCTCTTGTGGCTAGACCTAAAAGCGTACTGCTTGGTACTCCAAGACCAAAACCTAGATTTACCTGACTATTTACGCTTTCATCCTCTGAACCTGCGTTAATCCCAATCACTTGCCCCTTTGAATCTAACACTGGTCCTCCACTCATTCCTGCTAGTGTCAGATTAGAGTAAATCAGTTCGTAGCCATAATTAATCAAACGATCAAAATTATCATCGTCTTTCGCACGGGTAAATACTTTCTCTTTACCCTGAAGATAACCTGCGGTAAACTTCCGCTTTCCATTAGCGTTACCAGGAAAACCAGATAGAAATACCCAATTATTTGTGCTCAATTTGAATAGGTTATATTTAGCAATCGTGGCAACTGAGTAGGTTTGATTACTGGTAAACTTTAACAGCGCTACGTCCAATCCTTCCGGTTTGATGATGTTCTGCTGTTGCAGTGCATATCGCTGTCCATCAAGGGTAACAATCTCATAAGAGTCTGGATTCTTTACGACATGAAGAGCAGTGACAACATAGTAAGTTTGTCCAGTATGAGCAATGATGACTCCAGAACCATTACCATTATTTTTCGAGTCAATCCGCACGGTAATTTGTTCGGCAATGCTATTAACTTTATCAAGTATATTATTAGCAACTGGTTGCTGAGAAGCCTGTTGCTGATTTTGTTCTTTTGTTCGACCATTTGCTTGATTGGGAGCAATTTTTGCTAAGGTTTGAATTGGGACAGCAAAGCTGAGTTGTCGCAAATGTTGGAGTTGTTCAGTGCTGGGACGAGAACCATTCTGATAAACATAAGCATCGTTTAAAATAGCCCTGTTGAGTAAACCATTCACCCCGATTAATTTACCTTCAAGATTTAACAGTGGTCCCCCACTCATTCCTTGTTGAATTTCATTGGTGTAACCAATCTGATAACCGCCAACTAAAGGTTGAGAAGACAACAAAGAGATTTTGCCACTGCTGATGACTAATTCTTTACGATCATAAGGGAACCCAGCAGCGAAAACTTCTTGATTTTCTGATAAGTTTGAGTTGGTGGCTAAAGGTACAACGCGATAGTTTTCTTTGGCGTTAAACTGTGATAATGCTAAATCATTACCTTTGAGAGAATCACCACGACTGATAACTACGGCAGGATGGTTTTTGCCATCAGGAGTTTGGATGCGATAGGCTGCTTTAGAGTTAACCACATGGGCATTGGTTAAAATGGTGTATGTTTGCCCCTGTTTTTTAATTAAAATTCCACTTCCGCCCTGGTGAGCACTCAAGACTCTTACAGTAATAGCTTGGGCTAGTTGGCGAATCTCTGCTTCTGACAGCCTACTACTGACAAGTACGGAAGTAGGATGATTTGATTGAATAAATGTTCCAGCTAGGGCGCTAGGGAAGAAGAGGAGACTACTGAGGCTGGCTAGCGCCATTTGATTGAAGCGGTAACGATTCATATAGCAATCCTATTTGATTTACAAACTTTTCATTTGGGCTGTTAACTGTTAACAGTTGACAGTCAACAGTTATCAGTCATCAGTCAAAACAGGACTGTTTGGGAATCATTTAGGAACGCTATATATATTTGTTGTTGATGGAAGTTATGGTTGATTTTTAACTTAAAATATTATGCCTATAATTATTCATAACTTGAGAAAAAATTCTTGAATATACGTAAAAAAGCTATTGATGTGAAGTTTTTTTCAACATCTATACAGTCATTCAGTAAATCATATATGATGTGTATCTTAACAGTAGATAAAATTAAACCCTAGTGATTAAAAATAAATTAAATCCAAATAGAGTTTAAAAAACTATAAGGTAGGACGCACGACGCGAATTAGTTTGCCTTTCAAACCTTCTTCTGCTGTAATTGCATTGTGAATTCGGTTAGCCAAAGCTTCCCAATCACGGTCGTTTGTACATGCGATAATTCCAGCATGATCTGGCTGTATGCGGTGCAACCGAAAAAAATCTTTACGGTTCTCGGTAATGACGGCACGTTCTTCACTAGTTGCGTAAGTTAAAACATCCGCGCTACTGAATTCGTTGATTTGCAATGCGAGCTTCTTGAACGGTTAAAACATCATGCCCCAAAGCTCGCAGAAATTTTACAACAGGTCATTTCTCAAATCAGCGTTGCAGAACGTATCCAACTAGCTGAAGATTTATGGGACAGCATCCTAGAACAGCAAGAAGAACTTCCCTTGAGTGAAGCGCAACAACAAGAACTAGTAAGACGCTTAGAAAGTTACCAGAAAAACCCAGCTGATGGTTCTAGTTGGGAGGAAGTTAAAAAACGGTTAGGCAAAATTGAGAATTAACTTCTCAACTTGTGAATATTCTGTTCCCAATTTGCTCCGTCAAAAGGTACAATCTCAAATCGTGCGATCGCATCCCCATCAAGACAGCGCACATTCACATCAACACAGTCGGGGTGACTGCGCGGAATATAAAAAGAGTGAATTCCACAATGGCGGCAAAATTTGTGCTGGGCAACTCCTGTATTAAATCTGTAGGTTGTCAGCGCATCTTCGCCTTGCTGTAAAGTAAATTTATCTTGGGTGACAATTAGGTGTAAAAAACCCTTCTTTCTACAGATTGAACAGTTACAATCATCAGCTTTGTGCTTGTCAACCACCACCTGAAATCGCACTGCGCCACAGTGACATCCGCCATCGTAAGTTACTGGTTCACTCATAGGAATCTGGATTAGCGTGATTCTAATTTCGATAGCCGTGTTTCTAATTTGTTAACTTGCTGCTTCAGTTCTACCACTAAAGTAGCCAGTCGATCAAACATACGATCGCGTTCCTGGGTTGATAAGTTTCTTCTCGAACGCGGTTCCCCTGTTGGAGTAATATTTGTTCTTGGTGACGGTGAAGTGCGCCCTTGATTCCCCAACTGAGCCTGTAGCTGGTTTACTTGCGACTCCAAACGATTGATATCTGCTTCCAAAGTGCTGATACGAGATTCGATTTGCTGAGATGAGGCGGTGTTTGATAATAAGCCGCCCCAAAGAATAATTACTAAAAATAGGGCTAATCCTACCAGCCCGATACGTTTCATTGTATTGCTCCAGCCATATATATTAATTGTATGTTGCGTTCGTAGAGACGTTACATGTAACGTCTCTACAATATAGGTGGGTTTTAACAGCGAATTTAATCTAACGCACCCTATTTGTTTGGTTCTAAAAGAGAAAATAACCTCTCCCAATCGATAGAATTAGTACTATTTTCTCCCTCTTTCACCTCAAATGTAACGTTACACGCCTTCGATTGTTCTAGCGCTTCTACACATATTTTTGCTACATCCTCACGACTGATTTTTCCCCGGATATTATCGCCTTGCTCAAAGATTAACTCTTTGCTTCCTGGTTCTTCAGTCAAAGCACATGGTCTAATAATTGTGTATGGAATTCCACTTTCTCTTAAACTATCTTCTCCCTTCAACTTCCACGTTAAAATTCCTCCCAATTGGTCATTTAATCTTACCGCTGGCGGTTCTTCATCTAAATTAATTCCGGGGCGTCCGGGACGAGTTACACCTGCTGAACTAACAAGGACAAACTGTGGTAAACTTATCCCACCATAAGCTTTTATTAATTCCACTTGTAAAGTAAAACCACCAGGTGAAAAATTGGGATTTAATCCGCCGTCATATTCAAATTTGCTCAACATCAGTTGAAATGAGCAAACTTTACTGGCGTCTATTTGCTGGTAATCCTTCACAGTTTTTGCCCGAAACACCGCAGTCAAATCTGTAAAGGGAATGCGCACATCTATCCAGGTATTTGCTACAGTGTCGAAAGAATAGCTGTAGGCAACACCATCCCATTGTGCTTCTGTCCGTAGAAGGAATTTATAACGTTTACCGTCGCCTCTTAAGCGCAATTGTACGCCTGCATAACCTGATAAATCGAAAGGAGGAGTGAAATTTTTTGTTCTTACAGAAGCAAATCCTCCAGAGTTAGCTGTTGAAACATTGCCAGCAAATAAAGCTGTGTCATCTACTAATTGGATACTACTTTCACTTACGCCTCCCATCACCACATCATCAACAGCACCCCAGGTATCCTTTAATTCGGTGGTGGGATTTTTGAAATCAAATAATACTTTTTCCCCTTGCTTGGGCAAATATCTACCTGCGGCTGCTACCAAGTTTTTCACACCTTGGTATTCCACGTTTTCGGGAGTGTCACCGACAATCTCTGGTTGGTAAAATTTGATGCCTTGATAGTACTTTTCGCGCTCTGGCGTATCTCCCTCTACTGGTTGCACACGTACAGCAGTGCAACATACCACAGCTTGGATATTTCCCAGAGCTAAGGAAGTCAGAGTTTCTGGTTTGGTGATGTCTCCAACAACTAAGTCAATATTATTACCAAGTATTGACCGTGCTTTGTCAATATCTCGTACAAGACATCTTACTCGATAACCTTGTTCCACCAGTCGCTTCACGACTCGCTTACCAAGACCACCTGTTGCACCTGCTACCAGTATTACACCCACTTGTTTTGCTCCATCAGGTCTATTATTATTATGGGGACGACCCTGAAATAAATCCTGTATCCAATTGAGGAAAGGAATGACTTCAAAATAGGTTAGGGTTTGGAAGAATCTGCCTAAGTCCCATTGAGAGCGATTTTTGTCTGTCATCATCGCAACCTTACTCGGTTTTTTTTATATTGCCACACAATTACAACAAGGTTTTTTCATCAAAGTGGTGGTACAGAATCTTACAAAGCAAGCGAGAATTTGATCAAGAAGAGTTAGAGCTTCATTTATCATGCTCCAGTTTCAACCTCCTGGTTTTGGGCAAAAAGTCGTCAACACCTCCCTTGGGTTAATGGTTTACTATACCCAAACTACTGTACCTTGGTTGATTCCTGAGACGGAAGATTTACCCCCGCTACTATTTCTACATAATTTTGGTGGCGGGGCTTCTGCTTATGAATGGTCTAAAGTTTATCCGGCTTTTGCTACTACTCATCGTGTGTTAGCACCGGATTTAATTGGATGGGGTGAATCGGCTCATCCAGTACGTGATTATCAAGTTAATGATTATTTGCTCACCATCACAGAGTTTATCAGACATACTTGTCGCCCCCCTGTGACAGTAGTTGCATCTTCTTTGACGGCGGCGTTGGTTATTCGCCTTGCCATTCAACAGCCTTTTTTATTCCAAGCTTTATTTTTAGTTTGTCCATCTGGTTTTGATGACTTTGGGCAAGGTGTAGGACGTAGGCTTCCGCTCCAAGTTATTAATATACCCTTGTTGGATAGTTTAATTTATGCTTTTGGTGCAGAAAATGAATTGGCAGTAGGCAACTTTTTGCGCAGTTTTTTGTTTGCTCAACCAGAACGAGTTTCACAAGAAATGGTGCAAGCTTATTTAGCTTCTGCACAGCAACCAAATGCTAGGTTTGCCGCATTAGCATTTTTACGCGGCGATCTTTACTTTGATTTGAGTTTGTACATTCAGCAACTAACTGTACCTACGGTGATATTTTGGGGTGAGAAGGCGCAATTTACTGATGTTAAGTTAGGGCGACGCTTGTCCAAGTTCAATGAAAGTGCTATTCGGGGTTTTGTGGCGATCGCAGATACTGGTGTGCTACCTCATTTAGAAATGCCAGAAGTGGCGATCGGTTTGTTGCAACGTTATTTATCTACTCATAGGTAATCACTTGATAACTCAGATAAGATTGTCATAGTAATTACACTTGAAACCATGCTGTTAATGCCACGGCTAAAGCATCTGCAGCATCGTCCGGTTTTGGAATTGCATCTAATTCTAATTCCCGTGCCACTGCCTGTTGCACTTCATACTTTTCTGCATTACCGTATCCGGTTAAAGCTTGTTTAATTTGGGCAGGAGTAAACTCTACATACGGAAGATTATGTTGTGCTAAAGCTAACATAACCACCCCCCTTGCCTGAGCAACTAGAATAGTACTTGACATGCGGTAAAAGAATAGCTTCTCTACCGCTACTAACTCGGGTTTAAACTCCCCAATCAGGGTGTGCAAATCGTCGTATAAAGTACACAACCTTTTTCCTGTTTCTGTATTGGCTGGTGTACTGACGACACCAAAGTCCAACAAGCTTACCTTATGATCTCGTACCTGGGGTTGATTTTCCGGGCAGACGATCGCCCCAAACCCCAAGATTGCTAGCCCTGGATCTAATCCTAAAATTCGCTTGGACATTAAAGTCTCTTTAAATAAAATAGGCGATGGTTTTACTATCAATATTGATAACTTGAATTATGCTGTTGGAGTAAGAGCGGAATGGAAAAATGTCATTATCCGAAACTTAGCATTAAGCTACGTAGGATACATTTTTTTCACACTTGTAAGTTTGTAGCACTGCTTTAAATCAGGTATGTCAATTGGTTTTCTCAAACAAGCCCTCAACGCCCTGCAACTGCAGTCACGCAGTCGCACCCCTCACAGAGTCAACCAGTGGTTCAAATGGTTATCTCCTGGATTATTTGTCAAACGCTGGCTACTAATTAGTGTCAGTGGTGTTCTGTTAGCAAGTCTGGGGTTTGCGATTTGGATTAGACTGACACCAATTTTTTGGGCAATTGAGTTGCTCAAAGAGCTTCTGACATTAATCACCAAAATTGTACCGTACTACATTAGTGGACCAGTTGTGTTGGTGTGCGGCTTATTGTTGCTTGTTTGGGGGCAAAGCCGTACAGTAAGTTCAATTACTCAGGTGTTTAGATCGGAAGGCGATGAAGAACTCATTGATGTTCTACTAGCCCATCGTCGCTTGTACAGAGGACCAAAAATTGTTGTAATTGGAGGTGGGACAGGACTTTCTACCTTACTGAGAGGTTTAAAAACATACAGCGCTAATATTACCGCTATCGTTACTGTAGCAGATGATGGCGGTTCTTCTGGGCGATTGCGCCGAGAATTTGGCGTATTACCACCAGGAGATATTCGCAATTGTTTGGCGGCACTGGCTGATGAAGAAAAGTTGTTAACAGAACTTTTTCAATACCGTTTTCGTGTTGGGGATGGTTTGACAGGTCACAGCTTTGGTAACTTGTTTTTAACAGCACTGAGTGAAATTACTGGGGATTTAGAACGCGCTGTGGCAGCTAGTTCAAAGGTACTAGCCATTCGCGGACAAGTTTTGCCAGCTACTCTTAGTGATGTTCGGCTGTGGGCAGAGTTAGCAGATGGTAGTCATATTGAAGGTGAGTCGAATATTACCGCCGCCGGAGGTACGATTGTCAAAATTGGTTGTACTCCTGCCCATCCCTCAGCTTTGCCAGCAGCAATCAAGGCAATTAAAGAGGCAGACTACATTATTATGGGTCCAGGTAGTCTCTACACAAGTGTAATTCCTAATTTGTTAGTACCAGAAATTGCTGAGGCGATCGCTGCTACTAGTGCGCCGAAAATTTATGTTTGTAACATCATGACTCAGCCAGGGGAAACTCAAGGATATACTGTTGCCGATCACATTAGAGCGATTGATGCTGCTTGCGGTAAACCCTTATTTAATGCTGTACTTGTACACAAAAAATCCCCCAGCGCTCATGCACTAATCCGCTACGCTCAACAAAAATCTCATCCTGTGTTCATTGATCGTGAAGCCATTACTCAGTTAGGACGACGTATAGTTGTCGCTAACGTTATGCACGAAGATGAGACAGGTTATGTGCGTCACAATCCTCAACAACTAGCACGAGTCTTATTACGTTGGTACAGTGGAGTGAAACATGGAAAAAGTTAGAAGAAATTTTTGAGATCGATAAATTATGAAAATTTCCCTCAGTAATGCAGCTGCAACGCGCGCGCTAGGGATTTCTCTTGCTCAATCTTTAAGTGCTAACAGTGTAATTTTACTAGAGGGTGATTTGGGGGCGGGCAAAACTACCTTAGTGCAAGGTATCGGTGAAGGTTTGGGAATTACAGAATCTATTGTTAGTCCAACTTTCACCTTGATTAATGAGTATACACAAGGACGCCTACCCCTTTACCACCTTGATTTATACCGTTTAGAACCAGAAGAAGTCGCCGCCTTAAACTTAGAAACCTACTGGGAGGGTATCGAAGTTATTCCGGGAATTGTGGCGATCGAGTGGGCCCAAAGAATGCCTTATAAGCCAAATAGTTATCTTAGCTTACGTTTGGTTGCAGTTGATGGAAGTCGTTATGCCGAAATTACACCACACAACTGTGCTATAAAAGTATGACTAGTTTTGACACTAGAATATAATTTTACAGCGCATTAAATCTACCACTACCACGTTCATCAGAACCATTCAATTGAATCGTCATATTAGTTACCAAGTTTCATTTCAAAATTTCACAAATAGCAGGTACTTTCATGATTTGTATCCGCACACATTTATGCAATACCTGCATTTCAATGCAGATAGAACTCACAGGAGAACAACAACAAAGTTGTTTGAGGAGAATTTACGCACTATATCCATGATGATGTTTTTTTATCAACGGAGCAGCCTATTCTAAAACTTAACAAGCTGATAATTTACGCTTGCTCGTCTTTTTTGCTCGACCACCAAGCATCAGCATAGTTTTGACTACAACCGCTTACAAATCATAGAATAGATGTATTTCCAGTTAGTAAATGTTCATCCATGATGATTTTTGAAATTGCTTTAACCAATTATCACTTTTAATTAACAATTTTATTCCCGGACATGATAATAGTACAAGCAAATTAAATTTGGAGTAGAAGCAATATGACTTGAAAAAACTAGATTTTGTGATTGTGTTTGATAGATGCATACCAGCTATTTTTTAGTTAAAAACAAGGTTGATACATAAGTTAGACATGTTGATTTGTCCGGATTTATTTTCTACTCTTCTTTTCTTGAATGAGTAAACAAATCCGGATGGTTGATGACGATTAAGCAAATCGATAAAAGTTATACAACCATCAAGTGATAAGTAACTTGTCTAACTTATGTTCATGAATAGTATTCCCCAAATAAATGCAAGATTTATACATGATGAATAAAAAATTGGTTATTAATGAGTTATGTTAATTAAAAATTAAAAGAAAAAAAGATTTGCTAATAAGCTGATTGCCTCACTCTTGAAACAAGCCTGCTGCTCAACCAGATAGCAGTTAGCAATTATACCTTTTGCTTCTCAGCAGAGGTTTGCCGACTGAAATAAAGCGTGTTTTTTCTTTTCATCAATCAATTGACACGCCATTGGAGGTACAAATATACCAAAGGGGGAATTTGTCCGAAACTCGGAAAAGTACAAAGGCAGTAAAGCAATCAGGCAAGTTATAATTTTTTTGCGGATGAGCGTAACAAAAATTTATGACTAACCCCCTTTTGCAATCATTTTTCGTAGGCAGAGCAGTCGCAGAAGTCCTCACAGAGAAGCTAGAATTCGCTGTAACAGACGCTTTTAGCGAAATTGGCAAACTTGATGCTGAACTAACAGAGCAATTGCGTTCTTTTACAGAAGAAGTCTTAGAACGGGCAGAGCGAGCCAGTGCCGCAGCCAGTGGAGGAACAAGTACCACAGGGTACTCTCAATCTGGTTCAAACGCAGTTGATTTACAAGCAATGATCGATGAACTGCGTGCAGAAATTGCCTTATTGCGAACCGAGTTGCAACCTTATCGTAGTAATTCTCTCTAACTATTTCCCACACTAAGCTCAATTACAGTTTAGGAATCAGAGTGTCTCTTCCTCTTACTGACTCAATGAATAACCAGCGGTACGCAAAACATATGGAAAAGGATTATACAAAGGCATACCGTTGGAGTCGCGAAAAATACTCTCGCAGACGGCGCTTTCTCGACATTTGGTCTTTTGTATTGACCTTAATGTTCAAGCTTTGGTTGTATAACAAATCATGGAGCTACCCGGGTGGTGTTACTGAAGCCAAACAGTCCCTAAGACGTAAGGCACAGGCGATTTGGATTCGCAATACTCTGCTGGATTTAGGACCAACTTTTATTAAAGTTGGACAGCTGTTCTCTACTCGTGCTGATTTATTTCCGAGCGAATATGTAGAAGAACTGGCAAAGCTACAAGATAAAGTACCAGCATTTAGCTATGAACGAGTAGAAGCAATTATTGAGCAAGAACTAGGCAAGAAAATTCCTGAACTTTTCCAAAGTTTTGAACCTATTCCCCTGGCAGCAGCTAGTTTAGGACAAGTACACAAAGCTATGCTGCATTCAGGAGAGGCAGTGGTTGTTAAAGTGCAACGCCCTGGGCTGAAAAAGCTTTTTGAAATAGATTTACAAATTCTTAAGGGTATTACACGCTACTTTCAAAACCATCCTAAGTGGGGACGTGGGCGAGATTGGATTGGGATCTATGAAGAGTGTTGCCGCATTCTTTGGGAAGAAGTTGATTATCTCAATGAAGGACGCAATGCCGATACTTTCCGACGCAATTTCCGCAGCTATGAATGGGTAAAAGTACCCCGGATCTACTGGCGCTATACTTCACAGCGAGTACTGACACTAGAATATCTGCCGGGTATAAAAATTAGCCAGTATGAAGCGATAGAAGCAGCAGGATTGGATCGCAAAACAATTGCTCGTCAAGGCGCACAAGCCTACTTGCATCAACTTCTCAATAATGGCTTTTTTCATGCTGATCCCCATCCAGGAAATATTGCTGTTAGTCCAGAAGGCGCGTTAATTTTTTACGATTTTGGTATGATGGGGCGGATTAAGTCCAATATTCGTGATGGATTGATGGAAACGCTATTTGGCATTGCTTCCAAAGATGGCGATCGCGTTGTCCAATCCCTGATCGATTTGGGAGCAATAGCGCCAGTGGATGACATGGGACCAGTGCGGCGATCGGTTCAGTACATGCTGGATCATTTCATGGATCAGCCCTTTGAAAACCAATCGGTAGCGGCAATTAGTGATGACCTTTACGAAATAGCTTATAATCAACCATTTAGATTCCCAGCAACTTTCACTTTCGTGATGCGAGCCTTCTCAACTCTCGAAGGAGTAGGTAAGGGATTAGACCCAGAGTTTAACTTTATGGAAGTTGCTCAACCATACGCAATGCAGCTTATGACCAATATGAACGGTTCTGAGGGCAATAGCTTTCTCAATGAACTAAGTCGTCAAGCAGTTCAAGTTAGTAGTACAGCACTTGGACTACCCCGTAGACTTGAAGATACACTAGAAAAACTAGAGCGGGGAGACGTGCGCGTGCGGGTAAGATCTCTGGAAACAGAGCGCCTGCTGCGACGGCAAAGCAATATTCAGCTCACTTTGACCTATGCTGTCCTCATCAGTGGTTTTACGCTTTCGGCTACGGTTTTATTGATTAAAGATTATGTATGGTTGGCGATACTTGCCTTTTTAATTGCAGTTGCAGTGTCAGGGTTACTGATTCGGCTGCTCCTACGCCTTGACCGCTCCGAGCGCACGTATTAATAGTTAATGAAAGTCTATGAAACTTAAATTTACCGGAGTTAGCGATCCGGGACTTATTCGTTCTAATAACCAAGATGCTTATTATGTTGACCAAGAAGGGCGATTTTTCATCGTCGCTGATGGTATGGGTGGTCATGCAGGCGGTGAGCAAGCAAGTCGCATTGCGACTGTTGCAATTCAGGAGCATTTAGTCGCTAATTGGAATACTTCGTCGTCAGATGAGCAGTTATTAGAGTCGGCTTTGCAAAAAGCAAATGAAGCAATTTTGCTCGATCAGCAAAATCATCCTGAACGGGCTGACATGGGGACAACTGTTGTAGTAGTGGTGTTCCGCTCACCACAGTCGCCTTGGTGTGCTCACGTTGGTGACTCCAGACTGTACCGCTTCCGTAATTCCTCACTTGAGCAAATCAGTGAAGATCATACTTGGGTAGCACGCGCTCTGAAGATGGGCGAAATTAAACCAGATGAAGCACGGATTCATCCATTTCGTCATGTTTTATCCCGGTGTTTAGGACGTGAGGATCTCAATCAAATTGACGCTCAGCCATTGAATGTCACACCAGGCGATCGCTTACTGTTATGTAGTGATGGTCTTACAGAAGAACTCGACGATTTTCATATTGCTAACTACCTCAAAGACATCCCCTTGGTTGAAAAAGCCGCTCTCACTCTAGTTGAAGCCGCTAAAGAGCAAGGTGGACACGATAACATTACCGTTGTCTTAGTCGCACTCGACTAACTAGGAATGGCTAATTGCTAATTGTTAATTGTTAATTGCCAGTCTTCTATCAGCCATTAGCAATTAGCCATTAGCTATTCTTCCCGGTACATATACTCAAAATTTGTTCAATTTGAGCTTTTTTCTGTGCTGCAACTTGATACAAATAATCTTAAGCCTCTCAATTTATGAGCGGGAGGCTTAATTTAGCATATTTTCAAACCGAAGTTTGCCGGAATTTCTCTGTGTGGACTTGAGGTTTATATCACAAGGCTGACCCGTAAGCAATCAGCTCATCAGAAAAATCTCCATAAAGATATGGGCAATTAGTCAAACAATTGTTATCTTTCTTATTACAGGGGTACAAATGTATGACCGTATATGCCCAGGATCTTCTACCCATTTGGAACTTCTGTGAGCTATAACACTTTTACTAGTTATTTTTCGGAGTAATTATGAATCAACCAATTCAACTCACCCTGGAACAGCAATTTAGCATCCGCTCATTTGCTACTCAAGTGGAAAACATGAGTCACGAGCAAGCTCAGGACTTTTTGGTCAAACTCTACGAGCAAATGGTTGTGCGCGAAGCTACTTACAAAGAACTGCTTAAGCACCAATGGGGCTTAGATTCTGGTTCTTCTTGGGCATAGGCTGCTTGCGTAAAAGTAGGCGACCTCCTTCTCTTGCTCTGTTCCAAGGAGGAAAAGAACTGGGGATGCCGGGGCGTCAACTCGAAGAGATGACTACAAGGAAGAAGTTAAAGACGCAACTACTAAATTGCGCAACACTACTACGTACACTTAAATGTAGTTTTAGCTTGCCATAAGTTATAAGGCTGAAATTATGTGAAAATTTAGCCTAACTTATACTGTTGCTGCTTGCTCAAGTAGTTAATTTATTGTGTTTTTTATCTTTTGGACTAAACCAAATGATAGATTTAGCCCACCCCAAACGTTTTTTTGATTTGAGTTTTTCTATTTATCTTTCTTATAACTTGAATTGAGGGATCATGTAATATTATCTTTACATAATTTAATATTTACAAATTTTTGAGCGCGAGAGTTCTCAGCCAGAGAGATCGAATGGAGAATCTGTGTTGAGAGCATGAAGCTTTGCTAAGATTTGTGGTTTAATCTTTTCATACTCTGTTTTCAGTAAATTTTTACTGAATTGAGGGTCGCCAGAAGAAGCTAGAGTGTTACTCATCTTTATCCACTCTTGCAGTCGTTGGCGTTGAGCAGGGGCGATACTGGAAAGCATGACGTGAATACAGTGACTTGGTGCTTCTCGTGCAAAGAATAACAGGCGATAAAAACCTGATTGTGCCAGTAAACAAGCAATTTCTTGACCCATACTGGTTTTAAGATCGAGATAGTAAGGCAGCCATTTAGCACCACTTTTGCGGTTGTAGATTAGAGTAATCCACAGCAGCATCGGGTGAGGGGCAGTGATGAAGAGAAATTGATTGTATCTAGTGCAAACAGAGCGCTTCTGAATTTCCTGTAGTGGTAGCATGATCCATAAAGCTACTAAAACTTCTCCGTTAGCACGGATTGGCCCTGGAAACACAATATCAGCAATCGGTTTATTTTGCGGCCAACAACAAAGTCGTGCAATTTCATCGTTGGAAACAGATTTGAATGAATCTATGGTTTTTTTCTCCTCAACAGAGCTGCTAGCCGTAACTACATCAGTAGAATGATTACTCTGAAGCTGAATGTTACCTGTACTGTATTGTTGTTCTATAGATGCCAAAACTCGATGAATTTCAGCAATATTTTGAGGACGAGAGCTTGGTGTCTTTGCTAGACAACTCATCACCAAATCTTTCACTTCCTGAGGTATTTTTAATGTAGAGTCAACTTCCGTAAAGGAACGCGGTTGTTGATGATGATGTACTTTATACCATGCTCCAAAAGAGTGAGTGGGTGCGACTAAAGGCATTTTACCTGTGAGCATCTCAAACATCATCACACCCAAACTATAAATATCTGAGCGGTTATCTAGTTCTTTCCCCTCCATCTGTTCAGGAGAAGAATAAGCCATAGTACCTAAATAGTAGTTAGTATAATTGTTGTCAGATAGTAACAACTTAGCGATGCCAAAGTCGAGAATTTTGACTAACTCTCCAAAACTAGGGTCAGCAATCACTAATATATTGCTAGGCTTAATATCGCGATGGATAATCGGACAAATTTTACCCTCAACAGGGATACCATCATGAGCGCATTGTAATCCTAAGCTAATTTGACGTACCATACTGAGGAATCTGGGCAAAGGTAAATGCTGCTTGCGGATGATATTAGTTAAGCTGGTTCCCTGTAAATACTCCATCACGTAGAAAGGAGTGTTGTTCTCATCTACGCCATAGTCCATCACTCTAACTATATGAATACTTCTTTGCCCCAGAACAGCACAAGTTTTTGCTTCTCGCTCAAAACGATCTTGCAACCGCATTTTTTGGTTTTGAATTGATAAAGCTAGAAATTTAACAGCAACGGGGACACCTCCTAATAAAACATCCTTAGCACGGTAAACCCTACCCATCGCTCCAGTACCGATTAACTCCTGAAGTTGGTAACGTTTGCTAAGTAGGCGACCAATATTGTGGTCTGACATAGAAAATTTGCTACTCCCCTTATGTTTGCTGACGTTCTAGACTTGCTTCCATTGTGCTGGTTAAAGAATGACCAGCCATAATACTACTGGTAATGTAGTATGAGTCATTGTCCATGCGATGCAGGGTTTCAAAGCCACTGCGCCGTTGATTATCACCTAAAGCCCAAAAACGCTGTACGATAGTTTCTGGTCCAATCCAACCTTCTCCTTCGACCTGTCCTAAAAGATTGTGTTGGAGTAAAAAAGCATACAGGCGTTCTCCCCGATCCAGACGCCCTTTGTACTGCAAAGCAATCTCTGGGCGATCGCTCTTTGGAAATATCAGTTTTGTCGCCATTGTGAACCACTCTCGGTTCCAAGCGACCAAGGTGATACCTTTAACACTGATTGGCATAGAATTACGTTCCAGCCAACTTCCTTGTAAAATCCAGCGTCCTGGTTCCAGTAGAAAAGTGTGCGCCACCTTATATCATCCATTGTTCGGCGGTAAATAAATCCAGTTTGGCTCACCCTTGGAACCAACGGCAAGCGTAATTTCCGCTACAGTTATGCTGTTGTTGCATCTTAAGAGGCGCTCTTGTCAGCATTCCACCCGATATAACGGTAACTTTTACGAAACCGGGCTGATTGGGATACGGGCGATCGCCGCATTTGATCATGATCCGCGCATCCGGTGTTAAAACCCACAATTCCTGTAGAGACAGTACTGTACGGTCTATACATTGGATGTCGTTTTTAAAGAAGGTTGTAAATACCGGATTTTTTATGACTTTTAGAAAAAATTTGAGACTTGCGTAAAAAAGTCCTCCCCAGTCAGTAATCGTACTAGAAGCTAAGGATTGAGGAGGTTTACGATGAACTTGCTACAGGCATTAATTATAAAGTGGTCAATACAGCATAAAATAATTTCAGAATTTTTACGCAGTAATAATTCAAAAAATGTGATTCAAAACACATTTTTTGGGCAGTTCACTATTTGGAATTGCTCATATGCAAGATTGTATATTTACTTTCAACAAAGAATTTACTAACTAAATGTAAAGTTATGATGAACAAGCGATGCTCACGATTTGGAGCTTTAACACTGTGTAGTATATTTACCTTGATAGGGATGACTACCTTTGAGCAGCTGCTGTCAGATAGCGCACAGAAGGGAGGACACTCTAACCGTGTTTTAGCACAAATGGCTGCGGAAAAAGAAGCTAATCGAGTTTGTCAAAAAGCGAGTCCTGCTGTTGTAACGATTAAAGACGGCAATGGACATGGTAGTGGTTTTCTCGTAAATCAAGATGGATTAATTATCACAAATGCCCATGTTGTCGATGGAAGTCCTAGTGTAGTGACAGTGGTTTTTCAGGATGGGAAGCAAGTTCCTGCAGATGTGATTGGTTTTGCAATGGGAGGCGTAGACTTAGCTGCTTTAAAGATACAAAACCGCAAAAATTTGCCAGCCCTTTCTTTAGCTCCTTCAGGTTCAGCCAAAGTTGGTTATCGCACTTTTGCTATTGGTTCTCCTCTAGATGCAGACAATCGTGATACCTGTACGCAAGGTAATATCAGCCGTATTCGACAAGATGGAACAATTCAACATACTGCGAGTACTAATCAGGGGAATTCTGGAGGACCTTTATTAAATGCTCAAGGAGAAGTTATTGGTGTCAATACTGCGGTTGCGACAGCACGAGTTTTTGACTTCAAAGGCGATGTCGTGGGTGTTACACCCAGTGGAACAGGGATTAACTTTGCTATCCCAGTTGCACGGGTACAGTCTTTCCTTTCAGATGTACGACAAAAGCGAGTCTCTGCCGACTCTACCCTAGCTAAGCAAACAGAACCATCGATTCTTACTATCTCGCTTAATGGTCAAGTGGTGAACGGCAGTTTAGGTGAAGGCGATCGCACTTTAGAAAATGGTAGCTTTACAGATTTATATCAATTTCAGGGTCGAGCAGGTCAACAAGTAGTTATTGAGATGACAAGTCAGAAAATTAACTCGTTCTTAACTTTATATCAGATTATTGAATCGGATGTAGGTCAACAAGTCAAGGCAATAGCTCAAAACGACGATAGAGGAGCGGGTGATTTTAATGCTCAAATTATAACCACATTGCCAAAAGATGGAATCTATCTAATAGTAGCGAGTTCTTCAGAAAGAGGAGAGTCTGGAAATTATAGCTTAAAAGCAACTGCTAAACCTTAAATGACCAATTAAGGTCATATTTTATCGCTCAGTTTTTAATTTCATCATCAATTTCTACTTCAAGAGTCAAACCTATGAAACGTCAATTATTAGCCATTGCTTTAGGAGTAACTACTTTAACATCTGTAGTGACATTGGCTGTTAGTGTGTCTCCGGCTTCCAGTCAAGCCAATTCTTCTAATTCTCAGTCAGATAAAGTTACTTTCTTGTGTAAAGAGATATTTGACCCGGCAAGTGGTGAAAAGATTCCGGCTACAATTGCTTGGATTCCTGAGCGTCGAGGTCATGTGCGTTTGATTGCCTGGAAATCTGAAATTATTCCTAATTTCTCTCCTCAAAAACGCTGTCAGATAGTAACACCAAAGTTTCAAGAATTTTATGCTCAGGGGCTTTTAAATTACCTCACTAACGGAATAAATAAGGGTTATCCCGTGATTTGTAGTATTCCCAATCAAGGAGAAACTTGCAATGACAAAAATCAATTATTTACGATTAAACCTGGTAGCGAACCAAAGATAGTGTTTAAGTAACTTATGGGTATACTTACAGGGCAAAGCGGAGGTCCTGTGTATCAAAGTTCTGGTAAGCAAGTGTATGTCAATGTCAAAGAGTTTTTGAATAAGGCTCCTCTGGAAAAGATTCAATAATATAAGATACCCGACTTATTAAAGAAGTCGGGTATCTTGGGAGCCGCGATTTTAATCTCTTATTCGGAAAAAATGTAGCATTTTTTATAAGTAATATGAACAGAAGTATTGTCATTATTTCCTCATTAATCCTCTTACATTTTCCTACTTTCGCTTTGGGAAATTCCTCTAATTCCTCTCGCCAAGTAGCATCTGATAATTCCTATTGTGTTGACAAAATGGAACCAGAAAAGGGCTTAGATTTATCAGAAAAGCAATTACAAACTATTGCCAGCCAAGTAACAGTCAAAGTTACAGGAGATAACAACGGGGGTTCGGGAACGCTACTTGCCAAACGAGGGAATAGCTACCTAGTTCTCACGAATTCTCATGTAATTAGAGCAGTCAAAACCGTTCGCTTGCAAACGTCTGACGGTAAAACTTACCCTACGAAAATTGTGACAAACACGAAACTTGAAAAACTTGATTTAGCCTTATTAGAATTTCAGACTAATCAAAATTATTGTCTTGCCAAAGTTGCCGAGTTTCTACCCTCTAACGATGTGTCGGTGATTGCTGCGGGATTTTCAGCCGAAAAAGGAGCAATTGTATTTCGCCAAGGTACAGTCCAACAGATTTCCAAGCAACCCTTCAAAGAGGGATATGAAATTGGCTACAACAGCGACATCGAACAGGGAATGAGCGGTGGTGCAATTATTGACAAGGAAGGAATCCTCATCGGCATCAATGGACGGGGCGCTTATCCCATCTTAAATACAGGTTACATTTATGAAGATGGTTCGCGTCCAAGTGTTGAAGAAATCAAGCAAATGCGAAAATTAAGCTGGGGGGTTCCTGTCTCAAAAGCATTGGCACAGGTTAATGAAGACATACTGACAGCTTATTCTCTGCCTTTACCAAAAAATTCCCCTACTGTACCTCAAGCACAATTGACAGGATGGTTAGGGGAATTGGAACAAAAAGCCAAACAAATTACAGTGCGAATTGATAGCACCAGTCGTGCCAACGGTTCCGGGATTATTATTGCAAAAGACGGGAACACTTACACTGTTTTAACAGCAGATCATGTTGTATGTGAGAGAGAAGATGCCACAAAGCCATGTGGTAACAATAGTTATCAAATTCTTGCCCCAGATGGAAAACAATATCCTGTAGACCAAAGCACAATTAAAACAGAATCAGGGGTAGATTTAGCAGTAGTTAAGTTTACTAGCAATGCCACCTATCAAGTAGCGACCCTGGCAGATTATAATCCCAACACTGGTGACTATATCTACACTGCTGGGTATCCCAAATTAGGGAATAACTCACCTTGGCGGTTTACGATAGGGGGAATTTTTGATAAAGAAACAGGATTATTAACAGTTAAAGAATCAGACTTTCAAAGCGGTAGTTCTAGCGGGTCACAAAATGTCAGTTTTTTAACAGGGGGGTATGAGTTAGTTTATACTAGTATCACCTTTGGTGGGATGAGTGGGGGTCCGGTGTTAGACAGTAAGGGGCGAGTTATCGGTATTCATGGACAAGCAGAGGGGGAAGAAGCTTTAGATGAAAAGACTGAGGATTCTGGCAGCAGTGGAGGTAAAGTTCAGATAGGTTTCAGTTTAGGCATTCCTGTAAGTACTTTTTTAGGGCTAGCGACGCGATTAGGTGTAAAACCCCAACACGTAGAAAACAATCCAAGAAGACCTCAACTAAATAAACAACAACTTAATTCTATTAAAGAAGCGGTATTATCTGCCGATGTTTCAAAAGGAAATGCAACCGCAGCGCAATGGCTAGAAAGAGGGAATCAACTGTGGCGGTTGCGTCAGTATACATCAGCAATCACAGCCTTTGATCAAGCGATTAAGCTCAAACCATCTTTTATTTACTTAGCTTACTATGGCAAAGGTGTGGCTTTAAATTTCCAGGGGAAATATCTTGAGGCTGTTGCTGCATTCGAGCAAGCGGTTCGCTATAAACGTGACTTTGCTGCTGCTTGGCAAGAACAAAGTAGAGTCCATCAAGTGTTAAACCAATTAGATAAAGCATTAGTAGCAATAGACCAAGCAATTCAAATTCAGTTACAAAACCGAAAGCACCCAGAAAACCCAAACTTATATAACAAGAAGTACACTATATTAAACGATTTGAAACGATATCCAGAAGCCGAAGCAGCAATAACAAAGGCGATCGCACTTAGTTCCCGTGCAGCGTATTACAACAATCGGGGGTTTTTTTACAAAGAGCAGAAAAAATGGGAATTAGCGTTGGATGATTACAACCAAGCCCTTCGACTTAATCCGAAGTATATATTAGCTTACAATAATCGGGGGAATCTTTACGTTGACCAGAAAAAATGGGATTTAGCACTGGCTGATTTCAACCAGGCCATTCAATTCAATCCTCAAGATCCTTTAGCTTACGCTTACTACAATCGGGGGCGTCTTTACCATAACCTGGAAAAATGGGAATTAGCGCTGGCTGATTACAACCAAGCCATTCAAATCAATCCGAAGTATGCTGATACTTACAACAATCGGGGTAATCTTTACCATAACCATAAAAAATGGGAATTAGCTTTATCTGATTACAACAAAGCTATTCAATTTAATCCGAAGCTTGCTTTAGCTTACAACAATCGGGGGGTTCTTTACAGATCTCAGAAAAAATGGGAATTAGCTTTATCTGATTACAACAAAGCTATTCAATTTAATCCGAAGCTTGCTTTAGCTTACAACAATCGGGGAATGCTTTACAAAGATAAACAAAAATGGGAATTAGCTTTATCTGATTACAACAAAGCTATTCAATTCAATCCTCAGTATGCTGATGCTTACTACAATCGGGGGATTCTTTACGCAGAGCAGCAAAAATCGGACTTAGCGCTGGCTGATTTCAACCA
This sequence comes from Iningainema tapete BLCC-T55, assembly GCF_014698965.1. GTDB lineage: Bacteria > Cyanobacteriota > Cyanobacteriia > Cyanobacteriales > Nostocaceae > Iningainema > Iningainema tapete. The sequence continues at coordinate 141,915 of NZ_JACXAE010000110.1, forward strand.
AGCTATTGATATTAATCCTCAGTATGCTGATGCTTACTACAATCGGGGGATTTTTTACTATAAGCAGCAAAAATGGGAATTAGCTTTATCTGATTTCAACAAAGCCATTCAACTCAATCCTGAGGATGCTGATGCTTACACCAAGCGGGGAAATCTTTACACTAACCAGCAAAAATGGGATTTAGCCCTGGCTGATTTCAACAAAGCCATTCAACTCCATCCTGAGTCTGCTAATGCTTACTACAATCGGGGGGTTTTTTACAGATCTCAGCAAAAATGGGAATTAGCCCTGGCTGATTATAACAAAGCTATTCAACTTAATCCTAACCTTACTGAGGCTTACCTAAATCGAGGGGTTCTTTATTCAAAGCAGACAAAATGGGAATTAGCCCTGGCTGATTACAACAAAGCTATTCAACTTAATCCTACCCTTACTGAGGCTTACGCAAATCGAGGGGTTCTTTATGCTAATATGGGGGATAAACAGAGAGCCATTCAAGATTTACAGCAAGCAGCTAAACTCTTTCAAGCTCAAAATAATTCTGCTGGTTATGAAAAAGTGATGAGTATCTTAAAACAGTTACAACATTAGGGTAAGCTCTCAAGTGGATGTAAAAGCAAGTGATTTTCTCTTTATCAAGGAGCGATCGCTGCTTTTGCCGTGCTTCTGTAAGCGATCAGTAACAATGATCTAAATATACACAAGCTTTTCAAGAGTGTGGAACGCGATATCCTCGCCAATGAAGTAATGCAACAGCCTGAGCTTTACACAGCATAAACTGTTCAGATTCCTTTCTCAAAGCAGTTAACTCTAATTTCTCCTTTTCTGTCAACTTTCCATTTTGATTTTGATCGAGCAACTCGTCATAGCGTACCATTTCTTCTGCGGTTTTATGACTACCAGCAATCCGCCACAGTGTATCGTCATCTAACCGATCCAAAGATGCCAGTTCAGCCTGGAACTCTTCTGGAACATCATCCCATTCGGGAGGACTACCAACCTTTAGCGCATGAAGGATGACTTCTTCTAGCGGACGCTTTGTGGCATCAGCCGTATTAAGCAACCGTTGATAAATTCGGTCTGGGATTTGTAAGGTAACTGTTGCAACCATAGTAGTGAAGCTGCGGTAAGATATGATCGATGTGAGTAATCCTGAAACTGTTTAATACACTTCATCGTGATTTCCAATATCAATAAACTCTATCATTAATCTTCTATTAACTGTTTCAGTTCGTGAATATTGGATGAAAACTTCAGTTTACAATTTTGCTCTTCTACTTTACTTATCATGAAGTTATTGTATATCTCCTCCCGACGCTCTTCCCTCAAATACTGTCTTAGCAGGAATTGAATTTCTTGTTTTTCTTCAATTGATAGACTTTTTATCGTCTCAACCAGTTCGCTAAAACTCATGACATGAAACACCATTAAGTCTTTACCGAATCAATTTAGCACGGTGATTCGCTTATTTGCTCCGTATTATAAGTCTTGACCGAATCAATTTAGTGGGCGCGATCGCTTATCCGCTCGGTATTTATCTTTGAAAACCCATTCGAGATACCATAAAGGTATCCTAGAACGCAGTCCAAATACCCATGTCTCGTTGGTTTAATACCGCAGGTCCTTGTAAAGCAGACATTCATTATATGCTGTCGCCGACCAGTCGGTTGCCAGACTTAGAGCGCTTGATTGCCCAAGAAAGCTATTTTGTGATTCATGCGCCTCGTCAAACAGGTAAAACCACTGCGATGCTAGCGTTAGCATCCGAACTAACTCGGAGTGGACGCTACACAGCAGTTATGGTGTCGGCAGAAGTGGGAGCACCGTTTAGTCACGATCCAGGAGCGGCTGAGAATGCTATTCTAGGGTCTTGGCGATCGCGTGCCCAGTTGCATTTGCCCGAAGACTTGCACCCCCCCGTTTGGGATGAAGCGCAGCCAGGACGAAGAATTCAAGCAGCTTTGCAGGCATGGGCACAAGCTTCGCCGCGACCATTGGTGCTGTTTATTGACGAGATTGATGCTCTACAGGATGAAGCCCTAATATCCATTTTACGACAGCTACGCGATGGCTATCCCACCCGCCCCAAAGGCTTTCCGTTGTCTGTAGGATTAGTTGGTTTACGAGATGTGCGTGATTATAAAGTGGCGAGTGGCGGAAGTGAGCGCTTAAATACGTCAAGTCCGTTTAATATTAAAGTGCGCTCAATAACTTTGAGAAATTTTAATGCCATTGAGGTGCAAGAACTATATCAGCAACATACCGACGATACGGGGCAAGTATTTACAAACTCGGCAATCGAAACGGCATTTGATTTGACTCAGGGACAGCCTTGGTTAGTAAATGCGCTTGCCAAAGAAGTTGTCGAAGAGATAGTAACGGATATAAATGTAGCAATTACACCGGAACATATTTTTACAGCAAAAGAAGTATTAATAGCACGTCAAGACACTCATCTTGATAGTCTAGCGGAACGTCTGCGAGAACCCAGGGTAAAGGCAATTATTGAACCAATGTTAGCAGGACAAACTTTGGGGGACACTCCATCCGATGATCGACAATATTTGATTGATTTGGGGTTGTTACGACGTGATCAAGCCGGAGGACTGATAATTGCCAATCCCATCTACCGCGAGGTGATTGCCCGTGTTTTGGTGCAGGGTACTCAGGATAGTTTACCCCACATTAGTCCTACTTGGTTAACTAAAAGTGGTGAGTTAGATACTGATGCTTTGTTGCAGGCGTTTTTAAAATTCTGGCGTCAGCATGGCGAACCGTTGCTTAGTAGCGCAGCATACCATGAGATTGCACCTCATTTAGTGCTGATGGCGTTTTTACATCGCGTGGTGAATGGTGGTGGCACTTTGGAGCGCGAATATGCGATTGGACGCGATCGCATGGATTTGTGTTTAAGATACGGAAAGATCACATTAGGGATTGAGTTAAAAGCTTGGCGCGATAAAAAGGGAGATCCATTAGAAGCGGGTTTAGAACAGTTAGACTCCTATTTAGCGCGGTTGGGAGAAGATTTTGGTTGGTTAGTTATTTTTGATCGACGTAGCAATGCACTACCCTTAGAGGAACGGTTGGCAACTCAAGTTACAACTACAAAAAATGGACGTTCTGTTACCGTTGTGCGTGCATAGGGGTATTAAGGATATATTAAAAAAAGTGAATAAATCAACAGGCATTTTGACATAAGAAGCGGTGGAAGTAAATTAACGTCTACTATACCCATTACTTTGTCGCTCAAGTCCTGTAATAATTTGTTGTACTTCTTGATATCTTTTATTTTCTTTTCTTTCTTGAAAAATTCGGGCTGCGTGCCTATATTTCTCTTGAGCCGTTTGTAAATCTGCTTTTCTGAGTGCCTGACGAGCTTCATCCATTAATTCTTCTGGTGATTTGCGGTTAGGGGAATCAGTCGAAGAACCTATTGGATTATCAGATTTTTTCTTTTCTGCTAATGATACTCTAGTCAATGATTCTCGTTCAGCGTGTAGTTTATCAACATTTTCCAAAAGTTTTGCAGCTTCTTGATAGTTATTTTGATTCAAATCAACTAAACTTTTCTGTAAATAAAGGTCTATTGCTACCTGAAAATCTTGTAATTTTTTCTGCTGGTTTTCTTGAATTAATCCCCTTTGATGATAAGCTGCTGCATATTTTGGGTTAATTTGAATTGCCTGAGTAAAATCTGCAATTGCTTTTTCTCTTGTTTCTTGTTTTTTATTGGATGTCATTTCCACTGAACAAACAATAAAAATGTCATTATTTCTCTGGCATCCGGGTAATGTTCCATCAGGATTTAATGGTTTTCCTGTAACGTATTTTTTATAAATTAAACCCCGTTGATAATAAGCTTCAGCATATTGGGGATTAAGTTGAATTGCTTGTGTAAAGTCTGATATAGCCCCTTGATAATCTTGTTGGTTAACTTTTATTAACCCTTGAAAAAACCAGTCGCTTGCTTTTGTGGATATTTGTTGGGTTTGAGTTGGAGATGCTTCAACCCTTGGAACTATTACACCAAAGGGAGTTAGGGTTGTAATTGCAAGGCTTAGACAGGTGATAGATAGTTTTTGGTGGAACATAATTAATTAGTATAAAAATAGTTATACGAAATCCAGTTTGTATAGCCTGCGTAGGCGGGCTTTGTTCTTGTAGCTTTATCAAATGGCTCGTGGTATGGGTTCTCTCGTTTGTATAGCCCGCGTAGGCGGGCTTTGTTCTTGTAGCCCTACCCTTCTAGGGTGAGGGAAAAAAATTATCACAGAAATGGCGCTCCCTCGCATTTAGATTTGGATTAGTTGTCAAATAGTCATGCAACCAATCACAACCACGCTGTTGTAAATCATTGATATCCATATTCCACAAAATCACATTATTTTTAATATCTACAGAGGCAAGTATTCTTCCATCTTGACTAAAATTAACTTCTTTAATATCACTTTGATGCCCTGGAAGTGTATAGATGAGCTTGCCATCCAAAGTCCAAAAATTTAGTGTCTTATCCTTACTAGCTGAAACTAAGTATTGACCATCTGGGCTAAAGCTGATACTATATACATTATCTTTATGGGTTAAATGCAACAATTTTCCAGTATCGCGCTGCCAAAGTTTGACTGTTTTATCCGCACTTGCTGTAGCGATATATTTTCCATCTTGACTGAAACTAACGGCGGCAATATTATCTTGATGACCTTGGATTTGTAATAATTTACCTTCAAGATTCCACAGCTTTACTGTTTTGTCGCCAGCCGTAGCCAGGGTTTTTCCATCTGGACTAAAGTTAATACTTGTAATCCAGTAATCATTAGTCTGCCAGCTTTTTAATAAATTACCCTCAATACTCCAAAGTTTAACTTGTTTATCAATTCCTCCAATAGTTGCTAGGGTTTTGCCATCTGGACTAAAGCTAATATCTTTAATCGGATCAAGGGGAATTACACTATTATTGACACTCTCGTGAGCCTGCCAACTTTTTAGGAGTTTACCCTCAAGATTCCAAAGTTTAATTTGATTATCTATGCCAATAGTCACAAAATTTGTACCAGTGGGATTAAAAAGAACCTTGACAATTTCCTTTTCATGTGCATTAAAACTTCGCAGCAACGCCCCATCCCATTGTCGCAAGGTGACGGTTCCTTGTTGATTTCCTACTGCAATGGTTTTGCCGTCAGGACTGATACTAACACTATTACCAGGAAAAGTAGGTAAAATACCCTTCTTACGCCAAAGCTTGATTGTTTTATCAGCACTTGCACTTGCTAGAATTTTACCATCGGGGCTAAAACTAACTTCGGATGCTTTACCCCCATGTCCTTTAAAAGTATAAAGTTCTTTCTGTTGCTGAATACTCCAGACTTTTACTGTATCATCAGCACTTGCAGAAGCAAGCATTCCGTCAGCGCTAAAATGCACGTCTAAAACTTCGTCTGTATGACCTGCAAATGTATGCAATAATTGACCTGTAAAATCCCAAAACCTAACAGTTTTATCTTTACTTCCAGAAGCAAGAGCTTTACCATCTGGGCTAAAATTCACACTTAACACTTCATCACTATGCCCTGATAAGGTTTTTATAGCTTTTCCTTCAAGATTCCAGAGTTTGACTGTTTTATCAGCACTGGCGGTGGTAATCAACCCCCCAGGGGGGTTTGGGCTAAAACTCAAACTCCAGATTTTTTGGCTATGTGCCGGAATGGTTTTCATCAATTTACCATCCAGCGTCCAGAGTTTAACTTTACCATTGTTGGTTGCGATCGCCGCCATTGTCCCATCTGAACTGAGAGCAGTTGCCGATAATCCATCCGGTTCTGATATCTTTAAAAAAGGACGACTTTCAAATAAACCAGTTGTTGAATTATATTGCCATAAACTGACAGTATTATCAAAACTGCCAGCTATGAGAAGTTGACTGTCAGGACTAAAACTAACGCTAAAAACACCATTTTTATGTCCAGTTAGCGTTTGCAGCAACTTTCCATTGCGCTGCCAAATTTTAATTGTTGTATCTTGACTTGCTGAAGCTAAAAGTTGACCATTAGGACTGAATCTCACACTGGTAATGGCAGCTTCATGCCCCGCTAAACGATTATACTCGCGAATGCGATTAAAATTATCTAGCACAGATCCTAACAATCCCATCTTAGTCTCTGCATCTAAGTCTTTTAGTTGCCCTAGTTTTTTAACTGTCTGTATACTGGGGATAAGTGCTTCAATTTCCTTACCTGAATTCAAATATGATTTTGCAGAACGTGTGGTAGATTTCAGTTCATCAATTTGGATTTTTTGCCCTTGAGATATAATCAAGCTAACTAATACGCTCGCTCCAAGCAGAGCTACACTTAACCCTATAAAAACCCGTTTTATTGCAGCTTTTTTTGCTTTTTGCTCCCTATACCGTAATTCTAAACTTAAATTAATAAAGTTTTGTTCAGTGGAACTAATTTGATGTGAACGTTGCAGCAACCATTCCTCTGCGTCTACTAAAGGCTTTCCTCGCAACAAAGCCCCAGCATCATTATCGCTATTTTCCCATTGTCGCATTACTGCCCTGAGTTGCTCTTGCCAACGGCGAAATTCTCCATCGACTCGCATCCATTGTCCCATCCGTCGCCAGTTTTTAATTAATGTCTCGTGGATAATTTCAACTGTTTCGACTTGAGTGATTTGATTGCAGTTTGTCACCACCAACCGCACCGAAGCTAACCTGGTGACTAACTCCCAGTTTTCTCCCACTTCCTCACGAGTTGCTAGACGGCGAATATCTACGCTTCTTTCTCCGGGTTGCACTAACTGAATAAATATCTGTTGCACCTTGTGTTGATCTGCTAAACTCAGTTGAGCATAAGTTGCTTCTGCATTCCAAGCTAATGCGGTTTCAACACCGCCAATTTCTTCATAAGCTTGATGGGTTAACCATCCCTGCTGTTGTTTTTGCCACAACTGAGTTAAAGTAAATTCGAGTAAGGGTAAGTGACTGGGAGAGTCTAACACTGCATCAATCAGGCGTTGGGTTAACCCTGACTCTAACTGCACGTTGAGGGTGGCGGCTGGTTTTTCAATGGCTGATTGTAATTCTTGGGCATCCATCGCACCCAAGTTTAACTGCGCATCTTGCAACGCATCGGCAAAGGGACGGTAGGATAACGCATCCCCGTAAAAGTCTGCCCGGAGGGTTAAAACAAGAGTAAAGCCAGGTACAGTTTGAACTGCGTTAAGTAGATTATTTAAAAAGAGTTTGCGTTCTTCTACATCATGACAAAGGGTGTAGAGTTCTTCAAATTGGTCGGCTATGATAATTAAGTGAGACTTGGGAGATGCAAGAGTAATCGGTTCAATGAAGTTTTGTAAAGCGCGATCGCTCGTTTTTAACTCAACTTCTAGTTCTAATTCTGCCAAACGTTGCTGGTTGGAATTACCCCTCCCCAACCCTCCCCTTGGTAAGGGGAGGGTGCCGTTAGGCGGGTGGGGTAATACCGGAGTGAGTGCGATCGCTAAAGATTCAAAGGGGTTATTTTCCGGACGAAACGAAACAATGTGCCAATCTCTCTGTTTATCTTGCTTTAATTGCGGAATCAAACCTGCAAAAACAACCGAAGATTTACCGCTTCCAGAAGCCCCAACAACTGCAACAAGCGGCTTTTTCTTCACTGCAGCAACTAATTGATGTGTAACTATTTCTCTCCCATGAAAATAAGGTGCATCTTCTTCGCGGAAAGCAGCTAACCCTCGATAGGGACAGTGAGAAATTGCTCCCAAACTCTGCCAGGTGGGAGGCTTTTCTAACAAACTCTGAACAATAACAGGCAACCAACTCGCGCAGGGATAATCTTTCTCCCAACCCTGTAATTTTTTGCGAGCAATATTAACTGATTGATAGAGAGATTTTCCCCCAGTAAACTCTTGAAAGAAGTATTTCAAAAACTGATGTGCTACCCTATCCGGTACAGGTTCGCGCATGACAATAATTTGGGGAATATGTAGAGCTTCCAACTCTGCGGCAATTCCTAAGCCATCACAGGAGTTGAAAAAAGCTAACTGTAACCCACGCCTGACTGCTGTTTTCAATCCTTCCCTCAAGTTCTGCATTGTTAAACTATCGGTGCGGTTGAGAAAAATTCTTCCTTGCGCTGATTCTGTTCGACTATGCCCAGAAAAAAAGAGGATATCCCACCCTTTCTCATCCCAAAGATGTTCGTTAAATTCTGCTTGTGAAGGTTCAAGTAAAACTACTATTTCTGCTACTTTGCAATATTGTTTCAAAAGTTTCTCATCTTCTGCAACATTAATTCCTTCACTGTTACCTAAAATAATCAAAATTCTAGCAATAGGGCGATATTCTCTTTGAAAACGTTGAGATGAATGAGAACTTAATGCCACTTCTGCATTCGGATAATACTCAAATAAATCCCACAGATGCCAAGGAAGTTTCCGCAGTTGGGGTTCAGTAGTGCGAATAATAAAGCGCACTTCATCTGTTGGAGATAAGTGGATTAAACATTGCTCTTTGATGATCCGAAACGAGTCAGCTTGCAACCAAGTAATAAAATTATGCTTGATGTTGTCTGCTAATTCGTGACATTCGTCTTTGAGAGATTTTAATCTGACATTAGAAATCTGCTCTTTTTTCGGTTTAATGCGGTGTCCATCTAAACTGCGATAGCTTTTGTACCACTGTTGATAAAGATCGGGTAGGATGGAGATAGGAGGTAATCTTAATTGGTTGTCACTAATTTCAATGGAAGGGCGATCGCCATCCTCCCCAATTTCTAAACTAACGCGAAACCCCTGACAGAAGTCACCATCCAGCGTGAGGACAACTAACTTTTTCATCGTTACCACTCCTACCCCGGAAAATTTAATATACTACTCCTTTCCCACCCAAATAGTATCTAATTAATGAACCGCAAAGACGCCCAGAACGCAGAGGAGACAGACACAGAAGATATAGGTAATCTTATAGTGGCAAGGGAGTAGCCGTTTTCATGAGAGAAATTTCTCATAAACCGCGATCGTTCCATTTGTCTCTATTTGTCTTACTGTCTTGGTGATGTGATTTTACGCAGTCGGGGAAGATTATTATAAAAGTTTACTGTTTCTCTGGACTAATATCAAGTGCGCCAAATGGGCGCATCTCAGACCAATAGGTTGAGGCAATCCAGATTTTGTTAAAGACCTCTCCTTGTGCGGCAGCAAGACTGGGAGGCATTAAAAATTCTCCCACAACAGCAATAACTTCAGGCAATGAAACGTGTGCTGTCTTCAGTTGTCCCTTATCTACAAAGGATTTCCATTGTTTCTGTTTATCTTTGTCAAAAGCGAATTCTGCTGTTAGGGCAAAGGGCAGCGCTATGGGCAAGGGTGTCCTGCGTCGATGGAAGGTATTTTTCAAGGCTTCACTAAGAATAGTTCCCTGAAATTCAAATTTTTGGCACAGAAACCAGATGTCGTAAAAATCTTTGAGGCGGCTGTTCATAATGCCAAGAGCAACCATCGCCTGAAACTTTTCCGCAATGACTGTTTCACGCGGGTAGATCAGTAAACAAGGGGCGGGCAGATTCAGAATAGGAGGAAATTCAACTTCCTGGGCTTTGGGCGTAACGGCATCGCCAAACCCAATATCTATCTGAACCTGGATAGTCGTAGTCTCCAGTTGACTTCTTAGTTTAATTCTTACCCCCTCATATTCCTGGTCTTCCTTTATCTTTTCTCCCTTAACTGTCTCTGACCCAAAGGTGATGCCATCATCCTCACATGAAATCTCGCAGATTTCCTGAAAGATTTTTGTCAAAGAGGAGATTTCGCTATTGCCATGCCCCAGCAGATCCACATCTTTGGTTGCCCGATGAGGTTCACCACTCCACACCCTAAAAAGTGTTGCTCCTTTGAGAATAAACTGATGCTTGTGAACAGATTGACTAAGCCTGTACAAAAGACGATCTGCAGCATACCGTGTTAACAGGTAATTAAAGTCTTCTCCTTGTTCTTTTGAAAGGTGAAGCAATCGCCTTCTAACAGAGGCTGGGATGTTACGAGGCTGCTGTTGGCTCATCCGAGGGATTCAAGATAGGGACGCATGACATTCTGCATTCGGCAAATCTTAGCATAATGCCAAATCTCATCCACCGTGCAGCGTCTTTCCCGTAAACACTCGCGCAGGGCTTCCAGCGCAACATCAAGACCGATTTTGTTGCGAAACTTGAAGCAATCGACCACCGTTTTGGCAGGTGAATAAACGGGTAGGCGCACCCCTTCGATCTCATGCTCTTCGATTCCGGACAAGAGTGCTTCGCCAGAGACATGCACAATCCGCAGCGGCAGCAGATCCTCTTTCGGCGTCCGCGTTTTTGGCGGGATGGCTAGCCAAACCTCGAAGGGTACTTGTGTTGTCAGTTCATGGAAGCTGAGGGCAGAAAGCAGGCAAACTATCCCATGAGGCACTCGTTTAATCGCTTCAACCAGCGTATGGCTCTCTGTAATGTCAGCATCTGCGAAAGTGTAAATACCACGCGCAGAACGGACGAGCAGTCCCTGTTGCTCCAGCCGTTTGAGGTACTCTCGGTGAATCCCTTTTGCTTCTACGTCCTTAGCCCGGATGACACCCATTTCATGAGCGAGATCCAGTACCTGCTGTATCTTGGTCATACTTCCCTCGGTCGCTTAGAGGTAGCTTCGATCTTTTCTGCTATGTGATAAAACGTTTACAGTTACATATATTTATCAACACTTTATCAATAGTAGCGGATTAAGTTTGGTATTGTATGACGAAATGTTTATTATTATTGGAAATATATAACGTTTCGTCACAAGCTTTCAATTTCTTCCGTAGCGCAGTGACAACATCTTCCAATAGGGAAGGGGACAAATTTGCCGTCCTTGTTCAGAGCGCGTCACTATCTGCGTCAAACAATCCCTTGAACCACTTGGCTGCTTTGCCATTGGAAGTCTAGCCTCGTCTTTTTCCAATTGTTACAAAACTTTACAGGGAAAAATATTATTCGGTGTAGACAGCGATCGCATTGCCATTATCCAATTCACCTACACATCCGATTCCTTCTGTACGACTGAAACCACATCGCATAGTTGTATCCCATTGCCGAACAATGGAATTACCTCTTTGCCAAGCCAGTCTGTTGACTCGGAAATTTTGTTGATTAGCAACGCGATCAACTTGGCTAGCGTCAACTACGAGGATTAAGCAATACTGCTTGGAGCAGAATTTCATATTCATACTAGCATTATTGAAAGCTCCGAAAACTAGATAATCACAGCTATATTTTTCTCCCTCAATAGCAATTGAACAAGTTGATGGATAATAGGTTTTGTGATAGTTAAAATCAACGGCTGGTTTTGCTAATGTAGTATTAGCATTCAGGCTCAATAGACCAACGGATGCTAGCACAGTTGCTACCATTCTTTTCAACATAACTATTCCCCTTGTAAAATCTTTTTTGTAGGTACAACCGTTTTGATTGCTCTTACTTCTATATCTGTACCCCTGATGTGATTTTATGCAGGAGGAGAAAATGTTTACAAAACTTTATTTTTTAAGGGACTGGGGAATGAGAAGGAATTTTCGTTCTTTGCCCGCTCCCTAATCCCCAGTCTGCGGTTCCCAATCCCTAATCCCTTAAAATCCTTATAACTCTTTTAACATATTCATAACTACTTCATAAAGAGTAGTATTCTTTTGAACTTTCAACAGTTGTGCTGCTTGCTGTAAATTTTGAATGGCTCTCTGTTTGTCTCCAATCAGAGTGTAAACTGTTCCTCGACCTATATAAGCATCAGCAGATTGAGGATTGATATCAATGGCTTTGTTAAAATCAGCCAAAGCTAGATCCCATTTTTGCTGGAGCCAGTAATGACTGCCCCGTTGGAAGTAAGCATCAGTAAACTGAGAATTAAGTTCAATGGCTTTGTTGAAATCAGCCAAAGCTAAGTCCAATTTTTGTTGGTTTTGGTAAAGAATACCCCGATGGTGATAAGCTTTAGCAAACTCAGGATTGATATCAATGGCTTTATTGAAATCAGCCAAAGCTAGATCCCATTTTTGCAGGACAAAGTAAAGTCCTCCCCGACTATTGTAAGCATCAGTAAACTGAGAATTGAGTGTAATGGCTTTGTTGTAATCAGCAAGAGCTAAGTCCAATTTTTGTTGATTTTTGTAAAGCTCCCCTCGATTGAAGTAAGCAACAGCATACTGAGGATAGAGTGTAATGGCTTTGTTGTAATCAGCAAGAGCTAAGTCCCATCTTTGCTGCTTATGGTAAACAATTCCCCGATTGTTGTAAGTACTAGCAAACTGAGGATTGAGTATAATGACTTTGTTGAAATCAGCAAGAGCTAAGTCCCATTTTTGCCGATCAATGTAAAGCATCCCCCGATTGTGGTAGGCTTTAGTAAGCTGAGGATTAAGTGTAATGGCTTTGTTATAATCAACAAGAGCTTGGTCTAATTTTTGCTGCTTATGGTAAGTAACCCCCCGATTATAGTAAAATGCAGCACGGGGACTGAATTCAATCGCTTTGCTTATTGCTGATAAAGCAAGTGCATACTGTTTTGAACCCTCTAATATCGCCCACTTATTGTTATACAGGTTTGGGTTATCTTGCTGAAGTTTAATTGCTTTGTCTATTGCTACTAATGCTTTATTTAGTTGGTTTAACTCTCGATAGACTATACTTTGGTAGTACCAAGCAGCAGCGTACTCAAGTTTAAGCTTCCCTGCTTGCTCGAATGCAGCAACAGCCTCTTGATATTTACCGCTATATCCTAACGCCAAACCTTTACCATAGTAAGCTAAGTACATGAAAGATGGTTTGAGCTTAATCGCTTCATCAAAGGCTTGGACTGCTTCTTCCAAACGATTCAACCGCCACAGTTGATTTCCTCTTTCTAACCATTGGGTAGCCGTTGCATTTCCTTTGGAAATATCTGCTGATAATACCGCTTGTTGAATAGAGTTGACTTGTTGTTTATCCAGTTGAGGAGGTGGAGTGTTTTCTAGCCTTTGCGGCTTCACACCCAGCCGTGTCGCCAATCCTAAAAAGGTACTCACAGGAATGCCTAAACTATACCCTATTTGTACTTGACCTTCACTACTGCCAGAATCCCCTGTCTTGTTATCTAGCGCGTCTTCCCCCTCAGCTCGTCCATGAATGCCGATGACTCGCCCTACAGAGTCTAACACTGGTCCGCCACTCATCCCACCATAGGTAATACTGGTATAAACTAGCTCATATCCTCCCGTTAAGGAACTGGCACTTTGTAATCTATCAGAACTATTGCTTTGAAAGTCAGAATCTTTAACTTGTAATAATCCTGTTTCCTTATCAAAAATCCGCCCGATTGTAAACCGCCAAGGTGACTGCTCTCCTAACTTGGGATACCCGGCAGTGAACATATAGTTATAGCCTCCACCAGAGTCACTACTGTTAGGGTTATAATCTACTAGAGTCGCCACTTGATAGGTGGCGTTGCTAGTAAACTTGACAACTGCTAAATCTACCCCTTCTTCTCTTTTGATGGTGCTTTTGTCTACGGGATATTGTTTTCCATCTGGGGCGAGAATTTGATAGTTATCGTCTTCACACGGCTTAGTGGCATCTTCTCCTCTTTTTTTTCGTTCACACACAACGTGAGATGCTGTTAAGACAGTGTAGGTGTCCCCATCTTTGGCAATAATAATTCCGGAACCATTGCTATGACTTTTACTATCAATTTTAACCGTAATTTGTTTGGCTTTTTGTTCTAATTCCCCTAACCATCCTATCAATGGCGTTTCTGGTACGATGGAGGAAGTAGCAGGTATTGGCAGAGAATAGGCGGTGAGAATCTCTGGGTTTACCTGTGCTAAAAAAGTAGATGTAGGAATTCCCCAACTCAAACTCCTCATTTCTTTGATTTCTTCAGAGGTTGGGCGAGAACCGTTGGGATAGACATAACCCGTGTTTAAAATGGGATAAGCACTCCTACCATTGATGCCGAGCAGGGTTCCCTGAGTATTTAGAATTGGTCCACCACTCATTCCCTGTTCTATATTGCTGGTATAACCGATTTCATATCCTTCTTTTGTGCGTGTAGTTTTTTTAATTTTTCCTGACCAAAATACTACATGTCCCTTCTCCGCCGAAAAGCCCGCCGCGACGACGGGCATATCTATATTGGGTGTAAAATTTGCGATTTCTCTTGGCAGACAATAATTTTGATTTGTCTGAAATTTTAATAAGGCTAAATCGAATTTTTCAAAGTTAGTTTGGGGGACGATTTGTGCTGGATAAGTTTTACCGTCAGCAGTTTGTAGGCTCACAGAATTAACCCCTCGAATAACATGGGAATTAGTGACAACTAGATAAGTATTTCCTTGTTTTGCCAGTATTGTTCCTGAACCGCCGTTGTGATCACCGATAACTCTGACAGTAATTCGGCTGGCGAGGGTTTGCAGTTGCTTTTCTGAATATTCTGCGCTTTCCCCATTTTCTGGTTCTATTTCACAATTGGAATTTCCCCTTGCTACTTGGGAAAAAGAATGAGAGCCAATTTCCCAAGCTAAAACAGGAAATGGTAAGAGTAACAAGGAGGAAATAAGGGCGATGATTTTGTTCATTCAAATGTTATGGTAAGGAATCTCCACTCTGGTATCCTCCCATACCTTGAATTTTTACGCGAAAAGTGGTTTTTGTTACAATAGTTTACATTAGAGACGCAAAATTTCGCGTCTCTACTTTTGATGGGCTGCTGAAGAATTAGAAGAAATGTTGAGAGAGTGGGGAGTTTTTATCAAAATCGCCGTTGATATAGAACGTGAAATATTAGCAGGTGGAAGCGAAAGACATTACGAGTGTGAACAAGAATTACTCAAAGATGGGAGCAAACAGCGTGATATCTGGGGAGCAGATTGGAACCCATATACGCAGAAAATCTTTTTTGAGTCTATAATAAATATTCGCCCAAGTCAGAATAACCGCAACATGGAGATACAGTCTCCGGAGATAAGAGAACGAGTTACCCAAATTACCATACGATTATTGGGAGGACTATAATGCCTAACTGGAGTTCTATCGAAGCAGGATTTTTGAAGCAAACTCGCTCAATGCAGTTAGGGGAACTTGCATCGTGCCTAGCACGTATCAAAGCCTGGTGTTTTGATACTGAGTCAGCTCGCCAAGGTGTTCCAGTCATACTTAGTGAAAGTTTATTTTATTTGTCACTATTGATAGAACATGAAGAATTTAATACTCCAGAATTTATTCAGTTACGTCAATTATTACTTTCTTGGCAACAACGTTGGTCAATAATTGTCTCTCAGCCTGCCGAAATTGCATTTGTTAGCGCCACCTCAGCTTCTTGGAGCGATCGCATCTTAAATATGTCTGGTTTACTTACAGAGGAGACTGAGAGTGTTTAGATGCCAAAAACGTACAACTTACACCTCAAATTCTTTTGTCACCTTCGACTCGCCAAAAGCAACCGTTATCCTAAACTTTTCTCCTAACTCAGCACTAAACTCTTGTTGAATCCAATTATCTTCCTCCCTCGATACCGCTTCTAAAACCGTTGCTCCCGATTCATCACTAATAATTAATTTGACTCCTTCAGGTAAAGCGATTTCCCCGAACGGATGCACTTGTGTTAAAATATCAACTTCCGTCTCACTTTCTGATGTAATTTTCACCACTAACGCCAAGGTTATTTTGTCGAGTTGCATCCCCAAATCAATTTTTTGACCCCGTGTCATACTAACTTCATTCTTAAAAGCTAGTCCCAACTGCTGAGGTTTTAAAAGCTCATCAATTGTCTGCCAACCTGCATCAATAACTCCCTCTAACCAATGCCCAATTTTCACAATGGTTAATGACTCTTCTTTTTGGTGATTAGCTTCTTCAAGCTCTGTTAGATAGAGCAAAAAGTCTTCTAAAGATTGCAACCTATCTAAAGAAACTTCCACCGCTGCTTGATGGGTAAATCCTAAAATATTTGCTGATTGCACAGAAGAATTTAATTGCACTGCTACATAACCAATTCTATCCTCCCAAACTTCTAACGGAACCTCAAATGCCTGTGCTTCTGGTAAAACAGGACGGCATTCTAATTTACCAATATTTTTGACTTCTAAATCAGCGACATCCATCAACTTAATCGCTAAAGGATTGCGGCTGTCACTTTTATCCCAATCCGTTTGAAATCCCATACAACGTAAATAATTATCCACTGCATACACAGCCAAAGTATTCAGATAAACTTGTTTAGCCTTGTCGGGATTAGAGATTCCTTGGCGACATTGTTGAGCGATGGAATGAGCTTCAAAAGATAAAGAAATGGTAAAACTGACTTTATTAGTGATACTATTCATAACCAAGCTTTCCCGAATTGTATTGTAGATTAATCTATATATATTTCTTGACGTAAGCAATAATTTTACGCACTCTTCGCTGGTAAAAACTTGCAGCGGTTGACATTGGCACGTCTAATTCTTGAGAAATTTCCTTCCATCTTTTTCTTTCTAAGATGCAAAGAAGAATTACTTGTAAATTTGCTTGAGGATATCCCTGAATTTTCTCATTCTTAAAAAAACCTTCTGGATCGTTCTCAATGATTTCCTTAATCTGTTCTAACTCAGATATCTCATCTTCTATGAGCGGTTCTTTATTGAGTTCCTCCAGAGATAGTACTTGAGGAGTTTCTTGATTTTTCGGAAGCTGAGTCAAACCTCTTTTTTGGTCTTTTTTTACTAGATCATTAAATCGCCAAGTGAAAATTTTATTTACCCATGCCATAACTGGATATTGTGGGTTATATTCATCTATTTTTTGACATATTTCTATACAGGTTTGCTGTAAAGCCTCACGATAGTATTCTAGATAATTAGGCAATCCCAACCACTTTGTTTGCTTGCTCAGGCTCTCGGAAACTTGAATAGTACTGATAAGATTATTTAACGCTATCCGTCGCCTCACTCGCTCAGTTGAACTGCCGTTGGCTGGATATTTTCTCACCTCCTCGACTAGCTGCTGTAGTCGCTGGTTGAGAGCGTTATCTCTCTGGTGGAAATCGTTGCTCATCAATGCTTCTGGTTGCTCCAGTAGGGAAGGACTATTCTGGTATCTTCCCCTACCTTAGGATTTTACGCAAAAGCCGTTAATCTTTACAAAGTTTTACATAATTAATAAGCTGTAGCGGCTCCAGCGGGCACTGCGCTCCCAAGCATTCGCCTAATTGCCTGCTCCCAAAACTTGTGCTTAAAGTTACTAGATTTATAATACTGCGTCCAGATCATCAAAAGCCTATGTTTATGAGAAGAATTTCTCATAATTGTCATGCCTACCAATCCAAAATCATGTAACTGTATCACCCTCAAAAATGCCAACGGCTCGGTAACCACGGGTTATCCTCACAGACCAAATATTTTCCTCATCATTAACACATTTGAAATGCAAAGATGGGTGAAAAGGTTTTTCTTTCCATAGTTGATAGGCTTTTCTCGCATTCCGTTTGATCTGTGAGTTCAGGGGCTGGTATGCTTCCCAAAAAGAGGGAAGGGTTGCGGACTTCATAACTTGTCGTAGTCCATTGGTTGAGCAAGTCCCTCCCTCATCTCTTGCTTAGCACGTTGGGCTGCTGCTTTGAGTTGTTGTTGAGTTTTCTTAAATGACTCGTCCCATTGAAGTTCGGAGAGCTTATCGTCAAGATACTCTCTGAGATGCTCTACAACTTTGTCTTGTACGACTTCAGGCAAAGACTCCATCATCTTGATTACAGTAGTAATTGCCTCAGATGACATAACACTATTTCCCTTCACAACTTTACTAGTCTTCAACTTTTCACACTCTAGCATTGATTTTTTCACCTCGTCTTTTTGCGATGATTAGCAACTGCACCGAATCGGGTAGACATATCAGTGGAACAACTTGAATCAGAACTAACTAAAAGATTTCAACAAAGCGAAAAACTGGCTAGTCTTGAAAACCACCAGTTTTTAAATCTACTTATGAAATGTCTATACTATTCGGTGTAGACGGTGATCGCATTACCATTATCCAATTCACCTACACATCCGATGCCATCTGTACGACTGAATCCACATTGCATAGATGTATCCCATCGACGAACAATAGAACTGCCTCTCTGCCAAGCTAGGTTGTAGACAGAGAAATTTTGTCCATTAGAAATACGAGACAGTTGGCTAGGAGTAAGCATGAGGACAAAACAATCAGATGAGGAGCAGAGTTTAATATTGGCAGTTGCATCATTGAAAGCTCCAAACACAACATAATCACAGGTAGATCTTTTCCCCTCAATCGCAATGGAACAAGTTGATGGATAAACTTTTCGGTAAGTACTATAATTTACGGCTCTTTCTGCTAATGTAGGATTAGCATTTAAGCTCAATAGACCAACTGATGCTAGCACGGTTGCTACCATTTTCTTTAACATAACTATTCCCCTGGTAAATTTTTTTAAGGTAAAGCAACCATTGCGATCGCTCTTACTTCTATATCTCTACCCCTGATGTGATTTTATGCAAAAGGAAAAGTCGTTTACAAAACTTTACTTTTTTCAAGTACTGGGGAATGAATAGTTATAAAACTAGCCAAACTTGCTAAATTATCGAAAAAAGGTTAAATAACTATGCAATGGTACAACGAACCAGCACAATGGTCAGTTTCGCCAAACCAGATTATTGAGACAACTGAGCCAAAAACAGATTTCTGATTTCTGACTTGTCACACATTATGTTCGCGAGAGCGAACAAATTTTTCATTCTTAAGACCGTTGTTCCTGCCCAGCGCAACTTCTATTTTACCAGCATCTGGTGTAGTGAGAGTACACAAAGTACGCAGAGTTGTTGTTTTGCCTGCTCCGTTAGAACCGAGTAAACCAAAGATTGTTCCTGGTTCTACTTAAAAGGAAACATCCTTAACGGCTTCAACCGTGCCGTAACGCTTCTTTAGATTTTCTCTTAAAATGGCGGGAGCCGTGAGAGGTTATCCCTTACTATACAAATCTCAACAAAGTTTATCTCTATTTTAGGGACTACTTAAATACGCTTACCGTTCAAAATTCCTGGGCAAAAGATGCACCTTAGCACTACCAAATAAACGGCTATGGTAAGGATTGCCATCAGGCTATGCTGTTTGGTTCTTTTCACTCTAGGTTTTTAATGTCAAGTATAGTTTATACAAAATTAGATGTTTTTACCCTAAATTCAATTCAGCTTTAAGTAAAAAATAATTTTTATTTAAATTTAGTTTACACTTAATTATGTAAGATTACTTAAGTAATGTTCTGCTAATAGCATGAATCAAATATGACAAGAAAAATTCTTCCTTCTAATCACAACTTTGCCTTTGTGTTATTGATAGCCTTGCTCATAGTAGTAGGTTGTGTGAGAGTCTGTTCAACTTATAGTGTCTTTTGGCAAACTTGGGATGAGCCATTTCATATTGCAGCAGGTATGGAATGGCTTGATAAGGGACGGTACACTTATGAACGTTTTCATCCTCCCCTAGCGCGGGTAATGAGTGCTCTAGGTCCTTATCTACATGGCATTAAGGGCTGGGACAATCTGAATCAATCTTGGTATAAGGTTTGGGATGAGGGAAATGCCATTCTCCAGTTTGGGGGAACATATGAATATAATTTAACCTTAGCCAGAATAGGAATATTGCCGTTTTTTATTATTGCATCTTTAGTTGTAGCTTTATGGGCAAAAAACTGTGGTGGAATAATTACATCTTTGTCAGCAACATTACTATTTACAACTTTGCCTCCTATCCTTGCCCACACGGGTTTTGCTACGCTAGATATGGCTTGTGCTGCCTTGGTTACTGCTGCACTATTTGCTTTGACTTTATGGTTAAATAGACCAACTTTATTACGTAGTTGTATTTTGGGAATTAGTATAGGTTTAGCTATCCTATCAAAATTACCTGCCATAGGTTTTTTGGTTATAGCTGGAAGTTTGATTATAGCAGTATATAGTATTCCCTTCTTCAGAAAAAGTTTTACTGAAAAGCCAGTGTTGCCAAAATTTAAGCAGTGGATGACTGCATCAGTAGTTGCCCTGCTACTATGTTCGCTAACAATTTGGGCTGGATATCGCTTTTCCCTCAGCCCACTATTAAGACCAGAAACTAGCAATTATAAGGTAGTTAACCGAGTTTTTGGTGTTGATGGACCAATCCACAATATTGCATATTTTGTTCTTGAAAATACTCCTGTACCTGCTATAGAGCTTTTAGGTGGAATAAGTGATTTTTTGAGAAATAGGAACAAACCAAAGGTTGTCTATTTGCTTGGAGATATCCGAACAGAGGGTCAGTGGTACTATTATCCTATTCTTCTCTTAGTCAAAACTCCCTTACCTTTTATCGTGCTAGGTGCGCTCGGCTTCTTCTTCGTCTTCAAATATGCACTAATCCAACGGCGAGAAGAAGTTCGCTTCCTAACACCTGTAGTTTCAGTTATAGGAGTTCTAGTAGTAGGTATGCTTGGCACCATAAATAATGGAGTTCGTCAAATACTTGCTGTATACCCTTTACTTGCAATTGTGGCAGGTTATGGCGTATCAAAACTACTGTCTTTTCATAAAAAGTTTCAATTTGTTGCACTAGGACTTGTAACAATACTTTTCTCATGGCAACTAATATCATCATTTGCTGCTCATCCAGATTATTTACCCTATTTCAATGAATTAGCAAAAAATCATCCTGAAGAAATCGTAGTGGATAGTGATTTGGATTGGGGTCAGGATCTCAAGCGGCTTGCACTAACACTTAAAAACCGTGGAATTAACCAATTAGCAATTAAGTACAATGGTAGTACAGGAATTGATTTAAATCGATTCCATCTTCCTGCAATACAAGAATTAAAACCTTATCAGAGAGAAACTGGTTGGATTGCCATCAGCATTTATTGCCTAAAATTAGGGACAGATAAACCACCCTACGATCAATTTTCTTGGCTCCGAGACTATCAACCTGTAGAGAAAGTTGGAAAGTCGATATGGCTCTATTATATACCTAAGAATTAGTAAAATTTTTTTGAGACCTTAATTTGGTGATACTCTTATGATGTATGAAGATAATATAAAAAAATATAATTTAATTATGAAGTTGACAAAAAGTGTTCAAAATTATATCAAAACAGAGTAAGTTGTTATACGGTAATTAAGTATAAATTATACTTTTAAGTATTAACTCTAGCTTATACTAGCTGTTAAAAAAGCAAGGTCTGTTCAGCTCATAAATTTTCAAGGGTAATTTGACGCCAGCAAGAGCGAGGACTTTCTAGTGCTGTGATTCGCGGTTGGCAGGCAGCTAGAGGAAGTGTTTTAGGAGTGATTGATGTGGATTTGCCGCATCCACCTCATGTACTGTTGCAACTATTACAGGTGATTCAACAAGGATCAGATGTAGCAGTTGCTAGTCGTCATAAGGAAGGCGGTGGGGTGAGTAGTTGGAGTTTCGTCCAGCGTTTTTTGTCCCAGAGAGATTAGATAGGGGTGAGAGCGAAGCAATTGTTCTGGCAATTGAGTTAGAAGCTGACTTACTATTAATGCGTATTTTCCAGTTATTATGGGAGAAGTTCAGGTGGGAATCAAGTGTGCATCGCCAGAAGGGGATGGATATGATGTTATTTTTGAGGATTATAGACTAGTACAAGTCGGCGGAAGTAAAGCAACCATTTTAAACAGCAAAAGCTTTGATATATAATAATTTTGACTTTTGAATGCGTGACTTTCGCGCAGCGGTGCTAGGCAACATGGGCTAGCGTAATTTTTAGAGCGGCAAAATTTTCAGTCTTATGATAGATTTACATATATAAATTTGTCGTTATGAGAGAAATTCGTTATAGTTTACACATGATCGGCTGCTAGAGAAGAATAGAGTTGGCGATCGCTCATCTACGAATATACACGAAGGCGAGAAAAGCGCGAGCGCAAAGTTAAGCAAGCGGTAGCACCAGACATAAAGTATAAATTTAAACTCCACCAATCATGCCCACCGAACAGTTAACCAGAGAAAGCGACAACTTAGATTTAACACAACTACTAAAAACGCTCTTCGCAGTCAAGAAAGGAGACTTTTCTGCCCGAATGCCAATAGATCGTACAGGCATGGCGGGAAAAATTGCTGACACGCTTAATGATATCATTGAACAAAACGAGCGGCTGACAGCAGAATTACAGCGAATTAGTAACGTAGTTGGCAAAGAAGGTAACATAACCGAACGGGCAACTTTGGGAAATGTTCGCGGCTCCTGGGCAGATTGTGTAAAATCTGTCAATACTCTAATTACAGATTTAGTCCAACCTACAGCAGAAACAGCGCGTGTGATTAGAGCTGTAGCAAATGGTGACTTATCTCAAACCATAGCACCAGAAATCGAAGGCAGACCCCTCAAAGGAGAGTTTCTCCAAACTGCCGAAATGGTGAATACTATGGTAGGTCAACTTAACTCCTTTGCTGGTGAAGTCACAAGAGTGGCGCGGGAAGTGGGAACAGAAGGTAAGCTCGGTGTACAAGCAGAAGTGCCTGGAGTTGCAGGTACTTGGAAGGATTTGACTGACAGTTTTAACTTAATGGCGGGTTCTTTGACGGCTCAGGTACGTAACATTGCTGAAGTTACCACAGCAGTAGCAAATGGAGACTTGTCGAAGAAAATTACCGTTGATGTGAAAGGGGAAATTTTGGAGTTGAAGAACACTATTAATACAATGGTGGATCAACTTAACTCCTTTGCCTCGGAAGTAACACGGGTAGCCCGTGAAGTGGGAACAGAAGGTAAGTTGGGTGTACAAGCAGAAGTGCGGGGTGTTGCTGGTACTTGGCGAGACTTAACAGAATCTGTCAATATGATGGCAGGAAATTTGACGGCACAACTGCGTAATATCGCTGAAGTAACCACAGCAGTAGCAACAGGTGATTTGTCGAAGAAAATTACTGTTGATGTCAATGGCGAAATTCAAGAGTTGAAAAACACCGTGAATATCATGGTAGATCAACTCAACTCCTTTGCCTCGGAAGTAACGCGGGTAGCTCGTGAAGTGGGCGCAGAAGGAAAACTGGGTGGGCAAGCAGAAGTGCAAGGCGTTGCAGGTACTTGGAAGGATTTGACTGACAGTGTGAATTTCATGGCAGGTTCGTTAACTGCTCAGGTACGCAACATTGCTGAAGTGACAACGGCAGTAGCAACAGGTGATTTGTCGAAGAAAATCACTGTGGATGTGAAAGGGGAAATTTTAGAGTTGAAGAACACTATTAATACAATGGTGGATCAACTTAACTCCTTTGCATCGGAAGTAACACGGGTAGCCCGTGAAGTAGGAACAGAAGGTAAGCTCGGTGTACAAGCAGAAGTGCGGGGTGTTGCTGGTACTTGGAAAGATTTAACTGACAACGTTAATTTGATGGCAGGAAATTTGACTGCCCAACTGCGTAATATTGCTGAAGTAACCACAGCGGTGGCGAATGGTGATTTGTCGAAGAAAATCACTGTGGATGTGAAGGGGGAAATTTTAGAGTTGAAAAACACTGTGAATATTATGGTGGATCAACTCAACTCCTTTGCATCGGAAGTAACGCGGGTAGCTCGTGAAGTGGGCGCAGAAGGAAAACTGGGTGGGCAAGCAGAAGTACAAGGTGTTGCAGGTACTTGGAAGGATTTGACTGACAGTGTGAACTTCATGGCGGGTTCTTTGACTGCCCAGGTACGTAACATTGCCGAAGTAACCACGGCGGTGGCAACAGGTGATTTGTCGAAGAAAATCACTGTGAATGTGAAAGGTGAAATTCTAGAGTTGAAGAACACTATTAATACAATGGTAGATCAACTCAACTCTTTTGCATCGGAAGTAACAAGGGTAGCCCGTGAGGTGGGGGCAGAAGGTAAGCTTGGTGTACAAGCAGAAGTTCCTGGTGTTGCCGGTACTTGGAAGGATTTGACAGATAATGTGAATTTCATGGCGGGTTCGTTAACTGCCCAAGTTCGTAATATTGCGGCAGTGACGACGGCGGTGGCAAATGGTGATTTGTCGAAGAAAATTACTGTTGATGTCAAAGGTGAAATTTTGGAGTTGAAAAACACTATTAATACAATGGTGGTTCAACTTAATTCCTTTGCGAATGAAGTCACAAGGGTAGCGCGTGAAGTGGGTTCTGAAGGTAAGCTGGGTGTACAAGCAGATGTGAAAGGAGTTGCGGGTACTTGGAAAGATTTGACGGATAATGTGAATTTCATGGCGGGTTCTTTAACTACCCAAGTACGTAATATTGCTACAGTTACCACAGCGGTGGCAAATGGTGATTTGTCGAAGAAGATTACTGTGGATGTGAAAGGCGAAATTTTAGAGTTGAAGAACACTGTTAATACAATGGTAGATCAACTCAACTCCTTTGCATCGGAAGTAACACGAGTAGCCCGTGAGGTGGGAACTGAAGGTAAACTGGGTGTACAAGCAGAAGTTCCTGGAGTTGCGGGTACTTGGAAGGATTTGACTGATAGTGTGAATTTCATGGCGGGTTCTTTAACTGCCCAAGTACGCAACATTGCTGAAGTTACCACGGCGGTGGCAACGGGTGATTTGTCAAAGAAGATTACTGTGGATGTGAAGGGCGAAATTTTGGAGTTGAAGAATACTATTAATACAATGGTAGATCAACTCAATTCCTTTGCTTCTGAAGTAACTAGGGTAGCCCGTGAGGTGGGAACTGAAGGTAAACTGGGTGTACAAGCTTATGTTCGAGGTGTGGGTGGTACTTGGAAGGATTTAACTGATAATGTGAATTTGATGGCAGGTAACCTAACGGCACAGGTACGCAATATTGCGGAAGTGACAAAGGCTGTGGCGAATGGTGATTTGTCGAAGAAGATTACTGTGGATGTGAAGGGCGAAATTCTTGATGTGAAGAATACCATTAATACAATGGTGGATCAGTTAAGTTCTTTTGCATCGGAAGTAACTAGGGTAGCGCGGGAGGTGGGAACTGAGGGTAAACTAGGTGGACAAGCACAAGTTCAGGGTGTGGCTGGTACTTGGAAAGATTTGACTGATAATGTGAATTCGATGGCAGGTAACTTGACGGCACAAGTGCGCGGGATTGCGAAGGTAGTGACGGCAGTTGCGAATGGTGATTTGAAGCGGAAGTTGATGTTGGATGCCAAGGGGGAAATTGAAACTTTGGCAGAAACGATTAATGAAATGATTGATACGTTAGCCACCTTCGCTAATCAGGTAACGACGGTGGCGCGTGAGGTGGGGATTGAAGGGAAGTTGGGCGGGCAAGCGAAAGTTCCTGGGGCGGCTGGTACTTGGAAGGATTTGACTGATAATGTGAATGAACTTGCTGCTACACTTACTACTCAGTTACGTGCGATCGCAGAAGTAGCAACTGCTGTTACTAAGGGTGACTTAACACGCTCAATTGCGGTTGAAGCTTTGGGTGAGGTGGCTATCCTGAAGGATAACATCAACCAAATGATTGCCAATCTGCGGGAAACAACCCAGAAAAATAATGAGCAAGACTGGTTAAAAACTAACTTGGCTAAATTTACCCGGATGCTTCAAGGTCAACGTGACTTAGAAACTGTGTCTAAACTAATTCTCTCAGAGTTAGCACCGTTGGTGGGAGCTTCACAAGGTGTTTTCTACATTATGGAAAGTGCGGAGGCACAGTATCTCAAGTTAATTAGTAGCTATGCTTACCGTGAGCGCAAACATTTAGCCAACCGCTTCTACTTGGGTGAAGGTTTAGTAGGGCAATGCGCTTTGGAAAAAGAACGGATTTTGCTGTCGGAAGTACCGTCAGATTATATTAAAATTAATTCTGGCTTGGGTGAAGCTAGCCCACTCAACGCTGTGGTTTTACCTGTTCTGTTTGAAGGACAAGTAACGGCAGTGATTGAACTAGCTTCATTTAGACGTTTTAACGATATTCATTTGACATTCTTCGATCAACTTACTGAAAGTATCGCGATTGTCTTGAATACCATCGCTGCTAGTATGCGTACAGAAGAGTTACTCAAGCAGTCGCAGTCTTTGGCGGAAGAGTTACAAAGTCAGCAAAATGAACTCAGGGAAAGTAATAAGCGTCTGGAGCAACAAGCGCAAACTCTCAAATCATCAGAAGATTTATTGAAGAAGCAGCAAGAAGAGTTACAACAAACCAACGTTGAATTAGAAGAAAAAGCTGAGTTGTTGGCGGTACAAAACCAAGAAGTCGAACGCAAAAATCAGGAAATAGAACAAGCAAGGCGATCGCTAGAAGAAAAAGCCGCCCAATTAGCTTTATCATCTAAGTATAAGTCTGAGTTTCTTGCCAACATGTCTCATGAGTTGCGCACTCCACTCAACAGCTTATTGATTTTGGCAAAGTTACTTACAGATAATGTAGATGGAAATCTGACACTAAAACAAGTTGAATACAGCAGAACAATTTACTCGGCTGGCAATGACTTATTGGCATTAATTAATGACATTTTGGATTTGGCAAAAATTGAATCTGGTACCATGACAATTGACATGGAGCAGATGCTGTTTTCTGAATTGAGCGAACACCTTGAGTCTACTTTTAGACAAATTGCCTATGAAAAAGGGCTTTCTTTCACAATTGAATTAACTTCTCAGTTACCAAGATCAATTTACACTGATAGCAAACGCTTAAAGCAAGTCTTGAAAAACTTGCTCTCTAATGCATTTAAATTTACAGAGCGTGGAGAGATACGCCTGCGCATTGAGTTAGTAACTTCTGGATGGAGTCTTGACAATGAAACTTTAAATAGTGCCTCTACTGTAATCGCTTTCACAGTCATTGATACAGGTATTGGCATTGCCCCCGATAAGCAAAAGATTATTTTTGAGGCTTTTCAACAGGCAGATGGTACTACCAGCCGCAGATATGGTGGTACAGGTTTAGGTTTGTCAATTAGTCGTGAAATTAGCCGTTTGCTGGGTGGCGAAATTCAACTGATGAGCAAAATTGGTGAAGGTAGTACGTTTACTTTATATTTACCTACAGTGATAGGGGTAACAAATTTACATCCTAATTCTGTATCTCAATCATCTCCATCGTTGACAATACCTAACGGGGAGTACAGACGCTCCAGCGGAGCGTCTCTACCGGAAATTGATGACAGGGGTGATATTCAACCGTCCGATCGTGTACTTTTAATTGTGGAAGATGACACTAAGTTTGCGCGTATTCTTTTAGATATGGCGCGGCAGCATGGATTTAAGGGGATTATTGCTCAAAGTGGTAGTGTAGGTTTGGCAATGGCACGGGAATTTCAGCCTTCTGCTATTATATTGGATATCGGCTTACCTGGATTGGATGGTTGGACAGTACTCGATCGCCTCAAGCATCACCCCAATACCCGTCATATTCCAGTGCATATCATGACTGTTGAAGAAGGAAAACAACGGGGATTACGCCAAGGAGCAATCGCTTATTTACAAAAACCTGTGAGCAGTGAAGCTTTGCATCAAGCATTGACGAAAATTAAAGGTTTTGTTGAGCGCAGGGTGAAAAGTTTGTTGATAGTGGAAGACGATACTACTCAACGACAAAGCATTGTGGAATTGATTGGTAATAGTGATGTTGCCACTACTGCTGTGGGTACTGGTACTCAGGCGCTAGAAGCCATTCGTCAGCAGTCGTATGATTGTATGGTAATCGATTTAGGTCTACCCGATATGAACGGGTTGGAACTAATCGAACAAATTAAGCAGTTACCTAATGGTGAAGCACTACCCATTATTGTCTACACAGGTAGGGAAATTAGCAAGGGACAAGAAGTTGAATTGCGACGCATGGCAGAGACAGTTATAGTTAAAGATGTGCGATCGCCTGAACGTCTCCTGGATGAAACAGCTTTATTCTTGCATCGTGTTCAAGATAATTTACCTACACCCCAACGTGAAATACTTGAACAAATACAATCAAATGATCCTATACTAGTGGGCAAAAAAGTGCTGATTGTAGATGACGATGTGCGCAACATCTTTGCTCTTACTAGTATGCTTGAGCGCTATCAGATGCAAGTTGTTTATGCCGAAAATGGTAGAGATGGCATTGAAGTTTTGCATTCCACACCAGATATTAACGTAGTGCTGATGGATGTAATGATGCCAGAAATGGATGGCTACGAAACCACACGCCGCATCCGCCAACACCCTGAATATAAATCTCTGCCCGTAATTGCACTCACCGCTAAGGCAATGCAAGGCGACAGAGAAAAGTGCATTGATGCTGGTGCTTCTGACTACATTACTAAACCCGTGGATACTGAACAGTTACTTTCACTGTTGCGTGTCTGGCTCTACCGATAAGGTTGATATTAATGTTCAACAATTTAAAATTAAGCACTAAAATAGGCACAAGCTTTATACTGGGGTTATCGATTATTACTGCTCTGGGAATAATTTCATACCGCACCACAAACAACTTAATCGCCAATTCTCGTTGGCAAGCTCATACCTATGAAGTGCTTAATGAGTTGGATAATTTAACATCTGATTTACAAGAAATAGAAATCGGACAACGTGGATATATAGTTACAGGAGAACAATTTTCTTTAGAACCTTACAACCAAGCACTTCCTAATATTAAAAACCGCCTAGAAAACCTGCGAAAATTAACCTTAGATAACCCTAATCAACAGCAGAGAATCTCTAATTTAGAACCAATAATTTATCAAAGATTAGATTTAATTAAACAAAGAATTTCCGTGCGGCAGAGTCAAGGATTTGCAGCGGCAAGGCAACTTGTGCTGACGGATGAAGGTAGAAAATTGATGAATGAAATTCGTCGCATAACTACCGAAATGGAAACCAATGAAGTAAACCTATTAACATTACGTTCCCAGCAAAGTCAAGTAGCAACTGAACAAGCTATTAATACTATTATTTATGGTGTTAGCATAGCTTTTTTATTCTTAACTTTGATTGGGATTTATCTAAGTAAAAATATCTCTCAACCTCTCCGAGAAATTTCTGAAGCAACTGAAAAGCTGGCAAAAGGTAATTTATCTGTAAATGTGTCGGAGCGCAACCGCCGCGACGAAATTGGGATGTTAGCGCGAACTTTTAATGAATTGATTGCTAATTTGCGTGAGACAACTGTGAGAAATGATGAACAAAGTTGGCTAAAATCAAACTTAGCTCATTTTAGCCAACTCTTGCAAAATCAGAGAAGTCTAGAAACTGTTGCTAGCCTAATTCTCAGTGAAATTGCTCCTTTAGTTGGCGCACAACAAGGCACTTTCTACATAATGGATGTTGATGAGCAGCCAATTTTAAAACTTTTAGGTAGCTACGCTTATCAAGAACGCAAGCACTTGTCTAATAGATTCCGTTTAGGTGAAGGATTGGTAGGGCAATGTGCTTTAGAAAAACAAAAAATTTTATTGACAGATGTACCAAGTGATTATATCAAGATTAGTTCTGGTTTAGGCGAAGCCACGCCTCTGAATATTATCGTGTTACCTGTAATGTTTGAAAATCAGGTAATCGCAGTAATTGAGTTAGCTTCTTTTCAACGCTTTAAAGAGATTCATCTGACTTTTCTAGAGCAAGTAACTGACACTTTTGGCGCAATTTTAAGTGCGATAGCTTCTGATATTCGCACTCAAAAATTACTTGAACAGTCTCAAGAATTAACGCAACAGCTACAAGTTCAACAAGAAGAACTCAAGCAAAGTAATGAATTATTAGCACAACAAGCGCAAGAATTACAAGCATCTGAAGAAGTTTTGAAACAGCAGCAGCAGGAATTGCAACAGTCGAACGAAGAATTACAGCAATTAAACGCCGAATTAGAAGAAAAGGCAGAGTTATTATCTTTACAAAATAAAGAAGTTGAGCTAAAAAATCAGCAAGTGGAACAAGCAAGAAAATCTTTGCAAGAGAAAGCAGAGCAACTAGAATTGTCGTCAAAATACAAGTCTGAGTTTCTTGCTAACATGTCTCATGAGTTACGAACTCCACTCAACAGCTTGTTGATTTTAGCTAGGTTACTATCAGATAATCACGATAAAAATCTGACAGATAAACAAGTCGAGTATAGCCGCACTATTTTCGCAGCAGGTAACGATTTGTTGACATTAATTAATGACATTTTGGATTTGGCAAAAATTGAATCTGGAACCATGTCTGTAGACATAAATAAAATAATTTTGCAAGAATTTTGTGAAAATTTAGAGCGGATATTTCAACAAGTTGCCTACGAGAAAGGGCTGGCTTTCAAAATTGAATTGGCTCCAAATTTACCTACTTATATTTACACCGATACTAAACGTCTACAACAAGTGTTAAAAAATCTCCTCTCCAATGCGTTTAAGTTTACAGAGCGCGGAGAGGTAAGACTACGTGTCGAGGTGGCAACCTCTGGATGGAGTGCTAATAACGAAACTTTGCATCGCGCTCCAACTGTAATCAGCTTCACTGTCAGCGATACAGGTATTGGCATTGCCGTTGAAAAACAAAAGATTATTTTTGAGGCGTTTCAACAAGCAGATGGCAGCACTAGTCGCAAGTACGGTGGCACAGGGCTAGGTTTATCAATTAGCCGTGAAATTACTCGTTTATTAGGTGGTGAAATTCAACTAGTTAGTCAAGTAGGCTCTGGTAGTACGTTTACTCTATATTTACCGCTACAAACAGTCGGGGAGCAGGGGGGTAGAGAAGTCGGGGAGCAGGGGGGTAGAGAAGTCGGGGAGATGATATCAAATTCTCAGACACTCCCTTTCTCCCCCACTCAGACACTCCCTTTCTCCCCCACTCAGATACTTGACGATAGGGGTAATCTTCAACAAGGCGATCGCCTACTTTTAATTGTGGAAGATGACACTAAGTTTGCTAATATCCTTTTGGATATGGTGCGGCAGCAGGGATTTAAAGGTATAGTGGCTCACGATGGCAGTACGGGTTTAGCGCTGGCACAGGAATTTCAGCCTTCAGCCATTTTACTAGACATTCACCTACCAGGAATGAATGGTTGGATGGTTTTGGATCGTCTCAAACATGATTTGAGTACCCGTCATATCCCAGTACATATTATGTCAGTTGAAGAGGGACGACAACGTGGATTGCAGCAAGGAGCAATCGCTTATTTGCAAAAACCTGTGAGTAGTGAAGCGTTGCACCAAGCATTAACTAAAATTAAAGGTTTTGTTGAGCGTAGAGTGAAAAACTTGTTGGTGGTAGAAGACGATGCTACTCAACGCCTCAGTATTATAGAATTAATTGGCAACAATGATGTGGCGACAACTGCTGTTGGTACTGGCAAACAGGCGCTAGAAGCTATTAATCACCAACAGTTTGATTGCATGGTACTCGATTTAGGTCTACCTGATATGAACGGGTTTGAACTAATCGAACAAATCAAGCAACTACCACATGGTGAAACACTACCAATTATAGTTTACACTGCGCGAGAACTTACGAGAGTAGAAGACACTCGATTACAGCGCATAGCAGAAACAGTTATAGTTAAGGATGTGCGATCGCCTGAGCGTCTCCTCAACGAAACTGCCCTATTCTTGCACCGCGTGCAAGCTAATTTACCTGCGCCTAAACGACAAATGCTCGAACAATTACATTCCTGTGATCCTACACTAGCAGGCAAAAAGGTGTTAATTGTCGATGATGATGTACGCAATATATTTGCTCTTACCAGTATACTTGAGCGTTATCAAATCCAGGTGATGTATGCTGAAAACGGTAAAGACGGAATTGACGTTTTACATTCCACACCAGATATTAATCTAATTTTAATGGATGTGATGATGCCCGAAATGGACGGCTATGAAACAACACGCCGCATCCGCCAAACTCCACAGTTTAAATCTCTACCCATTATTGCACTTACAGCTAAGGCAATGCAAGGTGACAGAGAAAAGTGTATTGAAGCAGGCGCTTCTGACTATATTACCAAACCTGTAGATAACGATCAGTTACTTTCTTTGTTACGTGTTTGGCTCTACCGTTAGTTTTCTGTCTTAAGATAGGGGTAATCAACGTTTTTTATAGTATTCGGATGGATGCGAGTTTTGACACCTATACCTTATAAAAAATAGTAGGGTGAATTACTAACGCACCATCATCTCTATAGAAACGTTACATGTAACGTTTCTAAATTAACGATATTTTGTCAACAACACTATTGTGGGCTGCTGCCTCAACTATATTATGATACAATCAACAGCAACTTACAAACTTATGGATAGAGAGCAACTTGAAGATATTGAAATTCAATTGCTCCTCGAAGGCATATATCGTTACTATGGTTTTGACTTCAGAAATTATGCCTTGGCTTCACTCAAACGCCGAATTTGGAATATAGTTCGCTTAGAAGGTTTAACTAGTGTATCAGGATTGCAAGAAAAAATTCTCCACGACTCCGAATGTATGGAGAGGTTCTTATATAATCTCTCTGTTAATGTTACTACTATGTTTCGCGATCCTCACTTTTTTTTAACATTTAGAAATAAAGTTATACCTATATTACGCACTTATCCTTTCATTCGGATTTGGCACGCTGGATGTTCTACAGGGGAAGAAGTTTATTCAATGGCTATTATCCTTCAAGAAGAAGGACTTTATCACCGTACCCGTTTATATGCTACTGATATTAACGATCTGGTATTAAGAAAAGCTAAAGCAGGTATTTTTTCCCTAAAACTAATGCAAGAATATACGCACAATTATATCTTAGCAGGTGGGAAAAAATCTTTTTCAGAATACTATACAGCAGCATACGAACACGCAATATTTTCTTCTTCCCTAAAGGAAAATATTATATTTTCGCAGCATAATCTAGCCACAGATAGCTCTTTTAATGAATTTAATATTATTTTATGTCGCAATGTTTTAATTTACTTTAACAAAACTTTACAAAAGCAAGTACATAATTTATTTTATGAAAGTCTGGTGAGGTTTGGCGTTTTAGGTTTGGGGCGTCAAGAAACACTTAGGTTTACGCCTCACGAAAAAGACTTTGAGGAATTAGACAGTAGTCAAAAACTTTATCGCCGAATTCATTAACAGTACAGACGCTCCGGCGGAGCGTCTGTACAGGAGACAGGAGTAAATGACATTCAAACTAATTGTGATCGGTACATCTTTAGGAGGTTTAAACGCTGTTCAAGTCTTGCTTAAGAGTTTACCAGCGTCTTTCCTAACTCCTGTAGCTGTTGTTCTCCACCGTCATAAAAGTTCTGATGAGTCCTTAATAGTCTTGTTACAACTATATAGTAAGTTACACATTAAAGAGGCGCAAGACAAAGAAGATATTTTGCCTGGATACGTGTACATAGCTCCTGCTGATTATCATTTATTGATAGAAAGTGACAATAAAACACAAAACCCTCACTTTGCTTTATCCATAGATGATCCAGTTACTTATGCACGTCCGTCAATTGATGTACTATTTGAAACAGCGGCAGACGCTTATGGCAAAAAAGTGATTGGTGTACTATTGACAGGCGCTAATCATGATGGTGTTCAAGGACTGGCGAAAATCAAAGCCAAAGGTGGTAAAACAGTGGTGGAGGAGCCTTCAACAGCAGCATGTTCAATTATGCCCCAAGCAGCTATCGTAGCTGGTGTCGCTGAGAAAATTCTCCCATTGACGGAAATTGCCCGGTTCTTGGTAAAAATTTGTGATTTTCAGAGTGAATAATTCTTAGCTAAGTCTTCATATAGATAAAGCTAAGAACTATGAAATCTTCGCAGTACGGAAATTTATAACTTAAGATAGTGGGAATATGTCAACTTTAAGCGTCAAAGTCAATCATATAGACGTTAAAACGCCTTAATGTATTCCTGATAGCATAGAGAACAAATGTCATTTCAACCTAAAGTTAATGTTCTACTGGTAGATGACCATTCAGAAAACTTGCTGGCTCTAGAGGCGATTTTAGATAGCCTGGGGCAAAATTTAGTCAGAGCTACATCAGGTGCAGAGGCGCTGCGACGTTTGCTATCTCTTGACTTTGCAGTGATTCTGCTCGATGTGCAGATGCCAGATATGGATGGGTTTGAAACAGCGACGCTAATTCGACAAAGAGAGCGATCGCGTCATACGCCAATTATATTCCTTACGGCCTTTAACACGAGCGATAATATGGTGTATAAAGGTTACTCAATTGGTGCGGTAGATTATTTATTCAAACCACTTGAACCAGAAATATTGAAATCCAAGGTAGCAGCATTTGTTGATTTGTTCCAAAAAACAGCTGAGGTGAAGCGACAAGCAGCACAACTAGCAGCGATGAATACGGAACTCAGAAAACGAGAAGAGATGTTTCGCTCTTTGAGTGCTTGTTCGCCTGTGGGTATTTTTCTGACAGATACAGAAGGTAAATGTACTTATGTTAACCCCCGCCTACTTGCCATCACGGGAATGACGCAAGAGGAAACTTTAGGCGATGGTTGGGTAAGCAGAATTCATCCAGAAGACTCAGAACAAGCGATCGCTCAATGGAAGGTAGCATTAACACAAGCACAGGAGTACAGAAGTGAGTTTCGCATCTTCACCACCGCCGGAATCGAGCGTTGGGTGTACTTTTCTTCATCACCCATGCGCGTAGAAGACAATCAAGTCATCGGCTATGTTGCTACGCTTGAAGATATCACAGAGCGTAAAAAAGCAGAAGAAGAACACATTAAGTTAATTCGTGAGCAAACAGCAAGACAAGAGGCAGAGACAGCCAACCGCCTGAAAGACGAGTTCTTAGCAACCCTTTCTCACGAACTCCGCACACCTTTAACATCAATACTAGGTTGGGCTAGACTATTACGCCAGCGTAAATTAGATGAAGTAGCGATTGCTCGCGCTCTAGAAACCATCGAACGTAACGCCACTTTGCAAGCGCAACTAATCGAAGATATTTTAGATGTCTCGCGGATTATGCGGGGCAAATTACAAATAAATCTCTGCCCAATTAGCTTAGAATCAACAATTTCCACAGTTATCAATTCTATACGTTTAGAAGCAGAAGCGAAAAATCTTCAACTTGAGTATACAGTTACTCCCCCACTCACAAACTCACAAACTCACAAACTCACAAACTCACAAACTCCCTTTCACGTTCTAGCAGATCCCAACCGTCTACAGCAAATTATTTGGAATCTACTTAGTAACGCTGTCAAGTTTACACCAAGTGGGGGCAGAATAGAAGTGCGATTAGAAGCAATAACTGAAGATGAAAAATCAAACAAAGGCAATCAGGAAAAACCACAATTTCCGATTCCCTATGCTCAATTTAAAGTAATTGATACAGGTACTGGCATTAGCCCTGATTTTCTTCCCCATGTATTTGACCGCTTTCGTCAAGCAGATGGTAGTATTACGAGAAACCAAGGTGGGTTAGGTATAGGACTAGCCATTGTACGTTATTTGGTAGAAATGCATCACGGTAGCGTTTATGCCGAAAGTCCGGGTGTTGGAAAAGGAGCAACTTTTACCGTCAATCTACCACTTACACAAGCAGGGGGAAAAGGGTTTTTCAAGAATGGGAGTAAGGGAGTGGGGGAATCTATGAATGTTTCTTATTTATCCTCCCCAGCCTCCGCTTCTTCGTCATTACCTAGTCATTTGATTGATAGTTTGCGTGTGCGAGTGATGGATGACGATACTGATACAGCCAAATAACTTACTACTACGCTAAGTCAGGAAAACACGAAAGCACAGCCGGATGAACTAAGCGATGATTTTGTACATTCACTCCCTTAGCTAATGCTTGGTTCTCTTGAAGTGCTTGAATACCTAAGTTGGATAATTGTAGCACATAGGGTAGTGTACTGTTGTTCAGTGCTTGGGTTGAAGTCCAAGGTACTGCCCCAGGCATATTCGGAACTCCATAATGCAGTACACCTTCTTCAACGTATACTGGATTAGTGTGGGATGTAGTGTGTAAGGTTTCTACACAACCACCTTGGTCAACAGCAACATCGACAATTACAGAACCACGACGCATTTGTTTAACTAAATCCCGTGAGACAAGAATCGGTGCTCTACGCCCCGGTACTAAAACAGCGCCAATGACTAAATCAGCTTCTTTCACAGCGGTTTCAATCTGGGTAGAGTTACTATATAGTAGTTCTACTCTAGAGCCAAATAGGGTTTCTAGATATGATAAACGCTCAACGTTAACATCTAATATTTGTACTGTAGCACCCATTCCTACGGCTATTTTTGCGGCTTCTGTGCCAACCACACCACCACCGACAATCGCTACTCTACCAGGTTTAACCCCAGGAACACCACCTAAGAGTACTCCTCTACCACCTTGTTGACTTTCCAGAAATCTTGCGCCAAATTGAACTGCTAAGCGACCAGCAATTATACTCATGGGGGTGAGTAGGGGTAATTTATTACTGCCCGGTTGCTCTACAGTTTCGTAGGCGATCGCTGTTACACCACAATCTATCAAATTCTCCGTCAATTTTCTATCTGCAGCTAGATGCAGATAAGTAAACAATAACTGACCCTTTTGTAAAAACTTATACTCCTGCTCTAAAGGTTCTTTGACTTTAACAACTAAATCCCTACTCCAAGCCTCCGAAGGTGTAGCGACGATAGAAGCACCAGCATTTACATAGTCATCATCTGTAAATCCCGCACCATTACCTGCAGCATTTTGTACAAATATGGCATGACCATTTTCACTTAGCACCCTGACACTAGAAGGACTTAACCCGACTCGAAACTCCTGATCCTTCGTTTCCTTAGGAACACCTATTTCCATTTACTTCCTCTAATTAATTTTTGTTTAGCTTTAGTTTGTCAGTCTATTCCCGGTTTTTTTGAATCAGAAACTACGAATTTACCCGAATTTTCTCTGATCCGTGTTTCTCTAATTTAACTTTGAGGCTTGACGATTGCCACAGTACTCATACAATATATTAAGAATTATAAAAATCTGTAAAAGGGATTGGGGATTGGGGATGAAAAGAATATTCGCGCCTCAGTACCCAGTACCCAGTTCTAAAAAGAGGTTTTCCTAATGATGACACAACCACAGCCAACTGTTAGCCCTAAACTAGAGGAACCAAAGTTTGGATTTAATGAATATGCTGAGCGTTTAAATGGTCGAGCCGCTATGATAGGCTTTGTCCTGATGGTGATAATTGAATACGTCACCGACAAAGGAGTATTATCCTGGCTCGGTTTAAGATAATTGCCTATTGGTGTGGAAAACCGAAACGCTCTCTATCCAGGATTGGATAGAGTAGGGGGGGTTTTCACTAGTATCCTCCTCTACCCAAGAAAAATTATAATTAAGATAAAATCTCTCACAAAAATAGTCTGCTGGTGAGGTTTGATCTTTAAATTTTATAAACAAGGTGAACTGAAAAACCCTGTGATGAACGTTATACTACCTCGTTTTTTAAAGTCAGCGTACAGGAGAGAACCAATCATCAGTGTACTAATCACGATGGGCATCGTGGACGCATTGATTGGTGGTGTGGGCGATAGCTGGTCGTTGTTTGCTGTAGGCTTAGGGACAGTAGGCATAACACTCGTTTGGCGTTTTTGGCGTAGTAGTCAACAGCGTCGTTCGTTTCCAGAAGAAGCAGTAGTACAACATTACCTACCAGCCCGCTCTTCCAGCACTAGTTTACCAATGCTCAGCGTTGCTAAGAAAAAACCACCCCAGTAGTGTTAAATGAAATTTGTTAAAAGTATTTTTATGCTAGTAAGCTTGGCAGGAGCAATGGCGATCGCTCCTGTCAACCAAGTATCTAATGCTGCACCAAGAATTATAGAAATTACACCTAGTGTTCAAGCTAACAGAAATTTTACTAATCCACAGTTAGCTTACACACTTTTAGAACATACTGGAACAATCAAGTCTCTAGCCATCAGCCCAAATGGCAGAGTCCTTTTTAGTGGCGGAGCAGAAAATGAAGGTATAATTCGCTTGTGGGATTTGCAAACTGGTAAAAAGGTAGGAACCATCAACAGAGCGCAGAAAACAGCGGTGGAATCAATGGTGATTTCGCCTAATGGTTTAAACCTAGCTAGTTGTAGTAACGATAACACAATTAATCTTTGGAATCTAACAAATAATAAATTTACTCGTTCTTTTGTTGACCATACAAGTAATGTTTTGTCTTTAGCTGTAACCCCTGATAGTAAAGTACTTGTCAGCGGTGCTCTAGATGGGATAAAATTATGGGATTTACTCCAGCAACGTCCACTGGGGACTTTAGTTAGGTTTGATAATCCAGTGAATACTCTGGCAATTAGTCCTGATGGTCAGACTTTGGTAAGTGGTGATAATCAAGGTGTAATTAAGCTATGGAGTTTGAATACCGGCAGATTAATTCGTACTATTAAGGCACATTCTAATCGAGTTAGTCAAATAGCCTTTACACCCAATGGACAAGTCTTTGTTAGTGCCAGTCGCGATCGCACAATTAAACTTTGGAATCTCAACTCTGGAACACTAGTCCGCACTCTCACAGGACATAATAATTGGGTAAATACTATTACCATTAACCCCAATGGACAAACTTTGGCTAGTGGAGGTAGAGATGGGATTAAGTTATGGAATTTAACTACAGGTGAATTAACCAGAACACTTTACGGACACTCCGATTGGGTAAGTGTGCTGGCTTTTAGCCCAACTGGACAAACTCTTGTTAGTGGTGGATTTGATAAAAGAATTAATATTTGGCAAAGCCTTTAACAAGTAAAAAGGCAAAAGCAAAAAGAAAGATGGAGACACAGAAACCCGGTTTCTTAAAGAAACCGGGTTTCTAGAAGAGATTAAAGTATGTACAGCAAGCCGAAAAGGATAATCCAAATTACATCAACAAAGTGCCAATAAATCTCGGCAGCTTCTATACCAAAGTGATGTTCGTTGCTGTAGTGTCCTTTAATGCGCGATCGCCACAACACTGCTAAAATTGCCACTACACCAATAGTAACGTGTAAACCGTGAAAGCCAGTTAAGACGTAAAATGCACTGGCAAATAAGTTGGTAGTCAGTCCAAATTCTAGATGAGTATATTCATAAACTTGACCTATTAAGAAAATTATACCCATTGCGGCGGTGATGGCGAACCACAATTGCATTCCCTTGACATCATTCTTTTTGATTGCAGTATCAGCATTGTGGATGACAAAACTGCTAGCAATCAGATTGATGGTGTTGACTCCGGGTAGCAATAGTTCTAATTCTGGCGTGCCTTCAGGAGGCCAAGATGGCACAATAGAACGAATAGCTAAATATGCTCCGAACAAACCGATGAAAATCATCCCTTCAGCAACTAAGAACATAATTAGCCCAAACAAACGATGGTCTGGATGTTCTTCGTGATGTGCTTCTGCTACAGTGGCAGCATGATGATGATTTAGAGCAGTTTTACCTGGGTCAATTGTTTGACTTTGCATGAATCTTTAATGTCTAAAGGACTTAGGAGTCAGGAGTTAAGAGTCAGGAGGAATTTTATTTTTCACTCCTCACTCCTAACTTTTATTAACGTTCGTCAGTTTTGGATGCGAGCGCAGGTTCATCAGGCTCGGCTCGTAAAACTGAGTTTGGACCAGCAGACAAAGTAGGATCGGGATCGGACAATGGTACACCTTTGCTAACATTCTCCAAACCATAATCATATGGTCCAGTGGCTAGTACAGGTGGTTTGTCAAAATTCTCAATCGCTGGGGGTGAAGTTGTCATCCACTCTAAGGTAAGTGCCTGCCAAGGATTATTACCTGCCTTCGGTCCATACATCCAACTCCAAATGGCATTAATAATGAAGGGCAATGTTGAAACTGCCAGGATATAAGAACCATAAGTGCAGATTTCGTTGAGGGTAGTAAATTTGGGATCGTACTGAGCGATTCGACGGTTCATGCCCAACAAACCCAGCTTGTGCATGGGTAAGAAGGTCATGTTTAGACCGACAATTGTTAAGGCAAAGTGAACCCTACCCCAAAATTCATTGAGCATCCGCCCCGTCATTTTCGGGAACCAGTGGTAAATTGCCGCATAAATACCCAGTACACTACCGCCAAATAGTACGTAGTGGAGGTGCGCTACGACAAAATAGGTATCGTGTACGTGAATATCGAAGGGAACTGCCGCCAACATGACACCACTGATCCCACCAATTACAAATGTGCCAACAAAGCCCATTGCAAATAACATGGCGCTGTTGAGACGGATTTTGCCACCCCACATGGTTGCTAGCCAACTGAAAATTTTGATCCCCGTGGGTACAGCGATGATCATTGTGGTGATCATGAAGAACATCCGCAACCAACCAGGGATACCACTAGTGAACATGTGGTGCGCCCAAACGATTAAGCCAAGAAAGCTGATTGCCAAACTAGAGTAGGCGATCGCTTTATATCCAAAAATTGGTTTGCGTGAATGAGTCGGGATAATCTCTGAAATTGCGCCAAAGAAGGGCAAAATCATGATGTAAACCGCTGGGTGGGAGTAGAACCAGAACATGTGCTGGTATAAAACAGGATCGCCACCACCAGTCGGGTTAAAAAATGCCGTTCCAGCAATTAAGTCAAAAGCAAGCAGAAGCAAACCTGCTGCTAGCACTGGTGTTGATACCAGAGTTAGTGCCGAAGTAGCAAACATTGCCCAGCAGAACAAAGGCAATTGATTGAAGCCTAAACCTGGTGTGCGCATCTTCAGCATGGTGACGAGGAAATTAATCGCCCCCAAAATCGAAGACGTACCTAACAGGAGGACGCTCATAATCCAGATGCCTTCACCTACTTGCCCTGTTACCAAGCTTAGGGGAGGGTAGGAAGTCCAACCTGCATCTGGTGCATCGCCGACAACTAGGCTGCTGATTAGTAACAACCCACCAGGCGGAATCATCCAAAAGGCAACAGCATTCAAGCGTGGGAATGCCATATCTTTTGCCCCAATCATCAAGGGGATCAAGAAGTTAGCAAATCCCGCCCCAGCCGGCACAATCCATAAAAAGATCATGATTGTGGCGTGCAGTGTAAACAAACTGTTATACACTTCTGGGGTAACAAAATCTACTTCTGGTGTACGCAGTTCTGTGCGCACTAAATCAGCAAGAACGCCACCTATACAGTAGAAAATGAACGTAGTGACCAAGTATTGAATGCCAATTACTTTGTGGTCGGTGTTGAAGGTAAAATAGTCTCGCCAATTTCTGATCCCCGGCTCTTCATCTAGAGCCGGGATATTGGCTGTTTCTTGCACTTGTGCTTGTGTCATAAGAATTTGTTGTCAGTTAACAGTTAACAGTTAACAGTTAACTAGTGGTGGATTTGATGTAGCATTTCTGGCTTAATTCCCATCTCGCTGGTGTAAGGAGCGAGAAATTCTGCAGTTGATTTTTGAGCCGGATTAACAGCTATTGCTTGTTTGAGAGTTTCAGCATTAGCAACTAGCTGTTCTTGCATCCACTGGTCAAAATCTTCTTGTGTATCTACGTAAACTTGCGTATTCATTGCGCCGTGGTAAGGACCACATAGTTCTGCACAAATGAGGGGATAATTACCCTCTTTGTTAGCTGTAAAGCGAATTTCGCTTTGTCTACCTGGCATGATATCTTGTTTCAAGCGAAACGCTGGCACCCAAAAGGCGTGAATGACATCGTTTGCTGTCATGCTTAGTTGTACTTCACGTCCTTTGGGAACGTGTAGTTCACCAGAAGTTACGCCTGTTTCCGGGTAGGTAAAAATAAAGGCGTACTGCAATGCTGTAACATTTACGACAAAGGCAGGTGGTGTACCTTCTTTGTCTGGAGTAGGTCCTATAGTGGGAGCAACAATTCCTACGCCTGGAGCATTTTGCTTTTGCGGAATTTGGTCAGCATTACGGACTGCTGCTGTAGCGGGATCTTGCATAGCCTCATCAGATTTTTCCTGATTGAGGTTAGGTTCAGTCGTGGGTGGAGTATCGTTGAGCGTAGCCGCGATCGCAGCCCCAGGCATCACGCTTGCTTGGGGTGTTACTGGCGCTTCATGAAGAGCATGGGGATTGAAACCTCCCATGTCATTATACACCTCAAAGCTGTATACAGAAATACCGAGAACGATGATAGCTGGAATTGCTGTCCAAAGAATTTCTAGTGGGACGTTACCATGAACTGGCGGACCATCCGCATTGTCACCTGCTCGCCTACGGTATCTAAACGCTGAGTAAATTAACACACCTTCCACAATCAGAAATATACCTGTGGAGACGATCATCATTGTGTTAAACAAATCGTCCACCAAGAAGGCTTCATCAGAGGCTGGTGTTGGTAATAAACCATGATTCTGACCGTACCAGAGGCTGACTAGGGTCAGCAGGATGCCAATGAGTAATGTCCAGATAGAATTTGGAATTTTCACGGTGTTAAGAAGTTAATGACTTTACTACGTTGGACAATAGAGCTGCCTACTCACTTACTACAGTAGTTCACCATAGAATACATGGGGGAGTTCAGCAGAAAATTTTTATTAATTTTTTGGCTAAATAAGTCAGAAGTAGATAAGGCACACCCGACTTGTGCCGACAACTTAAGAATCCCTAAAGCTTCAGGGCTATATTAGCAAAGATACCTCACAGTATAAGAGAGTCAATCTCTATCTTTGTTTTATACGCTAGGGTGGAAGTGATCAGTCCAAAAAAATCTTAGAACATTTATAGCTCACCATAAGCTGGCAAAAGGTATCATTCATGAGCGAATTTGTCCTAGAACAACAAAATGTAGAAGCGGCTGGTGAACAGCAACCACATGTTCGAATTCGTCGCTTGGTGTGGAAAATCTGTTTCGCCACATTAATACTGATGGCGATTGGTAGTGCCACCCGCGTGATGAATGCTGGACTTGCTTGCCCAGACTGGCCTTTGTGCTATGGGGAACTAGTGCCTGCCAAGCAAATGAATTTTCAAGTGTTCCTGGAGTGGTTTCACAGATTAGATGCAGCGTTGATAGGTATAAGCACCATAGTACTTGTGGGAATGTCTTGGTGGTAT
Organism: Iningainema tapete BLCC-T55; assembly: GCF_014698965.1. Classification (GTDB taxonomy): domain Bacteria; phylum Cyanobacteriota; class Cyanobacteriia; order Cyanobacteriales; family Nostocaceae; genus Iningainema; species Iningainema tapete. Next base: position 184,903 of record NZ_JACXAE010000110.1, read on the forward strand.
CGTCGCGTTTTACCGAAATGGCTTCCTTGGGCATCGGCATTTGCCTTATTTCTAATTGTCTTCCAAGGTGTTTTGGGTGGGTTGACTGTTACGGAACTTTTGCGGTTTGATATTGTTACTGCCCATTTAGGAACGGCATTACTATTTTTTGTTACCCTATTAGCGATCGGCACAGCACTCACTACATATCAAGGAACCGGAACGGTTGGTAATTTGCCTTGGTTAGGTGTAACAGCCTCTATTTTGGTTTATCTACAAAGTTTACTTGGCGCTTTGGTAGGATCGCGTTGGGCATTGCATCAATGTTTCGGTATATCTCAGCTTTGTACTGTGATGTATAGCCATATTGGTGGCGTAGTACCACCAACGGTAGCCACCTTGGCATTAGTTTTTGTATCTTGGCGCACGCCAGCACTCCATCCAGCTTTGCGACGATTAGCTAATATGGCAGGAGGATTGTTGGTTTTACAAATTCTATTGGGAGTTGCCACTTTCCGCTTACATCTCCAAGTTGAGCCACTCACCGTTTCTCATCAAGCTATAGGAGCTGCTTTGCTTGGTACTTTAGTAGTGTTTACAGTGCTAGCACTACGCGATTGGGCTTCTAGCCGCGAAATTAATGCTGCCTACTATGAACAAGCAGCCCGATGAATTGTTGTTGAAAAATAAGGAACTAGTGCCACAATGATTGAGACTAACGTCTCGAAGCACCACGAATCAATTCTTGAAGTTATTCAGAGTTACTACCAGCTAACTAAACCTCGGATTATTCCGTTGCTCTTGATTACTACTGCTGGCAGTATGTGGATTGCTGCAAAAGGACAAGTAGATCCAATACTGTTGCTAGTAACTCTTACTGGTGGTACTTTGGCTGCTGCTAGCGCTCAGACAATTAATTGTGTCTACGATCGCGACATTGATTATGACATGGAGCGCACCCGCCATCGTCCTTTGCCTTCGGGCAAGGTACAGCCTCGTGACGCGCTAGTTTTTGCTCTAGCTCTCGCTGTCGCTTCTTTTTCTCTACTCACTGTATTTGCTAACCTGCTTGCCGCCGGACTAGCAATGTCAGGTATTGTTTTTTATGTGTTAGTTTACACTCACTTGCTTAAACGCCATAGCACCCAAAATATCGTTATTGGTGGAGCTGCTGGAGCAATTCCCGCATTGGTAGGTTGGGCGGCTGTTACTGGTACTTTAAGTTGGGCAGCATGGATCATCTTTGCGATCGTCTTTTTGTGGACACCACCCCATTTCTGGGCTTTAGCTTTAATGATTCGGGATGATTACGCAAAAGTAGGGATACCAATGCTACCAGTGATAGTAGGTGAAAAGCCAACAGTGCAGCAAATTTGGATCTACACTTTGGTAACAGTAGTAACAACACAGTTACTAGTGTACCCCCTACATGTAAGTGGAATATTCTATGCGGCGATCGCACTAATGCTAGGTGGATTATTCATTTACAAAGCTTGGCAATTATTGCAAAATCCAGAAGACCGCTCTTTAGCAAAAGGGTTGTTTCTCTATTCCATTTCCTACATGATGCTGTTGTGTTTAGCGATGGTGGTTGATAGTCTCCCTCTTACCCACTACGCAATTAATGCTGTAGCAAATCAGTTGCACTCACTTGTTAGCTAAAAATACCCCTCCCAACCCTCCCCTTGCTAAGGGGAGGGCTAGGGTGGGGTTTACTACATTTAAATGTAAAGCGTTGTATATTAAATACTAAAACTTAGAAATGCTGATAAATTACATCCATTTAGCAATGCAAAAAGCAACTTACGAGTTGCTAGAAGATGGAACTTTCTATGGTGAAATTACTGAGTGTCAGGGCGTGTGGGCAAATGCACAAACATTAGAAGCTTGCCGAGAAGACTTGCAAGACGCTTTAGAAGGATGGATTATTTTAGGGTTGCGCTTGAGTCATACTTTACCGATACTTGATGGTGTTGACCTGAATTTCACCGCATTGGTTGCCTAATACCACCGTTTGGATCAAATTGATGCAAATGAATAATTTTAGGACGGGTTTGATTTTCAGGAAAATGACAATGAACCGCATCACGAACCATTTCCCGCAGACTTTTTAAATCATCAGCTTGAGTAAAAATCGATTCGCCTCCTAGCGCTCTAGCAGTATAACCACCGTCTGGATCATCTTCAACCAAAAATACAATTTCAGTCATCACTAATCTTTTTTGAGTTTAACTATAATTTCACTAAATTTAGGACAGTTTCAACTTCTCTTGCCGTCATACGAAGGATGCGATCGCTCATAAGAGAATTATCTCCCTTGTAATCGCGCTTGGAGCAAGCTGAATTGAATCTGGCTGTAAATATAGTTGAATTGCTTCTTTAATATTTTCCAAAGCTTCTTCTTCGGTTTCTCCGGATGTAGTGCAGCCAGGTAGCTCTGGACACCATGCAGCCCAATCACCTGTTTCTATATCTGGTTCAAGAATCACACGCCATTTCATAGCTAATCTTTTTTACTTATAATTTAAACTATATCAATTTATCCCTTGCAATAGCACCAATAGTTAACTTAATTGCTGCTCACTCATCTTCTTCTTTGACTCATCCCAAACTTGATGGCTAAAAGTTGATAAATCAATATCTTGCCTCAGTACGTAAATTTTGTAAAATTTCTACACTGCTCGTTTTAGCTAGTGGTTGAGAAGCCCGCAACTGAGCGTGATTCGAGAGGCAACGTTTTGTTTGTTCCATTGGAGATAAACGAGCGATCATTCGCCCCTCACGAGTAATGATAATTTCTTCCCCTTGCTCAACCTGATTCAGCAGTTGACTCAATCTCATTTGTACTTCACTAACACTGACGAACATTGCTCTATGTCCTCTTGAATCTTTTTGTGAAAATTTTTCGTGTTTTCAATCCCATTACTTGAGCAAAAACGTAGGTAGTAGTTTCTGGCAGGGTAAGAGAGCGTGGATTGACGTATCCTTCTTCACCAACTAATATTATTGAAACAGCAGACACCTCTGCCCTTCCCAAAAATTAATACCCAGGGGGTGAGACTTAATGATAACTCTAAACAAACAAATCACTGCCAACAAATTGCTAAAACAGGAGTTTCATTATGTTGATTCGCCCCATTCAAAGGGAAGAACTTAAAGTATTTGCCGCCTTTAGTAACCAACCTGAGAGAAACGAGAGATTTTTAACTTATCTAACCTCGATGTGGGACGAAGGATACATCCGTCCTGAGTGGTGCTTTGTTGCTGAACAAGCGGGAGCATTTATTGGTCGTATTGTATACTGGACGCTGCCATCTCTAGACAATTTTTTTGAAGTTGATGTTTTAGAAGTACCTTGGAATGCTAATTACTTAGAAGTTGGTACAAAGCTTTTGCTTGACAGCTTGGCGCAGATGCCGCTTCCGCCGGAAGCCATCATACAGTATACACTTGATACGCCTTACCCAATGTCTACATCAGGGATTTCTACATATACGGAGCAACGAATTGAAGTTATGGAAAAGTTTGGGTTTTCGCTCTTAAGAGAAACGCACCGATTTGAATGGCAAGAGACTCAAACTCAGATAGCGTTATCACAGAGGCTTGTTTTCCGTACTCTGGAGGATGTAGGTGAGGATGTGTTCATCAACACTCTTATGCGAGTGTCGGAGAACAGCTTAGATCGGATATTACAGCAAGAAACGGAGAAGCTTGGCTTAGAGCGGTATGCCGTTGAAAAATTTAAGACGTTGAAAGCTTTCAAATACAAACCAACTTGGTGGCAACTAGCTTACACTCAAGATGGTTCTGTTGTTGGTCTAATTATGACCGCAGAGAATGATGGTGGACCAATCATTGGATACATCGGCGTGATACCAGAGTATCGGGGACAAGGCTACGTTAACGATTTGCTAGCGCAAGGAACTCTCTCTCTCAAAGCTGATGGCGCTTTGCGGGTTCGCGCTGATACTGATATTAATAATACACCAATGATATTGGCTTTTCAACGTGCTGGATACAAGCAATTTGCCCTAAGACGTGAGTATCGTTTAGTACAGATTTGTGTAAATTCGTAGCGTTTTTTGTGTAATTAACCATAAAATCGGTAAAATACCCCTCTGCCTTGGGTAACTAAGCAATTTATGTCTATCTCGCTGGCAAATTTAGACCTTTCTGGACTTGATCTCGACTTGGCAACACTTAAGGTGATTGAGCGAGTACTCGATCAAATTGAGTTGCTCATCAACGACAAACCTGAAAGTGCGATCGCTTTCCTATACAAGCTCAAAAATGAGATTGTGCAACTCAAAGGTCAAAAAAGCAAGCCGGATACTAACATGATTCATGTTGGAATTAGTGAATTAAGGCAGTCTTTTCATGCTCATATTCGTGTTATTGTGGCTCAAATTAATAAAAGCCCTTCATCGTTAGAAAATCTCTGCAATTGGATTAAGGAGAATATCAACCGATGATTCCTTCAGATATCCGCCTTTACACTTGGGTTGACGTTGAAGAAGTTTTACTTCGCATATCTGAACAAGGTAGTTTGCCAGAATGGATAATTTGGGTGCGAGCCTACTGGGATGGTTTAATTGATGATATTTATGTTTTACCTTCATTTCGTTCAACAGCTAGATTCTCCTCTTTAGAAATCAGACCAGAACATCTCATACTAGGTGCTAAAAACCCGTTTATACTAACACAAATACTAGCTGCTCTTGGAAAAACTTTAGGTGTAGATGTTGTATTAGTAGATCTGCGTGCTGGACTTTCCGAACTTTCTACAGGTCTTCTTTTAGATCCACGGGTTTACCGCATTTTTGTTACAACTTTAAGTGGACAATCTATTTCAGGAACAGCCAGACTTTTAGAGCTTTTAGGAGAGCGAGCACCTTCCATACGAGATACAGATCCATTACCTGCAATCATTATTAGTCAGGTTCCTGAGGAATTCCAAAAAACAGATTTATTATCGAATCCAGAAGAAAAGCTTCTTGAATCTGCTAAATCATTTTTAGGAGAAGACCTACAACTTTTAAGGGTGATTACAGGATTTGTAGATAATTTGCTGGTTTTACCATCAATGTGGGAAGATGTAATCAATCGGCTTAATCGCTCAGGTATTGTAGATGCTGTACGTCCATTGCTGGATTTATTACCCACAAAGCCGAGTCAAACTGTTAAGGAAAGCCTTCCCACTTTAAAATCTCAAAGAGAAACTCTCAGAGATGTTACTAAAAAACTGGTGTTTGCAGAAACGGCAGAAGCAGAAGATTTTTTAGCTACTATTCCTTTACGTCACTTGGCTTCAGATCACAGACGTCAAGTCCCAATTACAGTTGTGGTTGGAGCTAAAGGTTCAGGAAAAACTTACACTTTTTTACAAATAATTCGTAGAGAAAACTGGCAAACTTTTGCTGAAGATGCTTGTGCAACTCAAGTCCAAGTTAACGCTCTAATTTGCCCTGTTTTGGCATCGAAAAATCTTAACCTTCCTGCCTTGCAATTGGTAGGAGAAGTACAGAAAAAGACAGCACAAGCATTGGGTTTTGCTCATCCCCACAACATCCAAAGTATTCGTGATCATATTGGAGATTTTTGTCAGTTGAATCTTCACGAAGGTCAGTGGCGAGAACGTTGGTTAGATATGATTGCCTGGGGTGTTGGATTTCAACCTCAAAAGGAGGGTGCTGGTCGAGCATTGACTGAATATCTAGTTGAGAAGCAAAAGCGATTGCTTGTCATTATTGATGGTTTGGAAGACCTTTTCCAAAACTTTGCTAGTGACGAAACTCAACAGACATCTTTACGGGCTTTACTTCAAGAAGTTCCTGAATGGCTTGGGCAGCAGCCTGGTCGTCCTCTAGGTATTCTCATTTTTGTTAGACGTGATATGGTGCTGGCGGCTATACGTCAAAATGCTGCGCAAATGATCGCACGCTACGAGCCTTATGCTCTAAAGTGGAATAGAGAAGAGGCTTTAAGACTTGTCGCATCGGTAACTAATCTGTCAAAAATTCAGATCAGTACTAGTATCGAAAAACTTCAGGATCTGAGGGAAGAGGAACTGACTCAGGTTTTAGTAACTTTATGGGGTAAAAAATTAGGTTCTGATAGCTCAAAAGAAGCTGCTTCTGCCAGATTTGTAATTGCAGCGCTTTCCGACTTCAGGGGACAAATTCAATCACGCGATTTAGTACGTCTTCTCCATTTAGCGGCTAAAGAATCAGTTAATGACGATCGCTGGCTTGATCGCATTCTTGTTCCCAAAGCCATTAAGGCTGCTTTACCTGAATGCAGTACTGAAAAAATTGCGGAAATAGAACTAGAAAACACTGCTTTAAAAGATATTTTCACAAAATTACGTGGACTTGGTGAAGAAGAACGAAAAATCCCTTTCACACGCGAGCAACTACAATTATCTGTAGGAGAAATGAAGATATTGGAAGATAACGGTGTCGTCATTCGCGAAAAAGATGATTATTATATGCCAGAAATCTTCCGTTTGGGATTAGGCTTTTCACTTAAGGCTACAGGACACCCTGCCGTTATGTCTCTGGCACGCCGCGCTGCTAAGCAGGGAACTTAAAAACGCTTGTTTTCAATCCCATTACTTAAGCAAAAACATGGTGACTGCTTTTCAACACGCAGGATACAGGCAATTTGCCACAAGATATGAGTACCGTTTAGCACGGCTTCGGCTTAATTTGTAGCTTTCCGGCTGATAAAACTTTAAAAATATTTACTTTTCGTAAAGGACTAGTGTATACTCTATTACGGAAATATACCAAACTAGGTGAAACTCGTGGCTGATATTGTTGATACTGCTGTTAATGCTGGTTCTTTTAGCACCCTAGTTGCTGCAGTTAAGGCGGCAAATCTCGTAGATACACTTAAAGGTGCTGGTCCGTTCACCGTGTTTGCGCCTACTGATGAAGCTTTTGCTAAGCTTCCTGCAGGCACCGTAGACTCACTCCTGAATGATATTCCACAACTCACGAAAATCCTGACATATCACGTTGTTTCCGGTAAGGTAACGGCGGCAGATGTAGTTAAGCTGAACTCAGCTAAAACAGTTGAAGGATCAGAAGTGAAAATTGACGCTTCCAATGGCGTTAAAGTAAATGATGCTACAGTGGTAACACCAGATGTTGCTGCTGATAACGGTGTCATCCACGTCATTGACACAGTATTGATACCTGCATAAGCATTCATCGTAGATGGATGATTAATAGTGGGGCAACGACTACTGATAGTCGTTGCCCCACACTTGTCATTAGTATAAAAGATTCATTCGAGAGTGCTTAGTCACCTATTTTAAGATATCAACATTCGATGCCAATAATTGCTAACGTAGTCATAGAGGGTTCAGCACTCACCTAATCGCTTGCTGGGTGAAAAATGTTAATATGGCTCATTTAAATCTGCGTCGCCCCGAAAATGTTAGCGGCGATTTTTATGTCGATACTTCCTGCATTGATTGTGACACCTGTCGCTGGATGGCTCCACAGGTATTTGTTGAAGCTGGTGAACAATCGGCAGTTTATCACCAACCAACTAACGAAGCGGAAAGATTACTAGCACTTCAAGCTTTGTTAGCTTGCCCGACTAGTTCGATTGGTACAGTTGAAAAACCCCAAGATATCAAAGTCGCTCAGTCGAGTTTTCCGATCGCTGTAGAAGATAATGTTTACTATTGTGGCTACCACTCAGAAAACTCCTACGGTTCTGCTAGCTACTTTATTGCCCTACCATCCGGTAACATTTTGGTTGATTCTCCCCGGTTTACGCCGCCCTTAGTAAAGCAGTTGGAAAACCTGGGGGGAATCCGTTATATGTACCTGACTCACAGAGATGATGTCGCAGACCATCAAAAATTTGCCACCCATTTTGGTTGTCAGCGCATCCTCCATAAGGACGATATTACCGCAGATACTCGCAATGTAGAAATGCAGCTGACTGGTACAGAACCATTTTCGCTAGGTTCCGACTTATTAATTATCCCAGTTCCCGGTCACAGCAAAGGACACACTGTTCTGTTATACAAAAAGTTTCTCTTTACAGGCGACCATCTGGCATGGTCTGATCAACTCAAGCATCTCTATGCCTTTCGTGATTACTGTTGGTATTCCTACTCACAACAGATACAATCAATGCGAAAGCTGGCTAATTACTCGTTTGAGTGGGTATTACCAGGTCATGGAAGAAGGTATCATGCTGATACTGAGATTATGCGTCAGCAGATGCACAAGTGTATCGAGTGGATGGAACATGAGTTAAACTAACTCTACTGGCGTGTCGAGTCTGCTCCACTCTTCCCAAGAACCATCGTAATTGCGTACATTATGGTAGCCTAACAAGTACTTTAAGACAAACCAAGTATGGGATGAGCGTGCCCCAATTGCACAGTAGGTTATGACTTCTTTGTTAGGGGTAATACCCTTGCTGCTATATAAGGTGTAAAGTTCTTCGGCTGATTTGAAAGTTTCATCTTCATTTTGGGCTAATTCATAAAAAATGTGAACTGCACCAGGAATATGCCCTGCACGCTCATCCTTGAGTGGTGGTTTCATGGCGAACCATTCACCAGTGTACTCTTGGGGTGTACGTACATCTACCAAAACAGTTTCTGGCTTAGCGATCGCCGCTTGTACCTGTTCTTGTAGCGCACGTATGCTGGAATCAGGTTCGGGTACTATGTATGTAGTTGGCGTGATAGTGGGAATTTCGCTTGTCATGGGGCGTGATAAAGTGATCCATTTTTTACGCCCACCATTCATTACTCGCACATCGTTATGTCCGAAGACTTTGAGGAACCAAAAGACGCAAGCGGCGATCGCACTATGACTGCCATAAACAATAATAGTCGTGTCGTTAGTAATACCTGATTGCGTAAGCAATTCTTCTAAAGCCTTGGCATCAAAGTTGAAACGGTAATTGGGCTGTAAAATTGTCGTGAATGCATTCCAGAAGACTGCGCCTTGAATATGTCCAGATTCATAAGCTGTTGCATTCATGTCCACTTCGATAAGTCGCACTTTGGGATCGCGTAAATGCTCGGCAACCCATTGGGTGTCTACAATAACTTCAGGATGAGCGTAGTTTAAAATCATCGTCTATACTCCTTGCTCTAAAACTGTGATGAAGCTAGAGTAAAACTCATGGACAAACTACGCCTAGTCCTCGAAAGAGTACACTTAACTTTTGTGTTTCTAGTTAAATTCCCGCACCATCTAGAAAATCTTCAATTACTCCGTCATTCTTGCATTTACCATTGCTATTATGCGCAAAAGACAAAGGTTTAGCTTGTAACTGTTCAATTTGTGTCTGTAGCGCCTTGATTCGTTCAAATAAGGCGCGAATTACTTCTGCTTCCACATCGCGCAAGTTGTTATGAGCAAGAATATCAGCTAAGTCGTCTTCTTTACGAGTCAAACGCCCTGGTATACCTACTACAGTGGTGTTACTTGGCACGTCTCGCAGCACTACTGAACCCGCGCCAATGCGCACATTGTCGCCAATTTGAATATTTCCCAATACCTTTGCACCAGCGCCCACAACTACGCAAGAGCCTACAGTCGGATGGCGTTTACCTGTTTGTTTTCCTGTACCACCCAACGTCACTCCTTGATAAATCAGGGTATAGTCGCCTACTACTGCTGTCTCACCAATGACAACTCCCATGCCATGATCGATAAACACTCCCTTACCAATTTTTGCTCCTGGATGAATTTCAATCCCAGTTAAAAATCTACTTATCTGAGAAATAAATCGAGGGATAAAGGGAATTCCAGTTTTGTAAAGCCGATGTGCTAGTCGATGCAAAACTAGAGCATGGAGTCCTGGATAGCATAGTATCACTTCCAACCAATTACGGGCTGCAGGATCGCTCTCATAAATTGTGCGCAAATCAGTTAATAGCATAATTTGCTCAAAAAAGCTTGTTTTGTATGGGTTTGAACAATTCCCACTCTTCAGGTATGAAGGCATTTTACAAATTTCTGTTCAATAAACCACTGTTATTTGGTAATAATATAGTATTTTTATAAGTTGTAAGCAGTATTTGATGACACAAATATCAGTTTAGCAGCTTATTCTATATAAAATACGTCTAATTAATCAATAAATAGTAGTATTTATGCATACGGATTTGATTAGTAAAAATTATGCTCTCCTTGACTTGTCATCTAAAGTTGAATATGCATTGCTAGCACTCTTAGAACTAGCAAGTCATAAGCAGAAGAAAATCGCCATCCCTTTAACCATGAGCGAGATTACGGCTCAGCAAGCTATCCCAGAACGTTATTTAGAACAAATTCTCGCTAGTTTGCGACGTGCTGGGTTAGTGCAGAGTCAACGTGGCTCGAAAGGAGGCTTTGTTTTGGCGCGTGAACCACATCAAATTACTCTACTGGAAATTGTGATGTTGGTAGAAGGAGAGAAGAAAGAGAGAAATTCTGAGCCTTGTACGTTGGAACGAAGTTTGGTTAATGAAATATGGGAACAAGCTAATGCGGTTTCTGTACAGGTTTTGCAAAAGTTAACACTCCAAGATTTGTATCAGCAACGAGAAGCTCGAATGCAGCATAGTCCAATGTATTATATTTAGCTATCATACCCCGTAAATTCTGGGGTATGGATTGAGGAGTGTCTTGGCTTGATAGACATAAATGACGTTGACTTCCACCCCACCGCGTCGAATTGGTATTGTTTCAATCTCAGTGAGGCTACTAAAGTGAGTTCGATAGTTATCCATCAAGTCTTTTCTCAGGTTAAAGGGGGCAGTAGTGATGTAAAGCGCGTCTTTTCCCAGCCATTGAGTAGCTGTTGACCAAAAAGCAAAGCCACGCAAATCCTTACCAATATCAAAGCAAGTAATTGGGATGTGGGCTAGGGGTTCAAGGGACATGGCGATCGGTCCACCAAGATAATAGCGATTGGTAAAGATAAAGTCAGATTTTTGTAGTGCCGCACTCAGCACAGGAGAATCAGCAAAGCCACGCCGCAGTTGGTAAATATCAATTAACTCTGTAGAAGGATCATCTTTGGGAGGTAAGAATCCTCCCATGAAGGCATATTGGCTTGGTTTTTGCAGTATTCCTGTTGTCGTTTGCAGTAAGGCAATTAGTAAGATGGTAGCAACCACAATTCCCGAACCTAAGAGCCAACGTCGTAGCCAAAGTCGCGATCGCGAATCCCAAATCGTTGCCTGTTGTCCTAACAGCAATGTTATGCCCCAAAATCCTGGCATCGACCAAGCTGGCAAAATTTGTCGATATCCGCCTAAAAGAGTAAAGCCGAAAATTACAGGTAGGGAAACCCATAAAATCAAGAGCGTGAAAGCGGAAAAATTTTCCGGACTCTTTAGTGATTTGCGCGAAAGAATTGGTTTCAATGATAAAGAGCGCAAACTTACCCACCAAAGAGGTAATCCGATTGTTGGGAACAGGTAAGCTACAGAAGCTAAACCAGTGACTCCTACCGAGATCAGGCTGTAGCCGCTTTTTGGCACTGCTCGCTCTGATTGAAAGCGAAAGGATACCCAATCATGTTGGATATTCCAAAATATAATTGGCGAGATGGTGATAAAAAATAAGCCTAACCCCAGCCATGCCCAAGGAGAACGAATAACACAGCGATAACGTGGACTAGTCAAGCAAAAACCAATTAGCCCCAGTCCCAAAATAAAACCGTGATATTTACTATCGCATGCTAATCCAACTAAGATACCAAGGTAACACAAGCGGTAACTGGGGACGTAGGAATGAAATGAGTCGGCTCGTTGTTGATCCCCGCTTTGCCGAAAAAATTCGTTAACTGCAACATATAAACTGGCAGACCAAAAAAACATGAGTGGGCTGTCAGGTAAACTTAAAATGCCAAAACCAATGAGAAAAATGGGACTGATGGTGGCGATCGCCAAAGTCAGACTAGCAGCTTTGGGTGAGAATAATTTTAAGCCAACCAGATACAGTAGCAGCAAACTGCCTGTATGCCCAATCAACGCTCCCATGCGAATCGTAAATTGAGACACAACTCCAGTCAACCAAGGACCAAAACCAGTTGTCAGCGCCACCATAACTGGATGGTCGAAATAACTCCAGTCTAAATGTAAGCTGTAAAGATAGTAGTAAGCTTCATCAAAGGTAGGATAAAGCCAGCAAGCAAGGAAAGCTCGAAACAGCAGTCCCCCAACCAGCAAAAAAAGCACCAACTGATTAGTTTTTTGAGCCAACCATTTCAGAGCTATTTGCATTTACTCAACTATAACTGAATTCAACAAATCTAAGGGTACTGTAAAAACATAATAAATAACCCCTATACCTAAAAGTATTACGGCAAGAGCAGAGAGAATTACCCAACGATCCGCTGGTTCATAGTTATCGTTGTCAATATCACGCCGCACAACAAGGTAGTGCTGAGTTGAAAATATTACTGTCAACAAACCAACTAATGCAAAGGCTAAACCCAACTTCCAACCGGTTCCTGGGGGTTGCGGTGCTAAAGGAGGGCGGAGAATACGCAGGCGAACAATTAGAACACCAAATCCCATCAAAGCGATCCCACTACGCATCCAAGCTAGATAAGTACGTTCATTGGCTAGGTGTTCTCGTACTCGATCTGCACTACGTTTCTTGATATTTTCTAAATTATGTGTATTTTCTGTTTCTATTTTCATAAATTGTCTCACGCTAAGACGCTAAGACGCGCTTGAAGAACGCGAAAAAATGTGGTTGAAATTAGATAAGATAAAGTAGGGTGCGCCATTCGCAGTGTAACGCACCTTAATCAAAGGTATTAATAACTGATTCTAGAGATATTTAATCATTTTACTGTTTGCCAGATGTGACTGTTCTGAGCTAGTAGACAAAAACAGCTTAACACGATAGAAAGTACAGCTAAAACAGGATTTTCTAAAGTATGACTTTTGAGCATAATCACAACGCCCAACCCAATCAGAACAAAGGGAACAAGTTGATTACCATAGGTAGTGAGGATGTTGGCGATCGCACTAGTACGAGTTAACTGATAGGCAGCATAACACCAAACACCTACTAAACTGAAGAATACAGCAAGAATCACAACAAGGCTGAACCAAGTACTGGTAGCAAATAATGGTGCATAAATAGCAACATTATCACCTCCATTAGCAATTGTGATTGCTGCTACACTGTAACTTTGAGGAGAGAGAAAGCTAGTAAACCAATTAATCGAATGTTCTTCTGTATTCACTTGAGCTTCTTCAGCATCTTGATTCAACCAGCGATTAATTCCAATCACAATTGGCAAAATTCCTAACAATCCAATCCAAGCAGGAGGTATCAAAAGGCTCCCAAAGAAACTAGGTAAGCTGAGAACAATTAGGGAAGCAAAACCAAGATATTGCCCCATAACAATGTGATGGCGACGAAACAATGCATTCACCTGAGAGAACAAAAGCGACAAAATCACAATATCGTCAAGGTTAGTAACAGCAAAAGCAGTTATCCCTGTGGGAATGGCGGTATATAATTCACTCATTTTCATATCTGTTAGAGGCGTAGTTTCAATTTATTGCCCTCCTTCAAATGATGCAAATACTATTTCTTTTCAAATCCATAGACTAAATTTATTAATTTTTTCATTAGTATGAAATATAACAGTTTAAAAAACACTCCTTAGCGATATATACTGAGTTTTGAGGAAAAATAAACTAAATCAATATCTACTAAAATTAGGTCAATTTACCGTATAATACCAACAGATCGTAAGCACCAGAGTGATCATACCAACTGCACGGGAAGGTTCAAAAGCCAAAATGACGTTTGAGCAATTACGAATTTTTCTAGCTGTTGCAGAATTTCTGCACTTTACCCGTGCTGCAGAAGCACTTTATATTACCCAGCCAGCAGTGAGTGCAGCCATTCAAAGCTTAGAAGTAGAATACGGCATAAAACTATTTCATCGGATTGGGCGTCACATTGAAATTACCGATGCTGGTAAGTTACTACAGGCGGAAGCGCAGAAAATTGTTGAGCAAGTTACTTTAACAGAGCAGGGTTTGCGAGAATTGAACGATTTGCAACGAGGCGAGTTAAAGTTGGGATCTAGTTTAACGATTGGTAACTACTGGTTACCAGAAAAAATTAGCAAGTTCAAGCGTCAGTATCCTGGGATTATTTTTAACTGTACACTAGGTAATGCAGAAGAAATCTGCCAAGGCACAGCAGCAGGATTGTTTGATTTTGGTTTCGTGACAGGAGAAGTAAAACTTTCACTTAAAAGCCAAATAGAACAAGAAGTTTTAGGAAGTGAACGTTTACAAATTGTCGTTGGGAAATCTCACCCTTGGTATGAGCGTACAGAGATTTGCCCAGAGGAAATTCTTACCACTTCTTGGGTAATGCGAGAAGCGGGTTCTGGAGTACAGCAAATGTTTGAGCATGCTTTGCAAAATTGGGAAATTGATTTAACAAAATTAGATGTCGTTCTCGTTTTTAACAGTAGCGAGATGGTGAAAGCAGTGGTAGAAGGCGGTATTGGTGCTGCGGCAATTCCTGAATTGATGGTAAAAAAAGAATTACAGTTATCTACACTTCATGCTGTCAGGATAATAGATCAAGAAACTGGCAGCAAGCTGGAAATTGTTCAACCTATTTGGAAGCTGAAGAATAAACAGCGTTTTCAAACTCGACTTGCTAGCGCGTTTGAGCAGATATTAACGTAGAGACGCTCCGCCTGAGCGTCTTTACAAGATGTCCGATGAACTGGTATTGTCTTTGACTAAAATAGTCAAACATGCACAACTAGCAATTAGTTTTACCAAACTCAAAGCGTTGCTTTTAAGTACAATGAAAGCACCCAACGCAATCAAAACAAAAGGTACGAGAGAATTACCGTACTCAGTTAAGATATTGGCGATCGCTCTTTGATGGCTGAATTTATATGCTGCATAGCACCAGACAGCTATGAGCAGCAAGAATACTACTATAATTGTGAAAAAACTACCTACGTCACTGCTGGCAAACAACGGCACATATACACTAATGTTATCACTACCATTAGCTACAGTAACAACTGCTACACTGTAGGCTTGAGGAGACAAGATTGCTAGAGTGGATTCTGATTGCTCTATTTCAACGTCAGTAGATGAATCTTCTTCTGGATTAACTAAACTGTTAATACCTATAGTAATAGGTATCAAACCCAGCAGTCCAATCAAGTTTGGTGGTAAGATTAAACCGCCTAATAAACCAGGAAGACTAGCAAACACTAATATTGTGAAACCTAAATACTGACCGACAACGATATGTCTAGGAGTGAATGTAGAATTCACTTGAGAGAAAAACAGCAATAAGATCACAATATCATCAATGTTGGTGGCACTAAAAGCTACTGCCCCGGTGCTAATTGCCGTAAATAATTGGTACATTATGGTAGTTAAGTCTGTCAAGTATTTAAATTACAGAATTTAAAATTGTCCCATTTTATGAGTAGCCTCCAAACAGCCATTATTGAAAGTATAATCAGCTTCATTGCTACCAATATTGATGATATTCTGATTTTGCTACTATTTTTTTCACAAGTAGATGTGTTTCGTTGGCGATATATAGTTATTGGGCAGTACCTTGGTTTTTTAGCAATCGTGCTTGCTAGCTTACCAGGGTTTTTTGGTGGCTTAGTAGTACGACAAGAACTAATTGGATTACTGGGAATATTACCTATAGTAATTGGAATTAAACAACTAGTGGATAAGGAAGACGAAGCTACAGAAGTTCAGATAGTAACTAGTAATTTTACACAATCCTCACCTAGTAACCCCATAGTTTCTTTTCTCTTGAGTATTTTGCATCCTCAAGTTTACAAAGTAGCAGCGGTAACTTTAGCTAATGGCGGTGACAATATTGGTATCTACATCCCACTATTTGCTGGTAATAATCTTGCTCGTTTAACCGTAATTATTGGTGTATTTTTTTTGATGGTAGGGATTTGGTGTTTGATTGCTTACTTTTTAGCCCGTCAAGCTTCTATTGCTTCAGTGTTAACCCGTTACGGTTCGTCTGCTGTACCTTTTGTACTGATTGCTTTGGGTGTGTTTATTCTCTACGAAAGAGGAACATTTAACTTACTACCCTGGGGAAAGTCTTAATACACTAATTTGCAACTTGTCATCAGCATGATTGTGTAAATCACAAACCTGAGTGGGCGTTGGGGAGCAATTTGACAAAGTTTAGCACCTACTATCACTCCAGGAACAGAGCCTAACCAAATTGGTAATACCAAACTCCAATCTACTGTTCCCAAGCTCAGATGTCCAAGGGAGGTAAACAATAATAAGATTGCTGCTTGGGAAATATCTGTACCAACTAACTTAGAAGTATCCAGGCAAAAGAAGGTAATTAGCACTAGTGCAAACATTGAGCCAGAAGCTATGCTAGTTAGTCCTACCAAACAACCTAAAACTGCTCCCATACTCATAGCCAAAATTTTCCCCACAACTGTAGACAGGTTTAACTTGGGCATTTCGGGTAACTTTAACTTTGGGAAAAAAGTCAACAGTAGCATTTGTGTGAGTGCTAGCAACGTGACTAATAGAATCATTACCCCGATGAGGTGAAGCATTATATAGTCTACGTTCTGTCCGGTATGCTTGAGATAGTGCAACATCCCTATACCGAATAGCGATCCGGGTACACTCCCCATTGCTAACCACTGAACTGCTTGTATGTCAAGAGTCTTTTGTTGCCAATGTTTGTAGCCGCCAACAAACTTCATTAACGTGGCTGATACCACATCAGAACTGACGGCGATAGCTGGGGGAACTTGGAATACAAAAATTAACATGGGCGTAATCAAAGATGCGCCACCAATTCCCGTTAAACCAACGATGACGCCAACAAAGAAGCTGAGTAATGGTAGTAATGAATGGTCCATGTTGCTGTCCTATCACAAGCTTTGAGCGTAGGTTTAATATCTATTGTAAATACATAATGTCGATTAGGTTACCGTATTTATACAATTAAGTTTGTAAAGCATCTGCTTTTTATCCCCCGAGAAATAAATTTATAGGCTCACAGCTCAAGTAAGCTAAAGCTTACTAGATATATTCAGTCCGTTTTAACGGACTTCGGCTATAAGCCTTGAACTTCAGTTCAAGGCATACTGAGTTATAGAGGCTTTTGGCAATGCTTCAGACTAATCTCCATAAACAGATCGAATCCTTTGTCAACTTCTTTAGGCAGTTGCTTGTTGCTCGTTGGCGCTCTCTGTTATTACTGTTGATCGGAATTTATTTACCTTTGCAAATCTTTGGGCTGCTGGCAGTGCATGTTTGGCAGAATCAAGGCGGATTTCCGTGGGATGATCCCATCTTGCTAGCAGTTCACAAAACTTCACAAGCACAATTAGATTTTTTTGCCACAAGACTAACTCAACTGGGAAGTCCACGAGCTACACTACCTTTTGTTGGTGTGGTTGGACTAGTGTTATTATCCCTAAGAAGGTGGCGATCGCTTACCTATCTACTCACCACCACAGTAGGAAGTGCGATTATTAACCGTACAGCAAAAGTATTTATGCATCGAGTGCGCCCCCATCTGTGGGATTCAATTACCCCTGAGTCAAGTTTTGCATTTCCTAGTGGTCATTCAATGGCTAGTATGACATTAGTAGCAGCTTTAGTAATTTTGACTTGGGGTAGCGCTTGGTGCTGGTTGATTCTCATTGTTGGCAGCACCTTTGTCGTGGCGATAGCTTGGACAAGAATATACCTGGGGGTTCACTTTCCCAGTGACATTTTAGCAGGCTGGATGGTTTCTATCGCTTGGGCAATTGGCGTGAGTCTAATTATCAAACCCCATTTAACTACTTCATCTGGTGCTATTCCCAAAGCTCCACCTCTAGATGAAACCACATTAACACCTGAAGAAAAACGGGTTTAAACAGCAAACATTGTTAGAGACTGGAAACGAGGGGAATATGCTGGTTTTTAGTAGTCACAATGCAGTAATTCTTGATAGTATTCCTCAGTATCGTCGGGTAAATATGTAGTCATTTCCAAGGTGTGTTGACGCGGATTGAGCTTAAAAGCTTGAGTGATGTTAATCCGACTCAAGAAATCCAAATCGTGGGAAATAATCCACAGCGCACCTTGGTACTCATTGATACCTTCTACCATTTGAGCGACGGTTTCAATATCTAAGTTATTGGTAGGTTCATCGAGAATTAGCAAATCAATGGATGATATGCTAATGATGGCGATCGCTAATCTTGCCAACTCACCTCCACTCAAAACAGATGCAGGTTTGTTCACCTCATCATTTTTAAACAAGAAGTGTCCTAACTGCTGCCGCAATAGTTGATAGCTAAGATTGGGATTGGCAGCTTGCATATTTTCCAGAATCGTTTGTTCTCGATTTACAAGTTCGTAAGTTTGATCCAGGTACAAAGCTTTCAATCCAGCCGTCAGTAAAACTTCTCCCGACTCTAAAAATGCTGAATTCTCAATGCCCAAGATTGCTTTTACCAAACTAGATTTGCCAGAACCATTAGCACCTGCGATCGCAACTCTATCACCAACAGACACATGAAGATTAATGTTCTTAATCAGCAAGCGATTTGACACTCTAAGATTTGCACCCTGAATATCAATTAAATTTCTGCGTTTTTGATTTCGTTCCTCCAAATGAATATTCGTCGCCTTCGTCGTTTTCACCTTTGTTTGGGCGACTTTTTCAGTAGCCTTTGCTACCATTTCCTCATGTTTCTTTTTCGCAGTACCTGCTGTCACCTCAGCTTTTCTTTTCATTACTCCTGCGGCTGCTCTATCTACACTACCATTGAGAAACTTTTCACGACCGTTTCGACGAGATTGGGCTGCCCGTTGTTGCTCTTGCAATGCCGATGCTTTGGTACGTTTTAGTTCTTTTCTCGCAACTTCGTGAGTTCTTAAAGCCACAGCCATTTCTATTTCTTTTTGCTCTCGATACAGAGAAAAATTACCTCCATACACATTAACTCGATCTGGCGTGAGTTCCCAGGTAATATCTACTACTCGATCCAGGAAAAAAGGTTTGTGAGAGACAATGACAAATGCCCCCTCGAAATCATTGAGAAAATGCCTCAAGTTTTCTAGCGCCACCAAATCCATGTGGTTCGTTGGCTCATCGAGTAATAGTAAGTTAGGGTTTTTAGTTGCGCCAATCGCCAGAAATAGCTTTGTCAGTTCCCCACCGCTTAAAGTTGTAGGCGGTAAAGATAAGTCAAGCTTAGTGTTGAATTTCGCCGCTAAAATTTCCTCAATCTTCCACCATTCTTCAGTCAGAGAACTTAAAAAAGTCAGTATCGTGTCTGCTTTGATTTCCTGCCTGATGTTGCTAATCTGGGGCAAGTAGTAGACAAAGCCATTTCGGGAAATAGAACCTGTAGTGGGGCTAAGTTGACCTGCTATAATTTTTAGCAAAGTTGATTTACCAACGCCATTGCGCCCGACTAAGGCAATGCGCGAGTTCTCCCCAATGTTTACCTGAACACCTTCAAACAAAGTCCTAGTTTTGCTGAGTTTATAAGTTAAATTTGTAAGCTTTAGTATTGATTTCTGCATTATCAAACCTTCCGCTCAAGCGGTTATCTTTATATCCAGCACATCTCGTGTGGCTGCGGGTGCAGGGAGCATCTTTGTTTTTAGCTAACACCCACCAAGGGTGCAGCTACACTTACAAAGCCTGCGCAGGCAGGCTTGGCTCTACTAGCCCCACCCTTCTAGGGTGTGGGCGGGCGTATTGCTTTGGCAAAGGTTTTCTGCTACTACTTCATGTCCGCTATTTGAGTTGAGGCGTGTTTAGGTTTGATATTGACTACAGCATAGCACTATCAGATTCCGGATGGGTAGGATAACTTGACATTTTGCTGTCATAGTTATCGACCAAGCTAGAAGTAAGGTTAAAACCATTCTCAAGAGTACATTTTGCTTACAATGTCTCACATTTCTCTTCACAAGTCAGCAACTGCTTGTTCTTTACTTTTAGCTGGTATTTTAGGTGGTGCATTAGCGATTCCGGCTACTATGCAGCTAGTTGAGCAACCAACAGTTATACTTGCAGATTCTACTACCAATATTCCACAGTCTACAGAAGAAGTCAACAAAACCGCGCTGACACTGGCTGTAGTTACAGCAGGTGGGGTTGCTGTTGGCTTGACTTTAAGGGCAAGAAATGGAAGTAATAAATTCCCCACTGGCGTTTCCTCTATCATTACCATTGACTCGGCTAGCTATAAGCTCCAAAAGCAACTTCTTTTGCTATTACACGAGGATAAAA
Organism: Iningainema tapete BLCC-T55; assembly: GCF_014698965.1. GTDB lineage: Bacteria > Cyanobacteriota > Cyanobacteriia > Cyanobacteriales > Nostocaceae > Iningainema > Iningainema tapete. Next base: position 205,179 of record NZ_JACXAE010000110.1, read on the forward strand.
AGACAGCCAATCGGCTCATAACTCAAGCCAAGCAGAAATATCCAAACAAAACCGCGAACTGGTATGTAGAAAAAGTGATCTATGATTTGAAGCGCGATCGCGGTGCGTAAGCTATTGAGTTTTATTCAACACCTGATATCAAATTCTTGTAAGTGGGAATACTAAGATTAAGTCATTGGATGATTTAATATATGAAACTTATAAGCATTTGGGCAACAGTGTTTTTTTTTACCAGCTTAACACCCGCTTTTGCTGGTTTCAGCCAGTGTCAGCGATGGAAGTGGGATACTAGGAATATCAAAATATCTGACGTTAGATTTGAACCTGAATTTCTGATTGCGTCGGTTCCGACAGAAGATAAAAAAGGTAAAAAATTTAACATGAACATACAATGCGGCAATAATCCCAATTTTTACTACAAGCGCTTAGCGGCACAAACCACAACTGAAATGATGGAAACAGACGAAGAGTTTGTAACTAAGGTATGTAGTCAAGCTTTTGAGATGAGAGATGTCTATATCCGTCAGTTACTTTCTACAGAAACCTGTAAACGGATCAATTGGCAATACGGTATCAGCAGTATCCCGGTTAGCTTGTATGGGGAGCTTGCTAAGAAAAAGGACAAGGGTGGTAATGGATTTGCTTGCGATTTGTACTATACTGAGTCACCAATGATTCCTGATAAGTGATCCCCCCAACCCCCCTTAAAAAAGGGGGTATTAAACCCCCCTTTTGCGGTAGCGATACTGCCAGATTTTCTTGAGGCGGAGCCGCAAGAAATGCATTCCCAGTCTCTGATTGGGAACGAGGTATCGAGACTAGATGTTGGCTGCTTGATCGATATTGTTGAGGGCGGAACGTGCGTTCAAAGAGAACATTACGCGAGAAACGCCAGTGGTGAGAATGCTAGCGCCGACTAGTGTACCAATTAGCCAAGGTGCATTGAAGGGCCATTGGAACCAAATTAACGCACCTAGTAGTAGGGTAATGATACCGTCGCCTAGTACCCATGTCCAATTTTGTTGTGGACGCAACCGGAACGCGAGGATTAAATTGAATACGCCTTCAGCCAGTAAAAAGCCACCCAGTAAAAGAGTCAGGGTGAGAATACCTCTGAAAGGATTAGCAATCAGCATCAAAGCTGTGCCAATGTAGAGAATACCCAGCACAAGTTGCCAAATAAAGCCTTGGTTATTTCCGTTCTTGCGGAGTTGAAATGCGTAGCTAATCTTAGCACCGCCTGCAGTGCCGAGAATCACAGCAAACCATGTTTCAGCGAAAATAGTCGATACAGCAGGTTGTGCGATCGCCACAATTCCCAAGATAATCAAAAGTACACCTACTATAATCGACCCATTAATACTATTTTTAACGTCAGTCGAAATATTGGATGTGTTTTTATTTTCGTTAGAAATGTTGGATGTCATAAAAATCTTTTCCCTATGTTTTCCGTCAACTCTACGATCAAGGCTAGGGAATTTTTTCCAACCTTACTATCACCCTAAGATAGACCCTACTTTAACACGCTCTAAGTATCTGTTTTACTGAATCTAAGCCTACTTCACTTATCAATTCTGGCTTTTCATCTAAATTGCTTAGGTAAAAAGTAGTACGTCCAAAGATTGATAAGCGTGAAATTTATTTTATATACAGTCTTATGTAACAAATTTTGTAGAGACGCGCCATGGCGCGTCTCTACATTGTGAAAATATTGGGATAAATAGATTGATAGAATCGTCTGTTTTTAACTTTCTAAATTTTGCGGTTTCTGGCGACGATATGTAAAAATACCGTGATGAGGACTAAATAGCAAGGCAAGTATAAATAATCCTGAGACTACTAAAACAATAGCAGGACCGGAGGGAAAATTGTAGAAGTAGCTGAGATACATACCGCTAATACTAGAAATTACGCCGATAAGCGCACCTAAAATCATGACTTGATGTAGGCGTTTAACTAATAAGTAGGCGGTTGCTCCTGGTGTAATTAGTAGTGATAAAACTAAGACTACGCCAACAGCTTTCATACTAGCAACAATTGTTAAAGCTATTAGCAACATCAGTCCGAAATTCAGACGATTAACTGGTAGTCCGGCAGCTTGAGCGCCTAGTGGATCAAAAGTATAAAAGAGTAGTTCTTTGTAGACAAAAAATACGGTGAGCAAAACTATGGCTGCGATGATGGCAGTGTCTCGTACTTCGCTTTGTGTAACGCCGAGAATGTTACCAAAGAGAAAGTGATTCAGGTCGATTTTGTTGTCTTTTTGGATGACGGTAATTAAAGTTATACCAAGGGCAAAGAATGCTGAAAATACTATACCCATAGCGGCGTCTTCTTTAATAGGCGATCGCGTTCTAATCCAGGCGATCGCCATTGTACTGAGAACACCAGCAATAAATGCGCCAATATAAATATTTCCCCCTAGTATAAAAGCGATCGCCAGTCCTGGTAAAACTGAGTGACTAATAGCATCGCCAAGCAAAGCCAACCGCTGTACCATTAAGTAGCTACCGACAACCGCGCACAACAAACCTACTAAAATGGCAATCACGAGCGATCGCTGCATAAATCCATAATGCAAAGGCTCAATCAAAGCTTGCAACATAACAGTATATTTACTTTTTACTTTTTACTTTTTACTTTTTACTTGTCAAGCTGCTTGTTGCCAAAACATGACTTTACCGCCGTAAGCGCGAGATAAATTTTCTTCAGTAAGTACCTCGTGGCGAGAACCTGTAGCAATTAACTCGCGATTTAATAAAATTAAGTCATCAAAGTGGCTGATAGATTCGCCTAAGTCGTGGTTGACAACTAGAACAATTTTTCCGGCGGCGGCAAGTTCATGGAAGACTTGAAAAATTACTACTTGGGTTTTTTGATCGATCCCGACAAACGGTTCATCAAAACAGAAAATTTCTGCTTCTTGCGCCAAAGCACGCGCTAAGAATACCCGCTGCTGTTGTCCCCCAGAAAGTTGTCCGATGGGACGATTGCTCAATTCTAGCATACCTACGCGCTCTATAGCACTTTTTGCTACCTGGCGACTAACAGTAGAAAACTGACGTAACCATCCTGTTTTCTTCACTCTCCCCATCATCACTACATCCCAGACGGTAGCAGGGTAAGTCCAGTCTATTTGGCTTCTTTGTGGTACATATGCAACTTTTTCTAGTTGAGAAACTAAAGGTTTGCCTTTGTACTGTACTATTCCATGACTCGGAACTAATCCCAGCATCGCTTTCAATAAGGTACTTTTACCAGCACCATTGGGACCAAAAATTCCTGTGAGTCTTCCTGGTTTGACAATACAGTTAACATCTCTAAGGGCTTCGTGTGTCCGGTAGTTTACCCACAAATTGGCGATGCTAATTGCTTGGGTAGCAGTGCTGTCGCTTTCATAGACTATTGAATAGGGCATCTCTTGTGTCTTAAGACTGAAATGGGCAAATTTTGGGTGTAATGAGGGGGTTTTCATATTTTTGGCTTGAATACTCCTTTGCTTGAGCTTACTATAAAAATGAAAAGAATATGAAAACATCTATAACTAGAAGTAATAAATAACATAAATGAAAGTAATACTTCAGAAGGAAGTCAGCCGTTATTACAGTCAAAGGCTCAAAGCACAAGATAGAAGGCGCTTCTGCCTTCTGCCAGCCCTCTGCCTTCTATTTACTTTATTTAGTTGTACCCAAAATAATCCTACGACTGGTAATAATAAGCCGAAAGTAGTATCAACTAGCACTATTATTACTGATTTAACTCAAAAGGTAGGGGGAGACGAAATTCAGTTAACGGGAATTCTCAAACCGGGTGTAGATCCTCATGTTTACGAACCAGCACCCGCAGATACTAGGGCGATGGAGGAAGCGAATTTAATTTTGTATAACGGCTACAACTTGGAACCAGGGCTAATTAAGTTGATGAATGCTGCGGGTGAAAAGGCGCAGAAGATAGCAGTGGGGGAAGTTGTTAAGCCTTTGCAATTAGATGAAGGTAACAAGGGCAGAGTTCCCGATCCCCATGTTTGGGGTGATGTCAAGAATGCGATCGCAATGGTAAACGCGATTCGGGATGCTTTGATTAAGTTATCACCAGAAGATCGAGCGGAATTTACCAGCCAAGCCCAGCAACTAACTGAAGAGTTAAAGCAGTTGGATAGTTGGATAAGTGCGCAAATTCAAACGATTCCACCGGATAAACGCAAACTTGTCACCACCCATGATGCATTTCAATATTATGGACGTGCTTACAAAATACCTATTGCAGGTACTTTAATTGGTATTAGCACAGAAGAACAACCCAGCGCTCAAACACTAAAGCGACTGGTAGAGTCGATTAAAAAGACAGGCGTTGCGGCAATTTTTGCAGAAACTACGATTAACCCAGCTTTAATTAATACAGTTGCGCAAGAATCCGGGGTGAAATTAGCATCACGTCAACTGTATTCTGATTCTATTGGTGCTGCTGGCAGTGAAGGAGAAAGTTATATCAAAATGATGGAGGCTAATACACGGACAATTGTTGAAGCTTTAGGAGGAAAGTATACACCCTTTAAACGAGGTTCGGTTTCCAAAAAATAATGTAGAGACGTTCCATGGAACGTCTCTACAATTGGATTAACTGATACCATTTGCTCATGGTGATAGTGATTATAAATAACTTTTAAATTAGGAATTTAGCTATTTAGTTATTAGCTGATGCTTGTTTTTATTAATGTTTTAATCCTCAAGACAATTAATTACGTGGTCGAATAATAAAAATTTGTTATATGATCCCCAAGATAGAAGTAATTGCAAAAAGTGTGCTAAGATAATAATCAATAGCTGCACTATAGCTGGTAGGGTGCATGTAAATTTGGAGGGGTGAAGATAAAGAAACAAATTAACCGAAAAAGCTTGCTATAGAGCAATTTTGGTTAGTTTAAGCTTCAAAAACGGAGGTAAGAATATTCGCGAAGTAAAGTATGAAAACCCTAGTCCAACAACTAATTTACCTGCTGAACCAAAACAATTTATGAAGATCGCTCAAATAGCCCCCTTATGGGAACGAGTTCCACCGCCAACATACGGAGGAATCGAACTGGTAGTGAGTCGTTTGACTGATGAACTGGTGCGTCGAGGACATGATGTTACCTTGTTTGCTTCAGGCGATTCGCAAACATTGGCAAGGTTAGAAGCGGTTTATCCTCGCGCATTGCGTTTAGATCCAGACATCAAAGAATTTTTGATGTACGAAATTCTAGAATCTAGCCTAGTTTACCAAAAAGCAGCGGAATTTGACATAATTCATTCTCATGTAGGAGTTTGGGCATTACCTTTTGCCAGTTTGGTATCAACACCTACAGTACATACTCTACACGGCAGATTTACGAGAGATAACAGCGCAGTATTTAGTCACCATCGAACGCAACCATATATCAGCATCAGCAATGCGCAACGTCAACTAGACTTGAACTACATCAGCACTGTTTACAACGGTATTTGCATCGAAGAATATACGTTTGTACCTCAACCGCAAGAACCACCGTATCTAGCATTTTTGGGACGCTTTTCACCAGAAAAAGGACCACAATTAGCGATTGCCATCGCACTCGCTACGGGTTGGCGTTTGAAGATGGCAGGAAAAGTAGATGTCGTAGACAAAAAGTTTTTTGAACAAGAAATCGCTCCTCACATAGATGGAAATCAGATCGAATTCCTGGGTGAAGTGAACCACGCTCAAAAAGCCGAACTTCTAGGCAACGCAGCTATCACCCTTTTTCCCATTACCTGGCAAGAGCCATTTGGCTTGGTAATGATCGAATCAATGGCGGCTGGTACACCAGTAATTGGCATAAATTTAGGTTCCGTACCAGAAGTAATTGCTCACGGTGTGACGGGTTTCGTCTGCAAGAGCGCTGAAGAGATAGCAGCAATGATTCCTGCTACTTTGGAGCTAGATCGTCGAAAAGTCCGCGAGTACGTGGAAAACAATTTTACCGTTACCCAAATGGTGAATGGGTACGAGGCAGTCTATGAAAAAATTATCATGGGCAGCAGTCAGAATAACGGGCGCATTCATACCAAGAAAACTGCATTAACAAACGCTTTTGCAAAGCTGTAGTCACAAGCTTTGCGTGCAAAGGAGATTAAGTATGAGTGCGAAAACCAATTGTCTGTGTTGTAGTGGTTCCCTATTACGTCATGTGCGGCGCAATCAAGTTCACTGGTTTTGTAAATCCTGCTGGCAAGAAGTACCACGTTTATCTATTAGCCAGTCGCAAGGCTTAGTAGTAAGCAACCATCAAACCAAGTTCAGTTCTTTGATGTACTGATTGGTTTAAAGTAGTTCACCCCCCCCAGTTTTGAACCCCCCAACCCCCCTTATAAAGGGGGGCAGTAAATTCTAAGTATGGGCGATCGCTAAGCTTGAATACCCTAGAGTAAGGACACAATAGTATTGTCTGCCTACTGTTCACTCTGTTAGACTAGAACAGCTATACTAAGGCAACTACGGCATAGTCGAATGAGTAGCAAGCAAAGACCGATTGGTGTAGATTTATTTGCAGGTGCTGGTGGCATGAGCCTTGGCTTTGAACAAGCTGGATTTGATGTGCTTGCTGCTGTGGAGATAGATCCCATTCATTGTGCCACCCATAAGTTCAACTTTCCGTTTTCGTCTGTCTTGTGCCAAAGTGTTGTGGAGACAACAGGAGAAGAAATTAGAAAACGTTCTGCTATTGGCAATCAAGAAATTGACGTTGTATTTGGCGGCTCTCCTTGCCAAGGTTTTTCAATGATGGGCAAACGCATTTTAGAAGATCCGCGCAATAGGCTTGTGTTTCACTATTTACGAATAGTTTTAGAGCTTCAACCGAAATATTTTGTGTTTGAGAATGTAGCAGGACTGACTGTTGGTAAACATCGGCAGTTTCTCTTAGAAATTATAGAAGAGTTTAATGCTAACGGCTATGAAGTAGAAGCAGATTATCGCGTACTAAATGCTGCTAATTATGGAGTACCTCAAGATAGAGCCAGATTATTTCTTTTGGGATGTCGTCAAGGTTTGTCTCTACCTAAATATCCCCAACCTCTGACTAAACCAAACTCTGTGAAAAAATCAAAATATTTTGTAGTACGTACCGATTTACCAGCAAGTCCGACAGTTTGGGATGCCATTGGCGACTTACCACCAATAGAATTAATCCCAGAATTGTTACACAGAGATTGGGCTTACGCACAGTACGGCAAACCCAGTTACTATAGCAGCCTTCTTCGAGGGCTGGCTACAACAGAGGATAATTATGCATGCGATCGCTTATTTGATTCCAGAATTATCACCTCTAGCATCCGCACAAATCACAGTTTAGAATCCATTGCTAGATTTAAAGAAACAAAACCTGGTGAAACCGAGCCGATTAGCCGCTTTTATAAACTTGCGTCTAGTGATATATGTAACACCTTAAGAGCGGGAACTGCTAGTAACAGAGGTGCTTTCACCTCTCCTCGACCAATACATCCTATCATGCCGCGATGTATTACCGTGCGAGAGGCGGCACGACTGCACTCTTACCCCGACTGGTTTCGGTTTCATGCCACAAAGTGGCACGGTTTTCGGCAAATCGGTAATTCAGTACCACCCCTGTTGGCAAAGGCAGTTGCCGCAGAAATTATCCGCGCTCTTGGAGTGGTTCCAGTTAAGCCTCAAGATAAGATTGAGTTAGGTTTAGAGAGTTTGCTTCAACTAAACATGTCCCAAGCCGCTCAACTTTACGGTGTATCTGCTCACGTGATTGAGCCAAGAATAAGACAAACCACAAAACTGGGTAATCATGGCTAAGGCTAAAAAACAGCCGGGAAGATACGACGTCATTATTGTTGAGATTTTTCATCGGCACTATCAGCAAGGAATTGAAAGTTTTGAGTTTAGCCGTTCAGAAATTGCCTCCGTGGCAAGTCATCTTAGTATTGCTGTGCCCAAAAACTTTGGTGACGTTTTTTATAAATACCGCTTTCGCACAGAATTGCCCAAGGAAATATTAGACACTGCACCTGATGGTTTAGAATGGCTGATCGAACTTGCCGGACATGCCAATTATCGGTTTCGACTTAGCCGAAAAAATCGTATAATTCCAAATTATAATCTAATACAAATTAAAATCCCTGACTCTACACCAGAAATTATTGCTAAATACGCATTGAGTGATGAACAAGCTCTTTTGGCAAAGGTACGCTACAATCGGCTAATAGATATATTTTTGGCGATCGCAACATATTCATTGCAAAACCATCTTCGGACTACTGTCAAAGGTATTGGGCAAATTGAAATTGACGAAATTTATGTTGGTGTCAATCGTAATGGAACACAATTCGTTATCCCAGTTCAAGCAAAGTCCGGAGATGATCAATTAGGAATTGTTCAAACCAAGCAAGATATTGCCTGTTGTCAGGCAAAATTTCCTGAGTTGATTTGCCGCCCAGTAGCTGCCCAATTTATAGCTAACAATATCATTGCCATGTTTGAATTGGCTTTGGAAGAAGATGAGATCAAAATAGTTGATGAAAAGCACTACAAGTTAGTTCCAGCAAATGAAATTTCTAGGCAAGAGTTACATAATTATAGAATACGTGAGCAATAAACATCTCCAATTAAATTCAAGAAGTAAACCACATGCGCAGTTTATAAGCGGCAGGAGAAAGAGGTAAACCTAAATAGATAGGCATCCAAAAAACGAAGGAAACTAAAATCACAAAGGTAACAGTAACACCGATCGCACGCAACTCCAGACGATAACTGCGCACACACCTCTCCACCAGCCAAGCGATCGCCAGAAATGCAAACACCACACCCGTCATATAGTGGTAGATAAAAATGCATCGCAATACCTTCACACAAGGTAATAAATTTATGGTATAATTAATCACTATATACAATTCAATTCAAGTATTACTTCCAGATCTACTATTGAGATGACGGCTGCTGCCAAATTCATTAATGCTACTGATAAAGGGAGCAGTGCTGCTTTTGGTGTCAATCAATTAAAAACTGGAAAAATTATCAAAATCATGAGTCGTTCATCTATTGGACGAGAAGTCTTAGCAAGGGTTCAAGCAGATGATATTAACCTTGTATTAAGTATTCGTAACGATGTTCCAAAAAATTTAATGGGCGGATCAAGTAGTAGTTTGGCAACTGCATATGTAAAAAATACTCAAGGCTATGAAGAAACAGTATTAACTCTTATTCATGAAGGGGTTCATGCTTTAGGTATCGGAGGTTCCCGTCGGGCAGAAGCCCTTGCAAGGCTTGCAGAAGTATCACACAAAGGGGGAGCAATTAACAGAGCCGCTATGAGACAAGTACTGCAAGATATACGTTCTACAGGAGCCTACGATCACTTACAGTGGAAAATGTATGCTCAATCTATTTACTTCAAAGATAGTGTTACATTTTAACTAATTACTTCAAGGATAATGTTACATTCTAACTCAAGTATCATATGCAAAAATCAATTCAAGACAAAGCACGTGAGCAAGCTTATACGGATTGGAAGAATAAGAGTTCTGTGTTTTGGGTAAGTGGACGTTTAGACCCCAATAAGCCTGTTCTCTCCGAAACTCAGATCTTCTATCCACGCTTTTGCTTCATTAATACGAGTGAAGATGAAGAATTTTATCAGACTTACAACCAAATGATTAATAAGTTGATTGACGAAAAAGGAATACCGGATTGGGCACCAATTAAACGTATTCCAGAAAGAGCAATTGTTCTGGAATACCTGACTAAAAATGGTCATAATCTATCGACTTTTGTTCATTCTTCTATAGCTGAGAGAAATTTGGTAAGAAGTGTATTAAATAAATGGACATTTGGTAAACCTATGATTTGGAGTCGCATTCCACAGCAATTTATTCTATTATTTGGGGGCAATACTACTGAAAAAGCAGGACGAGTTGATGTCTTAGATACTGAACAGATGAAGTGGTTAGCTACATTTGAATTTCTTCGTAAACACTACCCTAATCTGCCTTGGGATCATCAAACTAACATGGACGAATCATGCATTAAATCCAAGAAGTAAACCACATGCGCAGTTTATAAGCTGCAGGAGAAAGGGGTAAACCTAAATAGATGGGCAGCCAAAAAACGAAGGAAACTAAAATCACAAAGGTAACAGTAACACCGATCGCACGCAACTCCAGACGATAACTGCGCACACACCTCTCCACCAGCCAAGCGATCGCAACAAAAGCAAATACAACACCCGTCATATAGTGGTAGATAAAAACGCAACGAGTTACCTTCACCCAGGGTAATAAATTTATTATATAATTAATTACTATATATAATCCAATCCATGTATCCATAGAAAGCGTTACATTAGAAAAACGCTTTTGCCTTAACCAAGGAACAAGCATTTGCCTTACCAACATTCCTACCAAAAAAAGCAGCGCTGCAACACCAAACCACCACAAGAACGGATTACCCATTGCATGAACATCATAAATTACTTTGCCAGTACTACCAGGTAAAGGAGGTCCTAATACGGGTAGCCCATCGTTCACACTTTGAGTTGTTCCGTAAAAATACGCCATTGGGCGTGTCATCAATGGCCATTTATACCATGCAGCACAGTAAGGATGTACCGTGCGAGTGTTTCCACCAAGCCGTTCATGAAACCCCAAAATTTGCTTGTGTACTTCGACAAAATTATACCTTGTATCTAGTTGTAGGTGGGGAATCCAAATGATACTGTAGACTACAACTGGAATAATTCCTAAATAAAATAAGATTTGCTTAATATTAATTTGAGTTAAGTTTTGTAAAGGAGATTTCGTCTCCTCATTTCTTACTCCAATCCATGAAAATATCCAAGCAACGCTCCAAATTATATAAACACCGAGAAGATACCACAAACCATTCCACTTGCTAGCAGCAGATGCACCAAAAGCAATGCCAGAAAGAATTAACCAAATACGTCGTTGCCTTTGTGCCAATGCTAATAAGAAAAACCACTGTCCCAACAAACCAAAAAAGACAATATATTGGTTAATTAAAGCATAGCGAGACTCGACGAGAAATATGCCATCAACAGCTGTGAACAAACCAGCAAATATTGCCAAGCTACGGCGATAGCTTATTTGATAAGCAATTCCAGCAACAATTAAAGGAATAAATGAGCCAAACAAAGCGTTGATCCATCTATAACTCCAAGGTGAGAGTACCTTACCTGTCAGCCCATTTACCTGATCTTGCCAAAAGGGAATATGGCTACCAATCCATATTCCCATCGCAATAATTAATTTACCTAGTGGTGGATGACCATCAAAAAACGGGACATTGTTGAGATAGTTATTACCAAATTTAGCATAATAAACTTCATCAAATACCAATGTGTTAAACCGTCCTAGTTCCCAAAATCTCAGGGTAAATGACAGTAAAAATACTCCCGTGATGGCAATCCAAAACCACTTTTTAGTCATTGTTAATTGTTAATTGCTAATTGTTAATTGCTAATTGCCAGTCTTCCATTAGCTATTAGCAATTAGCCATTAGCTAGGGACTTGTGGGATTAGCACTTTCTACTTTAGCGACTTCTAACATAGTCTTCAAAACAGAATCTGGATTGAGACTAATGGAGTCAATGCCCTGTTCAACCAAAAACTGGGCGAACTCTGGGTAATCGCTGGGAGCTTGTCCACAAATACCGATTTTGCGGTTATGCTTTTTAGCAGCAGCGATCGCCATTTTCACCATCTGCTTCACTCCTTCATTACGTTCATCAAACAAACGCGCCACCAAAGCTGAATCTCGATCCAGCCCTAATGTTAGCTGAGTTAGGTCATTAGAACCAATCGAAAACCCATCAAACACTTGTGCAAATTCAGAAGCCAAAATCACATTACTTGGTAACTCGCACATCACATAGACTTGCAAACCGTTAGTCCCCTGCTGCAAACCATTTTTTGCCATTTCTGCCAACACCAAACGCCCTTCATCAGGAGTGCGACAGAAAGGAATCATGGGGATCACATTCGTCAAACCCATGGAATCTCTAACTCGCTTGAGGGCATGGCACTCTAAAGCAAAAGCATCCCTATAACGCTCATCATAATAACGTGCTGCTCCCCGCCAGCCTAGCATTGGGTTTTCTTCTTCGGGTTCAAACTGTCTGCCCCCCAACAAGTTAGCATATTCATTGCTCTTAAAATCCGACATCCGCACCACTACAGGCTTGGGATAAAACGCAGCTGCAATCCTACCGACGCCTTGGGCTAACTTATCGACAAAATACTGAGGTTTATCATCATAGAGTGCGGTTATTTCGGCAATTTTCGCTTTGACAAATTCATCTTCTAACTTGTCAAAGTGAATCAATGCCATGGGATGAGTTTGGATGTGGTTGGCAATGATAAATTCCGTCCGCGCTAAACCTACTCCATCGTTAGGAATCGCAGACAAACTTAATGCTTCTTGGGGATTGCCTACATTCATTAAAATTTGTGTACGGGTACGAGGCAAGTTTTCTAAGGGAACTTCTTGAACTTCAAAAGGTAATAATCCCTCGTAAACACGTCCTTCTTCTCCCTCAGCACAGGAAACTGTGACTTCTTGACCATTTTTCAAAACTTGTGTAGCATTGCCGCATCCGACGATCGCCGGTACACCTAATTCCCGTGCAATAATTGCGGCATGGCATGTTCGGCCCCCAGTGTTGGTAATAATTGCACTGGCTTTTTTCATAATTGGTTCCCAATCGGGATCGGTTCTATCTGTAACTAGTACTTCCCCTGCTTTAAACCGATCTAGTTTTTGCACATCCATAATTAGGTGTGCTTTACCTTGACTAATGGCTTCCCCTACAGCACGCCCTGTTACCAAGGGGAGAGGACATTGGGGAGTTGTCATAGTTTTTTCTCCATTCCCGATTCCCCATGCCCCATTCCCCAAGACAAGATGATAACTGCGCAATACATTACCCACTTTCTGAGATTGTACTGTCTCGGGGCGGGCTTGGACGACAAACAATTCGTTGGTAATACCGTCTTTTGCCCATTCGATGTCCATCGGGGTGTAGACGCCGTGGACTTGAGAATAATGCTCTTCAATTAGACACGCCCACCGTGCTAGTTGTAAAATTTCGTCATCGCTGAGGGCAAATTTACTTTTTTCACTGACAGAGACTGGCACGTTTTTGGTAAATTTAGAGCCGTCGTCATACACCATTTTAAATTCTTTGCTACCCAATTTTTTATCGATAATTGGGCGGAAGCCTTCGAGTAGAGTAGGTTTAAATACATAGTACTCGTCTGGGTTGACTGTGCCTTGAACAACGTTTTCTCCTAAACCGTAGGCAGCTGTAATTAGGGCAGCGTTTTCAAAGCCTGTTTCTGTTTCGATGGAGAACATTACCCCTGAGGTGGCTAAGTCGGAGCGTACCATTTTTTGTACCCCGACGGCTAGGGCAACGCTAAAGTGGTCAAATCCTTTTGTGTGACGGTAGGAAATGGCACGATCTGTAAATATAGAGGCAAAGCAGCGGTGACAGGCTGCTAATACTCCTTGGATACCAGTGACGTTGAGGTAAGTTTCTTGTTGTCCGGCAAAACTGGCGTCTGGGAGATCTTCGGCGGTAGCACTGGAGCGCACTGCTACATCTGTGTCAGTGTTATATTTATCACATAATATTTTGTATGCGGCGGCGATCGCATCTCGTAAATCTACTGGGAATGGTGTATGCAACAGTAGCGCTCGTGCCTTTTTCCCACGTTCTCGTAAATTTTTGACATCATCAACATCTAAGTCTGAAAAGAGTTCGCGTAGCTGGTCTTCTAGTCCAGCAGATTTGATAAAATACCGATAAGCATAAGCCGTAGTGGCAAATCCATTAGGAACATTGACCCCTTTGGAGGTGAGTTGTTGAATCATTTCCCCCAAGGAGGCGTTTTTACCACCTACTATGGGTACGTCGGCAATCCCCACTTGGTCGTACCAAAGGACGAGCGATCGCTCTAGTGTTTCTTGTGCTAAAGTATTTTCTGATACTGAAACCATCAGGATTTTCCTCCAGGGTAGATGTGATTGTCAAATGATTGAGCGGCGATCGCGCTGTCTCTAAGTAGGATATATCACAAATACTAGTGAATCATTTTATAGTTTCTTTAGATTTAGGATAATAAATTTTAGATCTTTAAGCCTCTTACATCAATTCATAACATATTTAAAATTTCCGGAATGATCTATATCCTTGTTGAATCAAAATTTATAATATTCCCGTCCTAGCAGTGGACACAATTTTAATCGTATTCAACAGATAAATATATGCAGAACAATATCAATCATAGCTTTCCTAAAGGTCGTACAGCATTTTTAGTCATCCACGGGATTGGGGAACAAAACCCTTTTGAAACAATGGACTATTTTGCGCGAAATTTGACTAAATACTTTGAGAACCAGAATTTAGATCTCAAGCTAGAACACTTAATAGCTAAGCGTAGATTATCAACAGGTAGTATTTGGACAGAAAGCTTTGTCAGACTGAATTCAAATGATGAAAACTCGCTAATTGACATTCATGAGTATTACTGGGCATATCAGACAGAAAATCAGATTAGTGTTCCTGAGATATTGCGATGGGCGGAACAAACACTAGATGGCACAATTAAATTTTATAACCGTACAGAGAACAAACCTTTATTAGCAGAATTACTGAAAACAAAGAAAGGAAAAAGCTTCTTTGTCTTTCGCTTACGCTGGGTGACTATATTACTGCGTCTATTTAACTTGATTTACCCAGTGTTACGACTGTTGTTATGGGTTGTGTTGTCTTTGGCAAGTCCATTTCTTAGGGGTAGTTTTCTACAACCAACTTGGCAACTGAGTAAAAAACTAGTGACTCCGCTATTGGTTGACTACATCGGTGATATTGCCATATACACCACAACTGATGTAAAATCGCCAAGACAAAAAATCCGAGAACTGATATTAGCCGAATCTTCAACGTTACTTAAAGCAATTCTGAGGGATCAGCAAGCAAATTATGACCAAGTAATATTGGTAGGACATTCTCTTGGTAGCTGTATTACTTATGACACATTAAATCATTTGTGTATAGAAGCAAGCTTGCGTGGAGACAAGGGAAAAAATTTGCATCTTGATAAGATTACAGGGCTAGTAACCTTCGGTTCACCTTTAGACAAAATCGCCTTTTTCTTTCGTGAAGTAGCGCAGCAGGGACAGTACATTAGACAGCGGATATTGGAACACCTCAACTCATTTCGTGTGAAACCTGTAGCAAATGAGAGTTCATTTTTTACCACTCATCCAGTAAATTGTCACCTAGATCAAGTAAAGTGGGTGAATTACTACCATCTCCAAGATCCAATCAGTGGTCATCTGGATTACTACGAGAACCTAGAAAATGTACGGTTGGAATTTCCAGCTACTTGGGGAGAACAAGGACACTTGGGTTACTGGACAGATCCTAATTTTTACGAAGAGATTGCTAAACGCTTCCTGCATACCGTAAAACAAAATGGGGAGATTGAAAAGAGCGCAAGTGCAAGAAATTAGTCATGAATTACTTCAGACTCAGGACTAATGACGGCAACGCACGCTACACTACCCAATGGCAGAAGTCTCTCGTTTCACACAAAGCCATTCCCGGAGACAAAAATCATGGCAAAGTACGACAAGGTTTTTAATTCAGATAAGAAATTAGAAGAACCACTCTCAACTGAAGAAGCGTTAGCGGCGGTTGCCGTTGTCACAGCAGTTGCTGATTCTTCCTTAGAAGATGTGGACGTAGATCTTTTAGTTGATGTACTTTGGGGATTCGAGGTTTTTGAAGACTACTCAGATGACGATTTGTTTGAAATAGTCGATAGACTAGTCGCGATCGCCGAAGATAACTCAGTGGGTGCGCTGTTTAACACTGCGAAACAATCTCTCAGTAACGATTTATTGGAGGACGCTTTTGCAGGCGGAGTCAGCGTACTCATAGACGAAGATGAACTACGTATTCCCAAAGGGAAAACGACTTTGCTTAAAAAGCTACAGGAAGCTTTGAATTTAAACGATGAACAAGCGAAAGAAATTATCGAAGAGGTAATTGCTGCGTTTGAAGAAGCAGAAGAAGAGTTCCTTGAAGACGACGACGAGGAAGAAACACTACCACAGGAAGAAGATCATCAGTTCTATGAATCGCCTAATGGTAATTTTACAGTACCGATTCCTGTAGACGTTCAGCAAGGTGGCAGAGTACAAACTAAAGAAGGGCTTGTCAGCTTTTCCGATGACTTTGGCACAATGCTCCAAATAGATTACCATGCTATTCCTGAACAAGAAGCAAAGCAAAGGTCGGCGGCGGCACAGGAAAAATATCTCAAGTCAATTCTACTAGATAAGTATGTGCCTGAGGCGATCGCTGCCAATTTACCTGGTGCAACAGTAGAGCATACCGAATATCTGAACGATATATTTACCGGAGCTTACTTTGCCTTAGTTAATATGCCGGAAGGTTCAACAATTTCTAAGACAGGAAACAATGGCACTGCTACCAGGTTGAATGCTAAACGTGGGCTACTCACTTTTTCCGAAGGCGATTTCATCTACATAGTCAGCAGTCAGCGCAGCTTTTCTCAAGGCGAAACTCCTGGTTCTGTTGAAGAAGAAGCGGAGGAAATTAAGCAGAGTGTTTTAAATTTTGTTGACACCATCGAGTTCACATAGTCAATATAGGGTTAATACGGTGGTACGTGTGTAGAGGCGAACAACTGTTCGCCTTTACTATCAACCATCACTAATAACTCAATATTCCAGTTTATGACCACGAACATTAGTACCAGCATAAATCCTAGCGTCGAACAAGTTAGGAAAACTCAAGAAGCTATTGATGCGTATATTCGCAGCATAGATGCTAACCCAAATCATCGAGCTGGTGCTTACCCCTACTACCGTTTCCACGAACCAGGACAACCGATTCGTGGAACTGTGGTCATTTTTCACGGCTTTAGTGCTACTCCTCACCAAATGTGGCGATTAGCAGATTACCTATTTTCTGGTGGATTTAATTTCTATCAGCCCTCCATTGCCGGTCATACCTTTATTCCACCAGATAAATGTTGGCCTCAAGTCGATCTCAAACCAGAAATTGCCATCCCTTTGCGCCAAAAGATACAGCAAGATCCAGTTTTACAAAACTTTCTTGCTAATTTGGCTTCTTCAAACTTAGAGCAAATTCGTCGTCCTAGCTCTCAAGAACAGGCGGCGTTGGTTGCCCGTTTGTTAGCGATCGAGCCAAGGTTACTCGATATTATTCAAGCGATTCAGCAAGAGAACGATCCCGACTTTGACAAGTACTTTATCTCGTCCCACATGAATTATGTTACCGAGGTGCGTGCGCAAATTGCACAACTAGATGCAATGCCAGGACCAATTTATACAGTGGGGTTATCAGTTGGCGGAACAGTAGCGTTGTGTGCTGCAGCACAACGACCAGATCGGGTGAAGAAAGTTGTCGCTTATGCACCACTTTTGAAAGTTTATGACGATCAGCGACGCCAATACATTATTTTAACAGGACCACTTGATATCCAAGAGATGGGCTGGAACCCACAATTGCGATTTCCAGTTGGGGCGTTGACTGCTTGCGATCGTTTTGGGAGCTTTGTCCGCAATAGCAAGAATGTGGCTACCTTAAAGAATATTCCTACATTTATGGTGCTGACGGAAAATGAGGATGCCGCTGACATCAATACTAACAAAGATTTCTTTACGAAAATCGGCGGTAAGCAAAAAGGGCATCATTTTTACATGTATCCTGCCTCTGACTTAGTACCGCACCCAATGGTAGATCCCACAGAAGTTAGTCAAAACATGAGTAATCGCTTTTGGCAAAGCCTTTATCAAGAAACTTTTCGCTTCTTGACAAAAGGTGAGGTTAATGCTATCAACATGAGTAGCATTGAGCAAGACTCTGATTTACCTGCTGTTCCACCAGTTGTGTGATCCCCACCCCCCCAACCCCCCTTATGAAGGGGGGGCATACAACTGTTATAAGGCGCTACTACAACGCACTTTCTCAACCACTTGACGAATTGCATCAATGACTAATTCTGGATCGTCGAGTTGGATTACATGTCCACTTCTATGAGCAATAATGTGAACGCCTTGAGGTGACTCATTAGCTAAATCGGCATGTAATTCTTGCAGTCTCTGAAGCACCTCTTGTGTTATGTCGAAGTCTGGCTTTCCAGACGACAAGACAATGAGGGGAATCTCAGGAAATGGCTTTGTCTTGCGTGCCTGTTCAACCTGGTTCATGCTCACTGATACCGCAGCCGATTCTTGAGCAAAGGCTTTCCCAAACTGAGTTTGGGAATAGAGTGCTTTAGCAACAGGCTGCATTGAAGGTGGAAATTTTTGGAATAAACCAGCCGCAAAAGGCAAAGAATCAAACGTGACAAGCAAACGAAGTAGACCGATGCGCCCTATAATTGGCACTACATGAACTAACAACCCTTCAAGTCGTTTGTTCAATTCAACCCATTCGGCTGGTGACTCCTCGTACATCTTCTCATGAGCTACATCTACTAGAACCATCCCAGCCACTTCTTCTGGATAGTGATAGGCAAATAGGCGACTGAATAAGCCACCTAAAGACATTCCCACTAAAACATAAGGTGGCTCAATTTCAGCCTTTCTCAAAAGTTGACGCAACTCACTGACAAC
The DNA here is from genome assembly GCF_014698965.1 of Iningainema tapete BLCC-T55. GTDB lineage: Bacteria > Cyanobacteriota > Cyanobacteriia > Cyanobacteriales > Nostocaceae > Iningainema > Iningainema tapete. Next base: position 223,890 of record NZ_JACXAE010000110.1, read on the forward strand.
TTGTTCAGCCGTGCGTGGTTCTGAGCTTAAATCACTCCAGCCATATCCTGCGCGATCGTAGGTCAAGATTCTCGTAAATTTGGCGACTTCGGGCTGCACGCACTGCCAATCTAGGTGAGTACCTCCGCTTCCACTATCTACAATAACTGTCGGATGACCTTTACCCATAATTTGATAGTGCCAATTATTACCATCAATCTCAATTAATTTTCCAGGTGGCAGAAACCTACGCCGATCGCGACTTGTGGCAAATGCTTGATAAATTGCTCCAAACCCGACTACTCCAATCACTACCCCAAGGAGCGCAACAAGCCATAGCATTTCAGTTAATTCCTATTTGAATACGTTTGCAATTGTCTCACAGAAGGCTAAACTCCAAAGTGGACGAACAATAGTTTGCATTAAAATATGATTGATGGGAGAGTAGAGTATGTGGGAAGACGAGATTTTGGAAGAACTGCACCGAATCCGTGAGGAACACGCAAAGTCTTTTAACTATGACTTCAAAGCAATATTTGCTGATTGGCAGAACAGACAAGCTGCAAGCGGAAGAGAGTTAGTCTCATTGCAACCCAAGCAGCATTCTAACAACGTAGTGCAGCGGACTGAATAGTTTAAGATTTGGCTTTGATGGACATAAGTTTTGATAGTGGTTGTTGATGCGTGGTAATTTCCAATTGTTCTTTTGCCCACTCATGAGCCACTTTCATAACTGAAGTTTGGCTTAGTTTGGATCGTGCCTCTTTCCAGTTATTTACATAAAGTAAATCTTGAGCAAAATCGGTTTCTTTTATCTCCAGCCTTGTGGAATATAAATTATCTTCTTCCGACTGTAAATAAGCAGATTGAAATTTCACCAATGCATCTTCAAATGCTGGTAATGATTTCAATTCTGGCGTTAACATACTAATTACCAAAGAAGGATCGTAATAACTTTCATCATCGACCTTTGCTTTTGGCGGTGCGACGCGACCAATTTGCGATAACACCAGATTTATACCTCTAAGAGATTGATCGTTGATTGTTGTCACAATAATTCGCTGAATTCTTGGGTCAAAAATGATGGGACTGGATATTTTACTTAAACCAGAACTCAAATCAATTAATACATAGTCAGCACCAACTGCTTTACCTAAACTATGAATAGCATTGCCGCATTCCCAAACTCCCTCTGGACTTGTGACCAACTGCTCAGGTAGAATGGGAGTATCTAATAGCTGATTATCATCAAGACACGCAGGTAAAAAATATACAGTTGACTTTCCTTCATATTTAGGGGATTTGTTAACTTCCCTGGCAAATAATGAAAGTGTTTGTTCTCTTTCAATCGGAGAGTAGTGGTAAGCTTCAAGAAAATCAATAAAAGAAACTACTGGTTGTGGCTTTTCACTCATGTTCCAGTAAGTAAGACCAGGAGCTTCTAAATCAGCATCAATAACTAATACAGTTATAGACCTATCTATTTCTTTAGCTCTATCTAACAAAGCAAAAAGATGTGCGGCTAAATTTAATGTTCTGCCCACACCACCTTTGAAAGAATAGAAAGCTATTAAACTTGGCTTCTCAATATATGGTTCTGGAAGCTTAACTATTGCTTGTACTTTTGACCTTTCCTCTTCATTAATATAAGCAATTTCTTCCCAAAACGGACGCACAGAAATATCAGTTGTACTTTTTTCCTCTCCTGGAATAAATTATACTGGCAATGTAGCATCACCAAGGTCAAGTTGGATGACAGACTGATCTTCCTGATACCAGTCTTTGAACCAATTTTTTAAAGCCTGCGCGGCATTCTCTCTGTTTTCTTTGCTAATAAGACCTATTTCCAAAGCATCGGAGAAACAACGAATCCTGACTACTCCTTCTGGTAGCTTGCTGCCATAGCTAGTTTCGCGGCAAATAGTTCTTCTCACATCAAGCCATGTTAGTAATCTGAGAAATTTCATGGTCTTTAACGATTTTTCACTGAGTTATACCTCGCTAAGATTATGCTCACTCATGTGCGTGCTTCTGTTTGATCAAGTTCTAAAAAAAGTTCTTCTGCACTCAGAGTAAGTTCTTCATCAGTTAATGCTGGAAAATTGTTAAAGTGTATAGTGCGTTTGAGTAACTCTAATGCCGTTTCCCACTTTTCAGATTCGCTTAAATTCTCAAAAGAATTAAGAAGATTTTGCACAGCTATGTTCATATCATACACAGTGGTAGAATAGAGGAGAGGCTTTTAATTAGATACTAGCAGGTCTAATGGCATCTTAGCGTGGAATTCAGTTGTGCCAAAATAAACACTTTCTCAAGAAACACCGCTCATGAAGTGACTAGCGTAGCAACCCCACGGTTGGCGACAGCAAGTGAAAGCCAAGCTTGGACTGCTCAAGGGCGAAAGTAAGTTAATTTCAACTCAAGTAGGTAAAAAGTCTGTAGCTCATTATTGTTTCTAAACTCCAATTAAAAGGGTGGGTAATCACTACTTGCTGTTGATTTATAATTTATACGAAAACAGAATAAATAATATTACTGATGTTTTTGAAAACATAAATGAATATAGATTTACTGAGTTATCGTCAGAAAGTAGGCATGGGTCAAGTACAGGTTGCTAATATACTGGGTATCTCCCATGAGAAGTTTGTCTTTATGAGCAGGCTCCTGAAACAGTTCCAATGGGGCTTTTAGTGAAATGGCTGCAAATATTTGGGCAGGACATTGCTCGTGCCATATCTGAGTCAGCACCAACACCACCATTAAAAGCAATTGATCCAGGGATTCCATACGCTGAACTATATCGCCGACTGAATTTGCTCAATCAGTACGTTGATGCGGTTCCTCCTATAGACACATTGGATCTACCAACACTACCAGCCACCCCAAATGATTTTAAAAAGCAACTCAAGCTTTACAAGCAAAAGCCTAATTTAGTACTAACTGGAGGCTTTGACGCTGGCAAATCACATATGGCGAATGCTCTGTTGGGCAGCAAAAACTTGCCTGTCGGCTATCAGCCAGCAACACGAGTCATTACATTTATTCGTCACGTCGAAGATCGTCCAGAATGGTTCAAAGACGATGTATTGATTTTTGATGAGGACTTTTGGCTAAAAGATGAGAAAGGTAAGCAAATAATTGACTTGCTACTCCTAGATGACAAGGAACGTTGTCAGCAGTATTGTTTACAAGCAGGAAGCTTCAATATTTTGCAAAAATATGGGGTACATGGTAGTAATGAGGATATAGCAGCCCATGCTGCCGTAGTCTATATGGACTCCCCTGTACTCAAAGCTTGCAATCTGATCGACCTCCCAGGTTACTCAGATCAACCTGATGAAGTATCAAAAGATGTGGAGAAGGCGAATAGCGCCGCACAGGTAGCCGATGTATTATTGTATGCTTCGCCTGCCAAGGGTCACATTAATGGTCAAGATATGATCCGCCTCGGTAGCTTACTGCGTTTACTTCCTGCTCCTGAGAATGAATACAGTAATTTCCCAACACTGGGCAATCTTTTCATTGTGGCGACCCATGCTGATCCTAGTATTTCTGACCATCAACTGACAGAAATCTCAGATAAAGCCACAAAAAGACTCTATAAAAATATAAGCGAAACCGTTTTAGAGCGTCGTAGAGAACAGACAAATCGTACTATTACTGAAGCAGATTTACGAAAAAGATTCTTTACGTTTTGGTCAGAAAGACCCGATAGATGTCAAAGTTTATTTAATGAGTTGACACAAATACTAAGTGAATTTCTGCCTCAAGCACGTATGTGTCGTGTTGAGCGGGAAATTAAAGCAATAAAGGAGGACAACATAAAAAAGTACGTAAGCCTGATTGAGGCATACCAAACAACTATTGCTGAAATAGATTTACAGCGAGATCAACTACAAGCACTCTCAGAAAATGAACCTACTCGCCAACAACAAACTCAGCATAAACGTAACAAGGTACGCCAACGTATCAATGACTTAAAAAAAGACACTAAAGCAACATTTCAGAGGTATGTAGAAAAACTGTTAAATGTCGATGCTGTAGAACAGATAATCCGAAATAAGTACAGCGATAAAAAAGAGGCGAAGGAATATGTTGCTGGCTATCTTGTAGAAAAACTTCAAAACGAGGCAGAAAACCTGATTAAAGTTAATTCTGAGAAATTAAACGTAGAGATTGACGCTTTGCTTGAAGGGTACACAGAAGCACGAGCTAAAATTCCAAATCCCGACAAAATACCTGTAGATATTCCCTTCGATGCTAAAGGTGCTTTTCTCGGTGGGCTTGTAGGTTTAACTAGCATCGGAGCCTTGTCTGCTTGGGCGGCAGCACTTGGAAATCTTGGCGGTTACATCTTAGTTGCTAAATTGGTTAGTCTTTTGTCAGCACTCGGCATTGGTTTTGGTTTCAGCGGCGGCACGGCTGGAGTAATTGCTTTCGTAGCGGCTATTGGTGGTCCTATCGTGCTTGGCATAGGTTTAGCTGCTGCATTCGCTTTCGCAGTCTGGGGTTTATTTGGAGAGTCTTGGCAAAAGCGTTTAGCAAAGCAAATTGTTAATTATTTTACCGAACAGCGAGTGCGTGAGAAGTTCACAGAAGGAATCGATCAATACTGGCAAGACACAACTAACGGTTTTGAGAAAGGCGCTGATGCAGTAGAAGCTGACTGGAACAAATATCTTAAACACTTGCGTGAGATAACTTCTCCTAAAACAGAATCAAAGGAACACATTGAAAAGATTATCAACAAACTTGAGGTACTCAGGGATTTTTTCGCCGAAATCCCTTGGTTGAATATTAACCTTGCTAAGCAAAGCTGATTCCAAGGGATAGTCTCGCACTAAGAAACCCCCCAAACTGGAAGATGTGCATACTGCTACATGCCATCCGCCAGTTTCAGGGTTTCAGGCTTAGGCAATGGCGCTCATCATCTCAAAAATCTACTACTAAATATCTTGCTCTGGAAAATTACCCCACATCTCTTTTCGGGCTTGGGCAATATCTTCTTCTGTAATATCAATGTCTAAGCCAGCCCACAATCCCTTGACACTACGAAGGGGAGGTTTAGAAGCCATTTTTTGGTGGAGAAATTCAGCAAAATCTAATACTTCTTGCTGTTTGTCAACAGGTAACTGGCGAAGTTTTTCTAATACAGCTTGCTCGATTTTCATATATTTTTCTCCTTATTTAGCAATTCTATGTACTAAATCCCAGCGCGAAAAATTTGTTGAGCAGTTAAGTTTAACTCTGGAAAGGTTGGGGATACAATACGTTCATCACCCCGAAACTGCATAACCTGGTACTCACCCTCAACCAATGAGTAAATCGAGATAGTTGGTTGTTTGGGATTGCCAAGAAAAGAGCGCCCGCCAAGAGCTAAGTAGTCTACAATCCAGTATTCAGCAATACCAATCTCTTCATAGACACCACGTTTGGTGTAATAGTCAATCACGTCAAAATTGCTCCGCCCATTAACTTCTCGTACCTAGACTTCAACTCTTCTTTCATCAGATACCAGCGTTCCAAAGTAGCATCTATCTCTATTACTTTCTCGGCTGCTTGCCTTGCCAAAAGTAAAACTTCCTCATCTTCTACTAAAGAAGCTAAGGTAAAATCTGCTACTCCTGATTGACGAGTTCCCAGCACTTCCCCAGGACCACGAAAACGCATATCCATTTCTGAGATAAAAAAGCCGTCCTGGGATTGTTCCAACACCTTCAAACGTTGCTGAGCATCGGGACTTCTGGTACTACTCATTAATAAACAGTAGGACTGAGCCGCACCACGACCAACACGTCCCCGTAATTGGTGCAACTGAGATAAGCCAAAACGCTCCGCATTTTCTATGAGCATAACTGTTGCATTGGGCACGTCTACGCCTACTTCTACCACAGTAGTAGAAACCAAGATTTGAGTTTGGCGATCGCGAAACTTCCCAATCGCCTCATCCTTTTCCGCCGAAGTCATCCGCCCATGCAGTAGCCCCACCTGAAACTCAGGAAAAACACTTTCCTGTAACTTTTGATGCTCCTCCACCGCCGATCGCAAATCCAACTTTTCCGACTCTTCCACTAAAGGTAAAACCACATAAACTTGTCGTCCTTGGGCAACTTCCCGACGAATCAAATCATAAGCATGGTTGCGTTGCTGACTAGTTAACGCCGTTGTTTGAATCTTTTGCCTTCCTGGAGGTAACTCATCAATCTGACTCACATCCAAATCCCCGTGTACAGTCAGCGCCAAGGTGCGGGGAATCGGAGTCGCAGTCATAGTTAACACATGGGGCTGCTCACCTTTTTGCTGCAACCGCGCTCGTTGTTCCACCCCAAAACGGTGCTGCTCATCAATCACCACCAAACCCAAGCGATGAAAAATTACCGGATCTTGAATTAAAGCATGAGTCCCCACCAAAAGCGGCAACTCACCAGTTTCTAACTGAGCATGTATCTGTCTTCTTTTTACAACTTTTGTCGAACCAGTCAGTAATTCCACTGGTAAATGCAAAAGATTAAACCAATTAACTAACTTGCGGTAATGCTGTTCTGCCAAAACTTCTGTCGGAGCCATCAACGCCGCTTGATAGCCAGATTGAATCGCTGCCAGAATAGCAACCACCGCTACAACAGTTTTACCAGAACCAACATCTCCTTGGACAAGACGATTCATTGGTACTGATTTTTGCAAATCATTAAGAATATCGTTGATGACTCTTTGTTGTGCGCCAGTCAACTTAAACGGCAATATTTCGTAGAAAGTTTCCACTAACTTACCTCTAGGGGCAAGAACAGCACTTGTTTGAATTTGCCGTGCTTTATGTTGCCGCTGAAGTAACCCAAGTTGAAGGTAGAAAAATTCATCAAAAACGAGGCGACGACGAGCAACTTGAAGAGTAGCAGTATCATCCGGGAAGTGAATGTTACTAAGTGCATCCTTCAACTCCATCAACCCATACTTATCTCGCAAACCACTGGGCAGAGGATCTTTAAGATGCACAGTGGAAGGCAAAACAGTAGTTACCGCTTGGCGCATCAAATCCGCGCCTATGCCTTCAGTCAGCGCATAAATTGGTACAATCCTGCCAATAGTCAGTGACTCAATCTTATCTCCTGGAGTTGCCAAAACTTCTAGTTCCGGATCTTCCAAAGTCAACCCATATTTACTTTCTTTCACTAAACCACAAGCAGCGACAACACTACCCTCTGGGTAGCGACGCTTTAAACTCTCCTGCCAAGCGCGACTAGTATAACGTGTACCAGCAAAAAAGCGATTAACTTTAATGCGACCAGTATTATCCCGCAACTCCATCTGCAAAACCATTAATTTTTGATTGCGAGGGCTAACATAGCAGTTACAGTTTTTCACCTTTGCCACTATCGTCACCGTCTCACCTGCATCTAACTCGCCGATATTTACTTGACGAGCATAATCAATGTGATCGCGGGGATAATAAAATAGCAAGTCACGTACAGTGTGTAAACCTAACCGCGCTAACTTATCTGCTTTTCTAGCTCCTATTTCTGGTAACTCAAAGAGTTTTTGGTCAATATTAGCAGCCAGCCTACGACTTACCTCCGCAACAATTGGCGACTGACGTAATTTAGGAATTGAGGAGTTAGAATAATTTCCCCCCTGCTCCCCGACTCCCCGACTTCCCTGCTCTCCTACTTCTTCACTCCCCTGCTCCATTGCTAATTGCAATTTACTTAAATAAGAGCGAGTTTGAGCTACTAAATTTTGTCTTTCTTCCAGTTCTAAATTGGGATAGGCAGCAAATTTACCCGCCAGTTCTTGCCAACGGCGGCGCTCCGAGCTTGGCAGTGTCCAAGGGAATTTGCCAAAAGTTAGACAAAGAAACTCACTGAAGCGGTATTGGTTACCAACTAAATCAGTGAAACCCTTGGATGCCTCTATTGCCAAGGCTTTTTGCAATCTTAACCAATCAGGTTTGTCGTTCGTCATTCTTCAAACCAACTTGCACGCCACGCTGCTTCTGCTTCAGCAATTGACAGTTCTCTGTGTTTTTTTAGATACTCTTGTCCTATTTTATTTAACTGAGCTAAGATTTGACGAATTTGTTTGCGCTCAGACGAGAGTTTTGCATTGGCAAATTCAATTTCTCCCAAACGCAAATTAATAGCCATAATCTGTGTCAAGCCAGTATTAGACGCAGGCTGCTCTCGATCCACTTCAATTACCAAGCTTAATATATTAGGTGGTCCAGATACCACATCTGCCGATGCTTCTGATGCTGCTATCGCCGCTTCTAAAATTTGCTCTGGTAGTTTTTTGGGTAAAATTCCTGCTTTTTGTAACGTCTGGTTAGCTTCGTGAGATAACTTTTTTAACGTTTGTTGCGTTACTCTCTCTATACTTTGTTGCCATTTTGCTACTTCTTTAGGGTTAGAGGAGACACCCAAAGTAGGCACCGAAGTAGATTCTTCGGCTTCTCCAAGTTGTAGAAACCCAATAGGTAGCTTCCCGTTTGCCGTAAATGTTACTGTTGGCGCTGCGTCTTGAGCAGAAGACAAAGTAGGTGTCACTAACTCCGCAATTTGATCTGCAATGTCGTTGACGCTAATGGGTGATGGTAGGGTTGTAGATACGCCCAGGTGGGGCGTCTCCACAGAGGGGATGCTAGATGGGGTAGGAATAGTAGAAGGAGTAGAAGAGGTTTCTTCCTCTTGTTCTTCCACTTCGTTTTCTTCTCCCTCGGAAGTAGGAGCAAGTAACTGAAACGCAGCATTTTGAGCTAATTGACGGATGGCTTGCTGCAATTGTTGTCTTTGATTTAAGGACAACTTCAAAAATTTATCAGGGTATCCTTGAGTACACAGGTGATAAGTTGCTAAAATTAACTGCTGACGCACAGCTTGCCCTAAGATAGTGAGATAACTAGTGTAAGCGCTCTGCAGTTCTAAGGCGATCGCCTCTGTTTTCTCGCTAATTACCACTATATCTTGCTCTATTCGCTCAATTGGTCTGGTCATATCTTCTTTTTATTGCCCATTTTAACAAGAAAGACCCAGATCCCCTCAGATCCCCGACTTCTTTAAGAAGTCGGGGATCTAGTCTATTCCAAAAAAGCGTTGAACTTGAACGCGAAAACCTGGCAATAGGGGTGAGGTGATTTCGTCATTTGATAGCAAGGTTGCTACTAGTTTCAATTGGGTAGCTTCTCTACGGTAAACTTCTACTTGCTGTGAGCGCCAATCAGCAATCCAATACTCTTGTACTCCTTTTAAAGAGTAAAGCTTTAATTTAGCTTCTCTGTCTCGACGTTCATTATTTACCCCTGGGGAAAGCACTTCCACAATCAGCTCTGGCGCTCCTCTCAAATGTCCCTCTTCATCTAGTAACTGAGGTAACCTCTCATAAGTAATCCACACAACATCGGGAATGACATTATCTGCATCTGTAAAAATTATTCCGGGAGTTGGAATTGCTTCGCCTAAACCACTGCTTCGTGACCAGTATTGTAACTCTAAGTGAATATTACCAATAGCCCGTTGATGACCCCAATGAGGTGCTCTAGTCACAAATAGTTCTCCGTCAATGATTTCATAGCGCTTCCACTCATCAGTTGCGAGTAACTCTAGATCAGAGGTAGTCCAGCGTACTCTTTCAGATATTATTTGACTCATAGCACCTGCTCCTTACCTAAGATTCTTCATCCTTATACAAATCTTGCAATTCCTGCAACTGTGTTTTCCGAGATTGACGGCGATATTTTTTACTTTCTAGCTTTGGTTCGTACTGAGTTTGTCCTTTACCTTTGGTTTTTACCTTGAGTGTAGATTCGGCGTCAGCTTGTTGGTTAAGTTGAGTTTGACGTGCTGTCACCTCTGGCAAAAAGTCTAAGTAATGTTGATAACGTTCCCAATCTCCTCGTACTGCACAGTCTGGCTCATCGCGATGCAGACAATCACTAAATCTACACCTTGCCACCTCTAATCTTTCTCGCGCTTCTGGGAAATAATGTACTAATTCTTCTGGTGTACAATCTAGGTCTGGCTGATTAAAGCCGGGAGTATCTGCTAGTAATCCACCACTAGGTAACTCAAATAATTCTACGTGCCTGGTAGTATGACGACCTTTTAAAAGTTTGCCAGAAACTTCTCCTACTCTTAAATTAGCATTAGGAATTAACCTATTAATTAAACTAGATTTGCCAACTCCGGAAGCTCCTGCTACCACTGTAATTTTATCTTGAAGGTGACTTGTTAATTGCTCAATATTTATACCTTTGTTGACACTAATAAATATTGGTTGATAGCCCCATTTGTTTAAGCGATCGCCAACTTCTTCTTGCTGTTTTTGAGAAATTAAATCACTTTTATTTAAACATAAAACTACATCTAAACCTGTAGACTCAGCTTTAACTAAAAAGCGACTAAGTTGATAAGGTTCTAGGGGTGGATCGGCAACAGCAAATACCAGTAGAATTTGGTTAACATTGGCAATTGCTGGACGATCTAACTGACTTTGACGGGCTAGGACGTTGGCGATCGCACCTCCACCGGAACCATCTGGTTGTACAACTACGCGATCACCCACCATTACTTGTTGGCCAATTTTTTTCAACCGTGTTCTGCGGGTACAGAGGAGAGACGTTGCCTGCAACGTCTCTACAACATCCATTTGCACCCGATAATAATTAGCTTGCACGGCTGATACCGTACCTAATAACTGCCCAGTAGTGATAACTTCCCCTTCCATTAAGCAGTTACAGGACGACGAACCAAAAGAGAAAAATAACCAGAGCGATCGCTAATTTGTTCGACCCGAAATCCTGCCATTGTCAAGCTATCGGGTACTTGCTCAATCGGTTCTCCCGGATCTAGCCAGACTTCGAGCAAACTACCGGGGTTCATTTGTTCCAAGCGTAATTTTGTCCGCACAAAATTAATCGGGCAAGGGGTGCCGCGCAAGTCAAGTTGAGCATTAGGAGTTTCCATCAAGGATTCACTCATCGTGGGTGAAACAAATTACCGATAAATCCTTCTATCCCGCCTTTACCAATACGTTCTCCTTTAATTTTAGCTAGCTTTTCTAAAAGTTCTCGTTCCTCCGTCGTCAACTTTGCCGGAATATCAATTTGTACCGTAATCATGTGATCTCCTCGACTAACGGGATTCCCCAAGCGTGGTACGCCATGATTTTCCAACTTCATCACCGTATTCGGTTGAGTTCCTGGTGGAATTACCATCTCCACTGGTCCATCTACCGTATTTACCTCAAACCGGGAACCTAAAATTGCTTGAAGGTAGCTAATTTTGACTTCTGAGAGAATGTTAATGCCATCGCGATGGAATTCTTCGTCCTCATTCACAAACAAGTACACGTATAAATCACCAGATGGACCACCGCGTTGACCAGCATCTCCTTCCGAAGAAATCCTTAAGCGTGTACCGTTGTCAACTCCCGCAGGGATGGTAATTTTTAATTTCTTGGTAACTTGATTTGCACCCTTGCCATCACAGGAATCGCATTTATCTTCGATCACCATTCCTGAACCGTTACAGGTGGGACAAGTCGAAACTTGAGTAAAACTACCGAAGGGGGTTCTCGTAACTCGGCGTACTTGACCTGTTCCAGTACAAGTTGAGCAAGTGCGGGGGCGAGTTCCTGGTTTAGCACCAGAGCCAGTACAAACTTCGCATGTTTCTAGATGGGAAATACGAATTTCTTTTTCCCCGCCAAATACAGCTTCGCGAAAGTCTAACTTTAGGTCTAATCTGAGGTCATCACCTCGCACCGGGCCATTGCGCCGTCTTTGTGTTTGACCACCCATCCCGCCAGCAAAACCGCTGAAGATGCTTTCAAAGATATCGGCAAAGCCGCCCATATCACCCATGTCTTGAAAGCCAGATCCAGGACCCACAGCAGCTTCACCAAAGCGGTCGTAGCGAGCGCGAGTTTCTGGTTCACTTAGCACTTCATAAGCGCGGTTGATTTCCTTAAAGCGTTCCTCCGCTCCCGGTTCTTTATTCACGTCTGGGTGATACTTCCGGGCTAAGCGGCGGTAGGCATGTTTGATTTCTTCTTTGTCGGCGTCACGAGCGACACCCAGAGTTTCGTAATAATCGCGGGCCATATAGCAAAGGTAAAAGTTAAAGGTTTATTGCGCGTAAGACGGAAAGCAGTTCTGTAGGCAACAGTTAAGTTTTATTAATATTTGATTTTACCTTAGTAACAAGTACTTTCCTGTTGGCAGAAGACAAAACTAGTGCCAACTAGGCTGTCTCTATTACAATTGTGCTACGGACTACGGGAAAACTTCGCCAATAAACCTTATAGTGCTAGCCGCACCATTAGGTGTGGAAAACCCACCAATTGTTTTTAGGGGCAATGGGCATGGTCAAAGGGATAGTACCCAGTCCCCAGTCCCCAGTACCCAATACCCAGTACCCCTAACCTAATCTATCGCTTCGTAATCAGCTTGTACTGTATTTTCTTCCTCAAAATCAAAATTAAATTGTGATGTCAGCACTCCCGTGACTGAATCTGTCGCGGCGGCAACGTCGGCAAACTCATCATTCGGGCTGTTTGCTCGGTTATAAACGTCAGCGCCAATAGCAAACAGTGTTTGCTGGAAATCATCTAAGCTTTGTTGAAATTCTGTGATGGGAATCTGCTCATCTACCATAGCGGCTTTAAGTTTTGTGGCTTTTTCCACAGCCAAGATTTTCCATTGCTCTCCAATCAGAGTACCATTATCCCTGAGAGTCGATTCGTAATTGAACAGTAGATTGTCTGCTTGGTTTTTCAGTTCAACTAGTTGTTTACGTCTCGTGTCCTCTTCGGCATACACTTCCGCTTCTTGCCGCATTCTTTCTACTTCATTGCTACTCAAACCACCTGTATTCGTAATGCGAATACTCTGCTCTCTACCAGTACCTTTATCTTGTGCCAAAACATTCAAAATACCGTTAACATCAATTTCAAATGACACTTCAATTTGTGGTACGCCCCGGGCGGCTGGAGGAATTCCTGTGAGCAAAAATTTGCCAAGACTCTTGTTGTCTCTTGCCATTGCTCTTTCACCTTGAAGGACGTGAATTTCTACTGAGGTTTGTCCATCAACTGCGGTGGAAAATATTTGAGACTTACTGGTAGGAATTGTGGTATTGCGTTCGATGATTTTAGTAAAAACTTCTCCTAAAGTTTCGATCCCTAGCGACAAGGGTGTGACATCTAGTAATAAGAGATTATCGACTTCGCCGCCCAGTACTCCAGCTTGGATGGCAGCTCCGAGTGCTACTGCTTCATCAGGGTTAACCGAGCGATCTGGTGCTTTACCATGAAAAAATTTGCTGAGTGCGTTTTGAACTGCTCTAATCCGAGTAGAACCACCAACTAAAATAATTCTATCTATGTCTTTTGGTTTGAGTTCTGCATCTTTAAGTGCCTGCACCATTGGTTCAATAGTAGCTTCAATTAGATGACTAGTTAGCTCGTCAAATTTTGCACGGCTAAGTTCCATTTCTAAATGAACAGGTCCTTTTTCATCAGCGGTGATAAACGGTAAATTAATCGAGGTACTTACCATGCTCGAAAGTTCAATCTTGGCTTTTTCTGCAGCTTCCCGCAAGCGTTGCAGAGCCATTTTGTCTTGGTAGAGGTCGATTTTCTCTTCTTGTTGAAAACGTTCTACCATCCAACGGACAATACAAATGTCGAAGTCGTCTCCACCTAATTGATTATTGCCACAAGTGGCTTTAACTTCAAATACTCCATCTCCTAGTTGAAGGATGGAGACGTCAAAGGTTCCACCGCCCAAGTCAAAGACTAGAATAATTTGCTCTTGATCTTGTTTATCTAAGCCAAAGGCTAGGGCGGCAGCGGTAGGTTCGTTGATGATCCGCAGTACTTCTAGTCCGGCTATAGTGCCAGCGTCTTTTGTGGCTTGTCTTTGGGCATCGGTAAAATAGGCGGGTACGGTAATGACTGCTTGTTGAACGGATTCACCAAGAAAGTTTTCCGCATCCTGTTTGAGTTTTTGCAGGATCATGGCGGAAATTTCTTGTGGGGTATAATTACGTCCGCGAATTTGGACATCAACAGTATCGTCTCTACCTTTGACACAGCTATAGGGTACGCGATCGCGTTCTTGAGTCGTATCATCCCAACGACGACCGATGAATCGTTTAATACTGTAAATTGTGTTTTCGGCATTGGTGACAGCTTGCCGCTTTGCTAGTTGCCCAATCAAGCGATCGCCACCTTTGCCAAATCCGACAATACTGGGCGTGGTTCTGCCTCCTTCTGTATTAGCAATTACAATTGGTTGACCACCCTCTAATACCGCGACACAACTATTGGTAGTGCCTAAGTCGATCCCAATAACTTTGACCATAAAAATTCAGTATTTTTACACAGATTGCTGCGAGTTAATTATGACTCAAAACTACAAACTAGATGTTTCGCGGATGATTGGGAAGGTGCGATGCTCGCCCTAGTAACCCAGGGTTTGGTCAATGAGGCGAGCGATTACAGTTTAAATACTGGCTGGACTCGACTGATTTTCCTCCTCTGGTGGGGTATCTTCCTTGGCGGCAGCTACCTTCACCATTGCATGACGTAGCACGCGATCGCCCAAGTAATATCCGCGTACTAACTCTTCTAACACTGTTCCTTCCGGAACTTCATCCGTAGGTTCCCGCATTACTGCTTCATGAAGATTAGGATCAAATTCTTGACCTTCAGGACGCATTGGTGATACACCCAAACGCTTCAAGCTATCTACCAATTGCTTGTAAACGCTCTGGTAACTCTTATGAATTGTCAACTCACCCTCAGTTTGAGTTTTAATGTGCGCTCTTGCCCGCTCAAAATTATCAACTATTGGCAATAATTCATTAATTGTATTACGCTTCACTTGCTGTTCTAAATCTTCTTTCTCTTTGATTGTCCGTTTACGGTAATTTTCAAAATCTGCCGCAATCCTGATCGATTGATTATTGCGATCTTCTAACTGGGCTTTGAGGGACTCGATTTGTTGAGCCATTTGTGCTTGTGTTTGGTTGTCCAATACAGGATTTTCAGTTGCAGTCACATTATTTTCTGGATTGGGCGAAGCTGCATCCTGTAAGTTTGTTTGTGCCACTTGTTCTGTCACGGAGTTGCCATCATTAGAGTTGATTTGAACTGGATCGCTGTTCATTGCTTAAATTACCTCGCCTTGGTTCACCTGAAAGTGCTTGTATTGTTAATCTGTCGTCCTCTATTTTGACAAATGCTGAGCATGATAGCGCAGAGGCTTTAAGGTCGGCTTTCCGTAAGATTAAGGTAGGACATCACGATATGGAATTGCTTTTTTGTCAGAACAAACACTGAATTTTAAAATCACTACGTGTATTTAAGTATATTTATTTAGATGAGAAGTAAATTCCTTGATATGGTAATTTTCTCACTGAGTTTGGGAACACTCTAATCAGAGGTTTCTGCTACTCACTGCTAATTTATGAACTCGTCACAACAAAGGCGCAGTACTGCTCTCACTACCAGAACGGAGTTTTCCCCTTTTGGCAATAAGCTAATTCAATCTGGCTATGTCAACAACGAACAAATGAAGCAGGCGCTGATTGAAAGCCGCAAGTCTGGCAGACCCCTGACTGAAGTGCTTCAATCAATTACCGGGCAACAACTAACACCAGAGTTACTCAGGCAATACAAAAAGCAGCAGCTATTTGAACTCAAAATACTTTATGGTGTTGAATCTTTAGATCCAGAAGTTAGCCAAGTTGGCACGACAACGGTAGGGCAGTTAATTGATAGCCTTATTCCTGTGGATATCTGTCGTCGCCATCGCTTGGTTCCACTGGCTAAACATGAAGACCAAAACCCGCCTTCAGTTTTAGTGGCGATGGTCGATCCCGATAATCTCGAGGCTTGCGATGATCTTAACCGCATCTTGCGTCCTCAGAACATAGCATTGCTGCGCATGGTAATTACCCAAGAGGACTACCAACAGATCATCAACCAATACTTGGATGAATTGGCTGTTCGGCAAAAGCATCTGGAAAAAGAAAAGTTTACAGATATTAATCAGGATTTAGAAAATCTCGAAAATCTCAACCTCAATATAGAGGATGCTCCTGATGATGCTGAAGCTGACTTGGGTGCGGCAATGAAAGGTGCTGAGGATGCGCCAGTAATTAGTTTAGTCAATCGAATCCTCGCAAAGGCACTACATGAGAAAGTTTCTGATATTCACATAGAACCCCAAGAAGAAAACTTACGCATTCGCTTCCGTAAAGATGGTGTGCTACGTGAGGCATTTGACCCCTTACCCAAAAAAATTATCCCTGCTGTTACAGCTCGATTCAAAATTATCGCCAACCTAGATATTGCTGAACGACGCCTACCTCAAGACGGACGTATTCGACGGATGTTTGAAGGACGCAAAGTTGACTTCCGTGTGAATACTTTGCCCAGTCGTTATGGGGAAAAGGTAGTACTGCGAATTTTGGATAACTCCGCCACACAACTAGGATTAAATAAATTAATTACCGATCCTGAGACTTTACAAATTGTCCAAGACATGGTAGCACGTCCCTTCGGTCTAATCCTAGTTACAGGTCCAACTGGTTCTGGTAAAACAACTTCTTTGTACTCAGCGTTGGCAGAGCGAAATTCTCCAGGAATTAATATCAGTACTGTAGAAGACCCTATTGAGTATAGTTTACCAGGAATTACTCAAGTACAGGTGATTCGGGAAAAAGGGCTAGATTTTGCTACTGCTTTGCGGGCTTTTCTACGACAAGATCCTGATGTGCTGTTAGTAGGTGAGACACGAGACAAGGAAACAGCAAAAACAGCAATTGAAGCTGCTTTGACCGGTCACTTGGTATTAACTACTTTACATACTAATGATGCACCAGGTGCGATCGCACGTTTAGGAGAAATGGGCATAGAGTCTTTCATGATTTCCAGTTCCCTCATTGGTGTTTTGGCTCAACGTCTTGTTAGACGTGTTTGTTCCACATGTCGCATTCCCTACACTCCAACTCCAGAAGAACTAGCTCGTTTTGGTTTATCAGCTTCATCTGATGCCGGAATCACCTTATACAAAGCCAACACCCTCACATCAGAACAAATTCAAGAAGCCAAAGCCAAAAATCAGCTTTGCCCAGATTGCAATGGTGTTGGTTACAAAGGACGTTGTGGTGTCTATGAAGTGATGCGAATTACCGAAAACCTGCAAACTCTCATCACCGAAGAAGCACCCACAGAACGAATTAAGGAAGTAGCAGTAGAAGAGGGTATGAAAACTCTGCTGGCTTACAGTTTGGACTTAGTACGTCAAGGCGCTACCACTTTAGAAGAAGTAGAAAGGGTAACTTTCACAGATACAGGTTTAGAAGCAGAGTTAAAAGCAAAACGTAAAAGTGGTCTTACCTGCCGATCTTGTAATGCTCAATTACAACCAGAATGGCTTGATTGTCCCTACTGTATGACACCAAGATTTCAAGATTGAAGGAGACAGGAGTCAGGAGTCAGGAGTCAGGAGACAGTTAACAGTTAACAGTTAACAGTCAACAGTTAACAATCAACAAAGGACAAATAACTATGGAAATGATGATTGAAGACTTAATGGAAAAAATGATAGAAATGGGCGGTTCAGATTTACATTTATCTGCCGGACTGCCTCCTTATTTCCGTATTAGTGGTAAACTTACACCCATTGGAGAAGAGCTTTTAACAGCAGATCAATGTCAAAGATTGATCTTTAGTATGCTCAACAACTCTCAACGTAAAGCGTTGGAGCAGAATTGGGAGTTAGATTGTTCCTATGGTGTCAAAGGATTAGCTCGGTTTCGGGTGAATGTTTATAAAGAACGTGGTTCCTACGCCGCTTGCTTACGAGCATTAAGTTCTAAAATTCCTAATTTTGAAAAATTAGGTCTGCCTGATGTTGTAAGAGAAATGGCAGATAAACCGAGAGGACTAATTTTAGTCACAGGACCAACAGGTTCTGGTAAAACAACTACTTTAGCAGCAATTATTGACTTAATCAACCGCACCAAAGCCGAACATATTTTAACTGTAGAAGATCCGATAGAATTTGTTTACGAACCAATTAAAAGCCTTGTTCACCAACGGCAGCTAGGAGAGGATACCAAGAGTTTTGCTAATGCTTTGAAAGCAGCTTTGCGGGAAGATCCAGACATAATTTTAGTAGGAGAAATGCGCGATTTAGAAACAATTTCTCTAGCTATTTCTGCGGCAGAAACAGGACACTTAGTATTTGGTACTCTCCATACTAGTTCAGCATCCCAAACTGTTGATAGGATTATCGACGTTTTCCCATCGGAAAGACAAACTCAGGTGCGCGTACAGTTATCTAACTCCCTCGTAGCCGTGTTTAGCCAAACTTTAGTTCCTAAGAAAAATCCCAAACCAGGTGAATATGGTCGAGTAATGGCTCAAGAGATTATGATTATTACTCCTGCTATTTCTAACTTAATTAGAGAAGGTAAAACAGCTCAAATTTACTCAGCTATTCAAACTGGTGGCAAATTGGGTATGCAAACTTTGGAGAAAGTATTAGCCGATTTATACAAAGCAGGCACAATTTCTTTTGAAGCGGCAATTTCCAAAACTTCCAAACCCGACGAAATACAACGTCTCATTGGTGGTGTACCCCCTGCTGCTACCACTGCTGCTGTTAAAAAATAACAGTTTGCTGATGGCTAATTGTTAATTGTTCATTGCAATTAGCCATTAACAATTAATAATTAACAATTTTAATATCTATGCCAACATTTGTTGCCCGCATTAGGGACTCACAAGGAAAATCTCGAAAAGAAAAAGTTAACGCAGAATCTTTAGCGCAAGCCCGTACAACTCTCAGAAAACAGGGTTTTGTCATTCAAGATATCAAACAACATCAAAGTTTTGATTTGAAAAAACTTGAGAATTATTTGACTTCTGTTTCTATTAAGGATAAAGCCGTCTTTTCCCGTCAATTTGCTGCGTTGGTAAATGCAGGAGTAGCGATTGTGAGAAGTTTGGGGGTACTATCTGAACAGTGTTCCAATCCTAAACTGAAACAAGCGCTTTTAGCTATTAGTGCTGATGTGCAAAGCGGAGTTAATCTTTCTGAGGCGATGCGCAAACATCCTGATTGCTTTGATGGTTTATATGTTAGCATGGTTCAAGCTGGTGAAGTTGGTGGTGTCTTAGATGAAGTACTTAATCGCTTAGCCAAATTGTTAGAAGATGTTGCCCGATTACAAAACCAAATTAAATCAGCGCTGTCTTATCCAGTTGTAGTATGTTTTTTGGCACTTGCTATTTTTGTCGGTATGACTGTCTTTCTGATTCCAATCTTTGCTACTATTTTCAAAGAATTGGGAACAGAATTACCTCCTCTTACACAGTTTTTGATGACTTGTAGTGAAATTTTACGAAGTTTTTGGATTTTTGTGATAGTTGCTATTGTAATAGGATTGGGATTTGCTTATAAACAATACTACAAAACTCGTGTAGGACGTGAGACAATCGACCGTTTTTCCTTAAAAATGCCTTTGTTCGGTGATTTGATTCAAAAATCAGCAGTTGCCCGCTTTAGCCGTACTTTTGGCTCTTTGACTCGTTCAGGAGTACCAATATTAACTTCTTTAGAAATTGTTCGAGATACATCAGGTAACCAGGTAATTGCTAACGCGATAGATGCGGCACGTGCAGAAATTCAACAAGGAGGCATGATTAGTATTGCTTTGCAAAAAGAGAAAGTTTTTCCTCCTATGGCAATTCAAATGATTAGTATTGGGGAGGAAACTGGGGAATTAGATGGTATGTTGATGAAGGTAGCTGATTTCTATGAAGATGAGGTTGAGCAGGCAGTAAAAGCACTAACTAGCGTAATAGAACCGTTGATGATTGTGGTTCTAGGGGGAATGGTTGGCACGATTTTGATGGCTATGTATCTGCCTCTGTTTAAGGTATTTGAAAAGCTAGGCTAGGTGAAGTATTAAGTATGCCTGTACAACAATCTCATTATGAAGCAAGTTTAGCATCGTGTTGTAATCATCTATCAGCGATCGCCTTGCTCAAGCAGTACCGCCCCTACCTGGAAATGATGCCCAGTCTACGCCGCCCAGATGAAAGCATCATCATCATTCCACTACCCATTGTCTATCTTCGCGATGGCGTAACATCAAAAGCCCAAGCAACTAGCTTACCATGTGATGTAACGATTTTGATGTGCGATCCAGAATGGAAAATTAAAACCGAGTCGGAAATTATGATCTTCATTCATCGTCCTCATGAAGATTTTTCTGACTTATTAGGGCGTTGGCGACAAACACAAGTTTGGCTGGATAAAGACTATGAATGGCTCATGCCCCCCCGCTATAAACATATTTTAAGTGAGGGAACAAAAACTACTTATCCTTTATTTGTGGTTTTTCCAGAAACAGCAGAACGGATTAAATCTGGACTCAATTGCGCTGAACTACCATTCATAATTCACACCCCAGAATTAATGCTTGAGGACAACTTTAAAGAAAGTTCCTCAGAAAGTTCTTCCATATAAGAACAAACAAATCAACAAATCAACAATAGTCGGCTCAGATCCCCGACTTCTTAAAGAAGTCGGGGATCTTGTTGTTTACTATAGGACAAACAAATCAACAATTATCCAATTACTTCTTGTGGAGACAGGCATCCCTGCCTGCCCTAGTCTAAGGCGGGCAAGGATGCCCACCCCACAAGAGGGATGCCCATCCCACAAGATAGATAATTTATTTTTTGGTAATCACACAAAAACCTTGGTAAATAGCCAAAAGCTCCCGTTAAACATGATTTAAAGGGAGCTTTTTTTGGCATAAAACTGCATAAGTCAATTTTGGCGTTATCTATTAACTAAATAAGTGACATCAAAGCTCATGGCTTGGATGTACTCATTGATTGTAGCCAATTTTTTGAATACTAATTTTGGTTAAGGAGAATTTTCATGACTCTAAATCGGCTGGTTGATTCTGGACAGCCACTCCCACCACCCTCTGACATACAGAGAACTACCTTTTCTTTGGATGGGGTAGCACGTTTTGTTTGCAACACATGGGATGAGGTGTTGGCAGCACAAGCAGGTGGTCAGTTTGATGCGATCGTCATTGGTTCGGGTATGTATGGCGCGTATTGTGCGTCTAAGCTGTTTGAATTTGGCGAACAATTACCGAATTCACAAGATCGTCCACGCATTCTGGTATTGGAATCAGGACCTTTCTTAATCAGCGAACATTTCCAAAATCTCACTCGTGTTGGTCCTTTGTTCGACGTCGTTAACGAAACACTGGTTGAAGATGGGCAGAAAAACATCGTTGAACCAGATAGTTATTCCAATCACCATAACTTTAATATGCATCACCGTTGTGTGGGTGGTAAGTCCTTGTTTTGGGGCGGTTGGACGCCACGTTTGACTCAAGAAGATTTGCAGCAGTGGCCGAACGAAGTGGTGGAGTATCTGCAACTCAAGGATCAAACTGACGGCTATGAATTTGTAGAGCGTGAAATTGGTACTTGGCCTCCGGCAGACTTTATTAACGGCGAACTGTTTAATATCCTCAAGGGTCGTGCTAAAGATACACTCCAACAGCAGCGCGATCGCCTAGCTTCCCTCCAAGAAGTGCAAGATCCGCCCATTGCTGTTATGGGCAGTGCGCCTGGTTCTGGCTTGTTCAGTATGGATAAGTTCAGCAGTCTGCCTCTACTGCTTGATGCTATTCGTCGAGACAATGATAACAACGGTGCTAACAATGATCGGCGACGACTGTTCTTAGTCCCCAATGTTGAGGTTCTCAAGTTAGAAACTATCAACGGTGTTGTTCGCCAAATAGTAGTAGCCCTTAAAGACCCGTTTGATCGCGACAATAAAAGTAAAGCCCGTGTAGTGCGTCTGAATGTTAGTCCTAGTGCTGCAGTAGTAATTGCAGGCAATACTATCAACTCTACACGACTAGCATTAAACTCATTCCCACGTCCTCAACAGCTAGCACCAAATGGTGAGTTAATGGGACGCAATCTCATGGTTCACGTCCGAGGCAACTTCATTTGGAAAGTTTCTCGCTCTGCCTTGGGTGTTCCCAACCAACTGTCCAATGAGTTACAAACTGCTGCCCTCCACGTGAGAGGCGCAATACAAACTCAGAAGGGTCCAGGACAGTTCCACTTCCAGTTTTATGCGGCACCAAGCTTGAATGATCCAGCTTTTCCTGGCGCTCAAGGAAATCCAGAAGAGTTTCTCTACCGCATGATCCCTAACTACGATGAATACTATCGAATTCTGTCTGCCCAAACTAAAGGCACAATGGAGGGCAAAGTTGTCCTTAGCATTCGTACCTGCGGCGAAGCTTTTGGTGACAGAACTACCCCGATTGGAACTAACAAAAACGTTAGTTGGATGAGTGTTAATCCTTTCGGTGGCGAGGGTGATGATGTTTACACTAACGGTGAAAACCTGCGTGTTCCCAAAGCTTATGTGAATTTAGTGGAAATACCAGCAGATAAAGAGGTGCGTGTTGCTCAAGCTCAGGCTGCTTTTAGCTTCATTGAGGCATTAACTAATCAGCCACCAGGATCTGCCACGCAGCAAACTAATCCTAATGCGCCGATTCAGTTTATGAGCGGCGGTGAAGACGGTGTAGGTACGACATATCACGAATCAGGCACTCTATGGATGGGTACTGATTATACCCAGTCGGTTACTGATGTGAATGGTCGTTTTCACCACGTATCTAATGCTTACTGCATTGATCAGTCTATTTTCCCCACCGTTGGTTCAGCCAATCCAGTCCCCACTGGACTAGCTTTATCTCGCAAGGTTGCTCGTGCGATTATTGATCGCTACCGCGACTCTGAGGTTAAGGATGAATCAGGCTTTGAAACTCTTTATCGCGGTAACTTCAAGGCAGATGGCTGGGAAATTGTTGCTAATGGTAGCCAGAACTTCTTTGATGTCCTAAATCAAAGTACTCCAGTGTTGGGTGCTGGTGTTGGTGATAAGAATGTCGGATTGGGTGTTCTTTGGTTTACGCGCAAAAAATTCAAGAATTTCATTCTGAAGTTGGATTGGAAAGCTTTTGATGTCGAAGCTAACGCTGGAATTTTCTTGAGAATGCCAGAACCTAAGGAGCTTAACGATTCTTTCTATCACTCCACCACCGAAATCCAAATCGACGAACGTGGTTATGACTTTGCTAACAATATCTACGGTAGTCCTTTACATAAGACTGGTGCAGTATACGAGGTTTTCCCTGCACAAAAATGGGCAGCAAAGGCGATAGGCGATCGCAACTCAGGTAATCCTAGCTACTGGAACAGCTATGAAATCAGGGTGCAAGGCAATGAGATAGAAGTCAAACTCAATGGTCAATTAGTCAGTGCTGGAACCTTCCCACAACTGTTAGACTTTGCCGCCCCTAGTGATGGTAAGAAGAAGCGTTCTGAAGGTTTTATTGGCTTGCAATGCCATACCGAAGTTGTGCAGTTCCGCAACATTCGGATTCGCGAATTGTAATTGCGATTTGTAGAGACGTTACATGTAACGTCTCTACGTTATGAACACATTTACCAATTATCAAGGAATAGAAAATGCCACTAGATCTCAATTCAAACAGAGAACCAATCGACCATACTCAACAACAATATCAAGATGTGCTTCAAGACTTACAAGGCAACATTCTTAAAGGACATGGAAGAAAACACTCTGTACACATTTTCTTCACTTTTCCCCAAAATAATCCAAGCGCAATTAAAGCACTCAAACAATCAATTTCTCAAGTTGCCAATGATATTACATCAGCTAAAAAGCAATTGGATGATGCTGATGCATGGAGAAATCAAAAACGTGATGGTGGTGTATTAGTACACTTTTCTTTATCTTCTTCAGGTTACAGAAAACTAGGTTTACCTAATTCTAGACAACCAAAAGGTGTCAATCTTCAAGGAAGAAAAGAAGCTAACGAAAAACAACTTCAAGATGACTACGCTAATGTCTTTCAAACAGGAATGAAGGCACGACAATATGCACTTCTAGATCCTGCAGTTAGCAAATGGGAGCCAGGATTTCAGCGAGAAATTGATGCATTGGTCATCATTGCAGCAAATAATTTAGAAGATGTCAAGAAAAAACAAGCAGAAATTACTGACAAGCTCAAGAACAATGCTACGGTATCTGCTGTTGAACCAGGAATCGTACAACGTCGCAAATTTAATAATACTGGTGTTGAGCAAGTTGTTGAACATTTTGGCTTTACAGATGGTATTGGTCAACCACTTTTTCTCAAAAAAGATGTAGAAACAGAACAAGGTGATATCGCCAAAAATCTTTTCCGTGCGCCACTTAATCTTGTTCTTGTTCAAGATCCCTTTGGCACACCCAATGTTAGCTTTGGTAGTTTTCTCGTCT
This sequence comes from Iningainema tapete BLCC-T55, assembly GCF_014698965.1. GTDB lineage: Bacteria > Cyanobacteriota > Cyanobacteriia > Cyanobacteriales > Nostocaceae > Iningainema > Iningainema tapete. Next base: position 248,284 of record NZ_JACXAE010000110.1, read on the forward strand.
TTCGTAAACTTGAGCAAAATGTTCAAGGATTCAAAAAAGCTGAACTTGCCCTGGCTAACGCATTAGGTATCTCTCCTCAACTAGCAGGTGCAATGGCAGTGGGACGTTTTGAAGATGGCACCCCACTGGTTGTTTCTGGCAAAGACGGAAGTAATAACCTAAATAACTTTGACTATTCTCAGGATGCTTTTGGACTAAAATGCCCATTCCAAGCGCATCTTCGCACGACCAATCCCCGACTGGAATCGGTTAGAAAAGGTGGACCTTTTGCGCAAAGCAATGAACAGGAGCTTGGACATCGGATTGCACGACGTGGAGTCGGCTATGGTGGAGAAGTTAGTGACTTTTCCAACCTCGATAAATTGCCAACAGGTGGTGTTGGGTTGTTATTCATGTGCTTCCAGTCTGATATTTGGGAACAGTTTGAGTTTATTCAACGGTTTTGGAGCAACCATCCCAGATTCTTGGAACAAGCTATGTCCGAGTCGCGCAATGTAAAAAATAAGAATTACGACAGGACTGGGCTGGATGCTGTCAGTGGTCAAAGCCAACCAGATCAGAGCGACCCGGCGATTCAAGAAGTGCCACTGCCACCCCAAAACTGGTTAAAACAACGCGATCAACCAACCACGAAACCCGGTGTGACTTTTGCACAGTTTGTCACACTCAAGGGAGGTGAGTACTTCTTCTCACCAAGTATCAGTTTCTTGAAGAACTTGCCTAACATACCGGAAGATTTCACCCCGTCGCCAATTCAAGCACCCACACCTGCCAAAACATACGTTATACAACAAGGTGACGATCTAGCAAGGATATCTCAGAGAGCTTACGGAACTGACAGTTACTTTAATCTAATTTACAACGCTAACAAAAATGTAATTGGATCTGACCCTGGCTTGATCTTTCCTGGACAGATAGTTTACATTCCCATCCTGCCACAAAATACTACCCCCACACCAGGGCAAACGTATACTGTGCAACAAGGTGACTACCTATTCTTGATTGCTCAAAGAGCTTACGGAGATGGCAATTTGTCCAACCTAATCTACGAGGCTAATCGAAATGTGATTGGACCTGACCCCACTATACTCTTACCCGGTCAGCAACTTTTCATTCCTTTACGACCATAAAACAGTTCTTCGGGTGGGCAATGCCCACCCTGCAACTAAAGTAGAGAGGGCAAGATGCCTATCCCACTCTCAAAGATTATTGATAGATTCACATTTTTACAATTGAACAGTGAGCTTCATTGCTCTAGAATTTCTTTGAATTGCGCTGGGGTAATAATTGAAATACCCCTAAGGAGAACTAAGTAAGCTACTAATAAACACGTTAGTGTTAAAGACGACTTTCAACGGAAGAATCCTTGTCAGTAAATTCATCATTCAAGGCCAATATCTGAAGACAGAATTTCATCAGTTAAGCCATTGTCTCTGGCTTCTTTATTAATGTCTTTCACAAGTGTCTTTAGTTTTTGCGCACGCCACTGCCTATACTCGTTGAATTCGTTGTCTGTAAATTACAATACATTTATATTTAGTGAAAACACTAATAATTTTCTTTTCGGAACGTCAACTAAAATGTTACCTAAATATCAAAATTAATAACATCTTAATAATTAATTAATAGCAGGTTGATAGGTTAGTCTTGTTACATTTAGCTGGGTTTCATACCAAATTAGTTGACTATGATCCGGCTTTAATCGGTGAATATTTCCAAAATTTTTCAAAAATGATATATATGGAGCCTTTTCATTTCGACCGCTTGCTATCCACCAAAGCCAAACGTAGGCGATTTCTCATTGGTGCTGGAACAGTAACCGCCGCTACGATCGCCAGTCAATGGACAACAAGAGTTGTTGCACAGCCTAGTTTTTCTGCTTATCCCTTTAGTCTAGGGATCGCTTCCGGCGACCCCTTACAAGATGCTGTGGTGCTGTGGACACGGTTGGCTCCAGACCCGTTAAATGGGGGTGGGATGCCACCTGTTAATGTACCAGTGCAGTGGCAAATTGCCCTTGATGAAAACATGAGACAAGTCGTACTCAAGGGTACGGCGATGGCAACCCCTGAATTTGCACACTCTGTCCATGTGGATGTAAGTGGGTTGCAGCCTGGGCGTTGGTATTGGTATCAGTTCAAGGCAGGTAATGAAGTTAGCCCCATTGGACGCACCCGCACGGCTCCGGCTTACGGTACTCGCCTCGATCAACTGAAATTTGCTTTTGCTTCGTGTCAACATTGGGAACAAGGTTATTTCAGTGCCTACCAACACATGGCAAAAGAAGACTTAGATGTTGTCTTCCACCTTGGGGACTATATATATGAAGGCTCTCCAAGCAACAACAGACCACGACGGCACGCCAACCCAGAGCCTGTGGATCTCCAAGGCTACCGAATTCGCCATGCTCAGTACAAGACAGATCCTGACTTGCAAGCAGCTCACGCAGCTTTCCCATTTATCTGTACTTGGGACGACCACGAGGTAGACAACGACTACGCTAACGAAAATTCTCAGGACTTTGACGACCCGCAGGCTTTCCTGGTTCGTCGGGCTGCCGCTTACCAAGCTTACTACGAACACATACCGCTGCGCCCCACTTCAATACCTAGAGGAGCTAATATGCGGTTGTATCGACGCTTCACCTTTGGTAACCTAGCCGAGTTCAGCGTACTCGATACTAGACAATACCGTGATGATCAAGCGTGCGACGATAATGGTCGTGGTGGTGGACAAGCGGTTGGCAGTGACTGTAGTGAACTATTCGACCCTGCTCGCACTATGCTTGGAGTACAGCAGCGGCGGTGGCTACTTGACGGTTTGGCTCGTTCCCGCGCTCAATGGAATGTCATTGCTCAGCAGTACCTAATGGCTTATCTTGATGAGCAACCAGGTTCTGGTGAGGCATTCTGGACTGATGGCTGGGATGGATACTTTCCTGAACGAGAACGCATTCTTAAGTTCTTACAGAATGCTCGAACATCAAATCCGGTTGTCATTGGCGGCGACATTCACTCATTCTGGGTAACCGATCTCAAGGTGGACGGACGCAATCCAGCATCGCCTGTTGTGGCATCGGAGTTTGTTGGCACTTCAATTAGCTCCACTGGAGTACCTTATGATACTTTCGCTTCTTATTTACCGGAAAATCCACACATTAAGTTCTTCGAGAGTCGATTGCGCGGTTATGTCAGCTGCACAGTTAATCGGCAACTTTGGACAAGCAACCTGCGTGTAGTAGATACAGTGGAGAAGCCTGATGCTCCAGTTCGTACCTTAGCAACCTACGTAGTTGAAGACGGAAAGCCTGGTCCTCAGCCTGCTTAAAATTTCATAAATTCTTCACTGAACTTTAGACCGAAGTTTCCCTTAACGTTCGGAAACTTCGGTAAACTCAAATCCACACTCATGCTCAATCAGCGTCGTTCCTTCTTCTCAAAGTATTGACCCATGTCATCACTGAACTGCGTTCAGACTCGTACTTGTCAATGTTTTGACAAACATACAGTAAAAGTTCGTGGAGTGGTTCATCACAAATATCTTGATAAATATCTGCTGGAAATTGGCTCCCTTGTGGATAGCAAAGCTCCCTATTATGTACAATGCTGTTCATTAGCTTTGTTAGAGCAATCTGCCGTTTCAGAGAACGCGGTGGGTGATGTTGGGCTTCTTTGGCTAGCTGTTTAAGTTGTTCATCTAATTCTTCTTTTTCTAAGGACAGTTGAATGTTACTCTTAGAAGATGCGATCGCTTTGGATAAAACGTATCTTTGTGAAGAGTGTTCTTGCTTTGCAACTTGGAGCAAGTGCGCTTCTAATTCGCAAACCAATGCCTCTTGATGTTTGTTGTAAGCTTGATAGTTTTGGTTCATAGTTCTAATTCTCCTTCTCATCATTTAGATGCGAGCCAGATAGTTCAGATCCTGTTATATTGTTGAGAATAGCTAAGTCAATTAGTAGGTCACCAGAGCGAATTAATGCAGTTAAATGCTACTGTTAAAAACAGTTATATACACCATTACCACAGTTAAAAACAGTTATATGCACCATTAATAGTTTCCTAGCTTTTCGGCTACCCTAATTTGGCTCTTGACAAACTGAAAAAACCCTTAACTTGTCACACATCGTTATTTACGCTAAGAAATAATTCGGGGATTTATTATGATAGAGATAGTTTTCGGTAACTTTACTTACTACCAATGGATGCATCGCGAAGACCAAGGGATAAACAGCCAAGGCGACGTGGCTATCTAGCAAGCTGGGACGGAGTTAGAAAACTTGAAGAAAAAAAATTTTCTAAGAACTACTCTTATGAGACTATAGCAAAAGAAGCAGGTTTAGCTTCTGACGATCAGGTGAAGCGGCTGTTTCACCCGCAGTGGGGGCGTAGAGTGCAATTAGAGACGATTGAAAAGATTGCTAGAGTCTTAGATTTAACCCCAACTGATATCATTAATCGAAACGAGTGGAGTCCACTAGATAAGGAACCGAATGTAGATAAAGCTAAGATTTTACTTAGCGATCACAGCCAAGACACGTCTTTTGCTCAACAGTTACGACGAGCTTTGGAAGCGGCTGAACTGGCAGTGTTCATAACTGAGGCACAATTCAGTGACGAAGAACTAGATGGGTATGATTGCTTCCTGCTGCTGGTGTCTAGTCACTCGGCAGACATCAGTAACATCGTTATGGAAGAAATAGGACGGGTTCGGCAGTTGCGTGATGCTCCACCTGACGGGAAGCCAGTGATTATGCTAATCCACGTCGGTTCTCTAATGTCCTTACCACTCAACCATGCTTTACACAAGGAGCTTCAAGGCATTCCGCAGCGGGAGTGGCCGCAGACCGATATCTCAACTCTTGTACAAGAAGTACTAGAATTGCTGGAAGCGGGACCACCAGTGCTAATAATAAATTCAGATGACTGGGGACAATTTTTACAGAATGTATCCAGCCTTAATCTTTCCAGAAACTGGTTGCTTACCTATATAGGTGAAGACCAACTGCTAAAACTGGGCGCTTTAGTGAATGATTTGATCAACAAAGGGGATCGTCGAATTCAATCTGGATACTCCTACTGGGGTGTAGGCCCAGTTCAAATGTGGGATAGGGCTTGTAATGACCCAACTTACCATATGCGTAAAAATATTTCCGAGTTTCCTCACTATGCTAAACAGCTCGCTCACCTTGTTGATAAGGAGCGTTACAACTTCGTTAGTCTCGGTGTAGGTGAGGGTAGGAAAGACAGGAGTATCATTTCAGATTTCTTTAATAGAAATCACAGTGCCAAGCCCCGAGAAGATTTTCTATATATACCTGTTGACATGAGTCTTGACATGTTGAGAATAGCTGTTGAAAAAATTCAAGAAACAAACCCATTACCCCTGCACCGTTGTGTTGCAATTCAAAAAGATATTGAATCCCTTAAGGGTATGCAAGAAATTGCTTACATTGCCCAAAGTCTTGGAGCACAAAAGCCAATACTTTATGGGTTTATTGGCAATACAATTGCCAACGTTGAGAGTCCGAAGCAAGTTCTTAACAACATTGTTAACGCAATGAGATCTGACGATCTGCTGCTTTTCGAGGCTCAAATAATTAACACTTCTGCACTAGAGTCCCAAGAACTGCTTCAGGAAACTATGGAAAGTGTTAGAAGAGAGTACCTAAGTGATTCCTTTCGTCGTTTTGCAGTAAGTGCGCTTCTACAAAACACAGATCTGACTATAGATCCTACTGAGAAGGATAATTCCTACATAGTTGATGTATATTTGCAGCAGTGGAAGTATGGGCAGGTGCTACATATTGATTGTTTTTTTGAAAATAACACTGACAGGTCGCTCTACATGACGCTAGTGAATGAGCAAACCGTAAAATTAAATGAAAAAGAACGAATCCGTCTTTATCGTTCAAGAAAGTTTACTCAACCCTCCTTGCAAAAATTCGTCCAAGCCAACGACCTTAGTATACTTGGGGAAAAGCACTATTTGAGTGAAAAAGCCACTGGGTTCATGGTAATGATGCTTAAACGGCAAAATGGAGGCGAAACCAGCGGAAGTTTTTAGATAAGATTGATCTCACATTGAGTAGAACATATTTAAAAAAACTCAACTACGAAGCTCTAAAATTTCTTTGAATTGCACTGGGGTAATAATTGGGATACCCCTAAACGGACTGAGAACGAGCAAATCGTTGTCGCCTGTCACTAGATAATCAGCACTACCACCTAAAGCGACTTCTAAAAACTTATTATCTTTAGGATCTCTACAAATTGAGATATCTTCTATTACCTCAACCCAATTAGCCAAAAGAGCAAGTTCTTGAGGGAAAGTAGTTAATTTTCTAGAGCGTCGGTCAAGTAATCAAGATTGACAAAAAAGATGTAATATGTACATGTATTCACCCAAATCAGTTGGGCATCCTAATCTTGGTATAATTTATGCGTCCGAACGTATGGCATCCTCTGATCGAATTATCCCAGGCAGAACAAGCAATCATCTCTCGGATCAAGAGAGCCAAACTATTTATATTTCTACGCCAAAATCGTCACCACCTATTTGATCAGGAATTTCAAGCAGAACTTGCCACTATGTTCAAAGACAGTACGGTAGGTCATTGCCCAGTTCCCCCAGCACAGCTGGCACTGGCATTAATTTTACAGGCATACACTGGGGTTAGTGATGATGAAGTGATCGAGGCATTGGTGATGGATAGACGTTGGCAGTTGGTATTGGACTGCCACGATTGCCAGAAACCACCATTCAGTAAAGGTACTTTGGTAAATTTTCGACAAGGGATGATCGATTTTGGCGTTGACAATCATGTTAATTGAAAGGACTGTAGAAATAGCCAAAAACAAGGGTGGGTTTGCTTCTAGTAATTTGAGAGCCGCCTTGGACTCTTCTCCATTGTGGGGGGCGGCGAAAGTAGAAGATACTTATAATTTACTGGGTCATGCTCTGCGTAAAGCCGTGAATTTAATCGCAACCGAAAAGGGACAATCCGCTCTTGAGGTAGCGAAACAGACACAAGTAGATGATGTAGTGACCGAAACTTCACTTCTTCGCAGCTTTAGACTTAAACTGGGATGATCCAACTGAGCGCTCATATGCCTTAGAACTAATTCTCAATGCCCTAGATAAAATAGAATTTCTTGTGGAAAAAAATATTGAGGATGACCACCACCAGCCAACACCTGCGTGGCGAAGCGCTGCTAGTGGCACGGCAGATTCAAAACCAAGATGTAACTATTGATTCTCAAGGTCAACCACAACTGAGGAAAGGTGTAGCTAAAGATCGTCGCATTTCGATTGAAGATCCAGATATGCGTCATGGACGTAGCGCGGTACTAACGTTTTGATGGCGAAAAACGTCATGTACTGCGGGATTTGGATCTTGGAGTAGTGCGCTGCGTTGGTTTGACGAATGAAGACCGTTCCAGAAGCTCAAGTTACCTTGGCAATGGATGCAGATTTGAAAAATCAGCTCGTGAACATGGTAGAGTTGCATATTGATCGAGCCTACCTGACGAGTGATTGGGTGAAACAACGTTCCCAAGATTTAGCTATTTTCTGTAAAGCTTGGCCTGTTCGTAATGGCGCTCGTTACACTAAACAGGACTTTGTACTCGACTGGGAACAAGGTCTGATTCACTGTCCCAATCATGTGAGTATTCATGCGTGAGTCGGGGAAAACTGTTCACTTTCCCACCTCTGAGTGTCGTGTTTGTCCTGTACGTGAACGTTGTACTACAAGTGATCGAGGGCGCAGTGTCTCAATTCATCCGGATGAAGCTTTTATGCAGGTTGTACGTAGTCGTCAGGAGACTGAATCACCGAAGAGCTAAACTCCGAGAACGTTCCCAAGTAGAGCATACCTTGGCTCATATCGGTCAATGGCAAGGCGACCGTGCCCGTACTTGCGGTAGCGCAAGAACTTATTTGACCTACGTCGTGTAGCAGTTGTTCATAATCTTCATGTAATTGCACGGATGCCAGATGTTGCTGACCATCTCCAAACCGCTTAAATCAATCTGATTAACAATCACCTCCTATAGACCCTAATTTTTCATAATACATTTAAGGTCTTTTTTGTCAATTACGATTACTTGACCGACGCTCTAGGTGCTATATATCTTTTAAGTCTGTCCCTAGTTAAAACCTCACACAATTCTTGAAATGTCTCTTCTGATAAAAGTGGTGTGACTAAACCATCAAGCATCAATAGCAAAATACAATGCGGTGGAGACTGCGGAGAACCAAGTAAGCCACTAACAAAAACGTTAGTGTCAAAGACGACTTTCAACTGAAGACTCCTTGTCAGTAAATTCATCGTCCGATGCCAATATCTGCTCTAGAATTTCATCAGTTAAGCCATTGTCTCTGGCTTCTTTATTAATTTCTTTCACAAGTGTCTTAAGTTTTTGCGCACGCCATTGCCTATACTCGTTGAATTCGTTTACCGAAATCACAACTGCCGAATCTCTCCCGTATCTGCGAATGACAACAGGAGAGCGCTGCGCTTTATCAAGTAATTCACCAAAATTATTTTGGGCTTCCCTGGAAGAAAGATATTCCATCGAACACTCCTAAGATTGTAGCTATGCTAGCTACAATTGTATTCGTTTTGAGTTCTTTTGCCAAATCCAGAGTTTGTTGATACTTGGTGTTCAGTAAGCACAATTACCCAAAAGTTCGTCTGGTAGTCTTGATCTTGAATGTTATCAGCCAGTCGAAGGACGACTTACAGACAAAATGGTGGCTTAAGCAGTCTTTATTTACTCCTTGATCACACAAACGTAATTTATGCCTCCAACTAAGGGCTATTTTTTGGCAGACTCTAGAACTTTTGCGATCGCGCCAAAGGTCAATTGGTTCGGTTGATTAATGTTGACCTATCTTGAGGCGTACTTTACATGCTGTTTGTAGTGAAGGCTACAGTCCATTAATACGATAATTGAGGACTAAAGTCCTCACTACGAGCAATGTGCTTATTTTCTGGGGTAAAAATGATGGTGTTGATAAAATTTATCATTTATTTACAGCTATTTATCTCTTTTACTGCGCTCTTTCCCGTTACTGCTACTTATTTCTATGCCTTTTGTTACGATGCTTGTTTGTTCACTATTGACCTTGACTTATTGAAATAGTTAAGGGAAACTAACACTAGACGAAGGTAAACACTTATAAAATCAATAATTTTTGTAAATTTTATGAGATATATATTTTGAGAGATGGAACAGTAGTTAACAAATGGAAAACTTGTAGCTAAGAGAAAATTCTGTTCACTATGGCTACATCCGTAGCTTCTGCATTGGAAGTAATTATCCAAGCATACTGTTGTGGTTGGCTAAAAGCATGGAAACATTAGAGTTCATAATCTATCCAGATGGTCGGGTACAAGAAAAAGTCACTGGCATTGTTGGTGCTTCCTGCGCTGAAGTGACAGCTGCTATTGAGGCACAGCTAGGACACGTACTTAGTCAAGAGCCAACCTCAGAATTCTTCACTACCAAGGTGCAGCTTAGTGCGGCAAATACTCAATCCGCTTTCAGCGACTGGTAAACTTTCAAACCGTTTAGTTTCATCGAATTACAACCACCATGTCACACTTCAGCCAAATTAAGACCCAAATTCGTAACCTCGAATCTTTACAAGATGCTCTTTCTGACTTGGGTATAGACTGGAAACAAGGTCCACGACAAGTACGTGGTTACCGTGGTCAAACTCATGATGCCGAAATCACTGTAGAGCAAAACAATGGCTATGATATCGGCTTTAAATGGAATGGAGCCGAGTACGAATTGGTTGCTGACTTGCAATATTGGCAACAAAATTCTTCAGTGGAAGGGTTTTTACGTCAAGTAACACAGCGCTATGCATACCGCACAGTATTGAAAGAAACTACTCGTGCAGGTTTTCAAGTCTCAGAACAAAAACAAAATCAAGATGGTTCCATTAGCTTAGTTGTACAACGCTGGAGTGCGTAATGTCTGATTTTTTGCCGTCGCCGGAAGAAGCGGAACGTTCCGGCTTAGAGCCAGAATTGGGCGGCTTTTTACGAGATGCGCCCATGCGATCTGGTTTAGAGCCGGAATTGGGCGGAGTGCTGCGACAAAAGGGTGTTTATGTAGATGAAATTACCTGTATCGGCTGCAAACACTGCGCTCATGTTGCTCGTAATACATTTTATATTGAACCAGATTACGGGCGATCGCGTGTAATGAGTCAAGAGGGAGACGCAGAGGAAGTAATTCAAGAAGCGATCGACACTTGCCCCGTCGATTGCATTCACTGGGTAGATTACACTGAACTGAAAAAGTTAGAAGAAGAGCGTAAATACCAGGTAATTCCTGTAGTTGGATACCCTTTAGATCAAGCAGTTGTCTCTACCCAAAAGCGACGCAAAAAACAAAAACTCAAAAAGTCGCGCTATTAAAATATAGCAATCAGGAATTAGAAGCTCGGTTTATTCAAGAAACCGGGCTTCTTGTTCTAGTGTTAAGAGAAATTTGTTATAATTGCGAAAAAAATAGTGAATCAGTTATCAGATGAGGAGATTTACCGGGAAAGTTTAAAACTGCTTTGAGAGAATTAGGGGTTGAAGCAACTAAGGAAGAAATGGATTTTTATCGGGAGTTTCAGCCTTGGATACAAAAGAAATATCATGTGTCAACTTCTAATTCTTGGGCGAAGATAATTATGCTTCATTGTGGAAGCGAACAAGAGGGTTTTAATACTTTCTACAGGTTATTAGATGAATTTCAAAATAGAAATAAAAGTTTAAACGTAAATGAGTTGAGTAAAATAGCTTCTTCGGAGAACACACAAATTCCAGCTTAATTGTTTTTAACGGGAAATCAGTTACCTAAACTTTGCTCTGTTAAGAATGCTCTAGTTCTCAGCATCTGAGGTATTCTGTAGGTTTTTCTCAATTTCAAGAATCACTGTTTTTAAAGGTGGCAACCCTTCCTGAACTGTTGCCCAAAGCACCTTTACATCAATTCCCCAATATTCATGTAATAACACATCTCGCATTCCAGCCACGGCTTTCCAAGGAATTTGAGTGTGTTGGCGGCGAATGTCGTCAGGAATCCGCTTAACTGCTTCTCCTATAATCTCGATTGACTTTACAACAGCCAAAATCTTCTCTCGGTTGACTCGAAAAGTTTCAAAATCAATCCCGTCTGTAAATGCTTCAATATCAGCAATAGTTTCTAATATATCTTGGAGAAATTCCGATAGTTGTCGTTTAGTCATACATAAACGATTTCCGATAACACTCGGTTCAGGATTCTTGGCTTCAAACCGTTTTGCGTTACTACATCAACCTTCATACCAATTGCACTGCTGAGATAGTCACGTAGCTCTATTAACTTAAACAAAGTCGGTGCTTGGTCATAGTCAATGAGTAGATCAACATCACTCTCCTCAGTTTGTTCACCACGAGCGTAAGAACCAAAGATGCCCAATTGAGTGATCCGATAGTGTTCCTCCAACAACGGTTTACTTTGTCTGAGAATTTGCTTAATTTCTTCTAACGTTTTCATTTTGAAAAGTTTTACTTCTAACTTGTCAAATATTATATCATCAATAGTTGTTTTCTTCGGCTGGTTTTTGAGAGGCATGCATGGAAGATTGATGACTTGGTAGCCGGAAAAATGAAATTGTGAAGGCTGGGGAGAGTGAGCTTCATCCGGATTTCCCTCCGGTGGCGACTGGCACAGAAAAGATATGGATAGCACACACGGGCCAAATTTTGGCAGTTGACGATGGATACCTTGCTCATTTTTAATTCTAAAATTAAGATGGTAGGGATAGTTGTGCATGAAATTTGAGTGGAACCCAGACAAAGCGGTGCTAAATTTTGACAAACATGGTGTTTCTTTTCGGGAAGCCTCAACCGTGTTTAATGACCCACTATCTGTGACCTTTCCTGATCCTGACCATTCCATCGGATGAAGGTGCTATATTATTGGCATATCTAGGTTTGGAAAACTCTTAGTTGTCGCACACACTAATCGAGGAGAAAAGATACGAATTATTAGTGCCCGAAAAGCTACCCGTCAGGAAAAGAGGTTTTATGAAGAAGGAAGTTGAGAACGAAATGGAAGACGAGTTACGTTCTGAGTATGACTTTGCTCAGATGGAAGGGGGTTTGAGAGGAAAGTATGTTGAGCAATATCGTGCAGGGACAAACTTAGTGCTTTTAGATCCAGATGTTGCCCAAGCTTTTCCGAATGATACAGCAGTGAATGAGGCACTGAGAATGTTAATTCAGGTTGCACAGCGCCAGCAGCTTAACTTAGAGTGATCCAGAATGGACATTTCGCGATCGCCCTTCTGAAACTCCAGTAGTGCAAAACTAAACAACAAGATCCCCGACTTCTTAAAGAAGTCGGGGATCTGAGTTTCCTAGTGTTTGTAAATCAAATAGGATTGCTTTAGAGAGAATATACAACTCTTTTTTCAGTATTGAATTACTGCTAGCATTTGTATATTCTGCTCCACATCTTTTGATGAAATGATTTGATTGAAAGCTTGATAATTGATGCTACCAAGACGCAGTGAAAACTTATTTGTTATAGCTATATTCAAAGAATGTTTAGACAAGTAAAAGTGGATACTAATTGGCTTGTGCAAATTGCATAACAGGAGTTTCCTTGCCCATGCCCGTATTAATTAATTTGTGGAAATCGAGGGAAGAGCCGTATCCCGAATAAGAGAGAGTAATTACCGAACCTATTTTGGGTACGATCGGATTTGCGTACCAATCATACCAAACGAAATATTGTTCGCCATTTCTGAATTGAATCAAAATTTTATCAGCTGCATAGGTAGGGTCCCAATCAAATTGTTGAACGACTGTTACTAGAGTTGTTTCAGACATTTTAAATGCTCCTTTTGTCTCAGAGTAAGCTAAACTTTATTGCTTTGATATTTGTATCTGGATGAGATTTGGCAAATATGCTAATGATGTTGAAAAAAAATGGAAACTACTGGCAAATTCTCAGAGCCTAATATTTAACTAATCCTATTGCTCGGAATCTATACCCAGAAAAGCGAAAACTGTAGCAGCAACAGCAGTACTCAATCCTTTTAAAAAGCCTTTCCAAATTTCGCGTAAAATATCTGGTCTATTTTCACTAAGTTCTATCCAGAGTGTCATACTTTTGGATATTACGAGTTGCACGGCTTGCTGTATTCTTTCTCCAAACAAGTCTTCTAGAGTCTCGAAAGAGATATTGCCAGCAATTGAAGCAACAAACCATTTATTTTCACAATAGTCGCTATCTTCTAGGACTAATAAAGCCCCTTCTTGATAACGATCCTTTATGCCATTGTAGAGAAGGCTTGCCAGTGTAGGCCAAGTATCTGCGATCGTTTCTGATGTCTGCTCATCGATATTGCTGACTAACTCGTCGAAAACATGCTCGAAACTAGTGACTAACCAAGCAGAATTTTCGTTACGAGGAATGATATATACGACAAAAACAGTGTCTTCATCTATAGGATATTCGCATTCAATATAGGACTTGCTGGTTTCAACACCAACTTCTTCTCCAATAGCAGTTTTCCGTCGATCAATAAAGGGTCTCATATTAGGATAATGAAATAGCCCTAATAAAATTTAAGGTCAGTAGAATGTCTTTAAATTTTGTTTATGTCACTATAGTGACACTAATTTGGACAATTGTCAACTAAGTTTATGAGTAAATTTGGTAGATGATCAAATAATCCTAAATCATTTGTAAACAAAAAGATCCCCGACTTCTTCAAGAAGTCGGGGATCTGAACCTAAGAGCGTGTTTGTAAATCAAACAGGATTGCTATGAGTCACACATGTGGCTTGAAAAACATTCGATTTTTATGCTGGTTTTTGAGAGGCGATCGCCGACTCCGGATCAATACCGCGATGCCGCAGATTAAGAAAGCAGAACTAATCGAAGGAATTGTGTATGTTGCATACCAGGTGCGATCGCGCAGTCATGGCAAACCGCATGGAAGATTGATGACTTGGTTAGGAGTTTACGAAGCGGCTACTAGTGGTGTCGGTCTTAACGACAATACAACGGTTCGGTTAGATGGAAAAAACGAACTGCAGCCAGATGCTTTACTACGCTATGAGTATGGCGGAAGTTCGTCTATAAGTGAAGATGATTATATTGAAGGCGCACCAGAATTAGTCGTAGAAGTTGCAGCTAGCAGTGCAGAGAATGATTTACATGATAAAAATGAAACATACTGTCGCAATGGTGTTCAAGAATATATTGTCTGGCAGGTGTTAGATGAGAAACTTGACTGGTTCACCTTGGAAAACGGTGAGTATGTATCAATGGAAGCTGATGCAGATGGTGTGATCAAAAGTCGTGTTTTTCCAGGTTTATGGTTAGATATTTGTGCATTATTAGCAGGTGACATAGTAACAGTTTTAGCTGTACTGGAAAAAGGTTTGAATTCACAAGAACACGCAGATTTTTTGCAACGGTTGTCACAGCTTAAGCCGGAAAATGAAATTCTGTAGGTTGAGGAGCAGATGCCAACCAACTTTTACATATGATGAAATAGAAACAGTTTATATCCTAGCTGTCCGTCACACAGCACAAAAACCTCTGGAAGGTGATAATTTAGAAGAAACCCTACAAAATTTTTCCCTAAGAGCTTAAAGAACCCACATTTCTGGAACCCATAGTTTTTGCTTGCTCTATTTAAGCTTTATCTTTCTCTAATCCAAACATTTGCTTTTTACGACGGATTCTCTTTTTTTCATCTTCTATTCGTTCCCGTTCATATTGTTTTCTTTCTTCTTCTTCACGTTCAATTTCACGTCTTCGTTCTTCTTTACTTGCAGCTTTGGCAGCTCTGATTAAGAGGAATAAAACAATGGGAAAAATGACATACGCAAGAAACTCAGTCATACATCAATCAATCCTTTTGCCATCAATTATTTATTATTCGTAATCCTAAAAAACTTTACTATAGGATTTTTTGCTCTTTCTTCTTCTGCTTTATTTTTCTTCTCCATTTCTTCATTTTCAATTTCAAGTTCTGCAATTTTTTTAATCATCTCTTCTTCATAATCTTCTATCGCGTCTTCCATTTCCCTTCGTTCTTTTTCTTTCTCTTGGGATCTGGCTTCTTCTCTTTCCAAAAAGAGTACGAACCAAGCAAAAGCAACAGATGGCAGACAAAAATACGCAAGAATTTCCTTCATATTTAATTCTCAAGATAAGAGATGTATTATGTTCGATATTACGTTTCTGCTTAGATTAAAAATATACCCACCCATATTGCGGGTCAAACCCATATCCGTGTGCAACAGGTTGTGTAGAAAAATTTCCTATGTTGTTTATGTAAATATTGTGGGTACGTACAACAGTCCTTGATGGATATGTAATTTCTTCCCATTCTCCCTGTTGCGAATTAAAAATTCGCCAGCCTGTAGCTTCACTCCAATAATATTTACACCCACGCGAACATTGGAAGAAGCTGCCAACGTAGGATAACTGATGTGGGCGTCTTGTGAGTAGGTTTGTTGGCTTAGTCGCTGCACTTTTTGGAGAAAGAACACTTTCTACACCAACCTTTAAAGTTTCCTGGACAATCTGCACACCCAGAAATTTCAAAGCGTTCTTTGTTATTTGCCCCCATTGTGGACGCGCATACGCTGATTCCTCTGCTTTAAACTTCACACTTAATTCTTGAGTAGAAAATTTTAAAGTATATCCGACAGAAAAACTACTAAGGAATAATAGGGGTAGGAATAGATTTGGTAGATTAGCTTTAGGAAATGTCTTCATAGGAGTAACAGGTACGTAGAAACTACATGACTGAAATTAGTTTTTAGATCCAATTTTACTGAACAAATATTTTTTGATTTCTTCAGCAGACAGCGTAGATAGACTCAACCGTGATGAATTTGAACGTCGATATACCATAATGCCGCATATTAATAAAGCAAAACTTATAGAAGGAATTGTATATTTGGCATCTCCAATGAGATCGGGTTCGTCATGGCAAACCATGTGGAAGATTAATGACTTGGTTAGGAACTTAAAACGCCTTCCTTATCTATGAGTTAAGTACAATTTAGTCCTTGATGGCGCCAAGCAAAACTTCAGTAAGCGTTTGGTTCTCCATTTGCTCAAAGGTAATCGTGTCGCAGATATCAAACTTTGCCCCAGCAAGATCTGTGTTACCTACTGGCTCGTTTTCTTCAAATATTTGGGCTACTTTCCCTGATGTCACATTGTCATACCGTCTAAATCGACCTGCAAATACATAGACAGTAATGCCATCTGAGTCAAGCTGTTCACACTTTCTTGCCAATCCTAAAGTAGACTCTTGCACTTCCTCCCATCTAGTCCTACCATTCCGTTGATCTGGAGTGGACATACTGGAACTTTTATCAATTATTAAAGTGTAATCACGGTTTTTCAATGTTTCTGGCACAGTCAGAGTTTTCATTTAGGGTTCCTATCCTCATTAAACGTTTAATCTTTTTATAACCAGTAAGCGCTAGTTCCGAGAATGAAATAGCCCTCCTAAAATTAAAAATCACTAGAATGTCTTGAAATTTTCTTTTGTCACCAGTGTGACAAAAGAAAGGACATTTGTCAACTCATTTGTTAACTTATGTAAAGTAATACATGTGGTTTAGCAAAAGTAATGATCTAGGAGCGTTACTTAACCAGTTAGGCAATGGTCAACCAAAGTGATGAGTGATAGATCATCAAATTTTGTTAACTTAGTCTTTAAGTACTAAATGTGGCTTTGGATGGTCGCGAATTGAAATCAAGGATGAACCAGCAAGAGTTTGAAAAAATATTTGAACACCTCTCACCTCGACGTAAAGAAGTGTTAAGAGGGGTTTTGGCAGGTGAGACGGATGCTGTAATTGCCGAAAAAATGGGAATTTTAGAACCTAGCGTGAGAAAATTCATTGAAAGAATTTGTCAGGAATTTGGGTTAGAAAATGAACATTCTGATGGGCGTCGCTACAAACGCTCTGATTTAGTTGCTTTATTGGCTAGATACAAACCAGAGCTACTATCCCCAGAAAAAACCGAAAAAGTTGCGAATTTACCAGAAAATTTATTGTTACAGTCGCTACCAGAAATTATACTTATTCAACACCTGGAAAACCAGTTACAACTATCGGATGATGAAGAAAAGATTCAAATCGCTAAATCTTTGAATAAAATTGGTGACAAGGAGTACCGAAATGGGGATTTTCAAAGAGCAGTATTTTTTTTGAAATGGGCAATCACTTTTAATCCTGATTTTGCAGAGGCTCACTACAATCTGGGATCGGCTTATGAAAAACTGCAGGATTTATCTAGTGCTTGCCATCACTACGAAATTGCTATGAAATATACCAATCGGGCTGCTGATGCTGCAATTAATAACCTAGCTCGTTTATCTATTCTTGAAGGAGATATTGCTACAGCCGTCGAGATGATAAAGCCAATTTTGTCACGGGTTCAGGACAGCATGGTGAAAGCTTCATTATATAAGAACCTTGGTTGGGCGTATTTTGAGCAAAAGTTATACAAACAGGCTCAAGAACATCTGCTCATGTCACTTAAATTGGATCGCGATCGCGCTCTTACTCACTGTTTATTAGCAAAAGTCCAAGAAGCTCAAGGAGAAAAGCATCTGGCTTTAAAATCATGGAAAAACTGTTTGAAACATGACCCAGATCAGCAACAACCAAAAGGACAAGACCAGAAACTACCAGAATTATATATCTGGAAGCTAGAAGCGCGTCGAGCGTTGGATGATAAAAGTGAATAAATTGTAGCAGAGCCTAAAATAGATAAACTCACAATTAAACTGAGGATCAATTTATGCAAGAAGTATCTGAATACACTCAAGAATTTGCAAGCCGCATCTCTCCAATTTTGGAGAATTTATTTAAAGGTAGTAGCTTTTACATGGTGAGATTAAAAAAACAAGAAAGGATTGAACATTTAGTCAATCTTTTTAGTAAATTTTCACCTGAAGAATTTAGAGCTATCCCTGATGATGAATTAACACGTAGAATTGACAAGCTTTTAGTTTTAGAAGCAGTTTCTGGAACGCTCAACGATTTGACTCCAGAGCAAATCAAAATTTTTGATGAGGCTTTGGTTGGAAGATAAATAGAGTGGCACATTTACTGGATACAAATATTGTTAGTTATATTTTGAAAAAAAATGCTACAGCAATTACACTGGGTATAATTTTAGTTTCTAATGATTCTGATTTGCAGAGAGTAGAAGGATTAAGTTTAGAGAATTAGTTACAAACTGATGCCTAAATAACCCAGACGTAAAGAAGTGTTAAGAAGGATTTTGGCAGGTGAGACGGAGTTTATGATCCAAAATTAATTGGGTGGAACAATTGGGTCATCATCATCCCCAAGCTTAGAGATTTTTGTAAATTCATCTGCGCCACTACTTCTAAAGAAAATTAAGTTTCTCAACATGATCATTCAAAAAGTAAAAGAATATGGAGGGTGTTTTCTAAACCTTAAAAATCGAGGTTTTAAATTCCCACAGACTACTGTTTGCCATAAAAAGTCTCATTAGACCAACCTGTACTGGTAGTAAAATAAGTGCTGCATATGATTTGTTGTGATTTATTCAAAAAGGCTGTTAAGCCCCAATGACACAGAGCGCCCGCTGTTGGCGATCACCTTTGAATGTGAAACTTATAGTACAAATCTCTCTACTAATTAATTGGTTTGCGCTTGTCTTTTTATTCACCCGAAGAATGAATCGGAGAAAATATCGGTGTGTCAAAACAAAAACCCCAGTTTCCTTAATAAACCGGGGTTTTACATAATGCTAATCGAAAGTGAATAAATTAATTTTGCTGATCCAATAAATAGAAGAAGATTGAGTCAAACTGAGCTTTTATTCAATCAGTTGATGTGAATAAACAGAACATGTAAAGAAATGTAAAGTTCATGAGTTCGTTTGTAGTCAGTGCTTCAGCGCTGAAGCGCTGACTACGAACCTAATTGAGTGTTATCTTAAAGAATCGTGTTGTGAGAGTAACTTTTCAACTTTTGCCTCGTCGATTCTGGCGTTAAGCCTTCTCGCTTCGTGTAAGTCTCTGGTAGTTTTTGCTAAAGAAAAAGTTGAACCTACGGAGAAGGCTAGCCCCATACCCATGAAGCCTTTTACCCAGTTATCTAAGGGTAAGTTAATAATTCCTACCGTCGTCATAGAAATAGATAGGATAAAAGCAGCCCATGTTTGAAAAATCCAAGCGGCGCTGTCTTTTTGAGAACCGAATTGTTGCATATGTTTGGTGAGGAGAGCGATTTATATATCATTGTATGAATTAGTACGCTCTCTCTCTTAGTGCGATCGTACCAGTTTTACAACTGGACTTAATCTTTTTCTGGAAAGGTTTGTACCGCACCATCAGGGCTAAACACAGCTCGTATTTTTACCGCTTGTCCATTACGATTGGGTGAAACAAAGCGTTCACCAATCAATGGCATTCCGGTACGATCAATGTAATCTCTTGCTGATTTTCCGATGGGGAAAATTCGTTCAATTGAGCCGTCAACACCTACCACTAAACTGTATTCTATTGCTTGTTTTAATTGATTCGGTGGTTGCCAGCGTTTTTTTAAGAAATCTCTGGCTTCCGCAACTTGGGCTGTATCAAACAATGTGCCTGTGGCAACTTCTGTGGGGGTTTTGCGTGTCTCACGCAATTTGGCGATTAATTCTGTTCCGGTGACAGAACTACTACTGTCTTTATTTGGCTCTGGTAGAGTGTTAAGAGACGGAGTGGTGGGTAGAGTAGAGGTGACACTACTTGTGGTGCTTAGGGAGTTTGGTGATTTTATACTAGTAGTCTCTGGCACAGAACCAGAACTATTTTTAGCGATGAATCCAGTAGTGTTTTGTCTGAGATTCGGTTGAAGGTTAATTTGTGGACTTGGTATTTTTAGTGCTGTACTTGGTGTAGTTGGAATACCTGTAGGTATTTTTGTGGACAACTCCGGTACAGTTAGTGTGGTTTGTGAAGATGGCAGGGGAGTTGTGTTCTTTAAGCTAGGAGATTTTGAATCAAGGGAAGGAATCTGGGTAGATTGAGGAGTTTTTTGCAGTGTTGGTAATGAGATGGCTGATTGAGGGGAAGAACGAATTATCGGGGAAACTGAGGATTTAGGTAAAGTAGCCAACGTTGGGGGTGGAGAGGAAATATTGGCAGTAGGAGTCGGAGTCGGGGTGGGAAGGTTTGTAGTGCTTAGGGGTAGTTGTGGAATTGATGGTAATGTATCTGGAGGAGTGAGAGCGGGGATTGGTGTTGATTGGAGGTTTGGTGAGGGGGATGGTTTTAAGGCTATTTGTTCTGAACGAGTGGTTGATTTCTTGGCTACTTGTTGCCTGGTGCGGTTGGCATATTGCCAAGTAACTGGTGCTAAAGCTACACCTAAGACTAATACTGCGGCAACTGATGTCCAAGTCGATAATTTTGGTGCTGTGGAAGTTTCTAAGTTTGGTAGCGCCAAGACATCGGCTGAGTACTCATCTAGGGCAGTGGCAAGATCAAATAATTGTAGTAGAGTTAGCTGAATGACAGGTCCGGATACGTGATTTGCCAAGTTACCCAGAAATAGTTTATGTTTTAAGCTGTCGCTTGGTTGTAGACTAATATCTGAGCCTAATTTTTGGTTGTTATAGGGTTTTAATGGGTTTGACACTGTTGTTGTGTCAGCATCTCTGGTTGCTTCATCTATGGTAATGGTTTGCTGTTGGGTTTCAGCAAACATCGCCCCGAAGTTGTCTGGAGGTTTTTGGAGCAATTCTTGGACGTAGTTTGTGACTACTGTACACAAGGCTTCAAGTTGATCGCGATCGCCTCGAATTGCTACTCTTTGTTCTGGTTGTGTTTGTGGAGCGTCAAAGCGTAGCTCAAAGCGTAGCTGCTTCAGGACAGATTTCCCCATCCAACGAGACAAAGCTGAGCTTTGCGCCAAGATTTCTAGTGTGCAAGTAGGCGGTGTATACCGACGGATTACATAATTTGATACAGGCATGGCAAGAACTGCAAGCTGGATATTTTGGATGTTGGCTCGTTTCCTGGCTCCTACGGCTGGAAATTTGGAGTGGAATCTCAAATTGAAAATTTGGTTGATTTGTCTATGAGTGCTAGCCAAAGACGGCGGTGTCCACCTGATCCACCATAAAAAAGTAAATCAATTAGCAGTTTTAGTGCTAGGTGGGTAAGTTCCGCAGTGGAAATAGTCGCGTCTTCCTCCATTCGCTCCTGATATGTGTTGCAGAAAGCATCAATGTAATCTCCGAGTAACGCAGCCTGATGAGGTTCGCGATTGTTTTGAGCCATTTGTTCTAACAAACCAACAGCACGACGAATAATTTCTTGATGTTGTTTAGCAAGATAACAAATGATCAATACAAGCGCTCGCGCTTCTTCCACATCTAGTTTTTTTCGCCCTCCTTGACCTTTTCTCATCGGGTTTGACTGACGCAAACGCCACAGTGCAACCCTATCTGGTACCCTTGACTCTAAATTCAGGTTAGTCGCCGCTTGAAGCATTGCCTCAGATCCAATCCCCGTCAAAGTTTCTAGCGCCAAAAGCACCAAGTCCAATTGGGCTTTGATGTTGTCCCATTGAACTGCGTTTGGGGCATTAATTTTGATTAAATCCTCCCACTGGGAAGTTGGAGTGGGTGAATCGGCGGCAGAGTACATAACTTTTAGCATAGGTGATCGGGCTGGTAGGGGCTGTTGCTGTTACCCATTTTGAAACCAGACTCTTGCAGGTTCAGAATGGTTTCCTTCATGCTATTGACTAAAAGCTTGCTGTGCAGCTAGCTCAGATTGCGTCTATAGCTTACATCAGTTTGGTTAACAGCTGCCATTGTTTGTCTTACTTTATGATGAAAATCTCTAGGAAAAAAGTAGGAAATGGAAAATTACTATTTGTTAATTGTTGTTTAATTTTTCCTTGATTTTCCGGTTCCCTAATTATTCCCTCAACCTTAATCTATGTAAGCAATGGTAACTCCCGTACCACCGTCAGATGGTTCTGCTGCTTCGTAGCGCTGTACTCTGGGATGCTGCTTTAAGAAAGCATGAACACCTTGCCGCAGTTTACCAGTACCATGTCCGTGAATAATCCAGATTGGTCCTGTGGCTTCTGAGACTGCCTTATCGATAATTAGTTCCGAATCAGCTACTTTACGTCCACGTAAATCAATCGTATTCTTTGATGTCCTAATTGCTGGGGCATTTTGGTTCGCAGTAACGGTGATTTTCTCCACTTCTGTTCTTCTGGCCTTCTCCCCAACATTTTTCGGTTCTGGTTTTTGACCATCAAGTGATTCGATGTCAGATAGCTTCACCGTCATTTTCATGATGCCAAAGCGAACGCTTAACTCTCCATCTTCTGTTGGGGCGGATAACACGAATGCTGTCTGCCCTAACTTTGGAATACGGATACGATCGCCCACTTTGGGGACAAATCCTACTTTCGGCTTTTGTGGGGTCTTTGGTAGAAATTTTTCGGTGATTTCATTCAAAGCATTAGTTGCTTGCTGGGCATCTTGCGCAGTGGGCGTACCTTGCTGCAAGCGGCGAATTACTGCGGCAATTTCACCTTTTGCCTCGGTAATTGCCTTTTGCACTGCTACTTCTTGTGAGGCACGCAAAGTACTTTCTCTTTGCTCTAATGCTGTCGCTTTTTCGGATACTTCTTTGTATAATTTCTCCGCCTGCTGTAATAAATTTTGTGCTTGAGCTGCTTTACTTTCCTGACGACGACGCTGTGCTTCTAATCCTGCAATCACTTGGTTTACATCATCTGTTGCTCCACCCAATTTAGATTTCGCCTGTTCGACAACTTCAAGTTTTAATCCCAAACGACTAGCAATAGATAAAGCGTTAGAACGTCCGGGAATGCCCCACAGCAAACGATAAGTTGGTGAAAGAGTACTTTCATCAAATTCTACCGAAGCATTTTCAAACCGTTCATCTTGGTATTTGAGGGCTTTTAATTCGCCAAAGTGAGTTGTGGCGATCGTCAAATTAGCATGATCTGCTAAATATTGTAATAATGCAATTGCTAACGCACTTCCTTCCACCGGATCTGTTCCTGCTCCTACTTCGTCGAGAAGTACCAAGGAATCATTTTCGTCTATTGCTTCTAAAATTCGACTAATTCGGCGGATATGTCCGGAGAAGGTAGATAAACTTTGTTGTAGGGACTGTTCATCCCCAATATCTGCCAATACTTGGGCAAACCATGGTATTTCTACTGGTTCACGGGCAGGAACAAACAAGCCTACCTTCGCCATTAATGCTGCTAATGCCAAGGTTTTGAGTGTAACTGTTTTACCTCCAGTGTTTGGTCCAGTAATAGTTACTACCTTAAGACTTGGTTGAATCAGCAAATCCACTGGTACAACTGGTTGTCCTTGTTCGTGCTGATGCTGCCATTCCAAAAGTGGATGTCGCAATTGACGCAGGGTAATGCTTTCCACTTCCCGATTTATAAATCTGGGAGGATTCGCTTTTAACCATAAGCTATATCGTGCTTTTGCTGTTGCCAAATCTAGAGTTGTCGCCACGTAGAGCAAATTTTCTAAATCGGCTTTTACGGATGCTATTGCTTGTGTTAACTTGCGGCGAACAGCTTCTTCTTCTATTTGCTCTTGCCTAACTAGCTGCCGTAGTTGGTTTCCTAGTGGAACTATGGAATTAGGTTCTACATACAATGTTGCACCACTAGTAGAGGTATCGTGAACGATACCGGGAATCGCATCTTTTTGTGGCGCTTTCACAGGAATTACATAGCGATCGCCTCTTTGTGTAATAATTTGTTCTTGAACTGCGTTTGATTTTACTTGT
This sequence comes from Iningainema tapete BLCC-T55, assembly GCF_014698965.1. Lineage (GTDB taxonomy): Bacteria > Cyanobacteriota > Cyanobacteriia > Cyanobacteriales > Nostocaceae > Iningainema > Iningainema tapete. The sequence continues at coordinate 272,162 of NZ_JACXAE010000110.1, forward strand.
ATAATATTTTGTAGTTTTTGGGTAATTTGATTACGTAATTGCCGCAAGGAATTGCGAATCTCACCCAACTTGGCACTGGCGCGATCTGCTACTTGTCCTCGTTCATCTATACAACGATGGATTTCTTGCTCTAGTTCTGGATAAGTACGTAAATCGGCAACCAACGCATTCAATACATTTAAATCTTCTTGGTCATCAATTATACGTCGTATATTTCTGACTCCAGCAAGAGTAGTGGCGATCGCCAACAGTTCGTCTCCTGCCAAAATACTACCTTTTTCTGCTCTTTCTATATAATCGCCAATATCTTGGATACCCTCAAAAGATAATCCTGTAGTCAGGCGACTTTCCAGTTCGTAAACTTCCTTCGTTTGCGCTAATAGCTGTTCACTTTGAGCAATGGAGTCAGGAACTTGCAGCCTGCGTGCGGCAATTACACCCAACTTTGTTGCGGCAAAGGTAGATAAATGTTGGCATAGACGATGCCATTCTAATAGTTCTAAGGTTTCGGATTGAAGCAAAGCTGAATTCGTGTCTGAATTTAACAAAGTTCTGACGTAGTTGATTAAAGCTCTCAAATTCAAGATTTATCAAGAGGCTTGATCTTTATTGTATGAAAATTACAAGAGAACTACAACGAACTTGAGGAAGACTTTAAACATCCCCCCACTCCCCCACTTCCAATCTAAATGCTCCAAGTCACCTCACAATTTGATACCCTATCTTAAACAGATTAGGGGACATCAACAGCGTGGACATTCAAATTGGGCGGGGAAAAACAGCCAGGAGAGCCTACGGCATCGATGAAATTGCTTTAGTTCCTGGTAATCGGACATTAGATCCAACATTGGCGGAGACGAAGTGGCGGATTGGCAATATTGAGCGCGAAATTCCGATTATTGCCAGTGCAATGGATGGCGTAGTGGATGTCCGTATGGCTGTGCAATTGTCACAGTTAGGGGCATTGGGTGTTTTGAACTTAGAGGGCATACAAACTCGCTACGCCGATCCAGAGCCTATTTTAGACCGGATTGCGTCAGTTGGGAAGGACGAATTTGTTCCCCTGATGCAACAACTGTATTCTGAACCAATCAAACCGGAGTTAATTGAACAGCGAATTCAGGAAATTAAACAGCTTGGAGGCATTGCAGCGGTAAGTGCTACCCCAGTGGCGGCAAGTAAATATGGAGAAGTTGTAGTTTCAGCTGGGGCAGATATATTGTTTGTGCAAGGGACGGTAGTTTCTACTGCTCATCTTTCGCCTGCATCTGTAGTGCCACTGGATTTAGCACAATTTTGCCGCTCCATGCCTATACCCGTGGTTTTGGGCAACTGCGTAACTTACGAAGTCGCTTTAAATTTAATGACATCAGGAGCAGCAGCGGTATTGGTAGGAATTGGGCCCGGAGCCGCTTGTACCTCTCGTGGTGTATTGGGTGTGGGTGTACCTCAAGCAACAGCGATCGCTGATTGTGCTGCTGCACGCGACGATTATTACCAAGATACTGGTAACTATGTACCAGTAATTGCCGATGGTGGTTTAATTACTGGTGGGGACATTTGTAAATGTATTGCTTGCGGCGCTGATGGTGTGATGATTGGTTCTCCCTTTGCTAAAGCACAAGAAGCTCCAGGACGGGGTTATCATTGGGGTATGGCGACGCCTAGCCCAGTTTTACCTAGAGGTACACGCATTCGTGTGGCGACTACAGGTAGTTTAGAGCAAATTTTGATTGGACCAGCACAACTTGATGATGGTACTCACAATCTTTTGGGTGCGCTCAAAACGAGTATGGGTACAATAGGAGCCAAAAATCTTAAAGAAATGCAACAGGTAGAAGTTGTCATTGCCCCTTCTTTATTAACTGAAGGCAAAGTCTATCAAAAAGCTCAACAAATCGGAATGGGTAAATGAGGAAATAGCTAATGGCTAATGGCTAAGAACAATCAGCAATCAGCAATTCTTCTATTCTTCTATTCTTCTATTCCCAGTCCTTCCTTGTTAAAGAAATTTTCCCAACTATTGCACAATTACTGGAAAAATCTCATCTGTCGCCTACAATAGAAATAGCGGAGACGCATGTTTCCGTTCACTCCTCACACCACACTCCGCCCGGACTGCTGTTCGGGCGGTTCCTTAATATATATATAAATAAATACTAAAGCTATATATAAATGTATATGTCCGGCTCCAAAGCTGTGGTTTTTGCTATGGTAGAATTTTGAGCAAACTCGAAAACATTCTAGGCAAAGGTTTGTAGGCATGTCAGCAGCGGCACAAGTTACGGACTCTACCTTTAAGCAGGAAGTACTGGATAGCGCGGTTCCTGTTTTAGTTGATTTTTGGGCGCCTTGGTGCGGTCCTTGCCGGATGGTTGCACCTGTTGTAGATGAAATTTCTGCTCAATATGAAGGTCAACTAAAGGTAGTTAAAGTTAATACAGATGAAAATCCCAATGTTGCGAGTCAGTATGGCATCCGTAGCATTCCTACCTTAATGATTTTTAAAGGTGGGCAAAAAGTTGATATGGTAGTCGGTGCTGTGCCGAAAACCACATTAGCCAACACTTTAGAAAAGTATCTTTAAAGGTTAACAAGAACTCAGAACGCCTTGAACTGAAGTTCAAGAACGCCAGTCGCCTACGGATGGAAACCCGGATGCAGCGCTGGCTCGCTAATAGCTCAAGTCAGAAGACAGCTGACTAAGAGAGTTAGTCAGTCAGAAGCTCAAATTTATAAACTTCTACAGTCATTGGCGACGGTAGGCGTCACCAGCGCCTTGGTTGACTTTTAACCACAGGTGCTTTTTATTTTCCGCGAACTACTGCGTCTCCACATAGAAATGCGCTAGATATATTAAACATCAAATTAATTAGATAATGCCATACAGGCGGCAGTTCTCATGACATCTAAAGCTTTATTTGATACATCTGACTCTTTTCAAGCGGATCTTGCTGAGTTAATTGAGCATTTACCAAACTTAAAGCATCAAAAGTACGTCCTACAAGCACTAAAGACTATCATACGTCTGGCTGATACAGAAATTGACCGTCTGGACTGGAAGATCTTGTCGGCGGCTTTGACTGATATGGAAAAAGGTTTCCAATTATTTTATACTTACAGACATGTTCGTAAAGTCACCATCTTCGGTTCGGCGCGTTTATCGTCGGAAACTCCTGATTATCTTATGGCAGTAGAGTTTGCCCGCCGTGTCACTCAATTGGGTTTTATGGTGATGACTGGCGGAGGTGGTGGTATTATGCAAGCAGGTCATGAAGGTGCAGGACGAGAAAATTCCTTTGGCTTAAACATTCAGTTGCCTTTTGAGCAGGAGGCTAACCCTTTTATTGTTGGTGATCCCAAGTTAATTCACTTTAAGTATTTCTTTACCCGCAAGCTATTTCTGCTCAAAGAAAGTGATGCTATTGCTCTGTTTCCTGGTGGTTTTGGTACTCAAGACGAAGCTTTTGAATGTATGACTTTAAGCCAGACAGGTAAGTTTGGTCCTGTACCTCTAATTTTAATCGATCATCCTGGTGGGGATTATTGGCGCTCATGGAGTGAATATATCGATCGCCAACTAGTGCAAAAAGGTTTGGTAAGTCCCGAAGATCCCAGTTTGTATACGGTTACAGACAATCTTGATGTGGCTTGCAATGCTATTACCTATTTTTACCAAGTTTATCACTCCTGTCGCTATGTGGGCGATCGCCTAGTGATTCGGCTCAAAACTGACATTTCAGATGCCGAGTTAGATCAACTCAATACCTCTTTCAGTGATATTCTCGTTAAGGGATCGATAGAAAAGAGTTTGGCTTTAACACAAGAGGCGCAAGATGAGACAGTTGAACTACCACGTCTGGTTTTGTACTTTAATCAAAGGGATTTAGGGCGTTTGTATCAGTTGATTGCCACAATTAATCAAATGGGTACTCCAACATTGGAGGAAAAAGCACACCCTGAGCGTAAGTAGTACTCCATCAACTTTGTTGTTCGTAGTACCGTGACGCTCTCCTCTCGTTCCCAGTCTGAGACTGGGAATGCATTTTCCGAGGCTAGTGGCTACTCTCTTATATATTTAAAATTTTTAAGCTTTATTTAGATTTGTATCTAATTGATGATTATTTGTAAAATTTAAGATTTTCTTTAGTTTTATAATTTAAGATTTTCTTTAGATTTAAAAAAATGCTAATATGCTTTTAGCAGCAAGATTGAGCAGTCTCATGAGGGATATTTTATGAACTCTTTGACCTTACGTCATTTTTGGTCTGTAGTAGAGGAAACTCAAACAAGCACCTTGTTGAAGGTAAACGATGCAGATCTAGTTCAGCAGTTACTGAAGCAACTGCAGAACCGGAGTGTATATACTAGAGAAGAAATGAGTACTATTAGTGATTATATCAGTGCTAGAATACCGCTAATTCGCGATTTGGCTCAGGCTCGGATGGCATAGAAATGTTCAGAGCAGACGATGGAGTGGCGTGATTACTAGCGTGAATTTGCAAACTTTCACAAAAAATCCGCTCACTGAGCAGAGCAGTTGCCATCATACCTGTATAAATTTCCATTTCCCCTTGACATGGGGCTTCAAATAGAAGCCGTTGCCCAGGAAAAATAACACGCTCAAAAAACCAACCGGTAATATTTGAGATGCGAGCGACTTGGATTTGGTTGGTAAAATTAACGTAGTGACAAAGAATTAATTCGGAACTAGCAACAGGTAGATTTAACATTTTGATTAAATTAATGTTTCCTTGGGGGCATTCTAGCTCAAGGTTGATGAAGAATTGAAGGAAGAGAATATAAAGATATCATAACATCAAGCTAGGGATCGCGGCGATCGCATCTCTTGGCTAAGTATTGTCTCCACAAGATGCGCTGATGTTAGCGATAGAAAGACTTGATTTGTAAAACTATACTCTTTTTTAAGAATTTCTTTATAATAGAATTGAATTAGATGGGTATCTAATTCATGTCGCCTCTTTTGAATCTCAACCAAAGGTGGAGGCAATTATCCGCCCATAGGCTAGAAACCTCACAAAAACCATATTTGTAAAGTTTTACTTTACAACTTGCTATGATGCGTTTATCTTCAGTCAATTACCGAAGGAAGCAAAGCGCCATCAGGCGTGGCATTCCCACTACCGAAGCGGCTAGAGTATTAAATATTAGTCAAAGTAAATTATGCCAGATACTGCAAGAAGGACAAATTCCCTCACGCAGTATCAATGGGCAGAGGGTGATTAGTCGAGGAGCGTTGATGGAGTATCAAGTCAGAAAAAGATTATCTTCTTTTGACGATTATTAAACTGGGGATTGGGGATTGGGTACTGGGGATTGGGTACAAGGCGCGAAAATTCTTTTAATCCCCAATCGCCAATCCCTTTTTACGCTTCATTCAAAACCCAATGGACGAGGGTACGAACACCAAAGCCGGTAGCGCCAGCATTATTGTAGCCGTTCTCCTTATCCGCCCAAACTGGACCGGCTACATCAAGGTGCGCCCAAGTAGTTTCTTTGAGAAACTGCTTGAGGAATAAAGCAGCAGTAATTGAGCCACCAGGACGAGGACCGGTATTCTTCATATCAGCAATACCTGATTTTAGCCCTTCAAAGTATCTTTCTTCCATTGGTAAGCGCCAGATTTTTTCCCCAGCGATTTGGGCGGCTTTCTCTAACTCAGTAGCCAAAGTATCAGAGGGAGTGAATAAACCAGCAATGTCATCTCCTAGAGCAATCACACAAGCACCAGTAAGGGTAGCTAAATCAACGATCGCATCTACGCCTAGTTTTTCAGTAAACACCAAAGCATCTGCCAGAGTCAAACGTCCTTCAGCGTCAGTATTATTAACTTCAATAGTCTTACCATTAGAAGCTTTAATCACATCTCCGGGGTGCATAGCCCGCCCACTGATCATATTCTCGGTAACTGCGGAGATAAAATGAACTTCAACATCTGGTTTAATCTGACCAATAACTTTAGCAGCTCCTAAGGTAGCAGCAGCTCCACCCATATCCATTTTCATGCTTTCAATGCCACTACCAGCGCCTTTGATATTAAGTCCGCCAGAATCAAAAGTCAAACCTTTACCGATAATTGCTAACTTCCGCTTAGGCGTACCTTCTGGCTTGTAAGTGAGGTGAATGAATTTAGGCGGCAAATCAGAAGCTTGTGCTACTGCCAAAAAAGCCCCCATACCTAACTTCTCACAATCTTCTCGCTCTAATATTTCTATCTGCAAACCATGTTCAGAGGCAATTTGTGTTGCAGTTTCTGCCATCGTAACTGGTGTCACCGAGTTAGCGGGAGCTGCTACCAACTGCCGTGCTAAAATTACGCCAGAGCAGATTTGATTGGCAAGGCTAACTGCTGCTTCTTGTCCACCTAATCCCAGTAAATCTACTTGTTCTACTTGTATTGAATTTTCTTCAGGTTCTGACTTAAAGCGATTATCTTGATACAGTGCCAATTGTACACCTTCAGCTAAAGCTTGCGCTGTTTGTGCTGGGTCGTTATTCCAAATTGGCAAACTTAATGCCAAAGTTTTGCTCTTTTGCTTTTTGGCAGTTCTTGCAGCATTAGCTGCGGCTCTGCGTAGAGTATCTAGTTTTAAAGCTTCTTTTTTGCCCAAACCCACCAGAATTACTTTGCGAACCGTAGCAGTACCACCTACTCGCGTACCAACGCTGCTAGCTAGTTTACCTTTAAATTCCTCTTCGGCAATCAATTCTGTTAACAAACCGGCAAACTTTTGATCTAAAGTTGCCAAATCGCCGGTTAACTCGACTGCATCTTCAAATAATCCAATCGCTAGGCTATCCCCCGCCCAATCTAAAAGTTGGGTATCAGTAACACGAATTTCCATTGCTGTCATCTGTGTATAAGTTATTGTATCAGTATTACACCAGATCCCCGACGAATTAAATAAGTCGGGGATCTGGATTTAATAAATTAGCGATCGCTTGAACAAGTTCATCAGGAATTACTGGCTTAGAAAGGTGAAGCGTGAAGCCTGCAGCGAGTGCCTCAAAGCTGTTTTTATCTCCAGCGTAAGCTGTTAGTGCCACTGCTGGAATTCCTCCGAATGTAGGTGATAGCGCTCTAACTTGGCGGATGAGAGCATAACCGTCTGCCTCAGGCATACCAATATCACTAATTAACACATCTGGTTGAAAAGATGCTAAAGCGGATAATGCTTCGCGGGCGGAAGAAACCGCAGTAGTAAGTGCGCCATAATTTTCTAAAGCAAACACTAAAAATTCCAGTGAATCAGCATCGTCATCGACTACTAAAATCCGCACTCCCTGAAGAGGAGTTAAGGGAGTAGGAGGAGCAACGGGTGCAGAAGTAACTTCTGCTTTTGTTGTCAGTGCTGCTTTCAGAGGTATTGTTACAGTAAAAGTTGCTCCCAATCCAATTCCAGGACTTTGAGCTGTGACGTTTCCACCATGTAGTTCGACTAGATGACGCACAATTGCTAATCCTAGCCCTAAGCCGCCATGTTTACGAGTAGTAGTACCATCTGCTTGACGAAACGAGTCAAATACATATGGGAGAAAGTCTGGGTTGATACCAATGCCTGTGTCTTTAACTGTGAGTTGGGCAGAGGAAGGGGAGTGGGGGAGAGACGGAGTGGGGGAGAGTAGTACTTCTACTTTTCCTCCTTGGGGTGTGAACTTGATGGCGTTGGAAAGTAGGTTCCAGATGACTTGCTGTAATCGATTGGCGTCGCCTAAAACTTGGAATTGGGAATTTTCGATTGTCGATTGGGAATTGGTATCCCCATTGCCCAATGCCTCATGCCCCAAAATCCTAAATTCTAAATCGACAGATTTGGCTATTGCTGCTAGACGCATTGTCTCAATTGCCGCTTCAATCACTGGGATGAGATTTGTTGGTTGAGGAGTTAAGGACAATTTTCCGCGAATAATTCGGGATATATCGAGTAAATCTTCGATTAATTGAGTTTGTTGCTTGGCGTTGCGCTCAATAGTTTCGAGGGCGCGGTTGAGGGTAACACTATCTAGTTGACGGGTACGAATTAATTTTGACCAACCCAAGATAGCATTGAGAGGCGATCGCAATTCATGGGAAAGTACTGCAAGAAATTCATCTTTTACTCTGTTTGCCTGTTCTAATTCTTGTTTTTGTCGCCGTATCTCTGCCTCTGCAAGCTTTCGAGCGCGTCTTTCTTCTGCTTCTCTTAGCGCTCTGTGCACCGAAGATGGCAGACGCTCCATCCTTTGTTTCAATACGTAATCTGTGGCTCCACTTTTCAATGTTTCAATTGCCACCTCTTCCCCCATTGTTGCTGTCACAAAAATGAAGGGTATTTCTGGACACATTTGCCGCGCCATTGCTAGGGCAGTGATGCCATTAAAACTTGGTAGGGAGTAATCGGAAAGAATCAGGTCAAAGTTACATTGCTCTAATTCCGCTTGAAACTCTTGCTCAGTTTTCACATGCACTATTATACACGAAATACCCCCTTCTGTCAACTGGGCGTGAATCAATTCAGCATCTAGCGGACTATCTTCAAGCAAGAGGAACCTTAGACCTGACATTACTATACTCCTGCAATTCCTTGACTACTGCGTGCCGGAGGGATAGAACCTGGGGGCGGTTCATTAATTATTGCCCAAAATAACCCCAGCCCCTTGATTACATCGACAAATTCATGAAAATCGATGGGTTTAACTACGTATGCATTTGTGCCAAGTTCATAACAGCGAGCTAAATCCTTCTCTTCACGGGAAGATGTTAACACCACTACTGGCACTATGCGTAAATCTGGATCTGCCTTCAGTTGTGTGAGAACTTCTATTCCGTCCACTTTAGGTAGTTTAAGATCCAGTAATACCACCACAGGATTTCCTTCTCGGCGTAATCGATACACTCCTCGACGATACAGATAATCTAAAGCTTCTTCGCCATCACGGACGACGACGACTTCATTACCTAAATGATTTTCTGCCAGAGAAGTCAGGATTAACTCCACATCGTTAATGCTGTCTTCTACTAGGAGAATGCGTTTGAGTTCCATTCCTTGCACTCTACTCTCCACTCTCCAATCCTGTCCCCCTTGGTAGCGCAAAATAAAATGTCGCCCCTATTTCTATCTGTGCCTCTGCCCAGACGCGCCCACCATGACGGTGTATGATGCGTTGGACGTTAGCTAATCCAACGCCTGTGCCTTCAAATTGGGAATCGGTATGCAAACGTTGAAAAACTCCAAAAAGTTTATGAACGTAGCGCATATCAAAACCAATTCCATTATCCCGCACGAAGAACACAACTTCTTCATTACTACTGGTACTACCTACGGTAATTTCTGCTGTAGGACAATTCCTAGTGTATTTGATGGCATTGTCCAGCAGATTGCGCAAAGCTAGCCTTAACATAGCCACATCACCCTGCACAGTAGGTAACTGAGTAATGTGCCAATTCACCAGACGTTTTTTGGTTTCTGGCTCTAAATCGTGTTTTATCTCCTGCACCAATTGATTCATATTAATAGTGGTGTAGCGCATGGAGGTGCGCCCCATCCGGGAGAAGGCTAATAGATCATCAATCAATTTACCTGCTTGTTTGCTGGTGTCAGTGATAATGTTGAGGTAACGCCTACTAGTTTCATCTAGTACTTTTGAACTAAGGCGTTTTTGTAACAAATCGACAAATCCGGCAATGTGACGCAGGGGTGCGCGCAAGTCATGAGAAACTGAATAAGAAAACGATTCCAGTTCTTTGTTCGCTGCTTCTAGTTCAGCAGTGCGTTGTTTTACTCGTTCCTCTAGGGTTTCATTAAGTTGGCGAATTTGCTCTTCAGCGCGTTTGCGCTCGGTAATATCAATTGTGATCCCATCAAAACGGGTTGGTTTGCCTGATGCATCATAAAATGCTTTGCCAATAGCTCGAATCCAACGCCCCATCTGACCATCAGAGCCAATCACTCGGTAGTCAACGTCATAGCTTACACCATTGGCTATAGAGTATTCAACAGCTCGCAAAGTCGGTTCTCGGTCATCGGGATGTAGCATTTGATAAAATAGATTAATATCGACTTCAGCATCAGGTGGTAAACCAAAATGCGCTTTACATTGGTCGTTCCACATTAACTTGTCAAATGGTAAATTGACAAACCAGACACCGAGTTCGGCGCCCTGAATCACAAAATCCATCCTTTCTTGACTAATTCGCAAAGCTTCTGTCTGTTGTCGCAGAGTCTGCTCTACTTGTTGAAGCTTTTGTTCGGCGCATTGGCGATCTCTGTCTACTTTATTGGCATATCTTGCACTCTGCCAAATCAATATCATAAAAATGACACATAAGCAAACCACTAGCAGCGATATCCCAAATGCTGCTTCGTAGTAATTCGCCTGGAGTCCCTTCAGAATTAACCAACCCAAAATCAAAGGTAGCACGATCGCACTTGGCATTAAACGACGGGCGATCGTACTCCCTCTCAAATCACTCGTAATTGTTTGCATCCACCTACCTTCTGGGCTGCTAATCAAAACCCCCAAACAAATTCCTATGTACTGCTATTGACGTAGTATAGTGGCTCAGATGTCCAAAAATTTTCACCCCATAGGCATAGCTGCTCAGCAAATTGGTACTCGCAACAGTAGTTGATCAATTCCTAAATTCCATCCCCAGAGGTATTGACATAACACTATTAGCTTAATAGTTATGCGGCTAACGAAGTTATTCAAGTTGATGAGTGGTATTTGGGTAATACAGTTAGCTATTAACAGTTGATTTGATATAATTTAAGTCAATATTAAATTTAGATGCGATCGCCTCCAGAATTTGTTGTTCAGTAGAGCTAACTTCATGATTTAATTGAGCAATGCGATAACACTGAGCTAACAAGGGTACAGCAAAATCACGGTTAAGTTGGTTTATCAGTGTATCTAAAGGCTGGGGTGAATGGATATTTGCTGCGATCGCATCCATTGAAGAAGAACTAAGATTGAGTGGTTGTATATCTGGTAAAATCTCTGCCCAAGTCTTGTTTGGGTTGCTAGCCACAATCAGATGAACTAAAATTTGATCCATCACCGCTGCTTGAGCGATCGCACTTTCAAGATAATTCTCACTTTGTGCCTTTAACTGAGAAATTGTTTCTTGAGAAGTCAACGACTTTGATGCATCTAGCTTGGTTTCATAAAATCGACAAGCTGCATAACCTAAAGAATAAATCATTGTCGCATTAGAGCTAGCACCAATTACCGCACCAGCAAAAGGAATATTGCGCAACAAACCCAAACCTGCGGCTTTTAATAGACGCCCACCACCCAACGCCAAACCAAAAATTGCCAAAACCTCACCTTTACGAGCAGGATCGTTTAAATCTAAACCATAGAGAGCGGCAATTTGATAAACCATTTGTGATTGTAATTCTGTCGTCGCTGCTAAATCAACTGCCAATAGAGCAACTGCTGCTCCTGGGAGAATACTTGTTGCCAACCCAATCCCACCAGCTTTGACAGCTTTTTCCATCATGATGCGGTGAGCCATCTGGTTGGGTGATTCATTGGGATGCTCTTGCTTGAGCTTGGTTACTGCTGCTTGAGCTTGTTCTAAATTTACATTACTAGCAGCACCAACCAACCATTTGAGATTCAGCACGCCTGCTAACTTGCGAATTAGCCAGTTATTACCAAGGCGATTTGCTAAAATTCCTGCACTGCGAGTAGCTTGCTCAATCAAATTGTGTGTGTTTTTTACCGCTGCAATTCTGGCTTCATCGGCTGAAATTACTACGTTCTTCCCAGTTTCCCAAGCGGATGTGAAAAAAGATGGTTGTGCAGCTTTCGATGGTTTCTTGGTTGAATCAACAGGTTTTTCGGTTGTTTTATTCATTTTTTGCACCACTACGACAAGTCAATAATTTGGTTGTAGCGTGAGTGCGATCGCATTTACCTCTCCCGATAAGCACAATTCTCTGTGTTGTAAGGACAAATAGCTGTCTTTCTGCAAAGCTGGTATGTTCTATATCTGTTGAGGAAACTGTTAATGGTAGTGGATTCCACTATAATTTATCTCATACTAATAAATTTGGGATAATGACTTTTGAAGAGCAGTATTTAGACGTTCTACAAAATATCAAATTTGCGAGAGGTATCAGATGAAGTCGAGCAATTACCGAATATGGATATGACACCAAAAACCTTGTCGGAAATGGTGCATTGCCTAAAACGGATTCAGTCTTCAGTCAAGCTGTGGACGAAAAAAGGCGGGCGGCAAGGATATCTAAATTTTGTCGCTCAGTTTTTTAAATCCTAACGGTGCTGCTGACTACAAACACAATTTACCAGGAGAAGCTGAGTTAGCGTCTCCTTTATCTTAACTTCTGACTCCTGTCTACTGACTCCTATTCCTTAAGCAACATTAGCAAATAACTCTCCAAAGCTTTTAGCGGGTGCGTCTGCGTTGGCAACAATTTCGACAATTTTATTACGTGATGCTGGTTCAAACAAAGCTTCTACACAAACTTGAGCAACTTTTTGCCGAGGAATGCTGCCCTCAGATAATCTATCTGCACCTTGCATGACGATCTTATCGGTGTTGTCTTCATTCTTTAAACCACCAGGGCGTACAATCGTGTAAGTAAGACCGCTTTTCATTATGTACTCTTCAGCTTGCTTTTTCCACACCAGAATCAGCCAAAACAAATTCAGGGGATGGAAAAACTGGGAAGTACACAAGGAACTAACAAAGACAAAATGCTCTATTCCTTTAGCCTTGGCAGCATCAACCAAGTTTTTCGTACCTTCATAATCTACTTTATAAGGTCCTGTGGGGTCAAAGCTCGGCTTTGCTCCTGTAGCACACAGTAGTACCGTGCAATCTGTGATAAAATTTAGGGTTTGTGGGTTTAAAACATCACCCTCTACCAACTCCACGCCATTGGGTAAAATACCTCTAGCCTTTTCCACATCCCGCACTAAGGCACGAACGGGAATATTTCTCACTGTAAGTTCTTGGACGATTCGACGCCCTGTTTCGCCTGTTGCCCCTGCTACAAATGCTTTCATGTTATACGCTATCCTGGGAAACTAGTATCTTTGTTTTTTATTCTCTATTGTATAGATTAGATGAATTTTATGACAGATTATTGAGGTTTCAGTCAAAATGGTTCAAGAGTGCGCAATGTCGCACCAATGATGGGAATCATTAATTTAGGTAAACGCTCAAAGAATCACGTTTGAACGCATTTATGCTTTCCAAAAACCACGAGTACCAATCCTTGGAAACAAAAGCTGTTTTTTCCTCTGCGTCTAATCCGGAAGAGATAGCCATAGAAACATTGACAGCAACCAAGTTTCACGGCTGTTATAGCGACTTTATGGAAATGTACGCCTCTTCTAGCACTGTTGCTGAGTATCTCAATAGTCACTCTTCATGGTTTTCCCGTTGTGCTGAACCAATGAAGGTTGAACAGTTGGGGGAAAATGGCTATGCTTTAACCATCGGTCGCTTTGGTTCTTTTGGTTATGAGGTAGAGCCAAAAGTGGGTTTGGAACTTTTACCTCCACAAGAAAACGTTTACCGCATTCGTACTATCCCTGTTCCGGGTTATCAACCCCCCGGTTATGATGTAGACTATCACTCGTCTTTACGGTTAGTAGAACAGTCTGATGTTACTCGTGTAGAATGGGAATTGGATCTGACTGTTTATGTTCATTTTCCTAAGTTTATTCAGCGGTTATCCAAATCTTTGATTCAATCTACTGGCGATCGCTTACTCAATCAAATTGTGCGTCAAGTGTCTCGTCGTTTAACTCGCAAAGTTCAAGAAGATTTTCATCAGTCTCAAGGTATAGATTTTAATCATTATCAGAAAAAATAAATACTTACCAATCCTCGTTTATATTTGTGAATCTCTAATTGCCCACAAATCCGGTTTTTGGGATCATAACCTTCACCAAAATCCGACACCCTTCTAGGGTGTCGCTATAGGAACAAAGGCTGCCGTAGCTGTGCCTATGAAAGTTTCTTCAGCCCACGTAGGTGTAGTTCCTGGCTTATAGCCTTTGTTCCGTGGGCGTTTTAGAAAATTGACTACCTATGCTTGGCTAAGAATTCTTTGGACAATTTCCACACCAGTGAGTGCTTGCCAAAGGAAAAGTCCCAAAAGAACGAAGTTTAATAAGATATGAGAAAGTCTTGCCCAGTTTGCCCCTTTTTGCATAAAAGGAGATAGGGAAGCAGAAATTGCTACTAAACCTGTCATACTCAATCCTGCAAGCAGGTGAGAGCCGACGAATAATTTACCGTTGTTGATGTAGGTGACAGCCATCGCCCCAATGGAGCCAAGCACCATCAAGGCTAAGATGATCGAACCAATTTGGTAATGTTTGACGTTATACTTACCTTTGATTAGTTCTTTCTTTTCTTCGCCTTGAGCATTTCTAGTTCGTTGTACCTGTAGTCCTAAATAAGCAGCATAAAAGGAAAGTAGCAATAATGCCCACATCAAGACGGGGTGGAAAAAGTTTAACCAATATTTAACTTCTGGTGATAGTGGCAAATTCATAAGCTCTCCTCTAGTCTTAAATCTTTATAAAAATTAGCATAACCTTAATTGGGATCGGGAGATGAGAAGATGGGGAATAAGGAGTAGGGGAGTGGGGGAGTAGGGGAGTGGGGGAGAAAATGAATAAAAATAACGATATATTACTGTTGAAGGCAGCTAAAAGTGGCGATATCAAGCGGGTACAAACACTACTGGCATCTGGTGCTAAAGTAGACGTGGTTGACAGTGATGGTACAACAGCGTTAATGTTGGCGGCAAGTTTCGGCTATACCGAAATTGTGCGAAGTCTCCTAGCAAGTGGTGCAAATATTAACCTGAAGAGAAAACGTTATGGTTTGACGGCTTTGATGTTAGCGGCTAGTGCCAATGAAGTTGATACAGTTAAATTTTTACTACAAAGTGGTGCGGATGTCAATGCAACAAATGAAGATGGCAGCACTGCTTTGATGGCAGCAGCTTTAAAAGGTTACGTTGACGTAGTGCGAGTTTTACTAGCGGCGGGTGCGAATGTAAATATTAAAGATCAAGATGATGACACTGCTTTAAAATTGGCAGTACGCTCCGGACATACCCCTGTAGTGGAAGCATTACTACAAGCTGGTACAGATGTCAATGTCCAAGATGAAGAAGGCGAAACCATATTGATGGTGGCGGCAGATTTAGGAAATAAAGATGTTGTACAAGCATTGTTGGCAGCGGGGGTGAAAGTAAGAGCACAAAACCACGATGGGGGAACAGCACTTTCAGCGGCAGCAGCAGCAGGACACAGTGATATAGTAGCTTTACTGGCTGATAGTATAGATGTAAATACTCAAGATAAAGATGGTGAAACGGCTCTACATCTGGCAGTTGTGGAAGGTTACACCGATGTAGTGTTCGTATTGCTTAGTCGAGGTGCGGATGTCAACAAAAGAAACAATTTAGGCGATACACCTTTACTAATAGCAGCATTACAAGGACACAGCCAAATAGTTGAAGCACTTTTGCGTAGTGGGGCAAAAGTTAATGAGAAAAATTTGGGTGAGACACCGTTAACACTAGCAGCTACACAAGGACACATTGAAATAGTAAAGTTGTTGTTAGATGCAGG
The DNA here is from genome assembly GCF_014698965.1 of Iningainema tapete BLCC-T55. Taxonomy (GTDB): domain Bacteria; phylum Cyanobacteriota; class Cyanobacteriia; order Cyanobacteriales; family Nostocaceae; genus Iningainema; species Iningainema tapete. The sequence continues at coordinate 287,795 of NZ_JACXAE010000110.1, forward strand.
TGCGCATGTCAATACTCAAGGTGATGATGGTAAAACTGCCTTGATTAAAGCAGCAGAACGCAACCACATCAATATAATACAGTTGCTTGTCGCCAAGGGAGCAGATGTGAATTGGCAAGATGGGGCAGGAGCAACAGCGTTAATGTGGGCGGCGGCGCGGAGTTACGGTGAAGCGGTGCAATTGTTGGTGAAAGCAGGGGCAGATGCGAAATTGAAAAACCACGGTGGTTATACAGCTTTGATGTTAGCCGAGTTTAATGGGTATGGGCGGATAGTGCGGATGTTGAAAGCTGTAGGTGCGCAGGAATGAGCGCAATATCTCCACAGTTGTGGGTGGGAATTGGTTGTGTGAGGGGAACTTCACAACAGATAATTGAAATGGCAATTGGGCAAGTGTTTAGAGACAATCAACTGCTAGGAAGTGCGATTGCAGGTTTTGCTACCATAGACACCAAGAGGAATGAAGTTGGTTTGGTGCAATTTTGCCAAAGTCGCAATTTGCCTTTAAAGTTTTTTTCGGCTGATGTTTTGTGCACGGTTTCTGTCCCCAATCCGAACCTAGTTGTGGGAGAATCTGTGGGAACTCCTAGTGTTGCTGAGGCTGCGGCTTTATGTGCCGTTTCTTTTAGAAACCCGGTTTCTCAGAGAAACCGGGTTTCTGTTGAGGTGAGGTTATTAGTTCCCAAACAAGTTTTTCGTTTCTCGGCGCAGGGGATGGTAACGGTAGCGGTTGCGCAGTCTTTATTCAATTGCTCTGAGGAAATAGTTAACTATGCTAGAAACAATTGATAGTACAATGGAACCTAGCAAAGCAGCAGCAAAACCGTTGATTTCAAAACCATAGCCAGGAGTGAGGGCGCTTGCTAGCCAAAGACTCAAAGCGTTGACAACAAATAAAAATAAACCGAAGGTAAAAAGGGTGATGGGAAATGTTAGAATTGCTAAGATTGGTCGCACTAAGGCGTTGACTAGCCCAATGATAATTGAGGCTAAAAGGGCGACACCTAAGTTTTTGACGACGAAGCCAGGAACTATGTATCCAGTAATTAGCAATGCGATCGCACTTCCCAACCAAGTTATGATAAAGTGAAGCATAGAGTTTTTTATAAAATTTTGTGGTAATGTAAATTCAACCACAGATTAACACAGATGCACACAGATAATTTATCTAAGTGCATCGGCGATGGTAAATAATTATTAACCAGCGACGCGGCTAATAATTCCTAATTGGCGATCGACAATATTTTCATCTTCTTCGCCAAAAGACTGGGGGATTGGCACATCAACGTTATCTTCATCATGGCTAGAATCATTCAAATCTTCGGCGGTATCTGAATAATTGCCACCTACAGAGTTAGTGGCTGCTTCTTCTCCAGGATAACCCATACCAGGGATTGCGGCTGCTGGGTTATTGATGTTATTCTTATTTTCAGAAGTCATTTTTTTCCTTGAAATTAAATTACAATCGTTAGTTACATAACGATTGTGTAAATTAACCAGGAGTGAGTACATCAGTCGCAGGTGATAGAGTTATTTATTTACTGGCAAAATCTGCTCTGGGTTAGATTCAATTCACCCTACCTCGCCGCGAGAGAATATCCCAAGTAGCCCCACCAACTACACCATCAGCTTCCAAACCATAGCGCCGTTGTAAAGACTTAACTGCCGCCTCAGTTTCTGCACCAAAATCACCGTCGATATCATCTATATAACCAAGTCTTTGTAGACGTTGTTGCAACCTGACAACTTCAGAGCCACTCATTCCCACACGCAAAATTGGCAATCCTGCGGAAGTATATTGAACACCAGAGGAAGTAGTTGTTCTGGTAGTTGACTGAGTGCGAGCATATGACTGATTGCGATTGGGGTTAGATTGCCGAATCGTTGACTGAGTGCGAGTAACTTGCGTTCTTGTAGGCGATGATTGTTGTAAGGAAGTTCTTTGTTCCCTAGTTGTATTTGGTTTTGCCGGTCTTGGTTCGTTTCTGGGATTAACTCTAGTAGTATTAGTGGTAGTTCGTGTTGTCGTTTTTGGCTGGTTGTTAGAGTTAGTAACTCTAGTAGTGGTTCGTGTTGTTGGTCTTGGTTCGTTGGAATTAGTAACTCTAGTAGTATTAGTGGTAGTTTGTGTTGCTGTTGATTCGTTGTCGGAATCAACTACTCTAGTAGTGGTAGTTTGTGTTGCTGTTGACTCGTCGTCGGAATTATTAACCTGGGTGGTAGTGTTAGTTTCTGTTGGCACAGGAAAATTTCTGGCTCTCGTAGATGATTCTGTTGATGCTACGATGGGATCATTCGGGAAAAGTCCTTGCCAAGTACTAGCATCAACGATGCCATCTGGTTTCAAGCCAATTGATTGTTTAAACTGGGAAACAGCGCTAGCAGTTGCATTATTATAGAAACCATCCACTGTACCTTTGTAAAAGCCTAAGAGTTTCAAAGCTGCTTGAAGTTCCGATACTGATTCTCCCTTACTACCTGCTTTGAGGTTTGGGCGGTTGATGTTTCCCATCGTCGTTACTTGGGCTGTGGCTTGTGGTGCTAGCATTGATACTACGCCAAAACCAAGAACTAGAGGCGCACAAAAGCCAACGAAGGCAGAGGGCAGGAGGCAGAAGGCAGAAGCAATTTTGCTTTGCCCTTTATTCCTTGCTCCATCTGGGTTTAATACCCCCACCAAATTTTTGAAATTAATTAGTCGAAGTTCTAAACTCCTCCTATTTGTCTCTTCTGCCATCTGCCATCTGCCTTCTGCCTTTGTTGTGCCTTTCATGGATTTAGCTCCCCCCGGTATCATGCTAATACTACAGCCACTGTTGTCCAGTAAACAAAGTAAAAATTTCTGAAAACTCGGCTACTTTTCACGCATTGTTAATTGCTTCTTCTTGACCGACTAAGGACACATAAGGTTCCCGTAAATACCGACAAGCTACGTCTATTGTATCACTAGCACTGACAGCCGCGATCGCCTGTTGAAATTGGCTATCAAAATCAATTCCCAATCCCAAAATTTCATACCACCCATAAACTTGAGCAATTTGCGCGTTGGTTTGTTTACCTAGTGCATATTGTCCGAGTATTTTGTTCTTAGCAGCAGTAAGGGCGCTTTCTTCTAATTGAGTAGTAGATAACAAATCTACTTCGGCTTTTAATCCCGAAAGTGCTACTTTGGTGTTTTCTGGTGCTGTACCCATGTAAACTACAAATGATGCTGGGTACAATCTTGTGGGGTAAAATGCAGATACTTCGTATGCTAAGCCACGTTTTTCGCGCAATTCCACAAACAAGCGGCTGGAAAGTCCATTTCCCAAGTATGTAGACAGCAATTTCAGTGCAGCGTAGTCAGGAGAATCTACTGATGTGCCGAGATAACCCAACATCAAGATTGATTGTTGTGTTTGTTGCGGGGTAAGACTACGCTGCGGTTCTACTTTGATTGCTGGTAAATTTAATGTGGGCAATGGTTGGTTATTAGGAGCAAGCCAATCACCAAAAACTTTTTCTATCCATACGATTGCCTCTGCTGGTGTTACTCTGCCTGCAATACTAATCACCATATTATCTGGACGAAAATAGGTTTGATGATAATTTACCAAATCTGCTTGAGTAATGCGGCTCATCGTTGTTTCATCTCCCAAAGCCGATAGCCCATAGGGATGGTTTTGGTACATCATCTGTCGCAGTTGCTCGAAAGCGACGGAGAAGGGCTGCTCTTTTTGTGAGCGAATGTCTTGGAGGGCGATTTTGCGCTCTAATTCTACTTCTGTTTCTGGGAAAGTTGGCGAGCGCAAAATTTGTCCTGCCAATGTTAAAATTTCCGCAAAATCTGCCGTTACCGTTTTCAAAGACAATAAAAAGTAGTCAGCTGCAGTATCTGCACTCAAAGAAGCACCTTGTGACTCGATGCGCTCGGCTATTTCAAAACTGGAGAGGTTAGCGCATCCTTTGGCGATGGTTGTTGATAGTAAATGCGCTAACCCTGCTTGCTCATATGTTTCATAACAACTTCCCGCCCTGAGAAAAATTCTTGCTGCAATAATATCTGCCGCCGGATTTTCTGCCACCAGCACCACAATGCCATTATTTAACACAGTGCGATGGATTGTTGATTTAGCGAGCGAAGTTGTCATGTTTTGGTTATTGGTTGTTGGTTGGGGAATTGTCAACTGTTAACTGTCAACTGTCAACTGTTGGAGGGTTTGAGTACAGTAATTGCGTAACGCTCAGGAGAAAGATACTCTTGTGCTAATTCTTGCAGTTCTTGGGTAGTAAATGATTGAATTTGTTTTGGGTAATTCACTGCTAACTCAGCCGAGGCAATTGTGTTGTAGTAACCATAAAGCCCAGCAATTTGATTTGGTGTTTCTGTAGAAAAAGCATAATCATTAGATAGTAGCCTTTGGCATCGTGCTAATTCCGACTCGCTTATTCCATATTCAAGTAAATCATTTAAAAGAAGGCGAATGAGAAACTCAACACGCTCTATTTGTTCTACATCTACCCAAGCTGTAATTGTAAATAAACTAGAGTCTCTTTGTAAAGAGAAATTACTACATATACCTTGAACTAGTTGTAATTCTTCTCGTAATTTGCGCACTAGACGAGAGGTTCGTCCTTCTGCTAATAATACTGATAGTAAATCTAAACCGTAGGATACCCGCAGTTTTTCCACGCCTGGTGTTGCCCACGCCATCAATAATCGTGCCTGCTCTAGTCGAGGTAAGCAAAGTTCTTTGCGCCTAATTCCAGCTATGATTGGTTCTGCCACTTCTTCCCTTTTGGGAAAATCACTACAACGAGGCGCGAAGTTAGCAAAAGTATCGTTGACTAATTCCAACGCTTGTGCTTCAGCGATGCCCCCGACTATCACTACTGTCATATTTTCTGGTTGATAATGAGTGCGATGAAAACAACGCATTGCTTGCGGTGAATGCTGCATCAATACTTGCTCAGTTCCCAGTACCGAACGTCCATAAGGATGATTTTGGTATATACTGGAAATTAGAGACTGAAATCCTATCCAATCTGGATCGTCATGTACTTGACGAATTTCCTCTAGTACAACATCCCGTTCACGGATAAATTCATCTTCTGGAATCGCTGCATTTAAAAGTAATTCCGATAAGTAGGGTAGAGTATCACACAGGTAAATGTTCGCTGTGGTAAGAGTGTAATGGGCGTAATCATGACTTGTTGCCGCATTTGTTACCCCGCCCCGATTTTCGATTTCCCGATCAAATTCTCCTGGGGGTAACATGGCAGTACCCTTAAAAATCATATGTTCTAAAAAGTGCGCCATGCCCATCCATTGCTCTGGCTCATTATTTGCACCGGCACGTACCCAAATATCTGCTACAACCACAGGTGTGGTGGGGATTTCTTGATGAATAAATGTTAAACCATTGTTTAGTTTCAAGACTGAAGCTGGAAACACAATATTTTTTTCTTGTAACAACTTTTTAGGCTTTAACCACAATTTAAACCTATTGATGAAGATTTTAACTCTAATTGAGAGCTAAATTAGCAGCAAGTTAGACTTATTTTTCTACATAAGATGAGGACTCCATTTATTGAATGAGCGTCTATGTTCTTAGTATATTTAATTCAACTAAAATACTGGTTTAGTATCAGTATTAAATTGTTGACTAGCAATTTTTAATTACTTATTATACATATAAATAATTCTAATAATTTGAAAGCTCCCAAGTCTTAACCGACTCTGGGAGCTAATTTTTAAGTTCACCGCAACGCCGTTTTACCTAAGTTTATGACCTGGTTAAACCAGGTGGGTACCAATAATCTCGTTTAAAGTTTCCGGGTACATGCCCGGTCTACTGCCACGAGCGTTCTATGGTTCCCTTATCATTAAAGGCATAGATCAAAAAACTTGATGGCAGTCACCAACGTCGCAGTGCAACTACCCCATTATAGCCTTCAATTCGATTTTGTGTGTTCTAAATGGAAATTTTTTTGGCAAATCTACCAGACGCCCCACCGGGGCGTATCTACGGGTGGGGATACCAGATGGATTCTATGGTTTGAGCGATCGCACTTGCCCAATCGTAGTCAAGATGAGATAGTAAAACGGTAACGTGTCCTAATTTACGTCCTGGGCGTGACTCTTTACCATACCAGTGGATGTGAGAGCGAGGAATCTGCGCGATTAGGGAACGTTTTGTTGTGTAGTCGCTGTGGGCATTTTCGTAACCTAATAGGTTCACCATTACAGCACTCTGACAAATCAAATCTGTTTCGCCCAAAGGTAAACCACAAACTGCACGGAGGTGCTGCTCAAATTGAGAAGTTTTACAGGCGTCTAGGGAGAAATGCCCAGAGTTATGAGTGCGAGGAGCTATTTCGTTGACTAAAAGGCGATCGCCAATTAAGAATAGTTCAATGCCAAAAACTCCCACTGCTGCTAAACTACTCAGTATAGTGTGAGCTATCTGTTCTATTTCCTCAACCTGTTTTGGCTGCAAATTAGCTGGTGCAATCACCCGCCGACACACCTGCTGCTCTTGTTGAGTTTCTACCACTGGGTATATGGTAACTTCTCCTGTGAGCGATCGCGCCGCAATTACTGCTATTTCCCGCTCAAAAGGTATAAATTCTTCCCATAAAAAATTATCTTGACCTAAGCCCTGTAATTTTTCCCTCAGACTATCGTCATCTTCAATTATAAACGTACCCTGTCCATCATAACCGTGACGACGAGCTTTCAAAACTAGGGGAAAACCTAGCTGACAGAGGGAGTGGGGGACAGAGGGAGTGGGGGCAAAAAATTTTGGTACTGGTAAACCCAATTCTTGTAAATAGCAACGTTGATGATATTTATCTAAAAGGGGAGATAATGCTTCTAAACTGGGACGAAAGCAAATCCCAAGACGAGCTAAGAGTGATAAAGCTTCTAGATTAACAAACTCATTCTCAAAGGTGATGACATCGCATTTTTTGGCTAACTCACTTGTAGCTCTTGCATCATCTACTGGGGCGAAAACGGTGTCAACAGCAATGCTGACTGCAGGATCTTGAACACTTGGAGTTTGTACTACCAATTCTACTCCTAATTTCTTAGCAGCATCCCCCATCATCCATGCCAATTGTCCGCCACCAATTACACCAACACGCTTCATTTGCACCCTAGAGAATCACGAGTTTCCACGCCTGTTTGAGAATTCATGCCACTTGCTTTAAGACACAGTTCCTTAATTTGCGCCCCATCCAAAATTGCATCAGTAAAATCTGCTCCAGCAATATTTACATCTGTAAATATGCTCCTAAGTAAAAGAGCTTCTGTGAAAATGGCATCGCTTAAATCAGCCCCTGTTAAGTTTACCTGATCTAGCAGTGCATTGGTTAAATCCGCACTGTGTAAATTTGCCTTCGTCATTACAGAAGCACTCATAACTGCTCCCCGCAAGTCAGCCCCAGCAAAGTTTGCCAATTCCATATTAGCGTTAGAAAATTCAGACGCTTGCAAAGTTTGACCAGAGAAGTCGCGTCTTGTCAACTCCGCGTTACTAAATGATAGCGGATGAGTCCAATCTGCTAGTGCTGGTGTAGCCCAACAAAATATACTAATCGCTACAAGAATCGCTGTTAGTTGCCGCCAGAACATATGGGGTAGCCAATTGTATGTAAAGGTCGCTACACGTTAGTTTACCAGAAAAAAGGCAGAGGGCAGCTATTTAGGCGTTTTGGATAAGTTAGAAACCCAACTTCGTAAAAGTTGTCGGGTTTCTGGATTCACTTTATTATTGAGAAATATTACGTTACCACGCTCCAGGTAAAGTTTATTTTCTTTTAAAGCAAGTTGGCGTTATATCCTGTTAGCCTTGGATTAAGTAAAGCATTATTTGATAACTATTACAGATGTTTAATGTGCTTAACAAAGCTTAAAAATAATTCAATTATCTAGATTTATATAGCAATAGCCAAATCTATCAGCGATCGCCTATTTATGACTATTTTTCCGAACAACATGCAGATACCAATTGTCATCTCCCCTATGAAACATTACTCAGATGAATGGATTGAAGAATGGTGCCAAGAAAATGGCTGGACAGATTTATTTATTGAGCGGTGTAACAACTTCTGGGCTTTTCCACCAGGAGCAGTAATGCCAGAACCAATTCCCACACACGTTTTGAGATTGATTAAACAGCAAAAGGGACAAACAAAAGAGGAAATATTTTGGTCAATATCAGCAGCGATCGGTACTATCGTCGCTATCATATCTACCTACGTGCTGAAATGTCCCATGCCCCTAGTTTTAGCTTTCGCTTTTGATGCAGTTACAGCAGCGCAACTTGAGGTAGAAGAAGCGTGAAGCAAAACCATCGTAATTGTAGAGACTTTCCGGGGGAACGTCTCTACAGGAGACAGGTTGGTTTACCTTGTACCTTGGGCGGATTGTTGATAGGTGCCATCATATATTGGTGCTAACATTTCTGCTGAAAATGACTGTACCAGGCTCAGGTTTAATGGTGATTTACTGATAAACTGGGCGTAGGATGCGCTAAGATAGGGGCGGTATTCCTGTCGATTCAACAGATGAGTTTGGAAGAAAGCTAAGCTGAGGGCATTGACATATGGACGAGCGATCGCCGGATCTGGTCCAATTAAACTAGGTGGAACAGGTAATACGTTCTCACCAGTATCTAGTTTATCTAAAGTAGAGAAATGGGTTCCATTCTCCATGAGAACAAGGTACTTATTACGAGTAGAAAGCCAGGTAAAAGGGCGAATCTGTTCTGGTACTGCAGGGGTAACAATGTCTTGACTACCACCAACCAACATCACTGGAACTTGTATTTGGCTGATTCCCTTTTGTCCTAAAATAGTACTATTCAAAGGATTAATTGCCATCACAGCTTTGATTCTTGGGTCTTGAATGGGATAACTACCAGGGGGTAACTCACCAGCGCGACACTGCAAGAAAACTGATAGATTCAAAGAGCGGTTAGGATAACAATCTTTGCGCACTTGCTGAAAATCTATACTTGCTCCTGCTAAAGCAAGAGCTGTATAACCTCCTAAAGAATGACCGAGCGCTCCTACTTGTTGCAGATTTAGTTGCCCTTTAATGGTAGGATCTTCTGAGGAAAGACGCTGAAGTTCATCTAGTACAAACTTCACATCTAGAGGACGGTTGATTAGTTCGTTTGCTTCTGGAGGACCTGCTAATCCTGAAAAGTATTGCTGAAATCGCTTAGCATCACTTCCTGGATGTTCAAGGACTGCAGCGGCAAAGCCATAGGATGTAAGATGTTGAGCTACATAGGCAAAAGTTTCGCGGTTTTCTGCTACGCCGTGGGAAATGACAATGAGAGGAAAACCAGAAGAAGGAGTTTGTGTTTGAGGTAAATACAAATCTACAGCGAAACGGCGCTCTCTTGCCCTATCATCCATCTCAATATTTTTCTTCTGCCAGCGAAAAGAACCTGCTCGTCGCAAATCTGGCTGTTGGGAGAAATCAATTTTTGGACTGTTTGCTGCTTCTGCTTCTGCTGTTTGCTTGACTATGAAGACAACGGCATCTCTTCGCTTAAGCAAATCTGCCAAGTTACCAATAATTTCTTGAGTGCCACCCAAGTTTAGCCGAATACTGCGACTGGGATAGCGACGGATAACGTTGACAAGAGTTAAACCTTCAGGAGTTGCTGCCGATAAAATCAACGCTCCGCGCAATGCATAGAAACCATTTTGACTTTTCTCAGTTTTGAGTAATTCTCCCATACGTTGGAGCAAATTTTCACCAATACGTGAGTAGGTGAATTGAGACACCAGAGTAGGGGTAACCTCAAATCGCTTCCCAAGCAGCTCTCGTAGTTGAGCTAATTGCTCTGGTTTAATCCGTTTAGCATAAAAACCGAACTCACTGGTAATCTTACCTTCTTTAGCAAATATTTCTAAAGAACGTGTAGAGAGGGTAAATTCACCAAATGGAGGGTAGTAAAAGGCAATCTGCTCTGCGCCCAATCCTGGAGTTGTGATGACTAGATTAGAAAGGACTCCGAAGGTGAAAGCACCTAACACTGTTTGTAGTTTATGCTGTTTTCGAGTGCGCGAGCCTTTGAGTAAATTGCTCGTTGAGCGATCGCACGGCTGATGCTGTGTCACTCCTGGCAACACTTTTGAGTCAAAACCCGTCTGGTTTTTATGTCTAGCCATTGGTAATATTCTACTCACCCACTATTGTAGAGATTACCGCAATCTTGGACTTTGTGGGTGATTCAAAGACTAGGGTTGTTTCATTCTACCATGCACTCAAGTGACCCGGCTTATAGCTGAAGTCGGTTAAAACCGACGCTTATTGCTGGGTTTCAGTCCGTTTTAATCGACTTATGCTACGGTACTGGATTTGCATAAGTCACCGAGCGCAGTTATATTTGTTCATAGGCGACTCTAATAGCTTGGCGAATTGTGCCGACAATGATGACACAATTTGCTCATTGGGGAATTCTGCAAAACTGATAGTTTTAAAAAGATTTCGGCAGATGATTGCTTAATATTGAGCTATCCATAGCAGAGTGCAGGTTCAAGTATCAGTATTCCTGGGAATCATTGGCTTCTGTTGGACTATGCTGTTGGTTATCAGTTTCCAGATCCAATGTAAATGAAATAGCTTGCTTGATTTTGAGCATAACTTCATCTGGCAGTTTGCCTAGTTTACGGCAGGACTACTGTTGGTACAGAACCCAACCCTTGTACATTTGCTACAGAATCCCGCTCTAGGAACTGAAGTTTGGGTACTGCAACTTCATATGGACTCCCTCTGTTCTGAGTTGTTAGTGGAACATAAACAACCAACGCTCGCGGTGGATTTGAATCATAACGAGACACGATGACAACGGGTCGCATCTTCGCCGCCAATCCCAAATCAACAAGCCAGACTTCACCTGGTTTCGGGTTCATCTAGTAAATCTAAGACCTCCTGCTCAACAACTCGTGAACGTACAATATCCAGCACATCCCGATCTGCCATTTCAATGATCTCTGCTACATATTGCCGTACTTGCAAAGGCTTCATCAGGTCGCCATTCACGCAATTTTGTGTCTAACGTCTTGCTCAAAGCATCCATTGATACTTCCATTGTCAGCAGTGAAGTTTTTCGAGTTCAATACAATCATAGAATATTTTCTTTAATGGTCGCTGCACACAGTAGTGGTTTAAGGTTTGGTTAAAACCACTCCTGTGTTTGATAAACAGCAGCGTCAAATAATTTAGCTTTGTGTTGGATAACTATCTTTTACTGGTTGATTGGTTGTGCTTGACTGATTAACTGGACTTGTTAACCAATAACCTGCGATCGCAATTAGGATAGTGATTACACTAAGCGCAACATTTGGATAAATTGTAATTCCACCCAATTGAGGTTCAGGAAAATCGCCGAGAACCGGATCTCCAATAAACCCATAGGAAGTTCCAGGCCAAAATCCAGCAGCTATTAATCCAATATAAAATGCAGAACCGAGAAATGCAGCAAGACCCATTGAAAAGCGATCGCTCACCGGACGAGCCTTCAAAATAGCTAACGCACTGCCTCCCAAGGAGATAGCAGCAAAAAACGACATCGCACAGTGTAGCTTGGCATGAGGTAGCCACGCCGGATTGTTCATATGCCCATCGCCTAAAATTACAGCATCAACAGCGATAGGAACGATCAGAGTTGAGAGCGCAGCCGTAGCGAGTAACCATTTGGCAAGTTGTTCTCGTTGCATGTCGATTTCTCAATTATGAAAAACGGTTCGGTCTGTAATTAATATAGTATGGAAGTTAACATGAGAAAATTTACCTTGCTTATTCTAGCTCTATTTGAGCAAAATGTTCTAGCAGCAGGCGGTGGATGAAGATGTAACCGCCACCAACCTTTTGCAAAAAAATACGTTCAGTGGCGTAGTCTAAGAAGCGGGCATAGTTCCAAGGGATATAATTGTTGCGGTAAAGTATGAGTCGCAAGATCAAGTGTTGGATGCAGGCTTGCCCCCCCAAATTAAATGGAATAGCGAGTATCAATAATAGCACTTGAACTACCCCACTACTTTGCCCATTACTCAGCTTTGCAAGCAGCCCAAAAATTAGACTAGCAATCAATACAAATATCCCAAAATATATGGCTGATTTATGAATGCCTTGATTTGGGTATGCTTTTGTTTCAATTTCTGAACCAGTCAGTCCGAAAATCAGCCAAGCAATTACCCCTGCAATTACCCCTGCAATTAGTGCAACCGTTGGACTCGCATTTGCTCCCACAGTCAACGCAATAAGTAGTCCGATGCTGAGCGCTGAGTATAAGCCCTAAAATTTCGCCACTCCCATTTCAGTGTTTCTACAGGCTTTATTTCTTGCTGCGATGGCTTGAAAAAACTCCATAATAATAGCCCAATAAAAATTATAAGAATGTACTGCGGAGTAACTGAACGCATCAGCGAAAAAATAAGTGAAGGCATCAGCGCAAAAATAGGTAATAAAAGTAGACAAATAAATAAGTTAAACCCCAGGTTGTAAATTCTTTTTGCTAACTTAGTTTGCAACCAAGTTGGCTGTATTTGTTCAATTAAAAATATTGTTTGTGAATGTTGTAACATTCGCTGTGCTAGCCAAGTCAGCCATCGAATTGTTCGACTTGTTGAGTAGTGTCGAACAGTTATCCGACGATTTAGCATTCGTTCAATATACGCATTAAACAGGTGCTTTCGGCGTTCTTCTGTTGAATTTGTATTGGGCAAATCTTCAATTGAAACGCCCTCATATGCCAGAGTCATGATGCCCAGAGTCAGGGGAGATTTGGCTAGTTCTTGCAGTGCAGTATCTTGCTCAAGCAGAGTTTTCAAAGCTTTCAGTTGCTCATCAGCCCTGTCCAAATATTGATTAATCTGCTCAGGCGTCAAGGATTGAATACAGATTGCTTTTTGCAGTGTTAAAGAGGCACGGAGGGCTGTATAATCTCCAATGCGGCTTGTCACCACCATCTCTGTCAGCCCATGATCTCGAATAAATTGATTTAATGCTTGAACGCAAGCTTCTCGACGCTCAGCCTTTACTTCATCCAAACCATCTAACAACAGTAGCAGTTGTTCGTTTTCCACCCAAGCTTTGCCCTTGGCTTTAGGAACATGATATTCCTCGTAGAGTTGCTGAACTAGCCATTCGGCAATTTTTTGTTGTTTATTTGCCCAAGAAGATAAGTTAAATACAACTGGAATCTGTCGGCTTAAGTCCTGTTCAGTACTAATAATCAAATGCTTTGTCAGTGTGAGGAGGGTTGTGGTTTTACCAGATCCCGGTTCTCCTAATATCAGAAGAGTTCGTCCCTCTCCCATCTGACTAAAGATATCTGTTACCCCTGTTCCTTTGGGTAGTGCTTGTCTAGATGGCTCGAGTTCCTCAATCCCAAGATGTTCTACTGCGTCTAATCGCTCTTCCATACCCAGTTCAATCATCACCCTGGTATGCAATGACTTTTCTAAAACGCCTTCAATCCAATAGTTTTTGACTTTATTGAGCAAAACCTTGCGCTGTTTATAATCTTCCTGAGTAGCGGGTGTTGCTGTATTAGATGTAGGCTGATCAAGTAAATTAGATGGCTGATTATTTGTTTGGTTGTGAAAAGATAAAGTTTTATAGTTCGGTCGGTTGTGAAATTTTGGATAAAATTCTGAGCTATTATGAAGGTCAATATTATTGCTGCCAAATTTAAAAGCATCTTCATAGTTCCTCCCAGCAAAAATTGCTTGATAAAATGCCGTAGAGAAGTTAATAGCCGTTCTATCTGGGATAGACTGTGTCATGCCGATGACACAATCAATATGCTGGTGAATTGCTTTGGCTTGAGTTTCAGAGTAGCAGGCGTTAAGCAACACACACTCAACTTTGTCTTTAAATAACTCAAATAAGTCTGTTAGTGCTTCTGTACTTACTAGTTGCATTCGCCCAAAGTCATCTTCCAAAGCTATGCCACTAGGTTGTGAATTTAATCGAACAGCTTCACGTAATGGAAGCGTATCCCGGTTGTTATCTAAACCTACACCACCAGTTCTCATCCCATGCCCAGAAAAATGCACAATCTGTGGTTCTTTATCCAACAAAGCTTGGCGCAAGTCGTCAATACGAACTGCCCATTTAGTAAATACTTCAAACTGCGAACGATATTTGGAACGTTCCCACGACTCCTCGATTTCGCGCACTTCTTCATCCAAGCGAAGTCTATCTGTATTGATGGGATTAGCTGATAAAATTAAAATTTTTTTCATATTCTTTTATTAATGACGCAGCGATGCCTGAAGGGCATGCCGCTTTGCGGCATCGCGCCCTTCAAAACCAGGTAGGAATTTGATTAAATCCTGTGCGATCGCAAGCAATATATCAATGATTGTGGGCGTGTTCAAACTTATAAACGTAGAAGAGCCGACTCAACTTTTTGAGCAAGTATCCTACAGTTGCAAATAGGATTGTGCCTCCAAGCGCCCACCAGAATCCCGCAGGGGGAATTAAAACAGATGTAGCAGTTTGTCCCGCACTCGCTAGCGCAGCCCTCATCGCTACAGCCCGTGCATCTACAATCACACCTACACACAAGCATACAACAGCCGCCACATAAGCCAACACAGCCAGCCGATTAATGTTTTTTAGGGCATTCTGGCAAACTCGGCAATTTTGAGTATGGGTTGTCCATACATCAAAGAGCTTCTGCTTGTCTTCCTCCGCAGGGGGGAGATTCTGACTACATCCTTGCCAAGGGATACCACCCCCGGCTCTGTTCTCCAGCCATTTGCGAAACGCGATCGTCATCTTGTCTTGGGGATTGGGTGTATAGACTGCATCCAGCCATTTGCCTTTTCCCCGTTTGGCTAGATTCTTCTGTTGGTAATGAAGGAAGACTAAATCTTGGTGCAGGAACAAAGACCCCAACACATGACCTAACCAAGTTGGCATCGGTAGTGCAAAGAATGCCAAACCTTTCGGCGGTTTGCCCGCCTCATTCTTCACTAACACTTGGCATCCGATATGACGACACCATCCAGGACGGGTGGGGGTAGCATATAAAACAAGGATGAGTTTCCCGCCATCTTTGAAGGTTGAAACAATTCTCATGTGACAGGGCGGCTGAAAGTCATGAACCGCTTGCTCAATTGTTGGAGCAGTTGGGGTAATTTCAAAGGAGAACCCTTCCTGGGTAGACATCTCCCGAACTCGAATCATGTCGTAGTACTTGGCATCCTTATACCGACTTCCAACAATTCCGTGGTGGGAGACAGGTACATGGGCTGGATCTGCCACATTCTCCATGAAAAAGTCCCATCCATAAGCAAGATCGCGTACATTCCAAAAAAGCTGCACTACCTTGTCCGAGTCATGCTCAAGTTCTGGAACAATTCGCGGTGTCTTCAATTGACTTTCAACAAAGGCGTGTGTACCAGACTCTGACCATACCCACAATAAACCTTGACGCTCTTGTGTTGGAAAGGCAACGGCACATGACTTAGGATCTGAGCAGTGCTTTGCCTCAGTCTGCTCGTCTTTTGACTGAGGAATGCTGACGCAGTTACCAAAAGAATCAAAGCGCCAAGCGTGGTAGGCACATAAAAGTGTGCCATCAGCCTCAACACGACCTTCAGAAAGAGGGGCTAGTCGATGGGGACAAAAATCTTCAAAGCAACGCCATTTGCCTGTGCCATCCCGCCACAAGACAATATCCTTTCCCAGTAACTGCATTGCATGGGGGCAAGATGGATCGAGGAATTCTACAACGGCTACTGGATACCACTGCTTTGTCCATTGGAATGTGAGTTCCTCTCCCTGTTTCAATTGTGCTGTCGCTTCACGCATATCCCCTTGCAGACAAGTCTCAGTAGCCATCGTTACTCCTTTGCTCTTTTTGATTATATAAGCTTTAATAAATTTTAATAAAAGCTTCTTCTTTTTGGAATTGACAGATAGTAAATATGCATAATAACCAAGCACTCTACCTCCCAAGCATGGGCTGCGGAACTTGGGCGTGGGGCAACCGACTGCTCTGGGGATACGATCAAAGCATGGATAATCAGTTGCAAGCCGTTTTTGACCTTTGTGTCAGCAACGGTGTAACTTTATTTGATACGGGTGATTCTTACGGAACTGGGAGATTGAAGGGGCGCAGTGAGCAACTGCTGGGACAATTTACTAGGGAATATACAGGGGAAGGCAAAGAAAATATTTGTATTGCTACCAAGCTTGCCGCTTATCCTTGGAGATGGACTCGCTCCTCAATGGTATCTGCTTGCAAGTCATCTGCCCAACGTTTGGGAAGAAATGTAGATTTAGTACAGATGCACTGGTCAACTGCAAATTATGCTCCCTGGCAGGAGGAGGGGCTTTTGGATGGGCTTGCCGATTTGTACGAGCAAGGGCAGGTTTTGGGAGTAGGCTTATCCAATTATGGACCGAAACGGCTCAAACATGTGCAGCAAAAGTTTGCCGAGCGCGGAGTGGCGATCGCCACCTTACAAGTTCAGTACTCTCTGCTGTCTACGTATCCAGTTACCCAACTGGGGGTAAAAGACGTTTGTGATGAACTGGGGATCAAAATGATTGCTTATAGTCCTCTTGCTTTGGGGCTGTTGACAGGAAAGTTTTCTGAGCAAGGTCCTTTTCCCAAAGGTATTCGAGGTTTGCTTTTTAGGCAGTTATTGCCAGGAATACGTCCATTGTTAGCATCTTTACGAGAGGTAGCGCAATCAAGAAACAAAACCATGTCCCAGGTAGCCATCAACTGGTGCATTTGTAAAGGAACCATTCCCATCCCAGGAGCAAAGTCTGTGGAACAGGCAAGGGAGAATATTGGTGCTTTGGGTTGGCAGTTAGACGCAGGCGAAGTTGCCGAGTTGGATAAAGCGGCTGCGAGTACAGATAAAAAAATGGTACAAAATATCTTTCAAACCAAGTAAAATACTTTGCTAATTGTTGATTGTTAATTGTGAGATTGCTATTAACAACAATTAACAACCCTAGCGATTAACAAAGAGTTACTCGGCAAACATTTGAGCTAAATTATTGAGGACTGCCTTCTGCTCATCCTGATTGATTTGTCCCAGTCGTTGAACTAATCGAGTCTTGTCAACAGTGCGGAGCTGATCGAGAACAATTTGTCCATTTTTACCTTGAAACTGGCAAGCCACTCGTGTGGGATAGTTTTGACCTTTGGTTGTCATAGGCGCAACGATCACAGTTGCAATATGACTATTCATCTCATCTGGTGAAATAACTACACAAGGTCTTGTCTTGCGAATTTCACTACCCACTGTTGGATCAAGATTAATCAGGAAAACATCGAAACGCTGAACTACCATTCCCATTCCGTTTGATCCCAAAGAGTCATGCTCCCATCATCAAGCAGAACATCATCATACCTTTGTGCCATTGCCGCAAAGGCTTCATCCCATCCACGGCGGGGTTGTGGTGCTGCACGCACAATTAAGTTATTGTCGCACACTTCAATTTCCACCTCTACATCAATACCGCTTTGCTCCAGTAGAGGTTTAGGAATCCGAATGCCCTGAGAGTTACCAATTTTCACAAGTCGCGTCCTAATGACTGCGCCCATAGCAAAGTACCATTGCCAATTTATAGTAATTACATTGTAATTACCACAGCAAAGATTGTCAAGTCGCTTAACTGAGGGAGTGGAAAAAGTATGAGGTGCTTGAACAGTAAAACCACGATGCTAATTGCTAATTGTTGATTGGGGAATTGCTAATTGCTAATTGCTAATTGTTGATTGTGAGATTGCTATTAACAATTAACCATTAGCAATTAACGGAACTAAAGGGCAGCCTAACCCAAAAACAGTTTGTATGCAGTATTGTGACTTTCATCCCAATAACGATAGCCCAAGGTATCGAGAAATGCTTGCCATTGTTCCATCTCGTGGGGGGGTACTTGCATCCCCACGACAATTCGTCCGTAGTCTGAGCCATTGTTGCGGTAGTGGAAGAGGCTAATGTTCCAGTCGGGACTCATGGAAGAGACGAATTTCATCAATGCACCAGGACGTTCGGGAAACTCGAAACGGTAAAGTAATTCATTGTGGGCGAGGGGTGAGTGTCCACCTACCATATGCCGCAAATGCAATTTTGTCAGTTCGTCATCGGTTAAGTCAATGGTTTTGAAACCACAGCCTTCAAAGGTTTCTACCATCTTTGCGGCGTCGGCACGGTTTTGAATTTGTACACCGACAAAAATGTGTGCTTCTTTTTTATCAGCGATGCGATAGTTAAATTCAGTAATATTACGGTTGCCAAGACAGGCACAAAATTTGCGCAGACTGCCTCGCTGTTCGGGGATGGCAACGGCAAAGATGGCTTCGCGTCTTTCACCTAACTCGGCTCGTTCGGCAACAAAGCGGAGGCGATCAAAGTTCATGTTCGCACCGCAGGCAACGGCAATTAATGTTTGTCCTTGGATTTGTTCCCTTTCTACGTAAGCTTTGGCAGCGGCGATCGCCAATGCTCCCGCAGGTTCCAAAATGGAGCGTGTATCTTCAAACACATCTTTAATCGCGGCACAAGTATCATCGGTATCAACTAGAATAATATCATCTACATACTCTTGGCACAGACGGAAGGTTTCTTCACCCACTTGGCGCACCGCCACCCCGTCGGCAAACAATCCCACCTGGGGCAAACGCACCCGATGTCCGGCTTTGAGCGATTGATACATGGCATCGGCATCCACTGGCTCAACGCCAATAATCTTGATTTCCGGACGTATCCGTTTTACATATGCCGCAATCCCAGAAATTAATCCACCTCCACCTATTGCGACAAAAATTGCATGGATGGGTTGCTGGTATTGGCGTAGAATTTCCATGCCGATGGTTCCTTGTCCGGCAATTACATAGGGATCGTCAAAGGGGTGAACAAAAGTTAACCCTTTTTCTGCTTCTAATTGACGGGCATGGGCGTAGGCATCATCGTAAGTATCCCCATACAACACTACTTCTCCCCCCCTAGCTCTGACTGCATCCACTTTAACTTGGGGTGTAGTCACGGGCATGACGATAATTGCTCGTGTTCCTAACCGACGAGCGGCAAGGGCAACTCCTTGGGCATGGTTTCCTGCGGATGCGGCGATCGCACCTTGTGCCAGCACATCCGGTGGCAGTTGTGCCATTTTGTTGTAAGCACCACGCAGTTTAAAAGAAAACACTGACTGCATATCCTCCCGCTTAAGCAGGAGCTTGTTATTTAGCCTATTCGACAAATTCGGGGCGTAATCCAGTGGAGTTTCTTGGGCAACATCGTACACACGGGCAGTCAGGATTTGTACCAGGTAGTCGCAAAGCATGGGCGTTGGTAAGGTGATGCGGGATGGGAAACTATTTTACCGCTACTTGTGTACCTATGCAGTCAACATTGTAATTACCAGAGCAAAGATTATCAAGTCGCTTGACTGAGCGAGTCGAAAAAGTATCATGCTTATGTATGAGGTGCTTGAACCCGTTGATTGGATACCAATGAAAGCTGGCAGGCATAGGATACAAAGAAACTTTTAGGAAACTGCTATTTGGTCATTCGCATCTCGAACAAGTAAAAGTTCACCTGTTAACGTTAGTCGATGTACTGGCAAAGACGGATATATACTATTGTGCAGTGCAGGAACCTAGTTGTGTACCTGTTTTGTGGGGGTTGTTTGCAATGCTCTACTAATATCCTCTAAATTAATTAATTAATAAGATATTTCAGCAAAGCTACTCAATCACATGTTGACAATATTTCTCATAATAGTGATATGCGTCCTCACTGGTGCATTAATGCAAGTACAACTTCAGCAGAATCGAGTGAAACAGCGTTTACGCAGGTATGACCAAAAGTTTTCTTAAGTTAGTGCTGACAACTTTTAATACAGAGTGTGAAGATATAATCCTTAAGGTTAAGCATAGTAATATCAACTCGTCTGAGGATAAAATTAAAAACTCTTTGAAAAAACTCAATAGGTTGTCAGAAGTAACTGACTGTGAGATTACGCAAGAATATCTGAATATGAAGTTTCAAGAGTTACGTCTCAAATATGAATTAGAATGCAAGAAGCAAGAGGAGCGCGATCGGGAACAAGCACTTCGTCAGGAGAAGAAGGAACGCGATGCAAGTGAAAAGGCAATACAAGAAGTCGAAGAAGCTGCGGAAAGAGAAAAGCAGCATCAACAAGAGCTTGAAAAGGTTATACAAGAAATAAAACTATCTGAAGGTGAACAACGAAACGAAACCTGCTAAAGCTAAAAATTAGTGAGTTAGAACAAGAAGTTGCCAGAGCTAGAAGCGATAAAGAACAAGCTATTTCGCGTTCAAAAATGATCAAATCAGGAGTTATTTTTGTAATTTCCAATATTGGTTCTATTGGAAGAGATATATACAGAATATCTATGACAAAAAGTAGTAAACCAGATGAATATGTTAGTGTCATGACACCTGTGGTTCCATTTCCATTTGATATTCACCTAAAAATATTTTCAGAAGACGCCATAGATACTTTAAGGCTATTACATCAGCGTTTCTATGATAAAAGAGTTAATATAGTTAATGAAAGAAGAGAATTCTTTAGACTCTCACTTGATGAAATATATCGAACTGTAGAAGAAATATCTCAACAGACAGGAGCTTTAACGATTCTTAAAAATGAAAGAGTACCTCAAGCATATGAGTATCGTAGAATAGCTGCACAAAAAAAGCAGCACTCAACCTCAAAAGATACAGATTTAGAAGAGAATCAAATAGCTTAAGGTTAGGCATGAGATAGTCAAGATTTCGACTCTAAATTAAGCTGGAGGGTGCAAACAACTCTGAAACCAACGTTGTAGAGCATCTGATTTGCGTTGCCGAGTCGGCGGTAAGCCGAGCGACATAATAAAGGCTCATTGCGCCATGAGCCACCACGTATTACACGTTCTTGATTGTCACTGCTATTCAACCAAGCATTTCCATCTGTAGGCGCATTTTCATAACTTTCATGCCAATGATCTAAGCACCACTCCCAAACTAACCCGTGCATATCGAACAGTCCGAAGGCATTAGCAACTTGAAAGCTTCCCACTATAGTCGTTTCTTTACAATTAATACCTTTGGGACCTGAGCGATAAATGTATTCACCGTCGTAATTGGCTAGATCTGGAGTGATAGTTTCGCCAAAGTGAAAAGGGGTTTTGCTTCGAGCACGGCAGGCATATTCCCACTCTGCTTCCGTAGGAAGACGAAACTCATGACCCGTTTTTTCAGATAAACGAGCACAAAACTCAACAGCATCATGCCAAGAAACTTGCTCAACAGGTCGATTTTTTTCTTGGAAGCGTGATGGGCAAGGTTCAAGCTTTTGGTAGACTATTGGTAGATATGCAACTGCCTCCCACTGCGCTTGGGTGATAGGGTACTTACTGATCAGAAATGGTTTTACTGAGACTAAGTGTTGAGGTCCCTCATTGGGATATTGCCTTACCTCAGGTTCGTGGGAACCCATCCAAAATGTTCCCCCTGGAATAGCAACCATCTCTAATATCACACCATTGCTAAGGTCTTTGGTAAAGCAATGAGCTTGCTTTTGACAACGATTTATCTCCTTGCCTTGAGCATCTACTGTTACGACTTCAAACTCAAAGGTAGAAGTGATGAAATTTAATTGTGCCGTTATTGCTTGAGATGAAACATCATTGTTTTGTTGGATTAAAGTCAAAAGTCCTTGCATTTGTGCATCTAATATTTGTTGGTTCAGTTCAAATTTAACCTCGTTGTTGAGACTACTATTGACTTCAATCGATTTATCGGCAATTTGATTCCTCAATTCTTCTCCGCTTCTATTAAAAGCAGATGTTGTAGATGGACGATCAAGCTTGTTGGTAGATTCTGCTTGAGTCGTAAGATTTAATTTCTCTTTTAAAGTGCTTTTCTTCAAGAGAATTGGGGTAAGATTCTCTGGAATACCTGCGAGCAGGATTGCATTGCAACCCATTTCATATGCAAATTCATAAGTTCTTCCAGCACCTAAAGCAGCGTAAAATCCTACTGCAAATTCAATAGCAGCTTCATCTCCAATTGATTGGCTCATACCAATCACATAATTAATATATTGGCTAATAGCTTGAGCTTGTACTTCTGAAGAGCAGGCATTAAGGATTACACATTCAACTCGATCCGCGAATAGTCTAAAAAGTCCCGCTAGTGCTTCCGACCTAACAAGCTTCTCCTGACCAGTTATATCCTCAAAAACTAATCCCACTTGCCCTGTTCCATGTCCACAAAAGTGAACAACCTGCGGGTTAAAGTCAAGCATAGCTTGCTGAATATCTCTAGTTCGAGTTGCGCCTGTGGAATAGATTGGAATTTTCCCATAACCAGCTAGACGGAGGCGTTCTCTAATTTCCCTCTCTTCCTCCTGCAAACGTAAACTGGCAGTACCCTTAGGATTAGCAGCTAGAAGCAAAATGATTTTATTTCTTGCCAATTGCCTAACTCCATCATACCCTTTAATGCATTTATACCAACACAGCAAAGTTATTTGTGCTTTTCAAGCCTATCGAAAGCTTTCAACGGTTGATTAAGATATTTCCCGTCCTCCTCTTAGTTGTTTTCTTTTTTTGAAGCCATATGATAATCTCATTGTAAATATTAGCACAACAGCATAATAAAAGCATTGCACCGGACACTGAACGGAGGGCGATCGCACTTGTGTATGGTATTGGATGATAGCGATCGCACTTGTGCATGGTGCATGGTAGTAGCTTTTCGCTACGAGGTTACTTGAACTGAAACTAACTCACGAGCCTTCATCTCATTAAGAGTCCCTAAAAATGTCTAAAAATGGTTTATAAGCAAAGGCTCGGTTACGTTTCTGTCCAGTGATTTCCTGTAGAAGACCTACATCACAGAGGTCTTTAACTAGTGTGTTTGCATTAGGGTATGATAGTTGAGTGATTTCTTGAACATGTTCGATAGTAACAATTGGTCGCAAATAAAGAGTTTCGAGCAGAGCTATAGCATTTCCGGCTCTACGCCCCATTTGATTAAGTATTTTTTGGCGATGTTCCTCTTTCATATTGACTATCTTGCGGGCAGTAGCAGACGCTTCCTGAGCAACTTCGTAGACACCACGCAGAAAAAACTTAAGCCAGCTTTCCCAGTTTCCACTATCTCTAATGGCTTGAAGGCGGTCGTAGTATTCAGCACGATATTTCTTGAAATAGTGAGAGATATACAATAGTGGTCGTTTCAGTATATTTTGCTCACACAGTAGAAACGTAATTAGTAGACGCCCTGTTCTTCCATTGCCGTCTAGAAAGGGGTGAATTGTCTCGAACTGAGCATGAGCCAAGCCAATTTTGATTAAAGCGGGGATTGGCGTTAAATCATGCAAAAACTTCTCGAAATTGTCTAAAGCTTGTTTCATTTCATACGGTGGAGGAGGAACATAAGTAGCCTTTGCCAGAGAACATCCCCCAGGACCAATCCAATTTTGGGTATGGCGAAATTCTCCTGGTTCCCGCTCAGAGCCTCGCACTCCTTGTATTAACTCTTTGTGAATTTCCCGAATTAATCGCAGCGATACGGGTAAATCCTTTAAGCGCTCAAGACCATAGTTGACCGCAGCAATATAATTCACCACTTCAGCCACGTCTTGAGGATTATCCGGTTCCAAAGTTTGAGTTTCAAACTCCAGAACATCTATCAGAGAAGCCTGTGTTCCCTCTATTTGGCTAGACAAAACAGCTTCTTTGCGAACATACATAAACACGAATAGGTCGGGGTTGGGCAGAGCATCTGTTGACCCATCTAGCCGACCTAGCGCACGATCTGCTTGAGACAGAAGCAGCCACATCTCCTGATCCATAATCACTTCAGGCACAGGTGGTAGTGGATTAGGTATAAAGGCTTTATATCCTCCAGACTGCTCCACATACCGACCCGCTCTGGCATCATCAATCATTATTATTGGTTTCGTTAACACTACATAGTTTCTCTCGCTATATTATCAAAATTACACGTTTATCGTTAATAAAGATAATTTTATTAAATTATGTAATATAATTTATGCTCAGAAAAGTTCTATCTGATCTAGATGTAATCGACTTGCCCAAGCAAGACATCCATAGAAGCGAGTACCCAAGATGGGCATCCCAAGTAAGCGAGCGAATCAGCAGCATGAACCCTAAGCTGATGGGTGTACCCTTATTTGTATCCCTTTATTGCGTCCAAACCCACTACTCTAAAGCCGAAGCGCGAGTTAACGTTCAACTCAGCAGGCAGTAGAAGAGGCAATTGCCTCCGGCAGGCTACGCGAACGCAATACCAATAAACAGAGCTTAGACGTGGAGCGCTAAAAATTAATGGTTGAAACAATTATTATTTTTATTATCATAGCGCTGATTGTCACTGGGATTTTAGTTAGTCCCGTTCTCATTAAACAGCGAAGAAATCGTCTTAAACATCGTCCTTTCCCCCCACTTTGGAATGCCATTATTGAGAATAATCTTCCCATTTATCCCCATCTTTCTCCCACTGAACGCAGACGGCTTCAGGGACATATTCAAGTGTTCTTAGCGGAAAAACAATTCATTGGCTGTGGAGGACTACAGGTGACGGAGGAAATGAAGCTTACCATTGGTGCTGTTGCCTGTTTACTTCTGCTTAATGAGCGAGGAGAATACTTTCCTAAACTTCGTTCAATTCTGATTTATCCCGGCACTTATGTTGTTAATGAAACCGTTGCTAACGGGAATTATGTTGTCGAGGAAAGGCGTGTGGCAAGATTGGGGGAATCGTGGAGTAAGGATCAAGTAGTACTTTCCTGGGAACAGGTGAAACAAGACACTAGCAACTGGAGCGATGGACATAATGTTGTTCTTCATGAATTCGCCCACCAGTTGGATCAAGAAGATGGTAAAGCACAAGGCGTTCCAATTTTGCAACGAAACTCAGACTATCCCATCTGGGCTGGGGTGATGACAGAAGAATATCAACAACTCTGTCATAATGTTCAACAAGGTATAAAGACCGTAATGGATAGCTATGGCGCAACTAATCCCGCAGAATTTTTTGCCGTAGCGACTGAAACATTTTTTGAAAAACCGCAGCCATTACTGAAGAAGCATCCAGCACTCTATGAGCTACTACAACGCTACTATCGACTAGATCCTATTCAATGGGCTTAGACATAAGATATAGTCACGAACCAAAAAGGGGCTATTTCAAAAACTGAGCCATTTGATAAGCCATAACAGCTTCATCAGCAGTCAAGATTGTGACTATCTAACAACAGATTCATATTCGTTAGAAATTACCCTCAAAGTCACGAAGAATATCTTCAGGCAATGGATCATTAAAGTTGGGGGGAACGCTAAACTCTCCTGCACAGAGAGCAAATGGACGAAGTTCTTTCTTGGTTTCTAAAAGTGCTTGCTGACTTCTTCGGGCTTTTGCAAACAGCATAAAATCTAAAACCTCCTCAACCAAAAAATCTGGAGCTTGAGCAATTTCTTGAATAAGTTGTTCTCTTGTAGTCATCGTCCTATATCTCCACAGATTGACTAGAACGTACTTTGGGCAAGTTGCTTAAATTAGAAGCTTTATTTGTAACTAGTTCCGAAAATAGAGCTTCATAAGTCGCGATCGCCTGCTCAAAACTATAATGTTCTACAGCGTATTGTCTGCCCTTTTGACTGAGTACAGCCACTTGCTCTGGATTCTTATATAGTTCTAGCACCCCTGCTGCCAAAGCATCGGGTGACTCTGGATTCACAACTATACCACCGCCACTTTGTTTAACTGCTTTCCCTGCTGTACCACTAGCTGGTACTGAAGCGACAATTGGACTACCACTAGCCAATAGTAGAGGTATTTTTGAGGGCATGTTGAAAGAAATCACATTGCGCTTTTGCACAATCAAGCCTACATCAGCTGCTGCTAACATTTCGGGTAGTTTTTCTCGTGGCTGTAACGGTAACAACAACACATTATTAACCCCACAAGTCAGACAATATTCCTTCAATCTTTGTAAAGCTTGAGATTCGCCGACAATGACAAAAACTATCTCAGGGATATGACGTAACAAAGCCGCAGCTTCTATTACTGTCTCTAAACCTTGCGTCAGAGCAATATTGCCTGAGTACATTACCACAAATTTGTTCTCTAATTGATGAGAGATGCGAAAAGAATTATTTTGTTTTGGTAAAGGATGGATGAAATTAATATTTACCCAGTTGGGAATGCAAACAATTTTATCTGGCGATACTCCTTTGTTGAGCAAATTTTCTGTAAATCCATCACTGATGACACTGATGGTGTGCGCAGCGCGATAAGCAAATCGCTCTAAAGCTTCCAAGGCTCTAATCATCTTTTTGTTGGTGAGTAACCCCAGTCGCACTGCTGCTTCTGGTAAGATATCTTGTACATTCAGTACTACCGGACAGTTATATAACCGACCAAGTAAAGTTGCTGGCAGAGATACTAATAATGGGGGAACTGTCAGAAGAATTATATCTGGTCGCCAACCGTTGAGAGCGTATGGTAAACTTGTCATCACAAAACTCAACTCCAACAGCAGGCGATCGACAACATTGGGTTTTGACTTGATGCGCAAGTAACTACGCTGGATAGTCACACCATTTTTTTGTTCTGTAATGTACCACTTACCTTGATACTCTTTGTAAATTTGACGTTGAGGATAGTTCGGCATACCCGTAATTACCCGCACTTCATGATTTCGCTCTACTAATCCTTCTGCCAATTCTGTCATGAGCGGAGCAATTCCGATTGGCTCCGGATGATAGTTGTAAGAATAAATCAGAATGCGCATAATTGACGCTGGTATATTTGGTAAGGTCGCTTTCAAGGTACGAGTTTTATGACTTTTTATACTTAATTGTATAAAGTATAGTACTCGTATGCGTACAAGCAACTGTGTCCTAACCAATATAGTACATTTACCAAATCTTCGTTCTTGCCTACTGCGTATGTACATAAAGTCACAGTAAAGACATGATGAAGATTAAGGTTCTTCTACCGCTTACTTAAGGGTATGAGTATATGTTATTTTGTCCTTCCAAATACTGTCTCACAGTCGGACGACGTGAAGACAAGGGATTCAAAACAGGATTTTGACTAGCTTGCTGCAAGCTTAAATTATTGTTGGGGACAACAGAAGTGGTAGGAGTACTAACGCCTTGATTCAATGTTTGATTGGGGTAGGGCGTATTATTGTAAGGTAGAGCTTGTGTTGGTTGCACTACGTTAGGCAATACCTGACTATTGTTGAAGTTCCTGTAGGTATTTTGGGGCAGGTTTGTTACCTGAGGTTGAGTGTAGCCGCCAGCTACCTGACCACTATTATAGTTAGTGTAGGTGTTTTGTGGCAGATTCGTCAGTTGTGGTTGAGTGTAACTTCCAGATACCTGACCACTATTGTAGTTATTGTAGGTATTTTGGGGCAGATTGGTGAGTTGCCGTTGAGTGTATCCTGTTCCAATAGCGGGATTGACTAAGTTAGAATTTAACCCTGTAGGTAAGGAAATCTGGTTGGGTAAATTGTTGTTAGGTAATAATTGACCAGAAGGGTTAATTTGATTAGTAGTAGTGTAAGCGCTGGGTAAAGGATTCTGTGCCGATTGATTAAGTGCTGATTGTAAGGGGTTAACTGAGGCAACATTTTGAGTGTTGCTAATATTTCGCACTTCTGGTAGTTGTACAGAAGATACAGTTGGTGTACTAACTAAAGAGCTACCTTTCTGAAAATTATTAAACTGCAATAAATTTTCTGCTTGTGCCAAAAAGGGATTTTCCATTTTTGGGGTTGGTGCGGGGTTAGTTGCACTCAAGCCCGGATTTAATTTAGCCGAACCTGACGTTTGGATTGTTTTGTTTAACTCATCTAATAACGTTTTACTTTTATTATTTTGAGTGTTTTCACCAGAAGTGCTGGCACTTACAGTGTTTTGATCAGATTCATTATACAAAACTGGTAAGTTGTCAATATCTGCGACGATCGCTCTTTCTTCTGTGGAAAGAGAGGAGTCAGCCGAATTCTGTGCCGCTACTGGTTGATTTTGCTGTGTGAGAAAATCTGGGCGAGTCCAATATTCCTTAATTACTAGCCCGACTACAGACAGAAAAATTGCTGTTCCCCAAAAGCCTGGTCTTGCCAAATTCCATAACCTGGCTTTAAGATAACGAAGGTAAGCGGGGGGATAACGGTGTTCTGACATGGTACTATGATCTTAACCGTAGAGAGGTTTTGTTTTTATCCTAGCTACTTAATTGTAATTAGTCATTACCAGTAGACTGATTTTAGTTAAAAATTTACCTTCTGCCTTTGTCCTTGGTAAAGACGGGAGCATGTCAGTTTTACAATACGCCCGCCCACAGGCTATAAGCAGGCGGGCTAATCGAACAAAGCCTGCTTTGGCAGGCTTTGTAGAGTGCATGATATCCGACGAGGATGTAGGGCAATAAAGATGACATGCTCCTGGTAAAGAATGACAGCGCAATCTAGCAGCGACTTCCAATGAGGTGAGAGAGTGGCGTAAACGCCAAGCTGCTGTGCATCTTAGGAGTGTAAAACTTCTAATTCATGAGGATGAGTGATGACTTTGCGTAGTTGCTCACTGAAATAAAGAACTTCATATTTAGGCGCAAGTTCTTTTTGCAGTTGCTTCCACAGTCTAATTCCTTCTTTTTCAAAAGCATCTTTTGCTTGATTAGTTGGAAAACCAGATGAGGCAGGATCATCCCAATTCAACTTTGCATCGTAAACTTCTGCCCATTTTTCCAAACGACTAATAGTTTCTTGACTGAGCGGTAGTGATGCTGGATCGATATCGCCAACGTTCGCGGAAATCCACCAAAGAGGGTAGCATCCATAATCAGCCATAAGTTTGATTTTTTCTGCCATAGTTGCTTTACCACATTAAGGGGAAGTTCTAGGATTTGCACCAACTATATAACCACTATTACTAACAGTCACTGCTATGTAATGAATTCTGCCTTTAAAGCTCACTTCATAAATAACACGAGTTCTCTTTCTACCTTAATAGCCAACAATTCTACCTTGTGTTATCGCCGCAATTACAGCATCAGGTATCTGGTTTAGTTCAATTCCTAAATCAGTAAACTGCTCGGAATGGTTTTCAAGTATGTGTTGGAGTCCGGCTTCAGTATTTCCCTCTTCCAAAAATACTATTTTACCATCTGCTTGCTTTGCAATCCGAACAATTTTTTCAGGAGTATGCTTGATACCAAGTTGACTTAGTTCCTTCATTAAAGCTGTTTTCTCAGCTTCATCATCTGGCTGTTGATTCAATAATTTAGCCCTTAGTCTATACATCCAATATAAGAGATAAGTATATAGGCGGGAAAAAACAGATGTATGTGAACAAACGTAAAGTTCATGTAGGGTGCGTGCGTTACGGGTGACGCCTAACGCGCCAAAATTAATAGCAATGGCGCCGTACTCTCGGTTAACGCACCCTATACTTAAAATTTATTTACTGCGAGAACAGTTGAGTAGCAGGGCAAAGCGCTTTCCCTGGGGCAAGGAGTAATCTTGGTTAGACAATGGCTTGGCTGTGATTGTGTAACCCTCAGGCAGGTTGACTTGATGCGATCTAGTTTAGAGGTGAAATTAATGGTTGAGGTAGTGATTAACGCTCTTGTTAGGTAACCTTTCACTCCCCCCCATGCTTGTGGCATGAAAATTAGCCAGTTAGCACTTAGGTAAACAATTCCAGGCTGAAAAGATGGTAATATAAAGCAATACAGGCACTTGAGACTTGATGAATCGACTGAGTAAAGATGACCTATCACAAATGAACCGAGACTACTTCCAATCTCTGGACAAGGAGAAGTTGGTGGAAGTAGCAGGTAATCTGCACGCTTTTGCAGTCGAACAATTAGAGCGATTAGAGCAGAATTCAAGCAATAGTTCCAGACCTCCATCATCAAACAGTCCCTTCAAGAACGAAACAGTGGAGTTGGAATATGAAAAGCCACTCAAAGGCAATCAAGATAAAAATTTAACTTCCGCTGTTGATCTTGAGACAGAGAAAGTTGAGGAAAAGCAAACACAGAAGTCGAAAGCGCAAGGATTTGGGAAGCGTTCGCCGGGAAAGCAGCCCGGAGCTAGGGGGATGTGGCGGTCAACGCCCTTAGTTCCAACGATCACGATTCCTCATTACCCAGAAATTTGTGCCGCCTGCAATGCTCAACTGACAGTAACATCAGATCACAAACCTTATATGGGGTATTACGTCCTAGAACTAGAGAAACAGGAATCTGGGATTGAGGTGATTTGCCAACTTCATCATTACTATCAAGTCACCTGCGAATGTGGACACCATACCAAAGCAATTCCAGGTTTTGGGTATGTGTCTGTGGTGGAAGGAAGGAGCAAAGATTTGCAATTGCAGGAGTATGGGCTAGTTGGACCGATGCTCGCTACCTTTATCGCCAGCCTTGCGGTGCGCTACCGGATGTCCCGACCGAAGATTCAAGAATTCTTAAAAGACTGGGTGGGTGTAGAACTAAGTATCGGCACCCTAGACAGATGCATCCGAGAAGTAGGTATTGCTTGCGTTCCGGTGGTTGAGAAGTTAATTGAAGAACTGCAAGCGGCAGAGGTGATTCATCTCGATGAAACCCCCTGGTACGAGAAAGGGAAATTGTGTTGGTTGTGGGTGGCAATTACCAGCACGGTAGCGGTGTACCATATCGGTAGTCGTAAAAAGGAAGAACTGCTGCACTTGATCACTAGCGCCTTCATCGGTTGGTTAGTCACTGATGGCTATGGAGCCTATAGCAGTTATGAGCAACGCCAACACTGTCTAGCACATTTAATACGTAAAGCGATTGCCCTGACACAAGTCGTAGACTTTGAGGCGAGGGACTTAGGGCAGTGGCTCCTAGAAGAGTTGAGGGAACTAATACAAACCCTCGATTCTGGCGACGGGGACAACAACCATGACCCAGTCCCCGGTCGCCTCTACCGGGTCTGTCTTCTGGGGAGCGCCGCAGAACATCCCAAATTGAAAGCTCTGGCACTAGAGATTTTAAGGGACTGGGATGCTGTAGTCGCGTTTGTCTCTCATCCGGGATTACCACCCACCAATAATGAAGCGGAACGTGCTCTTAGACACGCAGTTATTGCACGGCGTATCAGTTATGGTACTCGTACAACCGAAGGCAGTTTGGCTTATTGTTCACTATTAAGCGTGATTGAAACTTGTCGATTGCGAAAAGTCGATCCTTGGTCTTACATTGCCTCTGTGATTGCTCAAGGTCGCAAGGGGATATTACCTCCTCTCATGGACGTTGCTGTTCCTGCTGCTGCTTAAGGGGGGGAGTGAAAAGTTACCTTGTTAGGAGTGGGGGAATGAATTACAAATGAGAAAGTAGATTTTGAAAGTTTTGTAAACTTTTGTAAAAAAATTACTTAGTTAGGCGTAAAATACCAACACGTAACAGAAGTTATAGAGGGCTGATCAAATTACGCTACTAGTTGTAGTTTACGCGAAGGCGGTTGTACTACGAGCAAATGTAGGAAGTGCATTGGAAAGCTAGCGGTGGAAATGAATACAGATAGTTGATCTCATGAGGAAGCCGAAGCAAGTGTCTCAACAGTTGTTAAAACCGAAACCCTTCGCAGCTAATACTAATTGGGTGTTATTGTCAATGGCGATCGCCCTTAGTATGGGTGTGGTGGTGAGCATTCCAAGGTCAGTCATCGGGCAAGTTCAACCACAACTCTGGGCAGAACAACAAGCATCTCTAAAGGAAGCTGAGCGGCTCACTCAACAAGTCGTACAATTTTACAAAGAAGGTAAATATGATGCGGCTATACCTTTTGCACAGCGCTTGCTGGTAATAACAGAGAAAGTAGGTCAGTTACATCCGGATGTCGCCAGGTTTCTTGACAAATTGGCTCGATTGTACCAATACCAGAGTAACTATCAACTTGCGGAACAGTTTTTAAAACGCGCTCTAGCAATTAGAGAGAAAGCACTAGGTCAGGAACATTCTTCGGTTGCCACTTCTGTGGACAATTTAGTTCGACTATACAAAGACCAGAAGAATTATCAACTTGCCGAACAGTTTTTAAAACGCGATTTAGCGATTAAAGAGAAAGCACTCGGTTCAGAACATCCGGATGTTGCCAGTTCTCTTGACAAATTAGCTCAACTGTACCAAGACCAGAGGAACTATCAACTTGCCGAACAGTTTTTAAAACGCGCTCTGGCAATTAGAGAGAAAGCACTCGGTCAAGAACATCGGGATGTCGCCAGGTCTGTTGACAAATTAGCTCAACTGTACCAATACCATTTGAAGAATTATCAACTTGCTGAACCGTTGTTTCAACGCGATTTAGCGATTAAAGAGAAAGCACTCGGTTTAGAACATCCGGATGTTGCCAGTTCTCTTGACAAATTAGCTCAACTGTACCAAGACCAGAGGAACTATCAACTGGTGGAGCCGTTGTATAAACGCGCTTTGGTAATTAGAGAGAAAGCACTGGGTCAGGAACATTCCTTGGTCGCCACATCTGTTGACAAGTTGGCTCAACTGTACCACGACCAGAAGAACTATCAACTGGCGGAACAGTGGTATAAACGCGCTCTTGCAATTCGAGAGAAGGGTCAGTCAGATCTTTGGGTCGCCACATCTGTTGAGAATTTGGCACGACTGTACCACGACCAGAAGAATTATCAACTAGCAGAACAGATGTATAAACGCGCTCTTGCAATTAGAGAGAAAGCACTAGGTCAGGTACATCTGGTTGTTGCCCGGTCTGTTGAGAATTTGGCACGACTGTACCACGACCAGAAGAACTATCAACTAGCCGAACAGTGGTATAAACGCGCTCTAGCAATTCGAGAGAAAGGTCAATCAGATCTTTGGGTCGCCACATCTGTTGAGAATTTGGCACGACTGTACCACGACCAGAAAAACTATCAACTGGCGGAACCTTTGTATAAACGCGCCCTAGAAATTAGAGAGAAAGCACTGGATCAGTCAGATCTTTGGGTTGCCACGTCTGTTGACAATTTGGTAAGACTGTACAAAGATCAGAAGAACTATCAACTTGCCGAACAGTGGTATAA
>NZ_JACXAE010000111.1 GCF_014698965.1 Iningainema tapete BLCC-T55
AAGCAATCTGGCTTAAAGTCACGGAAAAATTTCTTTTATATATTAGATAAACTTATCACCAATTAATCTGAAGACCCCAATTGTTTACAGCAGTTTTCACTTATTTAAATCACATTTTTTAGCGTTCTTCTTAGCGTCTAGGCGTCTAGGCGTGAGACAAAAGCTGTAATAAGCTATTTATCATCTATTTAATGAATTAATATGAGAAAATGACAGAATTACTTCGCCAAGTCATTGCAGAAATTGAAAAACTCCCAGAAGATCAGCAAAATGCAATTGCTTCTCGTCTTCTAGCTGAACTAAAACAGGAGCCAGAAAACTTACTGCTACAGCAACTGGCATCGACTGAAGCAGTTGTGTGGTCACCTTATGAGGCATATGAGGCAGCTCAAACATTATCTGAGCTTTTAGCAGCAGCAAAGCAGGAAGACAATGCTTGAGGGTAAGAGGTTTGCTTTTATCGAACGTATAAATAGTCTCGGCGTTTCCAGTAGTATGCCATACTTACCTTTGACGCTGACCTACAGAAACCGCTCTGTGGAAGTTATGGCTTTACTGGATACGGGTGCGAGTGTCAACGTATTACCTTATGATATTGGTCTGCAACTAGGCGCAGTTTGGGAAGAACAAACGACCTCAGTCAGGCTGAGTGGAAATTTGGCTCGTTTACAAGCACGCGGCTTGGTAGTATCAGCCATAGTTGACGAGTTTTCACCTATCCTGCTTGCATTTGCCTGGACAGAATCGAGGGAAGCTCCGTTGATACTGGGACATGTGAATTTTTTTGCCGAGTTTGACGTGTGTTTTTATCGCTCCGATTTAGCTTTCGAGATACGTCCAAGGAGAAAACCTGTGTAAGCGTGAAATTTTGGTCGTGCTACCTTTGGGTTCAATGATCGCTTACCGCCAAAATTAGCTGATCGTCATAGTCAGCCCTATTACTGGGCATCTTTCATTTTAATGCACAGTATGTCACAAAAGGCACACTATCTCATCTTTTGTAAGAAAAGGACTCTTGGCTGAATCCAAAACTCAGAGTTTCCACCACATTGTTTGGTTAGTTCATCCAGAATTGTTAATTAGTTAGCTATTTGAGGGAAATATATAAATAGTAAAAGATATGTTCCTCAAACCAGTTTGACTCAATTAGGAGTGTTGGATGCCTGTAGGACTACCTGAATTCGCCGTAAATCCTGAGAATCGCGTCCCTGTAATTCTATTGCTCGATACATCCGGCTCTATGTCGGGTGAGCCAATTCAGCAATTGAATCGAGGCATTGCTGCTTTTAAAGAAGACATACTGAAAGACACCCAAGCCTCATTGAGTGTGGAAGTTGCTATTGTCACATTTGGTCCGGTGCAGTTAATTCAAGATTTTGTGACGATTGACAACTTTACACCACCGAGGCTAGAGGCAGAGGGCGTAACCCCGATGGGTGAAGCGATTGAGTATGCTTTGTTGGAATTGTTGGAAGACCGTAAAGCCACCTATAAAGCTAACGGTATTCAGTATTATCGCCCTTGGGTATTCCTAGTCACTGATGGAGCACCAAGTGATAACTGGCAAATGGCAGCGCAGCGCGTGAGAGAGGCAGAGGCAAATCGCCGACTCTCTTTCTTTGTGGTTGCCGTTGCTGGTGCCAACATGGAGATTCTTAGACAAATTGCTCCATCTGAACGCCCACCCGTTCTCCTCAATGGTTTAGATTTCAGATCCCTGTTTGTCTGGTTAAGTACCTCGATGAAACGGGTTTCTAGTGGCAAGGTCGGAGAAGTTGTGGCTTTGCCGCCTGTGGGATGGGGTCAAATCACCACTTAGAAACTGAGGAAAATTCGTGGTTTGGAAAGCAATAGCACGTTCTTCAATAGGAATCAGCCACAAAAAGCAGCAGATACCCTGTCAAGATTACGGAGAGTATCGCATCTTGAAAAATGTAATCGTGGGAGCAGTTGCAGATGGGGCTGGTAGTGCCAAATTCGCTGATATCGGTGCTAAGTTGGCAGTCAAGACAGCACTTTCATACCTTTGGGAGTTCCAAAAGGACAAACCCTATTGGCAAGAGCGCTGTAGACCTCGTTCTGAGCAGCCAGTCAGAAAAATGTTTGCCAAAGCAGTCAACAAGGTAGTTACTGCTTTGCAAACAGAAGCTGCAAATGGGGGTTACTCCTTCCAGGACTTGGCTTGTACGCTACTGGTATTTGTGGCGACACCCCATTGGGTTGCAGCTATGCAGATTGGGGATGGATTTATAGTGGTGTGTTCTCAGCAAGGAAATCATCAATTGCTATTTCCGCCAGATAAAGGAGAATTCATCAACGAGACAACATTTGTCACCTCAGCAAATGCCTTAAGTGAAATGCAGGTGTGCGTGCTACCCGGCAAGCAGAAGTTTATTTGTGCGTCAACAGATGGACTGGAGAGAGTGGCAATTCATATGAGCAACTGGACACCTTTTCCACCCTTTTTTAAGCCCTTGGAAGAATACTTGTGGGAAAGCAGTAATCCAGAACAAGAGGACGAATATATTAGGAACTTCCTAGAATCTGACAAACTTAATGCCCGTACTAATGATGATAAGACATTGCTTTTGTGCCTTTACAACCGCTAGTAAAATTTCATGACTATTCTATTTTGTGGCAGTACAGGTGAACAGATAACCTTAACTAATCAAATTAACAGCAGTGGTGAAGGCACTGTTTGGCAAACCGATCGCACTGGCTATCTGGCAAAAGTTTATCACTTCCCAGACCACGAACGGGTTGAAAAGTTAAAAGTGATGGTGGCAAACCCACCTAAAGAGCCAAACTCACACCTTAATCACATTTCGTTTGCTTGGCCCAAGTCCCTGCTCAAAGATAGTAATGGTTGGGTTTTGGGCTTCTTGATGCCAGCAATCACCGGGAGCTTGGAACTCCTCAATGTCTACAACTCAAAGCGTCGCATGGATCTGGGGCTTGGAGTTCATTGGTATTTTCTGCATACAGTAGCCCAAAATATAGCTTCAATTATTCAGGCAATTCATGCTGAGAGCTATGTTATAGGTGACATCAAACCACAGAATATTCTAGTTAATAATCGCGCCCTGCCTTCTATTATTGATACTGATTCCTTTCAGGTTCGCCATCCCCACAACGGTCAAGTGTATCGCTGTTTGGTTGGCTCTGATGGCTTTACCCCTGTTGAACTGCTAGGGCAAGATTTATCTACTGTAGAACAAACTGAAGTTCATGACTGCTTCCGACTAGCAGTTATTATTTATCTATTGCTATTTGGAGAACACCCCTTTAAAGGACAGTGGACAGGTAAGGGGGACTCACCAGAACCAACAGAATTACTCCGCAGAGGTTTCTGGGCTTATGCTTCAAACAGCTTGATTCAACCAGGACCGCACACAATTCCCCTCAATGTTGTCCATCCAGAGATTCAGCAATGCTTTCTCAGATGCTTCAACGATGGACAGACACAACCCGATTTGCGACCTACTGCTCAAGAGTGGAAAAAAGCTTTGGAAGTGGCGCGTAACCAACTCATAGCTTGTAGTTCAGTCGATAGTCATTTCTATAGCCAAAGTTACGGAAGGTGCTATTGGTGTGAACGAGCAAGCAACCTGGGAGTTGATATTTTTCCGGGTCGTGCTATACCAATCCAAATGTCGGTTGTTAATGCACCACAATCGCAATCTAAAATCTTTGCAGCAGATAACGTATCAGAATTACTTAAAGAAAAAGGAAAAGAAATTACAGTAGAAGGAAAAGTTGTCACGACTAATACTCATCCTGATACTAACAAGTATATCCTAAATTTTGGTCGTAGATCACCTAACAGTAATTATGGATATTTTAGAATTGTTATCCTCTCTCCTAATATTCAAAGTTTATCTGAGTTTATTGGCATCCCACTCAATTCATTAACAGAGTTAGTAGGGCGAGATATTGAAGTCAGCGGCGATATCGAAATACGTCAACTCAAAAATCGTTCCTACCCTCAAATTGTTTTAACAGATCCCAAATTGCCGACAGAAAAAAAAGAGAGCAAGCCGATAGTAAATACAAAACGCACCAGAGTGTCTCATCAATATCCTTCTACAAATAAGGCGACAGCCGCTAATAAGCCATTGGCAAAAGTCAAAACGCACAAAACTCCTAATCAACCTTCTAATCAAGTAATAAATTTAGATCAAAACTACTATAAACAGGGTAGTGACTGTGTAAAATTAGGAGATTATCATGGAGCGATTCAATTTTATAATCAGGCAATAAAACTTAATCCTAATAATGCTTTATTCTATCGCCGTCGTGGTAATTCTTTCTTTTACCTCAAAGATTATAATATGGCTATTGGAGATTATCAAAGAGCGTTACATCTCGCTCCAAGTGATATTAAAGCAAAATCTAATTTAACTATAGCTCTGGAAAGATTACGGAATCAAAATAAAGGCAATTTATAATTTATATAAAATTATAAAATTAATAATGTTACTTTACATTTTTCTTCCCAACAGCCAAAGTTGCTGCCAATTATATTTCACACTTGTCACAGCCTCTGGATATCGATGGAAGGGACGACGTACATAACGAATATTGCAATTATTGCTAGAAACCTGTTCTGATTCAGGCACTTCCACCAAAGCTAATATAAAGCTATCTGGTTTATTCAATGCCGTGATTATTTCATTCCTCGTGACAGTCACACTACTTGCACCATAAATCCGACTCTTTACCTTAATGAAACGCAACTGACCTGTGTTTAAAACATGCGATTCTATATCGTAGCCACACCTAGATGCGCTCACATCTTTTGGCTCAAAACCCTGTCTTTTTTCATCTGCTATTACTGCTGCAATAGCCAGTTTCTCTACAAGCTCTTTTTCTCTAGCTAATTTGGTAAAATCAGCTAGATTATCACTTTGGAGACGCTGAATTAGACCACCCGGCACAATCAAGGTCCCTCCAACAATAACAGGCGGCTGAGCTAATAATTGACGCTCTTGTTCTAACTCTTGCAACCGTTTTTGCAATCGCCCTTTGAGTTCATCTACCCTGCGTTGAGCATTATCATAATTGAGTCTGGCATTCAACTTTCCTGCTTGTTCTTGTAGCTTCAGTTTCTCAGCTTTATTTTCCCAGTAGCTAATTTCTGTACTAAGCCGAGCTTCAACAGCATTTATTGTCTTTGTAATCCGCTCTCTCCGGCGCTGCTGTACTTCTTGGTAATGTTGGCGACCCAAATGATCGCTCGCATACCCCTGCGCCTGTTCCTCAATTCCTTTTTGTAAGATTGAGGAAGCCTCCTCGATTATCTGAGAAACTAATGATTTTTCCGATTCTTGTAACGGGCGATAATCAAGATAAGGAGAGTAACCTGCACTGTGGGCTTGACCTTGTGAATCAATTTCCACATACAGCATCTGCATAGATACTAATCGTAAATTACCAGCAGCGTCTTGACGAGCATCCCTAATCGCGTGTTCTAGGTAAACTAAAATGCGGACTGCATCACCAGGATCATTCTCATCTACAAGGATGCTTCCTTGTTTGAGGATATCGCGGTGAGGTTCCAAGGTTAAATCAATAGTGGCATCTAATAATGGATGACCAGGATAGACAAATTCAGCAGTAGATTTTCCCCTTACCTGAGTCTGTTGTTTATCAAAACAAATATGACGGTAAGATTTTGTTAATCGGTTACGAATATTAACTGGAATAAAACTAATTTCATAACGTCCAAATTCCTCTTTCTGTACTCTGCCCCCTAGCCGTTGAAACGCTTCTAGGAAAAAGTCAGATGTATAAAATGGTTGCAGTTTACGAGTTTCAGCCCGCTCCATTTCTTCACGGATTTGACGAATCTTGGAAACATCCATCGAATCATGGGTTAACGAGCGTTCTTGCAGTAATTCCTGAAGACGCTGAAGATTGAGTCGCTCCTCAATAACTTGTTCTAGTCGCCCTTGTACATCTGGACGCTCGCCATAGCGGATGGCATCGATCAACAAATCCTTTAGTTCTTCGCCATTTATAGCCTCTCCTAAAATATCAAATACCTTGCCTCCCAACGCTTTTCGTGCTTCTTCTAATTTTTCCAGTAGCGTTAAGTAAACATCCCCCTCTCGCGTTTCCTCTGCTACCAAGTTCCAAAGATGGCAAACTTCTGTTTGTCCAATTCGGTGAATGCGACCAAATCTTTGTTCTATACGATTGGGATTCCAAGGCAAGTCATAATTGACCATTAAATGGCAGGATTCTTGAAGGTTGATGCCCTCCCCCGCTGCATCCGTAGCCACCAGAATTTGTCCGCTTGGATTTTCATTAAATATCTTCTGTATTTGCCGACGCTGCTCTAGATTCATTTTACCGTGAATCGTCACTACCGCTTGTTCACCTATTATTTTCTTCAAACGATAGACTAAATAATCCAGTGTATCCCGGTGTTCCGTAAAGACAATTATTTTCCGTCTTTGCCCCTGGGAATTAAACATTTCGGCGTTATTTTGCAGTAGCTTTGAAAGTTCTTCTCGTTTCCTATCTATCCCACTGTCTAATACTTGCTGCGCTATAATTTCCAGTTGCTGTAAGCAATAAATCTCTTGTTGGAGTTCTGCAATATTGCGGGCGGCTGTTGCCCGATCAACAAACTCATCTTCTAGTTGTTCTAGTTCACTATTTGGTAAATCTTCTAACTCATCCCAATCTGGGCAAATTTTGTCTTTAAGTAGCTCCTCTTGCTGACGTAATTTATCTTCTAATCGTTTTCTTCGCCGTTGCAAGGACTGGTATATAGCTCCTGGAGAAGATGCTAACCGCCGTTGCAAAATCGTTAGGGCAAAACTAATACTCCTCTTGCGTCCTTCCTCTAGAGTTTCAGCCCGGTTGAATTCTTCCTCTACATATTTTGTTACTTCTTGATAAAGACGATATTCCAAATCTGAGAGACAATAGGTAACAGAATAGGCTTTGCGTTCTGGGAGTAGGGGTGTACCGTCTAACTTCACCAAATCTTCTTTGACCACACGGCGCATGATGTCGTTCGTGTCAGTGACTTGGAAACCATTGCGAAACTTTCCCTCAAAGCGATCGCGATCCAAAAGCGCCATAAAAAGTTGAAACTCTGGCTTTTTGCCGTTGTGAGGTGTAGCAGTCATCAGGAGGAAATGCCTGGTAATACCCGACAGTAACTGTCCTAGTTTGTAGCGTTTGGTTTGCTTCACCTCATTGCCAGAAAACGAAGCCGACATTTTGTGAGCTTCATCACAAATAATTAAATCCCAGTTAGTCTCCTTCAAATTTTGTTGGAGTTTTTTATCCTCGCTTGATTTGTCACGTTTTAATTTATCCACCCTGGCAATCAGTAAGGGCATTTTTTCAAAAACGTTTCCAGTGTTGGCTGTCTTGATGTGTTCGTTAGTTAAGACTTCAAAATCTAGCTGGAATTTTTCGTACAGTTCTAGCTGCCATTGCTCCGCTAAATTACCAGGTACGACAATCAGGCAACGCTGTAAATCGCCTCTAATCATTAACTCTTTAATCAGCAACCCTGCCATAATGGTCTTACCTGCTCCTGGGTCATCAGCTAGCAAGAAACGTAAGGGCTGGCGGGGCAACATTTCTTGGTAAACTGCCGTAATCTGGTGGGGATACGGATCAACGAGTGAGGTATGAATTGCAAGAAATGGATCAAATAAATGGGCCAGACGGATGCGCTGTGCTTCCGACACTAGGCGAAATAAAGCCCCGTCTGCATTGAACCGCCAACGAGATTTCTGTCGGACAATTTCCAACCTTGGCTCATCTGATCGATACAGCAAGCAACTACCTGGGCGACCGCTGTTATCTTCTGTATATATAACTGCTACAGCATCTGAGCCGGACCATCTAACATCAACCAATGTGACCGCCCCGTTCGGCAGAATCCCTCTAAGCTTAATGCCACGAATTAGTTCCTGAAGTTGAACCATGATTAGGAGTATCTGCTCCCTCATTAAAATTGAAAAAAAATGTATCTAATTATAGATTTTCACTCATTTAATGTTAATTGCCCACAGAGAAAAACTTTGATTTCAGTTAATAGTGAAGCGCTTACTTACCTTAGTAGCTGCGTTTAGTTTGACACTCTGTTTCCCAGAGGATGTGAACAAAGAGAGTGGCGGTTGTGCTGATGCGTAAAATGGAAATACTACGCCTGCCAGAATAAATGCTGCTTTAATATCAGCTTTTGCTGCCGGAACAACAATGACTTGGTACTTCATTCCTCATGAGAGCGATTTCACGATCTCATTGAATGCTTGATGCGCAGGCTCTCCTTTTCCTGCCTTCATCTCTTGGATCGCCACCCTTACTGCTTCAATGGTTTCAAGCCTTTCAACAAGCTCTAGAAGCTTTTGGTACGACTCTACACCTTGCACCACAAGCTCAGCTTTACCATTGACGGTTAGAACTATGGGCTGTCCCGTCTCCCGTAGCTGCTCCATGAACTCTGTAGTGTTCCGCTTGAAGTTTGAGAGGGAATTAATATCCCGGCTGATATTCAACACATTACCTCCTATGCACGTTCATGCAATCAACTAAATTTGATGCTAATTTAGTGTACATTTACCACAAGTGTAATGCATCGATAATACCCGCATCAACAGTACAGTCCCGACAAAGTTTCCTTATTCTGGCGATATGAGGTGAGTTAAAATCCAACAATGATAGACTGGGAAGAATC
Organism: Iningainema tapete BLCC-T55; assembly: GCF_014698965.1. Classification (GTDB taxonomy): domain Bacteria; phylum Cyanobacteriota; class Cyanobacteriia; order Cyanobacteriales; family Nostocaceae; genus Iningainema; species Iningainema tapete. The sequence continues at coordinate 8,708 of NZ_JACXAE010000111.1, forward strand.
TCCTAAAAATTGCGATCCTTATGAGAGCTATGGAAAATAGAGAAGGTCTATCAATGCCCAATGATTCCGATCGCACTCATATTCGCTTGCTATGTAAACAATTGGATGACATTTATCAAGTCATGAAAGCAGAGCGTAGAGCGATCGCTTGTTGGGAGGAAGAGCAAGATTTCTCGATTTTGGGCGTGAGCGAGTTATTTTCAACAGACATTCAGGGTTATGCCGAACAGGTGCTGTTTAATGATTCAAGCGTATCCTTTAACAGTAACAGCGTGAATCATCTGCGACAACTGAATGTATTTAACATTGACTACTTTACAGGGTGGTATTTCAATAACTTAGAGATGTATCCCTATACTAAAGAATATATTGAACAACTTGACCACTTACGTTTATTGCTAATTGAGTACATTAGTCAGCGATCGCTGAAAGTTGCTGCATAAACTGTTGCTTATTCCTACCCCTTCCTCATATCCATGACAACAACCACTGACATCCTCAGTCACCTCAACCCCAGTCAACGCCGCGCTGTTGAACATTTTTGTGGTCCCTTACTAGTTGTTGCTGGTGCGGGTTCCGGTAAAACACGAGCGCTGACTTATCGGATTGCTAACTTGATTGTGCAACACCGTGTCGATCCAGAAAATATCCTGGCGGTAACATTTACTAACAAAGCCGCACGGGAGATGAAAGAGCGGATTCAGAAACTATTTGCCGAACAGTTGGCAATGACACAATACGAGCAGCGTTTTGATTTATTGCCAGAATACGACCAATTGCAGTTGAAATCACAAGTTTACAAAACTGTGATTAAAGACTTGTGGTGTGGTACTTTCCACAGTTTGTTTTCTCGCATTCTCCGCTTTGACATTGACAAATACCAAGATGAAAAAGGACGCCGTTGGAATCGGAATTTTTCCATCTTTGATGAATCTGACGTGCAAAGTGTGATTAAAGAAATTGTCACTAAACAGCTAAACCTGGATGACAAGAAGTTTGAACCTCGTTCAGTGCGCTACGCTATTAGTAACGCCAAAAACCAAGGTTTATCGCCTAAAGATTTTGAGAGAGAACAACCAAATTATCGCGGACGGGTGATTGCAGAAGTATACAATCACTACCAAAATAAATTAGCAGAAAACAACGCTCTTGATTTTGATGACCTCATCCTTGTTCCTGTCAAACTGTTTCAGCAAAACGAGCAGGTATTGAGTTACTGGCACAGCAAGTTTCGTCATATCCTTGTAGATGAATACCAAGATACTAACCGTACTCAATATGACCTCATTAGTATATTGGTTACGAACGGGGAAAAGAAAAAGAGTGAGTGGGATTGGCGCGATCGCTCAGTATTTGTAGTGGGGGACGCTGATCAATCGATTTATTCATTTAGAATGGCTGATTTTACCATATTGTTGAATTTTCAGCAAGACTTTGGTGATGGGTTGCCAGATGAAGATACCCAGACTATGGTGAAGTTAGAAGAAAATTATCGCTCTTGCGAAAACATTTTGCAAGCAGCTAACGAACTGATTGAAAACAACACTCAACGCATTGATAAAATCCTCAAGCCTACACGCGGTGCTGGTGAGGAAATTTACTGTTACAGAGCAGATGATGAAATTGCCGAAGCAGAATTTGTCATCAATCAAATTCGGACTTTAGAAAACCAAAATCCAGAGTTAAACTGGGGAAGTTTTGCCATACTTTATCGTACTAACGCTCAATCTCGTCCATTTGAAGAATGTTTGGTACGCTTGGGAATTCCCTACAATGTTGTGGGTGGATTAAAGTTTTATGACCGTAAAGAAATTAAAGATATACTCGCATATTTAAGAGCTATTGCTAACCCAGCAGATACGGTAAGTTTGTTACGAGTAATTAACACTCCCCGACGCGGTATTGGTAAAGCGACTATTGATGCTTTGGTTAACGCTTCCCAACAATTAGGTACAACTGTGTGGGAAATTCTTAAAGACGAGACATCAGTTAATACCTTAGCAGGAAGATCGGCTAAAGCTGTCAATGGTTTTGCCCAGATGATTAACCGTTGGCTAGAACAAGTAGAAACGGTTCCAGTTTCGGAAATTGTACAAGCAGTGCTAGACGAATCTGGTTACGTGCAAGATTTGCAAACTCAGAGTACAGATGAAGCCGAAGACAGATTGCGCAACGTGCAGGAATTATTTAACGCAGTACTGCAATTTCAAGAAGAAAGCCAAGATGTTACTTTGCAAGCTTTTCTTTCTAGTACCGCCCTCAGTTCTGATTTGGATAATTTGAAAGAAGGGCAAACAGCAGTTTCGCTGTTGACTTTACATGCTTCTAAGGGGTTAGAGTTTCCCGTAGTGTTTTTGGTAGGGATGGAACAGGGATTATTTCCCAATTACCGCAGTCTCAACGATCCAAAGTCGTTGGAAGAAGAACGTCGCTTGTGTTATGTAGGTATTACTCGCGCTCAAGAACGGTTGTATTTAACCAACGCCCGTGAACGTCGTCTTTACGGTTCACGGGAACCAGCAATGCGATCGCAATTCCTCGACGAGTTACCAGAAGAATTGATTACTACTCCACACATGAATGTTCGCTTTATGAGCAAAGCTTCTTCTCCTGCCCGTAGCAAACAAGGTGGTGGTGAGAATTGGCAAGTTGGTGATAAAGTGTTACATAAAACTTTTGGTGTCGGTGAAGTTACTCATATTTTTGGTTCTGGTAATAAAGTCTCTGTGGCTGTTAAATTCGCTAGTATGGGGCAAAAAATCATCGACCCCAAAATTGCTCAGTTGCAACGAGTGGAGTAGGGGCAATAAGGTTCAGATAAGATAATTTACATACAGATAAATCATGTAGAGACGCGAAATTTCGCGTCTCTACACACCAGAAATTTTCACAAACAACCTTTAACCGAACCGTATTGGGAGCTTACAAAAATAGCGCAGGTGAGACATGGAAAAATTCTCCTAGTGCTTTTGCCTGACTCTTGCTAATTCCTCTTTTACCATTTACCACTTCAGAAGTAATACCCTTAGCTCCAAAAATTTCAAGTAAGTCTTTTTGTTTTAACCCTCGTACCAGCATCAATTCATTCAATATCTCATGAGGAGTTGCCGCTTGCAGTTGATAGTGTTCATCTTCATACTGCTCAATTAGTATTGCTAGAAGCTGTAACACTTCAGCTTGTTCTGCTGTCAGGTTCTCTCCCAAAGCCATCAGTGTTCTCGCCTCTTTGAGTAAGCGTTCATACTCTTGTTCTGTGTCAATGACTCGTGGCAAAGTTTCAGCCAGCAGCCTAATGTATTCCTCTATGTTCTCATTTTGAAAACTTTTTGTCAAGTTCATGTAGGGTCAGACCCCTCACAGCAACCAGAGGCGGAGCCTCCAGAATGGGTTCCCAGTCAGAGACTGGGAACGAGGATACAAGGATATTAAGGATAAGAAAAGCGATAATTAGCTAATTTCAGGTTTTTCATTTAACAGTAACCAGTATAAATTAAGGTTTTGCACAACATCAATTAAAGGGTTAAGACCTACAGGTTTAACTAAATAAGAATTAGCCCCTAAATCATAGGCTTGATTAATATCGTTGTTTTGTTTAGAGGAAGTTAAAATAATTACAGGTAAGCGCTTGAGTTCTGGTTGCTGACGTAACCATAACAAAATTTCATGTCCAGAACGACGCGGTAGTTTTAAGTCTAACAAAATTAGCATTGGAAAGGGATAACGATCGCGATCGGCATAATCCCCTGTACCACTTAGGTAAGCAACAGCAGCATCCCCATCAGTGACAACTTGCAGTGCAGTGTTGATTAAATTCGCTTTGCGAAAGGCACGTTGGGTAAGCAGAATGTCATTAGGATCGTCTTCTACTAGCAGAATCGTGTTTGCTGCACTCATGGTAAGTCTAACGTCCGGGTTGCACAAAGTATCAATAATAGTCTCACGTAAAGGTGCTGTAGAGACGCGAAAGTTGAGCCAGCGCTGTAGGAGGGTTTCCCTCCGTAGGCGACTGGCGTCGCGTCTCTACGATTTCAACTCAATCCAAAATCTGCTTCCTTGTCCTAGTTGCGATTCTACTCCCACTTGTCCCCCCATGCGCTCTATGCCTTTACGGACAATTGCTAACCCAATACCTGTACCAGGATAACTTTCCTGTCCGTGCAAACGCTCAAAAACGCGAAAAATACGTTTTTGATGTTCGGGTGCAATACCAATACCATTATCACTTACCCACAAACGTACCCACTCACCACGTATTTCTGCCCATACTCGTACTTGTGGTTTGACATCAGCTTCGACAAATTTAATCGCATTGGAAAGTAAATTGGTGATAATTTGGATTAATGTGAGACGGTGAGCGATCGCGTCTGGTAATGGTGATTGAATTGTGACTTCAGCCTGTTGTTCCAATGCTTGAATCTGGTTCATCGCCTCTGAGACAACAGATGTCAAACTTATGCGTTTAAGAGATAACTCTGTGCGCGAAAGACGGCTGTAAGTCAGCAAATCCTGAATCAAATCTTCTAACCGCACGGCAGAAGTGACAATGCGTTGGGCGTATTCTTTACCTAGTTCATCGAAGTTGTCGCCGTAGTCTTCTAGCAAAGCTTCTGCAAACCCTTGCATTGCCCTTAAGGGAGCGCGTAAATCATGGGAAACTGAATAGGCAAAGGCTTCTAGTTCTTCGTTGACGAATTGCAATTGCTGAGTGCGTTCAACTACCCGGTTTTCCAAGGTTTCATTAAGTTTTCTAATTTCCGCTTCTGCTTGTTTGCGCTCTGTGATATCATTAATCATACCTGTCATCTGAATAGGGCGACCTTGCTCGTCACACTGGAACCGCCCAAATGCAGTTACCCATCGTAAACTTTGATCTGGCAAAACAATCCGATACTCGGCATGGAAATCTTGCACATTATTCATTGCTGCAAGCACAATCGCTTCAACTTGTGGTAAGTCTTCGGGATGAACCCGCTCTGCCCATTCTTTGTAGCTGCGATGAGGGTTTCCTGGCTCATAGCCAAAGATAATTTCGTGATATGGTGTCCAAAAACTCTCATTAGTAGCAATATTCCAATCCCAAGACCCCATTTTACCAGCATCCATTGCTAAAGCTAGTCGCTGATTATATTGAAGTAGCTTTTCTTTTTCTTGCTCACTTTGCAAATGGTTACGTCTAAATAAGTAGTAAACTAAAGCTAGTAGTGCTAAATTAACAGCATTGGCGAACAAAAATGTGAGTAAAGTTTGTTGAGTGCTTGCTTGTGACTCTTTAGCCCGTTGCTGCAAAAGGCGATTTTCTTCATTTTCCATAGAAGCAACTAAGGCACGAATATTATCCATAATCTGCCTGCCAACATCGGTACGCACTACTTGTTCTGCTGCTGTAAAGCCCTGTTCGCGACGTAATTTGATAGTGTTTTCTAGTTCAGCTAGTTTAGTCGCAATAGCTTGCTCTAGGGTACTAATTTTTCGCTGTTGATTGGGATTATCTGTAGTTAATTTTTTGAGTGAATTGATGTTTTTGGTAATATTGGAGATAGCACTGCGATAAGGTTGTAGATATTTGTCATCGCCTGTAATTAAGTAACCACGTTGTCCTGTTTCTGCATCTTTTAAAGTGGAAAGTGTCACTTCTAATTCAGCTATCACCTGATGGGAATGGCTGACACTCCGCTCATTTTCTATTAGCCTACGGATGTTGTACAAAGATACTATAGCATTGGCGATTAACAGCACCAATGCTATCCCTAGCCCAAGTGTAATTTGTTGTGCAAGCGGTTTTTTCATAACGGTAATGTAGAGACGCCCCGTCGGGGCGTCTCTACAACAATTATCTCGTTTGCTGCGACCAAATGCGAGTGGGTAGTCCCCAAACGTAGATAAAGCCTTCAGCCGCCTTATGGTCAAATTTATCATCAGCGCCGTAGGTTGCCAAGTCGGGAGTGTAGAGGGTATTTTCCGAACTACGTCCGACTATGAAGGCGTTTCCTTTGAACAGTTTCACCCGCACGGTTCCACACACGCGCTCTTGTGTCTTTTGAATAAAGGCATCAAGGGCTGCTTTAAGTGGACTATACCACAAACCGTTGTATACTAATTGACTGTATGTTTCTTCGATTCCGCGTTTGTAATGAGTTAAATCCGCTGTTAAAGTAAGGCTTTCTAAATCGCGGTGTGCTTGAACTAACACTGTCATGGCGGGAGCTTCGTAAATTTCCCGTGATTTGATACCTACCAAGCGATTTTCGATCATGTCGATGCGCCCAACACCGTGATTCCCCGCTATCTGGTTGAGGTGTTCGATTAGCTCAACTGGGTTTTTGTATTCACCGTTGAGGGTGGTGGGAATTCCTCTGTTGAAACCTATCTCAATATATTCTGGCTCGTTAGGGGTGTTGGCGATCGCCTTTGTCATCAGGTAAATTTCTTCTGGTGGTTCGATGGCAGGATCTTCTAAAACACCTGCTTCGATGCTACGACCAAGAAGGTTACGATCTATGCTGTAAGGAGAAGATTTTTTTACTGGTGAGGGAATGCCGAATTTTTCTCCATAGGCAATGGTTTCTTCACGGCTCATGCCCCATTCCCTTGCTGGTGCTAATATTTTGAGATGGGGGTTCAACGCGGCTACAGATACATCAAAGCGTACCTGATCGTTACCTTTACCAGTGCAACCGTGAGCGATCGCATCAGCTCCATATTTTTCTGCTGCTTCTACTAATACCTTGGCAATCAGCGGACGAGCAAGGGCAGTACCCAAAGGATAGCGATTTTCGTAGAGGGCGTTGGCTTGAATGGCTGGAAAAGCGTAATCTTTGACAAAGCTTTCTTTGACATCCGCTACCAATGATTCTTCCGCACCCGATTTTAGAGCTTTTTCTCGGACTGGCTCTAATTCATCACCTTGACCTAAATCTGCCGCTAGCGTAATTACTTCTTCCACACCCCACTCTTGCTTAAGGTAAGGAATGCATACAGAAGTGTCTACTCCGCCAGAATATGCTAGAACAACCTTTTTTGCGCGCCCCATGTATTTATACGTTTCTTGAAAACAACGAATTAACCGACTATTATCTAACTTATCGACGAGATTTCTAGTCTATAATTGTACATATTTTAATATTTGTAAATTATTGGTAACGTAGAGACGCCCCGCCGGGGCGTCTCTACATGCGGGATAACATGGAGAATAAATCTTGGTTAAATAAAGGATGGATGGGCGCGGCAGTGCGGCTAGTTAGCTGCAAGGTGGTTTCTGTAATCCCCATTTGCTTGAGATGAGTTTGCAACTGCAACACTAGGCGATCGCGTTCCTCAACAGTGGTGCAATCTACGGTAAGATGAGCGCACAACATCACCTGATTGGAGCTAATGCGCCAGATATGGAGTTTTTCTACTTCAACAACACTCTGGAAAGATTTGAGAGAAGCCTCCACCGACTTTGGCTCAATGGATAAAGGAGCATACTCTAAAAGAATATTCAGACTTGCTTGTACTAGTGGTATGGCACTTTGGAACATAAAACCTGCAACCACTACACTCACAGCAGCATCCGCCCACAACCAATCCCAAAGGTGAACCATGATTGCAGCTAGAATCACACCAACAGAGCTAGCAGTGTCGGCGATGAGGTGAACTAATGCGCCTTGCAAGTTTAAGTTGTTGTGAGTGTGGGGATGAAGCAATGTAATATTGAGTAGATTGACGAGCAAACCCAACGCGGCGATCGCTAACATTGGTAAGTCTAAAATTGTTTCTGGATGGGCAAAGCGGTGAATAGCTTCCCAACAGATAACAACAGCAATTAACAGTAAACTTAAGCCATTTATCAAAGCAGCGATAATTTCGATCCGGCGATGTCCAAATGTTGCTTTACCCGTAGCTGGTTGTTGTGCTAACCAAGTGGCAAAGAGTGATATTCCTAACGCTCCTACATCAGAAAGAATGTGTCCCGCATCTGCCTGTAGAGATAAGCTGTGACTCCATAAACCCACACTCCACTCGGCGACAAAAAATGCCGCAAGTAAACCGATGATCCACATTAAATGCGTTTTTTGCCGACTACGAGCCATGACAATATTATCTGCACACTCGCATTCGCACTGTTGAGCTAAAAGCATGATCTAAAATCAACCCTGTTTCAACCACATTTGTAGCATATGCAATGCCAATTGTAAGTTGATTGATGGACACTGCTTGAGAAGTGACGCGCTTAATTGCTGTGCAAGTTCCTCGTTTTTCAACTTGAATAGATTATTGAACCGCCTCGGCGCTGAGAACGCAGAGGAAGAGAGAATGAGGAACTTTCTTGGAGTTGTTGGTATTTTAATCTATATTTTCACGTTTTATCAAAAATTTATGGTAACTATTACGTATTTTCACGTAAAGTCACAGAAATTTTATATGTTACCTCTGAATTTTTCCTTATTATTTTGGATAGGACACACTTTTGTCTGATAATTCAGTAATTTTATTTAGATAATATAAGTAACTTATGCTACGCAAAAGTCTTGCTTGGCTTGCTCCATTAGCTTTAACTTTAGTCGGTGTTGGGTCGAATTTACAAAGTGTATCTGCACAGAGTACTGATGATGGCTATGATTTGAAGGAGTTTAGCATTACCTATGATGTATTGGCTAACTTTGGTCCTGTGATCAATCCGCAGTTAAACGTTCTCAATGTTGAACTTACGGGTGAAAGTATTGGTAATGCCCCTTTTGGATTAACTAACTTTATTAGCAGGAATTACGGCAGGTTTGAGACTCGTGGAAGCCAGATCTTTGGCACGTTTGATGCAAATCCAGCCGTTTTTGGCATAGAAGGTGAAATACGTGGCGACGTTTACTTCAGCAATGATCCCAATAATCCTAATCAGTTATTTGGAAGAGCCAGTGACACCGCTTTAATTGATTTGGAGCAAAATACTATTAGGGGTGGTGGTACAATAGCTATCTTTGATGGAGCAGGTGTATTTAAGAATGCTACAGGTATTATAACTTTTACCCAAGAAGACACACTTACTCCAGGTTCACCTGAAGGACCTTTATCCTCTAGAGGAGAGGCTACACTAAATTTCTCTATACGGGTTCCTCGTCAGGTTCCAGAACCAACTGCTACTACAACTTTAATCGCTATGGGTGTAACTGGAGCAGGTTTAGTGCTGCGCCGCAAAGGTACTTTTAACTAGAACTACCCCTCCCTCATCCCCCTCGTCCCCCTCGTTTCCACCTGGGAATGCCTAAGTCGAGGCTCCGCCTCGCATTGCCGCACTATGGAGGCGGAGCCTCCGTGTGGGCATTCCCATGCAGAGCATGGGAACGAGGACGAGGACGAGGAACAGTGGTAGCGTGTAAGCTGTCCTATCCTGGAGATGGGTAGTTGTGTTGTGGGTGAGTTGTGTTTTTTAGCGTTGTTATTCCTACTTATAATCGTCAGCCAATTTTGTCCAAGTGCCTCAGAGCTTTGGAGGCGCAGTCTGTAGAGACGTTGCCTGCAACGTCTCTACAAGGTTACGAGGTTGTTTTGGTGGATGATGGTTCTACTGATGGTACTTTGGAGTGGTTGGAAGCACACAAAGACGAGTTTCCCCATGTGCGCACTTTTCGGCAAAATCATGCAGGACCAGCTGCGGCGCGGAATTTGGGAGTAGAACAGGCGTTGGGTGATACAATTATTTTTATTGATAGTGATTTGGTGGTGACGGAAAGTTTTTTGCAGGCTCATGCTGATGCGCTTGTGGAAGGACAAAAGAAGTTGGGGAGCGATCGCTTCTTCACATATGGTGCAGTGATTAATACCTGCAATTTCGACCATCCAACTTCTGAACCCTACAAATTAACAGATTTTTCTGCTGCTTTTTTTGCTACGGGAAATGTGGCAATTCCTAAACACTGGCTCAAAGAAGCTGGACTTTTTGACACTTGTTTTCAACTCTACGGATGGGAAGATTTAGAACTAGGTGTCAGGCTGAAAAAGCTGGGTTTAAAATTAATTAAATGCCCAGCAGCAGTTGGTTATCATTGGCATCCACCTTTTAGGTTGGAGCAAATTAAGAGCTTGATTGATAAAGAAATTCAACGCGGACGGATGGGAGTTTTATTTTATCAAAAGCACCCTACATGGGAAGTGCGGATGATGATTCAAATGACTTGGTTACATCGCTTATTATGGGGAATTCTTTCTCTAAATGGCGTTTTGAATGAACAAACAATGGCTCCATTTTTACGTTGGTTGATTAATTTAGGTAAACCCCAATTAGCTTTAGAAATAGCCAGAATTTTTCTCAATTGGTATAACGTAAAGGGAGTTTATGCTGCTTATTTTGAAGCTAAAGAACCCCCCAACCCCCCTTTACAAGGGGGGCACGGGGGGATCTGACATCAACCGTCAACTGTGTTTTTTCTTTAATTAAGGTGGGCATTGCCTACTATTAACCATTAACAATTGACAATTTTATGTGTTATGCTTAAAGGGTTGTCTAAACTCGCACATCTAGGAGTTCGGGTGTTTCCAGTAGTGGAAATACGCCTAGATGGAGGTTTAACCCGAATAGGAGTAAAAATATGCCAGTTGTTTCATTGGCTCAGATGATGGAGTCTGGGGTTCACTTTGGTCATCAAACCCGTAGATGGAATCCAAAGATGTCTCCGTACATTTATACCTCCCGCAACGGAGTACACATTATCGACTTGGTGCAAACAGCCCAGTTGATGGAAGACGCATACAGTTATATGCGTACACAAGCAGAATCAGGTAAGAAGTTCCTATTTGTTGGTACTAAGCGTCAAGCAGCAGGAATTATTGCTCAAGAAGCAGCTCGTTGTGGTTCTCACTACATCAATCAGCGCTGGTTGGGTGGAATGCTCACCAACTGGACGACGATCAAAACCAGAGTAGATCGTTTGAAAGATCTAGAACGTCGCGAGGAAAGTGGCGCTTTAGATTTGTTACCAAAAAAAGAAGCCTCGATGCTACGTCGGGAGATGACTAAACTGCAGAAATACCTGGGCGGTATTAAAACCATGCGGAAAGTTCCCGATGTGGTGGTAATTGTAGACCAGCGACGGGAGTATAACGCAGTTCAGGAATGCCAAAAACTAGGAATTCCCATTGTGTCCATGTTAGACACAAACTGTGATCCAGATGTAGTAGATATTCCCATCCCAGCAAATGACGATGCCATCCGGTCGATTAAGTTAATAGTCGGCAAATTGGCGGATGCGATTTATGAAGGTCGTCATGGTCAATTGGATGTGGAAGAAGACTATGAAGATTACGAAGGCGCTGAGGAAGAATATGAATACGACGAAAGCGATTATGCTGACTCGTTTATTCCCGACGACGAAGAAGAAGAATAAATAGAAGAGTGGTTAATGGTTGATGGTTAATTGTTCATGGCAATCAACAATTAACCATTAACCATGATCAATTTTGGTAAACTCGTGAGCAATTACCACTGACAGTTCAGTACGACCGGAGGCAATATGGCGGAAATATCTGCAAAAATAGTCCAAGAACTACGCCAAAAAACTGGTGTGGGCATGATGGACTGTAAAAAGGCGCTGAAAGAAAATGAAGGCGACATCGAAAAATCCATAGAATGGCTCAGAAAAAAGGGTATAGCTAAAGCAGATAAGGGAGCAGGACGCATTGCGGCAGAAGGTCTAGTAGATAACTATATTCAACCTGGTGGTCAGGTTGGTGTACTAATAGAAGTAAACTGCCAAACTGATTTTGTTGCCCGTAATGATGCTTTCAAAGCTCTAGTTCAGAATTTGGCAAGGCAAGCAGCAACTGTTGACAGTGTTGAATCTCTGTTGACTCAACCCTACATTGAAAATGAAAGTGTGACGGTTGATCTGTTTATTAAGCAAACCATCGCTCAATTGGGTGAAAACATTCAGGTGCGTCGCTTTGTGAAGTTTGCACTCCCTGAAGGCACACAAGGAGTAGTAGATAGCTATATTCATACTGGTGGTAGAGTTGGTGTATTGGTTGAACTAAACAGCCAAAGTGAATCAGTGGCTGCAAGTGAGCAATTCCAAACCCTTTCACGGAATGTCGCTATGCAAATTGCGGCTTGCCCTAATGTTGAGTACGTTAGTGTGGATGAAATTCCCGCTGAAATTGCTCAAAAGGAAAAAGATATTGAAATGGGGCGCGATGACTTGGGCAACAAGCCACAGAATGTGAAAGAAAAGATTGTTCAAGGACGGATTGACAAACGCCTCAAAGAAATGACTTTGTTAGATCAGCCTTATATCCGTGACCAAAGTACTACGGTGGAAGAGCTAGTGAAGCAAAGTGTATCTCAACTAGGTGAAAATATTCAAATCCGTCGCTTTGTTCGCTACATTCTGGGTGAGGGCATTGAGAAGCAGGAAAGCAACTTTGCTGATGAAGTAGCTGCACAAATAGGCAGCAAGTAATTAGTCATCTGGTGAAAAACAAGCTCAGAGACGTTCCGCCGGAACGTCTCTACACTTTAATCTGTGTTTTAGCAGTTTGAATTGTGAACGATTTGATATTGCCTTCTTTGCCCCAGATGAATGAAATCTGGCAGCAGACGCTTAATTGGCAACCAACGCAAAAACAACAGGAGCAATTTCAGCGGTTTTATGAGTTAATTCTGGATGGTAACCGCCAGATGAATTTGACTCGTATTACCGAACCTGTGGAGTTTTGGGAAAAACATCTGTGGGATTCTTTGCGGGGAGTTGCGCTACTGTTTTGTTCTGCTGATGGGGAGACGTTCCAACGGAACGTCTCTACGGTGATTGATATTGGTACAGGTGCGGGTATTCCTGGTATTCCGTTGGCGATCGCTGTGACTGATTCTGTTGTTACTCTACTGGATTCCACACGCAAAAAAATTAATTTTATCGATACAATACTTACTAGACTTGAATTAGATAATGTCAAAACTATTACAAGTAGAGCGGAAGAAATAGGGCAAGATCCGCAGCACAGACAAACCTATGATCTGGCATTGGTTCGCGCTGTAGGAACTGTCACTGTCTGTGCTGAGTATGCTCTACCATTGCTCAAACAAAATGGTTTAGCTGTAATTTATCGTGGTAATTGCACAAAAGAGGAAACTACATCTCTAGAAAATGCTGTCCAACAGTTGGGTGGCGCTGTGGAATCAATTGAACAATTTACTACTCCCCTTAGTCAAAGTATTCGTCACTGTATTTATTTACGCAAGGTAGCAACCACACCTGCTAAGTTTCCCCGTGCTGCTGGTGTGCCGACACAAAAACCGCTTTAAAACTGATGAATTGCTAATGGTTAATTACAATTAACCATTGACAATTAGCCATTAGCATTTACTACGCAGTTTTACTTGCTGCAGCAAACCGCGTGTTAATCTCATCCCAGTTAAGTACGTTCCACCATGCATCTAAGTAATCAGTGCGGCGGTTTTGGTACTTGAGATAGTATGCGTGTTCCCACACGTCATTACCCATGATCGGATACTTTCCTTCACTTAGAGGAGTGTCTTGATTGGGTGTGGTTGTAATTTCTAGTTTGCCACCATTGTTGCGAGCCAGCCAAACCCAACCACTACCAAAACGTTTCCCACCAGCTTCGTTAAACTGCTTTTTGAAGTTGGCAAAACTACCGAAGTTTTGATTGATGGCAGTAGCGAGCGCTCCTGTTGGTTCTCCGCCACCTTGAGGCTTCATGATTCTCCAAAACATTGCGTGGTTTACATGACCTCCTCCATTATTGCGTACTGTTGTGCGAATATCTTCTGGAACGCTGTTGAGATTGCGCAACAAATCTTCAACACTTTTACCTTTGAGTTGTGGATGTTTATTTAAAGCCTCATTCAAATTTTTTACATAAGTTGCATGGTGCTTATCATGGTGAAACTGCATAGTTGCCCGATCAATATGTGGTTCGAGGGCTTCGTAAGGATATGGTAGTGGTGGTAGTTGTATAGTCCCTGCTGCGCCTTGAGTTGTCTGGTTTCCACTAGAGTTATTTTGTGCCAGCGCACAAGCATCTAAGGCAAAAGTACCTGCTCCTGCTCCCAGTATAAACAAGAAATGGCGACGATTAATAGTCATAAAAGTTACTACAGTCAAGTCAAATACTGTTTTTATTTTCTTAGATTTAGGTACAAATTATTGATCAATTTACTCGAATCATGACAGGGGAAGTACACTAACTTTGCCATAAACGTTGCACCGCTGTGCCCCCTAGCATCTGATGTGCTTGGGCAAGTAAGGCAGGAATTTTCTCCGCGTGGGGACTGCGGCTAAGACTTTGCCGTAAGTCTAAGTTGTGTAGGTTGTCGGCTTTGTTACCCGGAAACCAGTGACTACCATTGCCAAGTAGATTGTAGCGCATTTTGGCGTATTCTACCAGATCGTAGGCGAGTGCTAGATTTAACAGCCACAAAATTATGGGAATATTTACGAATCCAGGGGTTTGTTGAAAAGTTGGCAAATTGACGTGCCAGGTTTTTACCCAATCTTCGCCGAGAGTGGCGATCGCAACTTGATCTAATCTTGCCAAAATAGGTAGCAAAATTTCTGATGCATTATCCAGCAAGTCTAAAGTTTTTAAATGTTCGTCAAAGTCTTGTGGTTTTGCTGCCCCTAAACTTAAGGTATGCACTTGGGAATGACTTAGACAAAACAAGTCATTAAACACCATCGGAGATAAGGGAGCGCAAAGATTAACTAATTTTTGCGGTGGTTTATATAACATCCCTCCTTTGTCAGATGGACTAATGATAAAAACTCCCATATCGTGATGAGTAGCCGCTTCGATTGCCGCCCAATTAAATTGGTTAATGTAATACCAGTGCAAGTTAACGTAATCAAATTGGTTAGTATTAATTGCCTGGATAATAGTATCTGTTGCTCCATGCGTAGAAAAGCCAATAAATTTAACTTTTCCCTGTGCTTGTAATTTTTTTGCCACATCCAAACAGCCTCCAGAACGGATGCTGTGTTCTAAAAACTCAGAATTGTTGATGCCGTGCAACCCTAGTAAATCAACATAATCTAAGCGGAGATTTTTGAGTGATTTTTCAAAGTTACTTTGAAATTCTTTCGCATCTGCCTTAGGACTTACTTTAGTTTGCACAATTAACTTTTCACGGTTAAATTTTGGTAAAATCTGCCCTAACTGCATTTCGGAACTGCCATAACCACGAGCGGTTTCAATATGATTAATTCCTAATTCTACTGCCCGTCGAATCGTCGCTTCTAAGTTTTCCTGGTTTTTGCGGGGTATTAGCCATTGCGGTACATCCTGCCATTTATATTGGTATCTCATCCCACCGCAGGAAAAGACTGGCATTTGTAATTCTGTACGTCCGAATCGTCTGTATAACATAAAATTTATTTTAGATAATGGCTAATGGCTAATGGTGTTTTACAATTAGCCATTAGCCATCATCAATTAACAATCATCAATTAACAATTAGCTCTACTCTAAAATTGCTACAATTCTCTCACTAGTGGCTGACCGTCTTTGACTTCGCCAACCAAAACTAAATCTACGCAATTGACAAAGATTCCATTTTCCAAAACACCGGGAATGTTATTCAGTGTTTTTTCTAAATTTCCCGGCTCATCGATAGTAGCAAATTTTACATCAATTACCATATTACCTTGGTCGGTAATTACTGGACCTGCTTTTTTCACACCCATACGCAGTTCTGGTTTACCACCAAGTTTTTCAATGATCTGCATTACAGGGGATATCGCCATTGGTATAACTTCTACAGGTACAGCGAAAACTGAGCCGAGTCTGTCAACTAGTTTACCGCTATCTACCACAACGATAAATCTATCTGCTAGGTAATCTACTACTTTTTCGCGGGTATGTGCGGCACCGCCACCTTTAATTAAATTCTTTTGTGGGTCTACTTCATCTGCGCCATCAATGGCAATATCAATGTGGTCAATAGCGTCTAAGGTGGTGAGAGGGATGGAATACTGCTTCGCCAACACTTCTGCTTGAAATGAAGTGGGTACACCAACGATATCTTTGATTTCGCCAGACTTGAGGCGATCGCCAATATACTCGATAGCATAAGCGGTAGTTGATCCTGTACCCAATCCCACAATCGAACCTGATTGTACCAAGGCGGCGGCGGCTTTGCCAACTTCTTGCTTCATCACCTTTACCGGATCTGCTGCTGTCATTCCCACTACTCCAAAAAAGCTAACTATGTCAATAGTAGAGGTAGATGACACCAACACCTCATAAATTAAGTATTGTGAGGGAACTTTATCAGTGTATGTAACTACTTATAATTATTGAGAAAAATAACTCATCAATAGTTATGCGTCAGCTTCTTGGTGGTCTTTTCTTAGTGATATTACTGCAATATCCAGTAACTGTTTATGCTCAGGTACAACCATCTGATGCGATCGCACAAGTGGTTGCTGCTAAGTTGATGAATAATTATCCAGATGGTAACTTTTATCCAGAAAGGTTTATCAGTCGTGCAGAATTAGCCTCAATGATGGTGAAAGCATTTCGACTTGATAAACGACTTGCTGTGAAGAAAGAAAATTTAGTAGTTCCAGATGTACCTTCTTCGCACTGGGCATATAATGATATCCAAACAGTTTTGAAAACTGATATAATGAGAGGTTACAGAGGTAAACTTTTCTTCCCCAATCAAAGAGTGACAAAGGCAGAAGCTTTAGCAATATTTGCCCAAGCTTATGGTGTATTCCAGTTTCCCGATGAGACAGTTAATGAAATTCTTGCCCCATATCAAGATGCAGCGTCTATCCCAACTTGGGCAAGAAAAGCGATCGCCACAGTCGCAAGTGAAGGATTTATCAAACCAGACACACAAGGTAATATTTCTCCTTTACAACCAATGACTCGTGGAGACATGGCTTACGTACTAAGTAAATATTTGCAAAGACAACAGCAACAACCGCAAACACCAGAAGCACCAGCTGCGCCGATTAATCCAGAGAATAGATAGAAGAGTGGGGGAGAGAGGGAGTGAGGGAGAAAGGGAGTAAGCAGATTCAAATTCTCCTGTGCCCCCCTACTCCCCTACTTCCCTACTCCCCTACCCCCTAATAAATATAAGGTGCCCAAACTGGCGTACCTACCTGGAGACTCCCAGCTTCTTGTTGAGTGAAATTGGGACCATCGGGATACTTTTGCAGTCGCCACCATTGACTAGAGTCGCCGTAAGCATCTTGAGCTATATTAGACAGATAGTAGTTACGAGCAATGTAGTACCATTCTCCTGCTTGATTGCCATTATCACCGCCTTGACCACAATTATTAACTAGGTCAAATTTGTTAATATACTGTCCTCTGAGAACCCTGGGTTGTAGTATGCCCACATAATCTCTATCTCTGACATCATTAACGTCAATGAATACTGTACTACCTGTACGCATGTAAATCCCTTGATTGACGAAATCAGAAGGATAAATTGGGGTAAAGATGGTGGAATTATTTGGTCCTCTTTTCACTGTGCGACATGCACCCAATGCTTGAGTGGTTTGAGAAAGCCGAGGCTCAAAACTCCTGGTATGTAAAGGTGCTATTGTCGAAGTTGGCTCGTGCTGCTCTATAATAGAGTTTGAACTACTTGATGTAGAAATACTGTCAGCTAACCGAGAAATACTGTCAGCTAGTTTAGAAAACGCTTCTACTAATGGAGAATCATTTTCAGACTGAGATGGAATTGATGGTGAAACCTGCGCTACATAGGGGGCTGTTGTAATTGTGGTAGCCCTTGCGGGCATGGGTAAACTGCATATTGTGCTTAACAATACAGCTACAGAAGCAACAAAGGCAAGTATTTGTTGCCAGCGACATACTTTGAACATAACCTCTCCTGATTTATTCTCAAAAACAAACACCGATCCAAAACCGTTTCTACTTAATTGGTGTTCTCCCTGATGACGAAGTTATATTTATACATACCCAATAATTTTTATACCAAAAATTATTGGGTATGCATCGTGGTTTCAACCTTTAAAAATAGCAAAGAGCGAAACTTTACTGTCCTATGCCTCGTATATTCTACCAGGCAATTTAGTAACTTTATAAATTGATAAAAATACAGCTGGCGATAATTCAGCTGACGACCCCACCTACCGTGAGACAATCAAAATAGAATTAAAGAAGAGAGGAAAACTCTATAGTATGCACTTGAGTGAAATCACGCATCCCAACCAGTTGCACGGTTTGTCAATTCGGCAGTTGCAACAGATTGCCCGTCAAATTCGGGACAAGCATCTACAAACTGTAGCAGCAACCGGGGGACACCTCGGACCAGGGTTGGGTGTTGTAGAGTTAACACTAGGGCTTTACCAAACACTAGATTTAGATCGTGATAAAGTCATCTGGGATGTAGGACACCAAGCATATCCGCACAAACTGATTACAGGGCGATATAGCAATTTTGATACTTTGCGGCAAAAAGATGGAATTGCAGGTTATCTCAAACGTTGTGAAAGCAAGTTCGATCACTTCGGTGCGGGACACGCTTCCACCAGTATCTCAGCCGCGTTGGGTATGGCTTTAGCGCGAGATTTGAAAGGGGAAAAATTCAAAGTAGCCGCCATTATTGGTGATGGTGCGCTCACAGGTGGTATGGCATTAGAAGCAATCAACCACGCTGGACATATGCCCAAAACGAACCTGTTAGTTGTCCTCAACGACAACGAGATGTCAATTTCCCCTAATGTTGGCGCGATTCCGCGTTACTTGAACAAAATACGCCTCTCGCCACCAATGCAGTTTCTCACGGATAACTTTGAGGAACAGTTTAAGCAAATTCCCTTTGTTGGCGAATCTTTTTCTCCCGAATTGGGACGGATCAAAGAAGGTATGAAGCGCTTAGCTGTCCCGAAAGTGGGCGCAGTATTTGAAGAACTTGGCTTTACCTACTTTGGACCGGTGGATGGGCATAATTTAGAGGAATTAATTGCTACCTTCCAACAAGCACATCAAATACCAGGACCGGTTTTGGTGCATGTAGCAACGGTGAAAGGTAAGGGTTATGAAATTGCCGAGCTTGATAAAGTAGGTTATCATGCCCAAAACCCATTCAATGTAGCAACTGGCAAAGCGCTGCCATCTAGCACGCCCAAACCCCCAGCTTACTATAAAGTCTTTGCCCACACCCTAGTAAAACTTGCTGAACAAAACCCAAAAATTATTGGCATTACAGCCGCAATGGCAACAGGAACAGGGTTAGATAAATTACAAGCAAAGTTGCCAAATCAATATATTGATGTGGGTATTGCTGAACAACATGCTGTTACCTTAGCTGCGGGACTGGCAACTGAAGGGATGCGCCCCGTAGTTGCTATTTACTCAACCTTCCTGCAACGTGCCTACGATCAAGTAATTCACGACGTGTGTATCCAAAACCTACCAGTGTTCTTCTGCATGGATAGGGCAGGAATTGTTGGTGCTGATGGTCCTACTCACCAAGGCATGTACGATATTGCTTATCTACGTTGCATTCCTAACATGGTACTGATGGCACCCAAGGACGAGGCAGAACTACAACGCATGGTGGTGACTGGTGTTAATTATACTGATGGTCCCATAGCAATGCGCACACCTCGTGGTAACGGTTACGGTGTTCCTTTGATGGAAGAAGGCTGGGAACCTTTAGAAATTGGTAAAGGAGAAATTCTCCGCCAAGGTGATGATGTGTTGATGGTAGGCTATGGCACAATGGTAAATCCTGCAATGCAAGCTGCGGAAATTCTTAGTGAACATGGCATTGAAGCCACTGTGATTAATGCTCGTTTTGCTAAGCCTTTGGATACCGAGTTGATTCTCCCCTTGGCGAAGAAAATTGGACGTGTTGTCACTTTGGAAGAAGGTTGTGTCATGGGCGGTTTTGGTTCTGCTTTGGTAGAAGCTTTGTTAGATGCTGATATCGTGGTTCCTACCAAGCGCATTGGTGTGCCAGATGTTTTAGTCGATCATGCTCAACCAAATGAATCTAAGGCAGAGTTAGGTTTGACTAGCCCTCAAATAGCTCAAAGAGTTATGCAAGCTTTCTTTAAACAACTTTCTGCTGTGGGTTAAATCACAACAAGATCCCCGACTTCTTTAAGAAGTCGGGGATCTAGGAACGCTACGAAAGCTATAATACTGTCAAATTTAATAAAATCAAATTCCATGAATTCTCTCACAAACCAAGTATATCCAGTTATTTGGCACAATGACGAGGTTTTACTAATTGACCAAACCCGCTTGCCACATGAGTACGCATTTGTGGAAATTCGCCGTAGCGATGATATGGCGCGGGCAATCAAAACCATGATCGTTAGAGGTGCGCCAGCAATTGGTGTGGCAGCAGCTTACGGAATGTATCTTGGTGCAAGGGAAATTGAGACAGACAACCGCGATGAGTTTTTAACCCGCCTCGAACAAGTAGCCGAACAGTTGCGTTCTACTCGCCCTACAGCAGTAAATTTATTTTGGGCGATCGCTCGCATGTTGAAAATTGCCTACGAAACTCTGGGAACTGTAGACGAAATTAAACAAACTCTTTTCCACACTGCCCAAAATATCAACGCCGAAGATCTTCAAACCTGTCAGGCGATCGGTGATCATGGTTTAACAGTTTTACCCAATACCCCAGAAAAACTTACTCTTCTCACCCACTGTAACGCCGGAGCATTAGCAACCGCAGGTTACGGTACTGCTTTAGGAGTAGTACGTTCAGCTTTTCGCGAAGGGCGTTTAGAACGTTTGTTTGCCGACGAAACCCGCCCTAGACTGCAAGGTGCAAAACTCACTGCTTGGGAATGTGTCCAAGAAGGCATTCCAGTAACGGTAATTACTGATGGGATGGCGGCACACTGCATGAAACAGGGATTGATTCATGCGGTGGTTGTAGGAGCCGATCGCATCGCCGCCAATGGAGACGCAGCTAATAAAATAGGTACGTATAGTTTAGCACTCGTAGCCAAAGCACACAACATCCCCTTCTTTGTCGCCGCACCCCTTTCTACAGTAGATTTCTCTTTACCCAACGGCAGCAAAATCCCCATTGAAGAGCGTAATCCAGAGGAAATATACAAAATAGGCGACACCACAATCACACCAACAGGAGTAGAATTTTACAACCCAGCTTTTGATGTTACTCCAGCCGAGTTAATTGCCGCAATTATTACCGAATATGGTGCATTTGCTCCTGGTGAGTTAAAACATTACCAGGAAAAGCAACTTGTTTAGTAATAAAGTGAAGGTTACATATTCTTGGTATGTAGTAGCGCTTTAGCGCTTTTTAGACATCAGCGTAGCGAATTCAATAATTTTACATTTCGTTACACAGTTGTGTTTTTTCTCGCCTATCTAAATTATGATGAACCTTTTTTGTCTCACGCAAAGTCGCCTAGACGCAAAGAAGAACGCTAAAAAATATGTAAATAGCTGCTGTTGTACAAGCGCTGCATAAGTAACGCACCGATTATTGGTGCGTTACTGCTGTAAGCCATGACCTTACGCCATCCGACGTATACTCAGCTATGCGCTCCACTTATGAGTTACACTTATAGCATAAAACACGCACAGCCTACTAAATATTTATCATCCATGACTCGTTGGTTTAATACCGCAGGTCCTTGCCAAGCCGACATTCACTACATGGTGTCGCCAACTAGTCGATTACCAGACTTAAAGCAGTTGATTGAACAACGTAGCTATTTTGTCATTCATGCGCCGCGTCAAACAGGTAAAACTACGGCAATGCTAGCGCTAGCGTCCGAACTTACAAGTAGTGGACGCTATACAGCAGTTATGGTATCAGTAGAAGTGGGGGCACCTTATAGTCATGACCCAAGTGCCGCAGAACCGCCTATTATAGACAGTTGGTGGACAAGTGCCCGGTTAGATTTACCTTTTGATTTACACCCCCCGAATCAATGGAATGAAGGGCAGCCAGGAAGAAGAATTCAAGCTGCTTTACAGGCTTGGGCACAAGCAACGAAGAAACCATTAGTATTATTTATAGATGAAATTGACTCTTTACAGGATGAAGCGCTAATTTCATTTCTGCGCCAATTACGTGATGGCTATCGTGGGCGTCCTAAGAACTTTCCGTTGTCCGTAGGGTTGATTGGCTTGCGAGACGTGCGTGACTATAAAGTCGCTTCCGGTGGGAGCGATCGCTTAAATACAGCGAGTCCTTTTAATATCAAAGTACGTTCCCTAACATTGAGAGATTTTAATGTAGCTGAGGTGCGAGAACTATACCAGCAACATACCGACGATACAGGGCAAGTTTTTACAGAAGAAGCTATCGATATGGCGTTTGATTTGACTCAGGGACAGCCTTGGTTAGTAAATGCATTAGCCAAAGAAATTGTCGAACAGATGGTAAAAGATACAAATGTAGCAATTACACATGAACATTTTTTAAAAGCTAAGGAAATACTGATAGCACGTCAAGACACTCATCTTGATTCCCTTGCTGAAAGACTTCGAGAACCAAGAATAAAAGCAATCATCGAACCAATACTAGCAGGGTTGGAACTAGGGGATGTGCCTAATGATGACATCCAGTTTGTTATCGATCTGGGTTTATGTAAAATGGACCCGCAAGGTGGGTTAACCATTGCAAATCCCATTTACCGGGAAGTCTTACCCAGAGTATTAACAGTTACACCGATGGCTTCTTTGCCTAAAATTGCACCTACTTGGTTAACGAAAGAAGGTGAGTTGGATACTAAAGCTTTACTGCAAGCGTTTCTAAAATTCTGGTGTCAACACGGTGAACCGTTACTAGGTAGTACGGTATACCACGAAATTGCCCCCCATCTAGTACTAATGGCATTCTTACATCGCGTCGTTAATGGCGGTGGAACTTTAGAACGTGAATATGCGATTGGAAGCGATCGCATGGATATATGTTTAAAGTATGGAAATGTAATATTAGGAATCGAATTAAAAGTTTGGCGGGATAAAAAAGGAGATCCACAATCCAATGGTCTTGAACAATTGGACTCTTATTTGGCACGCTTAGGATTAGATTCTGGCTGGTTATTTATTTTTGATCGCCGTTCAAAGGCGCTACCAATCGAAGAACGCTTATCAACACAAATTACAACCACAAAAAGCAAACGTTCTGTCACCGTTATACGTGCTTAGTTAAGAGAAATGTCGTGAGTAACCAGCAGATTAGCACTACCCTAAATATTGTTGAGAGTACTGTCAGGTTCCATGCCAATAATATTTTCGGCAAGCTGAACGTTAGCGATGTCTGACGACAAGCCGCTGACGCTCGAAGACTCGCTACCGCTGACGCTCGAAGACTCGCTAACGCTAACGCGTCTACGCACACAAGCGGTGGTGATTGCCGTGAATCGGGGGATGCATAAATATCGTATCCAGTTTTACCTTTTTTAATATATTATTAATGTCTGCCGGAAAACGGGTCGCGCTCTTCAATAACATTATTAGGTTGCAAATCCAATTGAGTGCGAAAAACCTTTCCCTCTTCTAAAAGGCATTCTGGAGTGTCTGATTCTGATTCCCAATATGGAACTTCACCCACATGCGATCGCAGCATACCTTTTTCATCGAGACTCACACGATATTGGCAAGGGAATTCCGTAGTGTCAGAAGGTTTGCGTATTTCACCAATTCTAACCCATTTTTGCGCCTGTGTTTGGGGATCGCGGATATAAAACGTGTGCTTGCCGCTTTCGGGAAAATCAGGCAAAGGTTTGCTAATTAAACCGTTTATTGGCGGCTGGTTGCTGTCGCTGCTATAGCGAAACTTTTTGAACTGAGTATCATCCTTGGTAGCTGCAAAGACTAAATCATAAGCATTTTGCTGATCCACAGAGCTTGACTCTAACACATTGACAGCAATATCCTGATGATTCAATTTTTCTGAAGAAAATAGCGCTTGTTTTTCTGTTGTTACTTGTGTCACATCAATGCCATTATCATCACCCTCGCCAATTAAATAATGAGGTTGTTTTCGACAAATGAGAATGCTGATATTCAGCGTAGAGTCAATTTCAAACTGAATTTGAATTGTCGTTTCAAACGTTTTTTCGTTCAGTTCTGGTTGCCATTGCTTAAGTTCTTCCAATAGATTGTTCCCATCGAAGCTACCCCAAAGTTGTAGTTGCCCACTCTCGTAGTCTTGACGGTAAATAATGTTGAACAACTCGATTCTTAACCAATCATTACGAACCTTTGCTACCTTATCATTGGGAGAGATTTGATAAAGTTCTTGTCCAGCTTTAAATATCTCTAAAAAATATTCACTTGTTTGAGTTCTACGTTTAAAGTTGCAGGGCAAATAAAAAGACAAGTTTTGAACATTAATACGTAGTTGATTAGCTCCCTTACGTAGCAATGATTTAGCTTCTTCCGGGCTGAATTTCAATTGTCTCATCTTTTCAGCGTAACAAGCTCCCGCAGAAGTAGCTAGCTTGGCAAATTCTGGAGCAAAGGTAATACGCTCTGGATTCCACACAAAGTAATCAGACTTGCTAAATTCTTGGTAGATTTCCCGTTTAACTATGTCGAGATTGCAAGTTTTTCCCGACAAAATAAACCAATCAACTTTCTCTTTTTCCGTGTCATAATTATCTTCAGTATTGTCCTCTCCACTCAAACGACTTTTCATCAGTCCCGACGCAATGCCAATTGCTTCTGTAATCACTGAAAATGCCGCCCTTTCAAGTTGCTCGCTGTGGAGGGTGACGGAAAAGTTATTAAACTTTTTTTGCTCTTGGATGTCTTCAATTCCAGTTTGTCTGAGTAGTTCGGAAATTTGCTGCTCAGAGAGAGTAAAGGTTAAGGAAGAACTTTTTCCTAGTGTGATTTTGGCATCCTCAGCATAATCCCAGAGAGTATAAAAGGTTTGCAAGCGTTGCGGAGCAGCTTTCCAACGGGTGGGTAACACTTGCTCTGCCGTATCTAGAGCATCTTTGTATGCCGCAGGTTCACGTTCTGGATATTGTTTATCTATACATTTTAAAAGTGAGCCTTGCTTGTATTCATCTTTTTCGAGAAAGCGCACATTGAGGTTAGGAATTAAATCCTTGAGTTTGTCACTTTGCAACTTATTTGTGGCGATCGCACTCAGCAGACAATCAACGATTGCCACCTTCAGCAATCGAAACATTCGCAGATTCAGAAGGCAGAAGGCAGAGGGCAGAGGGCAGAAGGAAACCCACGCTTAAAAGCGTGGGATTAAATAAGGACGCCGTTTTTCTTCTTGTGGCGCGTCTTGAAAAACATCTTCTTTTTTAGTGGGCTTTAAACCCACAACTAAAGTTTTTATTAATATTTCTTACATGCTGCCTTCTGCCTCCTGCCCTCTGCCTTTCTTTGTAATTAATTCTCCACCCAATTGTAAATGACCCGAAGAGCCTAACAATTTGGGCGTAATTTGATAATACCGTCCCCCAAGACCCCGATCTTTACTATCTTTAAAACTGGGAGTTATATCTTCTAAAGTCAGTTTAATCAAGGCTAAGTCAGTGGTTCCCTCATCAATATCCAAAACGAGGACATTTTGTGACCAATTGCGACCTTCTCGGCGACAACGGGTTTTGAAGTACTCCATGTCGATATTTAACCCATCCCAAAACTCTCGCAAAAGGTGGAATATTACCACAGCAGTAGCTTCGTCAATTATTTGCACCTCTTTAATACCAAGGTCTTCGACAAGCTGCTTCACCTGTTTGCGAACAAGTGGTGGTGCGATTGTGGGATAAGCGACTACCACCTTTTGGAACTCTCCTTGAGAAAATTTACGATTTGAATCTTTGCGATAGTCATCGGTTAGCTTAATTAAATGATCCCAAGCAGCTTGGATCAAATGGTTGGCTGTAATTTTTTCTTGTTTTCCATTTACAGTCACTAAAAATTCTCTTTCTTGACCAAGGTAGCGTTTAGGTGAATGATGAAACCTGCTGATAATTTCTTCTAAGGGTAACTTTTCACTCTCCCCCCTCTCAACAGAAGTTAAGAAGCAGCGGAAATGGGTAGGGGTAAAATGCCCTTACGGTAACTGTATGATTAACCTTAGCTACTGATGGTAACGGAATAGCATCTGGTGACAAAAAACACAAATATAACAATAAGTTATGGGAGCAACGCGAAAAAGTTGGATGGTAAAAATTTAGGCGATCGCGCTCATAGCGTAATTCAGTATTTTTATAATATTTAATACATTAAATTTATCTGAATCTTCAAATAAAGTGTTACAAAAAGCGTAGGCAGCAAGCAATCTTTCCCCAGCATTTCCAACACTCGCCCACAACGAGCGAGCAATAATCCTAAACTATCGACTATAGTTTGGCGTTTCCTTCTCTTGACTAGTTTGCCACCATCAAAGCCGTATACTCACGCTTCGGTTCCCATCCCACTGCAACACTTAACGAGAAAGGATGTCATCTAAACGAAGTTGGAGACGAGGCAAAAGTAGCGAGTTAATTAGTTGATTTAGTCGGTATTGTTGTTGAATATAAGTGTCTTCAACCAATTGACAAACGGTAAACGTAGGTTGTTTGGGTTTACCAATAAATGCTACACCGCCCAATCCTCGATAATCTACAATCCAATATTCCGGGATGCCTAACAGGGCATATTCCTCAACCTTCCGAGCATAGTCGGTTTCCCAGTTGGTGCTAACAACTTCCACCACTAGTTTAATTGATCGCCCCAGCGTAATTACGGGTTCTCGCTCCCAAAGAGGTTCACGATCAAGAACGGTTTCATCAAGAACTACGACATCAGGACGACGAGCTGTAGCAGCATCGGCAAAGGGGTAAATTAAACAAGTGCGAGGAATAAACCAGGGGAGTTGTTCGGCAACAAGGTAGATCCCAACTTGAGTTGCAAGTTTACCACTTACAGTTTCATGAGGACCAGTAGGTGACCTGTCAATTAGTTCTCCGTCTGCCAATTCATAGCGGGGATTGTCTCGGTATTGGGAAAGAAAATCTTCTAGGGTGAGGGTTTTTGGGGAGATATATGTCATGGTGTTAATCTCTTAAGTTATGGCTGAATTCCAGGAGAGTTTTTTGATGTCTCTTGCCTACTCACCCCTTATAATAGTAAGTCCTACTTTCTATTTCTAATACGCCGAAGGTCTTCCCAAAACTCAACTCTAGTTACTTTATCTAGAAATTCTTTTCTTTTTTGTGTATAGTCACCGCTACCCGATCACGCTTTCTGGTAAGCAATTTTTGATGCCGATTGTACAACACCTAAGAATACTGACCTGCCCAAATTAACCTTGAACGCTCTTGTAAACGCTCTAATTGATTAAATTGCAGAATTTCAACAGTTACTCGCCCAACTGCAGTCAATGGTACGATCGCTGCTCCATCAAGCTGAAAGTGATCGCTCCATTTTTGAGTCCTGGGATTGAAAAAGGGTGTTAGTTTCCCGGTTTCCGGATCGATTGACGCCAAATCAGTACCCTTTGCACGATTACAGTATGGGCAGGCAAGAGCTAGATTTTCTGCCTCAGTCTTCCCACGATGTTTTTCGGCAATGATATGTTCCATCTCAAAGGTAAGTAGTGCAGCACTTTGAGGAAACAAGCAATATTCACACCTTTCCTTTGCTCGTTCAATTACGAGTTGCCGCAACTGGGCTGGCACATAAGTCATGGGTTTTGG
Source organism: Iningainema tapete BLCC-T55 (assembly GCF_014698965.1). GTDB lineage: Bacteria > Cyanobacteriota > Cyanobacteriia > Cyanobacteriales > Nostocaceae > Iningainema > Iningainema tapete. Next base: position 36,340 of record NZ_JACXAE010000111.1, read on the forward strand.
CGTAATTGCTCAAATGCATGGGCTTTTGCCATCCGGACAAGGTGTTCTATAGTCAGATAACGTTCTAGCTCGGCAACGCCAGTCGCGCTCAAGTTTCCGGCTTTACTTTGTGCTAGCAAATCACTAACACGAGTCTGGAATTCTGGTGAGGGTCGAATCGCCAAAATTTGCTCTGGTGTGGGCTGACTCGCCAACAACGCAATAATCTCCCTCTCATCGACAAAATTGCTAGATTGTTCGCTCAGCAACTCCATTAGACCGCGTTCTACTACCTCTGGCAAGCGGTCTTGAAACTGCTGTAATTGCTGCCCTAGCTCCTGGGATACCTCAACAGTGATTTGCATTATCTAGCCTTGTTGCTCTGATAACGTGTTCCATTAGCTTAAGTCTAACTACAAATATAGCATTTAGGGAAATGGAAACACGGTATTTTCATCAGTATTGTCACGCCGTATTGTGCTTTGAATTCCGGCGAGTACCTTAACAAATTGGGTTAATGAGCGCGATCGCCTCCTCCACGGAGGATCGCACTACTCAGTTGCTCCCCTTGTTGAATTATAATATAAAATCATGAGTGAATCATATCAAATATTTATACTTATACCAAATGGCATTCAGGCAGACTAAAGTTAAAACAATAGGAGCAAGAAATGCCTGCCAAAGACATTTATCACGATACAGTTAAAACAGCGCTAGAAAAAGATGGATGGAAAATTACCAACGAACAGCTAAAATTAACTGTTGGTAACCGTTCTGTATACGTTGATTTGGGAGCAGAAAAGCTATTTACAGCAGAAAAAGAAGGACGCAAAATAGCAGTTGAAATCAAGAGTTTTGTCAGCCCTTCTCTAGTTCGTGATTTAGAAGAAGCTATAGGTCAGTATGTTCTTTACTCCAACATTCTAGAGGAGCTAGATCCGCAACGTTTCCTGTATCTAGCAGTACCTATAGTTATATTTCGCGATTTCTTTTCGGAAACGATTTGTCAATTGCTATTGAGAAAAATATTAATTAGATTAATAGTATTTGACCCTCAGAAAAAGGAGCTTTCTGAATGGATACATTAACAAAATATCGAGAAAGTATTTACCAAATTCTTAAGTCTCATGCTGATATCCCCTACTCTTATGGTGAAATTAAATCTGATGTTGTTGTCAGCCAAGATCAAAATCACTATTTGCTGATGATTTCAGGTTGGAACGGTAATCTACGGATTCATGGTTGTGTAGTTGATGTCGAAATTATCAATGACAAAATTTGGATTCAGCGCGATGGAATTGAGGATGGAATTACCGATGATTTGGTAGCCGCTGGTGTACCTAAAGATAAGATTGTTCTAGCATTTCATCCGCTTGAAGTTAGACCATATACTGGTTATGCAGTTTTTTAGATAGTATTGGTTTGCCTACAACGCTTCGGAGTTACCTCTCATCGACAAAATTGCTAGATTCAACGCTCCGGATGTATTAAAAAATACGAGAAAAGAAAAATATATACCACTGATAAATTTTTCTTTTTCTCACTCATGTATAAAAATACTTTTAATCATCACTCCAGCAGTGGGTTCACGCTGCTGGAGTCACTGGTAGTAATTGTCTTTATTGGTATATTAAGCGCGATCGCACTCCCCAATTGGCTAGCTTTTGTCGATATTCAACGCCTTAATACAGCCCAAGACGAAGTTTACCAAGCCATGCGTCAAGCTCAAAGCCAAGCAATCAAGCAAAAATCTACTTGGCAGATTAGCTTGCGCGAACAAAATAACGTTGTACAATGGGCAGTTCATCCAGCCGACGCGGAAAAATTTATTCCTGATGCTGTCAGTGCCAACGATCATCTATGGCATAATCTTGAGCAAAATATTCGCATCGATCAACAAACAAACAATAAAGGTAAATACGAAACAACTTTTTCAAAACAAACTTCACCCTTAATCTGGCGGCTAATGTTTAACTACCAAGGTTGTCCCGTATACAAAGTTGGAAATGAGTGTACCCAAACATCACTAAGAACACTTGGACAAATCACCTTTAAAAGCCAAAACGGTGGTAAAGATAGACGTTGTATCTACATGTCTACAGTATTAGGTGCAATCCGCACAGGAAAAGATCACGCAAAAGCTAATAAAAACAACAAATATTGCTACTAGTACGTCGGGCGCGTAAATAGAGCAACCATTTAAAATCGCTAAAAAGCCCATTCCATAATACTTTTGACTTTTGACTTTTAACTTTTGACTTTCGCGCAGCGGTGCTAGGGTGTAAGGGGGAGTATTTTCAATGAAATTACCACAAATCGCCAAACAACACTTAATTATTTTCACTCGCTATCCAGAAGCGGGTAAGACAAAAACCCGGTTGATACCAGCATTAGGGGCAGAAGGGGCGGCTTCACTTCATCGTCAAATGACTGAACACACCTTATCTCAAGTTCGACAGTTACACATTGATCCCCCACACGGGGGGTTCTCTTTTGAAGTGCGGTATGCAGGTGGTGACTTGCAACTCATGCAAGATTGGTTGGGAACTGACTTAGTTTACCAGTCTCAAGGCGAGGGAGATTTGGGACAAAGGATGGTGCGATCGCTCGTAGCATTTGAATCTGGTACAGAACAAGCAGTGATCATTGGTAGTGATTGCCCAGGCTTGAATACTCAAATTTTAGCACAAGCATTTAAGCATTTATATTTACACGACCTTGTACTTGGTCCAGCATTGGATGGTGGTTATTACTTAATCGGTTTGCGATGTTTAATTAAAGAATTATTTACTAATATTGACTGGGGAACTGCTAGAGTATTGCAACAGACTATAGATGTTGCTCAGCAACTTAATCTATCAGTTGCTGACTTACCGCCTTTAGCTGATGTTGATCGACCAGAGGATTTGCCTATATGGGAAAAAATTGTTAATTCCAACTCTAACTTGGTATAGTCCTACACTAGGAATTTTCTGAGGACAAGCTGACTTACAGATGATAATGTAGTATAAATAAAAACTAAAACAAAAAATCATTCTTAAGTAGGGTCATCAGAACAATCTTACATTAACTTGAAATATGATCGTTACTCTTATTGATCACGAGATGAAACACAATGAATAACCGTTTTATGACTGTAAATGCTTCCCGCACGTTGAAAGTGGTGGGAGTCATCTTGCTTTTATCCTTCTTGCTGGACTTTTTAATTCTGTTGTTTCCCTTTCAACCGACTAATAGGGCATGGCAAATCGATCTAGCTACAGCGCTAGTTGATCGCGGAATTGTACCTATGGTAGGATTGGGTATGCTATTTGCTGGACATTGGATTGATAGTACCGATGACAGCATTCCACAGGGTATAGATCTGCGATTCCCGGCGCTGATTCTTTCTAGTATTCTCGGTTTTTTGTTTTTGGTGATTTTTCCCTTACACCTAAATAACGTTCGCCAAGCTAGCGCTCAAGCGGTGACTCGAATTTCTACAGAAGCTGATCAAGCAGAAACCCAATTGAAAAATCAGCTTTCGCAAGTGCAAGCTCAACTAGGCAATGATAAAGTCAAAGCAGCACTAGAACAGCAGAAAGCTCAATTTAAAGCTCAGTTTACCGACTTACTCAAAGATGAGCAGCGATATAAGCAAGCACTAGAAAATCCTAACCTCCCCGCAGCACAGAAAGATCTACTCAAGAAGTTCAAAGCAAATCCACAAGAGCTAGATAAATTTATTGCTCAGCAAAGCGATCCCCAGCAACTTGCTAATCAAAGATTGAGCCAAATTCGTGAAAGTAGAGAAACTGCTGAGCAACAAGCTAAGGATAGAGCTTGGAAGTCTGGATTAAGAATCGGTATTAGCAGTCTGCTACTATCCATCGGCTACATTATCATCGGCTGGACAGGATTGAGAAGTATGGGTGCTGTACAAGGCGCTCGTAAAGCACCTGCACGCTAATTTACACGGGTACACGTAGATGAATTCTGTAGAGACGTTCCGCCGGAACGTCTCTACCACCGAAAAATTTATCACAACTAATTTATGTTTTCAATTTACATATTGACGTATAACGAAGAAATAGATATAGCAGCTTGTATTGAGTCAGCGATGCTATCAGATGACATTATTGTGGTAGACTCATGCAGTAGCGATCGCACTGTAGAAATTGCCAGTGGTTATCCAGTACGTGTAGTGCAACATGCCTTTGAAAGCCACGGGCGTCAACGTACTTGGATGTTAGAATCAATTCCCCCCAAGCATGAGTGGGTTTATATTCTGGAAGCCGATGAAAGAATGACACCAGAATTGTTTGCCGAATGCGACTTAGCAATTCAAAATCCACAATACATCGGCTACTACGTTGCTGAACGAGTCATGTTCATGAACACTTGGATTCGGCGCAGCACCCAGTACCCCCGTTACCAAATGCGTCTTTTCCGTCATGGTAAAGTTTGGTTTACAGACTACGGTCATACTGAGCGTGAAGTTTGTAATGGTGCAACCAGTTTCATCAAAGAAACCTATCCCCATTATACCTGTAGCAAGGGCTTGAGCCGCTGGATTGAAAAACACAACCGTTACTCTACTGATGAAGCCAAAGAAACTCTTTATCAATTAGAAAGTGGAAGTGTTGACTGGCGGGATTTATTTTTTGGCAAATCAGAAGTTGAACGACGCCGCGCTCTCAAAGACTTGTCTTTGCGCTTACCAGCAAGACCTCTGCTACGCTTTTTCTATATGTACTTTATTTTAGGTGGTTGTTTAGACGGACAAGCTGGCTTTGCTTGGTGTACACTACAAACTTTTTATGAATACCTAATCTTGCTCAAAGTCTGGGAAATGAAGCATATGCCCAAACCAGCAACAAATTCACAAGTTCTTTTAGATAAAGCCACAACCACCAAACCGTAGAGACGCTCCAGCGGAGCGTCTCCTGTGGTATAATAAAATTTGTGGAGTAATTCACCCAAGTCTTAGTACAAGAATTCATAAATTCCTATCCTCAGAAGACAAAACCAAAGGTAAGTAGTTGCGCTATCTTCCTGCTCAGCGCAGCCACTTACCTTTACGCTATGACATAAAAAAGGAGAATTGAAATAACGCACCAGTTTGATGACAGTGCGTTATACTAAATCCGCTATTAACCCGATTGTGTAGAGACGCTCCGGTGGAGCGTCTCTACAGATTTCACACGCTTTTAAATTTATCCGATCAACTAAACAACAATTACTTTAAACTTTTATGCAAGAACGTAAACCTCGTCAAATAGCTCGCGAATTGGCACTGTTAAGCCTGAGCCAGCTACCAGTAAACCCCAAGAAATTGGTTAATTTGCCGCAGGATCAACTAGTGCCTAAATTGGTACTCGCTGCAGTGCGCACCCTGAGAGCAGAAGTGCAAGATACCCTAGATAATGCAGCAGCAGAATTGCAACGCAGTAACGATCGCATCTTAACTAGCCAAACTCGCGCCAACGACATCAACACTGCTAGAACAATGCTAACTGAAGCGATCGCCTACACCCAAACAGCAATTAACCAACTAGGTGCAGCCGTCGAATTTCCCGAACTAATTCAGCTAGCCAACCAAGACAAACAAGTTCGTGAGTATGCCAAAGACATCATTATTACTGTCAGTGAAAACCGTCAGGAAATAGATGAGCTGATTTCGGCTGCTTTAGTTGATTGGCAAGTAACCCGCCTTGCCCAGATTGACAGAGATATTCTCCGCATTGCTGCAGGGGAAATGAAGTTTCTTGACGTTCCACAAAGCGTGGCAATCAACGAAGCTGTAGAATTAGCCAAACGCTACAGTGACGAAGACAGTCATCGCTTCATCAACGGTGTTTTGCGCCGAGTGACTGAACAATAAATATCCTGATAAATTTATGGTATTGGAATATATTTAGTAAAATTATGGTTTTTAATTGGTTTCGTCGTCAATATAATGATTCTCCTTCATCTCAACCAGAACAGGAAGACAAGAGCGCACAACCACCTCAACCAGAAACAACCCAAACCTCAACACCAGATGCCACAGCCGATTTATTAGCGTTTGCGAAAGCGGCATACAAAAATATCCAAGAAAAGCAACAACCCCAGCCCACAGAAACCCCAACTAATGATGCTGTAGAAGTAGTTGAAGCAACCGCTGATGAACCAGATCCTATAGATGAAGATACCCAAACAGCAGTGGCAGCAATTGCTGATGAGCCGGATGCAGAAATTGAGCCAGAACAAGTACCAGAATCTACTGAAGTGTCTGTTATAGAGGAGACAGTAACAGCGCCAACTACTTTATCTTTCCTGGAAAGAGCAGCCGCCGCTCGCCAAGCTAAGCAGGAAAGATTGAATCAAAATGCAATTGAAGTATCAGAACCAGAAGTAGCACAGCTAGTCACTTCCACAGAATCAACACGAATTCCGGAAGCCTTGGATGAAGGATTTTTGTGGTCAACTTCCGTGATTGCTGGACAGGGTAGGCGTCCGGAAGACGTTTCTATTGAAGAAATAAATTGGTTAAAAAAGCTACGCAAAGGTTTAGATAAAACTCGCCGTAATATTGTTAACCAATTGAAGGCGATTGTCGGTCAAGGTCCACTCAACGCGGATGCAGTGTCGGAAATTGAGTCGTTGCTACTTCAAGCTGATGTGGGTGTAGAAGCTACAGATTACATTATCACTACTCTACAAAACAAGCTGCGCCAAGAAACCCTACCACCAGAAGAAGCGATCGCCTACCTCAAACAAATCCTCCGGGATATGCTAGACGAACCTGTCACAAGGTACAAAGGTACATTTGTACCAGAAAAAGAAAATTTAAATATTTGGTTAATTACTGGGGTAAATGGTGCTGGTAAAACTACTACAATTGGTAAAATTGCCCATTTAGCGCAAAAATCAGGCTATAAATGCTTAATCGGAGCCGCTGACACCTTCCGCGCCGCTGCTGTGGAACAAGTGAAGATTTGGGGCGCAAGAAGCGGTGTAGAAGTAGTTGCCAATCCCGGAAAGAATACAGATCCGGCTGCAGTGGTGTTTGATGCGATCGCAGCGGCAACGTCACGCTCAACAGAATTACTTTTAGTAGATACCGCTGGAAGACTGCAAAATAAGAAAAACTTGATGGATGAACTCAGTAAAATCCGTCGAATTATCAACAAAAAAGCGCCAGATGCAAAAGTAGAATCACTGTTGGTTCTAGACGCCACTTTAGGGCAAAATGGATTGCGTCAAGCCGAAGTTTTTTCGGAAGCTGCCCAAGTTAGTGGTGTAGTCTTAACCAAGCTCGATAGCACCGCTAAAGGGGGTATTGCCCTTGCCGTTGTACGGCAGCTAGGTTTACCCATTCGCTTTATTGGTGCTGGTGAAGGAATGGAAGACTTGCGTCCTTTCTCTAGTTACGAGTTTGTTGAAGCTTTGTTAAGTGGTTAGTTAAGGGTTAAAGGGTAAGGGTAATTAGCTCCCTCCCTGACTCTCAACTAAAAACTGTATTTGATAGTTTTTATACCTAAAGGTATATGAATTAATCATCAAACTGTGTAATAATTACGAACCATTCCTGTAAATTAAAAAACTTATTGTTTTTTACAATTTGGTTTTTTAAAAAGAAATAATCTTACAAATTACTATTAACATTATCAAATAAAAGGAATAAATGTAAAACTTTCCAGACATTCATCTTACGTCTTTCTACTCTTGCTAAACTAACTATGTTTATCTCAATATAGTTTAGCAATGAAAAAATAAATATATTTTATTAAGTAATTTACAACTTACTACTCTAAATTGCAATCAAACCTGTGCCAGTGTCTCAACCGCCCTCTCAACCCACTGAAAGTAATAATAGTGCTATGACAGATGTCACTCCAGTTGTGGCGCTGAAAGAACTTGTAGCACGGCTTTCTCGGGAACAAAACAAAATTCAAGATTTGTTGAGTTCTTTAGGATTTGCCCTGAGGAGCTTCAACAATTTGAACCAGTTTTTGGAACTGATTCCGCTGATGGCGACAAGAGTAACAGATGCAGATGGTAGCGCTTTATTTCTCTACAAACCTAACGGACAAATCAGGTTAGAACAGCTACACTGGCAGGATAGCCGCCAGCGTAAGAATATACGTAAAGTACTAGAAACAGTCAGCAATCAAGTCACAATCGCCCCTAATGATAACCAAATAGCAACCCCCACAAATGTTTTAAATGACCAGATGCATCGCTATTTGGGACCAGATATGCAAGTCTTTGGTACGGCAATTCTCGTCAAGCATACCGAAAGGGGGTGGTTGTGTGTTTTGAGTCGATCGCCAGAATATACATGGACAGAAACTCGACAAAAGTTAGTTCGCCTAGTCGCAGACCAAACAGCAGTAGCAATTGAAAATGATGAACTTGCTGTAGAATTACGTAAAAAAGAACGCTTAGATCAAGAATTAGAAATTGGCGCGGAAATCCAACGACGGCTTCTGCCCCGGCAATGTCCTTTTATTCCTGGTGTAGCTTTAGCTGCACGTTGCCGACCGGCAAATCGTGTTGGGGGAGATTACTACGACTTTATTCCCACCAGTCATAACCAGATTATTCTCCAAAATATTCAAGATAACTCAGAAGAAGGTCGCTGGGGTTTGGTAATTGGCGATGTTATGGGTAAAGGAGTCCCCGCCGGATTAATTATGACGATGATGCGGGGTATGCTGCGTGGAGAAGTACTACATGGACACTCCCCAGGAAAAATTTTACAAAACTTAAACCGGGTGATGTATGCGGATTTGGAAAATTCTCACCGCTTTGTTACTATGTTCTACTCAGAATACGATCCGGAAACGAGAATTTTATCTTACAGTAATGCTGCACACAATCCTCCGTTTTGGTGGCACGCAGCAACGAAAACTGTGTCACGTTTGGACACTTTGGGAATGCTAATTGGTTTGGATGCCCATAGCGAATATGAAGATGCCCAAGCACAATTAGAACCAGGAGACATCATTGTGTATTACACTGATGGTTTTACTGATGCGGCAGCTGCTAGTGGCGATCGCTATGATGAAGAAAACCTGCTATTAGCATTTGACTGTGCTTGCAGACATTACAGCGATCCAGAGGAAATTCTTGATTACCTTTTTGATCAAGTGCAGGAGTTTGTTGGTAGTAATAAGCAAAACACTGATGATATGACACTGGTTGTTTTACAAATTACAGAGTAGTAGTTTATGGTTGATGGAAAAGGTAACCCGTCCCTACATTTTCAGAAATGGGCATAGATGCTGGTGAAGATACTAAATTAAATGGAAAATTATGCTTATGTGGAAAAAAATAATGGGATGTAGCAGCTCGCCATAAGTAAGCCTTGACTTATGTAAGGGTTGATAGCCGAAGTCCGTTAAAACGGACTAAATATATCTCCACTAAGCTGTGTTCTTACTTAAGCTATTAGCTTAGAAATTTATTTCTAGGCGGGTTAGCCAAGTAGGGTAAGCGTAAGAATTGAGCGCAAGCAATTTGAAACCGCAATAATTATTAAATACTAATTTAGTGGTTGTGAGCAGATTATCCATCAGACGATCATCTTCTCCTCTCGCTTCAAAAGCAAGACTCCACCAATGATTTTCTCTAATCATCAAATTAGTTAATTCCACACTACAACCGTTCTTAATATCTTCATCTGCTGATACAGGTTGTGGTAAAGAGTTAGGTAAGACTTGGTAAAGTTGCGAAGAGCGTATTTTATCAACCTTAATCCAAGTAGGATTACCTAAAACCTGGCTAGGCTGAAAACTTTCTTCCGTGGAATCACAACACAGCCACTTACCCCATTTCTCTACCTTACCCTCAACAAACTCGCTAAAACTGACTACACCTAATTCTTTTGTGCGCCATTTAACTTCCAGCCGCCCTTGTCGCAGTTTGATTCCCAAAAAGTCGCATTCTGGCGAGAACAGATATACATCTGAGCGTTCTTCTGCTTGTTGCTGTGAGTTGGCAAGACAATTTTGCTCAAACCAAAGTTTAATGTCTTCTGGTACACTACCAGGATAAAACCACCGTAGTTCGTAAGTTATGAGCATAACATGGGACAATGAAAATAAAAAATACGCTTGCTTTGTCTAGCTTCCAGCCTAAAGGATACTATTAACATGTGGAAACGAATTACATTGATTTTGCTGTTAGTGTTAAGCTTTTGCCTAAGTAATACTAGTGTAGCATCTGCTGTGGCTGGACTCAAGAGCTATGTAGACTCTACAGATGGCTACCAGTTCTTATATCCTAATGGCTGGGTAGAAGTTAGAGTTGCTAATGGTCCTGATGTGGTATTTCATGATTTAATTGAGGCAACTGAAAATGTTTCTGTGGTTATCAGCCCTGTTCCCGAAGGTAAAACTTTGGCACAACTGGGAACACCAACTGAAGTAGGATATAAATTGGGCAAAAATGCCCTAGCTCCAGAAGGTTCAGGTCGTCAAGCTGAATTAGTTAATGCTGCAGAACGGGAAGTTGGTGGGAAAACTTACTATATTTTAGAATATGCTGTTAAACTTCCTAACAACAAACAACGCCACAACATTGCCAGTGTTGCTGTTAGCCGTGGTAAAGTTTTTACTTTCAATGCCTCAATCCCGGAAAAACGTTGGCATAAAGTCAAAGGATTGATCGAAAACTCTGTAAATTCTTTTTCTGTATATTAAGGAGACAGGAGTCGTACAGACGTGATTAATCGCGTCTGTACAGGAGTTCAGAAGTTATAATCTATTATCCCTATGGGCATTCCACCCTTTATACTCGCCTCGGCGTCCTCAGCCCGACGCCGTTTATTACAATCAGTAGGGATTGAACCAATAGTTCGCCCTAGTGACTTTGATGAGTCACAAGTTCAATTAAGCGATCCCGGACAACTAGTACAAACTCTGGCACAGCGCAAGGCAGAAACTGTAGCTCCCCAGTTTGAATCTGCTTTGGTCATGGGTTGTGATTCGGTTTTAGCTTTAAATGCTAAAATCTATGGCAAACCAGCTAATGCTGAAGAAGCCTGCCAACGCTGGCAAGAAATGCAAGGAAATTTTGGCGATCTCTACACAGGTCATGCCATGATTGACCTGAAGCAAAATCGTACCTTGGTAAAGTGTCAGGTGACAAGAGTTTATTTCGCGCAGATGAGCGATCGCGCAATCAAAGCCTATGTCGCCACGGGTGAACCTTTAAAATGCGCTGGTTCCTTTGCCTTAGAGGGTTATGGTGGCTTATTTGTGGAAAAAATTGAAGGTTGTCACAGCAACGTTATTGGGCTGAGTTTACCTCTACTGCGGCAAATGTTAGCAGAACTGGGGTACGATGTGACTGATTTTTGGCAGTAGAGACGCGAAATTTCGCGTCTCTACAGATTTCCTATTTTCCAGCGTAGAAAAAGGCAACTTCTTTATCTTTGAGGGGAGCAAAACCAGCGTCTACAAGCATTTGATTGAGTTCCTCTTGGGGAATATGTTTCGCGCCAATGCGTACAATGCGCGATCGCATGGTATTGGATACACCACTGCGCTGTCTATTTTCTTCTAATGCCATGACTTTTTGATAAAGTTCCAGTTTGGCTTTAGGAATGGGAGAACCGTCAAAATCAATTCCCTGTGCAATTGCTTCGTCAACAGCATCAGCACCTGTAGTGGTTTGAGTCCCTGGTTTATTTTCAGCAGTCATGGCAATTTAGTATGACAGTTACGGAAAAATTTTACCAAATATTGGATCTTCGCTTCATGCACTTGCCACCGGGGGAGTTTTTGGTTTAATGTCAAACCAACGGTGTAGCAAATAGGTGATGCTATGTCTGACCCTCTGACTCCTCACAATAAAGATCGCGCCCTAGAAAAAGCTCTGACGAACAAAATCATAGATGATTACTTTGAAAACTCAGAAAGCTGGTTACGCGCCATTTTGCGGATGTGTTTCTTCTCACTGGGGCATGTAGAAGGACAACCAGTGCTTATCGTCGAATGTCCCAACCAAGCCGTAGCTAAACGGTTGAGCCGCAAAACTAATGCTTTTAGAGGAATTGTATACTATTTAACTGACGATTTTAATGCAGGCGATCGCTCTTTATTTTGTTATCAGGAACGTACTGAAGGAACTTGGCGTTGTTTTGATACTTATTACAATTCTTGGCGAGTATTAAACAATACACACAAGCCCACTGCACCTGCAGACGGCTAGCAAGAACTAGGGGAGTAGGGGAGTACTCCCTTTCTCCTACTCTCGGCGTGTCATCAAACCACTAAAAAACGCACCCAAAACAGTTCCTGTCCATAATCCTGTTGTACTACCTTGCCAGATAGCCCCTGGTGTTTCCCAGGCGTGACACATTTGTTGAACGCCCCAAGGTTGGTTTTGACATTTTTGAGTATGTATACTTACAGCAATTTGCCCACCAACATAACTAGCAAAAAATCCTGACAATAGTGCCAGGAAGGAACAAGTGAGAACTCGTTTAGCCATGAGTCAATTATTAATTGTCAATTGTTAATTGTCGATTGTTAATAGCTAATTGCCAAGAGTTTTTTACAATTAGCAATTAGCCATTAACCTTCAACCAGTATTTCTCATTCCAGCAGCAATACCATTAATTGTCAACAATGCGCCGCGTAACAACTCACCCTTACTATAACGAGAGTGGATAATTCCAGAATTGACAACATTTTTAGACTGGCGTAGACGCTTCAGCAGAGCAACTTGTATGAACCCTAGTGGTACAATTGTGCCATTGCGTAATTGGATGGAGCGTTGCAAAACAAGATCGCCATCTAAGAGTCGTTGATGCCCTGTGATTTTGAGAACTAAATCTCGTGTTAATTGGTATTCGCTTTTTATTTGTTCAAACACCTTTTCAAAACGGGGTTTGTCTTCCGGATTCGATAATTCCTGTACATATTGTCGTGCCATTTGCAAGTCTACTTTTGCTAAAGTCATTTCGGCTTTAGAAATTACCATCTTGAAGAAGGGCCATTTAACATAAAAATAGCAAAGCAAATTCATGTTTTCTTCTGGTTCTTCATTCAAGAATTCTTGCAAAGCTGTACCCATACCGTACCAAGATGGGAGCAAAAATCTGGTTTGTGTCCAACTAAATACCCAAGGGATTGCCCGCAGACTACTTAAATCTTTTTTACCAGATGGACGCCTTGCCGGACGAGAACTAATTTGTAACTGACTAATTTCCTCAATTGGAGTTACTTGATGAAAGAAATCAATAAAATCTGGTTGTTCGTAAATGAGGTTACGATAGTGGGAACGTGATCGCGCTGCTAGTTCCTCCATAATCTCATTCCAGGGTTCAATATCATCAAACCCTGTACGTAGTATACTAGCTTGAATGACAGCAGTAGTGATAGTTTCTAAATTGTACAAAGCCAAGTCTCGCAAAGAGTATTTAGAAGCTAACACTTCGCCTTGTTCTGTAATTTTGATCCTGCCATTAATGCTATTACCTGGCTGAGCTAAAATAGCTTCATAAGCAGGACCACCACCTCTTCCTACAGAGCCGCCTCGTCCATGAAATATTCTCAGATCTATACCATACTTTTCAGCTATTTTCTGTAGAGATTTTTGTGCTTTATGAATTTCCCAGTTACTGCTTAAAAATCCCGAGTCTTTGTTACTGTCAGAATATCCCAGCATTACCTCCTGTAAATTTGGCGTCAAGGGGGACTGAGGGAGTTTGTGAGTGAGGGAGTTCAAATTCTCCCCTACTCCCTTCTCCCCCTGCTCCCCTGCTCCGCTACTCACAGGCTCCCCTACTCCCCTGCTCCCCTGCTCACAGGCTCTTACTTCATAGCCTCCCGCCAACAAAGCTCGATACAAAGGTATTTCAAATAACTGTTGCATCACGCTTTTTGAGCGAAGTAAGTCTTCGACAGTTTCAAATAGAGGAACTACCAGGATACTACCAACTGCAGTACCGGGATCGTAAAGTCCTGCTTCTTTTGCTAGGAGCAAAACTTCCAGTACGTCGCTAACTTCACGGCACATACTAATGATGTAGGTTTGGCAGATGTTAACACCAAACTCCTGTTGGAGCGATCGCACTATCCGTAAAGTTTCAATTACATCGTTAGTTTTTTCCGAAAATGGTAGTTGAGCGGGGATTAACGGGCGACGGGTTTGTAATTCTTCTACTAACCAAGTGACTCGCTCTGTTTCTGACAGCTCGTTGTAAGGTCGAGGTAAGATTTTTAGATATTCTAAAATCTCATTGATTGTATCACTGTGGCGGGTAGATTCTTGACGGACATCTAGCTGTGTCAGGTTAAAACCGAAAATTTCTACCTGGCAGATGAGATTTTCCAGTTCTTTACAACTTAAACCCGTTTCTGTCAAGTTCCGTTCAATTAAGCGTAGTTCTGCTAAAAACTCTGCTCCGGAACGATAAATTTGGCTATTGTCATTTTTTGGGATTTCTCGCTTGGATAAAGAAGAATTGCGATCACGTGTATTTTCCAGTCGCTTCAGTACATAAGCCAACTTGAGCCGATATGGCTCTTGGCGGAAACGTAGAGCTTGGGCATCATATACTTCACTGAGTTGAGACTGCTCTAATTCTAGTGATTCAAGCAAATCAGGCAATACATCACTCCAGTGCAGCGACAAACTTAACAAGTTAATCAACCGCTTCACTGATTGAATATACTTTTCTAAAACTAAGTTGCGTTGATAACAAGCTGTTTGCCAAGTAATTTCTGGTGTTACTGATGGGTTCCCATCTCTATCTGCTCCTACCCAAGATCCAAACTTGCAAAAATTGTTGCTCGGCGGTTCTAATCTCGGGAAGGTTTGAGATAAAGCATACTTAAAGCGTTTGTACAAGTGGGGAATACCGTCAAATAGGACTTCTTGAAAGTAGTGCAGGGAATAGTCTACTTCATCCAACACACTTGGTTTGAACTGATGTAGTTCATCTGTACGCCACCACAAGCGGATTTCTTCGAGTAATTGTTCACGTAATTCCTCTGCTTCCCAAGCATTGAGTCCATTTCCTGAACGATTTTCTACTAGATCGAGTTGTTGCAATATTTTTACAACTCGACGCTGTTTATCACGGATTGTATGCCGAACAATTTCTGTTGGGTGAGCTGTAAATACTAATCTGACATCTAACTGTGAGATCAGGCGTTGAATTTGCCCTGGTGGTACATTTAATTTATTTAAGTAGGGGAACAAACCAGCAAAAGTGCTTTTTTGTTTTTCGTTCGGTTTATCTTGCCCAGTACTGTCATTTTGTAATGGATTGATGACACAGACTTCTGCCTCTGCCTTATTTGAAGAATAAACTATAGTGGGGTGAGTTTCCTTTGCTGACTCAAATCCCTCTTCATAACGACTTAATTGCTGCCGTTGCTCATAATCCTGCTCTATGATATTGATCAACTGGAAGTACAAAGCAAAGGCACGAGCTGCTCTAATTGCCTCGTTGATGTTGAGTTGTTCAATCAACTTGAATGTTGATGATGCTTGTTCCGGCGTTGCTTGTCCTTCTGGGGAACATAGATCCCTTAGTTGGCGTAGGAGATCGACCATATTTTGGCCGCATTCTTGCCTGAGAACAGTCTCCCACAGTTCTTCCATCACCTGGAGGCGATGGTGTAAAAATAAGTCTGAGGTAGGGTAGATGTTCGTAGCCTGATGGGAAGAGTATGAAAGGGAGCTCATATTCTAAATTTCTTTAATGCCGATTAATGTTGACAATCTCAGCTTGAGTGTGTAACAACAGTCATGAAATTTGCGATTGATTTGTTCAAATTAAAAAGTATTTTTGTTAACTTTGTTGTAATTTATTATGGTCAGGAAAGTCGAGAATGGGCAAGCGCTCGCCTCGAAACAATTCTTCACTTGCTTCCCCTATTGTTTTTAGGGTTTCTACGGTAGCGTTCTGGGCTAGAACTAGCATTAGGATAGACGCTGTACCTGTTTGCAAGAGTAGAGATTGAGGAATCGTGAAGAAATTCATATCTAATCCTTGATGGGGTGATGGTGTGGATGAAGATCAAAAAACAGAAAAGTAAAAAGTGCCTAAATTGATAACTATATGGTCTTAGTTTACAACTCAGGGCTACTATCCCCCAATACTAGCGGACAGTAAAGTCAAGTTCACATGAAAACAGTGCCATCAGATAGCCAACAATCCATAGAACAGTGGGTAAGTCAAGCAACAGGGATCAACACTCTTGGTGTGAAAGTTCAGTTGCGCGGAAATGATCTACACATTCTTTGTGAAGCTTCAGAATGTCCTCAGCGTTGGCGTACTCTGTTTGATTTACTGCAAGCGCTACAGCAAACAGATTTGGATGTCCTGACAAACAGCGATAAATCCTCAATATACCAAGTATTTGTCTACGGACGCAAAAAAGGAGAACTTGAACCCCAATGGTGTCATCGGGTTTACTTGAATCAACTAGAACAGCATCTTGCACAAGCAAAGGAAGCTCTTTTAGAAGATGCAGAAAAATCAAGTAGACCTGGCGGAGCGCTGATCGTCTCTAATGAAAGTTTGGCACAAAAAGGGGACCCAGAAGCGATCGCTCGCTATTTAAGTGAAACACTTTCATCTTTGGGTGTAGCAGTAGAGGTTCAAGTTAAAAAGCAATCATCCACTCAGAACAAAGAACGTTTGTGGATATTTTGCCAATCTTCTTATCACCCCGATCCTTCCCTAATTGCTGAACCAGTGGCGTTTAAGTTAAGAGAACTTAAACTTTCTGGCTATGAAGATGCAGTGATTGCATCTGTTGTTAAAGGTGAAACTACATATGACTGGCTACTAAGGATTGATTTAACACCAAAAGAAGAAATGCTCAAACAATGGGCAAGATGGGGTGATGTACAAGCGATCGTGCGATTGTTAAATCTAGCTTTGGCAAATTCTCGTGTATCAGTAGAAGCAAATCTCAAAGAGTCAACGCTACATATTTTTTGTACTCATGCGGAAGCTACTTGTGAACCAGAGAAAACAGCTTGCTTAGAGGTAATTGCACCTCAATTAGAAGCCATCGCGCCCCAAGGTATTCTTCGCGCCGCTGTCTACGGACAAAAAACTAATCAACACCAGCCTAATTGGATTGATTGGCAATATTTACCTGGTAGTGAGCATCAAGCCTTGTCTCTATCTACACTAGAGTTGGCAAGTGGTGGTGATGAAGAAGCGTTGGTCTTTTTACTTGAGCGTTTACTCAATCCTAACCTAGATTTGCGTTTGAAGACAGGAGGTATTCGTGTACTTGTCTTGCGCAAAGAAGATTTGTTACACATAATGTGTGATGCTCCTGTTTGTCCAGCAAGAAAACAAGTATCACACTTAGTCACTGAGTTTATCCGTTCTTTGCATATGAACGGTGTTGCTGGAGTAAGGGTTTATGGGCGTCGCGCTGGGAATAAGGAACCTTTTTGGCATCATGGCGTCGATCTCAAACACCGCCAACGATTAGTACCAGAAGCTACTCCAGAATTTGCTGCTACTTGTGCTTATGTAGGCGAACTTCTCCCATCACCAACGAGTGAACCAGTGTTGCGCCCTCGCTTAACCTCTCAAGAAGTTCACAATGTTGTCACAGCAGTGGCTCAAGATTGGGGTGGGGGGGCGAAAAAACTTTTATTAGAAACACAGTTATTAGTTGAAACTGATTCTGCATCGGAGCAAAAGAGTGATTATCATAGTCTAAAAGTTGAGAGCGATCGCTCAGAACAAGCAAAAAGCGCTGGAGGTTTTAAAGTTGCTTTGGTTTGGGGTGCATTGGGGCTATTGCTCACTCTACAAATTGATTGGGTTTTGAGTCAAATTGTGACTAATACAACATTATCAAAGCCAATAGCAGCATCTGCCAAGAATCAAAATCAGAGAAATGCATTTTTTGCTAATACTGCTAAGCAAAAAGTTGCCCGTGATAGTACATTTAATGCTTCTAACTTTACGTCTACAGATGATAATAGTCCAGCGACAAATTTAACAGCTACTCCACTAAAACAAAAAGCAACTGCAACAGCTATTCTTCTGTCAGCCCGTTCCCGTAATGGTGCAACAGCCAAGATGCCTAGTTTTAACACAAGGCAACTAGATGAGCAATTGGCGCTATACAAACAGCGGTTGGCAAAAACTGGTAGTCCCCCACAAGTATTAATTATCGGCTCTTCTCGCGCTTTAAGAGGAATAGATCCAGTAGCGCTTTCTCAAGGTTTGGCTACTCAGGGTTATGCAAATATTGATGTATTTAATTTTGGTATTAATGGCGCTACAGCACAAGTTGTAGACTTTGTGATTCGCCAAGTTCTTCAACCATCAGAATTACCTAAAATAATTGTTTGGGCAGATGGTTCTCGTGCTTTTAATAGTGGTAGAGAAGATATTACTTTTAATGCGATCGCTGCTTCCCCTGGTTATAAACAATCTCTCCAAACCACAAATGTTGATGTTCTTAATTCCGCTTCAACAACTAAAAAACAAATCAAATCCGAACAGCAACAAGATAGCTACAAAGCTTTAAATCAATGGTTAAATCAAGCTTTAGCGAATGTTTCTCCTGCTTATCAAAAACGCGATCTTCTTAAGAACTTGCTTAATCAGCAACTCAATAATTTTCCGCTCATTGGTAATCTCAATTCTTCTATTAAAACCCCAAAAAATCAAGTAGACACAGAAGATGCTGGACAACAAGCTGTTGATTTCGATGGCTTCTTACCTTTGTCTGTGCGCTTTCAACCTGTAACTTATTACCAAAAACATCCTAAAGTTTCTGGAAGTTTTGATAATGACTACCAGTCCTTTAACTTACAAGGAGAACAAGAAATAGCCTTACAAACACTGCTTGAATTCACCACCTCTCGAAAAATTTCTTTAGTATTTGTCAATATGCCTCTAAGTAGAGACTACCTAGATCCAGTCCGGACAAAATACGAGCAAGAATTTCAGCTATATATGTCAAGTTTAGCTGATAACCCTAACTTTATTTATCGTGACTTAAGCCAATTCTTATCAGAACTAAATGATTACTTTTCTGATCCCAGTCACCTGAATCGTTATGGTGCATACAAAGTCTCGAAAAAGTTAGCTAATGATCCAATGATTCCTTGGTCTATGAAGTAAGAAAAAGCTAATTGCTAATAGTATAAATTAGCAATTAGCAATTAGCAATTAACCATTAACAATTAACAATCAGATGAACTTTATCTCAATTTTATACGGACTATTCTTATTAATTTTACTCTTAATGTATTGGTATGCACAACAGCGGTTAAGGTTAATCATACTGCTTGCAGGTAGTGTAGTATTTTATGCTTCTTTGTCTGGACAAATTCAATATGTTCCTCTCTTGCTGGCACTAATATTTGTTAATTTCCGTATTGGAAAAGAAATTGGGGAAAATACTGCCGAACTTTCGCAAAAGTGGCAAATTTCTAACGAAGAGTGGCATTTTGCTCGTGCTGATTGGAATCGTCAACGTTTTAAGTTATTATGGCTAGGAATAACTTTAAATGTTTTACTTCTTTTCGGTTTTAAGTATCTACCACCAATATTAGGTTTTACTTTTTCAGAACAAGCTTCTTTTAAATTAATTGCACCTTTAGGAATTTCATTTTTTACTTTTGAATGTATTGCTTATTTAGTAGATATATATCGAGGTGCGCCAGCTGCTAATGATTTACTTCAATTTGCTACTTATAAATTTTTCTTTGCTAAACTTATATCCGGTCCCATTACACGTTATCACTACCTAGCAAATCAATTCAATAATTTGCGCTTACCCACACCTGATAATGTGGCAGAGGGATTATGGCTAATCGCTTTAGGAGCAGTGAAAAAGGGTGTCTTAGCAGATCACTTGGGCATTTTTGTCGATTTATCTTTTGGCAATCTTCAAAGAGCAGGTAGTAGTGATTTATGGTTAGCTACTTTTGCTTACGGTTTACAGTTATATCTTGATTTTAATGGATATGTAGATATTGCTCGTGGTACTGCGTTGTTATTTGGTTTGGTGTTACCAGAAAATTTTGATTTTCCCTACTTCAGTACTAGTATTGCTGACTTTTGGCGGCGCTGGCATATGACTTTAGGTAGCTGGTTGCGTAACTACCTTTACTTTCCTTTGGGTGGTTCTCGTCAAGGGTTAGATCGTACTTGTTTCAATTTAATGCTCGTGATGCTGATTGCTGGTATTTGGCACGGTGCAGCATTAGGTTTTTTAGTTTGGGGGGCATTACACGGTTTGGCTTTGGCTGTACATCGGTTTACAAGTGCCATTTGCCATCGCTTCGAGGATCTAGAAAACTTTTGGCAAACACCAGTGGGAGTGGCGATCGCTTGGTTATTAACACAATCAATGGTTTTCACATCTTGGATTTGGTTCCGCCTACCCAACCTTCAAGATTCTTCTTTAGTAATTCAGCATCTCTGGGGGCATCCGGCTGATACCCAATTTAATCAAAAAGTCTACGTTGAAGCTTTGAATCTTAGCCAGTACCAGATGGCAGTAATACTGGGCGCTATATTTTGCTGTATGAGTATCGTATTTACCTTTGAACGTGGATTCAAGTTACGGTTCAATTGGCCAGTCAAGCTAGTATTCGTACCTCTTTGCCTCTACGCTGTTTGGTTGCTAGCTCCTGAAGGTAGTTTACCTTATATATACTTCGATTTCTAATTAGGTTTAACTAGTTAAGCTCGTCCTTTGTCCTCAGTCATCTATCGCGGTCTTCCCGGATCATAGCGGTGCTATCTGGCCACTCTATATCAGTTGGAAGCTGCTCACGACGGCGACGACTTTCCTCTAAAAGTTTTGGTACCATCTTTCGTCTCTCGTCTAGCTCTACCTCTATTAGCAAGGCTTTCTCTAATAAGAGAATAATTTGGGTGTTAATAGATATGTTGTGAGCTAAGGCAAGCTTTTCTAGTTTTGCATATAACTCATCAGGTATATCCGCATTAAGGGTAGCCATTACCTTACTCCCCAGTAGAAATTATTGGCAATGGTAACATGATACGACCAGTGCGGGGTTGGATGGGGAGAACGGGGGCGCGATCGCTCGTCATAATGCCCACCCAATAAACTACAGAACTTATCATAATGCTAGCACAATGCAAGCAGATGCATTGTGAGAGTTAGAGAGGGTGCGTAGACGCTGCGCGAACACGTCTACGCTTTGGCTTTGGTAAACCTGACTGCTGTTGCGACTCTGTCCAAAAGCAGTCAGGTTTACAACTCCATTTTGGAAACCGTAAGTTTTCCCGACAGGGGATCGAGTTGTTTAGGTATCAAGCGTTATAAGTAAAGTAAAGAAGCTGTAAGCTTTAAGAGTTTTTTGCTTATTTTTGCAGCTAAACTGTATCAGGGCTAGCTACGACATTACAGAGATGTTTTGAGGTAAATGGACAATAAAGCAAACAAACCGACCGTACTGGATTTATTTTGTGGTGCAGGTGGGATGAGTTTAGGATTTGAAAATGCTGGTTGTGAAATTTTAGGAGGAATTGATAAAAATCCCCACGCAATTAAAACTCATCACACAAATGACAAATTGCAACTTTACGAGTCTGAACCTAAATCAGAATATCAAGCAAAAATGAGGAGTAAAAACAATCAGTCTGTGGGTGTAATGAATCACATATGCCGCGCTCATAATGAAAAAGACTTAGCTATATTTGAAATGCTACCTCAAGGCGGAAAATATAAAGATTTACCTGAATCAGTTAAACGATATCGTGATGATATTTTTGATGATAAGTATAAAAGATTAAAGTGGAATGAACCATCATGGACATTAACGGCACATATGCAGAAAGACTGCTTAGCATATATTCATCCAACTCAAACTAGAAGTATTTCTGTCAGAGAAGCTGCTAGACTTCAAAGCTTCCCAGAACACTTTGTATTTGATGCACCAATGACTAAGATGTTTGAGTTAGTTGGTAATTCAGTACCGCCTCTTTTGGTAGAAGCGATCGCGCTTGAGTAGCGGAGGTAGTGAGAGATGGCTCTAGGAAAGCGTTGGTCAAGAGATGAACTCATTATTGCCATGAATTTATACTGCAAGCTTCCATTTGGGCAGCTTGATCATAGAACACCAATCATTATTGAAGTTTCTCAAAAGTTAGGAAGAACACCAAGTAGCCTATCGATGAAGCTTTGTAATTTCGCTTCTCTCGATCCTGTACTACAAGCACGCGGCATTCAAGGTCTTCGCGGTGCAAGTCAAGCTGATAGAGAAATTTGGCAGGAGTTTTACACGAATTGGGAAGAACTTGGGGCTGAAAGTGAAGAACGCTTTCAAGCGTTATTTGAAAATACAATATCTGAAGATCATCAACTGCCTACTCAACGCAAATCTCAAACAGTTCGGTCAATCAAAATACCCAGAAGTCAGCCTACTGGTTCAACAGAAGCAGAAGTAACTGTAAAGGCTCGAATCGGACAGAATTTTTTTCGGCAAACTGTTTTGGCTAACGACGACAGTCGCTGCTGTATTACTGGTAATCCAATTCCCGAACTTTTGATTGCAAGCCACATACTACCCTGGGGCAGTTACCCAGAACATCGGCTTAATCCTCATAATGGTTTGTGTCTCAGTCGGACTCAGGATGCAGCGTTTGACAATGGTATGATTACATTTGATGAGGATTATCGATTGGTCCTCAGTGCATATCTTGAAAGTTTTTTACCTGAAGAAACATTAGAGCGTAACTTTGTTGCTTATCGCGGACAGCAAATGCGTTTGCCAGAAAAATTTCAACCTGCTCCTGATTTCCTGCGACGTCACAGAGAAGAAATTTTCCTTGGCAATTAAATTTTGCCTTTACTGTTAATTCAGCGTTTGATTCCTTCTACTTCACGCAAGGACTGTTGAGCATTCCGATAAACTAGACTACTGTGTTGCTCTGCTACCGTTTGCCAGCGATCAAACCCTCCTCGCACCTCCCAATCAACTTGGTCTTCTGGCGAACGGCAAATTTCGAGTTAAATTTGCGATCGCCTGTTAATTAACTGATTAATTACCTGTAATTCAATTGTAGAGTTACGAAAACTCTGCATAAAGCAGCACTCGTTTTTGCCACCCATTCTGGTGCAATTGGTATACCCTGAATAACTCTTGCTTGTTGCAGTAATGCAACAGCTACAGGTTTCATCGCTCTCTTGCCCTTGCTGCAAATGGAGATCTGTTCTTACGGACACAATGCACCTGGTTAGAAAAAGTTTGAGTAGTCTAGTTATTTATTATTTTCTCTACTCAAAGTATTAAGAAAAACATCTTAATCAAAACCTTACAAAATTTTAACATTCTCAGCATCAGCCTTCTACCACAGTTATGGATAAAATTGCAAAAATCACATTTGACTGAAACTAAATAACCTTCGCTCCACATCTTCAGCCTGCTACCAATGGCAGACTGGGCATCTGCTACTACTCAAACTCAAGTAGCGTTCGCCCAACCAACTGATCACAAATAATTCAACGGAGAGGGGGAGAGCCGAACTGCCGGAGATTTTAGCCTCACTCGATTTCAAGTGGAGTGCAATCTACCATACCACCTCATTTTTGTATCAATATGCTAAAAAATTTACTTATCTACCTTTTTTTCTTTTCCCTTTAAGTTGACGGGCGACACCTCGAAGAAATTCACCTAAATCTTTACTCCGACTGATATCATAATTGCTTTCTCCAAAAACACTGATTAATTCTTGTTTATACTTATCGGTTTCTCTTGGTGGAGAGTTATTAATTCTAATAAAAGCTTTTGCAGTATATAAATTATTTTGGGTTTTCAATAAACTTTTAAAACTACTATATGTATTAATAACTTGCTCGATTGCTGTTTTTAAATCGCTGCCCTTCAATTCCACAAAACATATGGTTCTCTCTTCGCCTCTGGCATAAAATACAATTAGATCACAAATCTTCATGCCTGGTTTATTAATTTCTAATAGCTGACGCAGTTTGCAATTAGAGTTTGATTGCTCATCTATAGAAAAAAATAGAACTGTTTCGCCTGTTTCTGGTTGTAGACTTATTTCAACTCCATTTTCTATAAAACTAGTTTTACCAGGGAGAAAACAACCTGATAATAATAAGGTGTTAAAAGGCATTATATATTTAATTTCTCCTTGGCTGAAAATAATTATGGGAAAATATGGGAGATATCATCAGAAACATTACCAAAAGTTCCCCAATCAATTCGCCCTTCTTCATCTAAAATATTTCTTGCACTTCCATCTTCAAATAAATATACAGAAACTTGATCTTGAGGAATAAAAGCTTCTGTTCTTTCTAAATAAAATCGTTCCTTAATACTCTCTTTATCACTGTGTTTAGCAGCTCGCATAAGATTAGTTAGATGATCAACAATGTAAGGACTGTGAGTTGTAATTAATATATTTAAACCAGCTTGAACTAACATTGCTAAAAATTCAATGATTTCTACTTGAGCTACTGGATGTAGATTCATTTCCGGTTCATCAATAATTAGCAACTCATCTGGCTCAACTAAATAACGCAAGCAGATAACCAATGGAGTAAGTTCTTTAATCATCGAAGAAGTTACTTGCATTTCTAATTTTAAACTGTTTGATGGCTGGAAAAGTATTTGATTCACTAATTTGGATGAATCAAAATCTACTTTACCTTGTAGTAAATGATTTTCCAATAATTCAGATAGTTTAATATAAGTTGAAATTTTTGGTTGAGCTTGTATTTCTTCTTGTCTGTGAGCAGATGATTTGAGCACTGCATCTACTAATATCTCTATTAAGCTTTGTACTGCAAAGCTTTGTGTTTGTTCTACTTTATGTGTACCTATTGGCTCTAATTCAATACTTTCTATATTCTCATCTTCAACAGTTTCAAGTTCAACTATCTCTTTTTTCACAGAAAAAGGAAATGTGATAAAAGTCGTTCTTTCCGTAGGCAAAATATAAACGTATGAACATAAAGCTCGATGAATAATTCTTAAAATATCTTGAGTCAAAATCTGCTTGAAAACTTTTTTCGGTAACTTTTTTAAAAGATTATTTTCAGTAATTGTGTAGAAATAAATATTATTTTCACCATGTTCTTTGATTACACTTAAGGTATTTTTACGTTGTGAACCAAAATTGATTTGTCTTTCTAAGGCAGATTTTTTTATTTTGTCACATATTTCTTGCTTGACTTCATCTAAAAAAAACCTTACCTTCAATTCGGCAAAATCTACTCTTTCAGTTGCCAGAAATGTTTTCATCCAGCTTGGAGCTAATTGTGCCACATCATTAATATATATCTCTGCATATTCTTCAACAAATTTCACTAAATCAATCTGTGTACTACCTTCTTGTAAAAACTGTTCAATTGCATTGTCTAGTGTTGAATATCTATGCTGAGTTTTTCCATCAATATAGGTTTTTAAGTACCTCTGAAAGCCATGTTTACCTAAAATGGATGCTAATGTGTAAGCTGTCCAAGTTTTGCCCGTACCATTACCACCTATAAATACAGTGAGAGGTTTCAAGTCAATTTCGGCTTTCTTAATGACACCTAAGTTAGAAATTTCTACTTTCATTTCTAGATTTTTTTAATTTCTACAAATTAATTTTGCCCCTTAGTTAGGAGGAGCGCAAGCTTTGTATCTTTACCCAATCATAAATAATTCAACGGAGAGGGGGAGATTCGAACTCCCGGAGGTTTTAGCCTCACTCGATTTCAAGTCGAGCGCAATCGACCACTCTGCCACCTCTCCAGTAAAGCTGTCAGCACACTGCTGTCAGCGGTCAGCGAATATTCAAGCTGACCAATTACAAATTATATATCATCTTCATGCAGTTTGCACTACTTGATTGGATTGTTTATACAAAATTTCCTCAGATGCGATCGCGAAATCGTTGCCAACCCAAATGAGGGAGACTTGCGAGACAATACCATTTTGCAGCAAGACGATGGAGAAATTACGCTGCTTGTCCCCCCCCTGATCCACGATCCTGGGTACACTTGCTGCATTGAGGTAAATTGTCCCCTCTGGGCTGGTAAAGATTCGCTTGCGCGGTGCTTTCTTGGTGTGGCGCAGGGTATGATGCATATGACCAAAGGTGACGAGGGGAATGGTTTTACCAGTATTTAGTGTCTGAGATATCGCTGCGGCTAAATCTGGATCGCCAAAGTCGCCGCCGATGGGATGCCAATCTCTGCCACAGGGATCTTCTGCGCTGGAGCCTAACCCAGTAGGACCATTATGACCCATAAATATAATCGTTTCATAAGCCGCACTGTTTACTGCTGCTAGAATGCGTTCCGTGGATTCCTCAAAACTTTGTACTCCATACCTTTGTTGGTAGAAATCGGCATATTTCCACTCCGCTCCGCCCCAACTAAAGGGACGCCCGCCAACAACCGTTAAATTTAAAGTGGGGAAATCCAGCTTACTGTAACCGACTTGGGTTTCACCTAGTAAATCTAGTTGTTGCTTTACCCAGTCTTCTTTGCTGCGGTCATAAGGACATTTCCTTCGTCCCCAATCTGTGGCAGTATACCAAGCATCGTGGTTGCCCATCACTGCTGCTTTGGGCATGTCGAGTTGAGCGATCGCTCTAACTACTTCCACGGACTCATTGCCAAAATCTCCGACAAACAGCACTAAGTCAACTTCCAGATGCTTAAGTGCAATACCATCTTCTTCTTCCCATTGGTCGTGAACATCTCCCACTACTGCTATTTTCAACGTTTTTGAATTTGTTTTCTGACTCGTCATGCCATTTTCCTTGCCTTCTCTTTCCAGCATAGGAAACTCCAAAGGATTTTGACACAATCTTAGCTAAGGTCGTAAACCCCCCATACTATTTTTGGTAAAAACTACTATAATTGAATCCACCAGACTTAATTAACAATCTTTAACATCCCGAACCGTGTTTACGACCGCACTAGCTTCCAAAAATACCCATCAGGGTGATCTACCACTGGATTTATTTGCTGCCATTGAGAGTCTGAAAAAAGAACTTAACGCTGTGATTCTGGCACACTATTATCAAGAGCCAGATATACAGGATATAGCCGACTTTATTGGCGACTCTCTACAATTGGCAAAAGCAGCAGCTAATACAAATGCTGATGTGATTGTCTTTGCTGGTGTCCACTTTATGGCGGAAACAGCAAAAATTCTCAATCCTGACAAATTAGTACTTCTCCCAGATTTGAATGCTGGTTGTTCTTTGGCAGATACTTGTCCACCAGAGGCGTTTGCAAGTTTTAAAGCAGCCCATCCCAATCACTTGGTGGTTTCTTACATTAACTGCTCTGCCGAGATTAAGGCAATGAGCGATATTATCTGCACAAGTTCTAATGCTGTCAAAATTGTGGAACAAATCCCTGAGGAGCAACCGATTATTTTTGCCCCAGATCGTAATTTAGGGCGGTATGTGATGGAAAAAACTGGACGAGATTTGGTATTGTGGCAAGGTAGCTGTATTGTGCATGAAACTTTTTCGGAAAAGAAGATTGTACAGTTGAAAATTGCACACCCACAAGCACAGGCGATTGCGCATCCAGAATGTGAAACTTCTGTGTTACGTCACGCGAGTTTCATTGGTTCTACTGCTGCTTTACTCAAGTATTGTCAAGAAAGCCCTGTTCAAGAGTTTATTGTTGCCACAGAGCCTGGGATTATTCACCAAATGCAAAAACTAGCTCCACACAAGAGCTTTATTCCCGCACCACCAATAAATAATTGCGCTTGCAACGAGTGTCCTTTTATGCGGTTGAATACTTTGGAAAAACTTTACTGGGCGATGAAAAATCGCACTCCAGAAATTAATATGTCAGAGGATACCCGTAATCGTGCTTTAAAACCAATTAAACGGATGCTAGAGATGAGTGCTTAGAGGAAAGAAGGACTTTTCTTTGCTTCTTTTTGAGCAGCTTCACTATATATTTTGTATAGTTTAGTGCGGATTTGAGCTTCCTGGTAGCGACTATGGGTTGGTGGCACGGCTCTCATCAGTTCTGATGCCCGTTGCCACCTAGCAGCCAGATCCAACCACTGAGCTGAAGTTTTAGCAGTTTTACCAGTTATGGTATTGTAGTTGGCGATTCGCACTGCTGCGGCAAAAAAATCTTGTGATTCAGGGGTATAAACACGGAGCCTAGTAGCAACAGGCGATAGTTCAATTTTTTTCGGGTTTGTATCTGCTGGCGTTAAAGATTTGATCACCTCTAACGATTGCATTGGATTTTTCAGTTTATAACCTATTAATGCATAAACTCCACCAAAAATCAATAGTAAAAATATGCATAAACTAGCTAATTCTGAGATTCTTTTTCTCGGCGCAGTCTTAAAGTTATTTTTGTTAAAAACTTCATAGCGACGATAAGACTTAAGTAAGTTTTGCTTTCCAAATTCAGTTTTGCTCTCTTGAAAATCTTGAACTAGTTGTTTGAAAAAATTCGGCTGAATTAAAGTAATTTCCTGTGACCATAGTAAATTATCGGGATCGCGGTTAATTTCCTCTAGCCAAAGCAATTGCTGTTCTCGCACAACTCGACTATTGATATTAACTCTACGAATATTACGCGGTGCAATTGACTCCAGTATTTGCTGAATTTGTTTAACTAAAATTGATTTTTCCAGCTTATCTACTGTGTGAGCCTCACAAAGAAGTTGTAAAACACCACGATCAAAAATAGCTCTGGTTCTCACACCAGAATTTGCTAGCTGTTCATTCAAGATTTGAATAATAGCAGCAACGCTACCTTGGTGAGCTTGCCAAGCGATATCATTTATCCTGTCTATCATTTTGTGGATTAGCAATATCTGTTCAACCTTGAATTATTAACAACACGGCGGAGAATATTTTTGCCTTTTCTTAGATTTTATGAGTAAAGTAATGCGATCGCCAAATAAAATTACAAAAATAAAGCCTCTTTCTTAACGTTAGAAAGAGGCTTTATTTAAATTCTAGTCCTGGCACTGAGCTATTTTGGCAGTCGGCAACCCGACAACTATCGTGGCCGCTGCAGCGTTTCACCT
>NZ_JACXAE010000112.1 GCF_014698965.1 Iningainema tapete BLCC-T55
CAGCAATTCTAAATTTAAGAATTGACAAGGACTTCAAAGCTGAGGAACAAAATATGGGGATAATAGGTTCTACAGATTACTCCGAAAAATGAGCCAATGATGGAAGTGCTAGGATTTGCCACACTGCTCGGATACTTACAGGCAAGTATCGCCAAAATAAAAGATCCTCGAAAACCAAGTCCAAATACACAGTACAGCATTAAAGATGTTGTGCTAAGTGCATTCGGAGTATTTTTCATGCAGTGCGAGTCATTTCTGGAGTATCAAAGGCAACTAAGCAGTCGAAAAGGGCGTGATAATACTCAAACTTTGTTTGAAGTATGCAAGATACCCACAGATAATCAGATTCGTAACATATTGGACAAAATCAATGCCAGTATGTTATTTGAGGTTTTCGGTTCAATTTATCGGATGTTGAAAACTACAGGACATCTCAAACAATATGAAGTCCTTGGTGGGCAACTATTAATACCCTTAGATGGAACAGAATATTTCTCCTCCCAATGCCTCCATTGCGCGCAATGTTCCCATCGGACTCATAAAAACGGGACAATTACTTACTTTCACAGTGCCATTCTACCCGTAATTGTGTCACCAAACAGCGAACAAGTGATTAGCCTCGACCCGGAATTTATTAGTCCTCAAGATGGACATGAAAAGCAAGATTGCGAAATAGCGGCGGCAAAACGTTGGATTCAAAGACACACAGACCTATTTGAACTTGGTGAGGTAACTTTGTGAGGTGATGACCTCTACAGTCACCAGCCGATGTGTACCAAGTCTATCCAACTTGGCTTCCACTACATATTTGTTTGTTTACTGGAGTCTCATCGTGCTTTATATGATTGGTTGGAATACCTTGACGCCAGTGGGGAAGTTCAATCTTTTCAACAAAGGCTACGTCACGGACGCGATGGGCATTTTTATCATTATCGATGGGTGAATGGAATTCCCTTGCGCGATACCCAACCCGCCCTCGAAACAAATTGGTTTGAACTGACTATTACCCGTGCATCCGATCAAGAGGTTCTGTTCAAAAATACTTGGATTACTGACCATCTGATCACAACTGACAATATTGTTGAAATGGTTCAGTCTGCTCGTGCCCGTTGGAAGACAGAAAACGAGAACCATAACGTTCTTAAGACCAAAGGCTACCACTTGGAGCATAATTTTGGTCATGGAGACCAACATCTGGCTTCATTCTTACTTACCTTAAATCTGCTGGCTTTTTTATTCCACACTGTTTTACACCTTGTAGACAAGTCATACCAGCAAATCCGCCAATATTTGGGGACACGCAAACGTTTCTTCAATGATTTGCGAACTTTGACGACTTATTTTGTCTTCGATAGTTGGCAGCATTTGATTTCTTTCATGTTAGATGAGTTTGAACCGATTAAAGCTGTCAACTCATCCTAATTTTCCAAATTTAGAATTGCTGAT
>NZ_JACXAE010000113.1 GCF_014698965.1 Iningainema tapete BLCC-T55
CTACCAGGAATGGCGGTATTTTTATCAGCAATGATACTTAGTACACCGTCACTAATTTTGTAAATACCTTCTGCTGTATTGAAGACTAAAGTGTTGCCATCAATCGCCGAACTACCAATCGAGGTGAAGTTGCCCACGCCATCGCTCAGGGGGGTGATATCGACAATTTTGCTGATTGTAAAGGCTTCTTCTAGTGGAGGGTCTTGAGGCTGAACAACAGAAGAGTCGGACACAGGCTCGGCAAGGAACATCCCTTGTGTGCCATCTGTAAATTCAGCCAGGAAGACGATTTGACCTTGATTGTTTAACCCTTGAGACGAAAAATACACATTTTTCACAGTTGAGCCGAATAAGGTATCACCACTAGCTATCACTTTATCATTCACTGGGTCAGCACCTGTGTAAATGGCTGATTCTCCGAAAGCTAATATCGCACCAAATGCTACTTTACCACTGTTATTAATGACAGGATTGCCAAATCCTCTAAACTGACCACTGATATCAGCGATCGTACTCAAGCTCCCGCTAGCACGATGGAACAGACTAATAGTATTCTGATTTGACAGCACCACATCGCCACTATCATTAATATCTAGTGCATCAGCGCGTATTTCTACCAAAGGAGAAACTGAACCATTTGTATAGATTGCTTTTGTAGTACCAAAAACTACTTCGCTATTGTTGTTAATGTCAACTGAACTTGAAGAGATTGTAGTAATACTTAAATTACTTTGATTTGGTTTGCTAAGGCTAATACCATATGGTTGTTTTAAATAAACTACTTCCTCAAGATCGTTAAGTCTTGGTTCACTTACGTCTTGTAAAAAAAGACCACAATTACAACCAGGCGAACCCGTAACCGGGGTATTATTTTGGAATATGTAGTCTGCGCGACGTATAGTGGAGCCATTTTGACTTGTTAAAAGCGCTCTGTGTAGAAGGTAGCCTACTGCATATTGAGATCTAAATGCAATAGTACCGTTGTTATTGATTCCTTCTACTGAGTCCAAAAAGACTTGTGCAGGGGATACTCCGAGTCCAAATAAAGATGATACGGTATCCGAGTTAGCAATCTCTGTCAACTGATTTCCATTACTGGTGTATAGTATCCTATACCCGGAAATATATTGGCTTTGTCTTGTTGAAGTTACCAGAAAAGATACTGTGCCACTATCATTAATTACCACATTTCTGGAAATACTTCGCCAGGGGAAGCTTTTGGTATCAGCGATTTTAGTGAAGGAATAAGTAGCCGCTTGTACCTGTGTTGCGGCAAGGGCGCTCAGACACAGGCTCAATGTTACCCCTCCACTCCAGTTTTGTAACCATTTTTTCCATTTCTCGCCCAGCTTCGCATTCTGGTGAGAATTTTCCACAGCAAAGTTGATCAGTCGGCGCTGACTACGAATATTATGGATATATGTATTCATTTGACAACA
>NZ_JACXAE010000114.1 GCF_014698965.1 Iningainema tapete BLCC-T55
GGATTCCCCTTATGGAGTAACGGGCGTGAATCAGAGTATAGCTATTAGGTTTTGAAGTAAATATGATGACTAAACGAATTTTTGGTGTAAATGCAATGTGAATAAGTTCAAGTATTCTTTATGAACTTTTTACGATAAATCACTCTATAAATGTGAACCAAACTTTTTCCTATTTTCAAAAAAAATAAAGGAAAATACTTAAATAAGAAACCAGTTATTTGAATGCGTACTAGATATTAATGACTCCACAGCAAGACACTGAACGAATAAATAAAGACAAAATACCATCCGCAATAGAGGCACTGAGGGGGTTGGATGCAAAGGAACTACCTGATGTGCCTGCTAGAGTTGCAATCCGAAAAATGAGGCGGCAGATTGAGCGGGTACTGAAGCTTGGCTATACCTACGATGAGGTATCTGAAGTATTGGCAGGTTTGGACATCCACATTAGTGGTAGTCGGTTGAAATATCTATTAGGAGAAGTTAGGAAATCAACCCGTACTAGAAAGAAGAAAGCTGACGAGTTCGAGGGGTCATCGCAAGCAGGAACTGATGAATCTCTTGAGCTGGTTGGGGATGAGTCTGAGAAGAATGGTTTGGAGAAATCTCAGCCAGTACAGCAGGAGACGCAACCACGGTCGCCAGGGAAACCAAAAGCACAGTCGCAACCAAAGCCGCGAGTACAGTCAGAAACTCCTGTGGAACCACCCACTGTGGATGCAGCAAGTGATGATTATCAACCAATGGTATTGAGAAGGAGGTAAACACAAATGCCAGATATTCATGGTGTAGGGGGCGAGAAAGGTGGCGTGGGGAAGTCCACCGTCTGCAAACGCATTCTCGAATACCTCCTAGAAAGTGAAATCTCTTTTATCGCCTTTGATACTGATAGGTCTGCTCCTGATTTGAAGAAGGCTTACAAAAAGCAAGGTATTGATATTAGAGAAGCATACTTCTCAGAAGCGGTAGACAAACAAGATGCAGCATCTGTGATTGTGGATGTGGCAGATGAAGCCACGGTGTTGTTAAATCTGAGTGCAGCTTCCTTTGATGCAGTTAGCACTTGGATTAAAGAGAACGAAGTGCTGGAGGCGATCGCCGGAGAGAATGAATTCTACTTGTGGTTTGTAACTGATGGTGGGGTGGAGTCAGTTAGTTCTCTGTATCGTTCGTTGGCGACATATGGCAAGCAAATACACCACATCCTAGTCAAGAATGAGGGTGTTAATCGTAGTAAGGATTGGCGACTAATTGACTCAGACCAACGCTTGCAAACGCTAATCAAACAGTGTGGTGTACTAGAGTTGGTTTTCCCAGAGTTTTATGGTGTGGAAACTTTTAGGATTATTCGAGATAACAGCTTGGGATTTGCAGAAGCATTGGATAAAGCAAATGATTTGGGTTTTGGGAAGATTGACCGCCAAAG
>NZ_JACXAE010000115.1 GCF_014698965.1 Iningainema tapete BLCC-T55
GTCCCAATTCCTCCATGATGCGTTCAATTTCCATTGCGGGGGTTTGGGATTTGAGTACGACGATCATTTTCTTTTCCTCTTCAATTCTTTTTGGTTTTACTTCGTGTCTTTGTCCGCCTGAGTAAGTTTGGCGTTTTGAACTAGTTTTTCGTGTTCTGAATTTATATAGAGGTAAGGTTGGAAAGTTTATGCTTGTCTTAGCAAGATTTTGTCGAAAAAATTTGGCGAGTGGTTCGTAGTAAGCGCTTAAGCGCTTAAACAGGGCTAAAGCCCTGACTACAAAATCATCATAGTTGATTTGGCGAACGTTAAAATTGGACTATCGATTAGTTGAAATTGCAATGCAACTAGAGCAAGTAGAAATAAAGTTTACTTTAGCCCTCACTAGTATTTCCCAAGAGCAGAAGATGGAAGCTGAGCTTAGAGCAAAACAAGCTTATGTCATGACATTACTCAAACAGGGTGCGATTACTAAACATCGAGCCGCAACCTTATTGGGTATAAATCGACTTGACTTGATTGAATTAATGGGGAAGTATGAAATCTCGACAATTTCAGAGCAAACGCGCTCTGAAATTGAGCAAGAAGTTGCTCACGCTAGAGAAATACTGAATCAACAAAGTGAATCAAGAGCGTGATTATTGTTGCTGATACAACTCCATTAAGTGAATTGGCGAAGGTTGGACGATTGGAACTTCTGCGTGACATTTTTGGAACAGTCATCATTCCCCAAGAAGTTTATAACGAAGTAACTGTGGGAAACTATCCTGCTGCAAGACTTGTTCCGGTTGCCAGTTGGATTGAAGTGCAGCCTGTTGGTAGTATTCAAATGGTGCAAGCTCTCCAAGTACAGACCGATCTTGATTTAGGTGAATGTGCTGCTATTGTTCTAGCACAAGAGTTGAAAGCAGAGCAGCTATTAATAGATGATTTAGATGCAAGAAAATTAGCGAAATCTATAGGATTGCCGCTAATCGGTACTGTAGGTGTTTTGCTCTTGGCAAAAGAGAAAGGTTTAATTTTTAGCGTTAAGGATGTAATGGATGAATTGATTACTAATGGAATGTGGATAAGTCAGCGATTATATATAGAAGTGTTAGCGATCGCTCTTGAGAAATAACACGATATGCCTGCAAAAATTCAAAAGATGGGCAAGGTGTCCATCCCACCTAAACATCAAATTCATTGATTTTGCGTGAAATTACACCGATTTACACACCTACACCTACGGGGATTTTGCTAGCAAATTGTGTTACACTTGATACTGTTGATTGATTACCACGTCCAAAGAATTGAGCAAGAGCAGCAAGTTCTTGCATCAGTTCCACAAAATCAGCAGGTTTGAGCGATTGAGGACCATCGGACATTGCTTT
>NZ_JACXAE010000116.1 GCF_014698965.1 Iningainema tapete BLCC-T55
GCTCACACTCGAATCATTTTTATTCTTTTACTAACTCACAAGTCATCTTGCTAATGGGGGGGGAGTGAAAAGTTACGGTTAAACAGGCATTGAAAGTAATTTTGCCTGCTTTCACTACACCCACCTATCAACTTGAAGATGATCCCAATCCACCCGTTGCGCTTCCAGTTGATGCGCACGCCACAGACGAATGATGTCAGGAGTGCTCATTAAAAAGCCAGTAAATTTTGACGAAAAATAGGTATTTATTTTGCATTTATTATTTTTTATATTTATAGATATATACAGCGTCTAAACTTACTAAACATTTCTAATCTTTAAGAGCTATATATCGTGATATATAAAAGTAATAAATAACAATCTATACCTTGTAATTTATTTAGAAAAGTTTGATAATAATTTACTTGAGAGACGCCGAAAAATAAGGCGTATGCAAGATGATGAGATCTAGAACTTATCAAAGAACTGCTCAATATAGAGGGGTTCGAGGGAAGCATTATAGCTTCTACATCTACCATTGGAAAGCCGCTGTCACGGCAGCTATATTTACATTGACGTTGATTCTATGGCTTGATCATTAAGTAGACTCGTAGTTTTAAAAGTTGAGATGACTTACAAGAATATACAATCAGTTGATCCCAATCAACCAAACTTAGCAGGGCAACCTAGCTACAGTATAAATTTTCTCGCCGGATTTTTCTTCACCTTCGTACTCATTGGCTTTATCTTGGGCTGCTTTCTGAAGTACATAAGCTATAGAAAACAGCGTGCCCGAAAGATGGCACAGATCCTTAGGGAAATAGAAACGTTAGAAAGGATATGAAATGACGCCAATTCGAGTGCCAATACAACAAAAGTAGAAAACTTGATACTTTTTAAGTAAATTTTAAGTATTGAATAGAAGTAAAATATCATTGTTAGCATTAATACGGCAATGATGTGTAATCCTTACGCCCTTTCACCTAGTAATACCTACAGTTGTCGTCCTCGGCGCGGCAAGCTCAAGCTTTTTCTTGGCATGGCTCCCGGTGTGGGCAAAACCTACAAGATGTTGGAAGAAGCAAGCCTTCTCAAACGAGATGGTATAGACGTAGTAATTGGATGGTTGGAAACTTACGATCGCCCGGAAACATCTGCTAAAGCTCTTGGTTTTGAGGTAATCCCACGTCATACGATCAAAATGGGTGGGTTGACATTCACCGAGATGGATACTGATGCGGTGCTTAAACGCCAACCTCAGTTAGTTCTAGTGGATGAGTTAGCGCATACCAACATTTCAGGATTGGAGCGAACAAGACGCTATCAAGATGTAGAAGCAATTCTGGCAGCGGGTATTGATGTATACTCTAACTTCAACATTGAACATTTAGAAAGTCTCAGCAGTCAGGTAACAGAGATTACAGGAATGGTTGTGCGGGAGTGCATTCCTGACAGTTTATTAGAAATGGCAGATCAAGTAGTGGTGGTGGATGTTACGCCAGAAACATTAGAAGAGCGATTGCTTGATGGCAAAATTTATCCCCAAGAAAACATTGAGCAGTGCCTGCAAAACTTATTCCAACGCTCTAAGCTAGTTGCTTTGCGAGAACTGGCGCTGCGGCAAGTAGCAGATAATATTGAAAAGAAAGAAATTCAGGAAGCAGCCCGACTAAATAATGGTACTAGTAACGGACACGTCTGTTGTGTTCACGAACGAATACTGGTTTGCATCTCTTCCCAACAAAACTCTCAAAGATTGATTCGACGGGGAGCTATAATAGCCGAATGTATGAATGCCCCGCTATACGTTTTGTTTGTCAACAACCCTGAACGAAAGCTGACAAAAGAGGAAGCTCTTTATATTGAAAGTTGCGATCGCCTGTGCCAAGAGTTTACGGGTGAGTTTTTGCGAGTATCCGCTTGTAATATAGTAGAGGAAATTGCTCAGGTGGCAAAGTCTTACCGGATTACTCAAGTAGTATTAGGTCAAACTCGTCGTTCTTACTGGGATCTTCTACTGAGTGGATCTTTAATTAATAAATTGGTGCGAAGTCTCACCGATATTGACATTCATATTATCTCAAATGGACATTAAGTCAACTGTCAACTGTTAACGGTTAACAGTTGACAGTCAACAGCAAAGAACGATCTGTTTGCTGCGCGGAATACTGGTATATATCAAAAATATATTTCCAGATATATATTGTTTAGTTGAGTAAATAAACATTCATATTCTTAGCAATATAGGATATGAAATACTGTCAAAATATATCTGAAAGGGCATAAATTTTTTTAAGGATTAGTGCACAATAGCATTAAAGCAAAAGAAAAAAGCTCAAAAAAACGAAAGTTTGTCGAGCAAATTTTATACGTTATCAAACACATGGATACTTATTTTTTCTCCCATCATGTACCAGATCCTAAGATGATTGAAGACTTAGGTGTTCCACTCACAACTAGATTTAA
Source organism: Iningainema tapete BLCC-T55 (assembly GCF_014698965.1). GTDB lineage: Bacteria > Cyanobacteriota > Cyanobacteriia > Cyanobacteriales > Nostocaceae > Iningainema > Iningainema tapete. The sequence goes on from NZ_JACXAE010000116.1 coordinate 2,446, forward strand.
AGGCGAAATCAGCAACATTCAGGCTCAAGGCAATCTAATCTCTTTTACGGAAGCTTTGTGTATTGGTGGAGAAAGGATTAAAGTTAACCATACCATTCCCGCTCAATCGATTGTCATCGTTGAAGGTTCACCCCTATTGCAACAAGCCTGGTTAGAGGCAGGAGTGTCTACTCTACTGGTTCCTCAATTTAAGAATGAGACATCAGATCGAGGTGTCGTTGTTTCAAAATATTGTGGACTATTACAAGTCCATAAGATTGAGGTGATAACCTCTGTTTGGAAAACCAGCACAAATACTGAAGTAAAGAGTAATCAAAAAGAAAGTGCGGAAAAACCGCACCCAGTTAATCCCTCTGGTTCATTTTCAATCGGAAATCTCTTCCAACACCTCAAAGGTTAGTCGATAAGCAAGCAGCTACATACTTATACCATTTCACGATCGGGCATGATATATATCAACTCGCTCAGAGACGCGATATATCGCGTCTCTACATCTAAAATTTGTCTCGCAGTTAAAGTGAATTGGTATTAGGGGAAAGCACTCTTGCTCTTTGGTTCGGGGGTAAGAGTGATAAGACTCTTTAAATAAAGGTTTTTATGATGTATAATTTGGAGTTTTTTCGACTTTATGTATTAACAGAAAATAATTTTAATCAGACCAAATTTGTGGAAGTAAAAGTTGGAGAATCAACAGATACTACCACGAAACAAAAAATCGAAATCATCCCCCATTCAGAACATTTAGTTGCTCCTGTTTGCCTAATAATTATTTGGGCAAGTGCTGTTTTCCTTCTTATATCAAATGTGTGGAAGTTTCGTCACAACGGCAAACTAACTATCAACCGTTTCAGCAAAGTTCCTTGTTGTAAATGTCAATATTTTGATGAAAATAGTTATCTTAATTGTACGGTTAACCCTTCTATTGTGTTAACCAAACAAGCGCTCAATTGCCCAGACTACTGCCCTAGATAGTAATGCCGAAGAAAGGCATAGGGAAATTTTTACATTATTAAAGGGTATCCTGCGAGTTTTTACGATGAAATTCAGTGTTATTCAACAGCAAAAATTGTGGTGGACTATATCAGGAGTAATGATTTTAAGTGGCTTAATTGCTATGTTCATCTCTTGGCAACAGTTGGGCGCACCACTTCGACCAGGACTGGATTTCACTGGTGGTACTCGATTACAATTTGAGTTAAACTGCACCCAACCGGGCAATTGTGCTAAACCAATCGACCTTGCTCAAGTTCGCAGTACGCTAGCCGAATTAAACTTGGCAGACAGCAGCATTCAACTGTTGGGAACAGAACAACAGGCACTTTCCATTCGTACCAAGCCGTTGAATGTCGATCAGCGTACCAAACTACAAACACTTCTAAGTCAAAAAGTAGGTGCATTTGCTGCCGAAAAGACTCAAATTGATACTGTAGGACCCACTGTTGGACGGGAGCTTTTTACCTCTGGCTTACTCTCGCTGTTCGTTGCCTTTGCTGGAATTGGTGGTTATCTGAGTTTGCGCTTCCGCTCTGACTATGCCTTGTTCGCTATCATTGCGCTGTTCCATGACATTATGATTACATTGGGTATTTTCTCAATTTTGGGTTTGGTACTGGGTACGGAAGTAGACAGTCTTTTTGTCGTTGCCCTACTGACGATCGCTGGCTTCTCTGTTACAGATACAGTCGTTATTTACGATCGCATCCGGGAAAACATTAACTTACATCCCACTATGCCGATTGATGAACTAGTGGATGAATCAGTGCGCCAGTCCCTCACTCGTTCTCTGAACACAGTATTCACCGTTTTACTCACTTTGTTTTCTCTGTTCGTTTTTGGTGGAGAAACTCTAAAAAACTTCGCTCTTGCTCTGATCGTTGGGTTTGGAATGGGTGCATATTCCAGCATTTTCATTGCCAGTCCCCTACTCGCTTGGTGGCGTAGTCGTGCAAAAGCAAAGCACTCTTATAGTCTCTAAACTGAACCTTTGTAATAATTATGATTCCCTTACTACGTCTGCTTATTCCTGTGGTAGTTGCTGCTAGTCCCGAACTTGTTAGCCAAGGTAATGATTTTCTTCAACAGCAAAAGATTCAACAACTTCAACAAACAAGGAAATGTTTCGGCTGTAATCTATCAAAAGTGAATTTTGCGGGGGCAAATCTAGAGGGAGTTGACTTGGGATCAACAGATCTTCAAGGAGCTAACCTCAAGAATGCCAATCTTAGAAATGCAAATTTAAAGTGGGCAGATCTGCGTAATGCAAATTTGCAAGGAGCCGATTTAACTGGCGCAGATCTCAAGAGTACCATGCTGGTTGATGCTGATTTACAAGGGGCAAATTTAGAAGCATCTAACCTAGATAGAACAGATTTGAGGAATGCTAATCTTAGCCGTGCAAATCTGATTAAAGCTTCAAGACCTAAAAATCTTCAGAATAGCCCTTCTGTTACTTTATGTCAAACTATACTACCAAATGGAATAATATCAAGTCGAGACTGTCAGAGGCAGTAGCGATCGCCCACTTTTTCACAGTAATTTTTTAGTTATTTTCATAATTTTATGCTAGAAAATCACAAGTTAGTTGATCCCAGCCTAGTTAGTGTTTTAATTCTCCCCAATAGCAGTTACTGTGGAATTAGTTTGAATGATATTAAAATACCTGAAAAATGCACTTTAATGGGACTTTTAAGAGAAGGTCAAATCATTCCAGTTAAAGATAATCCGACTATTTATCCTGAAGACTATATCCTAGCCATAGCAATCCATCCCATGATGGTTCCCGCTCTCAAAGTTACTCTCAAGAAAACTCGTCCTTGTTACTACTCGCTCAACGACTGCTTGCTTGAAGCTTGATCGTTTTCCAGCCAATGTAATCATACTTTCATCAGGGTTTTTTTTATTAATGTTACAAGGATTTTTTCAAATTGCTTTGACGCTACTTATTGTAGTAGTGCTAAGTCCTATATTTGGCAACTATTTAGCGCGAGTTTTTCTAGGACGCAAAACATTTCTTGATACCGCAATGAAACCCTTAGAGCGGGTAATTTATTTACTGGGAGGGATTGAACCAGAAGAGGAAATGACTGGATTAGAGTATGCCCTGGCTGTACTAATTAGCAATTTGGCTATGGGCATCTTGGTATTTTTACTGCTGATGTTTCAAAAATGGTTGCCCTTGAATCCTACCAACTTAGGAATGCTAACTTGGGATACAGCATTGCACACCACAATTTCATTTTTAGTCAATGCTGACCTCCAGCATTATACACCGGAAAGTACCATGTCCTACTTCAGCCAAGTAGCGGCTTTAGGTTTTTTAATGTTTATTGCTGCTGCTACAGGTTTGGCAGTAGGAATTGCCTTTATTCGGGGTTTGAGTGGTAGACGGTTGGGAAACTTTTACGTGGATTTAACTCGCACAATCACGCGGGTGTTTCTGCCCATCTGCATTATCGGTGCATCGGTGTTGATGAGCTTGGGTGTTCCCGAAACTTTAGCAGGTCCGGTGACAGTGACAACTTTAGAAGGAGCAACTCAAACCATTGCTAGAGGTCCTGTAGCTCATTTTGAAATTATCAAAATGTTAGGGGAAAATGGAGGTGCTTTTTTTGCGGGAAACTCGGCTCACCCGTTTGAAAATCCCAATGCTGCCTCTAATCTGATCCAAATCGTAGCGATGCTTTCTATTCCCACTGCTTTAATACACACTTACGGGGTATTTATTGGTAATACCAGGCAAACTTGGCTACTTTTTTGGATGGTGTTTGCCATCTTTGTGGTTTTAGTTGTAGTGACAGCCGTGGGTGAATATCAAGGTAATCCATTAGTGAATGCTGTGATTGGAGAGCAACAGAATTTAGAAGGTAAAGAAGTGAGACTGGGTTGGGCGCAAACTGCTTTGTTTGCGATCGCCACCACCGCAACAATGACAGGCGCACCCAATGGAATGTTCGATTCTCTCATGCCACCCGGTGGTTTTTGCGCTCTGCTGAACTTATTTGTGCAAGTCATCTTTGGTGCGCAGGGAACTGGAACTGCTTCCTTATTTATATATCTATTATTAAGTGTATTTCTCACTGGTTTGTTAGTAGGGCGCACCCCAGAATTTTTGGGACGTAAAATTGAGCAATGGGAAATCACCCTAGCAAGCGTGATTTTGCTCATCCACCCAATATTGATTTTAATTCCTACAGCAATTACCCTTACCTTTCCAGATACCTTGGCAGGCATTAGCAATCCAGGTTTTCACGGTTTGGCTCAAGTGGTGTATGAGTATGCCTCTGCTGCTGCTAACAACGGCTCTGGGTTTGAAGGGCTAGCTGATAGTCAACCCGCACCCACTGCTTTATGGTGGAATTTAAGTACTACCGTTACCCTTTTTGCGGGACGATATATCCCCATTATTGCCATGCTGCTATTAGCTGACAGTATGTCGCATAAACAATCTACACCTGCAACTGCTACAACATTACGCACAGATACTGGTTTGTTTACAGGGGTAACAGCAGGAGTAATTTTGATTTTGGGCGTACTAACGTTTTTACCAGTTTTGGCTTTAGGACCTGTAGCCGAAGCATTTCAACTGGCAGCTGGACGATAGCATTAGTGTGATCGCATATGACTCAAAAAGTAGTCCTGCGCTAAAGTAACAAGCGGAATGACGTTAAACTTAAAAGATAGTTTGCAACACTATCTAAGGTTAGGCAAATAAATGAAGCACGCACGTTTGATCATGAATCCAATTTCCGGTATCGATGAGCCTAACCCCATGAAGTTACCAGAAATCATTGCGGCACTGGAAGCAGAAGATATTCGGGCT
>NZ_JACXAE010000117.1 GCF_014698965.1 Iningainema tapete BLCC-T55
TTTATCCTGACTCAGTACTAACATTAGCTGTGTTTGTCCTGACTATTTGAATGTTTCTGCCAAAACTGGATGCTCCCAATTGCTATCTTATCCAACCCTGACTTCAGATGAAGAAATACAAATCCGTGATTTCTTAACTAAGATTATAGTGTTGGAAATTAATAGTAACATCAAGACATTAGCCATTGCACTTCGCAAACAATATAAACTTAGGCTTCCTGACGCAATAATTGCCGCAACTGCAAAATCCCTAAATGCAACGTTGTTTACAAATGATGTCAAATTTGCAAATTTAACAGAAATTAATACTCAGTCAGTGCAAATTGTGTAACAAAGGGCATTGATTGCTTACTTTTTACCTATGCTAATTCTGTTTTGGCTAGAAAGGGCTTAAGATAGAAAAGCCCAGTTGCCAGGGTAAGAGCATCTCAATTAGGCTTGACACAAGGAGTCAGAAGAGTTTAATGTAGTGTCAAGAAAACAGGTTTGAAGAATTTGAAGCATATAGTCATTGTCCATAGCAGCGCGTTTACTTTTTTGACGAAGACTACGTTTGTAAGTTTGTTCGCGATTGAGAACGTTGAGAGCAAGGCGTCGGAGGAGAGAAAAATTACGAGGGCTGTGGAAAGAACGAATACGACAAGCATCTTCAAAAAAAGTACAATCGAGGGTCCAATGTGCTTCATTTTCAATCGCCCAATGTTTACGGATAGCCCGACCAATCAGTTGAGCATCACTGTGTAAAGAAGTCAAATAGAACTGAACTTCGCTCCTTTGTTTTATTCCAGAGATGACGCACACGAACAACCATAACTAGGCTTTGTAAGCCTGCCCATAATTTAGGTTGATAAAGCTGAGGAATAGAAGTTGCAGGTACAGTCCAACCGAAGCGAATTTCCGTGCGATGATGTCCTTACGAAGATGCGTTTGTCATAACTGAAATCAATCCCGGTAAAATTATCAGCTAATCGCATTTCAAACCATTGCTTAATTTGAGAGTAGAGAGTTGGATGATTGGCTTTAAGTGTCAGGACATAATCGGCTTTCTTGTCAATAATTTTTCTGGCAATTTCAGTTTGGGTTCCCATTGCATCAATAGTGATAATGGAACCAGCAATATCTAGTAACTCTAGTAATGCAGGAATAGCAGTGATTTCATTGGATTTATCATCCACTTTCAACTGTGCCAAAACCAAACGTTGTTCACTTGCCCAAGCACTAATGACATGAAGGGCTGATTTACCTTGATTACGATCATAGGAACCTCTAATTGTCTTGCCATCTATGGGGATAACCTCTCCTCCCATCTTTGTGACCAGAGTTTCTACCCATCGCAAAAAACATTGATTCAATGCCTCTGGGTCAATGAACTCAAACACCCGACGAAAAGTATCATCTGAGGGAATACCGTTTGGTAATTCCAAAAACTCTTCTCACCAAGTTTGCTTGCTAATACCGTAGTTCTCAATGTCTTCCCATCCTTGCGCTCCCCCAATTATTGCCAAAATCGCAATTACTAAAATATCTGTAAGTAGATGTTTTTTAGTTCGCTCTACTCTTGGGTCTTTGATGTCTCCAAAGTGCTTAACTAAACTCTGCTGAATAGCTTCAATTTCTGCGACTACATTTGGCTTCCGCTGATGACGAGAATTTTTGTTGGCAGAACTTTTGTTGGTATGAGCAGATTGACTTTCAAAGCCCTGAGACATTTGAGTATTCCTTGAGATTTTTCAAGTGGCATTGCTATCTGTCATCTCAATTACCATTTTAATTCTTATTTGTCAAGTACACATTATACTAAATTAGATGAGCTTACCCTGGCCCAGTTGCTAATTATAGCAACTGGGCTTTTCGTTAAATTACAGTTTTTGCATTAAAGAATAGGTTAATCTTATGCAGCGTTTTGCTCAAGATTAACTTTGACGACTTTGTTTTTTTCTTCAACAGTCTTGGGCAGTGTCAAATTCAAGATACCGTCTTTGTAATCGGCTGTAACATTGGTATTTTGAATCCGAGCAGGTAAAGGAATTACGCGCTGAAATTTACCATAGTGAAACTCACTCTTAGTAACGCCTTTTTCTTCAGTCTTTGTTTCAGACTTGCGCTCACCGCTAACGGCAACAGCTTTTTCTGTTACTTGGATATCTAAGTCTTTTGCTTCGATACCGGGAATTTCTAGCTTGAGATGAATGGCATCGTCTGTTTCAGATAGTTCAGCAGCAGGAACTCTATTGAAGCTTTTTGCTAATAATGTAGATGGCATAATTTCTTGATCTAACAAGCGATTGATTTGAGTGTGTAGGGTGTTAAATTCTTGCCAAGGATTTCTGCGAGCTAGTAACATAGTTGTTAGTTCCTCTGGGAATTGTTTTTAGTTGTTTCACTTACCTTATGTTTTTATATTATTAAAACTTAAATTAGTCTTTTGTTCGGTTCTTATCACATAAGTAGTTACAGATACCCGACTTCTTTAAGAAGTCGGGTATCTAACACTTAGCCTAAGCCTAAAGTATGAAAAATAGCTTTTTTGCGGTTTTGCTTTCCACTTTCTTTTAAACTAAGAGCAGCAACTCGATTCATGATCGCAAACCCCGCCCGATAAGAGTGGGGTTGTACATTTTTGCATCTCCCTCATTGTTATTTATGCATTCAATCAAAACAACCGCTACACCCCAGAATGTGTCATCTCAGGAATTGCGAGAAAGCGAGCTAACTCAACTACCAAGTTATGGTGCTGATACTGCAGGGAGGATCATGAAGCCGGAGTTGATTTCTCTCAAAGAAAATTTGACTGTGGCTGAAACTCTGGAGCAAATTCGCCGCTTAGTCAATGCTTGCGATATTTATTACCTTTACGTCACAGATGAGACTCGGCGCTTGACGGGAATTTTGTCTTTGCGCGAGTTAGTGACGGCTCAACCAGAGCAGATGATTGGCGTAATCATGACACAAGATGTGGTATTTGTCAAGACAGATACAGAGCAAGAAGAAGTAGCAAGATGTATACATATAACTTCTTGGCTGTACCTGTGGTAGACACAGAACAGCGTCTTGTCGGGATTGTTACAGTTGATGAGGTGATTGATATATTGGAAAAGGAAACTACTGCGGATATCTATGCTGTTGGTGGTGGTGTGCAGTCGGATGGTGACAACTACTTTCAGTTAGATTTATTTACTATTGCCCGCAAGCGAGTTGTGTGGTTGTTTGTATTACTGGTGACTAACACTGTCACGGGTACAATTATTAAATCGCAAGAAGATATTTTACAACAGGTGGTGTCGCTGGCAGCGTTTATCCCTTTGCTAACTGGTACTGGCGGTAATGTTGGTGCGCAATCTTCTACGGTGGTGATTCGTGGGATGAATACTGAAGAAATTCAGACAATGGGACCATTTCAAGTTATTGTCAAAGAAGCAATTGCGGGTGCAATACTGGGAGGAGTGTTAGGGATCGTTGCTACCGCGTGGGCAATATTTCTGCAAGGTAATATATCTGTGGCGATCGCCGTTGGATGCAGTCTTGTTGCTATTTCTATTTTAGCTTCTATCTCTGGTTCGGCACTACCATTTTTGTTTCGCTTACTCAAATTAGATCCAGCGTTGATGTCAGCACCATTTATCACCACAACAGTGGATGTACTTGGCGTGTTGATTTACTTCAATTTGGCACGATTAATTTTGATTTAGTAGAGACGTTCCGGCGGAACGTCTCGACAATGATTATAAATAATGCACGTTTAAATTCGGTCGATGTCAATTGAATCCAAAATCCTTACAGTTCTGATGCTGAGTCTGGGGCAACGATTTCGCCAGTACCCAAGTTCAATATCATATCTTGATCGGTAATTAGATCTGTGAGTTCTTTAGCTTGTAAATTCATTTGCTCACAAGCGAGGCGTAATTCTTTGGCAAAAGTATTAAGATCTTCTCCATAACCACATTGAAGAGCAGCGGTTTCAATTCCCTGTGGGGCGTTTGCTCTTGCACAATCTACTAATTCAGTACCTTTCAATGGTGTAGGGGATGCCATATCCGTGATGTTTTTATAAAATTGTTTGTTGTCAGATTATCAACTAAGAGGAAGGATCTCATCTTTCCAATGGTGTACAAAAAAAGAATTCGGAATTTGCAAATTCCGAATTCCGACTTCTAAGCACTAATTGTCGTTTTGTACAACAAGTTGCGAGTTGCTACCATGCCTGTAACTAACCTATCCATTTCCTCTTGGGTATGAAGGGCGTTAGCAGTAATCCGAATCCGAGGTTTGGCAATAAACCAAATTGGCGATACCCATATACCGTAATCTTTCATAATTTGTCTGCCAAAAATCTTCGGATTAATTTCTGGCGGTAAAATTACTGGTATAACATTGGTTTCGCCAATTGCCATAAAACCTTGTTCAACCAAGCGCGATCGCAAGTACTGAGTATTTTCCTGAAGTTTTTTTACTCGTTCTGGAAATTTGCGTACTTGACGAATACTTTCTAAAGCTGCTGCAGTTGCTGGTGGCGGTAAAGAAATTGTGCCTATTGAAGTAGGAGAAACATTTAACAGTGGTATTAACTCGGCAACATGGCTGCTAATTGCTGCTCCTGCTGAAGCGGCAAATTTAGAAAAAGTTGTCATTATTAGAGGCACAACACCTTGCTCAATTGCTTGCTGCGGTAATATCCCGAAATGTTCATAAATTCCTCTCCCCGTAGCCCCAATTGCTCCACTGGCATGAGCCTCATCCATAACTAGCACGCTGCCTTCGTATTTACGCATCACACTAAGCATATCTGGCAAAGGTGCAATATCGCCATCCATAGAGAATACTGCATCAGATATCACCATAATCCGCTCATCGGCGCGTGCATAGCGATACAGTTTGCGAGCCAAATCTTCCATATCGCAATGGCGGTAAGCCTTGACTCTCACACGAGGACTATGACTAAACACCTTACCAGAACGAGTTCCTGCATTGACAACTGCTGAGACAATACAGCCATGATTGAGAACATCAGTGAGAATCAAAGTCTCTCTGGTATTCTGAAAACCTGGTACAGGAATTGCCAAGTGACAGAAAGCGTCCATCAAAGCTTGCATTGCCATCCAGGCATTCATAAATAGCTGCGTGTGCGGCAGATGTTTAAAAGCGGAAATTTCCTCTTCTAGCTGTTTGTGTAGTTCAATCCGACCACTTAAAACGGAGGCAGAACTATTAGACGTTCCGTATTGTAGAATAGCATCAATAGCAGCTTGCTTGACGGCTTCTTCTTGAACTAGCCCCAAGACATCATTTGTGCAGAAAGTCAGAACGGTTTGACGTTTACCTGTCGCCGCTTCTGTAATCTCAACCAAATTACCCTGCTTTTGATGACAAATATACTCATCAGGCTCTAGTCCACTTTCGTACCAGCGCTGGACATACTCTTTGACAATTTGCACAAGTTTAGCCCTCTCACCTTATACCATTTCCCGTAGGGTTTTGGTTACTACATTTTTGCATGAATTGTTCGTATTGACGGATAACCAGTCGCTGGACGGCAATAATTGCCGGGTTAATTTCGACATAGCGCCGTTGGGGATTTTTTAGATAAGTTTGCTGCTCACTCTCCATCATTTCAATATCTTGGGCTAAAAATCTCAGCAGCACAAAGCGCTGGAGAAATATTCGCATTAGTGGTGCCATTGGTTTAAGTAACCATTTGGGCAGGCGGAGTTTGAAAAAGAAGAAGGCAACAGAGCGAGTTTCTGTTTGATTGATTGGTAGCCGCATTAAGTATAAAGTAGAAATTCCCTGTAGGGAACTGTAAAAGTTAGGATAGCGGTATTCGGTGGCAACAGGTAGAGTTGTCACTTGATCGGCTCTTTCGCTTAATCCCAAAAACTTAGCCATGTAACCTTTATAGGAAACTAAGTATTCGGTACGGACTGATGTTTCCGTTTCCTTTAAACTAATTAGCACAGGATCGAACCAGCCCTGCAACTTTTCGTGCAGAAAACCATGAAACACGTCCATCGAATTTTCGTTGCAGATGGTAAAGTGTGCCTTAATCCGGGCAGGGACTGGTACCATAAACCAATCGGGATGGTCAAATTCTGGGATGTCTGGTGGTTGTTGAGTAGAAGCTAAGGTAGGATCTCCGGGGAAAATCCAGATCAAATTGTATTTTTCTTGAACTGGATAACTGCGCACGGAGGCACGGGGAAGTTTTTGTTCTTCGGGAAGGTAAGGAATGCTGACGCAATTTCCTTCACCGTTAAACTCCCAGCCATGATAAGCACAAGCTAAGTTACACCCAAGTACTTTACCTTTATCCAAGGCTACTCCTTTGTGAGGGCAAACGTTCTCTAATGCATGTAGACTCCCTTGATCATCACGGTAAACAGCGATCGCTTCTCGCCAAATTATCACTGACTTAATCTCACCTACCTTAACTTGGTTTGCCCACCCCACCGCATACCAGTAATTTGGGTTAATCCCTACCTCGCGGACAAGGTTCTGAACTGTCTGACTTTTTAGGGTCGTGGCTAGTTCCATTTGATCGTACCTTTACCTGTTTCTGTTATAATACTTAAACTTATCGTATTTCTTAAGTCAATCATTTTATAGCTAGTGAATGCTCCCCACTACGCCCTACCAGTGCAACTTAATTGAATTTGTACGTCTACGTAATAGTAGACTAAAATTTCAGGTGTTTTATTGATGTTACGCGATCCTAAGCTGTTAGTGCTGCTCGTAGTAGGTTCCCTGACAACAATGGCAGGCGGAATTTTTGCGCCAATTTTGCCAGAAATGGTACAACAACTCCAAATCAATCCAGAGTTAGCAGGCATCCTCGTCAGTATGCATTGCTTAACCATTGCTCTGTTTAGCCCACTGCTGGGAATTTTAGCAGACTGGATTGGGCGGTTACGTGTTCTTTACCCCTCTCTGCTCATCTATGCTCTTGCCGGAACTTCAGGAGCTTTTTTACAAAGTTTTTGGCCTTTACTCTTGACACGTGGTTTACTTGGTGCTGCAAGTGGTGGAATTGCTGCCGCAAGTCTAGGTTTGCTGGGAAGTATGTATGAAGGAAAAAAGCGATCGCAGGCTTTAGCCTTAGCCACCACTACTTTGACAATCACTGGCATTACCGATCCCCTGCTTGGTGGTTGGGTGGGAAATAGTAGTTGGCAAAATACCTTCTACCTTTACGGACTAGCTCTACCTTATGCAATCTTACTAGCATTAATTTTCAAGGAACAATCACTACCAGCAAATAGTAACGGAAATGAAATAGGTGATAAACTATTTCACGTTTTAAGCTCTCGTCATGCCATCAAGTTACTTATCGCTCTAGGATTGACATCTGTGGCAATGTATGCTGTGGTAATTTATGCTCCTATCTATTTAAAAGCGACAATTGGCGCAGGACCGGTTTTAAATGGTATTGTTCTGGCATCACGAGCGATTGGTGCAGCATTTGTATCAGCCTTTGGGGCAAGCAAGTTGGCACAACGCTGTGGCGCAATGCAAGCAACAGCCCTGGGATTTGGATTAATGGCTGTAACATTGGCAACAATTCCCCTGTTAAAAGTACTAAGTTGGATTTTGTTGAGTGCAATTCTCTTTGGTGCTGGCTTTGGCATTGTTTTACCCAGTATATACAATGCCCTCGCCAATCTTGCTCCCTCTCAATTACGCTCTAGCGTGCTGTCAGCCGGAATAGGGGTAGGCTTTTTAGGACAGTTTACGTCTCCAATTTTACTAGGACCAGTACTTGGTCATATAGGTTTGTCAGCAGTTTTTTATACAGCAGCAGGAATTGTGGCGCTCGCCGGATTATTTCTGGTTGCGCCAAAACGCACGTAGAGACGTTCCGGCGGAACGTCTCTACAGCATCTGCCAAATTTTCCGGATTTTTTGTTTTCTGTCGCGGCTGAAAATGGCGATCGCTAAACTAAACAAAATATACGGTACTGCTAATAAAAATCCTAGTAATGTACGCCATTTACTCCAAGAAAACACAAATCGAGACACAGGACGTATACGCCAAAATCTATTTACAGAACATACCATTTCATCACCCAAAGCGGTTACCTCATGCCACCATCCTGAAGGAATATAAAGAATTTCGCCGCGATTCAGTATTACTTCAATTTTATATTTTAGTGCTTTTTCTAACTTAGGAAAAGATTGAAAATTTGGTTTTTCTGGGTAGACTTGACTAAACCAAGAACGTAACTTTAAGCCGTGACGCAAATGAATGTAAATCGGAAATGGGTAGAGATTAGACAATTGAGACGGAGGAAAAAGCACAACTTTTTTTGCTCCATGCAGTTGCATTAGTGTGCCATCCACGGGATCATAGTGTAAAGACTCAACATGACCAGATGGTCCGATCCAGATGTTCAAGTCACTCACAGGCTCATTCAAACCCAGTTTAGCTCCAAGATGGAAAGATTGTGTTTGAGCAAGAGGCGTATTTTGAATTGAACATTTGGCTAAATAGATATCCTTTTCATGAGCCTGACGGTTACGCAACATTTTTGCAAACTCAGTAAATGGTAGATTTTGCGCATCAACACCACTGCCAATATTTACCCATTGGCGTTTATCCTGCTGATACCTTTCCTTTCCGTAACTCCGTAAGAGAAACCTTTGCTCCCCTAAATTTTCACATAAATATTCTAAATCCCAATCACACTCCTGAATTAATCCCGTAATTACAACTGGTACTCCAGTTTTCTGATAGTCATGAAAAAATACTTCAGGCGTTAAAGATGCACCGTCTACACGCTGTATTTGAAAGTTCATTTCAAGGGCAGGCATGGAAAGTACCTTCATCCTCTAAACAAGAATTGAAAAACCGCCCATATAGTAACATTTCCTGTCATATATAGGCGGTTTCAACAGTTGTCTTTAGCGCTGATGGTAGAATCCTAGCAAGCAGTTCGTGAAGACAAAATTATTAAATTTTGGGATGTTGCTAAAAGAGCAACTTTATGCACTACCTGTAAAGGTAACTTCAGGAAATTTCAGCTGAGCTTCTCCCATTGGGCGGTTTCTGCCTTCTTCTTGCCAGTAGTTAATAACTTCTGTAGCTTTATTGAGCAACTCCACCCGATCCACTTCAGTAATCCAGTGTTTGGATTCTAACTCCTTTTTTAATTCTTCCCAGGCATCATTCCTGGGCCAGAAAAAGTACTTAGTCAAAGGACTTGTGCCTTTGCCTACTACTTGATCCACCGCTAAAGCGACGTTCTCATCTAACCACAGAATTTTCAGAATAAACTTGGTCAATCACACCTCCGGGAAATATCCGGGCAATACTTACTGTCTTTGCGATCGCTTATTCTAACGCAATACTCCCCTACTGACCAAACGCTTATTGCTAATTGCTCATGACTAATTGGACAATTATCTATAAGCCATGAGCAAAATCTAAAATTCCATGAGAGCAATTGTCGTTTTCGATATTGATGGTGTAGTGCGCGATGTCAGTGGTTCCTATCGGCGTGCGATCGCAGATACTGTAGAGCATTTTACTTTTTTAGAGTATCGCCCCACATCTGTGGAGATTGACCAACTCAAATCTGAAGGCATTTGGAATAACGATTGGGAAGCATCCCAAGAATTAATTTACCGCTACAAAGAAAACCAAACATCCCGCGAACAACTACAACTTAACTACAACTCCATTGTCGCCTTTTTTCAATCCCGTTACCGAGGAACAGATCCCCAAAATATGACAGGATATATTTGTGATGAACCATTATTGTTACAGCCAAGCTACCTAGAAGAACTAACACTAGCTGGAATTCCTTGGGGATTTTTCAGTGGTGCTACTCGCGCTTCTGCTAATTACGTTTTAGAAAAACGCCTGGGCTTAAAATCACCAGTGCTGATTGCAATGGAAGACGCACCCAGTAAGCCAGATCCCACCGGACTTTTTGCCACCGTTCGCCTCTTAGAATCTCCTCCTCGTCCCACTCGTTCCCAGGTTCCACCTGGGAATGCCTACACACCGGCTCCGCCGCTTGAAGGAATTGACAAACCACCCATAGTAGTATACGTAGGAGACACAGTAGCTGACATGTACACAGTAGAAAAAGCGCGACAACTCGAACCCAAGCGTACCTGGATTGGCGTAGGCGTATTACCCCCACACGTTCAAGAAACAGCAGCGCGTCGTGATGCCTATGCCGAGACACTGCTAAAAGCAGGAGCAGCAGTAGTTTTGAGTAATGTAGAAGAATTGACGATCGCCAAGATTCAAGAATGGTAGCATACACAAAAAGCTAGCGTAGTCTAATCTGATTTCCAATGATTGGGAGATGAAAAATGTCTGCACGGAAATTGCCTGAAGGACCCCAAACACTATCATCAATCCAGACGCTTCAGTGGCTAACTCATCCGCTAGAATATATGGAAGACTGTGCTAAACGCTATGGTGAGATCTTTACATTACGGATTGGTCCAGTTTTTACAAATCAAGTATTTGTTAGTAATCCTGAGGCGATCGCTCAGATTTTTACCACCGATCCAAAACAGTTGGACTCTGGTGAACCTGCGGGGATTAAATCACCTTTATTAGGGCGGCAATCAATGCTGGCGCTGGAGGGCAAACCTCACCAACGGCAAAGAAAGCTGTTAACACCCCCCTTGCATGGAGAACGGATGCTAGCTTATGGTGAGCTAATCCGCGACATCACCAAGCAAGTGACTAGTCAATGGAAGGTTGGCGAACCTTTTTCAATCCAGCCATCCATGCAAGAAATCTCTTTCCAAGTAATTTTAAAAGCTGTATTTGGTCTAGAGGACGGACCACGTTACAATCAACTAAAGCAGATGTTGATTGGGCTGCTGAATCCAAAAAGACCTTTATTGAGGTCATTGATATTTCTTTTCCCTTTAATGCGAAAAGATTTTGGTTCGTGGAGTCCTTGGGGAATATTCATACGCCAAATAAAACTTCTTGACGAACTCATCTACGCCGAGATTCAAGAACGTAAACAGCAACTAGATCCATCGCGCAATGATATCCTCTCATTAATGATGGCAACTCGCGATGAACAAGGGCAGCCGATGACGGATGTGGAAATACGTGATGAGTTAATGACTATGTTGGTGGCGGGTCACGAAACCACTGCAACTGCTTTATCATGGGCTTTGTACTGGATTCATCATCTGCCCCAAGTGCATGAGAAACTGCTCCAAGAATTGGATAGTTTGGGTGAAAAAGCAGATCTGAACCTTGTGTTGCGCTCGCCATATTTAAATGCCGTGTGTAGCGAAACACTCCGCCTCAACCCAGTGGCAATGTTAGCATTAAATCGAGTCGTCAAATCACCATTAGAAATTATGGGCTACCAGTTAGAGCCTGGTACATTAGTAGTTCCCTGTATTTATTTGACCCATCATCGAGAAGATTTATACCCTAATTCAAAGCAGTTTAAACCAGAGCGTTTTTTAGAGCGGCAATTTGCCCCCTATGAATATTTGCCCTTTGGTGGTGGGAACCGTCGCTGTATTGGGATGGCATTTGCCCTATTTGAGATGAAAATGGTTTTAGCGACAGTGCTGTCTGGTTGGCAAATGGAACTAGTTGACAGCAAACCAGTGCAGCCAGTACGTAGAGGTGCTTTACTGGGACCATCAGAAGGTGTGCGGATGGTGGTGACAAGTATACGCCATCAAAATCAGCCAATCTTGGAGACTAGCTCTAGTTCAGTTTCAAGCTAAAGAGTGTGGGGGCGATCGCGTCGCATCCCATTCGAGTTGTCTAATTTACCCTGCACTGCCTGGTACTAATTAGCTAATTCCTTCAGTGAGGGTAGATTCGACAATATCGGCAGCCCTATCCAGTCCTCCGGTGCTTTTAAATAGAACCGACATTCGACGAGCTGCATCAATGTAGTTTGGTTTACTAAGCAAGGCGTCCATTTTGCGGCGCACCTCAGTACTGTCAAAATGTTTCTTGTTCAGCTTTAAAGCAGCCCCTAAGTCCACAATACGTGCCGCATTGTAGTGCTGATCTCCAAAGAAAGGCAATGCTAGGATCGGTTTTTCCCAATGTAGAGCCTCGTTAATGCTGTTCATACCACAATGACTGATAAAGGCACGAACTATTGGATGAGAAAGGACTGCTTGTTGCGGAACAAAGTCTTCGATCCGGAACGAGGATGGTAGCGCAGGCAGAATATGTTGCTGACTCTTAGGTAAAGACCACAGTACCCGAAATTTAGGATCGCTAAGTCCGTCCACTAATGCTTGAGCTTGCCATGATTCGATAGTAGCAAGGGTACCAAAAGCGATATACACAATGGTCACTTCTGCGATCTCTTCCAACCATTTCCTTAAAGAAGGACTGAGAGGTTCAATTGTTTTTGGAAAAATCGGTCCAACCATTTGCACATGAGGAGGTAGTGGGCGTGGAATTTCAATGCCAAAAGCTGTGCCGACGATGATGGGACGTTGGCTAAAAGGATCTTTGATTTTTTTGCAGTTAGAACACTCACTGCGAACCTGATTGAGCTTTCTCATCACAGGCAAAAAATGAGGCATCAGCAAATAAGGTCGAAGGAAATTCACCAAGCGTTGCCATATATTCATTTCTACAGAATAGGATGTACCGAAGCGAGGGTACTTAGAACTGCTAGGGACAAAATTACCCAAGAATCGAGTTTGAATAATGTAGGGAATCTTCATTTGCTGGGCTAAGTCCATCGCTGGAATAACCGCACGATCAATCACTAATATATCTGGATTGTATTGCTGAAAAATAGCGAGCAGCGTTTTGTACATAGGAACATACAAATCAATCAGCCCATTCAACATCATTTTTTCACCACGCCAGATACTTTGTTCCTGAGAAGCTCTTTGCCACACACTCTTGTTTTTGTCATTAATACCTTCATCAGTTGTTTCCTGTCTTGGCTCCCATTGAATAAAATTAGCTCCGGTATTAGCAAGCCACTCCCTAGCCTCTTCAGCAATGGCAAAACTTACTTGGTAGCCTCTGCAAACCAACTCTTGAGCTAGGGCAATCATTTGATTTGTATGACCACGCAGAGGAAGTGAAACAAACATAATATGTTTTTTCATTTTTATTCATCCAAATTCGATATTCTTATGAGCGTCGCTAGATTGACCTGTTTTTGTGTACTCCGTTTACCCCTTGCTAGAAATATAATCTTTTCATTTGATATACCTGTAGAATGTATGTTAGGAGTTAGTAGATACTTGTGTGATTATTTCTCTGTAATTCTCAATTCTTCTGCTTTTCTCTGTTAATTACTATTTAGTTTATGGCAGAACTATGCAAATTACTCTTGCAGAAACTGTGTTGCCCAATGGGATGAAGATATTTTGTCTTCAAAAGAAGTTAGTACCAATAATTTATCAACAAGTTCAAGAGTACCTTAAGAATGGTATTGAGTTGCAAAAAGGCGACACTGTATTTGATATTGGGGCGAATATTGGTTTATTCTCTCTGTATTTGTATCAGTTATATCATAAAAATGTGAGCATCTATGCTTTTGAACCCATCCCAGCAATCTTTGAAGTGCTGCACCGCAACGCCCAACGCTTTGACCCAGAAACTATAAAGGTATTTTGCTGTGGGCTTTCTCAGGAGTCTAAAACCTTAAATTTCGGATATTATCCCAACGCTCCAGTGTTATCAACTGCCTATCCAGAGGATTCAAAAGAAGTAAGAGACAGATTAAAAAAAACTACACTTGACAATCTCAAAGACTTACCTTCAGCCTTTCGTTGGATTTCTTGGCTTCCTCCGTTTCTGAGGTCGCTAATTTTAGATCGGATATTAGAAAAAGCTTTTCAACAAGAGCAAGTTACCTGTCAAGTAAAAACAGTATCAGAGATTATACGCGAACACGATATTCAGCGGATCGACTTGCTCAAAGTAGATGTGGAAAAAAGCGAACTAGATGTGCTTTTGGGCATCGAAGAGCAAGACTGGTTAAAGATTAAGCAAATAGTTGTTGAAGTACACGATTTGGATCATCGAGTCGAGAAAATCACGTCTTTGCTTAAAAAAAACAGATTTAATGAGATGAAAGTGGAGCAAGAACAGGCGCGAAAAGGGACTAATGTTTTTAATATATATGCTGTGCAGTAGAAGCCCACGCAGCAAAAACCCTTATTACTGTGTTGGAGCCAGGACAGGCTTGCCTGTGGATACAGCTTGCTCGATAATATCACTGGCTCGACTCACTCCCCCTGCTCTACTAATGGCTTCTTGTAATCTAAGTGCATTCTTTTTGTAAGAATCTTCTTTCAGTACACGCTGTATGGCATCTCGCAGTTTGGGAACATTCACGCGGGCTACAGGTACAGCCTCACCACAACCAGTCCAAGCTATACGTGCAGCCACTCCTGGCTGATCGTTGGCAACCGGAATTGCTACCATCGGCACACCATTACTTAAAGATTCCAAAGTGGTATTCAAGCCCGCATGGGTGATGGTGAGTGTAGCTTTTTTCAGCAGTTTTAGTTGAGGCGCATAACCTACCACAAGGGGCGAACCTGGCAAATCTGAAAAAGTTTCTGGACTAGCCGAACCACCAAGAGAAATTACTAGCTGAGCATCCAAACCTACACAAGCTGAGGCAATATCACGGAAAATGTACTGTAGGCGATTTTGTACAGTTCCCATCGAAGCGTAAATCAGTGGTTGCCCTGTCAACTTTTCCAAAGGGAAATCAACTCTTGGTCGCCCTGTGAAATCATGATACGGTCCTGTAAAATGGAACCACTGGGGTAAATTTTGTCGAGGAAATTCAAATTCAGCTGGTTGTTGACTAATAATCGCTAGTTTGGAGTAAGACTCTCTAGGATGAGAGTGTATGGGCAATTTCCTCTCTTGACGATACTCATTGATCACCTGCTGGATTGGTTTGCGGATTCGACGCAGCTGAGAGTAAGCCACTTGATTGCGTAGACGCGCCCACCAAGCAGGATTATAGCTCCAATTGGTGAAAAATGGGGGAACGCTGTTT
Organism: Iningainema tapete BLCC-T55; assembly: GCF_014698965.1. GTDB lineage: Bacteria > Cyanobacteriota > Cyanobacteriia > Cyanobacteriales > Nostocaceae > Iningainema > Iningainema tapete. The sequence goes on from NZ_JACXAE010000117.1 coordinate 14,994, forward strand.
TCCTGATTCAGCACCACAGCACTGCACACGGTAACGAAGGGAATTTGCAAAAATTCTGCTACCGTACCTCCGCCTGATATAGTTTGGTCTACCAGCAATGCTTCTATACCAGCATCTTTGATTGCATCTGGGGCATATAGAAGTAATAGAGCAGTTGCCTGTGTAAAAAAAGTAATAGTATACCGTAATGCCGCCTGCCCATTGAGTTCCCCAAGCTGAGCTAATGATTGCGCTGTCGTTCCCACTGGAGACTCCGATTCAGCGATCGCTCGAAATTCAAAACCTGCCTCTAGTGCCTTAGATTGGACATCAAGTACTCCCACAAGTGTAACTCGATGACCACGTTTTTGTAGTTCACGTCCGATGGGAAACATCGTATTTAAGTGACCAGTTGAGGCAGGACAGATAATGCCAAAATGAGTCATGGTGTCGTTTCCTTCACTACCTGAACCTTACTAGTTGCAACTAAATGTGACTTATGCAGTTAAAAGTCCGCTGTTACTTTAGTGTCAAAAACTTATCCAAAGCTGTTACCATGCTAGGAGGCCAGCGACGGGTATTTTTTACCCAATTGATATCTTTATAGCGTCCATCCAATCCCACTGCTGATACCCAGTTACTTTCGGCTTCACCGATTTTTCCCTGTACCCAGTAAGCAGCAGTGAGGGCGGCACGTACATCGGCAAAGTTGGGATATTTACGGGTAATATTCCGCATCTGACGAATAGCTTCGTCTGTTTTGCCAATTTGATAAAGGGCTAAAGCGTAGTTAGCACGAGCAAAGGCAAAATTCGGCGCAGTATCAGCAGATTTTTTGTAATCAGCGATCGCCTCCTCCCATTTTCCCAAACCCGCCTGAGCATTACCCCGATTATTGTACGCCATAGCATCCTTGGGATCGAGTTCGAGAACGTGATTGTAATCTGCTATAGCATCTTCCCATCTTCCCAAACCTTCCAATGCCGTACCGCGATTCAAATAAGGGTCAGTGACATTTGGCGCAAGTTCTACAGCTTTGTTATAATCAGCCAACGCCTCAACCAACTTATTTTGACTAACTCTGGAATTTCCCCGATTACTCCAAACTGCGGCATTATCAGGAAATTGTTCGAGAATCTCCGTCCATAATTGCTCCGCTGTAGCAAAATCACCCTTATTCGTAGCCGCAAAAGCCTGAGTCGCCAACTCATCCCTTTGTCTTAACTGTTCTGGAGTAATATTAGATGACTCCGCAGCCATCACCGCCTTACCCCAGCCAAACAGCAACAACAAACTTAAAATAATCCCAATTAACTTCTTCATCTGTGTTTATCTGTGGTTCTAATCTAAAACGCGGTTGTAGAGACGCCCCACCGGGGCGTCTCTACTATTCAGGTAAAAAAGACAACTGTTGATTGGGTGCTTTAAAACCCATATGCTTATACGCTGCGGGTGTCGCCATCCTACCACGGTTCGTCCGCTGCAAATAACCAATTTGCATCAGATAAGGTTCGTAAACTTCCTCAATTGTTTGTGTATCTTCACCTGTTGCCGCCGCAATCGTCTCCAATCCCACCGGACCGCCATTAAACTGTTCAATAATTACACTTAACACGCGACGATCTGTCCAATCCAAACCGCAAGGATCTACTTGAAATAGTTGCAGTGCCTCTGCTGCAACTACTTCTGTGATTTCACCTGATTTTTTTACTTCAGTGTAATCACGTACACGCCTGAGTAATCTATTTGCTATTCTTGGTGTTCCCCTAGCTCGACGTGCTATTTCTGTTGCACCATCTTTATTAATGGGTGTTTGAAGTAACTCGGCACTGCGCAGTACGATCTGACTGAGTTCATCTACTTCATAAAATCTGAGTTTTTGAATTAAGCCAAAGCGATCGCGTAGTGGAGAAGAGAGCGCTCCCGCACGAGTTGTGGCTCCGACTAAAGTATACTTTGATAGTGGTAGACTGCGCGTTCGAGCGTGAGAACCTTTACCAATAGTAATATCTAAGCGATAATCCTCCATTGCCGGGTATAATAGTTCTTCCGTCATCCGGGACAGACGATGAATTTCATCGATAAACAGAACATCCCCAGGCTTGAGGTTTACCAGTAGTCCGACAATATCTCTAGGACGTTCTAAAGCTGGCGCACTAGTAATTTTGCAACTGACCCCCATTTCAGATGCTAAAATCATTGCCATTGTGGTTTTCCCCAAGCCAGGAGGACCATACAACAATAAGTGATCTAGTACTTCACCCCTCGACTTAGCTGCTTGAATGGCGATTTCCAGTACGTCTTTTAAATCTTTTTGCCCAATGTAATCAGCAAATCGCTGGGGACGAATACTCTCATCTTTCCCTTCATCAATGGTGGCTTCGGGTTGTAAAAGATTTTGCTTTTCTTCTTGGGTTGCTTCCTCCCGTTCTTGTTGTGGTTTATTTGGTTCTGGAGGCTGTTTTTTCGAGGAGATAATCGCCATATGCCGATTTTAGTTGTGGGATGAGTGGATTTTGAATTAGAGATTGAGAATCAATCTTGTGGTGGTAACGCTGTTACACACGACAGTAGTGAGCATAAATACGGATAAAAAAATTTTCGGTTCGGAATAACACTCTCCACTTTAAAATTTAAGTTCCGGACGTTTACTAAGGGGTGTAAAAGTTCTTATGTTGGCTAAAAGAATCTTACCTTGTCTAGATGTGAAGGCGGGACGAGTTGTAAAAGGAGTTAACTTTGTCAACCTCCAAGATGCGGGTGATCCGGTGGAATTGGCAAATGTTTACAATTGTGCCGGTGCAGATGAGTTAGTATTTCTTGATATTACAGCTACTCATGAAGACAGGGACACGATTATTGACGTGGTTTACCGTACTGCAGAGCAGGTGTTCATTCCGTTGACTGTGGGTGGTGGGATTCAATCCTTAGAAAATGTTAAAAATCTTTTACGAGCAGGGGCAGACAAGGTTAGTATTAATTCGGCGGCGGTACGCGATCCAGATTTTATTAATCGGGCAAGCGATCGCTTTGGTAATCAGTGCATAGTTGTGGCAATTGACGCCAGACGCAGAAACGATCCCAACAATCCAGGTTGGGACGTGTATGTGCGGGGTGGACGAGAAAATACTGGTTTGGATGCCTTAAATTGGGCGCAAGAAGTATCCAAGCGCGGCGCAGGAGAACTGTTAGTGACGAGTATGGATGCCGATGGAACTAAAGCAGGCTATGACTTAGAGCTAACGCGAGCGATCGCTGAGTTAGTAGAAGTTCCTGTGATTGCCTCTGGCGGTGCAGGAAATTGCGAACACATCCACGCTGCCCTTACCTCTGGTAAAGCCGAAGCTGCTCTACTCGCATCGCTTTTACATTTTGGTCAGTTAAGTGTAGCAGAAATCAAAAATTATTTGGGAGAACGTCAAGTTCCAGTGCGAATGTCTTCATGAGCAACAAATTTAGTCTTCTCCACAACTAGAGTAGTTATACACAGATTACAAAATAATGTTACGATTAGTTAAATACAATTAATAAATATAAAAAAATATGTTGATTCCTATTTTAGTTTTTGATGTAGCACTGGTAGCATGGTCGCTCCACTTAATGGAAAAAGCTGTTGCGAATAAAGAATTTTCTCTCATGTTGGCAGGTGCGCTAGTGGCGATCGCTGCTGCTGCCATGTTAGTAGTATACTTCCTCATGGGACACTGCATGAGCTATTTGCTACAAGTATCGTGAATTGCTAATTGTTTTCAGCTATTAGCCATCAACCATTAGCAATTAGCAGTCTTTAGTATTGACAAACTTCTACCTTGTAAGGTATGATAGAAAACGCATAATATCGGGGTTATAGCTCAGTTGGTAGAGCACCTCAATGGCATTGAGGGGGTCAGCGGTTCGAATCCGCTTAGCTCCATAAACTTTCTGTTTGCTCTAAATTAGCTAAAGTATCCCTAGCTTCAGTTGAATATTGCAGGCTGAATTGCATTAATCATCAATCTCCAAGTCTGCATATTGAGCAAAAGAACCTAAGTCGTGAACTTCTCCTGCAGCAGCTTGTTGTAAACCTCTTTGTACCATCGCCATCGCTTCAGAATTTTGCCACAGCCATCGTTGGTCTTCAGGAATTTTTTCGATATCCACAGGGTCTAGCAGAATTTGTCCTGCATCATTGATCAGTACTCGATAAACTTTTGCCTTGGCTGCTTCTCCTAATGTTAAGTCACCTTGCTCATTTGTTATGATAGCTTTTTTAATTACATAAAAATTTTGATTGGTAATTATCATTATTAAATTGTCAAAAACATACAACTTCTGATTATAAATTAAAATCTAAATTATCATTTCCACAAGCAAATATTGAGCGATTATGCCTTTTACTATCAAGCAACTCCATCGTTAACACCATTCTTTTGTATCACTTGTTTGTAACGTAAAGCAGCTGCGATGAGAGCATCATTTGGCTTTTGTGGGTGCTTCAAAGCTTCTACAAAAGCTTCAGCGTCTTCTAAACTAAGCTTAAGTGTTTGATGCCGCTCTATAACTTTGTAAGCTGCTTCCTGAAGGCTTGCAATGACAAAATCTATTAAGGTGACTCCCTGTAAGTCAGCCGCTTTTTGCCATAAAGCTTTGCTTTCAGAATTAACACGAGCTTCTAATCTAGTTATTTGTTTCGAGGTGTTGGTGTCACTCATAAAACACAAACGTAACTCTACATTTCAATTCTAAACGGTAATATGCCGGATAGCTCAAGAAATCATCAATTTGTGAGCTAAAATCAAAAAAAAGGAGAATAAATTTAAATGCATCAACTCCCTAAAGAACTGCAGGAATTAATGAAGCAAGCAGACAGACTGGCACCTGAAGACCAATTGAGGTTGGCTTCCTATCTCCTAGAAAAAATTAGCCATTGCGAGATAAAACCCAAGCCTCGCTACAATGTCAAAGAATTTCGTGGCATTGCTCCTAATCATATGTCTGGAATGGATGCTCAAGAGTATGTCAATCGCATCAGACGAGGAGAATTCCCAGAATTGGAAATTGAATATAGGAATGAAGTGTGAATATTGAAGAAAGCTCCAAATTGCTGTTGCTCTAGCAACAAATTGTGAGGCATTTTTGACTAATGATGCTAAGCTGTTGCGCATTACAGAAATACAAGTTTTGGTATTGGATGATTTTGATTCAGATATCTAAATGTAGAGACGTTACATGTAACGTCTCTACAAAATTGTACGGTGGTATTAAACGCTCTTCTTGCCCATCAAACGGAGGAACAACTTCTCCAATTCAATCCAAACAAACATGAGGGCGCTGAAGCCAAAACAAATTCCTAACTCTTGGAGACTGAGGAAATGAGTACCAAAGAAAGCTCGCAGAGGTGGAACGTAAACTAGCATTAACTGTAAAATTGTTGTTAAGACAACAGCACCAAGTACAAAGGGATTGGAAAAGGGATTCATTTCAATCGTTAAGCGGGTGTTGGAACGAATAGCGATCGCATGTCCCATTTGGGCTAAACATAAGGTAGTGAATACCATAGTCTGCCACCTTTGTGGATCAAGTCCTGCACCTGTAACCACTTTCACATGATTGTAAGCCCACACCATGAGAATAATGGAAATGATGGCGAAGATAATCCCAATCCGAATCATATAGGAACCTAAACCACGAGCAAAAATACTTTCGCGGGGACTAAAAGGTGGACGTTTCATCACATCTGGTTCAGGAGGTTCTACAGCTAATGCCAACGCGGGTAAACCATCTGTAACCAAGTTCATCCACAAAATTTGCAGTGGCGTGAGGGGAACACCGCCCAAACCCAATATAGGCGCAGCAGCGATCGTAATTACTTCACCAATGTTACTACCGAGAATGTACTTAATAAAACGGCGAATATTTGTATAAACTACTCTACCCTCTTTTGTAGCGGTAACAATTGTAGCAAAGTTGTCATCTAATAACACCATATCGCTGGCTTCTTTACTTACATCCGTGCCAGTGATACCCATCGCAATACCAATGTCAGCTTGTTTAAGGGCTGGTGCATCGTTTACACCATCACCTGTCATGGCAACAAATCTACCCCGGCGTTGTAGTGCTTGAACAATTCGCAGTTTGTGTTCTGGGGCAACCCTAGCGTAAATGCTCACCAAGTCTACATTTTGTTCTAGTTCTTGGTCACTCATGCGCTGCAATTCTTGACCTACTAGCACGCGATCGCCTGCTTGCGCAATACCTAAATCAGTAGCGATCGCTCTTGCTGTCAACTGGTGATCTCCAGTAATCATGACTGGGCGAATACCTGCTTCTCGGCACTCTTGCACAGCTGCCCTGACTTCTGGGCGGGGTGCATCTAACATTGCTACCAATCCCAGCCACACCATGTCTTGCTCATAGATTTCATCCGATCCTTCGGGCGGAAGTTCTGTGAGAGGTTTGTAGGCAAAACCTAGCACGCGCAAGCCATTACCTGCCATCTGATCGTTTTGTGCAAGAATTTGCTTACGTTGTTCATCGCTTAAAGAAATTGAACCACTACCTACATAAATGCGAGTACAACGTGCCAAGATTAACTCTGGGGAACCTTTAGAGAACATTAAGTAACTTTCAGATTTTACCAAGTTACTGATTACAGGATCGACAGATGACAAAGGCGAGACACCCGTCTGTACTTGCTCCACCTTACAGATTACGCTCATCCGCTTACGTTCTGAGGAGAAAGGGAACTCACCAACCCTTGGTAACTTACTATTCCATTGGTCTTTTTCAATTCCTCCCTTTGCCGCCACTGTTACCAATGCGCCTTCTGTCGGATCTCCCAAAATTCGCCATTCACCTTGTTGCTGTTGCAACTCCGAATCATTACAAAGGGCGCAAGCGACTAGAATTGCTTGGAGTTCTGGACTTTCTTGGGGTTCAATTTTGTTGCCTTGGAGTTCAAAATCGCCGGATGGTGCGTAACCAGTACCTGTAACACTCAAAGATTGATTATTAGTACTTTGTTGAGATTGATGTACATTATTAACATTTTGTGAAGTAGAAACATTTGTATAAACAGATTGCACCACCATCTTATTTTGAGTTAGGGTGCCAGTTTTATCTGAGCAAATGGTAGTTACGGAACCCAAAGTTTCTACTGCGGGTAGTTTGCGAATCAAGGCATTTTGCCGTACCATGCGTTGGGTTCCTAATGCCAAGGTAACGGTAATAACTGCGGGTAAGCCTTCTGGTACAACAGCCACTGCCATACTCAAAGAAACTTCGACGAGATCTTTTAAATTGCTAAAACCTCTGGCTTGGATTACCCCAGCGATAATGACAAGTGCGACTAAAACTAAAGAACCCGATACAAGCACGTTGCCAAGTTGAGTCATCCGTTGCTGCAAGGGGGTAGGTTCATTTTCCACCGACTGCAACAAAGCGGCAATTTTGCCTAGTTCTGTTTTCATCCCAGTGTTGGTTACCAGAACTTTGCCTCTTCCTTGAACAACTTCTGTACCTTGAAATACCAGATTAATGCGATCGCCCAAGGAAGTTTCTTCTGGCAATGCCATTTTTGCCCGCTTGTTGACAGCTTCCGCTTCACCTGTCAATGCCGACTCTCGTATTTGTAGGTTTGACTCTTCAAGCAAGCGTCCATCTGCTGCCACCTGTACCCCTGCTTCTAGCAGCATCACATCTCCAGGAACCAGCTCTTTTGCTGCTACTTCCTCCAGTCTGCCACTGCGCATAACTCGCACATTGGGAGATGATAGTTTTTTCAGGGCGGCAAGAGCTTTTTCTGCACGACTTTCTTGGACGTAGCCCAGGATGCCGTTAAGGATGACAATTGCTAAGATGGCGATCGTATCTTTAAAAGGCATTTCGCCAGCTTGTAACTTTTCTCGCCAATCTAGCAGATCGATACCCCCAGAAATTAGGGCAACGGCAATCAGCATCAACAACATAATGTTCTTGAACTGATCTACCAGAATCTCCCAAGCACTGCGTCCACTGGTTTCCTCTAGTTCGTTAGGACCGTATTTTTGCAATCGCTGTTCTACTTCTTGAGGAGATATGCCAGTGTCTGCATTACTGGAAAGCAGTTCTAGAGCTTTATCAACTTCTAAACTATGCCAAACGGTAGCTGAATCAGGAAGAGAATTAGCAGACATTATATAGCTCACAGGAAACGGTTACAGAATTCGATCATAATTGAGTGATGGCTGGAAAAGCACGTTTCTGTAGATATTGGTTATCATGCGTAATAAAATTAAAAGTTATACCACTTAGGATATTTTAAAATTACCTCCAGGTGTGCTAAACCATTGAGTAAATTTAGCTTAATATGACATATGCACTCCCCAGTTTGACGACTAGCCAGATGTTTGGGCAAAGGACAATTCGACCGCTGGGTGCTGCCTCCCTATGTGGCATCGCCTTTATTCAAGATCATCTCATTGCTATTGACAGTGACAAAGGGCATCTGCTAGAAATTGACCCTTTATCTGACAACACCAAAATTCTGAATCCTCACCAAGTGAGGGAGTTTACAGATGTCACTGGTTTGGCAGTCTGGGAAGATACTCTCTGGGTTACGCGAGGTAATAGTGTTTATTTATGCAAACTAGGTTCTTTAGGTCTAGAGCATTTTGTCACCTTACCCTGCACGGCTGATGGCATTGCTGTATGGAATTCTACCATATATATCAGTTGTGAACGACTAGGAAATATACTAATTTTTGATCGGGATACACGCAAAGAAATTACCAAGTTCTATGCCCCAGGAGTAGGGTTAGAAAATTTGACAGTAAGCGAGGAAACTCTTTGGGTTTGCGACAAAGTTGAACAAACAGTGTACTGCATTGACAGAGCTACAGGAGAAGTTCAATTTAGCTTATTAACACCGTTTGACTCTCCTTCAGGCATAGCAATACACAAAAATGCCACAACTGGCAAAGAAACAATCTATGTCGCTTATGCTTCAGAAGAACCTTACATCCGGGATAACCCAAACGCTGACCCCAATTATGAGTTATCATACCGCGACAGAACTTTTATTCACCCACTACAATATCATTACGACCCAGAAAAACGCTACGCTCTTTCTAACGGCTATCTCGTGGAAATGTCCTATGCTGAAGAAATTTCACCCTTAGAAGAGGCCTATTTACCAGAAGTAGAATGGCGTATTGCCCTACCCTCAGAAACTTATCGCCAGAAGGTAAGGCACGTTGAACCAATTGGGTTACCTTTTACAGAAGAAATCATTGATGGGCAACGTGTGGCAGTATTTAAATTTGATGCCCTCGCCCCCGGCGAAAGACACCTGTTTGGATGGAAAGCAATTTTGGAAGTGAGGGGAATTAAGTATCGCCTCACCCCAAAAGATGTGGAAGACATAGAAGAAGTACCATCAGAATACCAAGCTCGCTACTTAGTTGATGATGACGACTTGGCAATGGATAGTAACATTGTCCGCCGTGCTGGTAGAGAAGCAGTGGGTACAGAAACTAATCTGTTGCGGAAAATGTACAACATCCGTAATTATGTTTATGATGAGTTATCTTATGGAATTAAACCTCACATAGACACTCCAGATGTGGTGTTAGAACGTGGTGTTGGTTCCTGCGGAGAATATGTAGGCGTCTTGCTAGCTTTATGCCGTTTAAATGGTATCCCATGTCGCACTGTTGGGCGTTATAAATGTCCCCCCTATGGCGAACATCAGCGTGTTCCTCTACAGCCAGATTACAACCATGTTTGGTTAGAATTTTATATCCCAGGTTTTGGCTGGTTGCCAATGGAATCAAATCCTGATGATATAGGTAAAGATGGACCATATCCTACTCGGTTTTTTATGGGCTTAAGCTGGTTTCATATTGAAATTGGCAAAGGACTCCCTTTTGAAACTTTGACTAGTAAAGGTTCACGCCTAACAAAAGAAGATCTCTCAATTGGTGAGTTAGCTATTAATCACATTCGGTTTACGATTCTTGAAGAGTTACCACCGTTTTAGGAAAACAATATCGTAGAGACGTTCCGCCGGAACGTCTCTACTTTACGGTTGATATGCAGAAAACTCGCAAATTGAATGAAATGGGCAAAAACGACAGTTGCTTCCTGGATTAGGGGGAAAGATTTTGCTAAAATTACTATTGTGTTGTTGATATTTTTGTAAATCTTGCTGGTGCTTTTGCGCAATATTTGCTAAGTCGAATTCTATTGAATCTAATTCGTTTTTAGTTACACTAATTAGTTCAGATTCTTTGCGCAATTCTAAATTATAAAATGAAGCTACTGCTTGGTATCGAGGGTAAAGATATCTAGCTGCTAACAAATAGACTAATGCTTGTCTTCTGTCAAAAGCAGATTTTCCTGTTTTGAAATCTAAAATATGCAATCTGCTATCAGAATCAACAAAAACACAATCCATTGCTGCGTATAAACGGAAGCAGTAATCGTTATGTTCAATCAAAATAGGTTTGGGAAAACCTTCATCACCTCTGCTTAATAAAATAATGCGTTTGTCTGACAGCAATGGCGCATTGTGGTAGTTTGTTAAAATTTGTAGTACGCGGTGCTGAACTTCTGTAGTTGAATTGTGTAATTTCAGCAGTTGTGCAACTTTTTCTACACCATCTGATTGGTTTAATAAGTGTCGATTGTAATGAAACTCGTAAACGCCTTTTTGTGCCAGCAAGCCAATGCGCTGGGATGCATTAATTTTTGTCGAAAGCGCCCTGACTTGTGGTTCATTCTGCCGCGCCTTTACAAACCCCCTTCTCATTTGGCAATGCCAGCGCTGCTGCCAGGGAGCTGGGGCAATTAAAGACCAAAGGTGATAACTGGCAAAAGGTGAGTCGGGGGTTGACATTGCTGAAAATCAGTGCGAAAAATACGATGGGGACAAGTATCCGCTTCGGAGCGATCGCCACCACTTGGCTCAGGCTTTGAGATTAACTATATAGTTATGATCTAGCATCATACTATGGGCTGAAATATATCCCTAACGTCTTTGACTGCGCTACTCCTGAGATACTGATACTATTGTGGCAAATATTTTCGGTAATTCGGACACTCAAGCAAAGAGCAAAAACGCCAAAATAAAGAAAAACGATCTTTTGGTGTCAAGATAAAACAAATGAAAACACTTGCTACTCTACTTACATCCATTGTTGTAGCTGTCTGGGTATTGGCGATCGCTATCCTCTCTGTGCAAAATGCTGAACCTGTATCTTTAAAATTTCTCACCTTCGTATCAATTCAAATCCCAGTAGGTTTACTACTAGCTTTTTGCGCCTGTGTAGGGATAATTGGTACAGCACTTCTTGTGCCTATGTGGGGTATAGCTGGTTCTACACAGCGTAATCCTCGTTCAAATGAGGATGCTGAGTTTTTTGTTGATGAAGATTTTTAAAAGATAATCTCTTCTTAAACTTTTGTTAATTTAATTAGACTATGGTGAGGATGTGTTGAAAAATACAACTGACCAAAGTAATAAGCAAACATGCTCGCAACCAAAGAGATTCTTAACAATTTAAAAAACCCAGACATGATTGCTAGGGGTTTAAAAGTAATAACATACACAATTTTGGGCAAGGATATGCCCTTAGAAACACATGACCGATATATATTAGAGAAAAAAATTATTCCTTACTTTGTTCATCAACAAGAATTTACTAAAGTCCTATTTGTAGGATGTGGATCATATACAAAACACTATGAAAAATGGTTTAAACACAAAAAGTATTGGACTATAGATATCAATCCAATGAAAAAGATTTATGGAGCTAAAGACCACATTATTGGCTCCATGAGTGATTTAAACCTTCACTTCCAAGAAAATTATTTAGATTTAATCATCTGCAACGGCGTCTTTGGGTGGGGATTAAACGACAGGAATGATGTGGAAAAAGCATTTGGGACATGCTATCAATGCTTGCGCACTGGTGGTGTCTTAGTAATTGGATGGGATGATGTTCCCGAAAAGAAACCTTTTCCACTAGAAGCATGTGAAAGTTTAAATCAATTTAAACCCTACTTTTTCCCACCTTTATCAACTTCACAATACACTAACCCTACAGATAAATCTGACAAACATACATTTAATTTTTATGTGAAGTAAGAAACCCGACTTCTTTAAGAAGTCGGGTTTCTAAAAAGTCTGGTTTCTGATTGTTATTTCGTATCCATCCAATTTTCACCTACACGCACATCAACTACCAAAGGGACAGTCAAAGATACTGCGTCTTCCATTACTAACTTAATTTGCGGTTGTAATTCTTCCCACTCTTGTGGGGGAACTTCCAACACCAATTCATCGTGAACCTGTAACAATAATTTAGCTTGATAATTCTGCAAAACTGATTGCAGTTTTACCATCGCAACTTTAATAATATCCGCACTAGAACCTTGTATTGGTGCATTAGCCGCAGCCCTTAGTAACCCAGCATCAAAAGCACCGATATTTTTGAGTTTACTCAGATCGATATCGGCTGGTTTATTACCCTTAAACCTTCTCAAGGAGTCAGTTGTAAATTCAAAATAGCGCCGCCGCCCAAGGATAGTTTCTACATAGCCAAAAGCGATCGCTTGTTTCTTCACCGACTCTAAATATTCAAACACTTTTGGATAGCGTTGGTTAAAACGTTTAATAAACTCCGATGCATCAGCTTTATCTACACCAGTGGAGCGGGAAAACCTGAGAGAACCCATCCCATAAATCACGCCAAAATTGATTGTTTTCGCGAGTCGGCGCTCCTCTGATGTTACCTGCTCTTTTTCAAAAATTAATCGTGCCGTTACCGTGTGAATATCCTCGTTATTCTGGTATGCTTCAACCAACACTGGCTCTTGACTCAAGTGAGCTAAAATCCGCAACTCAATTTGAGAGTAATCAGCAGCCACCATCAACCAACCTGGTTCTGGTAAAAAAGCTTTGCGAATTTGGCGACTAAAAGCAGTACGTATAGGAATATTTTGTAAATTTGGTTCAGAAGAAGACAACCTACCAGTTGATGTCGCCGTCTGATTAAAATTAGTATGCACCCGCCCTGTATCTGGACGTACCAATGTTGGTAATGAGTCCACATATGTAGACTTCAACTTAGACAAAGTACGATACTCAATAATTGCTTCAATTACACCAGTTTCATCAACTTCTCGCAACTTTTCTAATGTTGCAGCATCTGTAGAATAACCAGTTTGGATTTTCCGAGAATATTTTTTTTCTAACTTCAACTTTTCAAACAATATATTGCTCAATTGTTTGGGAGAACCCAGGTTAAATTTTTCTCCTGCATTTTCATAAACCTGCTGTTCATGCTTAGCTAAATCTATTTCTAACTGTTGAGAAAGTTGTTGCAGGTAAGCTGTATCTATGCGAATTCCCTGGAATTCCATCTCCGCTAAAACAGGTTCTAGAGGTTGTTCCACTTCCACTAAAAGCTGATGTAAATTGGGAATTTTATTCAATTCCTCACGTACTTTTGGTACAAGTTGGAACGTGGCATAGACATCCATACCACAGTAATCCGCTACGATGGGAATATCCAAGTCGCCGATGGTTTTACCTTTAGGAACTAAATCGGCATAATTCTTCATTGTCAATTCCAAGTAACGCTGAGCCAAGCTACTCAAACTATGATTCCCATCTGGATTAAGTAAGTAACTTGCCAGCATGGGGTCAAACACTACCCCATCTAGCTTAATTCCTTGACACCTGAGCATCAAGCGGTCAAACTTAGCATTTTGTAAAGTTTTAGGATACTTAGGACTTTCTAAAATTGGGCGTAGCGCAGTCAAAGCATCTTCTAAATTTAGATTATCCCCTACTTTATGACCCAAAGGAATATATGCTATTTCATCTAAGTCAGTTCCCCAACAGCAACCAATTCCTACCAAATAAGCGTCCCTTGGTTCTAAATCACTAGTTTCCGTATCCCAAGCAACAGGTGTCTCTGGATTAGTAAATTTCTCCAAAAGCTCAACTAATTCAGTTAGTTTAGCTTGCGTATCAATAATACGTGGTTGAATTGAAGAAGTAGATTGCTGTTGAAATGCGGCTGTATCAGCAGCACTGAAAAACCACAAATCCTCACCTTGATTTAATGGATTAATTACATCATCCGTTTCATTCGTTCCGGCATTAATTGCCTCATCCGTTGCCGTAATATTAATTGCGTCATCTGTAGAGACGCCCCGGTGGGGCGTCTCCACCTCAACCGTGCCACCCAACAATTGCTGAATCTCGTTGATTTTACCCAAAAAAGATTTAAATTCTAATTTCTCCAGTATCGGCACAATATCACTAGTATTAAAACCTTTCAATTGACAATCTTCTAAATCAACTTCTAATGGTACATCTGTAACTAAAGAAGCTAGATAACGAGAGTTTTCAGCGTCTTCTTTCCCAGCTTCAAGTTTTTTCTGAGTTGCTCCTTTAATCTCACCTAATGAGGCGTAAATTTGTGCAAGAGAACCGTAATCATTAAGCAACTGTACTGCTGTTTTGTCGCCTATACCTTTGACACCAGGAATATTATCTGATTTATCACCGCAAAGAGCTTTATAATCAACAACTTGAGATGGCAAAATACCAAGTTTTTCTTTTACTTGTTCTACACCAATTTCCGCGATACTATTTGTAGAACGCTTCAGCGCTTCTGGACTAAAATACAAAACACCAATTTCTTTTTCTGGGTCGATTAGTTGAAATAAATCGCGATCGCCTGTGAGAATTCTCACTCTATACCCAGCGCTATTTGCTTTTTGTGCTAAAGTTCCTAAAACATCGTCTGCTTCATAACCTGGAGCCGTGACAACTTTTATATTTAACGCATCTAGCAACTCTTGCAAATTTTTGAGATCGGGAACGAAATCTTCTGGTGTCCCAGGACGATCCGCTTTATAGGTATCATCTGCTTCATGACGAAAAGTTGGCAATCCTAAATCAAAAGCGATCGCCATAGAAGAAGGTTGTTGAGTAGCGATGACTTCAAGTAAAGATTTGAGAAAGCCAAAACAAACACTTGTGGGAATTCCTGTTTTTGTACGAAGTCCCCCGTCTCGTCCTTTAGCTAAAGCGAAGTAAGAACGAAAGGCGAGGGAATGTCCATCTACTAGGATGAAAGTGGGGTGTGTTGTTAAGGAATCGGAAGCCAACTGAGTTATACTAATATCTTGGGACATAGTACTATTTTAGCCAGAAGCTTCCGTCTTGCCATCAGTCAGTAGGATAAATTAAGCTGTTTCTTCGATTTTGGTTTGGCGACGACGACGCGATTTCACCATCCCAAATGCACCTACGCCCAGTAGAGCAGCTACAGTAGCAGGTTCTGGTACAGAAGCGATGTTGTCTTTACCAACATCAACCACAAAAACTAAGTCGTTAAAGTCACGATCTGATCCAATACCGTTGTTTCCATTACCTGTCCAACCTTTTGTGCCAAACAAATCCTCGAAACCTATCAATAAATAACCGTCAAAATCATAAGCAGCAATTACGTGTTCCATTGTATCGGGGTTTTGCGTGGCGTCAGCACCGTAAATATTTTTAGTGTTGGTTGTCGGATCAGTTCCATCCACCGCTTTTGGGCTAGCTCCATTCGCTTTCAACCAGAAGTTTAGTAGCGTGCCTGCGGATAGATTACCCAGGTCAACATAATCACCAACATTCAATTTACCATCGCTACTGGGTTTCTCGCATTGATTTCCATCTTGACAAGAAGCATCTTTAAAAATCATTCCTTTTTGATAACTAGAACCATTAATCGCTTCAAAAGCTAATTGGTTTTTATAGGCAGCACCTTCGTTAAGGAACCAAACGCGAACATTGTGATCGCTTTTTAGCTGTAGCTTGGTGGGGTCTAACTTTGTTAATTTGTTCTCTGGAATAGCAATTCCTTCTTTTTGTACGTATTGTTGAAAGTTGGGAATCAAAGCTTGAAATCCGGAATTGTCAGTTGATTTGCTGTTTACTTGGTGTTGGGTGAGATTGTTCCACTCATCGGCATTTTTTAGTGAAGCTGCATTTGCCGAACCCATTACAGATATACCAGTTAAAGTAACAGCAGCAAATAGTCCGCTTAAGAGTTTCTTATTCATCAATTTCCTTTTAATTTCTTGTACTCAACGGATGGTGTTATTCACCCCATGTACTTGGTTACTGGTTTGTAACGAAGTGTTTCATGTGTGCATATTTACTTGATATCTCAGTAATCAGTTTAGTGTCTACATTTACAAGCTATCTTTTTCAATGCTTCAAATAATTTGTATTTTTTTATACTTAAATTATTTAAAATAATACTGTTTTGACCTATCGAGTTTTTTTTGTAAACCCTCTCTATTCAAGAAATTAGTAGGATTACTGAATAAATTACTAAAGGAGCCTGAACTAAAAATCTACAACTGTATTTATCGTTAAAAATTATTTTTTGAGTAGTTATTTATACATTAAATCATTAATAATATAAATGTGATTTCCTGTGAGTAGACTGTTAATAACAATTCTCCTTGTCGAGGCAACAAATTGATCGCCCCGATGAATTTGGGAGGTTGGGGGGATCTTATGTAGCCAGTTTTTAGCGAAACGGTATAACCTTTGATGTGGGACTTGATTGAAGTGGAAATTTATGCAAGAATCTACAGTTCAACAGAGATCAACAGTCGCTCCAAAAACTACCTTGGACATTCGACTGCTGGTAGTAGATATTGACGGTACGATCGCTGGAGAATCCAACAGTATTAGCCCCGCAGTAAAACAGGCAATTACCGCAGCACAACAAAAGGGTATTAGAGTGGCGATTGCCACAGGCAGGATGTATCGTTCCGCGTTGCGCTTTCATCAGGAAATTGGTGCTAATTTACCGTTGTTAGCTTATCAAGGCGCTTGGATTCAAGATCCGGCAACTGACACAATCCATCGCCATTTAACTGTTTCTTTTGAAATGGCACACAAGCTACTTGATTATTTTGAACAACCAGAACTGCGTAAGCTGTTATCCGTCCACTTCTACATCAATGACGATCTTTATGTTCGGGAGTTAACCACAGAAACAGAAATTTATGCTCAACGTTCTGGCATTACCCCCATTCCTGTTGGCGACTTACGCCAGATGACAGATAATGAACCAACAAAAGTTTTGGCGTTGTGTGATGACAAAGATGTGATCGATCAGTTACTGGGGAACTTACGCCGCCAATACACTCCGGCGGATCTGTACCTTACCAAATCTGTTGCTACTTTTTTTGAAGCAACTAATCCCTTTGTTAACAAAGGAGCTGGAGTGCGTTACCTCGCTGAAGAACTGCTAGGACTACAACCAACTAATGTCATGACTATTGGTGATAACTTTAATGATGTAGAAATGTTAGAGTATGCTGGCTTGGGTGTGGCTATGGGCAACGCACCACCACAAGTTCAAGCGATCGCCCAATGGGTAGCTCCCAATGTTGAGCAAGATGGAGTGGCTGTGGCAATTGAAAAATTTTTGCTATGCTAGGGTAGTAAAGGCGTTTTCTCGAACGTCTCTAATCTAATGCGATTATTAATTGTTTAGTAATCATGCTTTGAAATACAAATAATGTAGAGACGTTCCAACGGAACATCTCTACTAATCAAATCAGAAAGGACACCGACGACTGGCCGTGTTTCGTCTCGGTGTCCTTGCTGGTTCGCTCCTCACACACTTGATAATATACTCGAAGTTTTTTGGTTAGTCAACAACTGATACAAAACTTAATTATTTGTGGGGATCATAATTCATTCAAGGCAGAAATGCCTAGTTTTTCTTCTAGTAGAAAACTTAATACAGATTGAGTAGCCATAACTAAGCCTAGTCGGGATTGGGCTAATTCTGGGAACTCAGTTCTGGTTTCGCCCCAAATACGACAATTATCCCAGAAACAAAGAAAAGCTTGAGCCAAGCTCAGAGTTACCTTTTCCCACGCCGTTGGAGAACGAGGGCAAGAAAACTCTAAGTCCACAACTTCTACTAATTTTGAAATCAAACCCCAACTAGCCGGGTGATTAAATCGAAGGTGCTCTTCACAAAGCCAAGGAATAGGCTGGAGTCGGCTTTTAATTAATCCCTCTTGATGTGCTAGCCGCAGTAATGAACAACAACGGGCATGAGCGTATTGGGCGGTGAAGAGAGTTTGTGAGTTTGTGAGTGAGGGAGAAAGGGAGTCAGGGAGTGGGGGAGAATTTAAATTCATCATCTCCCCTGCTCCCCTATTCCCCTGCTCAAGAGTTCGCCTACCCCCCTGCTCCCCGACTTCTTCAACAAGTCCTTGTAACCAAGCGGCTAAGAAAGGGTGAGTTAATTCAAAATGAATCCAACCTGGGGAAACAATTTGGAGTTGGAATTCTTTGTTAAAGTTTCTTGATATATGAGAAGCGATAGCGTTAGCTATCTCTAAAGCCAAAATTTTTTCAGATTTTGCCAATCGCAGTGCAATTCCCGAAATATATAGAATTCGCTCAATATCTCTACCTTTGTGTAGAGGAATTTCTTCATTTACTATGCATATCGCTTGTTTTAGCTCAGTATTTATGCTGGTTGCTGGAATGATATAACTGTATATTAGCTGTCTAATTGCTGTATACTTACTTAAAAGTATTTTTTTTTACACATTTATCACTAGATTTTTTTTCTTCATGCAAACTAAGGGTTTTAGCACATCTATCTTAAGAGATAAAATATTCTATACAGAGGAAAAATGAGAATTTTGCAAATTTTTCTTGAAACTGAGTAAATTTTACTACCATCATTGTACAGTAAGAGTATAACAATGATAGTAGGACTTTAGTTTCTACCTTTGGATGGCTGGCAGTGTTGGGTGTTGAGCCTAACTTGCCAACACAAAGACACTCCTTGCACCCAATTATTACGTCTTTGTCTTCAGCCGAACGCTCTTTGTTACCTATGCAATCTCCATCCTCCTTTTCTGAGGCCTCACGTCCTTTTCTAACTTGGCAACGCATTATCGATTGGGCACAGGAACACTACCGGTGCCGCACTTTCAGCAAAGATGAGCGCATTCCAGCAAGACCTGGATTGCTATATCTGGTGCAAAGGGGTGCGATCCGCATGGTAGGAACAGCCCAAGTGAGTGCCACCGCCAGTCAACTAACGTCTCGACGCATTAACAGAACACCCGAAGAAGCTTTCTTAGGGTTTGTTGGCGCTGGACAACCATTTGAAATTGTGGCTCAGTCACCATTCACACTTCAGGCATACGCCCACGTTGATCAAACAGCGGTGTTGTGGATGTACTGGCACGACCTAGATAACTGGCCTCACTTCCGCCGCGAAGTAATGGACGCCTTTAGATACCAGCACCAGCGCAAGCTGCTGTGGCTGAGTGCTCTAGGACAACGGCGCACAATTGACCGACTCTTAGGATTCCTCACATTATTGATTGAGGAATATGGAGAGCCGGCAATGAGCGAAACCGATCCAGACGTAATTCGCGGTTATTGTCTACCCTTCCCTCTCACTCATGCCCAAATCGGCAGTGCGATCGGTTCGACTCGTGTCACCGTCACCCGTCTAATGGGTAAGCTACGTCAACGCGGCTTAATCCTAACTCAGGGGGATAATTTGATTTGCTTGCCCGCCGAGTCGATTAACAGAGCCAGCTAAACTATAAGGCGATCGCCATTCGTCAGCGAATTTTGACAAACCCGGCTTGGGAAATCATTTCCTGTCCTTGTTCAGTTAAAAGAAAGTTGGCGTAAGCAGAACCTGCAAGTTGTTCGCTTTGACCATTCTGTTTGACCACCACAAACAGATTGCGAGTAATTGGGTAATTTCCAGATTGGAAAGCCTCGATGTTCAGTTTGTTCCGTTTACCAGGGCATAAATTCGGGAGGACAAATGGTTCTTGGTAGGGAGCAACATACTGCCCTTGTGTCCGCCCCAACGGCAAGGGCTTGATTGAACATTGGGGAACAACCTCCGGGGCAGAAGCGAAATAGATACCACCAGGACTACCAGCCACTTTTTTTAGTGCTTGGGTGGTAGTGGAAACAAATTCCACATTGGGCGAGAAAGCTTGACCACCCAATATGTCTTGGACAAAAAGTTCTACAGTGCCACCGTCACTAAGGCGGCGCGAATATGCTTGGATCGGAACATCTGGACCACCCAGTTGATTCCAATTTGTCGTCTTACCCGTATAAATCGACCGTAACTGCTCGATAGTTAGTCCGGGAATATTTAGGTTAGGGTTAACTGCTACCCCTAAGCCATCAATTGCTACGGGAATTTGTTGAAGAGTAAACCCACGTTGCCTTGCACGGCTTAACTCTTGGTCTTGGATGGGTCGTGAAGATTGAGCAAACGCTAGTTGACCATCAATTAAAGACTGTATACCAGTACCAGAACCAGGACTACTGCTACTAGGTTCAACATAACGCAGTCGAAACTCTGGTCTTGCCGCTTGGATTGCTGAATCAACAGAAAGCCGAATTGGTGCCCAAGAAGTACTGCCGCCATAATTAAATAATCCAGTAGGCACATTTTGTACAGAAGTAAAATTACTTCCTTGTTGTCCTGACGAAGGTCGATTTCCCGTGTCATTACTACTAGAACTAGGATTATTCGATTGACCAGTGATTTTACTCAAATCCACAGAAGACTTTCTCGTAAACCACCACAAACCACCAGCGATCAAAGCAAGTGTAATTAGTAAAGATAAGACCAGAATTGGTGTTTCATTTTTTTGTGACATAACAAATTACCATTGAAAATAATCATTAAGTAGGTAAGCGTAAATAAAAGGCTTGTAGTAAGGGCTTTAGCCCTAAGCAGCCCTGAACGCTCTCACGCTACTACGAAATTAACGAATTCTCACAAACCCAGCTTTAGCAATTAAATCTTGACCTTGATTTGTCAGCAGCAAATTAGCGTAAGCCTCTCCTGCCTTTTCGTCTATTTGACCATTTTGTTTAACAATCACAAATAAACGTCGGGTAATCGGATATTCACCACTTTGAAAAGTAGCTGTATTAAGTTGGTTACGTTTTTGCGGACAATCACTCAGCGGCACAAAAGGCTGCTGGTAAGGCGAAATTAATTGCTCTGGTTTACGTCCCAATGGGATCGGCTTAACAGTACATTGTCCAACTACTTCCGGTGCTGAGGCGTAATAAATTCCGCTCCGGTTTTTTGCTACTTGTCCTAAAGCTTGTGTCGTAGTCGGAATAAATTGTACATTTGCCCCAAACTTTTCTTTCTCTAAAACATTCTCGACAAAAAATTCGATAGTACCTCCTTCTTCCAAACGGCGAGAAAATGGTACTATTGTTAAATTAGGACCACCAACCTGTTGCCAATTAGTAATTTTACCAGTGTAAATTTCTTTAAGCTGGGAAAGAGTTAAACCGGGAATGTTAAGATTGGGATTTACTGCGACTGCGATCCCATCGATCGCTACCGGAATTTCTTTTAAAGTAAAGCTTTGCTGTTGTGCCTGCTGGTATTCTTCAGGTTTAACTGAACGCGATGACTGAGCAAAGGCTAGCTGGTTATTCAACAGCATCTTGATGCCAGTGCCAGAACCAGGAGCGCCTGTAGTGGGATCAGTGTATCGTAGTTGAAATTGAGGTAATGCCGTTTGCATGGCTGAATCAACTTCTTTACGAATCGGCGCCCATGTGGTACTACCTCCATAGCTAAATAATCCGGAGGGAACATTGGCAACGCTGGTAAAATTATCACTATTTGATTGCCCTTGTAGTTGAGTTTGATTGTTGCTCAAAAAACCTAAATTAATACCAGATTTACTAGCTAACCACCAAGCTACTCCACCCACTAACCCTACAGTAATCAGTAGGGCTAGAACCAAAACTGCTGTTTCGTTTTTTTGCGACATAGCCGTTTTTCGGTTAATGTTTTTTATTTAATTCTGACAAATCCAGCCTTTTCAATTAGCTCTTGCCCTTATGGGGTGAGCAGCCAAGGCTAGTAGCGCCGAAAAGAGTAGATTTATAAAAATAGAGATAACAATTTGTAAATTAAACGGAATAAAGCTGTAAGTGCGATCGCTATTAAACCAGCCGCAACACATAACATGACAACATCTGGAAAACTTAAACCACCGCGCAAAAAGGGTAAAAAATAGATTAAAGCCACCTCCACTGCTGCTATAATTAGCATCTCAGTTTTTTCAATCCATCGTCGCCTTTGACCAAAAATCAGTACTGAGACAATCACCACCGCAGCAGCCAAGGTAATTAATGGGACTTTGAGTACACTGTAGGCGGAGATCGCAATCCATCCGCCTTCAAAACCACTAAACCCAGCACCCACTAGAGTTTCCAGTAGAGAAAATTGCGGTACCGAGGGAGTACGCACGGGAGGAGGCTGTTTTTTTTGTGCTGGTTGTGGTTGGCGGGGATTAACTTGTGTGGGGGCTATTGGTTTGGCAGGAGAATTAAGTGCATCCAACACTTCTTGGGCTGATTGATAGCGTGCAGCTGCTGCTGGGAGAAGCATTTTATCTAAAACATCAGCAACGTGAGGGTTAACATTTACGTACTGACGCCATTTCCACTGGTTACTATAAGCGTCAAATAGATGAGCGATCTCCTGCTGACCTGTTAGTAACATGACGATAGTTACTGCCAAGGCGTACAAGTCAGTGGAGGGAAATACTTGACTACCAGCCATTTGTTCTGGTGGTGCGAATCCCAAAGAAAAAATTCCGGTGGAAGAAGCCGTTGCCCCTGGTGGAGAAGATGCCACTTGCTTAACTGCACCAAAATCGAGCAAGTAGAGTTTGCCATTGCGATGGCGCATAATATTCGAGGGTTTAATATCTCGATGAATAATGCCTTGATCGTGAACAAACTTGAGAATCTTGAGAATTTCTTGCAGGACGAACATTGCTTCAGATTCAGAGAACTTGCCCTTTTGAGCTAATTCTTCCTCTAAATTTTGTCCGTCAATGTATTCTTGTACTAAGTAAAAAAACTGGTCTTGAATTCCTCCTTGTAAGCTAGGAACGATCACAGGAAAGAAAGCAAACAAGTCAGGAATTTGCTCGTGTTGATGACCGATATCTTCTAAAACTACTGCTTCACGTTCAAACAAATCTTGTGCCAGTTGCATTTGAGTCGGACTCAAATCTCCTGCTGGCTGAAATTGTTTAACCACGCAGTAACGCATTCCTGGGGTATAGCGATCGCGTGCTAAAAATGCTGCCCCAAATCCACCCCGCCCCAGTAGCTTTGTTGGTAGATAGCGCCCGACTAAAATTAGCGGCATTCCACAGGTGGTACAGAATTTTTGTTGTACCGTTCTGAGAGTGCGAACATCATCTAAATCCGAGAAATGATTTTGTGGGCGAGGGCAACGTGGACGAGTGCAGTAAATTTCCATGTTTATTCTTCGTCAAGCATCAAGAGTCTTTTGTCACTTGTCAAGAGTCTTTTACTAATGACAAATGACTAATGACTAATGACCAATGACAAAACTTTAGTCTTCATCAGAGTCGGGCATTCCTGCATCCAATGCATTAAGTGCCAAGCTTTTATGTGATGACTTTAACACATCTAAATTCCATCCGGGGGTAGCAAATTGAGGCAAAATTTCTCGGCTGAAAGCTTCTGCCGCCTTAGATTTATAGCGATTGGGATTAAAAATTAACCACAATGTCCGCTTGACGATCACACCTTCAATGGGAGCACAATGTAGCACACCCATTTGTAACTCTTTAGCAATTGCCGAAGTAGAGACAAAGGCAGCGCCCAAACCTGACTGCACAGCATTCTTAATTGCTTCGATGGAATTTAGTTCCATTTCTATTCTAAAACGTCGTGTATCTATGTCAGAGCGGGAGAGTACTTGGTCAATCACCTTGCGGATAGTTGATTGGGAGTCAAGAGCGATAAACTGTAGTTTATAAAGATCTTCTCTGTGAATTGCCTCTAGTTTGGCAAAGGGATGTAACACAGGGATAATCAGCGCTAGCTCATCTTCTGCATAAGGGATAATTTCCAAGGATTCCGCCAGTTCTCCTGGGATCTCACCTCCAATAATTGCTAAATCAACCTGTCCATTGGCTACACTCCAAGCAGTTCTGCGTGTAGAGTGGACGTGCAGTTGCACTGCCACATCTGGGTATTTTTGCCGAAACATGCCAATCATTCGGGGGAGAAGATAAGTACCGGTGGTTTGAGAAGCACCGACAATCAAAGTACCACCTTGAAGATTTTGTAGATCTTCAATCGCACGACAGGTTTCTTGGCATAGACTCAGGATTTTTTCCCCGTAGCTGAGGAGTAAATGTCCGGCTTCGGTTAGTTGGGCACGACGCCCACCGCGATCAAATAACGGGACATCTAATTGCCGCTCGAGATTTTGCACTTGCAAACTCACAGCAGGTTGGGAGACATAGAGGCTATCAGCAGCACGCTTGAAGCTCCCTTCTGCAGCGATCGCTTTGAGGATACGTAACTGATCTAAAGTGAAAGGAAGGTCAGACATAAGGCTAAACCCACAAACAAGAAAGGAGCATCATTGAGGCATACGTACCAACGCACCATCTTCTGAACGCAGCCACACCCCGGATCTCTCCTGAGGTGAACAAGCGCGACTTAAAAGGAGCGTTGCTTTCAATCCATAAGAAATTCTCACATTGGATGTGTTCTGAGTTGTTTGTTTGTCAAAAACAAACCAGCAATTCATAGTTTTGTGATTGAGCCGCGTCATTTATTGCATCTTAAACTTGGAGGCTTTACTCGAAAAAGACAGTAGCACAACATCTTGACTAAAGTCCCCCTTTGAATAGTTTGTGGTATAGATTGTACTGTGTTAAGTTTTCCTTAAATTACTTCTATGAGTGTATATGATGCTGCCGACTTGGTTAACTTCTAGCCATTTTGTCATGCTGGGACTACAATTGGGTTTTGTGATTGTTCATAGTGGCGGCGCTGCTGTGCGCCCTTGGGCAGAAAAATATATTGGTAGTAGGCTTTATCGCGTGTTGTTTGCGGTTGTCAGTCTTCCGTTTGCTGCCATTTTAATTATTTACTTTTTTAACCATCGCTATGATGGTCTGCGGCTTTGGCAGCTTGGGGGCATACCAGGAGTGCAGGAATTAGTTTGGGTACTGTCGGCAATTTCATTTTTGTTTTTGTATCCTGCTACATTCAATCTACTAGAAATCGCTGCTATTCAAAAGCCCTCTGTTCATTTGTACGAAACTGGAATTATTCGCATTACCCGTCATCCACAGATGGTGGGACAGGTAATTTGGTGTTTTGCCCATACTCTTTGGCTGGGAACCTCTTTTACCCTTGTCACCTCAATTGGATTGGTTTTACACCATTTATTTGGCGTGTGGCATGGCGATCGCCGTCTGTTGCATCGTTATGGTGAAGCTTTTGCACAAGTAAGACAGCGTACTTCCGTCATTCCCTTTGCCGCTATTCTCGACGGTCGTCAATCTATCAAATGGCAGGAATTTTTGCGTCCCGCTTACTTGGGTGTCGCCATCTTTGTGCTACTACTGTGGTGGTCCCATCCTCTGTTGCTTACGGCAACTAGTAGAGTAAGATTATAAGTCTAGGCTGATCCCAATTGACAGCAAACCATAACAAACATATTAAGAATTAAACTCATCTATTGCTACCAAATCAATGTAGGATCAATACAAATGGCTGTTAGTGGGGGTGCACTTTGTCGATTTAAAATTTTATTTTTGTAGTTGCAAGTAAGGTTGTCTTTATGTGCTTTGTAAATGGCAAGTCGCTCTAATTTCACCAAAAGGCAGGGGCAATTAGGAGTAAAAAATTCACAGAAAGCCACCGTGATTGCGCTGGCTTTTTTGTCAGCACCACAATTAAAGCCAACTAAAGTAGCCTGCGTTTTTGAAACAAAAGTTATTGCCTATATGAACACAAGAACAACAATTGCTTGCAACACCCTAGCACCGCTACGCGGAGGTCACGCATTCAAAAGTCAAAAGACTTCTCTAGTGAGCTTTTGTGCCATTTTGAATGGTAGCTTTATTTCCGCCGTTACGTACTAGTAACTGATGGCTAGTTTGATATGAAAACCCTGTAATTTAAGAGGCATCATGGTGTTGTCGGTAAGTGAGCGGACATTTACTCAAGAAGTTTTAGAATCTCCAATTCCCGTTTTAGTTAATTTTGAAGCACCTTGGTGCGGCTTATGTCGCATCATTCACCCATTGTTATTACAGTTTCATTCTCAATCCAGTGAGCAAATTAAGTTAGTTGGGGTGAATGCAGATGATAATTTTAAACTGTCAACTACCTATAGACTGAAATCACTGCCAACCTTACTACTGATTGAAAATGGCATTGTCAAAGAGCGTTTGGAAGGTTTTCGCGGTAGAGAAGATTTACTTCTTGCCTTAGCAGAAATTAAAGTCAAATATACCAATCGCTCACAGACTTACATGCCGGTAACAGCAAGGGTGTAGATTCCCAAATCTAAAACCAAACTTAATAACCCCACCTGATTACTGTCAAGTGGGGTATTTTATGCTTGGAGGTGTGTGTCACAATTGTTAACAGTTCCGAGGCGGACAGTTGTTTGTGGTTCAAACTATCCGCAGCACAGTCCAAAATTAGTGAAGAATTATAAAAATAGGCGTCAGTGATGGAAGCAATCTATCAAAATGCCTGGCTGATTCCGGTCTTACCTCTTCTTGGGGCAATGCTGGTCGGTCTAGGGCTAATATCATTAAATCAGGTGACGAATCGCCTGCGGCAGCTAAATGCGGTCTTGATTATCTCGTTGATGGGAATCGCCTGCGGGATGTCAATCGCCTTGCTGGTGAGTCAAATTCAAGGACACGCCCCCTATATCAACACCATAGAATGGGCAGCAGCAGGTAATTTCCACTTGAGCATGGGCTACACTGTTGACCACCTAACAGCTATGATGCTGGTGATTGTGACCACAGTAGCACTCTTGGTCATGATTTACACAGATGGCTACATGTCTCACGATCCCAGCTATGTCCGGTTTTACGCCTATCTCAGCTTGTTTGGTTCCTCCATGTTGGGTTTGGTCGTAAGTCCCAATCTGGTACAGATTTATATCTTCTGGGAACTAGTTGGGATGTGCTCGTACTTGCTGGTAGGTTTTTGGTACGATCGCTCAACAGCTGCAGATGCAGCGCAAAAAGCATTTGTCACCAACCGTGTCGGTGACTTTGGTTTGCTGTTAGGCATTTTGGGTCTTTTTTGGGCAACAGGAAGCTTTGATTTCGGTGAGATCGGCTCTCGCCTCGCAGAACTTGTGCAAACAGGTTCCCTCAGCAACGTTATCGCCATTGTGTTTGCGATTTTAGTGTTCTTAGGTCCGGTGGCTAAATCAGCCCAATTCCCCCTGCATGTCTGGCTACCAGATGCAATGGAAGGTCCCACCCCCATCTCAGCATTAATTCATGCGGCAACGATGGTGGCAGCCGGAGTTTTCTTGGTTGCCCGGATGTACCCGGTGTTTGAACACGTTCCGGCAGCAATGAACGTAATTGCCTTTACTGGGGCATTTACAGCGTTTTTGGGAGCAACGATTGCCATTACTCAAAACGACATTAAAAAAGGTTTAGCTTACTCCACCATTTCCCAACTCGGCTATATGGTGATGGCAATGGGAGTAGGCGCTTACAGTGCTGGTCTGTTCCACCTGATGACCCACGCCTACTTTAAAGCAATGTTGTTCCTTGGTTCTGGTTCCGTAATTCACGGTATGGAAGCAGTCGTCGGTCACGATCCGGCTTTAGCTCAGGATATGCGTTTAATGGGAGGACTGCGGAAATACATGCCCGTAACAGCGATTACCTTCTTCATCGGTTGCGTGGCAATTTCTGGTATCCCTCCCTTTGCTGGATTCTGGTCAAAAGATGAAATTCTTGGTCAAACGTTTGCCGCTAACCCCTTTCTTTGGTTTATTGGTTGGCTAACCGCTGGAATTACCGCTTTTTACATGTTCCGGATGTATTTCACCACTTTTGAAGGTAAATTCCGGGGTAATCAGCGCCAACTATGGCAGAAACTGAAGTCTTTTGAGGGCATGGCAATTGTCACAGGTTTTGAAGCTGTTCCAGCTTTTGGTCCTGGTGCAATGACAAAGGGAGAACTCGAAGCTACTGCACACGAACATCATGATGACCACGATCATGGTCATGGTCATAGTGAGTATCCTCATGAGTCACCGTGGACGATGACTCTGCCATTAGCACTGTTGGCAATTCCTTCTATGGTAATTGGTTTAGTGGGAACACCCTTTGCCAACTATTTTGAGGAGTTTATCTATTCTCCTACCGAAACCTTAGAGGAAGTGGTAGAAGCTGCTGCTTTATTTGACCCAAATGAATTTTATGTCATGGCAGGCGCTTCTGTGGGAATTTCTTTGATTGGGATTACCATCGCTTCGCTCATCTACTTGTGGGGTAAGATCAACCCGGTGGCGATCGCTACTAAAATCAAATCACTTTACGAGCTATCCCTCAACAAGTGGTACTTTGATGACATTTACCATCGCGTGTTTGTTGTGGGATTGCGTAGAGTTGCCAGACAAGTGATGGAAGTTGACTTCCGCGTCGTTGATGGTGCTGTTAACCTCACAGGTATTTTCACTCTAGTTAGTGGCGAAGGGTTGAAATACCTGGAAAACGGTCGCGCCCAGTTCTACGCCTTGATTATTTTTGCGGCTGTGTTGGGCTTGGTGATTGTTTTTGGTGTGACTTGATTGAAATGGAACCACAGATGGACACAGATGGACACAGATAAAAGAGATTCATCTGTGTTTATCGGTGTTAATCTGTGGTTTTTTACAATTCTTGCTTTGCCAAAGGATGAAGGCAGAGGATACTTTACTTTCCTTCATCCTTCTTTATGTTTATTAAATAAACTTGAGAATGAAGACGAAGTTCTCGAAAAACTGCTAGTAAGTAGCTAGTAGTTGATAGCCGAAAAACATTATTGCTTACTTAAGAGTTCAATGAATACAGCTAATTTTCCCTGGCTGACGACGATTATTCTGTTGCCGATCGCGGCGTCACTGCTGATCCCTTTTTTACCAGATAAAGACGGTAAAACAGTGCGTTGGTATGCCTTAATCGTAGGGCTGATTGATTTTGCACTGATTGTTTACGCTTTTTATACTGGTTACGATTTCTCTAATCCCAATTTGCAACTGGTGGAAAGTTACCCTTGGGTTCCACAGCTGGATTTAAATTGGTCGGTAGGGGCAGATGGCTTGTCCATGCCTTTAATTATTTTGACTGGTTTCATTACTACGCTGGCAATTCTAGCCGCATGGCCTGTGACACTAAAGCCCAGGCTATTTTACTTTTTGATCCTAGCGATGTATGGCGGTCAAATTGCCGTGTTCGCTGTCCAAGATATGCTGTTGTTTTTCTTGGCGTGGGAACTGGAACTAGTGCCAATTTACATTCTGCTTTCCATTTGGGGCGGGAAAAAGCGGCAGTATGCAGCAACTAAGTTCATTTTGTACACGGCGATCGGTTCGCTGTTTATTTTGCTAGCGGGTTTGGCGATGGCGTTTTATGGTGATAACGTCACCTTTGATATGCGCTCTCTCGCCCTGAAAGAATACGCCCTCAATATCCAACTTTGGCTTTACGCAGCTTTCCTCATCGCCTACGCCGTCAAGTTGCCGATCATTCCCTTGCACACCTGGTTACCCGATGCTCATGGTGAAGCTACAGCCCCCGTACACATGTTGCTGGCAGGTATTCTCTTGAAAATGGGCGGTTACGCTCTCATTCGGATGAATGCCCAAATGCTTCCCGATGCGCACGCTTTTTTTGCGCCGGCGTTGGTAATTTTGGGGATTGTTAATATTATTTACGCTGCCTTGACATCTTTTGCCCAGCGCAACCTCAAGCGGAAGATTGCTTATTCTTCAATTTCCCACATGGGCTTTGTCACCATTGGTATAGCTTCCTTCACAGATTTAGGCTTGAATGGAGCAATGCTGCAAATGGTTTCCCACGGGTTAATTGGGGCAAGTTTGTTCTTCCTTGTGGGTGCGACTTACGACCGAACACACACCCTCATGTTAGATGAAATGGGTGGTGTTGGTAAGAAGATGGGTAAAATCTTCGCCATGTTTACAACTTGTTCGATGGCGTCTTTGGCTTTGCCCGGAATGAGTGGTTTTGTTGCCGAGTTAATGGTATTCGTTGGCTTTTCTACTAGCGATGCCTATAGTCCCACCTTCAAACTCATTGTTGTATTCTTGATGGCAGTGGGAGTAATTTTAACTCCAATTTATCTGCTATCAATGCTGCGAGAAATTTTCTACGGTCAAGAGAACGAAGAATTAGTTTCTCACCAGAAATTAATTGATGCTGAACCCCGCGAGATTTTTATCATCGCCTGTTTGTTAGTGCCGATTATTGGTATTGGTTTGTATCCTAAAATGCTGACTCAGGTGTACGACTCAACAACTGTACAGCTAACAGCCAGGTTACGTGATTCTGTGCCAACACTAGCACAGCGCAAAACACCTTCGGTATCTTTAAGTGCGCCGAATCTTGGCAATTAAAACTAAATCTATTAGACACCCGGTTTCTTAAAGAAACTGGGTTTCTCACTCATATGGTAGGGGCGGGTAAAAACCTGCCCTTTTTTGTTTTCTAAGATACATATTGATAAGACACTCCTTGCATTCCCTTATATTAAAGTATAATCTGCTGCTTTGCTTACCATCTTCCGCAGAATTACCTGATGAAGACACAAGAGTGGTAAGGAATACTGGCATGCATATCAGGAGGAACAGAAAGATGAGCAGTAGATTAAGAAAGCATGATGAATTGGTAATTGATGAGTTACAAAATCCCGAAATGGTAAAATCCTACCTGGGAGTTGCTTTAGAAGAATATGAGCTTGATGGCGATTTATCGTTCTTCCTTGAAGCACTGCGCAATGTCGCAGAAGCTTAGGGAGGGATGACTTTACTTGCTTCAAAAACATTCGTGTTGATCATCCATGTAGTTCGTGGTTTTGGATCTGCCCTTTTTTGTTTCCTAGAATTTATGTAGAAACAATTGAGATTGCTTTTACTTATGTTAAAGTATAATCCGCTGCATTGCTTGCCATCTTCCGAAGAACTACCAGACTCAGACGATACCCCAGTGGATAATGAACTGCTTGATTTGATCCCAGGCTTACTCAAAGCTATACTCGCGCTATTGTGGGCAAATCGTTGGGATTGGTTC
This sequence comes from Iningainema tapete BLCC-T55, assembly GCF_014698965.1. Taxonomy (GTDB): domain Bacteria; phylum Cyanobacteriota; class Cyanobacteriia; order Cyanobacteriales; family Nostocaceae; genus Iningainema; species Iningainema tapete. Next base: position 46,188 of record NZ_JACXAE010000117.1, read on the forward strand.
TTTGGCGTGGACATGGGAATATACTATGACCCAGACAAACCAGCGATAGTCCCCGATGGATTTCTCAGCATTGGAGTAGAGCGTTTGATTGACGAGGAATTGCGTCTGTCTTATGTGCTGTGGGAAGAAAACGTCGTACCAATTTTTGTTTTGGAAGTTGTCTCCAAAAAGTATCGGGGAGAATACACCAAGAAAAAACGAAAGTACGCTGAAATGGGTGTATTATTCTACGCTGTGTATTCTTCCCGTCGGCGTAGGAAACCACGTTTGGAAGTGTATCGGTTAGTGAATGGTAGTTATGAGTTACTGCCAGGAAATCCTGTTTGGCTCCCAGAGATTGGTTTAGCAATTGGTTTTGAAAGAGGAACTTATCAAGGCATACTACGAGAGTGGTTGTACTGGTATGACGAGCAAGGACAACGCTTGCTTACACCAGAAGAACGTATTACTCAGGCTGAAGAACTAGCAACTGTTGAGCGGCAGCGCCGTCAGCAAGAACAACAGCGCCGCATTGAAGCAGAGCGGCAGCGCATTGAAGCAGAGCAGCAGCGCATTGAAGCTCAAAGGCGTGAGCAACTGCTTGCAGAAAGGTTAAAGGCGCTAGGTGTCGATCCTGAAACTTTGCTTTAAGATTATATTGATTTTTCTCAAAGACTTTATAAATCGCGATCGCACTAGGCAGTTACTGTTGTAGGTAAGATAAAAGTGAGTAAAGTTGTAATTCGGACAGAGTTTTTATGCAAATCTTTTGGTATTGACGTACTTAAAGATATTTCTACGGAAATTTATCAAGGTGAAGTTGTTGCGATTCTTGGTCCTTCTGGTTCGGGTAAGTTTATGTAGAATCTAACGGATTATAGCTTTTGTTTTATAATCAAGATAAAAGTCTACAGAATTAACGCTCTTGATATTAGCTGTATGTCCAAGCCCAAACTTAGTGACTCAGAAATTACCCAACGTGGCAAAGAACTCTACGAAAATAGTATCCGTCCTCAAGTTGAAACACCAGAAAATATTGGCAAAATTGTTTCTATTAATGTTGAGACGGGTGAATATGAAATAGGTGATGATTTACTTGTAACGAGTCTGCGGTTAAGAGCTAAACAAGCTGATGCAGCGCTTTGGGCTGAAAGAATAGGTTTTAATGCTGTCTACGCTGTTGGTGGCACATTGTTTAGGACGGCACAGTGATAAATGGAACTGTAGTTGGGCTTCAAGCTCAAATAGGTATAATTTTGTGTCTTCCAAGAAGTCCAAACATAGAAATTAAGTGCGTTGTAGATACAGGATTTGAAGGTTTTTTGACATTACCACCTGCGGCAATAGCCAAACTTGGATTAACATATGTTACCAGAATCAACGCCAACCTTGCTGATAACTCAAACGTTGCAACTAACGTTTATCTAGCGACTATTTTATGGAATGGCTTAGAGCGCAATGTAGCAGTTTTGGCTATGGGTCGTCGTCCACTTATCGGAACTGCACTACTTCAAGATTATCATCTCAGTATTGATTTTTACGAAGGTGGTACAGTTCTGGTTGATGAAATTTTGTCATCTTGAGTTTTCCCAATGAGAGTGAGCGGGAAACAAAAATCATGAGCGTAAATTTATGGTTTACCGTCACCACAAATATCTGTGCCTATCTTGATGGATTAATATTTGCTTTTCTCCTCCAGCTTGAGTAGGCAATATAACTAGATTTTATTAGATTATGAGAGTAAACTCAAAATATTTTGACGTGCATAACCTGCTGATATATCTCTTTGTTGCAAGATAGATAGAATTTTCTTGAGTTCCTCCTCAAGTCGCTGTTTGTCCCGTAACTCAGCATATAACTTTTCTTGAATTGGTTTAACAATCCGTCTAATTTGCTCTTGGCAAAGTAGCTCATATTGAGGAATTTCTGTGATAAAACTATGACTAATAAAAAGCTCAGAACCTTGAAGAATTTGACTTTTAATTATTTGAAAAATCTGGTGATAATTATCTTCAACAAATCTATTGGTTATATATTTCAAAATTACCGGATCTAACGTATAGAGTATGGGAATTTCTTCTAAGTTTTTCTCAACTAGAGAACGCCCCTGTATTAAATTATCCAGAGTGTAGAATAGCTGATTATAAGATAATAATTGATGTGTATCTTGTACTAGTTGCTCCCATGAAGCTGTGTTACGTCTGATAGCAATCCAATAAATAACATTTTTTCCTGAATCTGATAGTTGTTGAAATTGCCGATCTAAAAAATCAGTAATATCATCATCCACAAATATTGATGTCCCTTGAACAAAACCTGAGACTTCACCCGCAAATACTCCTTTAACCATCTGCGCAATTTTCTTAAGTATCCAGGGGTTACTATAGCGCCTGCTAAACTCTTCCAGTTCATCTTCTTGACCAAAAAGACCTTCTGCTTTTAATATTTCTTTTGCATCTTCGCAGTTCAAACCTCCCAGTTGTTTAAAGCGAGTTAATTGTCCTTCCCAAGTTGCAGTATTTTTGGGTTTTTCTCGACTGAGCAGCAATACACTGCTTTGATGGGCTTCTCTTGTAACTCGTCTTAACAATTCACAGTAATCGCTATAATCCTCACTATTACTGCCCATAATCTCTTCCCAATCTTCCAGTACAAGTAAACATCGGTGCTGGCGTAAAGACTGTATTAGTAATGAGATACCCACATTTTCTTGTCCTCTGGATAAGAATTGCACTACTTCTGTCAGGATTGTTTGAAAAGGTGGTGCAGAATTTAAAGAACGCCAGATTATATAATCATATTTATCAGCGATTTTTTCTACTAACTGACGAGCCAAGGCGGCTTTTCCAATTTTCCCCATCCCGTGGATGACGACTAATCGACAACGTTCCTGAATGAGCCATTGCTGAAGTTCGGTTAACTCTTGTGTGCGACCATAAAAACTAGATGGAGGAGGTGCTTGGCTCAAGTCTCTGCTGCGATCTACTTCATTTTCCGCTATATCCTGCCAGTTTAAGTCCAAAATCTCACAGAAAACCTTGAAAGTCTCAGGATTGATAGCTTCTCTCGCTTCTCGAAACCGCTTCCAAGTAGCTAATGATACAAAGTAGTGTTCTTCTGATTCGATGTTATCCCAGTTTTTATTTGGTTCTAGGATTTGACTTGCTTCCCTAAGAAATATTTGATCAATATTCCAACCCTTTTTAATTTTGCCTCGCTGCTCAATTATTTCCCTCTTCGCTTGCTCAATCTTTTCAATTCTGGCTTGCTTAATTCTGATTTTTCCTTGTTCGGAAGCTTTTAAAGTTGTACGCGGCATGAATTGTCTACTTAGTCAAATGTATTATTTTTACTTAAATTCTACAAACTGAGGCTCCTCATCCGAGTTTTCTCCTCGCTAGGATGTGACAATTTTGCGTGCTTGTCCTCAAGCATTAGGGTATACAACAACACACATAGGTTAGCTGACAATTCCTGTTTCAGCCCGTTTGTTGTTGCACTCACAGATTAACTTGCCAATACTTAAGTTTCTTCTAGATTACGCCTACTTCCTCCAAATTATTACTTAAGTACAAATTTTTAAACAAAGTCAACACTTTGGCAAGAGGCAAAAAGTATTCTAGGTTACATATAGCCACAGCTACGGGTTCAGCTTGAAGAGTTTGCTCATAAAGTATCAGAGGTAACTCATTTTATATCGTAAATTTCATCTGTATATTCAACCATTAAGTTCAAAATATTCAACATCTTCAGCTTATTCACTCAATTTATTCAAGGTATCAAATTATTTCACCAATCTAGGTTAAGCTCGCTACGAGGAGTAATTTCCAGCTAACCGATGGGCACTGAAAAAATATTGGAACTCATAAGAGCGGCGAACGATCTGGTTCGCCCCAAAACAAGAAGGTCTTCGACAGATGTTCAAAAGTGTATCCTTCAGCAAATTGCCGATTTATTCTTTTCACATCTAAATTACAAATCTTAATAAGCACCACTTGTGAAGATACAGAAAACACGGAATAATAATTTAACTGCTATTTTTAAGTAAAAATACTTCCGTATTTTACTTTTAAAAGCATTAATTATTCTCCGGTTGTAGTGAATATAGAAGAGTTAGAAAGGATGACATCACCATGCAACACAGATTATTTTCGAGTATCTTAGCTGCAAGCGCGATCGCCCTAAGCAGCATTACAACTATCAGTCAGCCCAGCAATGCTCAAACTAATACCTACTTTTGTGGCAACAGTAAAGACGGCGTACCAACTACATTTGCCCGGACAGCAGCAGGGGATAAGATAGCAGTAATTCGCTGGGAAAGAAAAAGAAAAATCGGCGGTTATACCCCTCAAGAGCGTTGTCAGGAGGTTTCTCGTAGATTTCAGAGTGCCTCTGAAGATGGTGTCTTGAATTACCTAACCACTGATATCAAGAACAGTCAAAAGGTTCTGTGTGCTGCTAAAAGATACGGAGAATCTTGCAGTCACTTACTGCTCACACTTGTACAAGATGATGCTAGTAAAGCAGATGATGATGCTAGTAAGGCAATCGAAAATTTGAGACTACTTGGTTTTGGCGCAGCAGGTCCCTTAATTCAATCTTCCGATGGCTCTCCTCGAACCTTTATCGATATGTATAAGTTACTACGCGAAGCACCAAGAGAAAAGTAGAACTAAGCAGCTGTATTCAAAATAGAAAATACACCCCTAGTCCCAAACTCCCTGCCTGGGTAAATGGGTTGTACGGGAATTAGGGGTAATCATAGTCAGACATAATGGCAAACATAATACCCGTAGAACTGTAAGATGAGAAAAGAACAAAAGAATCATCGCTCACTAGCTTTGGTTGCTTGGATGAGCAGCTTGTTGATGCTACCAATGTTGGGTTTTTACCTCAGTGTTTCTGCGCCCAACGCTGTCGCACAACAGCAAGCCTCCCAGTCTGAAGAGCAATTGAAAAAGCTAGCTAAGTCCATAACTGTCAGAATTATCTCTGGAGATAGGGGCGGTTCTGGTATATTGCTGATGAAGCAAGGTTCGCTGTTTACACTTATCACCAACAAGCACGTTTTGGAAGCAGGCAAACCACATCTCATTCAGACAGCCGATAGTCGAAATTATAAAGGCGAGGTAGTCAAGGGAGTCAATTTTGGTAATCGGGATTTGGTTTTATTGCAGTTTCGCGCTAATGTTAATTACCCTGTAGCATCCTTGGGAAACTCAGCCTTAAAAGAAGGTGATAAAGTGTTTGCTGCTGGCTTCCCATTTAAGGATAATCCGTCTGAGGCAAGGCAGTTTGACTTTAGAACCGGGCAAGTTTCGATTTTGTTAGAAAAAAAATTACAGGGTGGGTATCAGATTGGATACACCAATAAAGTGGAAAAGGGTATGAGCGGAGGACCTCTGCTAAATATCCAAGGTCAGCTAGTTGGCATAAATGGCATCCACGCTCAACCGCTCTGGGGCAATCCCTATGTATATGATGATAGTACTCAACCTAATGATACACTGCGGCAGCGGATGAAAAGCTCCAGTTGGGGAGTACCCATTCAGATATTGGCACAGTTAGCTCCCCAATTCGTCCCAGCAGAGATAGCACAACAGTGGCGGACTGAAGTTAAAGCAGATACTGTACCTGTACCTCAGTTGACAAATCGGGTTGACAGTATTGCCAAAGAGATTACAGTGCTGATCGATTCATTAACTGACAAGGGTTCGGGAGTGATTGTCGCCCATAAAGGCAATACCTATTATGTTCTCACTGCTGGACATGTAACAAGAGGCAAGGGACAGATTAAAGTGTTTACCCCAGACGGGAAGGAATATCCGGTAGACATTAGCAAAGTCAAAACTTGGGGGGATGGTATAGACCTAGCGTTGTTGCAGTTCACTAGCAATGAAAGATATCAAGTAGCTACTTTGGGAAACTATGGCTTGGACTTTGAAGACCAAGTAATTTTTGTCTCTGGGTTTCCTAAGTCAAAACAAGCAAATGTCAAATCCAGCCGTGAGTTCAGCGCTGGGTTTCTTTTCGGTTGGAGTAGAGCTGCCAACCACGCCAGGGATGACCGCTCTTTGTCTAGCGGATATGAGCTTGTATACACCAACATCACCGCAGAAGGCATGAGTGGCGGACCTGTGTTAGATATTGAGGGACGCTTGATTGGGATTCATACAGCAGCAGAAGCTGTTAAAGGAGAAAAACTAAGTCCAATCCCAGAAAAAACAACTCAGAAACCCAAACTCGAACTAGGTTATAGCTTGGGTATCCCGATTCGCACATTTTTAGCAAAGATAAAGCAAGAAAACACTGCTCTTAACTTCACACAAAAGAGTTCTCCACCAGAGCCACTTACTGCTTCACAACAAGATGAAATCGTCAGAGCTTCTCTAAATTTAAAACAACCGGAAAGTAGCTCTGATGAAATTGAATGGCTAAATTTTGGTAATAAACTGTGGCGATTACGTCGGTACGAACAAGCAGAGCAAGCTTTTGAAAAAGCAATTAATATAAAGCGGGATTTTGATGAGGCTTGGTACGCACATGGTATGGCGCTGATACGTCAAGAAAAATATAAACAAGCCATTGCATCATTTAAAACAGCCATTAATCACAATCAAAAGTCCGATCAAGCTTGGCGTCAGCTTAGTGATGCATTTTTTTACTCAGGGGAATACGAAGAAGCACGCAAAGCCATTGAGAAAGCGATTGACTTGAGACCTGATGATTTTATCCTTTACAATTGGCTAGCTAGTGCACTAAATGGGTTAGGGCGTTACCCAGAAGCGCTGGAGGCGGGCAAAAAATCTATTGGAATTAATCCCAATAGTTCTGAGAGTTACATCCGGCTCGGTCAAACTCGTGAGTACTTAAATGACTACTCTGGAGCAATTGACGAGGTAAACAAAGCCTTGGCACTTCAGCCAGACTTAACCTTTGGCTATCACCTTCGAGGTAATCTCCGCTCTTTGCAGAAGGAGTATACTGAAGCGCTTACTGATTTAAAGAAAGCTATAGACTTACAGCCGAAATATTTTGCTGCCTACATCACCCGTGGAACAGTCTACGCCAGAATGGGAAACCGTCAAAAATTTGATGAGGATTTTAAGCAAGCTCTGCGCCTCAAGCCTGACAGTGCAGAGATTTACTCCGAACGGGGTTATGCTTACTCGCTGCTGGGAGAAACTCAGAAAGCAATTGACGATTACACGCAAGCCATACGCCTCTCTCCTCAATTCGCCTACCAGTTCTACACAGAGCGGGGGATTGTCCGTTCCACGAAGGAAGACCATCAAGGGGCAATAAACGACTACACCGAGGCTTTGAAATCCCGACCAACCTATGTCCCAGCATATATGTATAGAGGTTATGCTTACGCTAAAATAGGGAAACGACAGGAATCCATTCGGGATTTCGATAAAGCTGTGAGCCTCCAACCTCAAAATGCCTGGGTTTACACAAACAGGGGATATGCGCGATTTGTCTTGAAAGATAATAAGGGCGGAATGGAAGATTATAACACAGCCATCAAAATCGCTCCAGACCTAACACATTTAATCTACGCTGCTCGGGCTTATGCTAGAAAGGAGCAGAAAGACTATGAAGGAGCGATTGAGGATTATAGCCAAGCGATTAAACTCAAACCCAATAACGCGGAACTTTATCAAAAGCGGGCTAGTGTCAGATCAGAGCAGAAAGACTATGAAGGAGCGATTGAGGATTATAGCCAAGCGATTAAACTCAAACCTAATAACGCGGAACTTTATAGCAACCGGGCTTATGCCAGATATGAGCAGGAAGACTATCAAGGAGCGATTGAGGATTACAGTCAAGTGATTAAACTGAAACCTGACGATGGTTATGCTTATGGCTTTAGGGGTTTGGCTTATAGAGAGTTAAAAAACAAACAAAATGCGATTAATGATTTACAGAAAGCTGCCCAAATCTTTCGTGAAGGAAATAATATGAAAAGTTACAATTCAGCACAGGACGCAATCCGTAGACTTCAACAACAGTAAAACTACAAGAATGCATCTTGAGGCATGCACCCTGCCTGCGTAATAATAGCACCAGCCGACACATCACTCTCCCCCACAATAAAATCAAGGATACACCCGCCAAATTTTAACAGTCTGATCCACGCTGCCACTAGCTAAGGTATTACCATCAGGACTAAAGGCTATAGAGGTAACTTCTTTGGTATGCCCTTGTAGGGTGCGGATTTGCTGTCCACTTGCGGTATTCCACAGTTTTACTGTGTGGTCGGCGCTACCACTAGCAAGTATCGTCCCATCAGGGCTGAAGGCGATCGCATTCACTGCATAGGAGTGACCTTTTAGAGTTTGGCTTTCTTGTCCGCTTGGGAGATTCCACATTTTTATAGTCTTGTCAGCACTACCGCTGGCAAGAATTATTCCATCTGGGCTAATGGCGATTGCGTTCACTGAAGACGAATGCCCTGAAAGGGTGCGGTTCTGTCCGCTTATTATATTCCACAGTTTAATGCTGTTATCACCACTACCACTGACCAAAGTTTTTCCATCGGAACTGATAGCAACTGATTTTACCTGTTGGGAGTGCCCTTGGAGAGTTTTGATTTCCTGTCGGGTTGACAAATTCCACACTTTGATGCTGCCATCAAAATTACCACTGACAAGAGTTTGTCCATCTTGACTGAAGGTGATGGATTTAACTGCGTTACTATGACCTTGGAGAATGCCAAGCTCCTGTTTAGTTACAAGATTCCATAATTTGATGGTGTTTTGACCACTTCCACTAGCAACCGTATTGCCATCTGAACTGATGGAAACGGTATAAAGCCGCCCAGAATTCCCTTCTAGAGTGTTAAGTTTCTTGCCAGTCGCTAAATCCCACAGTTGAAGTGTGGTGTCCCAACTGCCACTGGCAAGAGTTTTTCCATCTGGGCTAAGGGCGACGGAAGTAACAACGTTGGAATGTCCACTCAAAGTTTTCAGCAGACTGGAGTTATCAATGACAGGGATTACAGGGGGGCGAGATGAGTGAGATTTCCACCAATATAGACCCCCAATACCCAAAATTAGTATGGCACCACCAACCAGCAGTGGATTTTTGCGCTTGTTATTATTGACTGGCGTTGGCTGAGGAATCAAGTCTTTAATTACTTCATCCGCTGATTGATAGCGCTCCTGGATGTTTATTTTCAAGAGTTTATCGAGAACATTTGCCAAATCACTACTAATTGGACTTGTCAAGTATTGTTGCCAATTAGGAATCCAGCTATAACCTTGCATTGTCCACAGTTGAAAAGAAGAAACCCCAGTCAGCAGATGAAAGCAGGTAGCTCCCAAAGCAAACAAATCACTAGCTGGGTAAGCTTCTCCATTCCGTATCTGTTCTATAGGACTGTAGCCATTTGTGCCAATAGTCGTTCCTGGTTTGCTCTGCACTGTTTCGCTTAGTTCCTTGGATGCACCAAAATCAATCAGCACCAAACGCCCATCACTGTTTCGGTGCATTATATTCTCTGGCTTGATATCCCGATGAATCACTTGGCGCTGGTGAATAAACTTGAGTACAGGCAACAAGTCTAGTAAAAACTCCCGAATTTCCTTTTCGTTATACTTTTTCCGTTGTTGCAAATCCTTGAGTAAATTCTGCCCATCGATAAACTGTTGCACTAAATACAAATTGTTATCTTGCTCAAAGTAAGCCAACAAAGTTGGAATTTGCGGATTTTCACCCAACTGTTGCAGTAGTTTTGCCTCTGCTTCAAATAGTTGCTTTGCCTTAGAAAGCACTCTAGCAGTCTGAACTTTAGGAGCTAATTGCTTGACTACACAGATTTCGTTCAGTTTATCTATATCTTCTGCCAGATAGGTTCTACCAAAGCCACCGTCCTTGGAAAGCAATCTAGTCACGCGATAGCGTCCCCTCAGTAGAGGAATCAGTGGTGTCTGGCAACTTTGGCAAATATTGTTACCATCAGGATTTTCAGGGTTTGGACAATCGGGATTCAGGCAACAAATCATATGCCTTATGACGCTTTAATTAGATTTAGTTTATAGTAATTTTTGCTCCGCCACCCAGATTATACTTAAGAAACAAGCTAAAAATATTGTTTGATATCAACTTTACTATTACTGACACTTATTACTTTTTTGTATTTTATTTACATTGATACTTACGTGATTTATGGTAAGAGCGGATTTATACATCCGGAAAATGTCACGAAATTTAACTACTCCTTGATAGCAAGAAGATTATTTATAATGTAGTATAGGGCGTTGCAAGGCTTTAGTTATAAAGTATCGGATATATCATTCATTTTGTGCTGTAAATTTCATCTGTATATTCAGCTGTTAGTTCAAAATCTTCAACATTTTCAGCTTGTTCACTCAATTTATTCAATGTATAAAATTATTTCAGCTATCTAGGTTAAGCTCCTTAAAAGGAGTAATTGACAATTAACCGATGGACAGAGAAAAAATATTGGAACTCATAACAGTAGCAAACAATTTAGTGGACTCTCAAACAGGAAATTCTTTGACAAATGTTCAAAAGTCTATCCTTCAACAAGTTTTGTCAGGTAAGAAGCTCAAAGATGTTCAGGTTATAGGGTACTCTGACAGTACCGTGCAGCGAGTCTTTTGTCCAAAACTTTGGGAACTATTGTCAGAAGCTACAAAAGAAAAAGTACGTATTAATACTATTAGATTAGTGTTAGATAAGATAACAAACACGCAGCAAGACAGTAGTAATAATGCTGACTTTTCCCGTTAAGTCTCTATAGCAAGCTGCCAACCCTCGCAGAGGTCGTGTAATTTTAACCAACCTCGCCA
>NZ_JACXAE010000118.1 GCF_014698965.1 Iningainema tapete BLCC-T55
TTTCTTTCATGTTAGATGAGTTTGAACCGATTAAAGCTGTCAACTCATCCTAATTTTCCAAATTTAGAATTGCTGATGCTAAGAAGTCTAGATTGACAATCTGCTGCAAATCCCATATAATTACCTTCTGGTCTTGGGTGGCCATGGCAAAGGTTTTACCATCAGGATTAAAGGCAATGTGCGAAAAAATTCCGGGGTATCCAGTGAGCCTGGTTAGTAGGGTGCCACTACTGCTCCACATATCAATGATCCCGTCACCACGGGCTACAGCAATGATTCGACCATTCGGGCTAAAATCAATCTGAGTAAAGGGAGTATCTCTCTGCAAGGTTTTTAGCAACCTGCCATCCTGCGTCCAGAGATGAGTGGAGTTATCCGAGCTGGCAGAGACGATTTTCTGACACTTCTGGCTTAATTGCACACCCCAAACCCCAGATATTTGCCGCTTGAGAATTTTGTAGGGGAAGGGTAAAAAATTACCAGTGCTACTTCGCTTCCAAAGGATGACAGTACTATCTGCACTGGCTGAGGCAAGGAGATTACCATCAGGGCTAAACGCCACAGCGAGAACCTGGGCAGTATGCCCAGTAAGGGTAGTCAACAAGGTGTCATCTAGCTTCCATAGTTTAATAGTGGTGTCATCACTGCCTGAAGCGAGTAACCCCCCTTCGCCCCCCTTCAAAAGGGGGGTTGGGGGGTTGGGGCTAAACGATATTGCCTTAATTCCAGCATCGTGTCCCTTCAAAGTAGTCAATAAAGTCCCATCTAGCTTCCAGAGTTTAATGGTAGCGTCGTCACTAGCCGAGGCAAGAATTTGTCCAACGTTTTCTTTGGCTTCGGTGCTTTTGTCGGCAGAGGATGCGGTGTGAGTAGCCCTAAAGGCAACCGTATTTACCACAGCAGTGTGTCCCTTAAGCGTCTTGAGCAAAATGCCGTCCCTGCTCCACAGCTGAACATCGTTGTTATCTGAACCTGCTGAGGCTATAGTACTACCATCTGGGCTTAACTCAACTCCCCAAACCCTGGCATCATCCCTGTCAAGGGTTTTCAGTAAAGCGACTTTTGGCTTCCAGAGTTTGACGGCTTTATCTGTGGCAGTGGCGATCGCACAACCATCTGGGCTAAAAGCTACGTCAAAAACTGTAGCACTATGCCCTCTAAGAGTAGTTAACAACTTCCCATCCCGCTGCCAGATTTTCACAGTCTTGTCTGCACTAGCTGAGACAATCAACCCCCCTTCGCCTTCCGGGATTCCGGGGGTTGGGGGGTTTGGGCTAAAAGTGACTTGGTTAACTACAGCTTCATGCCCGCTAAAGGTATGTAGCAATTTACCGTCTAGCTGCCAAAGCTTGACAGTTTTATCCTCACTTCCGGAGGCAAGGGTTTTACCATCGGGGCTAAACGCTACACTAACAACCGCTGCATTATGCCCCTGGAGGGTTCGCTCCAGTTTGATGGTATTTCCCTTGGTATTTCGCCGCCAAAGTTTGATAGTATTGTCAGAACTGGCAGTAGCAATCAACCCCCCTTCGCCCCCCGAATTTCGGGGGGTTGGGGGGTTCGGGCTAAAGGCAACATTCCAAACTTTAGCAGTATGCCCAGTGAGGGTGGTTAACAACGTTCCGTCCTGTTGCCAAATTTTAACTGTGTTGTCGGAACTGGCGGTGGCAATGGTTTTACCATCAGGACTAAACGCCACATCACAAACCTGAGCAGTATGCCCCTTCAGCGTCGTCAGCAATGTGCCGTCTAGCTGCCACAGTTTGGCAGTGTTATCCAAACTGGCTGAGGCAATTAACCCCCCTTCTGGGGGGTTGGGACTAAATGCAACGCTGTCAACTGCCGCACTATGCCCCTTAAGCGTTCTCAGCAATGTACCGTCTTGCCGCCACAGTTTGACGGTGTTATCACTGCTGCCAGTCGCTAGGATCTTTCCATCGGGGCTGAATGCAACTGCCAACCATACCACTATCACCGGATAAGCGGTTATACTCAACAGATCCATAAACTACCCGGCGCAGATTATTTTCAACTTGATTGTTGAGGTTAGTGTCTGCCACACCTAACTTTTGCAATTGCCGCTTGGCTTTGATGCCTGCGATGAGTGCATCTAGTCCGCGATTGTCGGCAAACAGGGCTTGACTGGAAGTAATCATCGCCTTAATCTCGCTCTTGGCTGCTATCCTGGTTTCCAAGAAAGTCCCCACTCCTAAGGCACTGGCAACAATCAAGGCGATACTAACTACGATCAGCAAGAACCTTTGTGTTCTGGCATTTTCTTTCTGTTCTGCCAGTCGTGCTTCAATTTCCTTGGTGCGTGAAGCCTCCAACGCCAGTTGCGCTTCGTGGCGATCGAATTCAACACTGGCTGCTAAAAACTGATAGTCCAGGTTACTCAAGCTTTTACCATTTGACCACAGTTGGGCATCAATCAACGCTTGTCCACGTAATAGCCGCGATTTATCTTGTTTTTTTGAAGCAATCCAGGCATCTAATAATTGGGAGTAAGGGCGCAGGTTTTGTAATTGTCTTTCTACCCATGCGAGATGAAAAACCTCTTGATAAATGCGGTTTTTCACCTGCAAAAAACCCTGCTGTTTCACTACTAAACCTGATAGCAGAAGTTCGATTTGTTCTGGAGAGTCGTCCGATTTAATCTCAACTCCCTGTAAGATTTGCTGATAAATGCCCAGTAATCTACCGACTTGCTGCTCCTTACGTAGAAGGCGATCCCTGACTGTCTTCAAATGCTCAGGCGAATCAAGCGATTCCCAGTGGTTGAGCAGGCGCGATCGCACCAGATTCTCTATCCAAAAGCCTTCTGTACCTGGGGGTGGCGGTAGCTGATAACTTTGCGTTTCTTGGGTTGCTATGGTTACTAACTGACAGAGCTTTTGCGTGAGAAACGGCTGTCCCCCAGTCCACGCCATGATTTCTCGAAAAACAGCTTGGGGGTTACTCACCTTGCCTTCTAATCCCTTGATCAACGGTTGTGCTTCGTGCAGTTGAAATCCCTCTAACTCTATGGCTGTGCCAATGTTAAAGGGTGTCCTTTTTTTATTGCTAATTAAATCGGCAGGTGTTGCTACCCCAAACAGCGCCCATGTGAGGCGATCGTAAGCTGAATTATGCGCTCTCTGGTTGTAGCAGAAGCGAATTAGGGCAAAAAAATCATCAACAGAAAAATTCAGGCTGAGAATGCTATCAATTTCATCTATGAAGATAAAAATCTGCTCGTTGGGGAAATTGACCAGCAACACCTCTTCGATAAACTGACTCAAGCGCTGCAGGAGTGAGATATCCTCATGCTCCTGCCACCAAGCTTTGAAATTCACTTTATCAAACAGCTTGAGTCCATGTAAAAGGCTCACCATTACACCCTTATACCACTGTTGCGGGGTGATATTCTCACCGCCGATTTGAGTCATGTCAACATAGGTACAGATAAATCCTTCAAGTTGCAGCCGATGCTTGATCCGAACTAACAGCGAAGACTTACCCATTTGCCGCGAATTGAAGACGTAACAAAATTCACCTGCTTTGAGGGCGCGATAGAGTTCAGAATCAGCGCGGCGCTCGACGTAGTTTGGATCGTCTGTTCTCAAGCAGCCGCCAACTTTGTAAGCGTGTGGGTTCATCTCTTAAATAAATATTTCTGAAAATATAAACGATACAACTCATGGCTAATAGTTACTCCATCCGAATTAAGTTTCACCAATCCCTGGCTTTCTAATTTATAAAGAAGTAAGGGTTCCAGGGAAATGCCGTTTTCTGCTACGATTACTGCATCAATTGCAGCTACCAATTCGGGGTTTTTTTGCAACGTGGTCAAGTGACGCCGCAAGTATGCGCCATAAATTCCCGCTTCTGTACTCGCCGCTTGCAATAGTTGCGGTAACGTCACCTCTTGAGTGCAAAGGTGATAGAGAGCAATACGCACCAACGCGGGATGTCCCCCAACCATCGCCATCAGTTGCTCGGCTTGATTACCAGTTCGCCAATCAAGTCCATGACGCAATGCCAAATCCTCTACTTGAGCGCGGGTAAACTCTGGTAACTGAAGCGGTAGCCCTACATTACAAGGGGAGTGGTTGATGTCTAGGGGAATATAAATTTCTGTGGAATAAATGACTACTAACCGCAGTTTTTGCCAAGCGAGTTCCTGTTGAGCAGACTCATGCCACGATCGCAGCAGGGGCAAAAATTCTTGGGCTAGTTCAGGATATTCAAAAATTCTGTTGACTTCATTCAACGCCAAAACTAGAGGACGATCGAGATGCTCCAGCAGATATTGGAAGTAGATGCTACAGCTTAACTTGCTGCCAATTTCTTCATCCCAATAGTCATCCAGGTTGAGTTCTAGGTTCAACTCCAAACAGACGCTTTTACAGAACCAGCGCAAGAATTTATCAACGTTGTTTAGAATCGAGGCATCAACTCGGTTCATGTCCAAATTTACAGTTTGATAGCCCAAAGACATCCCGTAAGCTAGAACCCTGTACATGAGCGAGCTTTTTCCCATTTCTTTAGGGGCTTTAATGCGAATGAAGCATCCCGGTTGGGTGATTTCTTGGTAGGCTAGTTCTTCGATGGGGGGGCGAGAAATGTAAAAAATCGAATTGAGTGGTTCTGGACCACTGGGATATTTGTACAATCGGGCTACCAATTGTGATTTGGGAAACCACTCAACCGCAATATCTGGATTGCGATTAGCACTGGCTGTGGTATAGTCTTCTGTTCTCAGTTCGAGATTAAAGGCGCTAAAGCAGAGTTTGAGAGTACGTTGATCTAATCCTACTGTGACAGACCAAAGTCTACTCAAAGTTTTGGTAGAAACTCTCATGCGATCGCTGAGTTCTTCTTGAGAGAAGCGTTGCCCTTTATTTTCCTGTAGTTCTGCCAAATGGATGGCGGCTTGCAATCGCTTAATTCCTAGCGTAGTCAGAACTACACCGCGACTACGTTTTGAACATAGCCGTGTTTCTGTAGTGTCCAGACTGGGGATCTCTGTAGATTGGCAAAATGAGCGCATCATTGAATGGCTTTTTTCATATGCTTGGCTTTGAGAGTATCGTGAAGTTGTCATGGAAACTTTACCCTGTATGTGAAAAAACCAAAATTAAATTGGTACAGGAGATTCTAGATAGAGCGTTGGTTCTTGCATCGTGAATTCTATGCCATGACTCTGAAGCTTTTTCAAAATAGAATCATTAGCTAACTCTAACAACCGCTTGCGGAATTCAAGTGAATTTTCATTTGATCCCAAGATAAAGAAACTTACCCTAGCCCGAACTCCAGGATAATTTTCCCTAGAAAATAAACTAATCTTTGTACTGTTTGGATCTATGCCAAACAAAGAGTTAGTACTTTCTTTAATCACTTTTTCCAGCAATGCCTGCTCTGATTTCTCCAAACTGCGAAGAAAATCAAGATAAAGTAATACCATTACCTTCTTTCCTCGCGTCACATTTTCAATATCTGCATCCGCCATAATTGAGTTGGGGACAACTACCAGAGTACTTTTAGCAGGTGTACGCAGCTTTGTTGAACGTAAACCAATCGCTTCGACACGGGCAAATAGAAGACCTTGAGAACTTAAATGAACGCGAATGTATTCTCCAGGAACATAAGGACGGTCTAAATATATGACAATTGTGCCAAAAATTTGTTCAAGAGTTTTTTGAGATGCAAAAGCAACTGCTATACCACCAATACCTAAACCAGCAACTAAACCAATCAAGTTTACGTTTTGGCTTTGCGCAAATGCTACAGCCACAATAAACCCGATAATAATGTTAGCAATGGTTTCAAAAACAAGCAGTAACTCATCTATTTCCAAACCCAGTTTGCGAATCAATTCAATTCCATATACCCGCAAGAAGTTACGGAATAAACCAGAAATGAATATTGCAAGACTGACAGCTATTGATAAATCGGAGAAAAATTTCAAGAATCGGTAGAAGCCTGTATATTCTTGAATAAAATTCAGACACACTGAAACAAGAATTAATGTGGCGACAATCCCCAGTGTCTTTGACAAAGGATCTACTAAATTTTCATAAATCTTTTGAAACGGTTGGGGTGAAAATCTCCGCACAATTCCCTTAAGAAAGCGGGGCACAGACTTTCCAACTAATAAAGCAACGAAAATGAATAATAAGAAAATGCCGAGTTTAATGCCAATTGAGATGAGTATATTTCGAGTTGATTCGTCAAGATAATACCAAGGTCTTATGTTAAGTAGAGTCTCCATTTTAGATTAAGTTAGATAGTAATAGGTGCATCAACGTCAACAGGTTTTTCTTCAAGATCGAAGGCAACACCAAACTCTTTTAATCGCAGAGTAATATTTTGTTTTGCCATATCTAGTAACTGGCGGCGTATCTCCATTGACATTTCACCAGAACCGAGAATAAAGAAGTTTATTTGCGCCTGAGTAATATTGGCTCTTCCATCTTGGATAATATCTTTAAATGCCACATCTGTATTACGAGAGTCAATACCAAAAATCTCAGTGGTACTTTCTAAAATGACTTGACGAATTAAAGCTTTTTCATCTTCCATTACTTCACGGTAGAAAGTTAAGTAAACTAGAGAAACTACTTTTCTGGCTCCTGTGAAGTTTTCGATACTCATGCCCGTTAGCGAACTATTGGGAACTATAGTGACTGTTCCTTTTCCAGAATTACGAATCTTAGTGGAACGCAAACCAATGGATTCAACTCTACCAAATGTACCATCAGGTAAACCAATATAATCATCAATGACGAAAGGTCGGTCAATATAAAGAACAATTCCACCCAGTATTTGCTGCAAAGTCTCTTGTGCTGCGAAAGCAATAGCTATTCCCCCAATTCCCAAACTTGCTGTCAAACCTACGACATTGATTTGGTGAGTTTGAGCAAAAATGAAGAAAATCACCAGAAAAATTGCTGCTTCGCCTACGAGATTACCGATCACAAGTAACTCACCGTTGACTTTGCGCTTCTGAGCAGTTTCTTGCAAGTAAACTTCGTAAAATTTCTTAAACAGCAAAGAACTTAACCAGCCTACTGCGATCGCCACCGACACTGCCAAACTAAATTCAACGTAGTTAAGCCAACTAGGTTTGGGAATTAGTAATAAAGTCAAGTCAATCAGAACTAAGACAATAGTTAAGCCCAATACGTTTTGATAGGAAGAAACAACTTTGTCATATATTCTTCTTCCCTCAGGAGATAAAAAGCGAGTTGTCATGAATTCACTCATTTTCTTAAATAAGAAAGCTAAAAGAAATAACAAAGCAAAAAAACTAACGCCAACCCCTATAGCACAGGCAATAATTACCGCAGGAAGCAGATTATCTCGAATTGTTTCTGAGAAGAGGGTGATATCCAAAATACAATCAACTCCTTTACATCTATTCTTGTTGCTCAAAGCTTGAGGACGATGAAAGAACATTTCTTAACCATAGATAATTATTTACTTGAACAATGATGATTTGCAAACAGGTTAAGAACCTCATTTTTGCCGTCAGACACCCTTTTGACCAACCCATAAGTAGCAAAAAAGTTACTTTCGTCCCTTGACATAGTTGCCAATTTTGGTAAAACTTGTATAAACTAATACTTTTTCATTGTTTTTTTTCTTTAATAACTTACGGAAACAACTCTTAAACCCTTTCAATTAGATATTTTCAACTGTTTTAACTTTTGTCAAGTACTGAAAATAATAACTTTTCAGCTAAAGTTTTTCGTACCGTGAGCAAAAAGTTGTTTTTATACAATACTATGAAACCACACTCTTGAGAAACCTGGTTTTTCCAAAAACCGGGTTTCTGTGTTATCGGTAACTAAAGAAATAAATTCTTGACTTAAAGCTCAAGATCTGCTAACTGCTGACTGGGTAACTCTTTGAGTCCGTTTTAACGAACTTGAGCTATTAGCCCTTACATAAGTCAAGGCTTACGAATGTGGACGTGCAAGATCTGAGCATTCTCAACATCTAGCGAACGGCTATTTGACAACTATCAAAGCTGCAAATTATATCAGAAGATACGCTTTTTTAAAAGGGCATAAGTGAGAAAAAAGTTACTGATTATCTAGCAAATTTTTGCTAATTTACTAATATTCTTGTCTAAAGAATTACCTGGCAAGAACGGTAGCGATCGCAAATCTCGCTGACAAAGACTCCTAAAAATTAATAGGGAGATTATACTACAAACGTTGTTCATTTTGTCAAGGAATTGAGTTAGTATTTATAATACTTTTTGTTGTTGATATAGAGAGAAAAAAGTAATTTTTACACAACGAGAAGATCAACATTGGTGAGATAATTTTTATACGCTAGTAAAATAAATAAATTGTTAAGATGACTGTTGACGAAGTGATAAACTTACTCAAAGTCAGTCTACCTGAGGGTTTAACGCCGCTTCAAGAGGTGGTGTTGCGTTCTACATGGGAGGGAAAAACTTATGCCGATATGGCAGCAGAAACTAACTATGTTAAGGAATACCTCAGTCGTACTGCTTCGGAGTTATGGTCTAGTTTGAGCGACTTTTGGGGAGAACCAATAGGTAAAAATAACTTTCGACGGGTGTTTGAGTCGCGCCCACTTAACAAGGAACAGCAGCAAACACTCCTTGAATTCCGCCGTCAGAGTACCACCTCTGGAGAATTTCCTGGTGGTCCGGTTTCTCTGGACTCTAAGTTTTACATCGAACGTCCTCCCATCGATGTCCTTGCTTACGAAGAAGTGACCAAACCAGGTAGCATCATCCGCATCAGAGCACCTTGGAAAATGGGTAAAACTTCTTTGATGCTGCGGATATTAGCTCATGCAGAGGCACAGAAATATCGGACTGTGACTATCGACTTTCAGCAGGCAGAAAAAACTGTATTCTCCGATATCGATAAATTTTTTCGTTGGTTTAGCACTAACATCACTAGAAAGTTACAGCTAGAACCAAAACTAGACGTCTATTGGGATGTCGATATGGGCAGTAAAGTTAGCTGTACTATTTATTTTGAAGCTTATATATTAGAGCAAATCAAGAGACCTTTAGTCTTAGGCTTAAACGAAGTTAATCGAGTTTTTGAGTATCCACAAATTGCTGAGGAGTTTTTCTCGCTGTTGCGTTCTTGGTACGAACAAGCAACAACTATAAAAATATGGCAAAAACTGCGTTTAGTCCTCACTTATTCTACAGATGTTTACATTCAACTTCAAATTAATCAATCTCCATTTAATGTGGGATTACCCTTAAAATTACCATTATTTACACCAGATGAAGTCATGACTTTAGCTAGCCGTCATGGACTTGAATGGACGAATGCCCAAAATAAGCAACTTATGGGAATGGTAGGTGGACATCCTTACTTGTTGCAACTCGCTTTCTATTATATGCACAGGCGAGAATTAATACTGAAGCAGCTTTTACAAGAAGCCGCTACCGAATCAGGAATTTATAACGATCACTTACGGAGATTACTAGCTTTCTTGCAAGCAGAACCAGCACTTGAAAATGCTTTCAAACAGGTAATTTCTGCCGAACAACCTCTCAAATTAGTATCTCCACTTGCCTACAAATTAGATAGTCTGGGACTAGTAAATATTAACGGTGATTTTGTTACCCATAGTTGTGAGCTTTACCGTTTGTATTTTAAAAATCAATTGTTGTAAATCTAAATCTTTCTAAGAAAGTGGTACATGCAGAAGTAGAAAACTGCCGCTAATGCCAGCAAAGTGCTAGCATAAAATAATGAGCTGCAAGTAGACTATCACTCTTTTAAGGAGGTAGAATGGCAACAATTACCATTCGCAATATATCTGATGAGTTAGTTGATCGAATTAAACGCTTAGCGGGACAAAAGGGGATTTCAATGGAGCAAGAAGTCCGCGATTTGTTGCAAAAACGCTATGGGCAACGTAATGAAATGCTTGCTCGTATTCGTCAACGGGCGGAGGCTTTACCGATGGAATCAGAAAGTCGAGTGCAGTCTTGGAAATCTGATACTTAGATGCTAACTTATGATCGCAAACTCGCAGCTAAGTTTGGCGATCGCATTGTATTGACGAAATAGGGATAAATGAAAATAACGCTTAGTCCAGTCTACTTCAGCCGACTTTAGCTTTAAACATAGAAATGAATTTATAGGCGGACTATCAAGGGTTTATAGTTTTAGTTAAACCTATCAGAAAGTTTAAATCTCCCCATGATTTCTAGCCAATTTAAAGTCGGTGGTAGCTTACAAAATGATGACCCAACTTATGTTGTGCGTCGTAGTGACTACCAACTATATACTTCCCTGAAAGCAGGGGAATTTTGTTACGTTTTCAATTCTCGACAGATGGGAAAATCTTCCATGCTGGTGCGGGCTAAACACCAACTAGAAAAAGAAGGATACCTCTGTACCCACGTTGACATGACTCGCATTGGCAGCAGACATATTACCCCTTTACAATGGTACAAGGGTGTGGTAGGAGATTTATGGCGAGGGATGGGGTGTGTAGGCAAAATTAATTTAAAAACTTGGTGGCAGGAAAAAGAAGAAATTTCTTTGCCGCAAAAATTGAGTGAGTTTATCGAAGAATTATTATTCAATCAATTTCCTGAGCAAAAACTGTGTATATTCATAGATGAAATCGATAGTATTCTCAGTTTAGAGTTTCCAGTAGATGATTTTTTTGCATTGATTCGCTACTGCTATAACCAGCGTTCTTTAAATCGAGAATATAACCGCATTAGTTTTGCCCTGTTTGGCGTGGCAACTCCAAGCGATTTAATTCGCGACAAAACCAGAACTCCATTTAATATTGGCACAGCTATCGACTTGTATGGCTTTAGCTCAGAAGAAGCATTGCCTTTGGCGCTTGGATTTGTCGGAAAATTTGAGCGTCCCCATAATATTCTTAAAGAAATACTAGCCTGGAGTGGGGGACAGCCATTTTTGACGCAAAAACTCTGTCAATTAGTGGATTGGGCAGTACAGGAAAAACACACGCTGACTATACCACCGGGAACAGAAGAATATTGGGTGGAAAGTATTGTACGTCAGCACGTGATCGAAAATTGGGAGTCGGTTGACGAACCGGAGCATTTAAAGACGATACGCGATCGCCTCCTGTATAATGAAAACCGTGCGGGAAGATTGCTGAGCATCTACCAGCAAATCTTACAGGGTGTGCAAGTTCCCGTCGATGACACAACAGAGCAAATTGAACTATTATTGTCTGGAATAGTTGAGAAGCACAACGGCTATCTGCGCATTAAAAATCCTATTTACCAAAATGTCTTTAATCCCGATTGGGTGCTCAAGCAGTTGGACAATCTGCGCCCCTATTCCCAGTCGTTAAATGCTTGGGTAGCGTCGGGTTATCTTGATGAGTCGCGCCTGCTACGGGGGCAAGCTTTACGAGAAGTCATAGAATGGACTTCAGGTAAAAACTTAGGCGATTTGGATTATCAATTTTTAACCGCAAGTCAGGAACTAGAGCATCGAGAAGTCGAGCAAAAATTAGAAGCTGAGCGGCTCAAAGAAATTGAAGCGCGATTGAAGATTGAACGACTGAGCGCTCGCCGTCAGCGACAATTACTAGTATGGGTAAGTCTGGCACTAGTTGCAGCCATTGTCTTAGGGATTGCAACACTCAGTGCTTACCAACAATCAGCAATCAGTGAGGTACGAGCACTAGTCAGTGCTTCAAATGGTAGCTTCAATTCCAATCAACATTTGGATTCTTTGGTGCAAGCAATTGAGGCGCGACAAAAATTTCAAAAACTCAATCTTCTCGCTCGGGCATCCCAAAGGGCATTAGATTCTCAAACCCGCGTGGTACTTGAACAAGCCGTTTACGGAGCTGATGAAGTTAATCGCCTATCAGGACATGAGGGGGGAGCTTTGGACGTTGATCTGAGCAAGAATGGACAGTGGATTGCTAGCTCTGGTACAGATCGAACCGTCCGGCTTTGGAAACGCGATGGCACTCTGGTTCGCACCTTACATCATGATGCCACTTTGTACAGCGTTAAATTCAGCCCGGATAGCCAACGGATTGTTGCCTCTGGGCTAGATGGCGTAGTACGGCTTTGGGCAACCGATGGTACCCCACTAGCAACGCTCAAAGGACACTCCGCAGCGGTTTGGGGAGTGGCGTTCAGCCCGGATGGACAAACAATTGCGTCTGCCAGTAGCGATCGCACCATCAAGCTCTGGCGCACCGATGGCACGTTAATCAAAACTCTGGAAGGACATAAGGCAGCAGTCTGGAGCGTAGCTTTTAGCCCCGATGGAGAGATTTTAGCATCTTGCAGTTTAGATAACACCATCAAACTCTGGAACCGAGATGGCACAGAGATCCGAACCATACAAAACGGCTCTGCAGCAGTCCGGACTTTGGCATTTAGTCCCGATGGGCAAACCCTAGTTTCTGGCGGTTCAGATAAACTCGTTAAATTGTGGAGTCGCAAAGGAGAATTGCTCCTCACCCTAGAGGGACACACCGGAGAAATTTCTCAGGTAGTATTCAGTAACGATGGACTTTTGATCGCCTCAGCAAGTGCTGATAAAACAGTGAAGCTCTGGCGGCGTGACGGTAGCTTGTTGAGAACCCTTCGCGGACATCGTGTCACAGTTCGATCGGTTGCCATCAGCCCTCAAGGTAGTACGATCGCCTCTGCTAGCGAAGATGGTATCATCAAGCTCTGGAAGATCTCGCCCTTCCAGCAGCCCCTGCACGGACATCGAGATGTCGTTTGGCGGGTGGCTTATGCAAAAGACATGCTGGATAGTCAATCTCTACTTGCCACAGTCGCAGGGCAGGAAATTAAGTTATGGCGATGGGACGGTTCTGCGATAAAAACAATTCCTATTAGTACCAACGAGCTTAACAGTGCTGCCTTCAGCCCCATTTACAGATCGTCTTCAAAGGAGAATCAGCAGATCCTTGCAGTAGCAGGTGCTTCCGGCAAAATTTATCTCCTCAACCTTGCTAATGGCAAAACTGATATTCTTAGTAGTCACAACGGGCCGATTTTTGGACTGGCTTTCAGTCCTGATGGACGGTTTCTCGTATCTGCAGCGGATGATCGCACCATCAAACTCTGGCAGCGTGATGCTTTTGGACAGTTTAAACTTATTCAAGATATCATAGCACATTCTACACGTATTTGGGATATCGCCTTTAGCCCAAACCCCCCAACCCCCCCAACCCAACGCCAGACGCCTACGGAGGGAAACCCTCCTGCAGCGCTGGCTCCCCTTAATAAGGGGGGCGAAGGGGGGTTCATTGCCTCCGCCAGTGTCGATAGTACGGTCAAGCTGTGGACTTGGAAAGATGCCAATCATCAAACTCTGCTGCCTTATAAAACCCTCAAAGGACACAAGAGTGCCGTTTGGGGTGTTGCCATCAGTCCTGATAGTCAACGCATCGTGTCTGCCGGACGAGATGGTCAACTGCTGCTGTGGAACCGAGATGGTAAACTTGTGCAAGTCATTAAGGGGGGAAAGATTGGTTTGACAAGAGTGGCATTCAGCCCCGGTGGAAAACTAATTGCTGCAGGTAGTTTGGACAACACAATCAAGATTTGGTCATTAGACGGCACGCTGCTCACAACCCTGAGTGGACACATCAGTAGCGTGGAATCTGTTGCCTTCAGCCCAGATGGCAAAACCTTGGCATCTGGTAGTGATGATCAAACGGCGATTCTGTGGAATTTAGAGCAAATTCTCGATCTCAACCTACTGAAATACGGTTGTGATTTGGTGCGGGATTATTTGAACACTAATTCTGAAGTCAATTCGGGTGAAACTCCTGGACTACTGCGCGATCGCCAGCTTTGCTCATAGATCCCCGACTTTTTTGAAAAGTCGGGGATCTAGGGATGGAAGATTGCTATATTCTGAATTTAGAATTCTCAATTTTTTAGTACATCTCCCAATGGTTTATAGCCAATTTAAAGTCGGTGGTAGCTTACAAAATGATGACCCAACTTATGTTGTGCGTCGTGCTGACTACCAACTATATACGGCACTCTTAGCAGGGGAATTTTGTTATGTCTTCAATTCACGACAGATGGGTAAATCTTCCATGCTTGTTCGGGCTAAACATCAACTAGAAAAAGAAGGATACCTCTGTACCCACGTTGACATGACTCGCATTGGCAGCAGGCATATTACCCCTTTACAATGGTACAAGGGTGTGGTAGGAGATTTATGGCGGGGTTTGGGATGTGTAGGCAAAATTAATTTAAAAACTTGGTGGCAGGAACGAGAAGAAATTTCCCTGCTGCAAAGATTAAGTGAATTTATCGAATTATTACTAAATCAGTTTCCCGAGCAAAAACTGTGTATATTCATAGATGAAATCGATAGTATTCTCAGTTTGGAATTTCCAGTAGATGATTTTTTTGCATTGATTCGCTACTGCTATAACCAGCGTTCTTTAAATCGAGAATATAACCGCATTAGTTTTGCCCTGTTTGGCGTGGCAACTCCAAGCGATTTAATTCGCGACAAAACCAGAACTCCATTTAATATTGGCACAGCTATCGATTTGTATGGCTTTAGCTCAGAAGAAGCATTGCCTTTGGCGCTTGGATTTGTCTCCAAATTGGAGCGTCCCCACACCATACTCAAAGAAATACTAGCCTGGAGTGGGGGACAACCATTTTTGACGCAAAAACTCTGTCAATTAGTGGATTGGGCAGTACAGGAAAAACATACGCTGACTATACCACCGGGAACAGAGGAATATTGGGTGGAAAGTATTGTGCGTCAGCACGTGATCGAAAATTGGGAATCTCTTGACGAACCAGAGCATCTCAGAACGATTCGCGATCGCCTCCTGCATAATGAAAATCGTGCCGGAAGATTGCTGGGGATATACCAGCAAATCTTACAGGGTGTGCAAGTTCCCGCCGATGATAGTAGAGAACAAATAGAACTTTTGCTATCGGGATTAGTCATCAAACAGCACTCTTTTTTACAAGTCAAAAACCGAATTTACGCAGAAGTCTTTAACATTGAATGGGTGGAGAAACAACTAGGACGACTGCGCCCCTACTCCCAAGCCTTCGATGCTTGGATTGCATCCGCTCAAAGAGATTCATCGCGACTACTACGGGGACAAGCTTTAATTGACGCTTTATCCTGGGCGCAGGGGAAAAGCTTGAGCGATTTGGACTATCGGTTTTTAGCTAATAGCACCGAAGTTGATAGACTTGAAGTCCAACTTACTTTAGAAGCACAACGCTCCAAAGAAGTTGAAGCAAGACTGGTTCAAGAGAAAAAAGCTGCTTCTCGACAAAAACTCTTATTATTGACAGTAAGTTTAGCATTGCTAGTTACAAGCTTATTGGGTGGAGCAACATATTTTCAATACAAGAAAGCAGTATCAAGCGAAAATCAAGCAAGAATCAGCGAAATAAAAGCTTTAGTGTCATCTTCTGAAGGATTGTTTGCTTCCCATCAGAGGTTGGATGCGCTTGTTGAAGCCATTAAGGCGACAAGAAGACTGCAAAAAATCAATTCTTTTGATGCAAATATTAAGGAACAGGTTAAAAATGCACTAGCGCAAGCGGTTTATGGAGCAGACGAATACAACCGCTTATCGGGACATCAGTCTGCTATTCTAGCAGTGGACATCAGTCCTGATAGTTCTGTAATTGCCTCAGCTAGCGCAGACAACACAATTAAACTTTGGCGGCGTGACGGTACTTTATTGAAAACTCTCACTGGTCATAATGCAGCTGTGAGGGCAGTAAATTTTAGCCGTGACGGTAAGAAGCTTGTTTCTGCTTCTGAAGATCGTACACTAAAAATTTGGCAATTAGATGGTGAGCCAGCGCTGTTCGCGAAGCGTCCCGAAGGGAAGGAGGGTTTCCCTCCGCAGGCGACTGGCGAACCCCGAAGGGGCAAGTTACTCAAAACTCTTACTGGTCATAATGCACCGATCTGGTCAGTCAAGTTTAGCCCAGATGGTCAGTTGATTGCTTCTGCTAGTACGGATAAAACTATCAAACTTTGGAGCTTTGACGGTACGTTAATTAAAACTCTGACCGGTCATATAGCAGGAGTATCCGGAGTGGCATTTAGTCCCGATAGTCAGATATTTGTCTCGGTGAGTCAGGATAATATGCTGAAATTTTGGCGACGAGATGGTCAGTTGTTAAAAACTATACTCACACCAAGTGAAAATACCAAAGTCGCCTTTGCCTCTCTTATCGGAACTCCGGGAACGCAACACTACGCGAACAGCCCAAACGGTCAAATTATCGCCACATCAAGTGGAGACAACACTGTCAAACTTTGGAATCGGGACGGGAAGTTGTTAAAAACTTTTCCAGGTCATACAGCAGTTGTCTCGCAAGTCGCGTTTAGTCGAGATGGTCAGATTGTTGCATCTTCCAGTTTGGACAAAACCATTAAACTAAGGCACATTAGCGGCGCAGAATTAGCTACGTTTCGAGGACACAGTGGACCTGTGTGGGCGCTAGCTTGGAGTCCAGATGGTAGCTTTATTGCCTCAGCTGGCACAGACAACGTTATCAAACTCTGGCAAAGTCAGAACCCATTACTTTCAACCATCACTGCTCACCAAAATGGAATATACGGAGTTGATATCAGTTCTGATAGTACCACAATTGCTACAGCAGGAATAGGTCAGGATAACACAGTTAAACTTTGGGATCAAAAAGGCAAATTGCTGGCAACATTTGTGGGACATAAAGCACCAGTAATCTATGTTAATATTAGCCCTGATGGCAAGTTGATTGCTTCTGCTAGTTTGGACAGTACTGTAAAACTTTGGCAGCGAGATGGGACTTTAGTCAGGACTTTAAGTGGTTTTAAAGCAATGGTGACATCAGTCGCTTTCAGTCCTGATGGTAAAATCCTTGCTGCATCAAGTCAAGATGATACAGTAAAGCTTTGGAAACTTGACGGTACGTTGATAAAAACTTTCACTGGCAGTGGCAAAGGCTTGTGGCGAGGAGCTTTTAGTC
Source organism: Iningainema tapete BLCC-T55 (assembly GCF_014698965.1). Taxonomy (GTDB): domain Bacteria; phylum Cyanobacteriota; class Cyanobacteriia; order Cyanobacteriales; family Nostocaceae; genus Iningainema; species Iningainema tapete. The sequence continues at coordinate 16,982 of NZ_JACXAE010000118.1, forward strand.
CAGACGGTACGAGATTTGCTGTTGGTAGTGGAGATGGTTCAGTTAAGATTTGGAAACTTGATGGCACTCTAGAGAGAAGTTTTCCAGCTCATAGTACTACCGTGTGGGTAGTTGCGTTTAGCCCCAATCCCCCAGGGGGGTTGATCGCCTCTGGCAGTGCAGATGGTACAATTAAGCTTTGGAAACTTGACGGTACTTTGTTGAGAACTTTTACAGGTCATCGTGCAGCAGTATGGGGAATTTCCTTTAGCCCAGACGGTAAAACGATCGCTTCGGCAAGTGTAGATAACCAGGTAAAATTGTGGAAGTTAGACGGCACAGAACTGGCAACACTTAGAGGACATACTTCTGCGGTGAGGGGGGTTAAAGTCAGCCACGACGGCACTTTTTTGGCTTCTGTGGCTGAGGACAACAAGTTAATTCTGTGGAATTTACCCCAAATTCTCAACTTAAATTTACTAGCTGAGGGTTGCTCCCGCGTGCGGGATTATTTGAGGACGAATGCGGCAGTGGAAGAAGGCGATCGCAATTTGTGCGCTCGTGTTGATAGAATTGCAAAGTAATAGATTGGTCGCAAAGCTACTCACACTTTTCGTACAACTTTACTATCTCTAATTCCGGTGGTAGTGGAAAGCCAAAACTGTCATGATAATGAGGAAATTTAATTGATAAAAGGCATAAAGGTTGATTGCGATAAAAAGCGGTTAAATGAAACACTCTAATCACACAATCCTCTGTTTCACTTTCCTCTGAACTAGAAAAATCACCAGGAAAAATCTCGTCAAAGTAAATTTCTAACTGTCTTGCCGTTGCCAAAAAATACTTTCCAATGATTTTAGCTGCATGATCGTAAGCTGGGTTAGGAATAGATTTTCTGTAGTGACTTTCGTCAAATCCTGCTTGTAAAAGAAATTCAAAAAAATCATAATATAACTTGTGTTCTTCGCTGCGATTAAAATCTGACCAACCTTTTATTAAACTTTCATATAGTTTTGGATATATCTCGACAACTAGCAATTCTCCTCCTAATATAACTTATACAAGAAGCTCTTATTTGGAAAAATTACGCCTGCTCAGAATCCCGACTTCGTAAAAGTTTTCGGGATTCTTAATTCAGATTATTAATAGGGGCTTTTCTCAGAATATAAAAGTTTAAAGCGCTTTTGCTGTATTGCTGATTCTTCTTTATATTGCTGCTCTAGCTGCTCTACTACTTCTTCTTTTACTCCTAAAATAGAAGCCATGTGCCGAATTTTTGCCTTTTCCTTTTCATGATATTCTCCATCAGCGGCACTAACCCAAATTGCATGGAGAAGTATATCTCTCTGTGCTATGGATACCTGAGGAGAGCGAGCAAGAACTTCTTCTAGTGGTTCATCCGCTGAATATGTTTTTAGCTCTTCAATTACCCAGTCTGCTACTCCCCAAGATGCACAGAATCCAATCGCCCAATCCCTTTCTTTTGGAGAGAGAACTCCATCTGCTTTAGCGCAACATAACACTGATTGCATATAAATGAGACTATCCTCATTTGTGGGAACTTGGTTAAAACCGAAGAACCAATTAAATATCCACGATTGCGCAAGTTTTTTGGTGTCATACATATATTTTTTTTCCTAGCTATTAAATTGTTGTAAGCTTTGGGTGCTGTTCTTGAATTGTCTTGTAATTGCTGAAAAAATGCAAGGACAGTTAAGACACTTAAGTAATTAATATCTACGGAACCTGTGCGAGCGCAATTAGCAATTAAAGATAATTCACCTCAAATGAGGGAACTGTACTAAGTGCAACGTTAATCTGGTTTTGTGTTGCGTAGTCCCCTCATTTGAGCGATTAAATCATTGAAAAACTATGGTTGCACTGTAACGTGAGAAACCTTTCCATCTAACCCATCTTTGCGAACATAACTAATTCTATAACCTGGTCTGATTACGCTTTGCTCAAAAGTGCCAACACAAGCGCCCTCAGGTGGCAGATCGGGTAGTATGTCTATAATTGCATAATCATCAGTGGTATCTGCACTAGGAGAATCATAAACTTTGACCCTGGTTCCAGGTTTTGCAAAACCTGTAATCAATAACGATCTAGCTTCATCGTTATCACCATAACACGCTGTTCCTGAGGTTTGACAATTGTCATCAGAAGCTTTTTCGGAATCGTAAGTAAAAACTATGTCTTGTGTACAATTGTTGCCTTCGTAGAATACTAAATCACCTACTTCAAAAGGTGAAGCTCCTTGTGCTAGTGCAACATCAGGTGCTGTAACGAATAAGGTTACTGAAATGAAGAAAATTACTAAGAAAGAAAATAACTTCCTTACTGGAGTCCAAATTGGTGCAGATGTGTTTGTCATGATTTGAACGAACTAAATGACTGAGGTTTACATACTTATTATTTCGCAATCGCCGTTAAAGATGCAAGGACAGTTAAGACAGTTAAGATAAATGGTAAAATTTTTTTTATTGGTCTTTTCAAGCCGTTAAAAGACAACTGAACTATTTCATGTTATTCTTTTCTTAACTGTTTTAACTGTTTTAACTGTCCCAAAAATTATTTACTAGTTTTCTTAACTGTCTTAACTGTCCTTGACTGACAAGTAAGAAATTTAGCTCAATCTATACTGTTATGAAACATTTATAAAGTGCAGATTAAATTTACGTTAAGAATTTAATAACTGTCTTAACTGTCTTATCTGTCCTTGATTTTTGAGTATGGTTTGAATAGTATAAACCAGTCAAACATTCAAAAAAAACACTAGATTTAGAGGTAAAACTCATGTCTAATATCAAAAAACTTGGTCAATCTTGGATATTTAATTGGTTCTTTGGTTTTAATGAGGTTCCTACAGATGAGGATTGTTGCATTTATATGAAATCAGTTTTATGTTGTGCTAAAGGAGATGGAACTTTATCACCAGAAGAAAAGAACTGGGTTATTGGATTTTGTGCATCTTGGGGAGTAGCAGACTGGGTAATTGAAGAGCTAAAAACATATGAAGCGAATGAACCACTAGAAGAAGTAATTGCTCGCTCTCCTCAGGTATCCATAGCACAGAGAGATTTACTTCTCACTGCAATTAGAGCTTGTGCTGCTGATGGAGAATTTCATGAACAAGAAAAGGCAAAAATTCGGCAAATGGCTTCTATTATCAAGGTTCCAGAGGAAACCGTAGAGCAGTTAGAGCAACTACACAAAGAAGAATTAGCATTAAATCAAAAACGGATTAACCTCTTATATCCTGAAAAAAGCCCCTATTAAGGGTTTGGCAAAAAATTCCCTAAAAGTCCAATTTATCATGGGCTAGGGACCTATAGCATTCCCACTTTTACAAGTTGGTTAGGCTGATATTGATCAATTCATTAACAATATCTAATGAAGGTGGCACGCGCCTGTTGTGGCGTGTGTCAAGCCTGACCAACTTATTTTTGCAGGAGTATTTTCAGGTAGTCACTATCTTGGATATGAAAAATAACAATTCCTTTGCTACTGCTCAACCTGATTCTTTGGGTAGGTTTGGACAGTTTGGTGGACAGTATGTTCCAGAAACGTTAATGTCGCCATTAAGTGAGTTGAAAACCGTATTTTATCAAAATTACAACGAGTCGAGTTTCCAAGCCGAATTGCAAGATTTGCTACAGGACTATGTGGGAAGACCCAGCCCCTTGTATTTCGCTGAACGCCTCACAAAACACTACCTTAAACCAGATGGCACAGGAGCGCAGATTTATTTAAAGCGTGAAGATTTAAACCATACAGGCACTCACAAAATTAATAACGCCTTAGCTCAGGTTTTACTAGCAAAACGTATGGGTAAACAGCGAATTATTGCAGAAACTGGTGCAGGGCTGCATGGAGTTGCTACTGCATCTGTGTGTGCGCGATTTGGTTTGCAGTGTGTTATTTACATTGGCATCAAAGATCTGGAACGACAGTCTCTAAACTTGTTTCAGATGAAGTTGTTAGGTACAGAAGTTCGTGTAGTAGAAGCAGGAGCAGGAACCTTCAAAGAAGCAACTTCTGAGGCAATTCGGGATTGTGTGACAAACATACAAACAACTCATTACATCCTGGGTTCTGTTATTGGACCTCATCCTTATCCCATGATAGTACGTAACTTCCAAGCGGTAATTGGTTCGGAAACTCGCACTCAATGTCAAGAAAAATGGGGAGGGTTACCAGATATTTTGCTGGCTTGTGTGGGTAGAGGTTCTAATGCAATTGGATTGTTCCATGAGTTTGTGAATGAACCTTTTGTGCGCTTAATTGGTGTAGAAGCCGCAGGTGAAGGTGTAGATACAGAAAAATACGCAGCAACTCTCACACGAGGAAAAATTGGCGTTCTGCATGGTGCGATGAGTTATTTACTCCAAGATGATGATGGGCAAGTAGTCGAAGCACATTCAATTAGTGGTGCACTAGCTTATCCTGGAGTAGGACCGGAGCATAGCTATTTGAAGGATATTGGTCGCGCTGAGTATTATGCTGTGACTGATAAGCAAGCACTAAAAGCATTTCAAATACTGTCGCAATTAGAAGGGATTATTCCAACTTTAGAAACCGCTCATGCAATTGCTTATTTAGAAACTCTTTGCCCTCAATTAGATAGTAGTCCTCGAATTGTCATTAACTGTTCCGGAAGAGGCGATAAAGATCTCCAAACCTTTAACACCCTCACCAAAAACAGAGACTGATGGCAAAAATCATCTACATCACAGAATATTTGCGTGATATTCAGGCAAAATACAGTAGAACAAAGTTATCTCATTACCCAGCCATAAAAGCATAAGCAATAAAAATGATATTCATTAGCACATACACTGCAAGAATCGTACCCAAGACGAGGCGTTCTATCCGCAGTATATTTTTCTTTTTTTCGCCTTTGTAAAGCATGTGAAAAAAGGTCTGAAGTGCACCTACAAAAAGAATAAAGAGCATCGTAGCAATATGAATTTGGTCTACCAAAGTTATCTCTTCGACTTGCCCAAACATCGACTGTGCTACCTGCAAATTGACAAAAACCGCAAACAAACAGCCCACTAGTAGACTAAGACTCGCTGTAAAAAGGTCGTTTTGCGACACATCAAAAAAGATGCATAACAGGCAAATAGCAAAGGTAACATAGACACCCGCAGTTAGCTTGAAGAAACTCATGTAACTATTTCGTTGGATGTCAAAAGTAATCATCAATTTTGGAAAATAAAAATCATCAGTTTTTATTCTTGGATCACCAAAGTTAGAGATATAGTGAGAGCTTCCAGATTTGACATTGAAACTGGTAATCTTCCAACCATCTTCCAGATTGATATCTGGATGTATTTTTGAATATTTCATATCACTCTCATATACCAGGCTGTTATCATTTACATTTTCACTGGGTTCAAAAAACAGTTGTAGTTTGTGCCGATCAAAAGGATAATTTCTCAAATCCCAGTTTTGCTCAAAGGTGCCCTGAAGATTAGCAATTACATACGTTCCCTCTTCCACTTTAGCCGTTGAAGTGTATGTAATTTTGTAGTCTTTAGCGTTAGGAAAATATACGGACTTGAAGTCAAGAGCATTCGGTTGATTACAGTTAGCATACAGCCAAGTATCGATAAAAAACGAGCCTTGTGCAAAGTTAAAATTATTCAGCCTCATGATATAGGCATTAATTTTACATTGAGTCTGTGCATTGGGGTTTTTAGTTGCTGGCTTGACGGCAGCGGTGGGAGCAGTAATTGGAGCAGGGGTTTGAGCTGCACCTGAATTCGGATACTTTATTAGGGCAACCAGAAAGATGAGAATGATGACGAGTCCACAGAAAACTGGATACAGCAGCGCCTGGAATACTGGTTGTGCAAGAAGCTGTTTACCAAGGAACCTTATCCTTTGCCAGAAGACTATCTTCTTTCGCTGGTTCGACAGCTTTGTGATATCTGGAGCGGTATTTTTGTTACGCTTAAACATCCTCTTAACTAGCAATAATGAGCAAAATAAATTCTAAATTTTTACGAAACACTCTACTACGCTCTTGCGGGTTGCGTCAGTAGTCATTGATTTTACCCCTTGTGGTTAGCATGTTTTTATACAAGGTATTGTACGACAAATATTGTTTTTCGCCCAATCATTATGAATATTTTCTCAATAGGTGCTCGCGCTCGTAGTTTGAAGTCTAGTATCTTAACTGTCCTAACAATTTTTTAACTGTCTGCTTAACTGTCTTATCTGTCCTTGCATCCTCTTGATTTTTCTCGTATAGTAATGTGTAAAAAATAGCCTGAGCAGGAGAAAGTAAATGGTATCGACAACTGACAACACTCGCAAGATTTTCGGGAATTGAGTATATAAATACACCTTAAATTTTAAGCAGCCACCTCAAGGTGCAATAGAAGCCTTTGCAAAGGCACTGCTCATTGCAGCTAAGGGAGATAAAGTAATCTCGCAAGCAGAGAGAGACTGGGTTGTTGGCTTAACGGCATCTAACAGAGCATCACAGAGCACTTCTGTTAAAGAAAGAAATTCCATGAAAAGCAGTCCATATCCTGATATTTCTATCCCAGAACAGTCACTAACAGAATTTGTATTGCAACGAGCAGTAGAATTAGCCCAGAAACCAGCTCTCATTGAAGGGTTAAGCGATTGCGCAGAGCGCAGCGGCAAAGCCGAACGCACAATAACTTATGGACAATTGGCAGATTCTATCCGTAAAGTTGCTTCCAGCTTAGCAGCGCGTGGCTTCTTAAAAGGTGATGTTTTGGCTATTTACAGCCCAAACCTTCCCGAATATGCGATCGCTTTCCATGCCGTCGCCACTTTGGGCGGGATTATCACTACAGTAAACCCATCCTATACCGCATCCGAGCTTGCATATCAACTCAATGATGCGGGTGCAAAATATCTCCTCACCATCTCCGCTCTTGTAGAGCAGGCATTAGAAGCGGTAGAGCAGTCAAAAGTAGAAGAAGTATTTGTGTTTGGTGAAGCGGCGGGAGCTACCCCATTTTCTGTGCTTTTAGAAGGTGATGGGGAAATACCACTTATACAGATCAATCCAAGAGAAGATTTGCTCGCGTTGCTGTACTCTAGTGGTACTACTGGGATGCCTAAAGGTGTGATGCATACCCACCATACATTTTTAGCAAACTTTTACCAATTCCAAAACTGCGAACCGATCAGCGAGGCTGATGCAGTCATCGGAGTCTTACCTTTTTTTCATTGCTACGGCATGATCATGCTGAATTACAGCTTGGCAAAGGGAGCAACTATTGTGACGATGCCGCGCTTCGATTTAGAGACCTTTGTGAGCCTGATTGAAAAGCACCTCATCACCCGTATCCACGTCGTGCCGCCAATTTTGCTGGCACTGGCAAAACAGCCCATAGTAGATAAATACAATCTTTCCAGCTTGCGGGTGCTGACTTCTGCGGCAGCACCCCTTAGTCATCAATTGATCTCTGAATGCGAACAACGTCTTGCTAATTGCATCGTCAAGCAAGCGTATGGAACGACAGAAACCTGTCTGAACACCCACACTCCAGATGAACGTGACAAAATCAAGCCAGGTTCAGTTGGTCAATGTCTACCTCATGTAGAATGTCAAATTGTCGATGTTGATACCCAAGAACCATTAGGTTTTAATCAACCAGGAGAGTTGTGGGTACGCGGTCCGCACATTATGAAAGGCTATTTGAATAAACCCGACGCAACTGCCAACGCAATTGATCGAGATGGTTGGTATCACACCGGCGATATTGTCTATGTTGATGAAGACGGCTAGTATTATATAGTTGATCGCATTAAAGAATTGATTAAGTGCAATGGCTATTCCATCGCCCCAGCCGAACTAGAAGCAGTATTGTTGAGTCATCCGGCTGTTGCTGATGCTTGTGTAGTCAAGAGTCCTCATCCCAGTAGTGGGGAAGTGCCTAAAGCTTTTGTTGTGCTTAAAGCTGTAGCTACACCAGAACAAATTATGGAGTTTGTCGCTGGGCAAGTTGCAACCCATAAAATGATCCGCCGACTTGAATTTGTGGACAAAATTCCCAAATCTGCTTCTGGCAAAATTTTACGCCGCATATTGGCACAACAAGAACTGATAAATATCAAAGAAGCATCCTTCAACGAGCAGCCATTGCAGCAACAACTGGAGTTTCTACAACAATTAGATGATGCTTCGGTTAGTCAACGTCAAGAACTATTAATTGCTTACGTTCGAGAGCAATTTGGCAAAGTTTTAGGCATCAATACATCTCAACATCTGGAAATAGAGAAGCCTTTGCATGAATTGAGGCTTGATTCTCTCATGAATATTGATTTGAAGAATCGTATTGATACTGAACTAGGAGTAGACATACCCATAGAAATGTTTCTGGGCGACTCTAATATTAAGCAATTAGTAAATTTATTGCTTCAGCAACTAGCAGCGAAGAATACAATTCTCTCAAAACATTCATCTGCTGAGTTAGCAACAGATTTAAATTCAGAGGTTTTTTTAGACTCTACAATATTACCTGAACATCCATCTGAGTCATTTGTAACTGAGCCTTCTGCTATTTTTTTGACTGGAGCTACAGGCTTTTTAGGTGCTTTTTTACTTCAAGAACTGCTGTTAAAAACCCAGGCAAATGTTTATTGCTTGGTACGTTCTGCTGATTATGAGTCTGGTAAGATAAGGATTCAAAATAACTTAGAATCTTATAGTATTTGGCATGATGACTTTGCTGATAGAATTATTCCTGTGTTGGGTGATTTATCTCAACCACTGTTAGGTTTGTCATCACAAGATTTTCAAAAAATGAGCAGCATCATCGATGTGATTTATCACAACGCTGCTTGGATTAACTATGTCTATCCTTACTCAGCATTAAAGCCCACCAATGTTTTGGGAACTCAGGAAATCTTAAGATTAGCGAGTCAAATAAAAATCAAACCGGTACATTACATTTCTACAATCGCGGTTTTTGAGTCAACTGCTTATGCGGGAAAAGTAGTAACTGAATCCGATCAACTCACTCATAGTGAGGGAATGAAACTTGCTTACTCCCAGAGTAAATGGGTGGCAGAAAAGTTAGTGATGTTAGCACGCGATCGCGGTATTCCAGTTTCGATTTATAGACCGCCATTTATTTCCGGTCATAGTCAAACAGGTGCTTGGTATAAAAATGATGTAATTTGTCGTACCATCAAAGGCTGTATACAAATGGGGAGCATGACAGATATCACTGACACTTTGGATTTAGCTCCTGTGGATTACCTCAGTCAAAGTATTGTGTATTTATCAAAGCAAAAATATTCTCTAGGTAAAGCTTTTCACTTAAATAATCCTCAACCTATTTCTTGGAGAGAACTAACTGATTTTATCTGCTCTCTTGGCTATCAAATTGAGCATATTGCTTATAAAGATTGGCAAATACAACTAAATAATTCCGTCCGATCTAAGGAAAATCCTTTGTATCATCTCTTGCCTTTTTATCACAAGCCATTGCCTCAAGAACAACTGGAACAACTTCAGCAGTATCAGCAATCAACTGACCCCAAAATTAGTTGTTTGGCGACACAGAATGCCCTAGTAGGTAGTTCTATAGTGTGTCCGCCTGTAAATGCCCAATTACTCAATACCTATTTCTCGTATTTCATTCGTAGTGGTTGGCTCGACTTAGTTTCAAAATAGCGAGACGGAAGTAAGCAATTCAAAATTCCAAATGTTACTTTCATAAAAGCAAAAGTAAAAATGAATCATATACTTCCTGATTTAGATTCTCCTGTTGCTGTGGTTGGAGGAGGAGTTGCAGGAATTTGGGCTGCTTATAAACTGATTAAGGCAGGAATACCTACAACTTTAATTACTTATTTGGATAAAGATAGAGGTGGCATACAAGGTTCAACTTATCGTTCTGTGGGTGCTATCAACACTTCCCCTTTAACAAACCATGACTTTGCCTCTTACATGGATGATTTGGGAAGAAAGTGCGCTCATCCTTTCGTAACTCAAGCTTTACAGCAATATTTAAAGGATGAAATTGATGAGCTTTCGTCTCTTGTTGCTTTAAAACCGATAAAAATTGGATTGGCATTAGAGTCTGAAAGTGGTAAATCTTTTTTGCAATATATGTATGAACTATTTGAATCCCTTGGAGGGCGCATAATAAATGCTTGGGTCACTCGATTAGTAATGGACAAAAATGTTTGCCAAGGATTGCAGTATGAGAAAAACGGCTACATCGGAAAATTGCGTTGCCGCGCAATCATCCTTGCCTCGGGAGGGTATGCAGGTTTATATTCCAATTCGATAAATACTAACTGTTTTGGAACAATATTAAGCCGTTTTATGGAGTGCGGAGGTAGTGCAACAAATTTAGAGTTTATCTTCCAACATGGATACGGGAATATTGATACTAATGACTTAACACCAACGGAAGAGATTGCTGGAGCATAAATTTATGACAAAAATAAAAGCCGAGTTGTCTGGTTAGAAAAAATGCTCTTTGATGGACAAGGAACTAATACACATCTTCAAGCTGTTAATTTATGGACTAGTAATAGTAATATGGATTATTCTATCGACCTTTCATACAGGGAGCTTTATCTAGCGATCTCCAAGTTTAATTCAGCGATTCAGAACAAATACACCAAGCAAAACGTTTGTAATAAGTCAACTTCATCAGAGAAAGATGCTTTGTAAAAATTGTTAACAATTTTTCCGGAAAATGCGCGGGAGGCTTTGCATAAAATTGTTTATAATGATTACCTTCAAGTAATAAAATACGAGAAATTTCAAGATTTAAAGAAATTATTTTTAGTTGAAAAAACTAGATTATTTCATGTTAAACCGATTACTTATTTTTCGATGGGTGGAATTGCACATATAAATTGCCGCACGAATCTGAAAAATGTCTATGTAACGGGTGAATGTATGCACGATTTTGGTGCAAATCGAGTTGGTGGATTACCTTGGGCGCTTTACTTAGCTAGCGGTCGTATTATATGCGAACATGTCGTAAAGCAGCTTAAAGAACATGAAAAGCAACTTGATTTTGAAATAGTCTTTCAAAAATCTCATTTCAATTGGGAGTTGTTAAAAGAAATTAGAGGAAGATTGTATGAATACCAAAATAAAAATAATAATGAAACTCAGGCTCTAGAGAATATTCAATGGTTCCGTGAAACTCGAAGTAAATTAATACAAAATAATGAAAAATTAAGTGATTCATTCGCCTGGTTAATTGTTGCCGAGGCTATAATGCAATCTTCTTTATCTAGGAGAGAAAGCCGTGGTTACTTCTTACGTTCCGACTTCCCATTTGAAGATGTAAACCTAGATAAATATTTTTCTTATGCCTGGTATGATCGACAAGCTAATATCGTAAAATCTCGATTTTTAGAAGCATCTTACTTTAGTCGTTCATTAAATAACTGTAATGTAAGTTAATTTTTGAAGATAATTGAGTTGGTTTTAACTCATTAATTTTTTGTCAAAAAATAATAAGTTTGCGTAAATTATGCGCGAACACTTCTTTTTTGTCCAAAGTCCAATTACGGTAAAGATGATTGTACCTCCATTTATGTAGTATATATTTCAATCGATCTAATATTAGCTTATTTTCTTAGCTATTCTTAGCTAAGAAAAATGCTTTTTAATGTGATTAAACAGCTTAAAAATAATTCCGAAAATAAGAATTTTTTAATGATTATTTAAGAGGAATAATATGTCATAATAAAATTGGTAATTTCCAAGTGAACAATTCAAGGAAATAAAATGGCTACTAATATTTCAGAAAAAAAGAGTGATTTAGGCACTTTATGGTTTTTGAAGCAACAGTAAGGTTTTAAAAAGCGTCCATTAGACATAGCTTATGAAGCTTACTTTAAATCGATGCTTATTTGTGCTAATGGTGATGGAACACTAGCAGATGAAGAAAGAGATTGGGTGATTGGACTTGCCTATGCCTGCGATTGCGAACCTGCAATTCTTGAAAAACCTCTGTTAATTAAGACTTTTGTATTGTATGCGTGATCGCCGTTAAAGATGCAAGGACAGTTAAGACAGTTAAGGTATTTAATAAATATTTAAAATTCAGTAGCTTCTTCAATGATTTTGTACACTAGAGCTTGTCTGCAACTCTTGAATATTACACCAAGGTAATATAGAATAGTATGACATGGAATGTAGAATATTTTTATAGTCGAAAGGCTGTTATCTATATATGACCAAATAACAATATACAAAAATATTGATGTAGAGAAGATCGGTGAGACAAAACTTTTAGCTTTTATTACAAAAATCTTAATACATAAATATTTAAAAACAGTAGAATTTATATTGATGTTATTTGATTGTTAACGTCAATACGTATGACTAAAAATAAATTTGATTATGTAAATTATGCAAATAATGTGGTGGCTGCTAATTTGTTGTATTGGCAAGATAAGATACAGGATTATTTGATTGAGTTTTATGGTGGTAATAGAAATAATGCTTTAGGGACTAAATTTGGGGATTGTGCGAATATATGCCTTGATTTATTGGAATTATCTGGAGATGACCCAACCAAATTTAGAGGGGTAGTGAATAATGATATGCTTCAAGCTGGTGCAATTATTGAATACAGAATTGGAGAAATTTATTTGTATGAAGGACGACAACAGCATGTACTGTTAGATATTGTCTGCGCAGCACCGTGGAATTGCTTACCAAGAAGCGTACCTGAAACTTGTAGGGGAGCGGCTGAGTGGTTGATAGCGGATATTATTCAGGAGATGACTTCTGCTCCTAATAGAGTAAGTGGAATATTTAAAGTAGCAGCCATACCTAGAAGTATTGAGTTTTATAAAAGGATTGGCTTCGAGGAAAACCCAGATGGTTCCAGGGAAATGATATTAACGGAGGAAAGGGCGCTACAATTTTTAGAGGAACATAAGAGACGTTGGAGGTAAAAGTGAGCACCGAACAAGTTAATAATCAAATTGAAGAAGTAGAAGAACTAGAAAGTAGTCCTTGTACTGGAAGAGAAATATCGGATGAAGATGCATTACAAGTGTTCAATTACTATTTAAGTGGTGAATACCTCATTAGGAACTTAGAAATAGTGCGACAAAGGAAACAGAAGACATTAGAAGAACTTGCTCATTTAGAAGCAGCAGAAAAAAGAATTATAGATAGAATACGAGAGCAAAAAATTAATCTTAAATCCGACCAGCATCATGATTAATTTCTCATAATAAAATATCTAACGAAGAGCGCAGTCGCTCCCGGCGCGAAAAACCCGCTTTCTGTGTCCGTTGTCTCACCGTGTCACTGTCGAACTCACCTTGTCATTTGCTTTTAACTGTTATCCTACCGACTCAATCACTTTGTACACCTGAGCTTGAAAGTTGCTTCTATCTGTGTGCATGGATGTAGTCCACAAAGTAAAATCTTGGACTCAGCCAGAATCTTAGCCAAGCGTAAGCTCCTAGAGCTAGTAATGCTGTCACAATTAAGGGTAAACCTAGAGTCAGTTTCAATCTATCGTCCAGGAGAGCAACAGCACAAACTGTAATAGCAAAGTAAATTAAAAGCACTGCTTGCAAGCGTTGCACAACTAAAAGTGCTTCTCGACAGCTACGACAATGCTGGGTGTGTTGTTTGTAGCGATCGAGGATTTGTTGGCGATCGCTATTGATATTCCATGTTGGTGAAACATCAATTCCAACTTCGCTCCAGGGTAGTTGTCCGTGACAGTAGCGATCGAACCAATTCCTAAACTCTATTACTAAACGGTCTGCACTTGTAGGTAGCTGATAGGCAGTTTTCCAGCTAGTGGTAGATTTTCTTTGTTGCAGAAAATACTCTTGCTGCATAAGAAGAACCATATCTCCATCGAGAACCAAATTACGTTCGCTGAGGTGATCCCACCAACGGGGTGTGAGATAATGGAGTGTTTTGGCAAAGTTACGGGTAAAATGAGCGACAATTCTCGACTTACCAGGAGACACAGGTATACAGTAGGTGACAAGTCCCAGCTGTTTGCCGTCATTGCCCAAACCGATCGCATACTCCAAGCGACAAGGTGGTTCAAAAGTGATTGTTCTTTGTAAACCTTCTTCTGTAATCACTTCTATCAAATTGGGTGTTGATTGGACAATTTTGAGCGCAATCGGTCTTGCTTGTTTGCGATCGCCTTGCACGCCATGATGAGAAAAAGGAACATGACTGGGATCTGCCACATTTTCCACAAGAGTTTGCCAGTCATACTCTAAATCTCGTACAAAAGAAGACCAAACAAAGCCTTTGCTTGCGTCTACTTGGGGTGACAAAGGTAATGGTGTATCGAGAGCTTGTTGGCTTGATTTTGCATCTGGCCAAACCCAGAGTAAATCCTGTTGCTGACGAACTGGTAGTGCTACAGCACACAGATTTTTTTGATTGTTGCTCACAAGTTCTGGATTTTCTGCTTGGGGAATATGAGTACAAATTCCTTGCCGATCAAATTGCCAACCATGATAGCTACACATTAAATTCCCTGTTTCCTCATCAATGCGACCCTCACTTAGGGGAGCCTTACGGTGGGGACATTGATCTAAAAACACTTGGAAAGTTTCAGATGATTTGGGTTTCCAGATGACTAAACGCAGTCCCAGAAGTGTCACCGCTGTTGGTTGCTTGGGATCTAAATCAACGAAAGGCGTTATAGGATACCAATGCTGAAAAAAATTGAATTCCGGATTCATTTTACAAAAAATTAGGGTATCGGAGATAGGGTGTAGGGCAATACGGTTCGGTTAAGGGTTAAAGGGTTAGGGGACAAGGTGGTTCTCTTTCCCTTTAACCCTTACCCTTTAACCTTTTGCCATTCGCGTTTGTGAATAACAAGCGCTGATCCGAACCGTCCACACCCTCTGAATCAACCTAATGGGGTTCTGCTCAATTAAGCTAAAACCTCTGTCTGTAGTAGTGCCTTGCGTAATGCAGTTACTGCTTCTTCTGTCTCTACCAACCTATGGATAGCAAGGGCAATATCATCTTCAACCTTCAACAGTTTAGCTGCTTTCTTCACAGCGTTTTGCTCTTCAAGTGAATAATTCTGATCGGCGCGAGCCATTTGAATTGCATGATATAACAACGTTCTTGATTTCGACCAAGTAGAAACATCAACTGTAATCTTAGTCAGTAAATTTTCGCGCGTCAGCATTTTTGTATTCAAATGTTTTGTATTTCTCTATTGCTTCTTCAGGAGCACCAGCCATGCGCTGATGATTTATTAACCAATTTAGTTCACCTTCTGGAACTTCTCCATCAGATCCTGCAATAGCAAGCAGTGCATATCCGTAGTTAAGAACTGCTTCAAAGGGAGCTGAGGAGACACCTAAGTTTTTTTTCAGATATTCTGACAAAGCTATTGCTTCTTGAGCATTACTCATATTATTCAAATACCTCTAATGACTCTGTTGATTAAGACTCTTGTATTGTAGGGGCGATCGCCGTTAAAGAGGCAAGGACAGTTAAGACAGTTAAGGTATTTAATAAATATTTAAGATTCAGGAGCTTCAACACGAGGGGGAATTGTAACTCCTTCCCGCAACAAAGCATCGGTAAAAATCTTCCTCAGAACGCGCTCTCATTTGAAGATGTTTTCCCGGCTTTACTTTGGTTGATGTCCCTCATAGTATATTGAGTAAAAAAATACATTAAAATAAAATAGGACTTTTGCTAGTATAGAATTGTTTTCATCAACTTGTCAATTAGCCCACAAACTCTTATGAAAGCAATCCAAGCTACAGGTAAAATTGATGCACAAGGTCAATTATCTTTAGATCACCCCATTGAAGGAACTTTACCCAGTTCAGTACGAGTGATTATTTTATTTGCAGAAACAGAAGCAGATACAGATGAATTTTGGGAAAGCATCGGTAAATATCAGCAGCGTACTCTAATGTCAGCGAAACAATTAGAAAAGGGATTAAAACAGGTTTTGGTTGAGGCTGGCTATGATTCTAAGGAGAAAATTATTGACCTTGTGCAAGAGGTTAAACGAGAAATAGCAGCAGAACGCCAACAACAACAAGATTAGATTAAATGACAACAATTCCTCAATTGATTTTTTTAGATACTAATGTTTATCTCATTGGTGCAGTTGATCTAGACAGTGCTGAAGGTCAGATTTTGCAAATGTTAGGGTGGGAATTTCAAGGCGATTATAGGTGTGAGGTGGTGATTTCCGAAGAGTTAATTGACCAAATTTCCCGAGTTGCTAAACGATTAAAGAATAAAGATTGGGGAGGTGAAATCATTGGACGGATTTGGCAGAAGTTGAAAGTTCGTTATATTCAAATTGATGATTCTGCCTTGGCTACTATAGAAGCACAAGGAATTATCCCTCGTGAAGATGTAGGAGTTTATTTGACGGCGAAACAAGGACAAGCACAATGTTTTGTTTCTGCTAACCATAAGTTAATACGCATTTTAGCTCAACAAACTGGCGAGTTTGAGTGTTTGACTCCATCAGAATTTGTAAGCAAGTACCTGAATTTCTAGCTGTGGATGGTATCTTTTTACTTTTTAACGAACAACTGCCTCTTTAGCATTACTCATATTACTCAAATACCTTCAATGACTCTGTTGATTAAGACTTTTGTATTGTATGCGCGAGCGCCGTTAAAGAGGCAAGGACAGTTAAGACAGTTAAGGTATTTAATAAATATTTAAGATTCTGGAGCTTCAACACGAGGGGGAATTGTAATTCCTTCCCGCAACAAAGCATCGGTAAAAATCTTCCTGAGAACGCGCTGGATTTGAAGATGTTTTCCCGGTTTTACCTTCGTTAATGTCCGGAGCAATAAATGAGTTTCTCCCAAGCTTTCTACTCCATCCACTTGTGTGGATTCGAGTACATCGGCGTTAGAAGCTTTTAACTGTTCTCCTACCTCTTCAATCATTTTGTACACCTGAGCTAAGTTAGAATTATAAGGTACGCTAAGTTCAACTACAGCAAAAGTATACTGTTTAGAGTAGTTGGTGATTGAGCCAATATCGCCATTACGAATAATCTGCAATTGCCCATTGGGATGCCTAATCCGAGTGGTTCTCAGTTCAATTGCTTCTACAGTCCCCTCGACAACCTTCTCTTCAGCTTTCCCCGCCTGGATATAGTCACCTACTAAGTAATAGTTTTCAAACAGAATAAAAAAGCCACAGACGATATCGTTGACTAGTGTCTGTGCCCCAAAACCCACAGCTACACCAACAATTCCTGCACCAGCGAGTATGGGTGTGGGATTGATGTCAAGAGTATAGAGGATGGAAACAGCTGCGCCAAAATAAACTAGATATTGTAATAAACTACGGATGAGAGGAACAAGAGTGAGCCGTCTGCTTGTTTGAATTTCACTCAGATTTTGGTCTTTGAACAACACCTCTTCAACCAGTAAGTAGGCTACCTCAAACAACACACGACTGATGAAGATGATACCAACAATTTGAACAATTTTAGCTCCGAAAACGGCAACGTTGGCGATTAACTGGATTTGCTGAATCACCAATGTTGCCACGCAAATATAAATCACAAATTCCAGACACCGCTTCAAAAAGGGGATGAGGTGTCGGAGGCGATCGTAATATCTGAGCAGGTTTTCCGGACTTGAGTATCTTACACTTAAAGCATCTAAGCTATCAATAATGGCAGTGATTGCTTTCGGGATGAGTAACCCAATGGCAACGATCAGATAAATCCGCAGTAGGATGTAGAGGTACTTAGAGATAGTTACTGGCAGTTGGAGAAAGTTGCTACATAAGATCACAGCCCATAGCCAAACTCCACTAGTAACGATGTTGTTGAGGTTACTAAAGAACGTGTCGATACTTTGATCGTCGGTAGTGCTTTGGTCAATTCTCTTTGCCCGAATATTAGCCACTTTCAGCCAATAGCGCACAATTTTGAGCGCGATCGCCGCTACAATCAAAGTACCAACGCTTTGCGCAATCCCAATTCCTAAAGTTAGCCAAAATCCTGATGGAATACGCTCAATCAACGAGAGTGTATATTTTTGCAGGTTTTCGCCTCGATAAAGTAGAAAACCATTAGCAGCCACAATTAAAATGCACAATACCAAACAAGTGAGTATCAACAACCCCTTAATGTTTCGACGCAGAGTTTTGATGTTTCTCTCCTGACCTCTGAAAATAGATATATTAATAAACATCCCAGAGAATTTGCCCACAAGCCAGTTCACTAACAAAAAAACAAAGATTGTTAGGCTGACCTCAGCTAAGATAATTAATAAAGCCATATATAAATACAGATGTTAATAAATAGTTAATTACCCCGAAGATTTTCGTAGGGGCACGGCAATGCCGTGCCCCTACTTGAAAACCTGTAATTTTCCGAATTATCTTCTCTTAGCATAGAAGAAAAATCAAGGGCAGATAAGACAGTTAAGGAATTGGGGAAGGCTATAGTTCTACAGTGAGGTGATTTTCTCACGGCTTTGCGTCTATGCCACCGATGTTAACTCAACATTGCACTGGCGAAAAGTTAACTTTCTTTTCAGAATACTGTCAACTTTAGCTCTAAAGAAGTTAATTTACGTAATTGACAAAATATGGTTTATATACCTCAATGCTAGATCGGGGACTTCAGCAGTTTTATTGTCTGGAGCTTGAAGCACTATGCGTAATTTTTCTGACTTAAGTTAAGACATAATTTATACTAGTTTTTTTATATTTATTTTAAAAAAATAACTTTTTTGGTAGTAGGTAGAATTATACAACAAGTTATTGTGTAAATCTAGTCACATATGTCAGTTTACAGATAGCAAGAAAAATAATATTCTGAAAACTAAGACCATAGGTATTACTTAGTGTAATAAAGAATGGGTGCAATCGGGCTTGATCTTATACCCAAGTCCTTGAAAAAGTTAACACTCGTAGTAAATAAGGTAATAAAAATTACATTAAATCAGAGTTAATGATTAGTAACATGAACTTATCTAAGAGTAGGAGAAAGCGGGGAGTTGTGCTGACTGCTTCAGGATTGAAGCGGCTTTTAAGCGCGATTGTGGCGCAGGAGATGGCACAGAACAACGGTAAAAGTTTTACTCTAGACGAGCTAGGTTTGCGCATTAATGTTTCTACCAAAACTCTAAGCCGACTTTGGTCGTTAAAGATAGGCGTAGACCAAAAAACTGTGAGATTGTGCTTTAGCGCCTTTAACCTAGAATTACGCTCAGAAGACTATACAATTTTGAATGAACACAACAATACTGATTCTGACTGCGATCGCGCTCTTGATACACAACGAGTAAATTCTTCTGGGTCAAAATTTGTCGATGAACAACGCCATCAACTTGAACATCTTTGGTCATATCCAGATGGTCCAGTACCGCTAGATTCCCCCTTCTATGTCGAACGTCCGCCAATTGAGGAACTAGTTTGCCGTGAGGTACTTCAACCTGGTTGCTTGATTCGTATCAAAGCACCCAGACAGATGGGTAAGAGTTCTCTGGTGCTGCGGCTGTGTGCCTTTGCACAAAAGCAAGGGTATCGCATTGTGAATTTGAATTGCTACCAAATCGATTCCAACTGTCTAACTGACTTAAATCAGCTTTTGCGTTGTCTGTGCTGGCGAGTTGCCAAAGAATTAGGCATTGACTCCAACCTCAATGACTATTGGGATGAGGAAATGGGTTGCAAGTTGAATTGCACTTTCTACGTCCAGAGCCATTTGCTCCAGCAAAGTCAAAGTCCAGTAGTTCTAGTATTGAATGAAGTTGACCGCTTGTTTGAATATCCTCATATTGCTTCTGAGTTCTTTGCCTTGTTGCGCTCTTGGTACGAGCAAGCACGATATGATGCTACCTGGCAGAAGTTAAGGCTTGTACTAGTTTATTCTACAGAAGAATATGTGACCCTGAACATCAACCGCTCCCCGTTTAATATTGGACTACCTATCCGTCTATGCGAATTTACCCAAGAACAGGTAGAAGATTTAGCCCAGCGACACGGGTTAGACTGGATCTCTGGTAAGGAATCCGTTCAACTAATGTCACTAGTGGGGGGTCATCCATATCTAATTCGGATGGCGCTGTATTATTTAGGCTGCCTGGATATTACTTTACCACAACTGCTACAGGAAGCGATCGCCGACGGCGGCATCTATCGCGATCATTTATGGCGCTACTGGTTAAAACTGCAAGATCAACCAAATCTGGCAAAGGCATATGCTGAAGTTGTCGCAGCACAAAGTGTTTCGCTTCATCCGATTGAAGCATATCAACTCGACAGCTTGGGATTGATCCGCACCCTCGCATCGCGTCCTCTTCCGCGTTGCGAACTTTACCGCCTTTATTTCGGAAAACAACTAACTACACTGGTGTAACATAAGGGGTGGTAACTCCACCTCAAAGGTTACTGTAGCAACGCTTTTTGCACAAGCGTTATCACTTCTTCATCTCCATGAGAAATGATTAACTTAGTACCATTTTGCTCAGATTTTACAGACCAATCAGACCCTGGTAAAAGCGGACGTATAGGAACAGATGTAATCACCCACTCTGTGTTTTCTAACTGAGAACTGGGTTTTGACTGACTTGATGAGTCTGGCAAATAAACTGAAGTTTGTGCAAAGCTTGAGTTCTGAAACATAAAACATAAGCTAAACACAACAAAAACAAACGCAATTACCTTTTTCATGAACTGTAAGCTCTTCATCGCCAAATTTTACCTTACATTACGGTTACTCAAACGTACTATATATTACTTAAAGTCACGCAATTCGTCAACTTTAACGACTGAAACTGTTACCGCTCCCGCATTACTTATATATTTTCACCTTCATAATCAAAATGCAAGGACAGATAAAACAGTTAAGCAGACAGTTAAAAAACTTATTGAAAAGAGCGGGAGACAGTTAAGACAGTTAACCAAAAATGATGGCGATGGTTGGTTGAATCAGGAATTAACATCCATTTGGCTAGATACAGCAAGGTATAGACCGATCAAAACAAAGGCAAAACCGATCCAATCAGAGAAACTCAACTTTTCTGCAAATATTGCTAATGCAAAAATTCCGCTCAAAACTGGCTCTAAAAGATGAAACAGGGAGATGACGACTGAGGAAAACCTCTTGAGGCTATATATTAACAGTCCGTGACCTAAAACTTGGCAGACAACAGAAAAGGATATCACTACCAACCACCCCCCAACCGTTGAGGGGAAAAATTTATCTCCACTCAACACAACTATAGGGAACATAACTACAGTAGCGCAGGCACAGATCCATAACTGGATTGTCATGGGAGTGAATTTGGTTCGCAGTTGTTCTACACACAGCAGGTAAGCTGCTAAAAAAACCGCAGATACTGTGGCAGCTACGTCTCCAAGTATACTAGTGTTGGCTCCGAGTAGCAGCGAATCTAGTTCAATGGCGATCGCTCCCCCAATCGCGACGATCATACCAATGAGGAATTGACTGTTAAAACCCACAGAGAATAACAACCACACTCCTAAGCTAGTAAATATCGGGGCAAGATTATGCAAAACCGTCGAGATTGCAACACTAGTTTGAGTCAGCGACCAAGCTACTAGGACTAAGGAAAAAGCGAAAAAAGTTCCAGCACCCAGCAAGAGCAAAATCTCCTTTTGGGTATATGGCTGCTGTTGGACAGGTTTACCACTCCACCAATGACGTATCGCCAAGCCACAATGCCACAACCCAAAAAAGAAACTACCCAGCCAAAAACGATTAAATACAGTGGCGATGGGGCTGAGTTCGTCTTCGCTCCATCTAATGAAGATAGCACCAAAAGATATAGCGATTAAGCCGCTCAATAATGCTGTGTTGACTATCCAAGCTGGTGTTGTGAACAACTGTTGCTCTGATAATTTCAGTTGGTTGGTCATTTAGTCAAGGGAAATGTTTCAGGATTTATCAGTCTAATTTTACACATATCCCTCGGATTGGATCATGATTTTGGTTAACTGGCAAAAAGTTAACCTACCTTCCACTCTTCTGTCAAATTTAGCTCGAAACAAGTAGCTAGCGGTAGTTGACAAAATACTTTTTATCTGAAAGGCTTGCACCGCAATAATTTCAACAGTTTGATTGTCAGAAAATTGAAGCGTGCGATCGTCAATATAAAGAGCTTAATTAAGACATAATTTGTACTTATTTTCCCAAATTCAGTTGAAAAAAATAACTTTTTTGACAGTAGGTTGAATAAAACAAATATGTTTCCGATCTAAAACTAGTCACATATAATAGTAGGCAGCCAGGAGAATTGCTGTATTCTTAAAATTAAAATAATAAGTTGACTCCGCTTGAAATGAGAATGGCAATACAATGATTTCTGGATACGAACTACTCTTGGTAGCGCTGTCTATCATCACGACCTTAGTCTGGCAGAAAGCACAGACAAGAAAGCAATTAATAGCACTGCAAAAGGAGATTCAAGAACGGTTGCAAGCAGAGGCTCAACTTCAGTTACAGAAACTAGAATTAGAACAAGCTTTAAGCAACCTTAAACAAGTACAAACTAAATTAATTCAAAATGAAAAAATGTTGGGATTAGAACAATTAGTGGCAGGTATTGCTCATGGGATAAACAACCCGCTCAATTTTATCTCTGGCAATCTCAAATATACCAATCAATATATACAAGACTTACTAAAATTGATTCAGGTTTATCACGAAAAATACCCCGATTCTATATCTATAGCCAAAGAAATTATTCAAGATGCCGATTTCGATTTTGTCAGCAAGGATCTGCAAAACAGCATAAGTGCTATGGAGCGAGGAGTTGAGCGCATTCAACAGCTTGTCCTTTCTCTACGCAATTTTTCTCGGCTAGATGAAGCAGAAATAAAGCGTGTAGATATTCATCAAGGCATTGAAAGTACCTTAATGATTTTGCTTCCCCGTCTGAAAGAAACAATGTCTCGTCCTGAAATTGTAGTGTTAAAAGAGTATGGGAAATTACCCCTTGTTACCTGCTATCCTAGTCAACTCAATCAAGTATTTATGCATTTGTTGAATAATGCTATAGATGCTTTAGAAAGACAGGATAGCAGAGAAAATTTTTCTCAGCCAAATCCCCAAATTCGCATTTCCACGGAACTAACAGATGTTGATACAGTTAGGATTCTGATTGCCGACAATGGTTGTGGTATTTCGGATTTAGTGCGCGAGCGTTTATTTGATCCATTTTTTACTACCAAACCTGTAGGTAGGACAGGTTTGGGATTGTCAATTAGCTATCAAATTGTCGTGCAGGAACACAAAGGAAAGCTGACGTATTGTTCCTCACCAGAACTTGGATCGGAGTTTGCAATTGAAATTCCAGTACATTGCGCAAAGGTGGAGCAACTACCTGTTGTACTCTCAATAGGTCTGTAATATTACCATATTACTATCACTTTAATTAAAGTCACGCAATTCGTCAACTTTAACCACTGAAACTGTCACATCCCCCGCGTTATCTTTAATTTCAGTATCGAAGAAGAAAGCACACAGTTTTGACGGTTTTGATACAGCTATAGTTAGGGTATCATCATATCCATTTAGGGTTGACCATCCCGCTGTAACTTGCTTGGACGTTTTTAAGTTCTTGAAGCCCCCATAAATCCAGAGCATAACTATGGCTTCGCTTTCTGCGTTTTCAGAATCTTTGATATAATCGAATGCACCTTCTTTAATGCGGACTACATAGATTCCCGGTGTTAGCTCTGCTGTCACTCCTTTGTTTTGGATACCCTCGATTTGCTCAGGAGTAAGCTGATAGCAGTTGTTGACGCTGTTTACGACTAAATTGGTGATAGAGGTTTGAGTTGCCATAATTTTTTGCTCCTGATAATAAGAAAATTGTGGGGTTACACCCGCCACAGCTAAAAACTACATTCTCAGCTTCAGCGCCGGGATGCAATAGCAGATAAGACAGTTAAGTAACTAATTGAAAAGATCATCAGACAGTTAAGACAGTTAAGACAGTTAAGAGGGTTAAGTTTAAATATGAAAAAGAGCTTGCTGGTAAAATAATGAATCCAGAAAGCTAAATTCAATTGATGGACATTTAACTACCACCAATTGCCCAAAACGAACCACGAATTTTGTTTCGATTTGCTGAATAATTAAACTTGCTATTTATTTATATTGTGTATTATTATAAAAACTGTAAATAATTGTCAATGTTTTAACGAAAATTGATCGCAAGTGGGGACAAATAACCCTGATTTGCTCAATACAATTCTTGGATAGTCGCTGTTCTCTAATATGACGCTAGGTTCACTTAACAGGAGTAAAAAGTATTGCTGTTGTATATTATCATGTCCACTTTTATTGATACGACACCACAACTTGACCCAAATAAAATCCTTGAAGAAGCCATTACCCAAACTAAATACCTTGCTCAAGAGGGCTTGAGTTTTCAAACAGATGACATTTTTCTCTGCCCCCTTGACTTTGTATCTTTTCTATACCCTGAACTCGCTGGATGCGCTCAAGTCGCCCTTGCAGAAATCATTGCCCAATATGGATTCTAGCTATTCCTATGCATTTTATCAAAATTTTTCAGATACGGAAACTACAGGGTCTTAACCCAAGATCCCCGACTTTTGAGAAAAGTCAGGGATCTGGTTTCTCACTCGCTCTCCCATTGACTTGGTATCATAATTAAAGAAAAATACGGCACTGTATCTGGAGCAACTTCACTCAACGGCACAATCCGCTGATTATGCATCGTTGCTCGTTCAATGAATTTTGCTCGTTCCGCCAAACCCAATTGTTTCAGCACCTCATAAACCTTAGTAAAGTGCTTACCCAGCTTAATAATCACAGCCGCATCAGCAACTGCCAACTTTTGAGATAACTCCTGTGCTGGGAGGATTGCCGACAATACCATAAAAGCATCGTTGCGATAAGTCAAGGGTACACCCAAGGCTGATGCACTTGCCATCACCGATGAAACTCCTGGCACAACCTCTGTCACAAACTGCTCTGATAACCTAGTAAAAAGATACATAAACGTTCCGTAGAAAAACGGATCTCCCTCACACAGCACAACCACATCTTGTCCCGCACTTAAATGCTTTGCCAATTCCTCAGCAGCCTTATCGTAAAAGGGTTGAGCCGATTCGTCAATTTTGAAAGGGAAGGGCATGGGAATCTCAATTTGATTCTCTGGCAGATAGTTAGCCACAATTGACCGAGCGAGACTTTTACCAAATGATACAGGATAGGCAACTACCGGGGCATTCTGCAACAGCCTGAGTGCCTTCAGTGTGATCAGTTCTGGATCTCCAGGACCTACTCCAATGCCATAAAGATGCCCAGCTTCAATCATAACTCCTCCTTTGCGATCGCGTTCACTGCTGCTGCTGCCATTGCACTTCCACCGCGCCGACCATGCAAAGTAATAAAAGATACTCCTCTATTATCTGCGGCAAGGGCAGCTTTAGACTCAGCAGCCCCAACAAAACCAACAGGAAACCCCAAAATAATCGCTGGTTTGGGCGCTCCAGCATCAAGCATTTCTAGTAGTCGAAAAAGAGCAGTTGGGGCATTACCAATAGCAACCACCGCACCTTCTAGGTAAGGTAGCCACAATTCTAAAGCTGCTGCCGAACGAGTATTGCCCACTTTTTTCGCCAAAGCAGGCACTTGTGGATCGTTTAAAGTACAAATTACCATGTTTTCTCTAGGCAACCGCCGACGAGTGATACCTTCTGCTACCATTTGAGAATCACACAGAATTGGTTTTCCGGCAAGCATCGCTGCTCTTCCGGCTGCGACTGCACCAACAGAAGCTGCTATATCTGCAACAATATCAGTCATCCCGCAAGTATGGATGAGACGTATAGCTACTGGCACTAAATCGGGAGACAGGCTTTTTAAATTTGCCTCTTTTTGAATAATCGAGAAAGAGTGACGATAAATTTCATCACCATCACGGATGTAGTCGATCATCTTGCCCTCCCGCGCTCATCAAACAACTGCCGCAACTGTTGTATCATATATCTGTTGCTAAATGCTCCAAAAGTCTCATGCGGTTGACGCTCTTGGTGATATACTTGCAGCATTCTCCGGATGCGATCGCCTAATTCAGTCCAAGGAACATTAGTATAAAGTTCTCTGCCAAATGGCTGCTCACCATCTCCCACATAAATGTGATAGCCTTCGGCAATGTCCTCAATTATAGTACCCAACAAAGTAATGTCACTTTTGCCATGATAAGCGCAAGACTTCGGGCAACCACTCAAGTGAATTCTCACAGGTACATCTAAGGTAATATGCTTCTGCAAATACTCAGCCAAAGCTAACCCATGTCCTTTAGTATCAGTAGCAGAACTGCGACAACCATTTTTACCTGTACAAGCGACCATTGTACCCTGAATGTGAGATGCCGACCAATGCAAGCCCAAACGTTCAATTTCAAGTTGGACTTTTGGAACATCTTGAGCAGGAATATCGGAAATTAGCAAATTTTGCCAAGGCGTCAATCTGAGTGTTCCACTACCATAAGTGTCCGCCAAACCAACCAAAGAGCGCAACTGGTTAGTTAAAAGTTGTCCTAAAGGCAAAACAACTCCTATATAATATAGTCCTGGCTGTCGCTGTTGATGGACACCAAGATGAAGATTTTTTGGTGTAAATACAGTTTTTGGAAAGGTTTTATCTAATATATAGCGCCAAGCAAAAGGTAGATAGCGTTGAGCTTGGTTTAAATACCATTGCACACCCCACTCTTGTAGTATATGTTTGATCCTCAGTTGGCGATCAGCTTTGAGTAAATTGCTCCTTGGGCGATGGCTTGTACCTGCCACTGATAAATAAACCCGTGCTAACGCCACTACCACAGGTAAACATTCTTCTGGTTTAACTATAATGTTCTGTTCCTCTCCTAGTTTCAGGCGAAAATAAGTACCTCGATACCCATCCACAGCAACAGCCAAAAAACCAATTTCATTTGGTTGCTCAGATATAGATACTGACCCACCGCCATTAAATCCTACGCTAAACTTAGGAGATAGTCCGGCAAGTTCTGAATCTAGGCAAATATATTCGTCTAATTCCTTTACTAAAGGACGAGTGTCAATTAACTCACCGAGATCAATTCCTGCTGTGGGACTTGCCATAATATTACGTAGGTGATCCACACAAGCAAGAGGTGCGGCAAGTCCTGATTGTTGTAAAATTGTCAGCAGTTCATCTGTAATTCCTTGATTGGCGCGGATTTGCAAATTCGCCCGGTTAGTAACGTGGACATATCCCCTACCGCAACTTGCCCATTCTACAACCACACGTCCCTGTTTACTATTAAGGATTCCCCCAGGAACTCTTAGACGAGAGATTATTCCGTCCCTTGCTCCGGTATCATAAAACAAACCAGGACAAGTAGGATACTTTTGTTGTAAGTTCGGCAGACAGTATGAGTGAGCAAACGACAAAACAATAACTCCTTCCCTGTGCAGCGCAGGGAATAGACGATATGAAGTGCCTGTTAGACACGAATCAAGTCGGCATTCTGACTCAGGTAAACCCATCACAGCTGCGGCACAGTCCCGGAATCGCACCGGAGTTTCCCTACTTGAAGCTTTAGAAATATAACATAAACTCACCCACCAAATCTTTAATCCCTCATTATTCTTAAAATAAGCAGCACTTAGACCCTAAAGATACCTAAATCCTACTAAACTTTAGGTATTTTGTTTTTCTCCTATATGGATAATTTATTTAGAACTCTACATTTCCTCTATATATCAAAAAACTATATCCCAAACAGATATAGTTTTAAGTAATAATACTGTAAAATTAGATTTAAATTTAACTATTATATACGTACATCTTTTTGATTCGCTCAGATTTATTTACTTTTGTTAATCTACTCAAATTTATGAAGAATATAGGCTACAAGTTCTTGGCTCAGATTAATTCTTAATTATTTGAAAAAATAAAAAATGTTTACATGAAGCATATTTTTATGTTACCAAAGTAAAAAACTTTTAATTGTGCTATTGAGTTTTTTGTCATACTCTCTAGGTAGAGAAATCTTTGAGGAAAGACAAACAATCTACATACCATTAGCTAAATTTTTTTGAAAGTGTTTCCATTTTTTTAGAGGTTACTAATGACAAAGGCTGTTTGAATCAGTCTATGGTATTAGATTGTTTTGATGATCCGAGAATTCTTGTTGAGTATAGGTACTGAGGGCGAATCGCACTTCAGTAGATATGACGCGGCAATTGACATCTTCTCAACGCTAAAAATCATTAGAGAGAACAATGAACGTGAAAACTAAAAGACTTTGGCAGATGAGCGTGCTAACTTCTGCTGCTTTGTTGGGCTTGAATCAACCATTGCCTAGTCTTGCACAGCAATCAGAAGCACCACCTGAAGGATCGGTAAGAATCGTCGGTTTTGCATACGGTGGCACAGGTTGCCCACAGGGAAGTGTTGGCTCTGTGATTTCTAGAGATCAGAGTACAATCGAACTCTTATACGATAGATTTGTAGCTGAACTAGGTACAGGAGCAAGTCGTTCATCTCAGTCTAACTGTACAGTTTCTTTCCAACTGGAGTACCCTGCCGGTTTTAGTGTAAGTTGGGATAGAGTTGAACACCGTGGTTTTGCCGATACAACCGGTGGCGCTCAAGCAGAGCTAAGAGCACGTTACTACATTCCTGGCGAAGGTGGGTTTGATACAGTTCGTGTTTATAGTTTCCCTGATAACTCAGCGGAAGATTATACAATTGTTCAAGACAACATTTCCACAGCATTCACACAGTGTGGTGCGACAATTCCTCTGTCGGTAAACACTCGGGTTCGCCTCTTTGGTACTCCCTCAAATTTCAATACACTAACAGTTGACTCCATGACTAATAAGGTAAGAACTCTTCTTAACCTAAGATGGAGACGCTGTAGCTAATCCTGAATAAAGGTTGATTATACTGTAGAGACGCCCCACCGGGGCGTCTCTACATTGTTTTGGGATGATTGAAGTTAGTGGGTACAAATACCAATTAGTAATTCGTAATTATAAAGGTAGGATTTGATCTACATTTTGGGGTCTAAATCTGTTTGCAACAAAAGAGAATTGGTATGAGGCGCAAAAATTCATTTAATCCTCAAAGGTATATAAATAATTTATTTAGCGCTCTAAGCTATATACCGAAATTAGATATTAGCCGAATTACAGTCATATACATCAGAAAAAACCACAGTATTTGATGTAAAAAATTACAATATATATACTTATTTTTTTTATTTTCTTCAAATTTATTTCTGTTTGTTAAACTACTTAACTGCTTGATAAATATGGGTTTCTAGTTATTAATTCAAATCAAATATTAATTCTTTTAAGGAATAAAAAATGTTTACATGAAGTTAATTTTTATTCGGCAAAAATAAAATTATTCTAATTGTGTTATTGAGTTTTTTGTAATACTCTCTAGTAAGCGAATTATTGAGGAAGAACAAACAGTTTAGATACCATTGGCTTAATTTTTTTATAGTGTTTTTACCTGTTTAAAGCAATTTAATGACAAAAGCTAGTGGAATCAGTTCATCGGTATCCAACTGATTTGATCATCATGAGATTTTTCGCTCTTGGCTACTATTGAACGCGATCGCGATTCGATAGACGTAAAAGTGCAACAATTGACATCTTTACAACAAGAAAAAATCAGAGAGAACAATGAACGTGAAAATTCGGAAACTTTGGCAGATGAGCCTGCTCACTTCTGCTGCTTTACTTGGCTTGAATCAACCATTGCCTAGTCTTGCACAACAATCAGAAGCACCGCCAGAGGGTTCGGTAAGGATTGTCGGTTTTGCATACGGCGGCACAGGTTGCCCACAGGGAACTGTTGGCTCAATTATCTCTGCAGATCAGAGTACCATCGAACTTCTGTTTGATAGATTCCTAGCTGAATTAGGTCAAGGAGCAACTCTCTCACCTCAGTCCAATTGTACAGTTTCCTTCCGACTCGAATATCCTGCTGGTTACTCAGTAAGTTGGAATAGAGTTGAACACCGTGGTTTTGCCGATACAACTGGCGGTGCGCAAGGAGAACTAAGAGCACGTTACTACATTCCCGGCACAGGTGGTTTTGACGTAGTTCGTGTTGCTAGTTTCCCGGATAACACAGCAGCAGACTATACAATTGTTCAAGACAATATTTCCAGTGCATTTACACAGTGCGGTGCATCTGTTCCTCTGTCAGTAAATACCCGAGTTCGCCTCTTTGGTACTCCCACAGCTTTCAACACACTAACTGTTGACTCTATTACTAACAAAGTTAAGACTATTCTTAACTTAAGATGGAGACGTTGTAGCTAAGTAGATAGGTGTAGGAGACGTCCCGTCGGGGCGTCTCTACAATTTTATCCACGATTATACCCCAGCACTCAATATGCGGTAACGTAGTGATTGCTGTCGTTGCGTGGTTGAAGATTTAATGTACAAATGGCTGTCTGTAGTAGGAATAGGTGAAGATGGATTACCTGGTTTAAGTGCGGTTGCTCGTACACTTGTCGAACAAGCACAAGTGTTAGTAGGAGGCGATCGCCACTTAGCAATGCTACCAGAAAAAGACTGTCGGGAACAACTAGTTTGGGCTTCACCTATTAATATTACTGTAGAAGAAATCATCCACCGCCGGGGGCAATCAGTTTGTGTTTTAGCAAGTGGGGATCCAATGTGTTTCGGCATCGGGGTGACACTTTGCCGAAAAATTCCGATAGCAGAAATGACAATTATCCCCGCACCTTCTGCTTTCAGTCTTGCCTGTGCGCGGTTGGGATGGTCACTTACACAAGTAGAGACTTTAACTTTAGCAGGTCGTGCGCCATCTTTACTACATCCCGTGATTTATCCGGGAGCGCGTCTGTTTATCCTTAGTGAGGGAAGAAACACTCCTACTATTGTAGCTCAAATGTTGGTGCAGCGAGGTTTTGGTAGTAGTCGCATCACAATTCTAGAACGTATGGGTGGACAACATGAAAGTATAGTAGAGGGTGTAGCTTCTACTTGGGATACTACTGTTGCCGACCTCAATACAATAGCTGTCGAATGTATCGCAGATAAAAATATTATACCACTTCCTCGCACTCCCGGTTTACCAGATACAGCTTACCATCACGATGGGCAACTGACGAAACGAGAAGTCAGGGCAGTTACGCTAGCTGCACTTGTTCCCATACCGGGGCAATTGCTCTGGGATGTAGGGGCAGGTTGTGGTTCTATCGGCATCGAATGGATGCGCAGCCATGCTTTGTGTCGGGCTTACGCCATAGAACAGCAACCCTCAAGACTACAGTATATTGCCAATAACGCCGCTGCTTTAGGCACACCAAATCTCTGTATTCTCCAGGGAGAAGCTCCTGCTGCTCTCCAAAATTTAGAACCTCCCGAAGCCATCTTTATCGGCGGTGGTGCCACATCTGAAGGAATATTTGATACCTGTTGGCAGGCACTTAAATCGGGAGGTCGTCTAGTTGCCAACGCCGTCACCGTGGAGAGCGAGCAAAAACTGCTACAATGGCACGAGCAAGTAGGTGGTACATTAACTCGCATTGCCATCCAAAGAGCAGAACCTGTAGGTAAATTTCTCGGTTGGCGTGCCTTGGCTCCCGTCACCCAGTGGACGGTGATAAAGTCCTGAGATTAACTATAAAGCCGTGCTACCATTTCAGCACGAGAGGAAATTTCTAGCTTGCGAAACATCCGCTTTAAAGCTTGCTTAACGGAATTTTCGGTAATCCAGAGGGCTTTACCAATCTCAGCATTTGTTAGTCCTTGTGCAACCAGTTGAGCGATTTGAATTTCACGCGGCGTTAACTTTTGAATATTTATAGAATTCGATTTTATGGCTGGGGATTTTGTTGTGACAAGCCAGGTTGATAAATGAAGGCACAAAGCACTCAAGTTAGCAAGATCGTGAGCATTAAAAGCTGGAGCATCGCGATCGCGAGTCAAACCAATTCCACCAACAAGCTGACTATTGTTAACAATTGGTCCTGCCATTACATGCCCGTGATCTTGTCGCGGACAAATCAGCCTCCATGCCCCAGGCGGTAACAACAATTCTTCGTGAATTGGGGCATGATGCTCTACCACATAACGCAACACCGGATTATGTTTTGTTGATAAAGCAATACTTTGAATATTTTGCGGAAATTCATCAAAGAAAAAAAGCCCCCAACGTTGAGCTGCAAAATATTCTCCAACTCTTGCCATAACGTGCAGTCGTAGTTCTTGTTCATTAGGAGTGTGAGCGATCGCCTCAAATAAAGACTGCAAAGAATACGCCATCATTAGTTTCTGCAAAGTGTACCCGATCGAGGACTAGCCCTAGTTAGTGGCTAAACCTAGTATAGATTCTGTTTCAACTTAGGAGTTTTCAGTTATGGCAACAAGTTTTAGTTCTGATCATATACAACCTACAAATTGGAGTCAGCGTGGTTTTCACGCGGTAGCGGTACTCTTTAACCTTTGCCTAATTGCCCAAGTGTTGACAGTTGGACTCGCGTACTTTTACAACCCCCAGTGGTGGAACATTCACGTTTGGCTAGTGCGTGGTTATGGTGGACTATCACTGATCCTACTCTTATGGGTGTACCTAAGTCCGTTTCCGCAACGAGTGCGGAGTCTTGCCACAAGTATGCCAGTGCTGCTTTTACTGCAATTTCTCACTATTCACCTGAATTCGCCTTTTCCCTTAGGAGTTTTCCACCCACTCATCGGATTCTCGCTGTTTTCTGTTTCCACAACCTTAGTTCATCACTCTTCCCGTTTAGTTTTTCCCAAACTAGATGCTGAGGGCGACGAAAGTTGATTCAGCATCTCTCATTGGCTGTAAAGTGCGGTTTACCGAATCTATTAGTACGGTTATTACAACTTAACTAAATTTGTTAAGCTATTGCAATATTTCGTTACATTCTGATACATTAGTTAACAAGAAAAAGAAATTAAGGGAAAAAACGATGACATCACGTAGCTATGTAACTGAAGAAGGCAACCGTCTTAACAACTACGCAATTGAACCTAAAGTTTACGTCGAAGAAACTCAACAGTTCGGCTTTACTGAGTATTCAGAATTACTCAATGGTCGTTTGGCAATGATTGGGTTTATAGCATTGATTGCGTTTGAAGTCTTCACCGGACAAGGTGTAATTTCTTGGCTCACCAACCTGTAGGCTCGTAGGTGTAGCGATCAACTAATATGAGTCGTAACAATTATTTCGACTCATCAAGAAACTCTTTGATCAGACGAGAAACCTCCAGAGAATGAGTCAGAGTGGGCATGTGATCTGCACCTTCAATGTGGGCAAAGCGAATTTCGGGAACTTGTTTGAATAAGTCTGCAATGCGGAAACAGTCCTGACTATCTTGAGTACCGATAATAAATAGGGTTTTTACTGCAAGCTCATTTAGTGGGGGAATGGCAGGTAATTCTCCCCAAACTTGCAAGTTCTTCCACAGATGCTCCCATTCAAGCCCTCGTCGTGTGTTGTGAGTTGTCATCTCTATCATGCGCGAGCGTTGCGGACTCGCCATCACCACTTGGTAAATAGGTAACTCCAAACTCAGTTGTGCCATTTTCTCGACATTTGGCGCTGTAGATTGAATCTGCTCAAACCTTTGAACCAATTCGGGTGAAAATTGGTATCCTTTCAACCCAGGCGCAATCAGAACTAGCTTCGATACTCGTTGCGGATATGCCAAAGCGAAATCGCAAGCAATTCTTCCACCAATTGAATGCCCCACCAAGACTGTGTTATCAATGTCTAGAAAATCAAGAAGATTTTTCAAATCCTCAACGTAATCAGGAACTTCAATCGGTGATGGCGATTTTCCTGTACCTCGTCCATCGTAGGTTATGCATCTGTAATGTTGAGCCAAACAAGGAACAATAAATTCCCAATCGCGTGAATCTGCTCCACCACAGTGAAGGAAGACAATCGGTTCGCCGTTTCCTTGAATTTCGTAATGTAAATCCATCTTCATTTCCTCTATCGAGTTACACAGGCGCATTCGACAAATAACAGCGTCAACGTTACTTGGTTACAGACCTGTTTTTGCCTTTATGTCATTGTCGCTACTATTATTATATTAATGACTGAACGTATAGTCAATATAAAAACCGAAAAAGTTTTTAGAAGCTCACTAACCTGTTTGTAGTAAGAGCTTTAGCCCTTTCTCACAAGCAACTTAAATGCTTATTAGTTGGCGTTGCATAGAGTGCGGGATGAATAAGTATTTCTTGTGGGATGGGCATCTCAGTAAAGATACCCGGCTTCTTGGAGAAGCCGGGTATCTAGTTTGCTCGATCTACCAGTGTTTGTATCCACTGAAAATTTTCTTCACACACAGGGGGAACAGGTTGTTGAGAATAGTCAATAGCCAGATGTAGTGCAGCTTCCTCATAAACCTCATTAAGGATCTCATACAAATCGACGATTGGCTCTTCATCTCCAGGTTGGAGGGGAAGTCGAAACACTGGTATGCGATCGCGCAAATTGAAGGGGTATTCTGCCTCTGGGCGATCGCTTGATCTGCTGACGAGAATGCGGTAATCTGAGCTAACAATGTTGGAAATGGGTTGAGGATCTCCAGTTCTAAGTAAATCAATTTCTACCAAGTGGCTGAGACTATCTAAAACCTTGGTACGTTTGGTGTTGTATTTGATTCTTCCTTCCCCAACACGTTTATTTTTCGGAGACAATACTTCAACAACTGTTACCACCTTTCCGGTTCCAACTTGGCGGATTTCGAGATAGTTTTCTCGAACTTCTTCTGTCATTGGTACGTTGACTTTTAAAGGTTGTGATAGCGTTGTGGTTGTTGCCGTCAGTCGAGACTCTTCCTTTTTGGAGCGAAAAACAGTAATATCTGGAATGCCAACAAGTAGAGAGTCTGAATACACTCGTTTTTCCACGGCTGCTCTATACTTTGGTGTCAATATAGGATTGAGCTTACGCGCCAGTAGAACAATCAGCCATGAGTGTACTTCAGACCACAATTCAGGGTTTTCAAGGTATGGGTTCATTCCCGGAAACGTTGGCTTCATCACTAACCCGAACGGTTTTAGCTAAACTATCTTAGTTTAACGCGATTAGCTTCAAGAGCGATCGCTTCACTGTTGCATTAGGAAACAGTCGCTTTTAATTAATCCAGTTTCCCAACGCAGTTTCTGCTGTGACTACACATTTAACGGTTAATTACTTGATTTTTACCGAGGGTTTGTTTGAGCCATGCTGTTGCCTTAAGAGATGCTTCCTCCACAACCTCTGGTTGGTCGTAAAACGCAATGTGATTTGCTGTGGTCATCCAGTGTAGATTTTTCTGATTGGTTGGTATACTCTTGAAGAAGCGACGTGCACCATCTGGAACTAAAGCTGTATCCGAGTGGATGACCAAAGTTGGAGCTTTGATCTCACGACCAGCATCAATTGCATTGAATTGTAAGAAAGGCTCAAAGAACATCACTGCCGAACGATTTACCCAACCAGAACTCGCACCACGATTCGTTCCGTAATAGTCATAAGCTTCCTGTCCCGGCATTGCCACGTTTTGGTTTTTCGGATCTACATTAGTCATGTAATCAACTTGACCCGTTTTTTCATACTTCATCCGGGCTTCTTTTCCCATTTTGAGACGTGCTTCATAGTTCTCACCCAGCCATTGACGCATCACTTGGGGATCGTGATAGAAACCTGCTATAGTCACAAGGGCATTAATCGATTTATCCATTGCAGCAGCTTTAGCTGAGTATCCACCACCCGAACAAACACCCAATAAACCTACCGCATCCTGCTTAACGAATGGTAATGCTCGCAAAAATGTAACTGCACTGTGAATGTCCTGAACTTTCATTTGAGGGTTTTCAAACTGGCGAGGTGCGCCACCGCTTTCACCATAGGTGCGGTGGTCGAAAGTCAAAGCAACAAATCCTTGCTCAGCTAATTTACGAGCATATACAGCAGGAACTTGTTCTTTTACGCTCGACTGAGGACCAACCACAACAACTGCTGGCTGTGCAAGAGTGCTTTTATTTGTGGGAAGATAGAGATTACCCACCACTAAAGTACCTTGGCTTTGGAATTGGACTTTGCGGATAGTAATATTATTAGCTGTATTTGTTTGGGCAACAGTAGGCATTGGGGATTCTCCAATTTTTTGGCGTTCGGCATTGCTTATTTGAGGTAGAGTTAGTAAACCAACAGAAGCCACTGTGAGTGTTGTTACGAAGTTTTTCAATGAAAGCATGGCTGTTTCTCAAGAGCGTTTTTTATTTTTTGGATTTGTGTCTCAAGTCGGCTTTGTTTGCCGATAGTCAAATAATCGCACCTAAGCGCCGAGAAAAACTTGGAAATTCTTGCTCAATTTTTAAAGTGTCTGAGCAAAAGCACGTGGAGTCATGCCAAAGGCGCGTTTAAAGACATTGCTAAAGTGTGACTGGTCGAAAAAACCACAGAAGACTGCCACTTCAGAAAGGGACATCTGACGTGTTAGTATCAATTTTTTTGCTCGTTCCAACCGCAAGTTCAGGATAAACTGATGTGGTGCCATACCTGTGGTGTTCTTGAATAAGCGGGAAAAATAAAATTCAGAAACTTGGGCAACACCTGCAAGTTGATTGAGGCTTAACTCTGCACCAAGTTGTGTTCTTGTATATTCAATGACTTCTTTGAGTTGTATTGAGGAGAGTTTCCCTTTTGGACTTAAAGGCTTTTTGACTTTGCGGCTATGGTTACTTAACAAATGTAACGTGAAGGCAACAGATAAGGTTTCTGCATACAAGGGTTCCCCAGGCGACGCTAACTCGAAGGATAGCGCTCTGGCATAGTTGTATGTCAATTCATCTATTATACAACGACGTTCAGCAAAGGTATCAATGGCAGTTGGAGTAAGATCTTCGAGAATGCTGGTAATGAAATCCGGCGTTAGGGCAATGGCTGCTACTGTTAGTTCATCTTGCCAGAAAGGAGCGTTAGTTTCACCATCAGACTGAAGACAAATCCCACCTGGTGGAAGAATGGCTTCATGGGTTTGTCCCCCACTACGCCAGCCAAAACGCACGGCTCCACCTAAATTTATAATCAGTCGATGCCCTTCAATGTAGTGTTCTGGAAGTTCCATCGGCTGGAGTCGGTGTACTTCTAGGGTTAAGTTCTGACGCCATCCTGCTTGAGAACTAGAAAGAATAACCGAACTATCTGGGGCAGATGGAAAACGCTGTCCTGTCTGCGGATTAATTAAATTGATACTGCTGTGTAACATCAGGGCATCCTTAATCTCCAGAAATCCCGGTTCTTATCATTATCTTTGATTTTCTATACGGAGCTACTATTCTCCTCGTCATCAATGGGAAAATTTACTTCCTCTGCAAGAGTTGCAAGCGCATCTTGCATTGTCGAAAATGTTTGCGATCCAGTCATCAATCTCGTCGGCGGTAATTGCAGAACGGTGTTCCAAATCAGTCAGGGCTGTATTGAGTGCATCAGCCATTTCGCGATCGTAGTCTGGGTGCGATCGCTCAATCAGTTCCAGTACCATGTCTTTGTAATCCATCAAGAGAGCCAACCTGGAATAGCCTTGCAGCCCAGTTGTAAGGGGAGTTTAAAATCTTGGACGATTCTATTGTAAGTTAAAAAAGTATATTTTGTTCAATTGCCGAACGATTTTTCTTCCGCCGATCAAAGCCCTTGATTGGCATTAATGCGCGCTCGCCTTCATCTTTGGACTATTAGGGCGATCGCGCACTAATTTGTTTTGGTAAGATTTTTTGTAGAGCGACTGAAAATCAGCTAGAGGTAATTTTTTCTCGTATACGACGGGCAGCTTCTTTTGGAGATTTAGCCGCGTAGATAGCAGCACCAACAGCTGCGATCTGTGCGCCTGCTGCTTCCACCTGTTGAATAGTGTCTTCTTTAATACCACCTGCTGCGGATAGCGGAATTTTCACCATTCCTCGAAGCGTCTGAAGTTCATCCAACCTAGATACACCGCCGTGTGCTTGTTCATCCAACCCAGTGTGCAATTCTAGGTAATTTACACCCAACTTCTCTAATTCAACCGCACGTTTGACTCGGTCATGTACGCCAATCATATCAGCCGTAACATACTTGTTGTATTTGCGAGCCGCAGCCACAGCCCCTTCAATCGTGGCGTCGTTAGATACGGCTAACACAGTAGTGAAATCTGCGTTTGCCTTGAATGCCATTTCTGCTTCCAATTCTCCTGCATCCATAGTTTTCATGTCAGCAAAAATTAGCTTATCGGGGAAGAATTTTTTAAAGGTTTCCACCACTTTTAACCCCTCTTGCTTAATTAAGGGAGTTCCAGCTTCAATTACATCCACGTAGGCTGCAACGTCTTGAAGTAAGTTCATTGCTTGCTCAAGTGATAAAAGATCTATAGAAACTTGTAACTTCATTGAAATACCTCATCGTGTAAGTGAAAACATATTTATTCCAGATTTGTATGCAAAGCCCACAGGGTATCGGCGTTTTTGTTCAAATTCTGGGATAAAACATGGAATAAAGCATCAAACAGCAGTAGCGTAGACTGTTCAAACAGGGAACCTGCAAACTGTTTAGAGTGTTGATTACTGCGATCTTGCTTTGCTGCTGCGTCAATCTCAATCACAAGCTCGGCAAGATGAGCTAAAGGTGAGTCTACTTGAGTTGTGACACTAACAACGTAAGCACCAATTTCTTTCGCTTTCTGGGCAATCTCCCAAACATGCTCGGTGCTACCCGAGCCAGAACAATCAATAAGTAAATCACCTTGTCTAATCGCTGGAGTAATTGTTTCACCTACCACATAAACTTGACTGCCCAAATGCATCAACCGCATCGCTACCATACGAATTACTAAGCCACTGCGCCCTTCTCCTGCGACAAAAATTCTTTGTGCATTGGTAATTATCTGTCCAAGTTGAGCAACTACAGAGTAGTTAACTTTTTCTAGAACTTGTTTGTTCTCAGTTAAAACCAATTCAATTACTTGACTAATAGTTCCCGCCTCCAGAGGCTCTGCACTAGAATCGCTTTGTTCAATATCAACCATAATCAACTCCCATACCCTGAAACTTAAACTAAATATTTAGCGTTCTTCTTTGCGCCTTTGCGCCTACCCTACGGGAAGCCGCTCCGCGTCTATGCGTGAGACAAAAAAATCTAGTTAGCTCAAATGTAACTCCAGTCGCAGTGACGCTTGAGGTAAAAATTTCATCGACAAAGTAACTTCCCCTGCTTCATCAAGTTTCAACAACTTGACTAAACGACAGCAATCAGAGGTAATCCGCTGTTTAAGTTGTGCCAGTTCTTCTTGAGGTAAAGGGGAGACGGCTTCCAGTTCCCTTTGCGCCTTGACTTTTTTTTCTGGCTTTGGTATGGTATAATCCACTGATTCCAATTCCAAATTAAAGGAATTAAAGAAAGTTTTTAGAGTCCGTCTATCGACACCAACCTCACAACCAATGATGCGGCAGATGGTGCGGGGATCTAGCTGAGTCAATTCGCTTAGGTACTCGTAAGAATAGCGATCGCCAACTTCATTGCACAACACCTGAGCTTGGCTAAGCTTGGAAAATCCCTGTTCGGTCAACACAATACCTCGTCTACGAGTCTTTTGGGACGAACATTCTTTTCGAGCTACTGCCGAATTGTGAGTTGATCTGCGATACAGATCGAGCGAGATAGGGAGTGAGCTTGGCATAGGCGAAACCTCAATATTTAAGGGAGCAAGAGAGAAATTTCCACTTTTTTCCTTTTTACTTGACTAAAATTGATTGATTTGGTCACTCATGGAGTATTATCTCCAGATTGTGTTGATTAATGTCACTAAGTTGTGGCTATGTTTTAAAATCAGAGCTAGGGCTAGTTAAAACCTAGACTAAAGTCAGGGTTAGCTTGATCGACTTTCAATTAGCTTGTGCCAATGATTCAAAACGAGTCAACTAACAATCCCGCCGAGCAAGAACGTGCCGCTCTTCTAGAAAAGGCGAATCAATTGCTACAAGCAGAAGTCGCGATGCGTCGGCTCTTGGAGTTGGTGCGCTCAAGCGAACAGCGGTTCCGTACCATGTTTGAGCAGGCAGCCGTTGGTATGGTACTTGCCAATTTGGAGGGGCAGTGGCTCCAGGTAAACCAACGTTTTTGTGATATCACTGGTTATACTAAGTCAGAAATGCTACAAATGAGCTTTGGTGATATTACTCATCCAGATACGCTATCAACAGATCTTGAAGCCACTCATCAACTAAGAGAGGGTGCGATCACTCAGTACCAAACCCAGAAGCGCTACATCCGCAAAGACGGCTCTCTAATCTGGGTTCACCTGACGGTTTCCCTGTGTCGAGACGACTTAGGCAAGCCATCGTGTTTCATCGGCATCATCCAGGATATCAGCCAAGGTAAAGAGGCAGAGCTAGTCGCTCAAGGGCAGCAGGCAGCACTTGGGCATACCTTAAACCTGCTTGCCACCCAGCCAGAGTTAGACAAATTCCTAGAGCAAGTCCTCATCACTTGTACCGAGCAACTTCGTGAAAGAGCGTCCACGCTATGGCTCTACGATGCGGCAACTCTTTGTAATTCTTTACACATGACCTGCTATGATGGAAAAGTACAGCGTAAACCATTCCCTTGGATTGGTGAGGGAGAGACTCTAACTTTATCAGTGCAGAATTGGGCAGCTTGGCAGCAATTAATACATACACGTCGTCCTGTGATCGTCACCGATTTAGCTAAGAATTTACACGAAAAAACTCGTAATTGGATGAGTGCAGAAGGTGTAAAATCTCTTTTGGTTGTACCTTTGCTCTTTAATGAGGAAATTGTCGGCACTTTTGGGATTCACAACACTAAATCTAACTATTGGCAACCAGAAGCGATCGAGCTAGCTCAAGCACTCGCTCAGCAAGCTACTCTCGCAATTCAGTTAACTCGACTGGCAGAGGAAGCAAAACAGGCAGCGCTGTTAGAAGAACGTAACAGATTAGCAAGCGAAATCCACGACACTCTCGCCCAAACCTTCACTGGCATCTCAATTCAACTAGAACTTGCCAAATTTCTGGTTCATCAAAATCCAGCAGAAGCTGAACAAATTCTGAATCGCATTGGCGAATTAGCGCAAACAGGATTGGATGAGGCACGACGTTCGGTTTGGACACTTTATCCAGCTACCAATGAGTATGCCGATTTGGCGCAAACACTCTCCGACAGCGTTGCTCAAATGACTAAAGGTACAGCTATTCATACTGAAGTCAAAATACACGGCAATCCCTATCCCCTTCTACCCTTCATCGGCAAAAACCTGTTACGTATTGCACAAGAAGCCATCACCAACGCTCTCAAACATGCTCAAGCAACCACTCTCTGGATTGAACTCACCTACGAATCTGCCTGTATTTACCTGTGTGTACGCGACAACGGTTGTGGCTTTTCGCTCGCGACAAACACCAATGGCTTTGGGTTAATTAGCATGTCCGAACGAGTCGATCGCATTGGTGGGCAATTAACTATTACAAGCCATCCAGGGGAAGGAACAGAGATTTTAGTTCATGTGCCGATAAGATAATTATGACTCAAGACTCTATCCGCGTTCTCATTGCTGACGATCATCCCGTTGTTCGTAGCGGTTTAGCTCGGATGATTGATTTTGGCGAAGGAATGAGTGCAGTCGCCGAAGCCGAAAACGGCACACAAGCGATTGAGTTATTCCACCAGCATCAACCCGATGTGGTTCTCATGGATTTGCGTATGCCGGAAATGAATGGAGTTGATGCGATTATCGCCATTCGACAAGAATTTCCTCATGCCCGCGTCATCATCTTAACTACCTACGACACCGATGAAGACATTTTTCGCGGACTACAAGCAGGAGCGTCGGGCTACCTACTTAAAGATGCTAAAATGAATGTTTTGTTAGATGCTATCCGCCAAGTTCATGCTGGAAAAAATTACATTCCCCCAGAGGTGGGAGCAAAGCTGGCAACAAGGTTGAGTAGCCCTAAATTAAGCGATCGCGAACTTGAAGTCTTGCAACATATAGCGCAGGGCAAAAACAACTCAGATATTGCTACTGTTCTTGGCATTAGCGAAGGTACAATCAAGTTTCACATCACCAACATTTTCAGTAAATTAGGGGTGAGCGATCGCACGCAAGCCGTTCTTGTTGCCATCAAACGCGGTCTTGTTACTCTATAATATCACAAACCCCAGATCGATCAAGCGATGGTGAACACCATGTGGTTGTTTGCCCACCACTCTATCAAATGGTTCGTTCAAATTGTTACCTGCTAAGTCTTCTAATCGAGTATTCACAACTAAAGTGTAACATCCTTGAGTCCAAGGATGCATTGGAGTAAAGCTCCATGTTTTGTCATAGTTGAGCAGATCAACCTCTCCTTCTATCCAGTTACGTCTATCATCTTCAACGTAAATAAACGTGATTAATGATACACAATCTAGAGGTTGAGGAAATTCTATAAACACTGGTTCTTGAGTGTTAGCCTTCGGTGAAACTACTTTCCAAGTATTAATATCAAGTATTTCAATATACTCATCGACTACAGTGAACTGCTTGGAAAAGTTGGATTGCAAAGGTTGTCCTTGGGCATCTAGCCAGTCTTGATCGACAACCAAATTGTAAGTTTCGCCCACTAATAATGCCCTTCCCATCTTTATATAGGCGCTAAGCCCTTTTTTGACTCTTCCTGGATGAAATAGCAAAGTGAGACGGGTTGTTGTGGGGTCCCACAGTTCTTCTACTGTATCAAGAAACACATCAAAAACTTCTTGATTTTGGGAGTTGAACAGATGGATGTGTTGTAAGGCGCTACCCCGTCGCATCGCGTTAGAAAAGTAGAAGTGAAACCGCAGTAGATTCTCAGGGAGACGATCGCACGAAGGATAGACTCTCACAAGCTGTGTTTTGGTAGAAGACACATCCATATCTTATTTGATCAGGTCTTGATAACCTTCATCTGTTTTGAGGATCTGATGAGCGTTGCGCACGTAGTTCTGCTGAAAGGCATTATCAGGATACGCATAGTCAGGAAAATCGTACTCATTAATAAAATCGCTGAGCCGGAAATAAAAGCCCTTTCTCAACGAGAGTAGATCGAGCCTACCCATATCCAAGTCGCGTCGAATCGTCAAAAAGAACTGCTCATCTTGATTGTCAATATGCATCACTCCAGCCAAAGGAACGGACGAAACAGCGACACCTGCAGTAACTTGATGCGGAAGTTGAACTGGTGTACTCAAACCAACTCCAGCATTGCTTTCCATAATATCCTTCAGCTTGAGCATCATACCGCTTCTTGCTTTATTGCTAATCAAGACATAATCTTCAACACCATCCGATCCCGGAGCGCTAAACCTAACCATATCGATAGGAGTATTACCATATCCTAACTCACCAATGGTCTTTCCCTTAACGTGCGCACCATCAAGTAGTTGATCGACCGGAATTGTCACTAGTGGTGTGCAGGTGTATGCGGCAAGCACATGAAGTTTTCCATTTAAATCCACCACTGAAAGTGTACGAATTGGCGCTCTAGTTTCATTTTGGTTGTGTACAGCGTGATAGATTTCTACGCTACTGGCTTTAATATCATCTTTAAATGGATAAGGAATCCGATACAACGTAGATGCGAAATTCCCATTTGACAATCCTGCAACATAAATCTCTCCATCAGCGTATTCAATGTCAGTAATTGTCAAACTTTGTGCTGGAACTTTGTGCCAGAAGGTAATGCGATCTGGCTGGTGATTGAGGGCGATGTGGGAGTACTTGAGGCTATCCCATTCAATGTTGCGAATCTTGCCTGCTTGGTTCACAACCAAGATAATTGGAATTGCTTGTTTACCATGACCGCGAGTTACACCAATGTAGGCTTCATGCGTGAGGGGATGCACTGCCAGATCGTTTACAGTAACTAGGTCTACGGATACGCCTAAGAAACTGGCGATTCTTTGATCGAGTCCGTAAATGTTGTATGTTAGGGATTCGCTTGCTGGCTTTTCATCTTCTAGCTCGAATGCAAAGACCTTACCACT
Organism: Iningainema tapete BLCC-T55; assembly: GCF_014698965.1. Taxonomy (GTDB): domain Bacteria; phylum Cyanobacteriota; class Cyanobacteriia; order Cyanobacteriales; family Nostocaceae; genus Iningainema; species Iningainema tapete. The sequence goes on from NZ_JACXAE010000118.1 coordinate 60,998, forward strand.
GTAGGAATCACCGACGAATAAAATGTTATTCGCTCCGAATGTTAAAACACTGATTGATTCTATCGTTGGTGCAGTTGTCATTACTAGTTAAATATTCGTCGTCAAGCTAGTATCTCATCTTATAACTATCTGTTGCAAGGGAAGATTGACACATTAAGCAAGAACTTAAACTAGAGAAATTGGGCGATCGCGCCACCTCGATGGGGAGTATGTGAGTTTTGCACGTCTGTTGTTTATTGTGGTGTGTGGCACTAAGCGCCCACCCAAACGATCTATAGGATTTTCTCAAAATTAAGTTCTGCCTTATCTTGTTAATCGTACCTGGTTAAAACGTAGGTAGACGCCAAAACTAGATATGAAGATTTCTGGCGATCTTAAGGAATAAAAACAATGACAGTTGAAAATTCTGCTACTGCGCGGTTTTACGAACAACTAACACCACAAAACGCAGCCATGCTGCTGATCGATCACCAAGTTGGAACCTTATCTTTTGGCATCACTGACATTGATCCAGTTAATCTCAAAAACAACGCCCTTTATCTAGCTGAGGTTGCGAAGCTGTTTAACTTGCCAACACTGCTAACTACCAGCAATCCCAATGGTGCAAACGGTCCTCTTTTTCCTGAATTAATCGAGAGCCTACCAAATGTGCCGCAAATCGATCGCGTGATTATCAATGCCTGGAACGATCCTAACTTTGTTACAGCAGTAGAGCAGACAAACCGACCCAAGTTGATTATGGCAGGTGTAACAACAGATGTGTGTCTGGCGTTTCCAGCCATTTCTGCCGTGGGAGCAGGTTATGACGTGTACGCAGTAATCGATGCTTCGGGAACATGGAATCAGACAACTCAAAATGCGGCGATCGCCCGCATGAGTCAAGCTGGAGTTAAATGTGTCAATACTATTGCAGTTGCAGCCGAATTGCAGAAGGACTGGACACTGGCAACAGCACCAGGCATGGGCAAAATCTTTGCCAATCGCTTACCTAACTTCGGGTACGTCTTAACCACCATAGAACATACCAAAGAACTAGCTGCTCAATAATTCTTAATCTAAGCTTAACAACGCTCTGAGGCAGCCGCCCGCACAGTTCCTCGTACCAGACAGAGCATGGTAACGAGGAACATGAAGTAAGTTCATTGCCTGCTCAAGTAGTAATCTATTTAGCACCAGGAATAAACGCCGTTTCTTTGAGCAGCAGCTGTAGTTTTGCGTGATCGAGTTTCGTGTCCTTCAAGTTATTTCCCCACATATCAGAAAAGAAATCTTGCATCAGCGCAATTATGCTGCGATATTTAACGATGCTGGCAACATAGAAATCATCTAACTTCATCACCCCGTCAGCATGTATCTGTTTGATGTTGTCGAGTAATATGGCTCGCACTTCATAAGGTTGTAACCCTTCTTTTATGCCATATTTTTCCATTATCATGCGTTGATCGTTTTCCGAACATGAATAATAGGATGGTTGAATCAGGTGTCCAAGATTCCGCAGGACTTCTCCGTAGTCGTAAAATGTGTTCTGCTCAAAGAAAGACTCTTCATCTAGAGTCAAGGCAAAACTCTTGTCAAGTACCAAACCAAAATCGGTCAAATATATCTGCTCGCCGTCAGTGACGACGTTGCGAAAATGCGCGTCGAAGTGAATGATTCCCTTCGTCCTCAAAAAGTCAATCGTCATGCGTAAGTCATCCAGGGTTTTCTCAAGTTTGTTAGGGTTTTCCCGCAGCCATGTTTCCAGAACATGCGGTATATACTCTAAGAACAGAACCAACTCATATTTGGCGTTCGCTCTATCTAACAGATAATTGCCGGCGTTCACACTATTGCCCCAGCACTCCACATAACTTTTTACATGCTCCTGATTCACATCCGCCCGCTGCCCAGAGAACGGAATAATCCGATAATGGTACATTAGTGGGAAGGTGGCGCGAGCTTCCTCCAATACCCAGTTGGTAGTCTTGATATAAGTCACGAGTTCACGGAAAACCCCAAAACCAGTAGAACCTAAGTTGTAATTACAGTAAGTCGGCAAGTCATAGAGGTTTTTGGTGGAGAACAAGTTGTCATATTCGATGTTCGTAACCGGAAGGCGTTTCACAAAAACCTTGGATTGCCCAAGGACGATGGTGTGATTCATCCCCGAACCCGTGTTCGATTCACTCGACTCACTCTTGTCAAACAGAGAACGCAATTGCGCATTATCCAACTGAGCGATTTGTGAACTGAGCTTGAAGTATAGCTTCCTTCTCTGTTCTATACGATTCTTAGCCATTTTCTTCTGAAAAGCCACAGCATTCTTAAACTGGAATGACCCGATTTCTCTATCAATCGCTCATCCATTTTAAAGCATTCTCCACATCTGCGACTTGCTCTCCTGCTGGCATTGTGGGACGTTTAACCATGACTACTTTTATACCTAATTCCCGTGCAGCGATAATTTTAGCATAAGTGGCATCACCACCACTGTTTTTGCTGACGACGGTATCTATATTATATTGTTGGACTAGCGATCGCTCTGCAACAAGCTCAAATGGTCCTTTGTCGTATAACAGCATTCCTTTGGGTACTAAAGCATCTGGTGATGGAGGATCGATCATCCGCATCAAAAACCAAATATTCTCAAGGTGAGCAAAAGCACCAAGTTCTTGCCTACCAACAGTGAGGAAAACTTGCTTTGCTATACTGGGCAAAACTGCGGCTGCTGCTTCAGTATTATCTACTTCTATCCAATTGTCTCCCGCAACTGGTTGCCATTGTGGTCGAACTACCATGAGTCGTGGTATACCCAATTCAGTCGCCGCTGCCGCTGCATTAAAGGAGATTTGTGCGGCAAACGGATGGGTAGCGTCAATCAGCAAATCAATTGCCTCATCACGCAAATATGCAGTTAAACCGGATACTCCTCCAAATCCTCCAATCCGTACATCCCCTGATACATCTTTTGGTTGACGTGTGCGCCCTGCTAGGGATACCTTCACCTCAATCCCTGGAAGATTTGCGGCTAGTGCTGCTAGTTGAGAGGCATCACCCGTTCCACCTAGAATTAGTACGCGCTTCATATATGAACTAATTGTCAAGTTGACACATGGTTGACTGTCAACTTAACACAAGTTGAGTCGAGGCGGAGCCTTAAGCAATGCATTCCCAGTCGGAGACTGGGAACGAGGGGAACGAGGGGAGACTGGGAACGAGGATGTAGCCCGCGCAGGCGGGCTTAGGGACTTGCAAACAAATAAGATACCAGGTAAGCTAAAAAACTAACAACCCGGAGTGGGTCGAAATAATTGAACAGAGTCATCAAAGCAAGTCATGTTAAGTGAAAAAATCAAACAAACTCTTAAGGATGCAGCCACAAAATTGACCGGGCCAAAGAAAAGAGCTTTTATGGCAGAGGTGACTTTAGACTATTTTGACGCTTCAGCACGTAAAACGGAAACTTATTTAGGATGGAATCGTCAAGCAATAACTTTGGGGCTGAAGGAGAAAGAAACCGGGATAATCTGTATAGATAATTACCAAGCCAGAGGGAGGAAGAAAACCGAATTTTTGCTACCAAATCTAGAAGCAGATATCCAGAGTTTAGTCGATTCAAAATCACAAGCCGACCCAAAGTTCCAAACAACTTTTCGTTATGCACGTATTAGTGCTAGGGCGGTGATGTCAGAATTAATATCCCGAAAAGGATATGAAGAAAATCAACTGCCAAGCCGCCAAACCATCGGAGAAATTTTGAATAGAATGGGATATATTTTAAAAAAACTGTCAAAACAAAACCAATCAAAAAAATCCCAGAGACAGATGCAATATTTGTAAAGTGAAAGCTGCTAATAGCTCTTCAGATAATAATCCTAAATCATTGAGAATATCAATTGATTCAAAAGCTAAAGTTAAGATTGGGAATTTGTCTAGAGATGGTTACGACCGTACTATAGAGGCAAGAAAGGCTGACGACCACGATACTGAATGGTCAGCAGTGTTAGTTCCACTTGGAATTTTAGATGTGCAAAGTGATCGATTATCAATTTATTTTGGTCAGTCCGCAGAAACCAGTGATTTCGTAGTAGATTGTTTATCAACTTGGTGGTCAGAAAATAAATCACTTTATCGCGGATTAGAAGAGTTAGTAATTAATCTTGATAATGGTTCTGCTGTGAGAAGTGACCGTACTCAATTTATCAAACGGATGGTTGAGTTCTCTCAAACAACCCAATTAAAAATCAAACTGATTTACTATCCTCCTTACCACAGTAAATATAATCCCGACGAAAGGTGTTGGGCAGTTTTAGAAAACTATTGGAACGGAGGTATTTTAAACTCCATTGAAGCTGCTATTGCTTGGGCTAGTAATATGACTTGGAACGGTGTTTCTCCAGTAGTCAAATTATTTGAGGGTAGTTATGAAAAAGGTGTTACTGTTGGCTCTGAAGAATTAGAAATGTTAAAACACTTCTGGCTACGCTCTGTTGATTTGCCCAAATGGGATGTTACTGTAGTTCCTTGCTGATCGGTATTTTATTTACGCGCAAGTCCCTTAGTTCTTATAGCCACAGCATTCCATGCTGTGGCGTTAAATACAGATTTGGTGTAATTGTCTTCTATAACAATCGATTTCAGGTTAACTCAAGTGTTCTTCTAACAGGGATGCGATCGCCTCTGGATGAATGCGTGTGTATTGTTTGTTACCTAAGTGTAAAACATAGTTGGGGGCGCTGCTACAACGTTTTTGGCAGCCTGTATACTCAATCGTCACTTGTTCTAGAAGATTGCGCGAACGCAAAGCACTTTCGAGTTCTAACAATAGACTTGTTCCACCCCGCTTGCGGCAGCCAGACTTTTGACACACGAGAATCCTAGCTTTAGGAGCATTGCGTACAGGATCTTTTGAAGATTGTTCTTCCGTAGACATTTCTTCGGGTAGGTAATTACCAGTTGGTGACACCCCATAAGCCTTAAGTTTAATTTCGCCTGTGTGTGAGTCTAACTTACTAATTCCGAAAACACGAATTTGATCGCCTGGTACTAAAGATAAACAAACAGAATGCCGCAACTCTTTAGGAATTTTAATTTGCAACTCTTTTGACTCTAACGCCAAACGCAAGTATTTAAATTTACCAGGTGTATCACCAACAAAACCAAGTAACTTTCCTTCAACATCAAATTCTGATAATGATATATGTTTATCACTCATAAAATTCTGTATTTTAGATTGATATTGTTAGTTGTTAACTGCTAACTGTTAACTGTTAACTGTTAACTACTAACCAGTAAGCAGTTTAAGAAAGACGTTTTGCTTCTACAGTCTGGGGTAATTCTAAAGGATCTGGTAAATCAGGAAACACTAACTCCCAACCATTTGCTAAGGTAAAAATTTTCCCCTCTGCACCTTCTGTTTCCTTAACAACTTCTTCCTCAAGATCTTTTTTTGCAACATATACAACCAAGGTTCCGGCGGCATTTTGACGTAGCATGACTTTCATTTTGCTTCCTCAACTAGTTCTAGTTCTTTTTTGCGACAACCGACGATGAACCCTGTTTGTAAGAAATGGACGGCATAAATATAGGACGATTGTAAATACGTGCCTATACTGACGACGTAGCCAATATCTCCCTTTTTCGCTAAAACTGCACCGACTTCTTGACCTGGAAAAGTGCCATCATTCTTAATTAGCTTACGAAGTTGGACTTTATCACCGATTTCAAAAGCAGGCGGTTCCCCTAGCTCCAATTCATCCAATTGCATGGTAGTACCTCTGTTCTTGTACTAAGTTCAACAGTTCTTCAATACTCAAGCTGCGTTTTTTCTCAATCGACTGCTGTCGTACTGCGTCTAAAACAGACTGGGTTTCTTGAGCATTGAGAAAGATACCGTGTTCTTCTAACAGACTAGACACTAAATGTCGTCCAGAATGTTTACCTACAACTAAACGTCGCTGCCAACCCACTTCTTCAGGTGAAAATGGTTCGTAGGTGAAGGGATTTTGCAGTACACCGTGAGCATGAATACCCGATTCGTGGGCAAAGGTATTTTCACCAACGATCGCCTTCCAAGGTGGTACACTCGAACATGATGCAGCTGCTACCAGTCGCGACAGTTCTAGCAAACGTGGAGTATCTATCCCTAAATTGACGCCATAGATGCGCTTGAGAGACATGACAACTTCTTCTAAAGCTGCATTTCCGGCTCTTTCGCCTAATCCGTTGACTGTTGTATTCACCGATGTTGCACCGGCTCTAATTCCAGCCAAAGCGTTAGCAGTTGCTAAACCAAAATCATTATGCGTGTGAATTTCTACAGGAATTGTTAAAGCAGTTACCAATCGCTTAACTCGTGCAAAAGTGGCGAAGGGGTCAAGAATTCCTACTGTATCACAGAAGCGAAACCGCGATGCACCCCATTCTTGAGCGTAAAGTGCTACGTCTAACAAAAAGTTTTCATCTGCTCTGGAAGAATCTTCTCCTCCCACCGCAACCCAAAGACCATGATCGACTGCAAAGCTGATACTATCTCTAAGTTGTTGTAGAGTAATCCGCCATTGTCCTTGAAATTTGGCAGAGATTTGGATTCCCGATACGGGGATAGAAATATGCATTCGCTCCAAACCACAAGCCATCGAAGCTTGAATATCTGAGATGACAGCACGGTTCCAACCTAGTAGCTTGGCTTGCAAACCTAAGTTGGATATTGCGGCGATGGCGAATGTTTCTTCCTTACCCATCGCCGGAATACCTACTTCTATTTCATGTACGCCAATTAAGTCGAGAAAAGAAGCGATCGCTACTTTCTCTTGTAAGTTGAAGGCTACTCCAGCTGCTTGTTCTCCATCCCGCAGTGTGGTGTCATTAATAATAATTTCATGCATTGTAAAAATACCTCTAGGGAAGTGATGAATTATGAATTATGCACTTCATTATTTCTTATTCATAATTCATAATTATTCATCAATCTGTATAGTAACAGACCAGTTATTATTTCAATGGCAAATCATTCTTTTGATTTGAATCTGAGATTTCTCCAAGTAGCATGTAGCTAATATAGGTATTAGCAAGTCCAGAAAAAAGTAATAAGCTAAATCCGGCAATTAATGCTGAAATCATTGTGATATCCTCTGTAATTAAGTAGTGAGGGAGTGGGAGTGCCCTTTTATTCTTGGTTTTCCAGCCAATCAAAAATCTGCTCTAGCTGCTCAATTGAAACTAAGCCATACTGCCAAAGAAGCATTGGTAATGGATCGTGATCTAATTTCCGTTTTCGCAATGCTACAGCAATATCTCTAATTGAAAGTGCGAGTTCGTTTTGCAAAAAATTGATGAATTTTCTATCATTCGGACGCACTTCCATATTAATATGAATGTTACTTTTTTAAATGTAAATGCGCAGCGGTAAGGCAGCGCGAATGTTTGTCCTACTGTGAGGAATGTTATACACACATCAAAGCTGCCAACATCTCTCTAACCAACATACCAATTCTTGGCGAGGTGCTGTAAATTGCATTACAGCACTGCGGACAAGAATTGCTGTGAGACAATTATTGACTTGCACCCGCAAAGAACCATCTTTGTGACATTTGCACTGAATCGTCAACTCTTGTAAACGTTGGTAGATTTGCCAGCGATCGCTGACAGGAATGTGCAATATATGATCGCTACAATGAGAACTACTTTGCAACATGGTTAAAGTTCCTACTTTGCTGAAATGTCTGTTGCATCGGTACTCTCTAGTTGAAAGATCCGTGCGTTATTTTTCTGCTTATATCAGGTGACTCCAAAAACAGCAGTTTACTCTATGCCGATTGAATTTATTGGATTGATTAAGGTTGTACTCACCATCCTCAACCCATGACTTAATAGAAATTTAAAATTTTTCTTGGGGTAGGGGTGCTAGTATTTTTATGCTGGGGGTTCTAGTGTTTATGGGGCAAGGGCTAAGAATTTCTGTACTCTAGATACAATCCTTTACCTGTAAGACTTTGCTGCAACTTGGGCAAGATAATTTCGCATAACTTAACATGTACTCATCCACCCACAGAATGAGTCAAATAGCGTTAAAAGTTAGATATTTTGTATATGCAGCTACTTTTATATATTGTAAGGCTGAATCGTTGAAAACACAAGTCCTGATATTTGATCCCCCCACCCCCCCTTAATAAGGGGGGGATCTACCATTGGGTTATGCGGTAACAGCGATCGCGATTTTGCCCACAGTTCGTTCGCTTTCGCTGTAAGCATGAGCGGCGGCTAGTTCTTGTAAGGGAAAAGTACGATCAATCACGGCGCGGATTTTGCCTGCCTCAATTAACTCTTTGAGGTAAGCCAAATCTAGAGTATTGGGGTTTTCGACGATCAATTTGGCTTTTTTACCGGGAAGCAACGCTGTGAACAGAAACGGCACAAAGTTTTCGGCACTTGGTAGTGTGGTGACGTAAACTCCGTTGGGTTTGAGGACTTGCTGACAGCGAGAAAATGATTGGTTCCCAACGGCATCCAAAATGATGTCGTACTTTGTCGTGTCTTGGGTAAAGTCTTGTTGCTTATAGTCAATGTGGCGCGTGGCTCCCAAAGATTTGACTAATTCCCAATTTTTTGTACTACAAACGGCAGTCACTTCTGCTCCCAAAGCCTTGGCTATTTGCACAGCAAAAGTACCTACACCTCCAGAAGCACCATTAATCAAAACCGTTTGTCCTGACTTCAGGTGCGCCTTGTCGCGTAGGGCTTGTAGTGCTGTGAGGGCAGCTACAGGTACAGAGGCTGCTTCTTCATAGGTCATATTTTGCGGTTTAAGGGCTGCACTTTTGGATGGAAGAGCAGCAAATTCTGCATAAGATCCTCCTTTACCAACGCCAAGGCTGCCATAGATTTGGTCTAGTGGTTTGAAGTTTGTTACAGCAGAACCAACTTCTACAACTTCCCCTGATAAATCAAACCCTAAAATCATCGGGAATTTGTTGCCTGTAATAAATCTCAACATTCCCTGACGGATTTTCCAATCTACGGGATTGACGCAAGTAGCGTGAACCTTGACGAGTAATTCGTCTGGCTTGATTTTCGGCTGCTCCACCTCTTCGTACTGCAATTCCTGAGGGGAACCATAACGACGGATTACGACTGCTTTCATAACTTTTCTCTGATTTAATAAACAACGCTCCAGATCCCCGACTTCTTCGAGAAGTCGGGGATCTTGTTGATCGCGAAAAAACAACGCCACAAAATAATTTTGTTGTTTAACTAGCAATTTTGCATTTACCTGCGATAAGATGTCATTAAGCTAGGGCATGACTATTTGACAGATAATTTACGCCTGTGGGCAGATGGGGGATTGTAGAGAGGCGATTAATCGCCTCTCTACCAAAAACCGGGGGAAAAATAAAAAAAAGATAAATTGCATTTTTTCTCTCAAAAAAATGATATCTTGAATACAGAATTGAATTTCGCATTTTTCTGGATTTGTAGAGGCGCAGTATGCCTCTACAATCCGGATTTCCAGGTTACAAATCTCCCTGCGAGTATAGTTATGGGCGATCGTTTATCAGCCTTTGAGTACAAGCGAGGGGAGCTTAAAAAAAGCTAAAATTTTGCTCAAATCCTTGTCAAGGTAGACTTTGGGCTGAGTACAAAAATACTTGTCCCCATTTCTATAAATACTCGTACCCCAGTGGAAAAATACTAGTACCCCCTCCCAGAAAAAAATTTTGCGATTTGTTAAACGCAGGGAAAATGGTGGTTTGGGAGATTTGAGTACAAGCATAATCAATTCAATAAATCTTATTCGGGACACACTTGCTGCCTCTGCTTGGGACGGCTGTTATAAAACTTATATCGCCAATCACTCAAGGCGCTAACACAAAGAGCGCAGTGAGTGAGTGGAGGGATGAGATAGCACCATGCCCCTGTGAACCGAAGTCGCGACTCCAAGAGCGCAAATTCTCTGTCTTCAGCATTTGACACACACCAGCACGCAGACAATAGGATTTATGCCTGTTTTGTAGAGAAGTTGCCGACAACATCTTTACTCAAAACCAACGGGCAGCGCACTAGACGCGACTTCATTCTTGGGTTAAAGACACAAGTAAAAGGTAAAAGTAACAAGTCAAAAGAATTCTATGAATGCTTGACTTCTTACTTTTAACTTTGAACCAGCCAGTAGTCCACCGAAAGAATGCGAAATTCAATGACACAGTCTACCGGACTCCTTCACCCTCTCGTTACCGAATCTGCCCCAGCAAAATCCAGTGGTTGCGGATGTAGCAGCACTACTGTAGAAATGGACGAGAAACTCAAACAACGCATTGCCAACCATCCCTGCTACAGTGAAGATGCACATCACCACTACGCCAGGATGCACGTTGCAGTTGCCCCTGCTTGTAACATTCAATGCAACTATTGCAATCGTAAATATGACTGCGCTAACGAAAGCCGCCCCGGAGTGGTTAGCGAGTTGCTAACTCCAGAAGAAGCAGCACATAAAGTTTTGGTGGTAGCAAGCAAGATTCCCCAAATGACTGTGTTGGGTATTGCAGGTCCTGGCGATCCACTGGCGAATCCTGAAAAAACTTTCCGCACTTTTGAGTTAATTGCCGACAAAGCACCTGATATCAAGCTTTGTTTGTCAACCAACGGTTTAATGCTTCCCGAATATGTCGATCGCATTAAACAATTGAATATCGATCATGTGACGATTACTATTAACATGATTGACCCAGAAATCGGGGAAAAGATTTATCCTTGGGTTCACTATAACCGCAAGCGCTACAGAGGTATTGAAGGTGTAAAGATTCTGCACGAGAAGCAGATGGAAGGCTTGCAAGCCCTCAAGGAAGCTGACATCTTGTGCAAAGTTAACTCGGTGATGATTCCGGGTGTTAACGATCACCACCTGAGCGAGGTTAACAAGGTTATTCGTGAAAAAGGTGCTTTCCTGCACAACATTATGCCGTTGATTTCTGCTCCAGAACACGGCACTCACTTCGGCTTAACCGGTCAGCGCGGTCCTACACCTAAAGAACTCAAGGAAGTTCAAGACAACTGCGCTGGTAATATGAAAATGATGCGTCACTGCCGTCAATGTCGGGCAGATGCGGTAGGCTTGCTAGGCGAAGATCGCAGCCAAGAATTTACTAAAGATAAGTTCTTGACAATAACGCCAGAATATGATATAGATAAAAGACAGGAAGTACACGCAGGCATTGAAAAGTTTAAAGCAGAAATCAAAGCCGCCAAAGAAAAGGTTGTAGAAACACAAAATGCCGCGTCTGTGCAACACGATCCAATCCTAGTTGCAGTGGCAACAAAGGGTGGCGGATTGGTAAATCAACACTTCGGTCATGCCAAAGAATTCCAAATTTACGAAGTGAGTGGTAAGGGAGCTACCTTTGTTGGTCATCGCAAAATTGACCTGTATTGCCAAGGTGGATATGGCGAGAAAGCCACTCTAGAAAATATTATCCAGGCGATCGCAGATTGCAAAGCAGTGTTAGTAGCGAAGATTGGCGAATGTCCCAAAGAAACACTGCAAAAAGCTGGCATCGAAACTGTTGAAGCTTATGACGTGATTGAGAAGGTTGCTGGTGAGTTTTACTCACAATACGTGCAGCAACTAGAAACTGAGAATTAAGAAATTGGAATTTGTTAACTGTTAACTGTTGACAGTCAACAGTTAACAATTCCCAAGTTATTCAGGAGGATAGTGATGGCTTATAAGATAACCAGTGAGTGTATTTCTTGCAACGTTTGCCTTTCTGCTTGTCCCACAGGTGCAGTGAAAGTAGTTGAAGATCGTGTTTGGATTGACCCTAACCTTTGTACTAATTGCGTTGGTAGTGTGTACACTGTTGCTCAATGCAAAGCAGTTTGTCCTACATCCAACGGTTGTGTGAAGCAGCCTGCAGATTATTGGGAAGGTTGGTTTACCACTTACAACCGTTTAATTGCAAAGTTAACAAAAAAACAAAACTACTGGGATAAATGGTATGAATCTTATTCCCAGAAATTCTCCGAACAATTATCTCGCCGTCAGGGTGCAGTACACACCTAATCGATTATGTAGAGACGTTCCGCCGGAACGTCTCTACCGGGACGGAATTTATACAGACGTATTACGAGAAAAACCCTTTAAATTGGAAGCGATGCAAAACAACTGCATTTATTTAGACAATAATGCTACTACTAAGGTAGATCCACAAGTTGTAGAGGCGATGATGCCCTACTTGACTGATTATTATGGCAACCCCTCCAGTATGCATACTTTTGGTGGGCAAGTTGCTTCATCCATGAAAGTGGCGCGGGAACAAGTTGCATCTCTTTTAGGTGCAGATGAAACAGAATTGATTTTTACCAGTGGTGGTACAGAAGGTGATAACGCTGCTATTCGCTCCGCACTGTTGGCACAGCCAGAAAAGCGCCATATCATTACTACTCAAGTAGAACACCCAGCAGTACTTAATGTCTGCAAACAGTTGGAAAGCCAAGGGTACAGCGTTACTTACCTGGGTGTGAATCGTCAGGGGCAGTTGGATTTAGATGAACTAGAAGCCTCGCTCACAGGTAATACTGCTCTAGTGACGATTATGTATGCTAATAACGAAACTGGTGTAGTGTTCCCAATTGAACAGATTGGCTTGCGGGTGAAAGAACGAGGTGCATTGTTCCACGTTGATGCGGTGCAAGCTGTGGGCAAAATCCCATTGAATATGAAGACTAGTACTATAGATATGTTAACTATGTCTGGTCATAAGATTCATGCACCAAAAGGAATTGGCGCTTTGTACGTGCGACGCGGTGTGAGATTCCGCCCAATGTTGATTGGCGGAGGGCAACAACGCGGGCGTCGGGGAGGAACAGAAAATGTTGCCGGATTGATTGCATTAGGCAAGGCAGCTGAGCTAGAATTAATTCATCTGGAAGAAGCGACAACTAGAGAAAAGCGGTTGCGTGATCGCCTAGAGAAAACTATCATCTCGACCATTCCTGATTGTGAAGTCAATGGTCATCCAACTCAGAGGTTGCCAAATACCACTAACATTGGCTTTAAATATATTGAAGGTGAAGCAATTCTCTTATTATTGAATCAATACGGTATTTGTGCTTCGTCTGGTTCTGCTTGTAGTTCTGGTTCTCTAGAACCTTCCCATGTCTTACGGTCAATGGGTTTACCCTACACCATTTTACACGGTTCGATTCGCTTCAGTCTTTGCCGTTACACTACAGAAGCAGAAATCGATCAAGTTCTCGCGGTAATGCCCGGTATTGTAGAACGTCTACGCGCCCTCTCGCCTTTCAAAAGTGATGAAGCAGGCTGGTTGCAAGAACAAGAACAAGCACTCGCTCATCGTTAATGGTTAATGGTTAATGGTTAATGGTTAATAACAATTAGCAATTAACCATTAACCATCAGCAATCAATCTAAAATCTAAAATCTAAAATCCAAAATCTGCTATTATGTGGGACTATACAGATAAAGTATTAGAACTTTTCTACAATCCAAAGAATCAGGGTGTATTGGAAGAAACCGGCGAACCAGGAACTAAAATAGCAACTGGAGAAGTAGGTAGTATTGCTTGTGGAGATGCTCTGAGATTGCACTTGAAAATTCAGGAAGATACTGATCAGATCTTAGATGCACGCTTTCAAACTTTTGGCTGCACAAGTGCGATCGCTTCTTCTGAGGCTTTGGTAGAGTTAGTTAAGGGTAAAACCTTGGATGAAGCTTTGAATGTTACCAATAAGGAAATTGCCGGCTACCTCGGTGGACTGCCAGAAGCAAAAATGCATTGCTCGGTGATGGGACAAGAAGCACTGGAAGCTGCTATATTTAATTATAGAGGTATTCCTCTGCAAACTCATGACGATGATGATGAAGGCGCTTTGGTTTGCACCTGCTTCGGGATTAGCGAGAAGAAAATTCGCCGCGTGATTCTAGAAAACAATCTTTCTACTGCTGAAGAGGTAACAAACTACGTTAAGGCTGGTGGTGGTTGTGGCTCTTGTTTAGCAAATATCGATGACATTATCACATCCGTACATCGTGAAGCTGCCACTGTTGTGGGTAGTGCCGCAAGCAAGACTACTGCTGTAATTACTCCAGTAAAACCACTGACACCAGTGCAAAAAATTGCACTAATTCAGAAAGTTCTAGATGAAGAAATTAGACCCGTTTTAATTGCTGACGGGGGAGATGTGGAACTGTATGATGTAGAAGGCGACCGTATAAAAGTTGTACTGCAAGGTGCTTGTGGTTCGTGTTCTAGCAGTACTGCAACTCTGAAGATTGCCATTGAAGCAAGATTGCGCGATCGCGTCAGCAAAAACTTGGTAGTTGAAGCAGTTGAGCCAATGCTTTAAACTAGCACTCCGTTCAATCAAGGCAGATCAAATCACTTCCCTTGTGCCCTCTGCCTGATAATATGCATCATCCTGAAACACCAAGTAGGATTTGACTCGTAAACGACCATAATTCAGTTCGATATCCAACTCGCTTCAAAGGACAAGGATATGAGTACATTATTCGACAAACTTGGTGGACAGCAGGGTATTGAGCAATTAGTCGATGATTTTTACAAACGGGTAATGGCTGACAGCACCCTAAATCACTTTTTCGCTCATACAGATATGGACAAGCAGCGTCGTCATCAAGCTGCTTTCTTCTCTCTGATTTTTGATGGTCCAAAGCAATACACGGGTCGTCAAATGGAAGTTACACACACGGGGATGAATTTACAAGAGCCACACTTTGAGGCGATTGTAAAACACTTTCGTGAGTCACTAGCCTTGGGTGGGGCGTCGTCAGATGACATCAATGCTGCAGTTGATCGCGTCGCTACTTTGAAAGGCTCGATTTTGAACAAGTGATCTGATGAACTAATTCGTAATTATTTCTCGTTACCTTCAATTACGAATTATTCAGTCCTACTTGGTGTTTCAGGTTGATGCACATTAAAGCATATTTGTAAAGAGTAATCGAGAGAATTTTAACGAGGAAACAGATGATGCAAAAAATAGTTGTTGTAGTAGGGCGATCGCCTCCAGCGACGTTCTATAGCTGGTCACCGTTGTAACGCTACAGACGTGACTTAGATCAACTAAACCCACCAACCAACCAATTGCAGGAGAAATCATCATGTCAGTTGATGAAAAAATCAGACAAATAGCATTTTACGGAAAAGGCGGTATCGGTAAGTCCACCACCTCCCAAAATACTCTTGCTGCTATGGCAGAAATGGGTCAGCGCATTTTGATTGTAGGTTGCGACCCTAAAGCAGATTCCACACGCTTAATGCTGCACAGCAAAGCTCAAACCACCGTATTGCACCTAGCAGCTGAACGTGGTGCTGTAGAAGACTTAGAACTCGAAGAAGTAATGCTCACCGGGTTCCGTGGTGTACGTTGCGTAGAATCTGGTGGTCCAGAGCCTGGTGTAGGTTGCGCAGGTCGGGGTATCATCACCGCTATTAACTTCTTGGAAGAAAACGGTGCTTACCAAGATGTAGATTTCGTATCCTACGACGTATTGGGTGACGTTGTGTGCGGTGGTTTCGCCATGCCAATTCGTGAAGGCAAAGCACAAGAAATCTACATCGTTACCTCTGGTGAAATGATGGCGATGTACGCTGCTAACAACATCGCTCGTGGTATTCTCAAGTACGCTCACACTGGTGGCGTGCGCTTAGGTGGTTTAATTTGTAACAGCCGTAAAGTTGACCGGGAAATCGAACTGATCGAAACCTTGGCAGAACGGTTAAACACCCAAATGATTCACTTCGTACCTCGCGACAACATCGTTCAGCACGCAGAATTGCGCCGGATGACTGTTAACGAGTACGCACCTGACAGCAACCAAGGCAACGAATACCGCGCATTAGCCAAGAAGATCATTAACAACGACAAGCTCACCATTCCTACACCCATCGAGATGGACGAGCTAGAAGCCCTACTGATTGAATTCGGTATCCTCGAAAGCGACGAAGAAGCTGAAAAGCTAATTGCTCAGGCTCAGGCTGCTGCCCAAGCTCCTGTAGCATAAATCGCTGCTAAATAAGTGATGCCCTAAGAAAAGGAAAAAGGAAAAAGGAAAGAATCTCAGGTCTTACCTTTTACCTTTTACCTGGTTCCCTTGATCTTCCCCCCAACACAACAGGGAGCTAAAAGTTCCCTATATACGCATCTTTACCAGCAATAAAGGCAGAATATGACACCTCCAGAAAATCAGAAGAACATCATAGAAGAAAGAAAAGAACTAGTTAAAGAAGTTCTAGAAGCTTACCCCGAAAAAGCTAAGAAAAAGCGGGAAAAGCACATAGGCGTATACGAAGAAGGTAAGTCCGACTGCGGCGTTAAGTCTAACATTAAGTCCCTTCCTGGTGTAATGACCGCTCGTGGTTGTGCCTACGCAGGTTCTAAAGGTGTGGTTTGGGGTCCAATTAAGGATATGATCCACATCAGCCACGGTCCTGTAGGTTGCGGTTACTGGTCTTGGTCTGGTCGTCGTAACTACTACATCGGCACCACTGGTGTTGACACCTTTGGCACCATGCACTTTACCTCCGACTTCCAAGAAAGAGATATCGTCTTCGGTGGTGATAAAAAACTCTTAAAGCTGATCCAAGAACTCGAAGAACTATTCCCTCTCAACCGTGGTGTTTCAATTCAATCTGAATGTCCCATCGGTCTAATTGGGGATGACATTGAAGCTGTAGCCAGAAAAGCATCTAAAGAGATTGACAAGCCCGTTGTACCTGTACGTTGCGAAGGCTTCCGGGGTGTTTCCCAGTCTCTTGGACACCACATTGCTAACGACATGGTTCGTGACTGGGTGTTCACCAGAGCAGACAAAGAGAAAAAAGAAGGGAAGTTACAATTCGAGTCTACTCCCTACGATGTAGCAATTATCGGTGACTACAACATCGGTGGTGATGCTTGGGCTAGCCGCATCCTCCTAGAAGAACTCGGCTTGCGCGTAGTCGCTCAATGGTCTGGTGATGGCACCATCAACGAGATGTTGCAGACACCAAACGTGAAGATGAACCTCATCCACTGCTATCGGTCGATGAACTACATCAGCCGTCACATGGAAGAAGCATACGGTATACCCTGGTTGGAATACAACTTCTTCGGTCCCACCAAGATTGCTGAATCCTTGCGGGAAATTGCTTCTAAGTTTGACGAGAAAATCCAAGAAAACGCTGAGAAGATCATCGCCAAGTATCAGCCTGTAATGGATGAAATTATTGCTAAGTATCGTCCAGGCTTGGAAGGCAAGACTGTCGCTATGATGGTTGGTGGTTTGCGTCCCCGTCACGTCGTTCCCGCATTCCAAGACTTGGGTATGAAGATGATTGGTACTGGTTATGAGTTCGCTCACAACGACGATTACAAGCGTACCACCCACTACATCGAAAACGGCACCATCATTTACGACGACGTTACTGCTTACGAGTTTGAGGAGTTCATCAAAGCACTCAAGCCAGATTTAGTTGCTTCTGGTGTGAAAGAGAAGTATGTCTTCCAAAAGATGGGTTTACCTTTCCGTCAAATGCACTCTTGGGATTACTCTGGTCCATACCACGGCTACGACGGCTTTGCTATCTTCGCTCGTGACATGGATTTAGCACTCAACAGCCCAACCTGGGGACTAATCGGCGCTCCTTGGAGTAAGAAAGCTGAAGCTAAGGCTAAAGTTGCTGCGTAGGGAATAACCCATTCCCCATGCCCCACACCCAACAATTTGTAGAGACGCCCCGGCGGGGCGTCTCTACCCCACCGATCAACCAACCTAGCAAGAGATACGACAATGCCACAGAATCCAGAGAACATTAAAGACCACGTTGAGTTATTCCACCAGCCGGAGTACCAGGATCTATTTCAGAATAAAAAGCAATTTGAAAACGGACATGACCCTGAAGAAGTAAAAAGGGTTGCAGAATGGACCAAGAGTTGGGAGTATCGTGAAAAGAACTTCGCTCGTGAAGCATTGACTGTTAACCCTGCTAAGGGTTGCCAACCACTAGGAGCAATCTTTGCTGCTGTTGGTTTTGAAGGTACTCTACCTTTTGTTCAAGGTTCTCAAGGTTGTGTTGCTTATTTCCGTACTCACCTCACCCGCCACTACAAAGAACCATTTTCTGGTGTGTCTTCTTCAATGACTGAAGACGCAGCGGTGTTTGGTGGACTGCAAAACATGATTGATGGCTTGGCAAATTCCTACACTCTCTACAAGCCCAAGATGATTGCTGTCTGCACAACCTGTATGGCAGAGGTAATTGGAGATGACTTGCAGGCTTTTATCAACAACGCCAAGAATGCAGGTTCAGTTCCTCAAGATTTCCCAGTACCTTATGCTCACACTCCTAGCTTTGTTGGTTCCCACATCACTGGCTACGACAATATGATGAAGGGTATTCTTTCTAACCTGACTGCAGGTAAGAAGAAGGAAACCAGCAATGGCAAAATCAACTTTATCCCTGGTTTTGATACCTATGTTGGTAATAACCGGGAAATCAAGCGGATTTGTAATCTGATGGGTATCGAGCACACGATCCTGGCAGATAACAGCGACTATCTGGATTCTCCTAACACAGGTGAATTTAATATGTACCCAGGTGGTACTACCCTGGAAGAAGGAGCAGATTCAATTAATGCCGATGTCACAGTCGCTCTCCAAGCATACAGCACTGTCAAGACTCGCGAATACATTGAAAAAGAGTGGAAAAAACCAACAGTAGTTTCTCGTCCTTGGGGTATTAAGGGTACTGATGAGTTCTTGATGAAACTCAGTGAACTAACTGGTAAACCCATTCCCGAAGAACTGGAAATTGAACGCGGTAGAGCAGTTGATGCGATGACTGACTCCCATGCATGGATTCACGGCAAGCGCTTCGCTATCTACGGTGAACCGGATCTAGTGTACAGTGTAGTGGGCTTCATGCTGGAAATGGGTGCTGAACCCGTGCATATCCTTGTCCATAACTCCAACGAAGTGTTTGAGAAAGAACTTAAAGAGTTGCTAGATTCTAGTCCTTTTGCTAAGAATGCAACTATCTGGCCTGGTAAAGACTTGTGGCATCTGCGATCGCTGTTGTTCACAGAACCCGTAGATTTGCTCATCGGTAACACCTACGGTAAGTACCTGTGGCGTGATTGCAAAGTTCCCCTCGTCAGAATTGGCTATCCCATCATGGATCGTCACCACTTGCACCGCTACGCTACCATCGGTTATCAAGGCGCGATCAACTTGCTCAACTGGATCGTTAATACCATCTTCGAGGAAATCGATCGCAACACCAACATTCCTGCTAAGACCGATATTTCCTACGACTTGATTCGGTAGAAAGTTAGGAATTAGGAGGCGCGGAGTTAGGAATTAGGAAACAGTTGGGAATTCTTTATTACTGAATTCTAAATTCTTGATTCATAACTCATCACTCCTAACTCTCTTAATACTGCGATTTGTCCAGAAAGTAAAAAGTTAAAAGTAAATATTTTCGTGATATTTATTTTAACTTTTTACTTTTATTTCTTTTTATTTAGGAATCTACCATGAACGTTGTCAATCACACCCACAGTCACACTCATACTCATTATCATCCACCAAAATATAAGAAGAAATCTAATTCCTTTAATATTTTAAATCCATTACGTCGTTTGGTGGATGAATTCCAAGTAAAAAATGCTCGACTTGCTCATTTAATTTGCCAAATTATTCCCTGCTGTTGCCCTTTTGAAAGAGATATCCAATTACTTGGACATACTTTTCACGTTCCACCGTTATGTAAGCTTAATCCTTTGTATGACAATTTTGTATTTCTACGTTTTCGAGCGTTATCTTACCTTTCCGACGAGTGTGGAGAGGATGTTACAAAATACATTTGTTAATGGCTAATAGCTAATAGTTAATGGCAATAAAAACATCCAATTAGCAATTAACAATTAGCAATTAACAATTAACAATTAACAATTAACAATTCCTAACGGAGCTATGAAAATTACCAAAGGTAAAATCAACGAGCTACTCACTGAGCCTGGATGCGAACACAATCAGAACAAACATGGAGACAAGAAAAACAAATCTTGCGCCCAACAACCCAAGCCCGGAGCCGCTCAAGGTGGTTGTGCCTTTGACGGTGCAATGATTGCTCTTGTACCGATTACCGATGCTGCTCATTTAGTTCACGGACCGATCGCCTGCTCTGGTAATTCTTGGGGTAGTCGTGGTAGTCTCTCTTCAGGTCCAATGTTGTACAAGACGGGCTTTACCACAGACTTGAATGAAAATGAAGTCATCTTTGGTGGTGAAAAAAAGCTCTACAAAGCTATTTTGGAAGTAGAATCAAAGCGAAAACCCAGTGCAGTATTTGTCTACTCCACCTGTGTCACCGCCCTGATTGGTGATGATATAGATGCAGTTTGCAAAGCAGCTGCTAAGAAAACAGGAACTCCAGTTATCCCCGTCAATGCTCCTGGATTTATCGGGAGCAAAAACTTTGGCAACCGTCTTGCCGGTGAAGCTTTGCTCGAACACGTTGTCGGTACGGCGGAACCAGAATATACCACACCTTATGATATTAACCTCATCGGTGAGTACAATATTGCTGGTGAAATGTGGAACGTTCTACCGCTACTAGAGAAATTAGGTATCCGAGTACTGGCAAAAATTACTGGTGATGCTCGATACCAAGAAGTCTGCTATGCTCACCGTGCCAAGCTCAACGTGATGATTTGCTCGAAAGCGTTGATTAACATGGCGAGAAAAATGGAGGAAAGCTACGGCATCCCCTATATTGAAGAGTCTTTCTACGGCGTAGAAGATATGAACCGCTGCTTGCGCCACATTGCAGCGAAATTAGGTGATGCGGATTTAATTGAGCGTACAGAAAAGCTGATTGCTGAAGAAACTGCTGCTTTAAATATAGCATTAGACCCCTATCGTGCTAGACTTAAAGGTAAGCGAGTTGTCCTTTATACAGGTGGTGTAAAAAGTTGGTCGATAATTTCAGCCGCTCGTGACTTGGGCATAGAAGTTGTTGCTACCAGTGCTAGAAAAAGTACTGAGGAAGATAAAGCCCGCATTAAGCGATTGCTGGGTAAGGATGGTATTGTTCTAGAACAGGAAAGTCCCAAGGAAATTTTGCGGATCGTTAGCGAAACTAAAGCTGATATGCTGATTGCTGGTGGTCGCAATCAATACACTGCTCTCAAAGCTCGGATTCCTTTCCTTGACATCAACCAAGAACGTCATCATCCCTATGCAGGTTATGCGGGCATGGTGGAGATGGCACGGGAGTTATATGAAGCTCTTTACAGCCCCGTGTGGGAGCAAGTACGCAAGCCAGCACCGTGGGAAGAGGAGGTACGCTAATGGCGATCGTTACAAGTCCGCAAAAATCAGTTGCAGTTAATCCCCTTAAGCAAAGTCAGGCATTGGGTGCAACTTTGGCTTTTTTGGGATTGAAGGGGATAATACCACTAATGCATGGTGCGCAAGGTTGTACTGCCTTTGCTAAGGTGGTATTGGTACGCCATTTCCGTGAGGCGATTCCTCTATCCACTACAGCAATGACAGAAGTCTCGACTATTTTGGGTGGTGAGGAGAATGTTGAACAGGCAATTCTCACGCTGGCGCAACGGTCTAAGCCTGATATTATTGGTCTGTGTACCACTGGTTTGACGGAAACTAGAGGTGACGATATGCAAGGCTTCCTTAAGGATATCCGCAAACGTCACCCAGAATTGGATAGTTTACCGATTGTGTTAGTATCCGCACCAGATTTTAAGGGTTCATTACAGGATGGTTTTGCGGCTGCTGTTGAGAGTATAGTTAGGGAACTTCCCCAACCTGGTGAAACTAAATCACAGCAAGTTACGATTTTAGCTGGTTCTGCTTTTACACCTGGTGATGTGCAGGAGGTAAAAGAAATTGTCACAGCTTTTGGTTTGACGCCGATTTTTGTGCCTGATTTGTCGGTATCACTAGATGGTCACTTAGAGGATACTTATAGTGCTATAACAGCTAGTGGTACAAGTTTGACACAATTGCGAGAAGTTGGTAGTTCTGTGTTTACCTTGGCACTAGGTGAGAGTATGCGTTCTGGTGCACAAGTATTGGAAGAACGGTTTGGCATACCTTACGAGGTGTTTGGTGAATTGACGGGATTAGATCCAACAGACAATTTTTTACAAGCATTAGCCGATCTTAGTGGTAATCAAGTACCGGAAAAATACTGTCGCCAACGCCGTCAATTGCAAGATGCGATGTTGGATACTCATTTTTACTTTGGTTGTAAGCGAGTATCCTTAGCTCTGGAACCAGATTTGCTCTGGGCAACTGTTTATTTCCTGCAATCAATGGGCGCTCAAATTCATGCAGCAGTAACGACGACTCGTTCTTCCGTGTTGGAAAAACTTCCCGTCAAAAATGTGATTATCGGTGATATGGAAGACTTTGAACAGTTTTCGGTAGGATCTGATTTGCTAATTGCTAACTCTCATGGAGTGGCTGTAGCCAAACGACTAAATATTCCACTATATCGCCAGGGTATTCCAATTTTTGATCGCTTAGGTAACGGTCAGTTTACCAAAGTTGGTTATCGCGGAACCATGCAAATGTTATTTGACATTGGCAATTTGTTTCTAGAGCAAGAAGAATCGTAGAGACGTTCCGCCGGAACGTCTGTACATCCGCCGGAACGTCTGTACATCCGCCGGAACGTCTGTACACAATTCCCAATTTTTATCGATGGAAGAGAATAAGAATGAAAATTGCCTTCACAACGACAGACAGAGTTCATATTAATGCTCATTTCGGATGGGCAAAAGAAATTGACGTTTATGAAGTTGCCGATGACGGATATGAGTTTTTAGAAACCCTCAAGTTTGAGGGCGACTTAAAACAAGACGGTAACGAAGATAAAATCACACCAAAACTTGATGCACTGAATGATTGTACCATTGTTTATGTTACAGCAATTGGTGGTAGTGCAGCTGCTCGGTTAATTAAGAAGGGTGTTACTCCAGTTAAAGCGCGATCGGAAGAAGAAGAAATTGCTGATATTCTCACTAAATTAGTAAAAACATTAAAAGGGAATCCTCCGCCTTGGCTGCGTAAAGCTTTGATGCAAAAGACTCAAACCTTTGAAGAAGAACTAGAAGAGGAAACCACAGTATGAGTACAACTGATAGTGTAAACGGAACAGCTACAACCGAAGTCGTAAACTCGCTTTTTCTTAAAGCTATAGTACAACAGATCCGGGGTCAAGATACCTATGGAGTTTACCGAAATTGGTCGGATGAGTTACTATTAAAACCCTTTGTTGTTAGTAAAAAGCAGAAACGTGAAATTTCTATTGAGGGTGAAGTCGATCCAGTAACTCAAGCGCGAATTATGGCATTTTTTCGAGCCGTAGCCGCTCGAATCGAACAGGAAACAGGTTTAATCTCTCAAGTTGTAATTGATTTAAGCCATGAAGGTTTTGGTTGGGCTTTAGTATTCTCTGGTCGTCTATTACTAACTTGCAAAACCTTACGTGATGCTCATCGTTTTGGTTTTGAATCGTTAGAGAAGGTGGCAGAAGAGGGAGAACAGCTAGTACAAAAAGGACTAGATTTAGCACAACGTTTTCCGGAAGTGGGAAAAATCTAACGTAGAGACGCGATATATCGCGTCTCTACAGGAGATGTTATTAGGAGATATTTATGACTCAAGCTGGAGAAAAAACTTCTATTGAAGAGCTACAAGGACAAATAAAACGTCTTAATAGTAAGGCAGGGCAAATGAAAATGGATCTGCACGATTTGGCAGAGGGTTTGCCAACAGATTACGAAAAACTTATGGATGTTGCTGCTGAAACTTATGCAATTTTTTGTCAATTAAACGAGATGAAGCAACAACTTAAAAAAATGGAGCAGGGAAAATGAATAGAGATTTAGATACATTTAAGCAGCTTGTGGATGCAGAGGAGTATTTTGCGTTTTTTCAGCTTCCCTACGACCAAAAGTTTGTAAATGTTAATCGTTTACATATTTTGAAAAAGTTTTCTCAACTTATTCATGAAATTGATGAGAATTATACTGACTTGAGTAAAGAAGATAGGTTAAATAAATATTGTGAGGCGCTACAACAAGCCTATCAGGTATTTTTAGAATCAACACCTCAAGAACAAAAGCTGTTCAAAGTGTTTAACGAGAAGCCGAAAAATGTAGTCACGCTGACAGAACTTACATCTGATTAAGAGGTAAAAAGTGGTAAACCTAACGCCTACCGAGTTGGAACGTTATCGTCGCCAGATGATGCTCCCTAATTTTGGCGAAGTAGCACAGAAACGCCTTAAGTCAGCAACAGTTCTGGTTACAGGTGTGGGAGGATTAGGCGGTACGGCAGCGCTTTACCTAGCAGTAGCGGGCGTTGGGCGGCTGATCCTAGTTCGAGGTGGAGATCTAAGGCTTGATGATATGAATCGTCAGATTCTCATGACAGACGATTGGGTAGGTAAGCCAAGAGTGAAGAAAGCAAAGGAAACTCTGGATGCAATTAATCCTGATGTTCAGATTGAAGCAGTTCACGATTACATTACTCCAGAGAATGTGGACGATTTGGTGCAATCTGCTGACATGGCTCTTGACTGCGCTCACAATTTCACTGAGCGAGATTTGCTTAATGAAGCTTGTGTGCGCTGGCGCAAACCAATGGTGGAAGCAGCTATGGATGGGATGGAGGCTTACCTAACTACAATTATTCCTGGTGTGACTCCTTGTTTGTCTTGCTTGTTTCCAGAAAAACCAGATTGGGATCGGCGCGGATTTTCGGTTCTGGGTGCTGTTTCTGGAACACTGGCTTGTTTGACGGCGTTGGAAGCTATTAAGCTGATCACTGGCTTTAGTCAGCCTTTGTTGTCACAACTGTTGACAATCGATCTTTCACGGATGGAATTTGCTAAGCGTCGTTCTCATCGCGATCGCAATTGCCCAGTATGTGGTAACAATGCGCCCTGGAGGTACTTGCATTCCAACCCGATGGAACCTGCCAGTAATTGCCATTCGTAGTTAATGGCTCATACCATTCTTAACCATTAGCAATCAGCAATTAGCAATATCGCTACAAACCAGGAGATATCATGAGTGTTACTTTAACAGAGAAAGCAGAATTCCGCCTGAGAGCTTTCCTACGTGGCTCTGCTCCCGACAATAATACACCTACAAAAGGTATCCGCGTCTTTGTGAAAGATGGTGGTTGCAGCGGCTATGAATACGCAATGGATGTGACAAGTTCGCCGCAACCAGATGATGTGGTAATCGAGCAAGGTAAGGTGTTGGTTTACGTTGATGCGAAAAGTGCGCCGTTATTAGAGGGCGTTGTCATCGATTTTGTCGAGGGAGTAATGGAAAGCGGGTTTAAGTTTATTAACCCCAATGCGACTGACACCTGTGGTTGCGGAAAGTCTTTCAAAGCGGGGAACTGCACTCCCACTGGTGTGCCTTGCAAATAATCCCTTAATTTTTTTCACT
Organism: Iningainema tapete BLCC-T55; assembly: GCF_014698965.1. Classification (GTDB taxonomy): domain Bacteria; phylum Cyanobacteriota; class Cyanobacteriia; order Cyanobacteriales; family Nostocaceae; genus Iningainema; species Iningainema tapete. Next base: position 86,492 of record NZ_JACXAE010000118.1, read on the forward strand.
GTGTAACTAACTTTTGAGGAGAACGAGAAAATGGCTGCGTACCAAGTAAGATTAATCAGCAAAAAGGAAAATCTTGATACCACGATTGAAGTTGATGAAGAAACTACCATTCTGGATGCAGCAGAAGAAAATGGTATTGATTTGCCCTTCTCTTGTCATGCTGGTGCTTGTTCTAGCTGTGTTGGTAAGGTAGTTGAAGGTGAAATAGATCAATCTGATCAAACTTTCTTAGATGATGAGCAAGTAGAGAAAGGTTTTGCCTTACTTTGCGTTACATATCCTCGTTCTAATTGCACGATTCGTACTCATCAAGAACCTTATCTCGTTTAAAGTTGTAGAGACGCGCCGAAAGTGCGTCTCTACAGGAATTTTGGGTTTAACAAGAAAAAACGTTAACTTCCTGCTGTCATCTGCTGGGCTTCTTTGAGATGCTTTTGCACCACTGGTGCAATTTTTTTCGCAAAAGCTTTTAACTCAGCGTTTTGTCCCTGTTGGATATAGTCTTGGTACAGAGCTAGAGTGTTGGTATGAGCTTGAACTTGAGCCTGCATATACGCAGAGTCAAACTCTTTACCTTTGAGGCTTGACAGTTGTGTTAACAAAGCTTGGTTTTCTGCACCAACGTCTTTGGGAAGTGTGACACCTCTTTTCTTGGCGATCGGCGCAAGTTGTTTGCTTGAAGTGGTATGCTCTTTAATCATCTGCTGTGCAAAGGCTTTCACCTTTGGATCTTGAGCGCGTTTAAGAGCCTGTTGACTTGTTTGAATCTCAAAATTGTCGCTTTGTGCTGCTCTAGTAATAAATTCTTTGTCTGAAACACTCGACAGCGACGAAGGTGAACCAGTAGTTCCACTGGGTGCAGTAGTGCTACGAGGAGATGGAGTGGTAGTAGTGCTTCCTGGAGTAGTTAAACCACCGGGTGTCACAGGAGTGGTTGTCGGATTTTGGGCAAGAACCGAATTAGAACTAGTGGATAAACCGGAGTTTATGTTAGCTTGTGCTATCCCTGGAACTATCAGGGTACTTAAACCAGCAACTCCGAGAAAGCTGCCTACAAACTTTTTAATTAACTTTGTGTTATTGAACATTTTCACTGTCTATCTATGTGATTGATTATTTGCCAGATGGTTGTGGTTTCTACTTCCTTTATCCCCACAAGGGATCGAGGAGCATTCACCAACGCCTTCTTCAGCAGCGAGCATTCACATCAACTTGTTCTCAAGATTAAATGACGTAGGCTGAAGTAAATTTGTTTCTGCTCAAAGCTAACTATTGTATATTTGTTCAATCTTCTATCATGTTTGGTATTTTCTCTTACATCTAGAGAGAGAGTTTAACTAGATCCCCGACTTCGTAAAAGTTGTTGGGGATCTGGAATTTTTCACGCACTAGGTAACAAAATAATGCAAGATTTAAGTGAAACAACTAGACAATGGCTGATTGCTAACAAGTACAATCCTCAAGATTTAAATCAGCCAGGTGAAAATGGCGATACAGCTGTGATCAAAGCTACTAGAGGTGGTGTTTATACAGTTGTCAAAGAACTAATTGACGCAGGGGCGGATGTGAATGTGATTAATAGCGATCGCAACAATGCTTTATGGTTTGCTTGTTTTGGCAATCACTACGATTTAATTAATTTGTTACTAGCGGCAAACATTAACATTGACAACCAAAACGATAACGGAGCAACTGTTTTAATGTATGCAGCATCTGCCGGGAAAACAGAAGTCGTTAAGTTGTTGTTAAAACACAACCCTAACCTAGAGTTGAAAAACTTAGACGACTATAAAGCTATTGATTTCGCTAGTAATGTAGAAGTTTTAAGAGTACTGAAAAATGCCAGAAAAAACACTAACGGGTAAAGCTTACCATAATACTACAAAGCATTATTACTTATTGATAATGATGAATGGCTTAAAAAGTTATATTTTATCAAAAAATCGTATAAATGGATTCATTTTTTTTGTAAGTTGTGTTTATTATAGGTCTAGTTGGAAATATCAAGAAAGGAGTTTAAGGTACTGCTTTTTAGATAGCGGACATCATCTAGGTACAATTGCCGCTTCAGCTTACGTTCATAACAGAGACATACAACTAGTTTTTGATTTTGATAAACTCGCTCTTAATCAGGATTTAGGTTTTGAGAATAAGGAGTTTATTACTGCTTGTGCGTTTTCTGGATTTCAAGCAAAGAAAACGAGTGTTTGACTTTGACAAGGAACGATTTTTTCACACTATTTGGAATAGACGCTCGATTAGGCGGTTTCAAAAGCAATCTATTTCTGCCGCAGATTATTTCACGATTTTGTAGGAAGTAGAAAAACCAATTCCAACAGAAACTGCTGAGAAGATAGAAATTTACTCTGTTGTCAATCGAGTAGAAGGAATCGCCCCACGATTATATAAAGGAAAGCATTTAGTTAAGGCTGGTGACTTCTCTAAGAGAGTGGGTTACTTGTATGTCAATCAAGCTTTAGCTAGAGATAGTGCTGTCACTTTATTTTTTGTTTCTGAATACAGCAACTACCAAACTGCTGTGCAAATTGCTGGTTTTTTAGGTCATAGAGTTTATCTGTTTAGTAATTATACAAGTATTCATTGTAGCGGTATTGGTGCTTACTATGATGATGAGACTAAGGAATTTTTAGAAACAGATAAAGACGTACTCTATGCTATGGTATTTGGGATTTAATAGGAGAAAATAACCATATGCAACATTACTTTTTACACGATGATGATTTACATCCAAATCAACTAACATCGGCTGACATAATGCTACGTCATCAATTAGAGTATTCGCTGGGCAAATACTTTTATGAAGGTAGCGATCGCACCATCCAAAATCTGTTATCTAATTGTCGGTGGTATGTAAATAGCCATCCCACTGCTTTGACATTAGTAATTGAATGTCCCGATCAAATTACTAACTGGCGTGTCTTACAAAAAATCGTGCCAATGGCGTCATTACTATATCAAGTTGTCAGCAGTGCTAAAATTCGTGTTTGTCCCCCAAATAATCAGGGAATGCCTTTTGAAATGAGGGTAGATGAACTTTCTGTATTCCGAGATATGGCATAATTCAATTTTGGATTAAATCTAAAAGTTCTGAATAATTGTAGTTATTTCTGTAAAAACTAAATTGGCAGAATCTTCGACAACAGGACTTAACTCTAATCCAAAACCAAGATTTTCTGCTTCAATTAAATAAACTATTACTTCTGTGGGAAAGTCATCCTTAAAGATTTTTATCCCAGCAGCTAAAGCATTATCCCAACGAAAATCGTGCAAGTTATAACTAGTTTCTGGTAAAGATTCTAATTCTTTACCAGGAACTTTAAACACAGCACCAGGTTGAGAACCAGTGGAACTTGCATCAATAATAACTAATTTTTCGCTACCTCTTGCCTGAAACATCACTTCCATCCCTGCTGTACCACAGTCAAAAACTTGGACATTCGGATGAGGATGTGCGGCAAGATATTTTTGTAGCCGTTGGGCAATTATTACACCCACAGCGTCATCATTGCGGTTGAGATTACCACACCCAATAATAGTCAGCATGATATTTGATTTCTAAGATTTGGAGTATAACCATTGAGCAAATAACCGCGTCATTCTGGGCATCACTACATAAGTCATAAGAAAAACAAGTATAATGGTGATGACAAAAGTCCGAAGTATCGGATGTGGCAAATATGTAAAAATTGGTGTAAACAGGAAATTAACAATTATCAGTAAGGGAAAAATTGCCAACCAAGTTAAAACTGCCATTTTGTAGCGTGGTGGTGGCGTCATAGTTTTCTTCGCTGGTAAGGTAAACCAAGTTTCTAACCCAGTTAAAATCTGATATTCAGGTTTACCTAATGTCAAACTTTCCAGTTTCTCCATCCACTGTCGTCTTTCATCCGATTCTTCCCACCGTCGCAAATTACTCATGCGATCAAATTTAAACACAATCCGATATTCTTCACTTGGGTTGGCGGGACGAAAAACATTCACACCCAAATGTCCGGGAAATTTCATGGCTACGTCGCAAATTCCCACAATTGCTTGCTCAAATGCTATTTCATAACCTGGTTTTACACGTCGCAATACTGAAACAGTCACCGATGGCGTTGGATGAGTCAATCATAGGTTATCAGTAGTAAAAGAACAGAAAACCTGAATAAGCCTGAAAATCTCATTATATTTCGGTATTCTGATGCTTTTGTTGACTATACGTTCAGTCATACATTAAACTAGCCGTAATGGCGACAACAAATAAAATAATGCCACGCACCCCAGCCGAAAATGATCGCATCCGCCGCGCCACCACAGAACAAATTCTCAAAACGGCATTGAGTTTGTTCTGCTCCAAGGGATATTACTCAACCTCAATTGAGGAGGTTGCCAAGCTTGCGCAGATCTCGAAAGGATTACTATATCATTACTTCAAGGGCAAAGAGGATTTGCTTGCCGCGCTGGTTGATGTCCGCATCAATGATGTTTTGATAGTGATGAATACAGCCACAACAAAACCAACGCCTGCTGAGCAAATCCAGCATATTGCATCCGGAGCGCTAGAGGATGTGCGCCGTCAGCCAGAAGTATTTAGATTTTACCTCAACTTGTTTACCCAACCGAAGTTCGATCCAATTGTGGCGAAATATAGTCAGAAGTTGATGGATGAACAAGCTAGACAGTTTGAAGTGCAGACTCAGATGTTTATCGAGCTTGGTGTCGAAAATCCACGGCAGCGCTCGCTCTACTTTTCCTCCACCCTCCAAGGCATCATGCTGATGTTTTCCACTTATCCAGAAAGCTTTCCGCTGGATGAGGTTAAAGCTCAAGTGATTGCGGAATTTTCTTATACTACAATGTAGTATAAAGAAGCCAGTGATTTTGTTTGTTTTCCATGTATCAAAATTCTACAGACCAAATTCCCATCATGTCAATCAAAGAACTAGATCGTTCTGCGCTCACGAACCGTGCAGTCGCAGCATCAATGGCTGTCGCTTCTGCCCACGGCATTAGTGTTGACGACCCCCATGTGCTGAATAATACTTATTCTCTGCGAGTCCACTTGCGCCCTGCACCAATAGTCGCCCGGATCAGTACTTTCACTCCTATATTGCGATCGCCAATTGAGTCTTGGTTGGCGCGTGAAATCTCTGTCACCGAATTTCTGGCAGCACAAGGCGCTCCTGTAGTTGCACCCAGCGACATTTTACCACCCAATCCACATCATTACGATGGTCTAGTCATGACCTTTTGGCGCTACGTTCAACCCATATCTGATGCTTTGCCAGAATCGGCAATTGTGGGACGAATGCAAGCCGAGTTGCACGCTGTTCTCCAAGATTTCCCAGGGGACTTACCACTTTTAGCACCACCTCTGAATGATATTCCACGAGGGCTAGAGCGGATTGAACGGATTGGCAACATCCTGACTGCAAGCGAACTCACACTACTGCACGAAACTTACGCTCGACTGCTGCCTCAATTAAGTAATCCAGTCGATTCTTTACAACCTCTACATGGAGATGCCCATGCTGCCAATTTAATTCCAACTGCCAAAGGACTGCTGTGGAATGATTTTGAAGACACTTGTATGGGTTCTATTGCCTGGGATTTGATTAATCTTGACGACGAGGGGAGAGCAGCTTATCCGAACGCTCCTGAACCCGCGATGCTAAAATTATACTCCCTAGCGCGACAGCTACACGCGATCATATGGGTATACGCTCATCTACCAGAGTTTCCTGAGTGGATTGAACCAGGCAGAACCTTACTTGATGATTTGGCAGCCGCTACCAAGGGTGATCGCTCTTGAAAATGGGGAATGCTCATGAGCTTATGCGTTAATTGTATCTCTATATAATAGGTTGGACTTCGTGCAACCGACGCTCCAGGAAGCGGCGTTCACTGTCATTGGTGACTAGCGCCAACGCACGGGCGTAAGCTTGAGCAGCGGCAACGGATGCTCCAACGCGCCGCAGCAGATCGGCACGAGCGGCGTGGAACAGGTGATAGCCATCGAGTTCGGTGGCGAGTCTATCCATGAGTGCAAGCGCCGCCTGAGGACTTTCTGCCATCGCGATCGCCACTACCCGATTTAGTGATATGATCGGCGAAGGCTCCAGGCGTTCCAGCAAATCATAGAGCCGAACGATCTGCGCCCAGTCCGTTTCTTCTGCCCGCGCTGCCTGACAATGGAGTGCGGCAATAGCGGCTTGCAGTGCAAACGAACTTGTCTTGCCTCGCAGTGCCTCCTCAACAAGCGGCAGCGCCTCGGCAATTTGCTGCTGATTCCAACGACTACGATCCTGATCTTCAAGCAGAACCAAATCGCCAGTTTCATCTAAACGAGCATCACGCCGCGAGTCGTGTAGCAACATCAGCGCCACCAGCGCTATTACTTCCCCAGGCGGTTGCGGTGCCATCAACATCATGACAAGGCGACCGAGCCGGATCGCTTCAGTACAAAGATCGGCTCTGATCATAGTCTCACCACGGGTTGCAGCATAGCCTTCGTTGAAGATGAGATAGATTACGGACAGCACCGCCGTCACCCGCGCAGGCAGGTCGGTCGTGTCGGGTACTGTGTAGGGAATACCCGCATGGAGGATCTTACGCTTGGCACGCACGAGTCGTTGTGCCATCGTCTCTGTGGATATGAGAAACGCACGGGCAATTTCATCTGTTTCCAGTCCACCTAGCATCCGCAGTGTCAAAGCAACCTGAGCCTCGATCGCCAGTGCTGGGTGACAGCAGGTAAATATCAGTCTGAGTCGCTCGTCGGGAATTTCATCGGTGTCGTAGGTTGGCTCAACGCTTGCCGGAATTAAGCCGGATACTGCGTACCATTCCAGTTTTTCCGTCAGCCGCGTCCGGCGGCGGAGGCGATCAATGGCTTTGTATCGGGCTGTTTTGATGATCCACGCACGAGGGAGATCGGGAACTCCCGTAGACTGCCACTGATTCACGGCGATGGTAAAAGCCTCTTGCGCCGCCTCTTCAGCTACATCGAAATCTCCAACCAGCCGGATCAGTGTGGCAACAATCCGTCCCCACTCAGCGCGATAAACAGAATCGATTGCTTGGCTTACATCTGATTTTACATTTGGAACCATAGCTGAAGATCAAAAATTTTTAGCAAGGTTGTCGATTTGAGCAATTGCCGTTCGACTTAACTTACAAAGGGAAAAATGGAGGCAAACTACAATCGTACCTAAATGATAAAAAATTTTTAGCAAGGTTGTCGATTTGAGCAATTGCCGTTCGACTTACTTACAAAGGGAAAAATGGAGGCAACTGAATGAAATACGTACTGCTGATATACCTGGAGGAAAACGCCCTCTCGCAATCTGAGCGAGAGCATTGCTATGTAGAATCCGCGCAACTCGCGCAGCAACTCAACTCGAAAGGGCAATATCTGGCGACTGCTCCTCTCCACTCTGTCGCGACTGCAACTAGTGTTCGGGTGCGCGATGGTAAGCCGCTTGTGACTGATGGACCTTTTGCTGAAACACGTGAACAATTGGGCGGGTTCTTCCTCATCAATGCGAAGGATTTGGACGAAGCGATCGCGATCGCGGCGAAGATTCCAGGTGCACAAGTCGGCACAGTTGAGATCCGCCCTGTGATTGAAGTTGCAGGCTTGCCACATTAACTTCTACGCTCAACTTTAACCAAACTACAAACCTACAGGAGATATAACAATGACAACCGCAATCACATCCAAAGAAACTCAGATTCGCCAACTAATCGCCGATCAACAACGTGCTATTTGTGCTAAAGATGTTGACCAAATTATGTCCCGATATGCTAACGAGATGATCGTTTTCGATGTCAAACCCCCGTTTCAAACTAAGGGTAAAGAGGCTTGGCGTCAAGTGTGGTCCGAGTGTTTACCCTACTTCCCAGACTCCTTTGAAATGGAAACACGAGACTTGACTATTACCGTGAATGATAACTTGGCAGTTGCTCACTGGCTGTTTCGATTCATAGGGAAGGAAGATCATCCAGCAATGCAGACGTGGATGCGGGTTACAGCTGTCTGCCAAAACAATCAGGGCAACTGGCAAATTCTACACGAACACCTCTCGGTTCCCTTTGAGCCAGAAACGTCTCAAGCCGCTTTCACGCTTAACCCGTAGTCCAATTCCACAAAGCACCCAAGGAGTAGATGATGAAAATTAATCCCTATCTCATGTTTAACGGCAACTGTGAAGCAGCGTTCAAGTTCTATGAGCAATGTCTTGGTGGTAAAATTGTGGCGATGCTCACTCATGGAGATGCGCCCTCGGCAGAACATGTGTCCCCTGAATGGCATGACAAAATTATGCATGTTTGTCTCGATTTGGGCGATCGCCTATTGATGGGATCTGATAGCCCGCCTGGGTATTTTGTAACACCCCAAGGCTTCTACGTGCAAATTAGCATTGACGAGCCTGCAGAAGCAGAACGTGTCTTTCATGCTCTAGCAGAAAACGGGCATGTCAAGATGCCGTTTGAGCAAACCTTTTGGGCATTTCGGTTCGGCATGTTAGTTGATCAATTTGGCACACCTTGGATGCTTAACTGCGAAAAGGCAGCTTGATCAGACAATTTCATGACAAAAGAAAACACGACAATGAGAAAATTAAAACTTCAAGTACAAATGACCGTTGATGGATACATTGCGGGACCAAACGGCGAAATGGACTTTATGGTGTGGAATTGGGACGATGAATTAAAACAATATATCGAAGATATCACTGAACCTGTTGACTGCATTATCCTGGGACGAAAACTTGCCGAAGGGTTCATTCCTCACTGGGCTACCGTGGCTGCAAATCCGGATGACCTGGAGTTTACAACTGGTAAGAAATTTACGGACACACACAAAGTTGTTTTTACCAAAACGCTTGACAATTCAGAATGGGACAATACCATTTTAGCAAAAGGCAATCTGGTTGACGAAATCACTAAACTAAAAGAACTTGACGGTAAAGACATCATCACTTATGGCGGCGCGACCTTTGTATCGTCTCTCATCAAACTTGGACTGATTGACGAGTTTCATTTATTCATTAATCCAACTGCAATTAGTAACGGAATGACAATTTTCCAAGAACTTGACAGCAAACAAAATCTGACATTAGTAAAATCAACATCATTTGACTGCGGGATTGTTGTTCTTAATTATGAGCCGAAACGCGACTAAATATGCGAAAAGCAGAATTTGTCCCTTTGCATGTCGCTATCCACAGGTGCAATTTGTTGAAATGTTTCAATTAAGACATTGCTGAATTAAGAGATGATTCTTGTGGGGTAGGCATCCTGCCTGCCTCCACTTGTGATTGAAGGGTAAATTTTATTAATTTTGCTGTTTTTCAAAACAAATATAGCAATCCTATTTGAGTTACAAACGCAAGTATCAGAAACCCGGTTTCTTAAAAGTTACCGGGTTTCTCGGTGTTCGTGAATTATTTAGGACTGCTATATCTTACGTGAATTTACACAAGTTTTATCAAAAATTTATCTTAGCTCCATTCTTAATATAGGATGATTTGAATATCAACTACATTGCATACGTCAGTATCTTTTTGATTGGAAAAGTACGAATAGCAGTGTAGTAACTTTGTTAAAACTTATAATAACCAAAATGATTTTTAATTCAATTAAAAATTGTCAGAGTACTGTGATTGGAGTAGCACTCCTAATTGTTACAACAGTCGCATCACCAGTTCAAGCAATCACATTCGTTACTGATAGGACTGCATTATCAAGTAACGACCAAGTTGATTGGTCTAGTTTGGGTAAAGTGTTCAATCCTTTTTCTCCTAACTTAGCTGCTTTTTTACCTAACTCATTTTCAGCACAATCTTCTCTTGGTTTGTCCGTAAATGTAAATATTCCACAAATACAGTCACCTGAAATTACTCCGCCATTTGTCTTTCAAACCTCGTTTCCACCTAATGGCATTCCGACCAACTTTTCTAATAACGATTTTCTCCTGTTTACAGGATTTGCACCAGGTCCTGATCCAGCGATCGGCAACCCAGGACCTATAACCATTACTTTTGCTCAGCCTGTTTTAGGTGCTGGTACTCAAATAGCTGTGGACGATACTCCACAGTTCACAGCATTTATTTCAGCATTTGATAACGCCAATAATCTCTTAGGGACATTTTCCACTCCTGGAACTTCCTCACTAGCGTTGGATAATTCAGCCGTCTTCCTTGGCGTACTTAATGATACCCCTAACATCTCAGAGTAAGGCGATCGCGATTCGGTGCATTATATTCGCGACTGCAACGGGCGATCGCTCATCCCACAAATTCTGACCACATCTAAAGTGCTAAGGCTTGAGGTCAAACAAAGCTTTGTTAGTTTCTACATCGACAGGCACTGAAACATGCTCGTGGACTACCATCCACTTGCCGTCAATCTTACGGTAGCAAACGGTCGCACGCATCCAGTTATCGATTTCCTCGCCATTTGTCGTCGTTCCACTCATCCGGTTGAGGCTGTGGCTGAAAGCAACGTCCGAACCAATAGTAACACTCAAGTCACGAATCTCGAAGCCAATCGAACCTTGGAAATAGGGGAAACACCCTTCCCAGAGTTTTCTATACGCGGAAGCTCCTTTATGTTCCAGTGGAGGCAGGATGTCGAACAACAAGCTATCTGGAGCGTAGTGCGACATTAACCCATCAATATCCTTGGCGCGTACTGCCTTTACCCAATCATCTACTAATTGCCGGATTTGTGCTTCATCAGTCGTTTTGTGATTTTCAGTTACCATAATTTCCTCCTGTGTTCAAGTAAATGCTTTTACGCTCACGGATAAATTATTTATGAACTTTGCACGACATTTGTTTGACGCTTTGATCGCCCGTGAATAACACTTTAATAGAACAAGTGTACTATAACATGGTGGCAACTCGATTGCTCTGTCCACTAAAACAAATGCACACATTTCTTAATATTCTCTTGTAAGTTGGTAAATGGTGATTCGCTGTAACGGAGCGATCGCGAATATGTGCCGCTCAAACTTTTAAAGCGCGTGTTACGTGAGAAGATTTACATAGCGCCATAATATAGCCTTTAAGTTAATCTAACTGTGAAATCAAACTTTATATGAATTCACTTAACTCCACAACTCAGTTCAAGAAGTTGTTTGTTGTCGTCATAATCTTTAGTATCATTTGTTTCAACATTATCCCAGTATTAGCTCAGACTAATCCCCGTCCGAGTATCTTTAACGAACCGCCGTACAATCGTTCCCGTAATTATCGACCAAAGTATAAACCAAAGCGTAAACCAAATACTCGAATAAAAAAACCAGAGCGTAGTTTTCGCGCTCGTAAACCATCTAATCACCGAGCGCCCATTTATATACCAGGAAAGTTACCAACATATGAATTTCGCGCTCCTGTCCCTAGTTACAAAAATGACAAGGTTTATGGTTCATGAAAAACATTGTACTAATTTGCTAAAATTGAGCAGCAGCCAGTTGTGTACAAAGCAAATCGATGTCAGATATTAAATTTGGCGCAGCCGTGATCTATGTACCAGAAGGTGCAAAGGATGTCCTCGATTTCTACTCACGAGCGTTTGGACTGAGTATACTCTCCTACGATCCAACCTATGATTTTGGCGAACTTGATACAGGTGAATCAAAGATCGCCATTGCATCTCATGTTGCAGGAGAATTCATGGTTGGTGAAAAGTATCCACAGTCTGGCAATGTTCGTCCTGTAAATGTGGAAATTGCGTTGCTCACCTCAGATGTTCCTGCCGCATTCGTGCGTGCTGTCAATGCAGGATGTACACCTCTTTGCGAACCCAAAACGATGCCGTGGGGGCAAACAGTTGCATACGTCACTAGTATCGAAGGTACCCTTGTCGGTTTATTGACACCTCCTCAAGAACAGGAGTAATCATGAATAGATTTGATTGTGTTGAACACCTTAATAAATTCGTGTACAACGGGTGAAGACTCATTCTGTCGCCATGCTAAAGCTAGTTTTAGCATCAGAAAATTTTCGATTAAAGGTCGGTAAACTACGCCTTTTGCATTGAGGTTTTGCATGTCACCCAGAACAAATGTAATTCCAACGCCAGCCGCCGCCAACCCCAAGCGAGTTTGAGCTAATTCAGCCTCCTGCACAATATTGGGCACAAACCCAGCTTGCTCACAACATTTGATTAAATTAGCATAGAGTACAGGTGCCAGCGATCGCGGATAAAAAATTAGAGGTTCTTTTGCCAAAGACTGAAGCGCGATCTGTTTCTGTCGAGCCAGCCAATGGGAAGTGGGCAGTGCGGCGATGTAAACTTCTTCAAATAATGGATGGATAGAGAGAGACGGTTCGCGGATAGGAAGGTACACAAAGCCCACATCAATTTGGTGAGTGCGGAGTGCTTCAACCTGAGCTTCCGTTCCACGACTGGTAAGAATCAATTCGACTTGTGGATAACGCTCTCGGTAAGTTCTGACGATTTCTGGCGCAAGGCTAAACAGTGTCGTTTCCGTGAAGCCAATCCTTAGTTTGCCAATTTCTCCATCCGCCACCTGTCTTGTAACTTGGATGCCGAATTCTACCTCATGCAGAATTCGGTGTGCAGTTTCGAGGAATTTTTGTCCGGCGATAGTCAATCTCACCCAATGTTTCGTCCGCTCAAGCAGTTGAATCTCTAAACTGTCTTCTAGTGCTTGAATTTGTTTGCTGAGTGCAGGTTGACTCAGGTGCAATGACTCAGCCGCTCGACCAAAGTGCAGTTCGGAAGCCACCGTAATGAAATATTTGAGTTGGCGGAGTTCCATGTGAGTAATCTGATAATAACTTAAAGTTATTACACCATAGCAAATCAGAAATAACAACTCCCTACTTTGCTTTTAGTATGAACTTGAGCAGTTAACGATTCTTATCAGCCGACAATTGTTAGACACAAATATAAAAATCTCAATCTTAATGTCAATTGTAGGAGGTACTGTGATGAACACCGATCATTCTCATCCAACAACTGAGCGATCGCTTTCTCGTCGAACTACACTTCGACTGATGGGACTGAGTGCAGCCAGCGCTGTAATTCCCTCAGTTCTTAATGAATGTGGAACTGGACAAGCACAAGGGCAAGCATCATCGTCTGCGCTCAACCAATCGTCATCAGATCTGATTACAAAAGAAATTCCGCGCACCAAAGAGAGAGTGCCTGCGATCGGGTTAGGAACTTTTCTCACCTTCGATGTGCTGTCTAATCAGCCACGCGATAACATTAAGCAAGTTATGCGCCGCTTTTGGAATGCCGGAGGGCGAATGATTGATGTTTCACCACTCTATGGCATGTCAGAGGTGAATGTGGGTGAGTTTGCCAGAGCGCTTGGCATAACTAACAATCTGTTCATTGCAAATAAGATTTGGGCAACGGGTGAGTACTTGGGAGATAGAAGTCAGGCACAGCAGCAGTATGAACAGTCTTTGCAACGGTTGTTGCGCGATCGCCTGAATTTGTTGCAGGTGCATACCTTGGTGAATGTTGATATCATTCTGCCTTTGATCAAGGAATGGAAGCAGGCAGGCAAAATCCGTTATGTTGGAGTTACGCACCACGAAATGCCGTTGTATTCTCCAGCAATGCTTAAGTGGATCGAGGAAGGCGATTTGGACTTTGTACAAATCCGTTACTCAATTCTAGAACGGGGAGCCGAAGAGAGAATTCTGCCTGCGGCGGCGGAGCGAGGAACTGCCGTGTTGGCAAATATGCCCTTTGAGAAAGCACGCCTCTTCCAATTGGTTCAAAGTCAACAGCTTCCTGATTTTGCTCGCGAGATTGGCTGCGAAAACTGGGCACAGTTTTTCCTCAAATATGTAATCTCTCATCCTGCTGTTACTGCGGCTATTCCCGCAACCACGAATCCCGATCACGTTGCTCAGAATATGGGGGCACTCAAAACAGCGCTTCCTGATCGTGCGATGCGTGCCCGGATGGTGAAGTATATGGAAAGTCTTCCGGGTTTTGACAAACTCGCACAAACGCCTCCCTATCCAGGTAAGCAATTTACTGGACTGGTTAGCCTGCCTGGGTTAGCTGCGACAAAAAATGCGAGAAGCGCCACAAGTATTTGATCTCAATAGGTAATGTTCACTTTGCTCGGTATGCTTTCGGTGTCATGCCTGTAAGCTGTCGAAACTGTTTACTCAGATGGCTGTGGCTGTTGAAGCCACATAATTCGGCAATGTTCATAATTGGTTGATCGGTTTGTTTCAACAACTGCTTTGCCCGTTCTACCCTTTGTTGAAGTAGGTATTGGTAGGGAGCAGTGCCGATCGCCTGTTTGAACAGATGGCTAAAATGAAATTGACTCATCCCTAACAAAGCAGCCAAATCTGCAAGTTTAATATCTTGATTCAGATGTTCATTGATGTACTCTATGACTTGCAGAAGTTGACGCTCTCTTAAACCACCCTCGTAAATGGGAAGATGAGGTTTGGCTACAGCGTATTGTCGAAGTAAATGCACTATCAGTATATTTCTTAGTGACTTGATGTATATTTTGCCACCTAAACTGTTTTGTTGAAGTTCCTTGAGCAGCATCATGCCAATCGCCTCTATCTGGCGATCGCGCGTCCGAAATTCTGGAAGTAATTCTAGTTTTTCGGGATTTATGGCGATCGTTTCTTGCGCAACGCTCTGGATAAACCGAGACTTAATCCGAATCTGCAAGTAGCTATCATCACTATCCCAACGAGCAAAAAGAGGCACATTAGCAGGCATTATAGAAATATCGCCTTGAGCATACAGTCCTACGTAAGTTTTGCCTCCTCTGATTTGCAGCAAGCGTACTGGACGGGATGCAAGAGACAGACAAATCGTGTGTTCATCGCTATGATAACACCTTGCTTCGCCCGGAGGATGTTGGAATTGCTCGACCAGAATATTTTCCCAACCTTGATTTTGACTAGACAAAATGGGCAAATGGGTCGGTTCAATTTGATGGATGGCTTTTGGCTTCATGATACACCCAATGTGTCTAGTTCAGATTGTATTCATTCTTGCATAATTTCTATCAAGCATTCTGAAAATTGATCGCAAGATTTTGATAGTTACACAGGAATCAGATAGTTGGATATGAATCGTTTACCTAAGCTGGAATAGTGATTGTTTAGGAGCAAGTATGGCACATCTATTACACATTGATTCTAGTCCTAGAGGAGAGCGATCGCACTCTCGCCGTTTGACTAGAGAGTTTGTCGAACAATGGAAGCAAACCCATCCAAGCGATACTGTCACCTATCGAGATATCGGTCGCAATCCTGTTCCCCATGTGGATGAACCGTGGATTGCAGCTGCTTTTACACCACCAGAGCAACGCACACCCGAACTATGGGAAGCAATTCGGATTAGCGATCAACTAGTGGATGAATTTTTAGCAGCTGATATTTACGTCATCGGCGTCCCCATGTACAATTGTAGCGTTCCCAGTACATTCAAAGCTTACATCGATCAGATTGTGCGGATAGGGCGAACCGTTGCGTTTGAACCAGATGATTCTACAAATGTTTACAAACCTCTGGTACTGGGTAAGAAAATGTTTATCATCGAAGCACGAGGTGATTCTGGCTTTCAACCCGGTGGGCGATATGAGAAGATGAATCATCATGACCCTTACCTTATCACAGTCTTCGGGTTTATCGGCATCACTGACATTACCTTTATTCATGTTGAAAATGATGAATCTGGTGGGCAAAAGTTAGCAGATTCGATCGCCTTAGCTCGTGCCAAAATTGCCGAATTGGTCTAACAAAGTGTTGGGTAGTCATCCATATTATTAAACTCTACCACGAGGAAGCATTGGCTATGCTAAGATGAAGTCATTTCGATTACGCTAAATAAATGGTTGGTTGGACAGGGAGGTTGCGAGTCATGGTGGCACAAGAGGCTTTGAGGATTGATCTGGCTCTTGGTGATAATCTTTCAATGCTTTATCCACACACAGCACTCCTGTCGAACACTTCAACAGATTGGGGTGGACTGTACCTGCAATATCATCGTCAACCGCCACCTAAAATGGTGGAACATTCCTGTCAGCAGCATCGCATTATCATTCACGATCGCACCTTGCGATCGCCCATAATTGAAACCTTTGAAGGAATCAACCAACTGAATCCAGTGAGCCGGGGGACAGTTAGAATTTTACCCGCAAATACTCGAAACTGGGCATATTGGGATGCAGAGCATCAGTTTATGGTGCTGGCATTTGAACCAAATTTATTGGCACGACACATAGCTGAAACAAACGATATTAACTGTGTGGAACTGCTCCCCATCATTAATCCGAACGATCCCCTGATTCACAGTATTGGATTAACCCTCAAAACAGAATTGGAATCTGGTGGAATTGGAGGTCGTTTGTATGTGGATGCCATGACTACAGCATTGATGGCTCATCTGTTGCGGCATTATTCTGTTCAGAAATATTCGCTGCCCCCAACTGCCAGTGGTTTACCCAGACACACGTTGCAGCAAGTCGTGGACTATATTCACGAGCATCTCGATCAAGACTTAACGTTGGCGACGTTAGCGGCTGTTGCTCACATCAGTCCAAGTTATTTCTCTCGCTTATTTAAACAATCCACTGGACTGTCGCCGCATCAATATGTGATTCAATATCGTATTAATTGTGCCAAACAGTTGTTGCGACAGGGCAAACAGAGTATCGCAGAAATTGCCGATCATCTTGGCTTCAATCATCAAAGCCATTTTAGTCATCACTTCAAACGTCTAGTTGGCAGTAGTCCTAAGGTATTCCTTAACAGTCAATAAGAATCTGCTCAAAATTACAGGAATTTGCAAGACGCCAATTTTAAAGTTTCTACATACTAAAGTTATGACTGCACTGAAATAACTGCAACAAATTTCAGCGGAGTAAACGTAACGAACCTTAAGAAACTTAAACAAGAGCCTGAATATGAGCATACAAAACTTTACGAATAGAGATTCTGCAACTTGGAATCATGAAGGCGATCGCTCCATAAACAAGGAGCCTGCCTCCTACCATCAGCAATGGGTTTGTACTACTTGTGGCTATAACATGATTGGTGAGATGCCTGACATTTGTCCGTTCTGCGGGGTAAGTCATGATAAATTTGTCACATGGGAGAAGGCAGAGCAGATTTATCGAGTGACACCGCACCAGGTAAATAACTATGTCACGCAATTGATGTCTGTGCCGCGTCTTGGTTTGGAACATGCTGCTTATCGTATTGAAACAGATGATGGTACGGTTTGGATTGATTGTCCATCAGCATTTAATCGAGATTTAGAGCCAGTAGAAGCAATCTACTTCACCCACAAGGATTTCTTGGGTGCATCCAACCAGTATCGTGAGTTATGGGGTGCGAAAGTTTACCTGCACGACCTTGATGCCTCGCATCCACTCGCGCAAAAATTTCCAGTTGATCAAAAGTTTAAGGGTGACTTCACTGAGCATGGCATAGAAGCATTCCATATTGGTGGACACTCACCGGGCTTCACGATGTATATCTATGGTAAGGTGTTGTTTATTTGTGACTATGCATTTCCGCCAGGATCTAAAATGCGACTCAATCCTTTTGGTCCACAAAAAGAGACACGTGATCGCGCAGCCCGGATACTAGAAGTAATTTCCTCGCGATCGCTTGAGACTGTATGCGGCTACAACTTCATCACAGAATTCGATAGTTGGCGTGAGGATTTCCAGCATCTACTCGATCAGTCTAGAGCAGGATTTAGCTAATCGCTACTTCAGCATTATTTCGCGCACCTGACACAGACAAAGTTCAGGTGGCGATTTACAAGGAAATTGGAGTGTACAATCATGAAAGAATTCATCATTTCATTAGTCGCAGGGTGGATTGTCGGTGTCCTGTTTGGATGGCTGAAACTGCCGTTACCTGCACCTCGGTTGATGGGATTTGTTGGAGCACTAGGAATTTTGTTTGGTGGCAGGTCGATTGAGCAATTGAAACACATTTTAACTCATTGATTTGATCACAATGTTGAGGAGGAAACAATCGCTTGCCTGCGAGAATAAATTTCTTCTAAAAGTAAATCCCGCAGCTCATTAGCAATATCATCAGGGGGATTACCTGCAAGCGCTCGTCCAATTAACTTTTCTGCCTCTCGTAGTTCTAAACATTCTATGGCAAGCGCTGCAGCACTGCGGTGAAGAACCGATCTAGTGGGTTCAAGGTTGAATAAGTTTGCCACTAACTCTGCCGCAGCTCGCTCTTGAGAAAAAGCAGCTTTAGTTAACTCCAGTGCAACAGTGGTATCACCCCTTTGGCGGGCTAAAAAAGCTTGGTCAACAAGCTCCATTGCTTCACGATGAAGAATTTCTACGTCTTGCATTTTTCAACTACACGGGTACACGGTGTGCCAAATTCGACGACGCAGACGTAGCCAGGGGACAAAGTATCCGAAGGGCTAATCTGTTCTAATTTCATTTTAACTCTGGATTGGATAATACTTTGGGAGCCTTTACGAATACCGGAAACTTCCAGGCGAGCTTTTCTTTGAAATTTGAATACTCTGCGTATTAGTAAAGCAGAGTTAGTCCTAAATCCTTTTGGTCCACAAAAACAGACACGCGATCGCGCAGCCCGGATACTAGAAGTAATTTTTGAAGCGATCGCCACAGACGGTATGCGGCTACAATTTCATCACAGAATTCGATAGCTGGCGCGAGGATTTCCAGCGCCTATGTCACAACCAGCAGCAATGATTCGTCTAATAGGTGAACGCCTATTTTACAGAACAGGAGATTCACAAATGCATCCGAGAATGGAACTTGGAGTTGAATCCGCAGCGTATCGAGCGATGCTTCAACTAGAACGGTATGTCCGTGGCAGTGGCATTAATCCAACGCTACTGGAACTGATTAAAATTCGGGCATCGCAAATCAATGGCTGTGCATTTTGTATCGATATGCACACTAAAGACGCCAGACTCAACGGTGAAACAGAACAACGGATTTATGCCCTCAATGCTTGGCGAGAAACGCCATTTTTTACAACTGAGGAACGGGCAGTTCTGGCTTTGACAGAAGCTGTCACTTTGATTGCGACTAATCCAGTTTCCGATGAAATTTACGCCGAAGTAAGCCGTTATTTTACTCCGGATGAAATTGCTAACCTGTTGATGGCGATCGTTACAATCAATGGTTGGAATCGCATTGCCATTACGACTCAAATGATTCCAGGCAGTTATGAGCCTCAGTCAAGCAGCTTTGCTGTAAATTGAGGTCATTGGTCATTTGCCAAGGACAAATGACCAATGACTATTTCAGTATTTTTAGTTTAGTGATGGCGAGTCAGTTATCAATTCATTGGGATTCGTAAAAATGCAATCTGTCATTCGTTATAGCACTATCGTTGTCGTTATCCATGCCATTGTTGTTGTCCTGCATGGCTTAGCTCACGAGAAAATACCTGTTTCTTTGTCTCCACTCCAAATTCTGTTTGTCGGTTCTATAATTGTGTTAGCTCCGATCGCCGCCATGATTTTACTTTGGACCCCGTTTCAACTCGCGGGTAGCTGGCTTTTGCTAAGTTCAATGGCTGGAGCGATGTTGTTTGGTCTCTATCACCACTTCATCGCCATCAGCCCCGATCACATTTCCCAAGTTCCGTTTGTCGGTTGGGGTGTCCTCTTCCAAATCACCGCGATTCTCCTATTCTTTACTGAAGGACTCGGATGTGGAGTTAGCTTGTGGGCGTTGAAAACTCTTCAGCAAAGAGAGCAGATTTTATGAGTCATCTGGAAACGTTTAATCAGCATCGTCCGTTGTTATTTGCGATCGCATACCGTATGTTGGGAACGGTTACTGATGCTGAAGACATGGTTCAAGAAACCTTTCTGCGCTGGCAGCAAACAACGGAAGCTACAGTGAAATCAGCCAAAACCTACTTGTCAACAATTATCACCCGCCTCTGCATTGACCATTTGCGCTCAGCCCGTGTACAAAGAGAACAGTACGTAGGACCGTGGCTACCCGAACCGCTCGTGACTCAACAAATCGACGATCCAGCCGCTCTGTTAGAGTTGGCAGACTCGCTTTCGATGGCGTTTTTAGTAGTTTTGGAACGCCTATCACCCATTGAAAGAGCGATATTTCTGCTGCGCGAAGTTTTTGAGTATGAATATGATGAAATTGCCCAGATGGTAGGGAAAAGCCCAGCGAACTGCCGTCAAATTCTGCGGCGTGCGCGTCAGCACATCACTGCTCAACGTCCTCGTTTTCCGGTTTCCCATCAGCAGCAGGAGCAAATTACAGCCAAATTCCTGGAGGCTTCCACTCAAGGTGATTTGCAAGGTTTGATGGTACTATTAGCAAAAGATGTCACCTATTGGTCGGATGGTGGTGGACAGGTTACCGCTGCTTTGAAACCGCTACAGGGGGCAATGAAAGTGGCTAGATTCTTGCTAGCAATTCGCAGCAAATGGCTTTCTACAGCGGTTGCTCAGATGATTGAGATTAACGGACAACCCGGTATACTCACACTTGTTGATGGCTCTATTCACAGCGTAACGACATTTGACATTGTAGATGGCTACATTCAATTTGTTTACACGGTGAGGAATCCACAGAAGCTCAAGCCGCTCGAAGAAATGGTTTTTCATCAAGTTTCATTCTGAGCAATGAAATTAACTGCTGATGCACATCTGTTTCTATTTGTTTACATAGTGGATTAATCAAGTCTTGAAAAAGAGTAGCTGAGATTAAACTACCATTACTATCCGGATTATTAAGCCAATTTTTTATCGTTTCAAATGATAATTGATTTAAGAACCAACTAGACGCACTATAATTCGTTGTCTAACCTACTTAGATTCCCAGTAATCATTGGGATCTGGATTGCTTTCGTAATGATTGATCGCTGTTTTTACATCTGTAATGTGTCGATATGCCCATTCACCTATGACTGCTAAAGGCTCAACAAGTGAAGTTCCCAATGCAGTGAGTGAATATTCGACTCTTGGAGGAACGGTTGGGTATACCTCTCTCTCAATTAACCCATACCGCTCCAAATTCCGCAGATTTTGAATCAGCATTTTAGGCGATACACCGACAATTTGTTGCTTGAGTTCGCTATACCGCTTTTTGCCTTGGATTAGAGCGTAAACAATCAAAATCGTCCATTTATTGGCGATGTGTTCAAGAACTTGATGTGCAGCACAGCTTGTGTCAAACAGATTCATCTTGGCAATCCGATCAAGTGCTGGCTGAGGCAAGTAGCTCAGTTGAGAGTCGTTGAAATCATGATTTAGAGCCATGTTTACCAAAAAGTAACTATTGCACTTTGCTGTAAATCCTTACGGGCAGTAGTACAGCGATCATACCATATGAATGTCAGTTTTTGCAGGAGAGCAAAACCATGAAAGCTTTAGTAATTGAGCAATTTGGCGACCCCAATACATTTAGGGAAACTAATCTACCAACTCCAGAAGTTCTTCCCAATCACGTCCTGATTCGAGTAGCTGCAACCAGTGTCAATCCAGTTGATTACAAAATTCGACAAGGAGTCGTAGCAGATATTGCCCCTAGTTTCCCAGCCGTTTTGCATGGAGATGTGGCAGGAACGATTGCAGTAGTTGGAGCAGGTGTCAATCAGTTCAACGCTGGGGATGAAGTGTATGCCTGTGCAGGCGGCATCAAAGGGATGGGAGGCGCATTAGCCGAGTACATGCTGGCTGATGCCCACTTAGTCGCCCATAAACCAAAGTCTCTGACGATGGCAGAAGCAGCGGCGCTTCCTTTGGTGTCAATTACAGCTTGGTTCGGGTTAATTGATCGCGCTCAAGTTCAACCAGGACAAAAGGTTTTAGTTTACGGAGCAACCGGAGGGGTGGGACACATGGTCGTCCAACTGGCAAAGTGGGCAGAGGCAGAAGTCTATGCTCTGGTTTCTAGTGATGAGAAGGCAGCGATCGCTCGTCATTTAGGAGCAGATATTACGATCAACTACCGTCAGCAGCCTGTTGAAGAATTTGTGGCAGAACATACAGATGGCAAGGGTTTTGATGTGGTATTTGACACTGTTGGTGACGACAATCTTCAAAATGCTTTCAAAGCCGCAAAACTCAATGGAACCGTCGTATCGATCGTTTCTCTATCTCAGCAAGATTTGACGTTACTTCATGCAAAAGGGCTAACCCTACATCTCGTTTTTATGTTGATTCCCATGCTATTTGGTGAGGGTCGCGCTCATCATGGAGAAATTCTATCGAAACTGGCTCAAATAATAGATGAAGGCAAGATACGCCCTCTGCTTGATTCTAAAACCTTCAGCATGACTGAAATTGCTTCTGCTCATCAACACGCTGAGTCAGGTCAAGCAATCGGGAAGGTTGTGCTAACGCAATCATTCAATCTTTAATAGGATGTTCACACGATGACTCCACTGACAGTCGAATATATTCCTTTGTATGTGGGGTGAAATGAGCAGTGAAGCAGGAAGGCTTGGAAACAGTTGCACTGCTCTGTTAGCGACATTCGATAGTTCGTTGCCCCAAAGGCACCCAGTTCGACTGCAATACCGCGCCCTGCGCCGCAAGTGCCTCCAGCGACGATCGCAATTTTATTCTTCAATGATTGCATCGTGAACCTCCTAAATTTCTTCTAGACGATTCAAAGAAATCTATTTCTGTCTTGAGTCGAGCAGGCACATTCACGTTACGAGATTGAGAATCCGACCTGGAACGTAAACAACACGACGAATTTCCTTGTTTTCAAAATAACGCTGAATTGCCTCTGTTTGTCTTGCCACAGCGATGGCTTCTTCTTGGTTTGCACTAGGTGAGAGGAGTACGGTTGTCCGAGTGCGTCCATTGATTTGCACCGCAATCTTCACCTGTTCTGGTATGAGAAACTCTGGATTGGCGTGAGGAAAGCTCTGTTGATGAATCGAGAATGATTCACCGATTTGATGCCAGAGTTCTTCAGTCAGGTGCGGCGCAAAGGGAGCCAGCATCAACAAATACGACTTCAATTCCACCTCACAAAGGCTTGGTTTAGATTGAAGCGCGTTAAGATACTCCATCAACGCGGAGATCGCCGTGTTGTACTTCAGCGCTTGAATATCCTCTGATACTTTGTTGATCTTTTGGTGTAGACGACGCTGCGAGTCCAAATCAGGTGAACTAGACTCAAGGCAATCCCGATGCCTGAGCGTCAATTGCCATACTCGATTTAAAAATCGCCGGAATCCGGCAATGCCGCGATCAGAAAAATCACCACCCTGATGATACGGTCCCAAAAACATCAAATAGGTGCGTAAGGTATCTGCGCCGTATTCCTCGATATATTGATCGGGGTTTACCACATTACCTTTCGATTTGCTCATTTTGGCTCCATCTTTGGTAAGCAATCCGTGAGCGCGGAAACGCTCAAAGGGTTCCTCGAATTCGATATAACCCAAATCGTGCAGCACCATTGTGATGAAGCGGCTATATAAAAGATGTAACACTGAATGTTCTGCCCCGCCAATGTACATATTTACCGGCAACCATTTGGCAGTAATTTGTGGATCAAAAGGAACATCATCGCGATCGCTTGAAGGATAGCGAAGGAAGTACCAGGCAGAATCAAGAAAATTATCAGATACGTCGGTTTCTCGACGAGCCGCGCCACCACAACACGGACAACTCGTGTTGACAAATGAATCAATTTGTGACAATGGCGATGTTCCTGTTCCCTTGGGCAACCAATCCTCAGTTTGAGGTAAATGAACAGGCAACTGATCCTCTGGCACCGGAACCGTACCGCAGGTATCGCAGTAGACAATCGGAATTGGTGGACCCCAGTAGCGCTGCCGCGAAATCAACCAATCTCGTAAACGATATTGTACGGTGCGATCGCCTAAACCCTGCTGCTCAAACCAGTCGATGATTTGCCCAGCAGCATCTGCACAAGCAAGTCCGGTAAATCTCCCAGAGTCAATCAAGGTTCCATGTTCTGTGAATGCGGTATCGAGTTGAGGTGCTTTTGACGACTCACTGGCAGGAATCACCACCTGTCGAATCGGCAACCCCATGTTTTTGGCAAACTCAAAGTCGCGATCGTCATGGGCTGGCACTGCCATCACGGCTCCGGTGCCATAACTTGACAAAACGTAATCGGCAATCCATATTGGGATACGTTCTTGGGTGAGCGGATGAATCGCATACGCACCCGTGAACTGCCCTGTTTTACTTTGGTGAGTGGCGCGAGCGAACTCAGATTGACGTGATGCCTGTTGTTTGTAAGTGGCGATCGCTTCCCTATATTCCTCAGTTACAATTTGATCGACCAAAGGATGCTCTGGAGCAAGCACCACATATGTCATGCCAAAGATTGTCTCTGGAAGAGTTGTGAATACTGCGATTTGCAACTGAGATTCAGCTATGTCCAACTGAAATTGTAAACCTTCTGAACGACTGATCCAGTTACGTTGTACTTTAACTTTTTCTGACCAGTCTAACCGATCAAGGTTAGATAATAGACGTTGAGCGTAATGGGTGATTTTGAAGAACCACTGCTCTAATTCGCGTTGAGTCACAGTAGTGCTGCACCGTTCGCATACACCTGCGATCGCCTGCTCATCGGCAAGCACCTTTTTGCAAGAAGGACACTAGTTCACCTACGCTTTTTTGCGCACTGCCAACCCCGCTTTGAAAAACTGCAAGAAAATCCACTGCGTCCACTTGTAGTAAGAGGAGTCAGTTGTTTGGACTTGATGATTCCAGCAAAAGCGATTACCAATGCGCTTTAACTGCGTTTCTCGAAATCGTTCCACATTTTGTGCCGTCAATTGGTTGGGATGAATTCCTTGTTTGATGGCATTTTCGCTGTGATGGCAAGACAGATGTTATCTTAAATATGTATACCACTTTTGATAAATATGGTTGTCACATATGGCAGGAAGAAAAAAGTTAGACCGTACTAATCTACATGCAAGGGTTGCACAGGGAACGGGAGATAAACTTAAAGAAATAGCTTATAAACTAGGTTATGTGTATGATGAAGAAGGTTCAACAGGTCAGTTGTTGGATGCGATCGCCTCAGGAGAAATTATCTTAATTGCTACTAAAAAAGCAGAAAATTCACAGATAAAATAGTTAACGCTTTTAAGTAAAAATAGTTTACAATAAATATGGGGACAATTAGTCCCCAGTTAACTAACTCAGTTGTTAAAGGAGGTGCTTATTGAGCAAAAACGGTAATGGTCATCAAGGTTTGTTTAATCCGGTAAAGATTTTCATCCGTATAATCCAAGGAGTTTGGAAAAAGCGCGATGAAGTGTCTAGAGAAACGTACCTTGTGGACTCAGAAGTTGTCGAACAAGATCTGGATGATATTGCAGATCAACCAGAACGACAAGACAACACCGATAACTAACACGTAGTTATCAACCCCTAGTCACTAGCTAGGGGCGATTATCCTGAAGATAAACCTAATTTGATTATGACAAATTCCAGCACTGTAGTTGTGTGTCCTGTTTACTATCAAATTATTGAGCGCAGAGGAAATGGCTGGGCGTTCAAGCACGGCGAACCGTTCATCAATTTATTTAATGCCCCAAATCTATCGATAGAAGAAGAATTTGCAGCTTTTGACACTTCGATGAAAAAAGTTGCCGTTGAGCTATTTAGAATAAACGGTGGTAAACAAGGCTATTACATAGCAAATATTTTGGATAAAAAATACTACTATTGTGGTACTGAGTGGTCAGATGTTAAAGCCAAACTTCAAGAATTGGGAATTGGTAAACCAGATCCAATGGGGGACTAAAGGTGCGTGTTTCTCGAAGGTTTAAGAGATCGCACAGCAGCTCGTGTATAATGGAAATATGACCATTGACGAGTTGCTGAGCGCGATATACTGCTGGTGAAAGGGATTTTTCTAGAATCCAAGTCAAGTTAGCTAGTCCTTTCATGGAACTTGGTGACTGGTATTTCAAGGGAGTTAATCTGAGCAGAACTGACTTGCAAGAAACCAAGTTCACCCACACTAATTTGAGTGGATGTAATTTTGGTGAAGCCAAGATACTGGAGACTAGATTTATTTGTGCCAACTTGACCGATACTGACTTTAGAAATGCCAAGATAATCTTGGACGTTTCTTTCACTGAGGCTAACTTGACTAGAGCTAACTTCTTCGGAGTTGATAGTCGTGAAATTTTGAAAGCTATCTCCGACGATGCCTACTTTCAGGATACCATCATGCCCAATGGCACTATTCTAAGTAGTGATTGATTCTATATTAACAAAGTTTACGCTACACCAAATCCAGTGTATTCTCTTACATAAGGTGCTTGAAAGCCCAACACAATATCTTCTTTAGGAATACTCATTGCAGCTAATTCATGAGCAATGCGCAATTCTGTTGTATTTTGTTGCACCCAGATTTTGCCATCTTTGATGTCTAAGTGTAAGACACAACCGTGTACTCGACGATTGCCATCCCAGCCAACATTCATTACTTGATAGTGATCTTGTTGTAGATCAAAAACAGTTTGTGATTCAATTTCACCATTGGAGATCGGTATAGCGACATAATTGCTAAGTAAGGTTTGAATACACTGGCGATACTTTTCTAGTTTATCCATTGCAAAATAACCTCTTGAACTGGATCGTAAATTAGCCGCTTAATTTGATAACGTTCAACTGACAGTTGAGCAAATTCTCGTTGAAAGAAGGCTTGATGAATGGCAACTGGAATTGCTAAATATAAGGTGCGATCGGGTTCACTAATTTCTAGAGCAAGACGATAATTAAGGAATTGACCTAGTGCTGCATGGTAATCTGTGACAGGCGAGTCGCCTAAAAATGTTTTGATTTCAACGGCTATTTTCTCTCCTGCTCGTTCTGCGGCTAGAAGACGCTCTGCACCTAAGTCAATCTCTAGCTTTACACCTCCTACTTCTACTTTGAGTGGGTCGTCAGTTATAACCCATTGTTCCTTTTCCAATGCCCGCCTAACCGCTTCATGGAAACGATCTTTCGCTGCCATTTTTATTCTATTATTGTTTTCAATTCCATTGTACAATGCTTCTTTCTTCGCCTCACGTATGGTATATGCACAACAGCCCTAAAGTACCAGCAGCAATCATCATTTTAAATCAAAACAGCGTCTCGCTGGCAAGGCAGATGATAACAGTTGTGCCAGCAACACTCTACGGGTTGGCGCAAAGAACATCGGATGTTGATGTCAGTTTCACCGATTTTGGTTCTACTTTACGAGAATTGTTTACCAGTGGAACTCCAATTATTGGTATTTGTGCGGCAGGAATTCTCATCCGCACTCTTGCCCCAGTTTTATCAGATAAGCGTCAAGAGCCACCAGTTTTGGCAGTAGCGGAAGATGGTAGTGCAGTGGTACCGTTACTGGGGGGACTTCAGGGTGTGAATGATTTGGCAAGGCAAATTGCAGCGGTGTTGCAAGTGCAAGCGGCAATTACAACAACGGGAGATATCCGCTTTCGCACGGCGCTTTTGGCTCCTCCTCAAGGATATCACTTGGCTAACCCGGATGATGCAAAGGGGTTTATTTCCGATTTACTGGCGGGGGCAACAGTTAAATTAGAGGGAACTGCTTCTTGGTTGGTTAACAGTAAACTGCCTTTTGACTCAAATGGACGATTGATGATTCGGGTGACGGAATATCAGGTAGAGTTGAGTCCAAATTGTTTGGTTTATCATCCGGCAACTTTGGCAATTGGAGTAAGTAATGCGCGGGGTGTTAATCCAGATGAGGCAGTAACTTTTGTTCGTCGTATACTTGTTAATGCTGGACTTTCCCCTGCATCTTTGGCAGGAGTTTTTGCTTGGGCAGAAGAGAGGAATGCACCTGCAATTGATGCGATCGCCAACTCTTTCAACATACAAGCTCGTTTCTTAGATTGTCAAGATGCAGTGGCAATTGCCCTGGCAGCAACAGGTGCGTCAGAATTACTCGTACAAGAACTTGAAAATGGAATGAGCGTGGCAATTGCTACTGCTTCTGATATAATTGATACTAATAATATAGGTCAAGCAAGGGGACAGCTATTTATTGTTGGCACTGGACCCGGTGCAGCACAATGGATGTCACCTGAAGTTAAACAAATTATCAGTGAAGCTACTGATTTAGTAGGTTATAGGTTTTACTTAGACTTAGCTGGGACATTAAAACCAGGGCAGCGGCGACACGAGTTTGATAACCGTGAGGAACTGGCAAGGGCAGAGATGGCTTTGGATTTAGCAGCCGGGGGGCGAAAGGTGGCGATCGTTTCCTCTGGCGATCCCGGTATATATGCAATGGCGGCGGCAGTGTTTGAAGTGTTGGATTCCAACCCTAAGCCAGAATGGCAAAGAATCAAGATTCAAGTCGCCCCTGGTATTTCAGCTATACAAGCTGCTGCAGCTAGAATTGGTGCCCCCATCGGGCATGATTTCTGCGTTATTTCTCTATCTGATATTCTCAAACCTTGGTCTGTAATTGAAAGTCGAATTATTGCCGCATCAAAGGCAGATTTCGTTATCGCCTTTTACAATCCTGCCTCAAAACAGCGTACTTGGCAATTAGCATCTGCACGAGATATTTTACTACGCGATCGCTCCCCCCAAACACCCGTCGTGCTTGCCCGTAATCTTGGGCGTGTGGGAGAATCGGTTCTGGTGCGGACTTTAGCAGAGTTATCGCCCGATGAAGTAGATATGCGGACTCTTGTGCTAATTGGCTCAACTAAGACTAGGATAGTGCAGCATAGTGGGGGAATTTGGGTTTATACGCCGCGTCAGTATGAGTAGACGCGCTCAGAGACGCGAAATTTCGCGTCTCTACATTTTTGCGACGAGTGCGTCTTTGCGCGAGATTTTCTCTCGAACTTTGTTTTATTGATCAGCGTTAGCGCTTCTTTCAATGGTATCTGGGTACAGCTTACCAAAATCTTTTACCGCTTCTGCTGATTCTTTGGCAATTTTTTTAACTCTTTCACCAGGATTACCTTCTGTCTCACGAGCTTCCCGATTCCATTGTCCTGTTGTTTTTGGTCTTTGGGAATCGTTTTGATTTACAACTTCTTTAACCTTCGCGGTAACAGCGTCGGCAGTACTCTCAGGAGCAGCGTTTGTTGTCAGCAGTAAAAATCCAACTAGGACAACTCCTACAAAACGCTTTACCTGAAACCCGTTAAGTACGGAACTGATGCGAGCGATCGCCTTTGAAATTAAGTTTGCCATAACTTGACTCCATGTTAATACTTTTTACAGACTAAGACTAGCTGTAAAAAATTATTCACGCCTCTAGCATAAGTCATAAAATCGCCATAAAAGAATGCACGTTTTGATAGAAGAAGGATTTAGCGAGATAATCGTCAGTACTTTTATATCATCAAAACTCCCGTTCACTCATTTGTATGTATTGACAATTTCTTACTAGTCATGTTATGCGATGAATCTATCTGTACCTGATTGGGAACACTGGAGTTATAATTTCACTCTGAATCACAGTGGCGTTTGTTGATTAAATAGCTAGGAAGTTATGAAATGCTTTCAATTACTGGGATAATATTTTTACTTTTCTTTCCGGCAAGTCTTGGTATATTGATACAAGTTATTTGGGGACAAGAATTAACGCATCAACTACTAGCTTCGGGATTGTTTTTATTTAGTATAGAACAAGCACGGATGGCAGATCAGGATTTGCAACTAATCGAGAAAGCAAAACAGCAAGTTAAGGATATTCGTTTGAATACTTTCTCCTTCATCACTATTAGTACAATTTTTCTAGAACTTATAGGATTTTATCTATCATCTGTGTGGCTGGGATGGGGTGTAATTTTGATTGTACTGAGCCTGATTTGGTTTAATTTATTTGCACCAATAAAAATTCATCCAGAGGCTGAAATTGTCATTCAGCCTTGGAAAATTTCTGAACGTTTACCAGTATTAATTGCCGATGCGATCGCATTTGTTTTACTGACTCTATGGATATGCCAAATTGCTTCTATTTGGATAAGCTGGATGATTTTTGGCATGGTGCTAGTCTACTGTAGTATCAAGTTAGTTTTGTTTTTACGAGTTCTTATTTAGTCCGTTTTAACGGTTTGGGGGCGCTACTCGCTCCATGTACTTTAATACATGGCGGAATGAAAATTATCACTCCTCTTTCAAGTACGAGCGCATCCTGATTTGCATCATAAATTATTTGCCAAAAAATGCGATCGCCATAAAATTTATCAGCTATTTTTGCTAATGTGTCACCATCTTCTACTATATAAAACATAACTGCTCCCAATTATTTTTTTAAGTTTTAATTAACACAAGCTTTGGTTAACGCACGCCATCTACACCCTTGAGGATGCCGATTAAGCAGACAACCAATCTTGCTAACTCTAAATAATTGTCAGCATACTAAACTTACGCACTCTAAATAATTTACTTAGAGAGTCCGGACACTGCTACAATGGTATTCTTGACCATTGAGTTCTATGTAGTTAACAGTTATCTCTACGCTGAGTTCCTTACCATCTTGAGTGACGTGAGTAGATGCAAAAGTGAAAGAGTCTTTGTGTCTAAACTTATACCATTCTGAGTGCCAAGTTGCGCGGGGAAAATTTGGGTTAATATCGTGAATAGTCATGGATAGTAGTTGTTCGCGACTGTAGCCAAGAGTATGACAAGCGGCTTCATTCACGTAGATAATCTGGGCATCAGAATTAACGAAGTAGACAGAATCCTTAAACCTGTCTAGATAAAACTGCGAAAGCTTGAGTGCTATCTGAGCTTGTTGACGCTCACGCATTTCTTGTTGCAGACGTGCATTTTGTTCGGTGAGTTGCTTTTGCAGCCGCCGGATTGTTAAGTTATTTTCTACACGGGCAAAAACTTCTTCTTCACTAAAAGGTTTCGTGATATAATCCACTCCACCAACAGCAAAAGCTTTGACTTTATCAAGAACCTCATCTAAAGCGCTAATAAAAATCACCGGAATATCACGAGTGAGAGGAGAAGCTTTCAGATGTTGGCAAACCTCATAGCCATTCATATCTGGGATCATGATATCGAGTAAAATTAGATCCGGTGGTGCAGCTTGAGCAGTTTTCAAAGCTGTTTGCCCATTAATTACTTTGCGAACTTCATACCCCATCTGAGTTAACATTGCCGACAGAAGTCGCAGATTATCTGGTGTATCATCAACAACTAAAATGTTGGCTTTAGGCAGTTGAACCTCATGATTATTCATTTTCCTGTATTTGTGTAATATCAATAACTTTATCAATCCGGAAATTATTCACCCAATCAGTAAGAGCATGTGCCAGTGGCGCACATTCTTCAGGAATTTGCTCAATCAAGCTAAAAATCTGCTTTTCATCGGTACATAGTGCAGCCTGGTGTAGCTGTGCCACCCATTGAGTCGGCATCTGAGCTAAATAATTTTGTAATAATGACGAAGATAATTCAGTATTTTCACTTTTTTCGCTAGAAGGGATTTCCTGTTCATATACATAACGTACCCCTAGATATTGTCCCATCTTTTCTAAGATTACTTCTTCTTGGAAAGGTTTGCGGACAAAATCGTCACAGCCAATTGATAAAATTATATTACGTTGTTCATCAAAAGCACTTGCAGTCAAAGCAATGATGGTAGTAGCTTGACCTTTCAAATGTGCTTTAATTTGTTTAGTAGCTTCATATCCATCCATTACAGGCATCCGCATATCCATCCAAATCAAATGTGGTTCCCAAGTTTCCCAAATTCTTACACCATCAAGTCCATTTTCTGCTTCACGTACTTCAAAACCAAGTGGTAAGAGCATCTTGAGCAGCAGTTGACGATTCTCCCACTTATCTTCCACCACTAAAATGCGATACTTGGGTTGGTTAGGCTCCAAACCAATTACCCGTCTATTAATTCGTGCAGTTTGAACTGAATCTACTTCTACTAGACTAATTTGTATATCAAAATCAAAAATCGTTCCCTTACCCAAGGTACTGCTTACAGAAATATCGCCTCCCATTAAGTTCACAAATTTTCGACTAATAGTTAAACCTAAACCAGTGCCTTGCTGAGATATCCTACCTGCATGGGTTTGCACAAAAGGTTTAAACAAATTTTCTATCTCAGTTGCAGCAATTCCAACACCTGTGTCTTCGATTTGAAAATGTAGGGAGTGGGGGAGTTTGGGAGTGGGGGAGTTTGGGAGTGGGGGAGTTTGGGAGTGAGGTATTGTTACGCGCAGGGTAATGCTACCTTGTTGAGTAAATTTGATGGCGTTACCAAGGAGGTTAATTAAGATTTGACGTAATTTACTTTCATCTGTTTGCACATATCTGGGAAGATGAGGATTACGCTCAACAATTAGTTGTAAACCTTTGGATTCGGCTTTTTGCGTAAACATTTCTGCAACTGAGTCAAGCAAACTATACAAATCGAAACTATTTTCGTTCAATGTTGTTCTGCCTGCTTCAATTTTTGCCATTGATAAGACATCATTAATTAATGTCAGTAAATGTTCACCACTACGACTAATGATTTCTAAATTTTCCAAATGTGCTTTTGTGGTTGAGCGATCGCGCTGCATTAATTGAGCAAAGCCGAGTATACTGTTGAGGGGAGTGCGCAATTCATGGCTCATGTTGGCTAAAAATTCACTTTTAGCCAAGTTTGCTGCTTCAGCTTCTTGAGCTTTCACCTCCAATTCGTGACTGTAATTCTCTAACTGCTGTCTTGCTATTTCTAACTGTCGCGTCAGCCAGTAAACTCCAACAAATAGAAACATTGCTGATGCCAATCCTACTCCCGTAATTGTGCCTGCCAATTGACGAGCCGGAGCAAAGGCTTCTTCTTGATGCATCTCTACTAGTAAAGCAAGATTTTGGTTGTTGAGCCAACGATACACTCCAATTACAGGCACTCCGGCATAATTTTTATATAATTCTTGAGCGCTAATACCATTCATTGCCTTATCAATACCTTGAGAATGAACTCCTTGAGGAAATTTACGAGTATTAGCTTTTGGTTTGGAGATAAAATCGTATTTAGTTACTAAAGATCCTACCAAGTAGGTTTCGCCACTCTTACCCAAACCCGTGTTTTGCCGCACAATCTCATCGATTCGTTCTAAGTTAAGATGAGCTAAGATAATGCCAATACGTACTCCATCTTTATTCAGCACAGGAGTTGCCAAAGTCACCGCAGGCTTACCAGTGACGGGTGAGACATAAAAGTTAGGAGAAAATCCCAACTCAACTTGCTTAATGTAAGTAATATTGGCAGAAACTTCATACTGTTGTTCATGCAGTCGATCTGTGGATAGGATCACCCTACTGCTGCGATCGAGAATGAAAATCTCCCTGAAGTTAGGTTGCAGCTCGACTATATCCTTAAAGTATTTAGATAAAACCGCTTTGGCGGCTGTTTGATTTGGCTGGGATACATCTTGATTTAATAGTGTCTTAAGGTTTGCTTGTACATCGGGAAATTTAGTTGTCAGGAGAAAATCCCGTTGTTGATCCTCAAACCAACGGCTAATTTCTTCCTCCTTGAGTGCTGCAGAAACACTAAGTTGACTGTAAGAAGCTCGTTTGAGCGCTTCTCTGGCTTTGAGGAAAGCAACGCCTCCCACGACACCAACAGTAACTAGAGACAGGATTAAGAAGGAACTGGCGACTTTGGTTGTTAAGTGCTGATTCCAATTCATATTAATTATTGCTTGTCCCTAGAGAAATTATCGCCTTGTTTTATAATACTTACACTGGGAATTTTTTGGCTTTATGCGTCATACGCGCTTGAAGAACGCTATGTTTGTACAATCCTCTGGAAAAAGTTCATTACTATGGTGTTAGCGATCGCCTACAATTTTCTTTACACATATTTCTTTGTTCTTGTCAATGCATCTAACAACAGATCACCGACTTCTTCAAGAAGTCGGTGATCTGCTCACCTTGGGCAATTCAGTTTATAGAAAATTTATACATAGGTACTATATTTCTGTATTATATTGAAGACTTAAATTATTCACGAGTAAGGAAATACCCTGATTTTCTGGTAAGTTGGGTATTTAGTGTGGCTATTTTTACCAGATTTTAGTTTCAAAGTGATTCAAAAAATATAGACACGATCAACTGTTGGTTGCTGGAATTTAATTTGAAAATTATTTGTTTCATGCACTTAGGAGAAATTAACAATGACACAGGATACATCAATTTCAGTTAAGCCAATTCCTCTGATTGTTGACGATGATGGTAGTCAAGACGGGCTGACAGCACTAGCATATACGCTAGCTAATCCCAAATTCAGCATTGAGGCGATTACAATCAATCAGGGAATTGCCCGTCCTGAATTCTTTGTGAATAATAATTTATCCCGGATGCTAGCACGACTGGGAGAAACTGATATCCCGGTGGGAATAGGCAGGGAAGATCCCTTGTCGGGAAACAACACCTATCCAAGCTTCATTCGGGAAGGTTCGGATACCTTTTGGGCACCGTTTGTCACCCTGCCAGATACAGCGCCACCACTCCAGACACGGAATGCGGCAGAATTGATTGTGGAGACAGTAAAACAATCATCAGAACCAGTGGCGATTCTGGCAACTGGTTCTCTGACTAACATTGCTGAAGCTCTGCGCCTCGATCCCTCAATTATTGACAACATTTCTGTTGTGCAAATTTTGGGTGGGGCAGTCTTCGTGCCAGGAAATTTAGGTGTACTGCCAACTCCACCGTTTTCTACCAACGAAGTTGCCGAGTTTAACATTTGGGTTGATCCGGTTGCAGCCGGGGAAGTGTTTGCGGCAGGAGAGCGGGGTTTAAAAATACAATTGACTCCTCTTGATGCCACAAACCAAATTTCATTCGATCAAGATGATTTGCAAGCGTGGCGGGCGACAAAAACTCCGGAAAGTGCGATCGCCTCAGAGTTTTTAGACTTTGCACTGACAGTGATTCAAAGTGGTAACGATCCTAACCCCGTGTGGGATCTGATTGCTGCAATCAACCTCAGTGAGACAGACTTCTCACCAGAAACTCCCCTATATATTGAAGTTGACACAGAGTCAGATCCAGGTACAACCCAAGGTCAAACAAAAGCAGTACCAGGTTTACCACCTAATACTTTGGCATCTTTGAATCCAAGTTTCAATAATATTTCCTACAGTGCTAGCGAAATTTTTGCAGTACTTGCAGCCCAAGCTTCTGTACCTGGATTTAGCGTTGGAACAACAGGTGATGATACTCTTTTCGGCACTGATGCTGCCGATACAATCAGTGGTCTAAGTGGCGATGATATTATTTACGGTAATGGTGGCGAAGACACCTTATTAGGTGGACGAGGTAACGATATCATTTTCGGATCTTCCAGCAACGAATTTATTTCCGGCGGCGCGGGAAATGACACTATCTACGGTAACGGTGGAGAAGATCAACTCTATGGTGGCGATGGCGACGACTTAATTTACGGTGGTTCCCAAGCAGACAGAATTTTTGCTGGTGCTGGTAATGACACCATCTTTGCTGGCGGTGGTAACGATTTCATTAACACTGGTGCTGGTAATGATACTGTTTGGTTGGGTACAGGTGCTACTACCATTGTGTTGGAGAAAGGCGTTGGCTACGACACAATCAATAACTTCCAACTTGGAGCCACCAAATTTCAGGTAGGTAGCTTGGATAATCTACAGTTTGCTAATAGTGCCAATGGCGCTCAAATCTTACTTGCAGATGACTTGTTGGCAGTTCTTCCTGGGCAGTCAGCAAGTACGATCAACAGCAATGCTGATACAATTTTCGTAGTGGTTTAACTTAAACCAGATCCCCGACTTTCTCGTTTCTCGTTCCCAGCAGTAACGGCTGGGAATGTAGTTCGCGAGGCTCTGCCTCGTACGTAAAAATAATCCGCTCCAACGAGTGATAGTTTCAATTGCTACATTTTGAGGTATGGTAGGTGTATTGCTTTCAAATCCAGACCTTGAAGGGTCATTGATATTTGTAATCCCGTAGTGGTTAGCACCATCAATGGTAACAAATAATTTGGGCGGCGCTTGAATTTGTGCGTAAGTTAACTTTGCTGTCTCAATAGTTATGCATATTTTTATTTTTTTGTCAATGCCTGTAAAACTATTTAGTACCTTTATATAAAATTTATACAAAGGTGCTAGATTTCTGTATTATATTCATCTACTGAAGTCTTAAATTATTCACGAATAAAGTACCTAGCTTCTCTGGTAGGTTTGGTATTGATGTACCTTCTGTAAACTTAGGATCTGTGAAACTTCAGCTTGGACAGTAGTTTTCAGTCCAGAATATTTATAGAGACGTTTCATGGAACGTCTCTACATTATTGCCAACTGTTGAATATTTGCTTAATCTGCGCAATTGCTCTATCAGCTGCTTGTTGAGGAGAGATACCGTTAACCACCACCTGATTAACAGCAGTAGCCCAAATTTTTTGCTCCACAACTTTACTGTACGCCGGGTTGAGAGCAGTGTAAAATGGACGTGTTTGTCCTTTGATGATGGGCAAAGCAGCGGTGGAAATGTGGCGATCGCTTTTATCACTCCAAAAAGGATCTTGCCACACTTGCCGATTGACTGGTAAAAAACGTCCTCCAGCAGCTTTAAGATAACTTCCGATCACTTTTGGTTGAATTAAATATGCCAAAAAGTCCTTAGCTAACTTCTGATTTTTAGCATCAGCGAGAATCACCGCTTGCCTAACTAAAGCTACATAACGCATGGGCTTACCACTGGGTTTATTAGGATACCCGATTGTGCCGAGCTTGTTACGGTAAATATCCGGATTTTGGCGTACCGCAGCAGGAATCGACAAAGAGTTGTTGGCAGTCATGACTATCTGGCGGTTAAGCAAACTGCGATTATTATCTGGATTGAGCCAATTCACTGCTTCCCGTGGCACATAGCCAAGCTTGTAAAATTTAGTATACCACTCGATGCAGTTAATAATACCCTGACGGACTTTAGCATCGTCAACTTGCAACTGACCGTTAGCATCTATAATTTGCACATCATAAGCTTCCAAAATTTGCTCAAAAACCTCATAAGTATCTCCCGCCCCAACCGACATGGGAAAGCCAATGCCATAAATCTTGCGTGGCAAATTCTTCTGCACTTGTTTCCAAAACTCCCAGAAGCCATCCCAATCCTTGGGAATATCCAACTCACTTTTACGAGCTTCCTGAATTAGATCCCGCCAGTAAAAAATCTGCGGAATATTTTGATGAATTGGGACAGCATAATAACTCTTCTGTTTTTTGTTATTCAGGTTGTTGCGTAAATAAACATTTGCTAGTACAATATCAGAAAAATTAGACTTAATCGGTTGAATTAGATCCGAAACATCTGCTAACTTACCCTCACTTGCAAGACGAGGACTTAGTACGCGATCGACATTATCACTCATCAAAACATCAGGAGGACTACCAGCCTGAATTGCCCTTTGTGCCTTCTGCGATAACTCATCATTATTATAGAAAAAAACCTTAGCTTTATTGCCAGTTTTTTTCTCCCATTCACTCACTACTTGCTGTAACGCTTCATCTTCATCCAACGTAAAACCCTTATCCCACCAAATCTTCAACACATTGCTCTTAGTAGAAGAATCATTAACAGGAAATATATCTGTTGTGACATCTTCAGCACAAGCAACAAAAATCAAACTTAAAAAGAATAGTAACACAAACGTCCAAATCTTCACTTATTTAAACCACACCTTTTTGCAATACGCCCGCCCGCACCCTATAAGGGTGTTGGTTAAAAACAAAGATGCTCCCAAATCTACCTCACAAAAAGAATAACACCCAACCCTAAAGCGATCGCCAACGCACTACAAAGAGCAACTAAAGAAATCTTTTGCCGCATATTCGCCTTTTTCTCTTCAAGCAATTGCGCTTCTAATTCCTTAATTCGTTCCGCTGCTAATAATGCTTGAGAAGAAGGGCGCAATTGCGTTAATTGTTTTTCTACCCAAGCTAAGTTAAACACTTCTTGATAAATACGGTTTTTCACCTCCAATTTACCTTGATGCTTAACTACTAAGCCAGAAAGAAGTAGTTCAATTTGCTCACGAGAGTCATCTGTGTATACATCCACCCCTTGTAAAATTTGTTGATATAGCCCCAGCAAACAACCAGCATGCTGTCTTAATAAGCGATCGCGAATCGTGCGCAAATGTTCTGGTTCATCCTGAGCTTCCCAATTATCAATAATATGCGTTTGTACAAGCTTTTCTAAAATAAACGCAGGAAATTGATAATAAATGTTGATCAAATGATAATTAACTATAGGTAAATGGTAATCTAACTTGTAACGGTCTTCATTTTTTTGTAGAGACGTTCCATGAACCGTATCTACATGGCGCGTCTCTACAGAATTCTGTCTTTCTTGTATAACTATCTGACACAGTTTCTGAGTGAGAAATGGTTGCCCGTTTGTCCAAGCTAAAATCTCTTTAAGAACAGCCATAGGATTAGCTACCTTACCCTCTAACCCGGCAGCCAATGATGCAACTTCTGTTAATTTAAAACCTTGTAAATCAATAGATTTACCAATATTAAATGGAGTACAAGTTGGATCGGCAATTAAATCAGCAGGTGTTGCTACTCCAAACAAAGCCCAAGTGAGGCGATTGTATTCGGGATTTTCTGCGCGTTGATTGTAGCAAGAACGAATGAGAGCCAAAAAATCTTTGACTGAAAAGTTTAAGCCGAGAACACTATCAATTTCGTCAATAAAAATAAAGATTTTTTCACTTTTGAGGTGGACGAATAAAATGTCTTCAATAAACTGACTCAACCGTTGTAAAGCAGATAAATCTTCTCGTTCATTCCACCAAGCTTTTAAATCAAATTTACCTAAAAGATTGAAACCCCGCAACAAATCAACTACCACACCCTTATACCATTGATTCGGGGTAATATTTCCGCTGCCAA
Source organism: Iningainema tapete BLCC-T55 (assembly GCF_014698965.1). Classification (GTDB taxonomy): domain Bacteria; phylum Cyanobacteriota; class Cyanobacteriia; order Cyanobacteriales; family Nostocaceae; genus Iningainema; species Iningainema tapete. The sequence goes on from NZ_JACXAE010000118.1 coordinate 125,419, forward strand.
TGCGAGTCATGTCTACAGAGGCACAAACGAAACCTGCTTGTTGCAATCTTTGCTTGGTGCGCAACCGCAAGCTAGACTTGCCCATTTGCCGTGAGCTAAACACGTAACAAAAATCACCTTTAACTAAGCTATTGTAAAGGTCAACGTCAGCCTGTCGCTCCGCGTAGCTAGGAGCATCCGTCTTCAAACTACCACCGACTTGATACTCATATGTATGCATCTTTTTATCCCAATTGCTTGTGAAAATACAGTCGGTACAACTCACAGGTGGGTATTGCCTGATTTCCCTCCAATTTTATCAAACCCATGCTTTCTAATTTATAGGCAGCGATCGCTTCTAACTGTACATTTGTTTGTGTAATCACCTTCAAGAATGCTGCGGCTAATTCCGGATGACTTTGAACATTTGCTAAGTGATGTCGCAGATAGCTGCTATAAATTCCGGCAATTGTGGGAGCATCTTGTAGTAGCTGCTCTAAAGTCACTTCTTCTCGGGCAAGATGGTATAAAGCAATACGCACTAAATAAGGATGTCCGCCAATCATAGCTGTGAGAGCAGCCAGCTTCCCCGCTCCTACCTCGCCCCTCGCCCATTCTAGTCCATGAAGTAGTGCTAAATTTTGTACCTGCTCTAAAGTAAATTCTGGTAACTTAATTGATAGTCCAACATTAAAAGGAGATTGATTGATATCCAAAGGGATATAAGCTTCAGTAGCATGAACTACTATCAGTCGGAGTTTTTGCCAAATCTCCAGTTCTCTTGCATCTTCATACCACGAACGTAGTAAAGGGAGAAAATCGTGAGAGATTTCTGGATACTCAAAAATTCGATTCACTTCATCTAAAGCTAAAACTATTGGAGCATCAATTTTCTCTAGCAAATACCCTTGAAAGTATAAAGTGCAACTAACTTTACTGCCAATATCCTCATCCCAATATTCATCCAGTCTTGGCTCTAGCTTTAACTGCCGACTAACATTAGCACAAAACCAGCGTAAGAATTTATCTAAGCTAGTGAAAACTTGGTGATCTGCTCGTTGTAAACTAATTAGTACCGTGTGTACTGAGCAAGTTTGTTTGGCATGAGTGAGAATTCTGTGCATGAGGGAAGTTTTACCCATTTGCCCTGGGGCTTTAATTCGGATTAAACTTCCTGGTTTGCAGATTTCGGCATAGGTTTGTGATTCAATGGGGTAACGCTCAATATAAAAAGAGGAGTTGAGCGGTACTGAGCCACTGGGAATTTCTAAGTTAGGGGATATGTCTTGCTGATGTGCTTGCGCTACAGGTACTTTTACCACAACAGGATTACTTTGCGCACGCCGCCTCAGCACCGAGCGAAAATTACTTTTTGTGACTTCTTCCGCGAAAGCCTGTGAAAGCAACTTCCACAGTTTAGAACCCACATCCTTAATATAGTTAGCGTCATAATCAGAGCTTTCCGCCATCTCCGGGTAAGTTTGTCCCTCCCAAGAAGAACGGAATACCAACTCTTGAACGTTATTTAAGCCTTGATCTAGAAATTTATCTAAAAAAATTAATGCTTCTTCAACAGTCATTTTAAAAAAAGTATGATAAAGTTTATCCCAAATATGACTTTATCTGACTTTTTCCGACTTTTTTTACTTGTTCACGTAAATTTAACACCAATCCGCTATCCAATTGAATAAAAATTTTGCCACACAACCTCTTACAATAATAGAACCCCCTACTTCAGAGTAGCTGTCCATGCAAATACTGAAAAACACCGACCAAGATTTTTCTGCGAAATTCCAAGCGCTTGTGAACGAGCGAAGAGAAGTAACGGTTGATGTCAGCGGGACAGTACGAGAAATTATCGCGCTCTGTCAAAGAGCGTGGGGATACAGCGGTAAAAGAATATACCAACAAGTTTGACCATTACAATCCGCAGTCCTTTCGTTTGAGCGAAACTTTTATTGCACAGCAAGCCGCGCAATGTCCGGCTGAAGTTAAGACGGCACTGGAAGTAGCGGCGCAGAGAATCGTCGCTTTTCATGAAAAACAACTACCGCAAAATATTGCCTACACCGATGCAGTGGGAGTGAATTTGGGATTAAATTGGGTTGCACTGCCTACAGTAGGAATTTATGTACCAGGTGGACTGGCAAGCTATCCCAGTTCTCTATTGATGAATGTACTGCCTGCCAAAATTGCCGTAAGAATAATCCTGACTGGATTGCTTGGGACTTGCTATCGCAAGCAGAACACGACAAGAGCGCTCAATCAATTTTGATTACTGATTCAGAAAGCTTCGCGAAAAGAGCGATCGCATCTGTAGACGAGATTTTGGCTAATCTGCCTACCAAAGAAGTAGCCAGCGCAAGTTGGGAAAATCATGGTGCAGTAATTATTGTCAGTCACTTAGAAGAAAGTATTCCCTTGTTGAACCAGTTAGCACCAGAACATGTGGAGTTGTGCGTAGACGAAGCCCAACTGTTTGCCAGCCAGATTAAATGTGCAGGCAGCATGTTTTTAGGACGCCATACTCCAGAAGCGATCGGTGATTATGTCGGTGGGCCAAACCATGTGTTACCTACAGCACGTTCCGCCCGCTTTGCCTCTGGCTTGAGCGTCTATGATTTCGTCAAACGGATTACCTATTTGCAATGTGATGAACAAGCATTGCAGAATATAGGTAAGGCGGCGATCGTTCTTGCACAAGCAGCTATGATTACCAGCCCACGCAGGTAGTGTGGCTGTACGGTTAACAGATATCAATTAAATATACATCATTAAAACTTTATATAAATAGCTCAATGAGCATTACTTTCAAGTTCTCATCAATTACAAATCACAAAATTTTCATCGCTAAAATTTTAGGACTGAAGTCAGTTTTTAACTCCAGCCCTAACAACCTATTAAAATTTAAATAGGAGTAGTTTTTTCTACCTGTACAATAACAGTAAAATCCTTAAAAACGGAAGAAAATATCATCGCTTATTCCTGTTATAGTATTATTTAGTCCATTTACACCACTTGCTGGAATGTCAGCAATACCATCCTGGGTTGCTCCTGTTGTGGTATTAGTTAATCCACCTGTGGCATTAGTAACCACAGTTTTCAAACCTTCTGTGACTGTACCTAATACGCCACCTACGACTGTCATTAAGTCAGCATCGCTCAGTTCTTCAAATAACTCTGTAGATTGCAATTCAACTTTTTGGTTAGCCATAAGTTCTCGAAATGTGTGTAAAGAATGATTGTGTACGTAAAATAATATACACCAACATATTTTTAATTAAAATCATACCTTAGTAAGAAGACAAGCGTAAGTAATAAGTATGTCTTTAGATATATTTATTTTATGGATTTACCAAATTTCACGTAGTTACCTCAGGCAATTTGAGCTTTAGCATCTCCACCTCTTAGACTTGCACTCCTTGAAGATCAGCTTTTTGACAAGCACTTCACCGCCGAATCTTGCACAAGCAGCTATGATTACCTGCCCATGCAGGTAGTGTGGCTGTAAGGTTGACAGATATCAATTAAATGTACATCAAAAAAATTTAATGCAACGTATAGCCACTGGAGAATCAGTATGATAGTAACTGTGCGTGACTTCCTATACTAATGGCTCGGTAACTTCCTCTGCTTCTGGCTCCACAGGACGATCATTAGCTGCATCTAATAGTTGCTTAAATTTACTAATTATGGTATAATCTCATTGCCTACTTTCACATAATTACCCCAGGCAATTTAAGCTTTAGCGTCTCTACTCTCGTAAACTGGTACTCCTAAAAAAAATATTTTTTATATAAAAATAGCCTTGTAAAAAAATATGTAAATTGTTACGTTATTAACTTAAAACTAAAATGGAAACGATAAAACTGCAAGCGCAAATTGGGACAGATGGCATATTACAAATTCAAACGCCTACTAACTTTAAAAATACTTCTGTGGAGATAGTGGTGTTAATACAACTTATCAATAATGTCATTGCACCATCAGAGGAAGCTCAACCACGTTATAACGCTTGGGGGAAGAAAACAACTAAAAAATCGATAACAGAAGCGCGAAGCGCAAATGCAAAAACTACGCCAAGAAAATGCGCTTCCTCAAGCATTAATTGGAAATTTAAAGATTCAGGAGAATGATTAAACAAATATTAACGAATAGAAAAAATCAACTTAGAGCTATTACTTACAGTATAGATTTATTAATACCAGGATTTTATTTTTTGTCACCATATTTGAATATCCGTATCGGTGGAAGTGTACCTGATGACAATCCTGACAAATATCCTGGTATGATTCACACCTCTATGGGGATCGCGCTAGTATTACCAGGATACAAAATATTTACAACATATCAAGGTAGTTATGACGCTTGATAAACACTTATTTTCAGGGATTATCAGCATTTACTAACAAAACATTACCGGATGACGAGAATTTGAAAAAAGAACGATTAATGCTGGCTATATTGCAATAAACTTTTATAAAAAGAAACAAAACTTTAGCATTTTTGAGTTTAAATTACGAGCGCTTCACGTTACAACAATTTTGGTATAGTAATCCTGTTTAATTTTTGAAACATACGTAAGTAGGGCGCAAGCGCACAAAAAATTCAGAAGTGGTGGGCAATGACGCCGCATTTACTTGAAAAAGCAATGCCTCCACATAACTCACTCACCGTCATTACAGCAGTTTTCACTATTTTTTAGCGTTCTTCTTAGCGTCTGAGCGCCTACCCTCCGGGAAGCCGCTCCGCGTCTATGCGTGAGACAAAAAATTTTTATTTACCAGAAAATAGCTGTAAAATTGAGTTTTTGAGTCTTAAATGCTACATTATAGTACTTACTTTTTCATCAAAGAGTTGTTACCACTCGGTTATCGCCGACCCGACAAGCCTATCCATACAGAATCTTTAAACATAAAGCCGAAGTTACACAGTATAGGAAATTGTATGCATTTGTTTATTATAGAATCGCAAAGAAATCTAACCACCAGAGGAAATTTAATGACTGATAACTTAAGTAAATTTACTGGAGACTCAATGGATAAGTCTGAGTTCCAAACACTTGAAGATTTAATGCAACGCTATAGTATTAAGAAACCAGCAGTAAGCGCTCGCTTGAAATTACTCAATATCAAGCCGTCAAATGGTGGAGCGCCTGCTCTGTATAATAAAGAGCAAGTAGCTGATATGGATGGTTTGCATCAGCATATCCTACGTACAGGAAAGAAAGACGGTTATCGTAAACCAACACCTAGTGAACCTGATGAGCCAGTAACTGATACAGTCTCTGATGAAAATTTGACAGAAGAACAAACACCACCTGAAGAATTACCATCATTAGAAACAGCATCGCAATACGTGGAGCAAGAATCTATTATGCACTTACCAGAAGAATCAGTGGAAATAAATAAAAAAGAAGAAATCTTATCAGAAATAGGCAAAAAATTAGAAATACCACCACTAGAAACAATATTGCAGCAATACACAGATGAAGAGTTAAAGGTAATAATCGCACAGGCAGAACATTTTGGCTTAATAAAGAACCTTGCAATTCATAAATTAGCTGATTATTTCGCCTATACTGGGAATTTTTCCAATCCAGAAATAATTGAGATGGTGCGACAAAGTAGGAAACAATCTCAGCAAGAGTGGGAGGCGGCGCATAAAAGCGCTAACCCAAAGGCTCTGGCTCAGATCCTGTTTGCACGAGCCAAACAAAAGGCTGTGGGACAGAAACCAACAGAGGCATAACTATTGCTAGGGTTGGGTTGCCAATGTTATTTTTCACCAGTGTAATTGTTGCAGTTAATGAAGTATCACTGGTAGTTATTTCAGTAGTTGGTTTTGCACTCATACTTTTCTCTTTTTGGTTGAACAAAAGTAGAAGGTAAGGCATTAACAGCCGAGCAGTTAAAACGGGTGATCGCATCATATTTTGACAATAATACTGCATTTTTCATCATCGATGATGCTCACCGTTTTGAGAACAAATTTCGTCTTTAGCTAAAACAATTACGTCGTCAAGGAGGAGTACCAAAATGAGGATTCGCCGATGATCGGAATAAACCACATGCTCATTAGCGGTACAGCTGGTTCACTTTTATTGGGAACTGCTAGCCCAACAATTATTGCCATAGCCGCTGCAGCAGGTTTACTTCCTGATATAGACATCTCCACTTCTCCCGCAGGTAGAGTATTGCCGTGGGTAAGTGCTTACTTGGAAAAACGAATGCCTCATCGTAGTTGTACTCACAGCTTTGTCGCAACAGGTGTTGTGGCAGCAGTTAGCTACGGTGTGGCATTTTTTATCAGTAATAGATGGATGCAAATCGCTCATGCAGTTACCATTGGTTACTTCTTCGGTTGGTTTGCTGATGCTTTTACTCGTGGTGGAGTGGAGATGTTTTGGCCCAATAGTGTACGCTGTGTATGCCCTGGGAATAGGAATTTACGCCTGCGCACAGGGAGCAACGCTGAGTACGGTATTTTAGTTGTACTCTTGGCGCTTGCTCTGGCGGTTTTTAACATCAATAATAGTGGCGGATTACTAACTCAGTTCAACCGATTCCTCGCCAGCCCATCGGGTGTTCAGCAAGTCTATAACAAAGATGGTTCGACCCATCTAATTCAGGCTCAGATCAAAGGAGTCAGGAGTAGCGATCGCGTTCCTGTTAATGGAAAATACACAATTATCCAGGCTCATGGTACTGGCTTTATTGTGCAGTCAGAGACAGGAGAATTATACAAAGCTAGCACAGAACCAGACACACAGATATTAATTAAAGAAATTACAGCAGATGTAGGTGCAAATGCGATTACCAATATTGAGTCACTAACACTAGAAGAGGAAGAACTAGGAGAAAAGCTCGCACCCTTTAATCGTACTGGAACCCAAGCTTTTGTGAGTGGAGAAATTTCCATTGATGACGCAGATAACATCACAATTATCCGAAATCCTCACCAATTTCCTTTTATTAGTAAAACACAAAACACAATCAAGTTGGAGGTAGCACCAATAAATTACGTAATTCAAAAAATAGGCGAACAATTTGCCACAGGACAACTATCAATCAGGAGCATCACCAAAAATGGTTAAACCAACACTATCATTATTACTCTCAAACCCCTACAAATCTACCTATCTTATTCTTGGCGTCCTTCTCTTCGAGACGCTTTGCGAAGGCGTCTTAGCGATTCAGATAAAAATAGCCCAACCCACACCAATAAAACCAACAACACCATCAACTGAAGGCGAAATTATCCTTGATGAACAGCAAGATAATCAAGAGCAACAAGAGCGCAGTGAAGAGGAACAGCAACAAGTTGAAGAACAAGCAGATTCAGTTGTACCAAAAACGCAACAAAACCATGAAGCTAAACCAGATATAGATAAGTTGACAACAATGCAATTTAATGATGATATGTGGAGGATAATGCGGGGTGGACTGCCTTGCTTGGAAACATCAGCGGATTGTTTACAAAAACTACAAGAAAAGGCTGTAGGGCAATCCTTATTATTGAAAGAGATTGATAATCGTATTCAAGAAGCCAACCAAAAGATTGAGGAAGCTAAATCTCGAAATCAGCGCTCAATTAAATTATCTATCCTGACTCCTGCTTTGCAGTATATGCTGGGACCAACATCAACGAGTACAGAAGCGAAAACACCAGGGCTACTGGATAATATTGCCGCAATTTTTCGCGGCGATTTGGGGATCATTAATGGATTGTTGCGCGTGATTGGCGTGCCTTTGTTTCAGGGAACGCAGGGTGGGAATGCAGAGGCGCAGACAAGAGCGATCACCATCTCTGATATTAGCGTTAAAGTTGCCGAACTTCAACGTTCTAGAGCGCAGTTGGCAGAAACAATCCGGGAAAAGGTAGCTCAAGCTTTAGTGAAGTTTGATGAAGCCCGCACTGACTACCAAACTAGTCAAGTTGTGGCTGCTAGAGCAGTGCAACAATTTCAGGTATATTCCATGCGCTATGTGAGTGGAAATTCAGATACGGAATCTTACCTTGCAAAGCTTAACTCTTTAGATCGTACCAAATCTCAAACCTATGCAGCCTGGGCAAAGATGCGGAGGGCGCTGTTTGAAATTAAGCTGCTGGTTTTAAATGTCAAGGATGCTGAGATTTAGGGGGCGATTACTGAGCATCCTTGCCTACTCAGATTAAAGCAGGCAGGGATGCCTGCTTCCACAAAAATAATATTTCAGTGAATGAGCAAAAAGGACACAATGAGAATATCTCATTTTTATCTAAAATTTACATATTTTTCGATTTATAGTCAGAAACTTTATCAAATTCACAAATAATTTAAGGAAAACTACTTATGTGGAAGAATTTTGCAGGTATTAATTAGTATGTACAGAAAAATAGTACTGGCGATCGCTACTGCTGTTCTATGGGTTGCAACGCTAGAAACTAAACCAGCTCAAGCTGCGACTTTTACGTTTTACAGTCCAGGAATCTACCCGTTTGGGTTAAATTACTTTACAGGGGAAGATACCAACGCAAATGGCTTGATAGAATTAAACGAATTGTCAGATTTTTTCGCCGATAAAAGACAGTATTGGGGTCAATTTGCATTATACGATTTAACTGATGTACGTAGCTTTAGATATCCGTTAGGCGCTACTAGTGGCTTATCTTATGTGATCGGAAATAACAACCCTAAACCAGAATTGTTTGGATTTGGGGGTTTAGTAGCATCCATTCCATCTCCTCAACCTCCTACTTCAGTTCCCGAAGCTAGTACAATTATTGGACTAGGTGTTATAAGTCTCTACGGACTGTTAAAAAAAGGATCGTATAACTGCGATTAGCTTTCTTGTGCGCGATTACATGGTAGTATGACTCGTGCGATCGCGCCTACCTCATTAAATTTTGGTACAAGCCCGTCTCATGGCAAGCAGAGGCAGGTAAGCAAAAAGTACTTGCAACACAGGTTGACAGAGTAATAGGTAGCGTGAGTTGTTTTAGTAGTTTTTTCATGATTCTTTCTTATAAGTACTGAAATTTACAGGGTAATTTTACTATAAAAAGGTCAACAAAAGGGGATTAGTACAACCGCACAAGCTTCAACCTCACTTTTTCAGACTTTTACTAACTTGTTTACTTAAGTTTACAAAATAATTACTGCAAAAGTCATGACTCCTTATGACATTTTCATACTGCGCCAAGAGAATATTTAAATTAAATTATATTCATAGGTGAAAAGCACAAAGAGAAGCATAATTTTGTTCTAAAAATATTTGCATTACAGTGTTTTAACCAACTATTTATCATAATTAATAAGGAGCAAATCATGAGTGCATTAATTACTATACAATCAACCTATGAAAAGAGTACAATCTTAACACAAGAAGCTCAAACATCATTAATCGATGTTCAAACAACACAAAAAAAGCCTAATTTAATGGCTAAATGGATACTGAACGAGCAATCTCAGCTTCAGTGTCAATGGGTAATTGAATAGCGAATGGTGGGCATTGCCCACCCTTTGATTTTCATCATGGGTGATCTCATTCGATCAGGTGAGCCAATTTGTGCAAAAGATGACTAAGATCGGATCAGGTGTACGATTGGAGTCAAAAAATGCAGTATATTGCACAAGAGTTGATGCTCCTAGCGGTTCACGATGAAAAAGGAAGTATTGTATCATCAGCAACTCAATCTCTACCCTATGGCTTGATAGGTGCTGTGTTATTGGAACTTGTTCTGCAAGGAAAGCTTATTAGTGAAGATGGGAAACTATTCGTTGTTAATGCCACTACCACAGGCGACGAATTTTTTGATGACTGTCTAAATGAGATTTTGACGGCTCGACGGAACAGAGACGCTCGCTTTTGGGTAACCCATTTGGTGCGTAAGTTTAGAGGATTTCAGTACGCGGTACTGAGTAACTTGGTTGAGTTAGGTGTTCTCAAGCAGGAAAAACACCGAGTATTAGGACTATTTTCTGTCCAGCGCTATACTATGATTAATCCTCGAGCAAAACATGTTATTGTTGATAGGGTACGTAGTAGTGTCCTTAATAAAACTAAACTCGATTCACGAACTGTCTCGCTAATTAGCCTCATCAAAGCTTGCAACCTCACTAATTACCTGTTTGCACCTGAAGAACGAAAACAAGCTCGTCAAAGAATTGCAGAAATTGTCAGTGGTGAATTAGTAGGTAACGCGGTTTCAGAAACTGTAGCGAGTGTGCAGGCGGCAGTAAACGCTGGAATTACTGCCGCCGTTGTTGCTTCTACTGTGAGTTCCTCCTCATCCAACAGCTAAAATTATGATTAGCGGAACTTTTTCACACTTTGAAGTTAGATTTTGACGAAATTCAAAGACTCAGAACGCATGCAGGCGGTTTTTACTCGCATTTAGTGGTGAAAGCTCTATATTTTATTGCTGAGTTCGGCTTACAATAACTATATGCGACATCTATCTAAAATGATCTTAATAGCGGCTTGCTGTGACAAAGAATGTAACCACTTAGTTTTGAGTTAAGTAGACAACTAGTTTCTTGCCGTTCAAATTTGAATTGAGCTAAATAGACTTTCATCAGGCAGAAATCATTCAAGCCATTGAAGACTTTCATAACGGGAGGATAAGTTCCATTGACTTCTAATACACTTCAAGGACGAATAAGTCAACACCAATATCTGCGGGATTTGCGCAACAAGTTGCTACGTATGCACTCCTGTTTACTTGATACAGAACGCATCATTTACGAACAGGAACATGGACGAGTATCGAACGGAGAACTCCTTCATCTCGTTCTGGAGCATGAACAATTTGCTTGGCTACATCGTATTTCTCAACTTGTTGTCAAAATTGATGAAATACTTTCGGCAGATGAACCTGTTTCGCACGAAGATGCCCAAAATCTGATTGCCAACGCCCGCACGCTCATTGCGCCATCAGAATTAGGTAATGCATTTGCCAGAAAATACTATGCTGCGCTCCAGCGTGAACCTGATGTTGTGTTAGCACATGCACAATTGTCAGAACTTCTTGCGGCTAGCAAATAAACATTATTTAACGGGTTGACAACAAGGAGTTGGGAGCGCAAGGCTATGAGGTTTTACCGTTGGGGCTTGAGTCACTAGGAAAATTTCTCATGATTGAATTGAAAATCTAGCCTTGCGCTTCGACAATCGATTTACTAGCTTTTAAGAAGTTAAAAGTATGTTTCCAAAAAGCTTTTTAAACGACTCTGAGCTAAACACATTAATAAATTTATAGACTGCTTTCGTACTCACAATTAGGTTTGTGGCTAGGAGCGAGTGTAAGCGGCATGAACTAATTTTTGAATTCCACACACAACTAAACTCATTAAATATACTGGGCTGGAAAATAGTCAGTCTTGCTAGAGCTTGCACTTTTGCATATACCCTGAGCGTCACGGTACTACGAACGTAGAGTTTATTTTCTACTTAATTTTACCTACTTACATATTGTTGAGGATACATTGAAGTCACACAAGAGACTCTATACTGTCCGGGACTTTCAGCCGATTCTAAAATAGTACATTTGTTCGCATTAAAAGGGCTAGCAGTACCCACTCTACTTCTGACTAGCTTCTTTTGCTATGTGCATAAGTTATTTTATCTTGCAGCTATTAAGAGCTAGATTAAACATTTGTTCAATTATGTAGCTTTTGATGGATTACCTAAATGCAATGCCAAGTGAAACTCTCTTTAAAAACGACATCTAATGTAGAAATAGGAGATGTCGTATCTCTATAAGATATATTTTTGCGTATTAGTATTATTTGATACTACATTTTGGGTATTTAAGTAATCTTTGTTTTACACAAGAAATTTTGTGAGTTAATTAAAAAATCTTTCTAAAGAAAGATGATCATCCTACCAAAGTTATATGTTAAAACTCTAGGATGATATAGGGGTTCAGACCTCCTATTATCCAGGTTAAGTCCACAACCTCTTTAAAATTACACAACAGTACTTGAGCAATTTTAAATTGGAACAAAAAATGATGAACTTTGAACTTAACAGTGATTTCGAGGCAGCTACGGCTAAAATTGCCAATGCCGTGTTCCCCAATATTCAGTTTCAGATCATAGCTCAAGAAATTGGCATTGGTAACTTGTCTATTACTTGTAAGAATCCAAGATATTTTGGAGATAATTTTAGAATCAAATTTTATCCCAAGCTCAAAACGCTAATTGTTTCTGGATACTCACATGAAGGAATGGTACACTTAACTTACACTCCAGATAATAATTATGAGTGGCGTAATGGCTCCGGACTGAAAATAAGTAAGCCTTCTTCTGTTGGAGACAAATTTGAATATTTGGCAAGAACATTTTATCCATTTCTACAAGAATTCTATTTGGTAGAAGTGCTCACGGACTTCTCTTTTTCTTTTGAGTTGGAGACAGCGCTCGCTCTTATTGCCGCACAGAGTTTTCCTCATTATAATTTTAACTTTAGGTATTGGCAAAATCAAAATAAAGAAGTTTGTCTCCATTTTCAAGGTAATAGAAACATAGAGCAAACATTAAACATTATTCCCGACCCATTATGTCAAAAAGAATCAATACTTTTTGATGTAGATTTTCGCAGTCAGCCAAAGTTATTAACTATTAACACTAGATGGAATGACGACCAATACTTACTTTTTTATGATTCTGTCGGCTACTTGTCTTGGAATACATTGCAATTAGAGAACATTCATCCTCCCTCAGTATTGGGTAGAAGAATTGAAAATATTGCAGTTAAACTTTACCCTATTTTGGAGGAATTTTTTGCGGAATAAATTACTAATTATGTATTATACCGCGCACGTTCGCTCTTCGTTACTATCTCGTGTTTCGTTGAAAGGGAGGATCGTGATCGCTAATGTCAGCATGTGTTGTTGATACCAGTGTGGTTATTCAGTATGCGATCGCCTGACTGATTGAAACTCATATTTTATGTTGAAGTAAAACACATTTCTGATACAATCGTGCTAAAGTTAATTTTTCCTTGCTGTAATTTTTAACAAAAATTTACAAATATGATTGTTCAAGATTACAATTCAACACATATAGAAGACAGCCTACTTCGACAAATAAATATCAAAGAACGACAGATCAAGATTGCGCAAGAATTGAACATGCTTCACGTAGCTGAAGCGTTACAAAGTCAATTGTCAAGTTTACATCAGTTGTTATCGCCAGATCCTCAATTTGAGGCATTGATGAGTTTGTTAGATAACTAAGTAAGCGTCAAAAGAATTTGGAATTAAGATTGTATAATTCCGAATTCCTCTGACTTGCTTAGCAATAAGCATCTCGATCAGAACTATCAGTGTCTAGTGCGATCGCTCCACTTGATAAAATAATTTTATCTGCCCCTAGTTAAAGTCCGAATAGAGGCTTTTTCAGCATTTTTGATTCCCTACATTTAGATGTATATCTTAAGAAAGTATAGTATTTCCTTTTCAAGTATTTCTTCGGATAAATACTAATTAGTTCTGAAGGTAGATTAGCTCCTACTGTTTGAATTGTTATTGTGTAGACATCAACAGGAAACATTAACTAAGTTAACAAAAATGAACATTCTTGCTTGGATTGTTTTAGGTTTAATTGCTGGTGCTATTGCTAAAGCTATCTACCCTGGTCATCAAGGTGGTGGATTTTTAGGCACAATTCTTTTAGGAATTATCGGTGCTTTTGTTGGTGGTAGCTTGGGTGTATTCTTTAGTACTGGACAATTCGCACTTGCCGCTCCTACTCTAAGTATTCCTGGTGTAGCAGTAGCAGTTTTGGGTGCAATTATTGCTGTTTTCATTTGGAACTTGATTACCAGCAGATCTGCTGTTTAAGAACTTAAATTACGTTAATTAATCATAAGACTCAGGGAACGCATTTGATTATTTATTATCCCTGAATTTAATAAAAATGAGTAGCGTTACCTATAATTATGGTAACGCTATTCTTGTTGAGGAATTAGTAATACGAGAATTATTGAATACTGTTGGCAAAGTCGTATTTACCTCCACGAGCAAGCGCACGTTGGTAACCCAGGCGCTCATGGATGCGACTGAGAAATTCTTTAAGCTTTGGACGGCTCTCAATTTGTTCTGCTTGCATAGCTAGCAGTTCAAGGGGAAAGCTCATTTGAATGTCAGCGGCTGTAAATTCCTCACCTACAAACCATGTACTTTTACTGAGTTCGCCTTCTATATAATCATAGTGAAGTTTGATTTGGGGTGCAATGAATGCGCTCATAGCTTCGCTGTCCCCTACTCCAAAACGTTCAAAGATTAGTCTAAGCAGCAGCGGTGGCATTGCAGAGCCTTCGGCGTAATGCAGCCAATAGGTGTAGCGCAGACGCTCTGGCGTACTAGGTGCTGGAATTAGCCGACCGTTACCGTAGCGATTTACTATGTATTCGATGATAGCACCCGATTCAGCAATGGTGAGGTCGGCATCTGTAATTACTGGTGATTTGCCAAGAGGATGAATTTGGCGCAGTGATGCTGGTGCGAGCATCGTATAAGGATCTCGTTCGTAGAATTTGATTTCGTACTCGATACCTAATTCTTCCAGTAGCCACAGCACGCGCTGCGATCGCGAGTTGTTTAAATGGTGGACAACGATCATAAAACATTTCTCCTAGTGGTAGCTATTTGCTATCCGACCTCTTAGCTTAGCGTGAGACTGCCCAGTATATCTCCAGTAGCACCAAATCCAGTACTGCCTGTACTGTCACCAATTAAATTGTCGCCCAAGCTTGTGAAGTTGCCAGATACGTCAGGGTTGATACCATTCGCACTCAGTAGGTTTCCGGCAATAATCGTGTTCCGCGCAGAGGCAGAACCGCTATCATCATTGAATACGCCTCCACCATTAGCAGCTTGGTTCAGGGTAAGAGTACTAAAAACCAGATCTAGGTTAATGCGCCTGTTAAAAATGCCACCACCATTATTACCAGCAGAGTTACCACTGATAGTACTATTGTTTACTTTTAGGATGGCATCACTAGAGATGTAAAAGAAAGGATCTTCGCGGTTATATATACCGCCACCGTTCTCGCCTGCTTTGTTGCCACTGATGGTACTGTCGTTTATTTCCAAGCCAATCGGGCGATCGCGTCCAGAGTTAGCGTTATAGATGCCTCCACCCGAACCGACAGCAGTATTACCACTGATGGTGCTGTTACTCACTTTCGCGATATTGAGTACAAATGTATTATAAATACCACCTCCGCCCGTACTTGAACCAGGTAAAGATGGAGAGGTTGCTGAATTATTGCTAATCGTACTATTACTTACTTCAAGATTACCACGAAAGTTATATATAGCACCGCCTGATCTTGCCGAGTTACTGTTCAGAGTACTATCAATTACTTTTAAAGTATTTGAATAACCAGTGTTATTGATACCTCCGCCAACATTATCTGCCGTGTTACTGCTAATCGTACTGTTACTTACCTCGACAGTGCTAAAATTGCCACCGTGCTCAATACCACCGCCATTGCCGTTAACTGCCCTATTACTACTTAGAGTGCTGTAGCTTACCGTTAAAACTGAATCACGCCCAGAACTAGCAATACCACCGCCGGATCTTGCCGAGTTACCGCTAATAGTACTGTTATTCACCGCTAAGATGCTGTTAGTAAAACTTTCACCGCCAGAATCGTCGATGCCGTTAAAGATACCACCTCCGTAGATACCTGCCGAGTTATCGGTAATAGTACTATTATTTACCTCAATCTTAGTAATAGAAGTACTGGTATTGTTACCTAACCCTATAATGCCTCTGTTATAAATACCACCACCCCTATTGCCAGCTTGGTTATTACTGATGGTGCTGTTGCTCACTTTAACGGTGCTTCTGTCGCCACTATTTAAAATACCGCCACCGTCGCCTAAAACGTAGATATCGTAGGTGCGCCTTGCTAAGTTGTTGATAATAGTGCTATTGCTCACCGTTAGGGTTGCACCACCAGAGTTGGAAATGCCTCCGCCACCATTTTGGGCAAAGTTATTGCGCACAATGCTGCTGTCTATGTTCAGGATACCGCTGTTTTTGATTCCACCACCATCACTGGTTGCATTGCCATCGGCGATAATTAGTCCGGAGATATCTACTGTTGCACCAGAGCTAATCTCAAACACTCGTGAAGTATTGTTACCACTTACTGTCACCAAGTTTCCACCTGTTAACGTGTCTCTGGGCGCAATAATGTTTAAGTTGTGGGTGATGCTGAGTTGTCCTAAACTTAAGCTAATAGTTTGTGGTGTTGCAAACAGCGATCGCTCGAACAAAATTACATCATCTGTAGCATCGGCATTGGCAAAGTTGATTGCTTCACGTAAAGTCGTCACACCATCAAAATCATCCACCACGTCGGCTGTACTGTTTACCGTAATCACGCCACCAGGATGTCTGGCTATTGGGCTGATTGGCTCGGACAAACTGTCTAAGTAGAACAATGGTGTAACAGATGCATTCAATGCAGATGATGAGAGAGTATTATCTGTGGCAGTTCCTGATAAAAAATCCATAGATTTAGGAATCCGTGAGGGATTTTTGGGAGTTTACACTAGTATTTTAGTTGCTTTGATTGTTGAGGCGATCGCACAATAAGCACTAAAAATTGTTTTTCCCTCTATGGTAAGAGATTGCTCTTTGTATAATCTTAGCTACTTCCGTTGCCATCCTCGCATCAAGTTCCACTACTTCGCGGTTGAGATCTCTTGGCTGTTGCGTCCTTGCTCCCCGCAAAGCCATACTTAATGTCAACATTTTAGCTGGTTTCAACTTATTTGGGTTACGCACAACAAACTGTACCAAAGCGACATAAACAGCTTCAGTTCTCTTTCTTAAAATTGTTGTCCCATTGCCAATTTTTGAGAGAATGACTACAGAATCGAGGTCATTTTGTAAACCTAACTCTTTGATTGCTAAATCTGTCAAACGTGCTGAATCAGTTCCCATCGCTGTGATGACACTTTCCAGGTTTTTCCACTTCACTCCTGGTAGCCGCGATTCTGCAGGAATATAATTGTGCCAACCTAGCATTGAGATCATTCTTGTTAAATCATAGGCAGATATAGTATTATCTGTCCAATTAGGATTAATTGGTTCTGTATCTGCCATTAATATGGTTTTTTCTGTGTTTCGTTCTGTTACTTTTGGTTGTTCAATTAAAACCTTTTCTCCATAATCACCCCGGAAAATCAAGTTTTTATTACCTGTAATACTTTTTAGCCAATTTTCTAATTCTATTTGAGAAGAAAATCTCTTAAAAATTTCTGCTAAAGCGTTTGATGTGGCAATATTTTCTTCATAGCTAACTATATCTCTGGCTAACTCATATATGTTAAAACTTCTTGGCATTTCTTGCTGGTCTATCCCGCTTATTTTATAATAATCAATATCTATATTCGGTTGATGTTTGTGTAGTAAATAGATAACATTGAGAATAGGTATAAACTTAGTAGCACTCCAAAACTCCTGATTACTTAGTGCATTTCTTCCTAACCATTTCGTCTTGAATTCTCCCTCAGAAAAGCTACCTAGACAAATACATGCTTCTTTAATATCATGATGAAGAAAATCTAGACTGTTTTCGTCAATTGTTGGAATTTTGCCAACGATTGGATAAGAATTGAATGTAGCGTCAGCTTCTATGCAATCCACTAAATTTTTTCCATTAGGTTTCAGTTTTAAACGAGTAGGATATGAGTTAATTTGTTTTTTGTATGGAGATGTCTGAATGCCTTGATATAAAAGTGCTGGGTTGCCTTCAGAGCCACCTTGAGCCGCTTTGAGAAAATTCTGATAAATTCGCTCTTTGTCAATGTTATATTTTGGCAACACATCAGGTGCGATCGCCAGTTCTTTCTTCTGATAACCTTGAGAAGACTTCTTTCTCAATAATTGACGATCGCTGCCAAAACCAAAGATGATTAAGATAGTGGTGAGGGTAAAAATGCTTTTACGTCTTGACAGTTTCATTATATTATGCTGTTTTACTGTATTGAGCGATCACCAGGAAAGGGATGCGATCACTTACCATCTTCCCAGGATTCAGTCCGAAATATTACCATAAATATAAGTAATTTTTTGGTTGGAGTAATTTTTGCGAAAGGTAAACTGTTGACGCTATGCAGGTATTTGGTAATATACGGACAACCGTGAGTTATATTTTGGCATTAGATTTAGGTACTACAGGTAACCGCGCCTTTTTGTTTAACCCAGAAGGCAAGATTGTTGGGCAGGCATATAAAGAACTAAAGCAGCATTATCCTCAACCAGGATGGGTAGAACACAATCCACAAGAAATTTGGGCTGATACCTGCTGGGTAATACAAACTGCCATCGCCAATGCCCAAGTTAAACCAAATGAAATTGCTGCAATTGGACTAACCGTACAACGCGAAACTTGTCTGCTCTGGGACAAAACAACAGGGCAACCACTGCACAACGCCATTGTCTGGCAAGATCGTCGCACTGCTCCACTTTGCGATCAACTGCGAGAACTTGGCTATGCTCAGGAAATATATAATCGCACTGGGTTAGTCATTGATGCTTACTTCTCAGCCACAAAGCTCAGATGGTTGCTCGACTTGACAGGTGTTGACTTGAACAATGTTCTTGCTGGGACAATTGATACTTGGATACTGTGGAAACTTACAGGTGGAATTCATGCCACCGATCATAGCAACGCCAGCCGGACAATGTTAATGAACTTGACAACTTGTGCATGGGATGAGACGCTTCTGGACTTATTCAAAATTCCTGCTCATATTTTGCCCCAGATTCAACCAAGCTTAGGAAAATTTGGAGTTACCAGTGCTAATTTACTAGGCGTGGAAATTCCCATCACTGCCATTTTAGGCGATCAGCAAGCAGCTTTATTTGGTCACGGTTGCGATCGCCCTGGTTTAATGAAATGTACTTACGGTACTGGTAGCTTTTTAGTTGCTCACACTGGAACTGAGATTGTCCGCTCCCAACATCAACTGCTAAGTACCATAGCATGGACTAAAAACAACAACGGTACTTTAGATGTAGGCTATGCCCTAGAAGGCAGTATATTTACTAGTGGAGCTTGTATTCAATGGCTACGCGATGCGGTCAGGTTAATCACCACAGCTGCCGAAACTGAGGTTATGGCAACTCAGGTTGCTGACAATGGTAGGGTATACTTTGTGCCAGCATTGAACGGGTTAGGCGCACCACATTGGGATATGAGCGCCAGAGGAGCCTTTTTCGGAATTACAGCTCTCACACAACGAGAGCATATGGTAAGATCTGTACTAGAAGCGATCGCTTACCAAGTCAAAGAAGTTGTGCAGGCGATCGATGCATCTGGCAATGCTCCCATTCAGAAATTAGCTGTAGATGGTGGTGCTTGTGAAAACAACTTCCTCATGCAGTTCCAAGCAGATGTGTTGGGGATAAAAGTTGAACGTCCCGTAATGCGGGAAATGACTGTACAAGGTATTGCATTTGCTGCTGGTATTGCTGCGGGATTTTGGCATAATTATGAAGAATTGGTACGTCAACGCCAGATAGAGCGGGTTTTTGAACCTGGTGTAGGGGTTAGTCAAGCCCAAGCTAACTTCACCATTTGGAAGAATGCTGTGGAACGCACAAAGTACTGGGTGGAGTAGCGATGAAAAGTCAGGGTACAACTGAGGTTGTGTCCACAGCTGCTGATTGCGTAAAATGAGAAGCGCTACATATCCGACTTATGACCGATCAAAAACAGACTACATTTAAAGCTAGCCGATCTTTACCACAGAGAGATCCCGAATTTATTCAGTTAATGATGCCTATATGGGAATGGTTTTACCACTACTACTTTCGCGTCAAAACCGATGGTTGGCATCACATCCCAAAAGAAGGGAAAGTACTGCTAGTGGGTTCCCACAATGGCGGAATGGCTTGTCCCGATTTACACATGATGGTGTACGATTGGTACCGCCGATTTGGAACTAAACGTTTGGTGTATGGACTCATGCACCCCTATGTTTGGAAGATAAGTCCAATGCTGGCTTATTTAGCCGAGAAAGCAGGAGCAATTCCCGCACATCCAAAAATGGCAAGTGCTGCTTTTGACATGGGTGCTAGTGTTCTAGTATATCCTGGCGGACAATACGATATGTTTCGTCCTCACGATCAACGTTACAAAATCCAATTTGCTGGGAACAAAGGCTTTGTCAAGCTGGCGTTAAAGGAAGAAGTCCCCATCATTCCCGTTATATCTGTGGGCGCTCATGATACTCTCATTATTTTAACTGATTGCTACGATCTGATGAAGCAGTTGAATCAATGGGGATTACCTTGGTTGTACAATCTAGATCCAGGCGTGTTTCCCATTTATCTGGGTTTACCTTGGGGCTTAAGTATTGGTTCTTTACCAAATATACCTCTACCCGTACAAATTCACACTCGCGTCTGTGCGCCAATTGTTTTTGAGCGATATGGTAAACAAGCAGCTAGAAATCGCAATTATGTGGATGAGTGTTATGAATTAGTTCTCACGCGAATGCAGCATGAATTGGACGAGCTAGCGAAAACGGTGTAAAGACGCGAAATTTCGCGTCTCTACTAAAACGGTGTAAAGACGCGAAATTTCGCGTCTCTACTAGAAATTCTCACCCATAACTTTGAATTATTTTATGCAAGTACAAACACGAAAACACTACTACACTCCAGAAGAATATTTAGAACTTGAGTCCAAGGCGGAATATAAAAGTGAATATCGAGATGGAGAAATTGTACCCATGACGGGAGGCACAACCAATCATAATAAGATTGCGCTTAATTTCGCAGCCTACTTAAAGTTTGCTTTAAGAGGAAAAAAATACGATGTTTATATTGGTGAAGTAAGGTTGTGGATACCTCGTTTTCGCCAGCACACTTATCCTGATGTGATGGTAATCCAGGGAGAACCTATCTACACTAGTGCAAGTACGACTACAGTCATGAATCCGTTACTAATTACTGAAGTTTTATCTAAATCTACTAAAAATTATGACCAAGGTGATAAGTTTCTTTACTATCGGTCAATACCAGAATTGAAGGAATACATCTTAATAGACCAATATCAATATCATGTTATGCAGTATGTTAAAACTTCTGAAGGTAAATGGCTGTTCACTGAGTTTGAATCTGAATCGGCAATTTTATCACTTCAGTCAATCGATTTTCAAATTGCTTTTAGCGAACTTTACGAGCAAGTAAATTTTGCAGATAGTGTTGAGGATTAATGTTAGGAAGGCGATAAAGTCGTGATGTTATACTAAGTAAAAATAGAGATAAAAACACAATCAAGCTTATGAATACTCGTAGCTTTACGGCTGTAGTCTATCGAGAGGAAGATATGTATGTGGCTGAATGTCCGGAAGTTGGTACTGTAGATCAAGGCGAAACAATCGAACAAGCGATGTCTGACGACAAGCCGCAAAGCGTCTACGCAAATCTTCGAGAAGCAACACGACTCTATCTTGAGGAGTTTCCTTTACCTGAGACATCTCCTCGATACGTGACAAGCATAGAGGTTAGCTATGCCTAGATTGCCACGAATTTCAAGTAACATCAAACCCGTTCAAACAAGTCAAGGCGATATTCTTCCTCGCGCTTACCTTGAAGATGTCGCAGTTGAGTGGGAGCCAACTCGAAAAATGAGTTGTGAACTTCATCACCGCTGAGGGGATAATCACGAGCATAAAGTGTCCAGTGAACTAAAAGCAAATGTCCCCCCGGTTTGAGGTGTTGGAGAATTGCAACTTGTGCTTTTTTCAAATCTTCATAACACCAGTAATAGCCTACTTCGGAAACTAGAACCAAATCAAACATTTCGTCAGGAAACTGCTGTGGTACGCACATAATTTCAAAGCGTACATGCGGTAGGTGTTGACAGCGCTGAATTGCTTGTTTTTGAGCTAAATTTGATACATCAACTGAGAGTAGTGAGTCACAGCGATCGCCTAACTTCTCGGTTAAAACGCCTATAGATCCGCCAGTTTCCAACGCAGATTGATAGCGTTGTTTAGGTAATGCTGCGATTGTGGCAGCATATTTTTTAGCTTCGTATTCACTGGTTGCAAAATTCCAAGGATCGGGGTTATTACCGTAAAGGGCTTCAAAATAGCTTGGGGGAAGGGAATTTTTTTGTACCTGTAATGGTTTGTCTGGTTTGGGGATGCTAGCAGTATTTAAAGCTGCTAAGAAGCTTTCATCTAAGAAGTTTTCAATGATATGCTCAACTCCTGCATTCTGCAATACAATCTTTTGTTGCCCGGTGGCGACTCCAACAAAAGGTAGTTGTAGTTGAATAGCCGTCAACACATCCCAAATTCCATCACCGATGTATACTATTTTTTCAAAGTCTGATTGAGCATAGAATGTCTTAGCTCTGGATATGGCGGTGTTAACTATATCTTCTCTAGAAATACCATCGTCAGCAGACGCTGTTGGTATTCCGCTCACATCTAACGCCGCACTGTTTAGCTTCAAGTCTGCTGACGCACGCCATCCTCCTGTAGCAATGGCAATCGCCCAATCTTCTTGCTCCAACTTCCGTAATATTACGCCAGCACCAGGTACTTCGGCAAACTGTGTATGATTTGCTGTGTATTGTTCCTGCAATAATTTTACAAAGCGATGCTGCAGCCTGGACAATTCACTGGCTTCTGGCACACGTCCAAAGCGTTCCTGAAAAATCTGTATAGTAATACCAGAGTCTGTGGTATGTCCGTAACTAGGCCAGTTGGTGTTAATGTCTCCAATTTGAAATTCATCAGCAAATGCTTGTACAAAGCATTGGTTATCTACATCATCTGTTTTAGTGAGGGTTCCATCAATATCGAAAATTGCTAGTTTCATCCTTTTAGTTCTAAATATACTTCCCAAGGACGGGTAAAGTTTGATAACATCTCTGGTGTTAAGCGAAAGCCTTCGGGATCGTCGTCAATTAGGTCGGTAGTTTGGGAACGATAGGCAGCGATCGCTTGCTGTTTCAACTCTACCACTGTGTTAATATCTAGTCGCCAAGACTTTACTTTCTGTTGTTGAGGCAGGTTTCCCCGTTGCTCTTCATCCCAATCCCAGATTGGATATTCTATCAATCGGGACGATAGCGACAATTGGCGACAAGCAGTGTAAATTAAATTCCAAGTAGCGCGATGATCTGGGTGAGGATCGTAACGCCAAGGTAGAAATATGATTTGCGGAGCTATTTGTGCTAAGTAGAGCCGACAAGCAGCTACCGCACTTGTAATTTCCGCAGAGCCAGGTATCGGAATTGACCCATCTGGTAGCCCCAGAAAGGTGACATCGTTAGCGTCTACTCCCAACACCGACATTGCTATCAGAGTTTCTCCAAAGCGTAGTGCTTGCAGTGCTGCTGCGGGAAACTTCTGAGAATTAGGGTGAGAAAGAGTACCGTCACTAATTACCAATACACGGACATCTACACCCAGTGAACGTAGTAAAGCGATCGCACCTCCACAACCCAATGTCTCATCATCTGGGTGAGGTGCAACCACAACAGCACGATTGGCGACGATTTCCCTAATTGAGCGTAAGGGCAAAATGCTAGGATTAGTTAGGGGTGATGCAGTAGTAATCAAGTTACTCATTATACCACGAGTGAGCAGGGTGAGATTGAGACAGGGTATACTGTCCGACATTGGCAAGCGCGGCATCAAAAGCAGGTTGACGCAGATATAAAGTTAAATCCCGAATGATACGTTCCATCGGATGTGGTGGTAGCAAACCGCGAGTACCAACACAACGTTCGCACAACTGCATCACATCCATGCATATTTGTTCAATTGCCGTGCGCATCATGTTTGCATAGGCGACAAGTTTTTCTGCTTGCTGGTTGGTAACTGTAGGATAACCACCAAAAACAGGAGCATAGGCGGCTACCATATCAGCAGAACCCCGTAACCAGAGATTACCGCTTTCAATTGCGATCGCCATTTTGCCAATTCGTTCTTTTTGGTATGGATCGTTTGTATAATCCTCATAGCGAAGATATTGGCGAGTTGCATCAAACAGTGCTTCCGCCCCACCCAATTGCACCGCAGCAAACCGAATTACTCCTGCTGATAACCAGGGCTGTCGGTGGTAGTCACCTGGTTTGCCAATTAAGGCACTCTCTTCTAATTCAACACCGCTAAAATCTACTTTATAGCTAGCAGTTGCCCGCATTCCAGCAGGTTGCCACCAATTAGGATCGCTCACTGTAGCAACTTCATCCATTGGTACAACGCACATCTGCCAACTACCATCAGGTAATACCCCGTTGACAAAAGGACGTTCAACGTATCCCGAACCGGAACAAAAGGTTTTAGAACCTTCTAAACGATACCTTCCACCCTCTAGGGGAATCACTTTGACACCATCGGCTGCTTCAGCATTCCAAACGCCGAAAATTTTGTGGCGATCGCGTGCATCTTTAGCGTATGCTTCAATTTGTGCGCTAGTACCAAAAGTTTGAATCAGTTGCAGAGCGTTGACATGTCCCTCATAAATTCTACCTACTGCCAAATTACCACGCCCGATCTGCTTCAACAGCATCAGCAGTTCATAAGTACTTTCGGCATCAATTCCCGCACCCCATCCACCTAACTCTCGGTTTAATGGTACAGCTAACAAGCCAGCAGAGGCAATTAGCTCAAACTCGCTTCTAGGAAAAGCGCCATTGTAATCTATACTAGAGGCGTTAGCCGCGCAGTAATCAGCGATTTCCTTAACTTTGATTAAAGATTGGGCAATACTTGATTCTTGCCATGCCGGGAGATAAACACCCCTAGTTGTTTGAGTAGTAATAGACGCCTCCATCTCACATTTCTTCATATCTTGTTGAAGATAGTAAAATTAAGTCGGCTACTAAAACCTCTATCTAGTGCGTGATTTCACGCTAGTTTTCCTTGTCTCGTTCCCATACTCAGGCGAAATTGTCGTAGGGGCAAAGGCAATGCCGTGCCCCTACCATGCGATTAACTACTTAATTACTTAGTCAACAAGTGAATTGCCGCACCTGCAGCTGCACCGCCAATAGCATTCTTACCAGCACGTCTGGGGTTAGTAACAGTACCAGATAAAGTACCAGCAGCAGCACCCACACCAATATCTTGAACTACATTGCGTTTTTTGTCTCTGTTTCTGCTAGTATTTCTGATCCCATTAGCACCATTGACAGCTGCACCAGCCGCAGCACCATTAACAGCATTACCGAGTGTAGAACCGTTACCAGTAACGGCTCCAGAGATTACACCAGCCGCAGCACCAATACCCACATCTCTGAGTATTTTATCATCTGCTGCAGCAGGTTGAGTGGTAGGAAGTACGGTGACACCGATTAGACTTGTAGCCAACAGGTTGGGTAATAGTATGCGCTTCCAAGTCAGATTCATAAAACGTCCCCTCTTTGTTCAATCCTTAATACATCTTCACCTAAGTTAGCAAAGTTTTCCGTGGAAACACAGCTAACTATTTACAGATAAAAATCTGTCATAAGGATGGTATTACCGAGTTATGATGTGCTACTTAGCGGCAACTACATCAAACTCAAACTTACCAACAGGGCGATTATCGATAGAGACTTCTATAGTATGTTTACCTGTGGGATCTCCAGGAAGAACAGTCCAAGTGTTTCCAATCACGCCGTTGCCAGTGTATACTGTACGGCGCGTTACTCCTTCAATGTTGTCTGCTGATGTTGAGAATTCTGCTTTCTCGTTATTTTTCCAAGTTTTCGCAGCTTTTGGCAGTCGATAAACCTCGCGCCAAGTTACCTGACCTTGGTAATCTTTAAGTTGGATACGCCATCCGTATGCCGTGCCTTCTTTTAACAACACTTTATTAGTAGGCGTAAAGGAAACGGTATAATCTGCTGGATTAACTTTAACAATGCCAAACTCAGTCTTTTCTACAGCAATCTTTTTGTCAGAGGCAGGTTTGGTAATTTGCTGAATCTGTTGTTGAGCTTGATTCCATTGCGTGGGAACTTGCTCACAGGCAGTTACTGAAAGTGATCCAGCAAGTACAACGATTGTAGTATAAGCTTTAAAACGCATAAGCAATGTATATTAATTACGACTGTACTATCAGTTTTTTGAGAGTGCGTTTATACGTATATCACAATTTGCTGAGTTTTCACGCTGGAATGAGAATTTTTTTACGGGAAGTGCGATCGCCTGTTAGATACAATTAGGGTAAGCTCCATCGACCAACATATGATTATGCTGCAACAGCGTCCTTCCATTCCGCAAACAGATCCGCCCCTTGCTGCCAAATTGACGCTGCCGACCATGTATGATTTACCTAGTGAAGATCCCTTGGAGCCTGGTTTGCCCGACGAATTCCACGATTTACAACCCCAACTACTTAGCCGGACATTACGGTTAATAGACTACACAAATGACCGAGTATTTACAGGAACAGATCTCAATCTGTACTATGATGTAAGGCATCCTTTATGGCACAAGCGTCCAGATTGGTTTTTAGTACTGGATGTGCCACGCTTGTATGAAGAAACTGATTTGCGCTCTAGCTATGTTGTTTGGCAAGAAGGAGTAAATCCCTTTGTTGTTATAGAATTGCTTTCACCTGGTACTGAGAAAGAAGACTTGGGTGAGAATGCTGAATTGGAAGAAGTGGTAACAACTTCTGAATTGGAGAGTATAGTGATTGAATCTGAGAACATTAATGGACAAGCTGTAAAAGAAACTCCTCCCAAAAAGTGGGATGTATATGAACGCATTTTACGAGTACCATATTATATAGTATTCAGTCGCTACACAAATCGCCTACGTGGTTTCAAACTAGAAGGAGGACACTACCAAGAGCAAACCATCAATCCTGACAATCCACGCTTTTGGATTCCTGAGTTGAAGTTGGGATTGGGTGTGTGGGAAGGAGAGTTTGAAGGTATCACTCGTAAATGGTTGCGCTGGTATGATTCGGAGGGTAACTGGATGCCAACGGATACAGAATTGGCTTTTGAGGAGGCACAGCAAGAACGGCAACTGAGAGAACAAGAACGGCAAAAGCGACTTAAGCTGACACAAAAGTTGCGTTTTCTGACTCCAGAGCAGTTAGAAGCTTTGGGTATTGACCCTCAGGATTTAGAATAACTCAGATCTTGCACCTTCACCCGAATACGCCTTGACTTATGTAAGGGCTAATAGCTCAAGTCCGTTAAAACGGACTGAATATATATCCAGTAAGCTGTCTTCTTACTTAAGCTATTAGCCTAGAAATTTATTTCTAGGCAGTCAGGAATTCCGATCAAAAGAGCATCTTCTCCACTCATCTGATAAACCCGCTTTTCTACCCCAACTCGGTATTTTGGTAGCAATTGGGAGTTCAACGACTCAGCAATTATTCCTATCAGCAAGTGATGGACTTCAAACCAGAATTTAGGATTTTCTAAATAGGGGTTCATCCCTGGAAACGGATATGGGATTCCGATTTGCGCTTTGAGGTTTGTCGTGAGGATGTTTCTATCATACCCTTAAACTGCATAAATTGATAGTAATAAACATATTCAATAATAAAGATGGAAGCAAAGAAAGCGAATCCATTCTATTCAGCTAGTAATGACTTTTTTGTGCCAAAACTAAGCTGAAATTGTCATGCAACTCAATTTCTTATGGGTAAACAAATATGTATTACATTCATCCTTTTCAACTAGAACTTCATCAACTAGAAACTCTCGTTGTGCATGTGCAACAATCCAATCAAGAGGTGCAAAAATCCAACCTTGAGATTAATACCAAAGCCATTGCTAAAAAAGGTGATACTGTTACAACTCAAGCTGTGGGCGAAGAAGGTGGTTCTAAAGTCACAACTCGGGCTGTGGGCGAGGAAGGTGGTTCTAAAGTTACTACTTACGCTGTGGGTGAAGAAGGTGGTTACAAAACCACAACTCAAGCTGTGGGTGAGGAAGGTGGTACGAAAGTTACTACTTACGCTGTGGGTGAAGAAGGTGGTTCTAAAGTCACTACCTACGCTTTTTGTGAAGAGGGAGGTAGTAGTTGTAACAATTTCAGTTTTTAATGCTTGTAGAGACGTTGCCTGCAACGTCTCTACAGGGATTTGGGAAAATTACAAATTTGTGGAAGGACGTAATTCATTCCCAAATTTAGCTAATTGTCTTTGTTGGCGTTTCTAAATTAAGATATGAATTTAAAAAATCACGATTTTACGGAGACGCCCCACCGGGGCGTCTCTACAGGTGTGAATTTTATTATCGTCTATATTTAGAACACAATTAACCGTCACTCATTTATTATGTTTTAAAAATGAATATTTTAATTCTAGGTGATTCTTCAGATGCTCATGCTGCACATGTGAAAGATTATCTTACACAAGCAGGAGCGACGGTAGATTATTTAGATACGAGTATGTTTCCTACTCAGTTGCGCATGTCTTGGCAACCAAATACTCAAGTAGGATCTATAAAGTTGTCTTCACGTCAATTGGAATTCCAAGATATTCACAGTGTTTTTTGGCGTAGTTTTGCTGGTGTTGGCGTTCCTCATTTAGAAGATTCACATCAGCTTCAGATTGCGTTCAATGATTCTATGAGTACGGTGCGAACTTTGATGAAAGCTTGCCCTTGTCGTTGGGTTAATTCTTGGGAGGCGTATCAGTTTCATAAAGAGAAACCACTGCAACTTCATGCTTGTCAGCGTATAGGAGTTAAAATTCCCGAAACTCTAATTACTAACGATCCAGAACAAGTGATTAGGTTTGCTAAATCTCATGAGCGAGTGATTTTTAAACCAGTTTATGGAGGTGCTCATACCCAAATTTTGACTGAATCTCATTTAGATCCTCATCGGCTAAATTTAGCTCTCTCGTTGTCTCCTGTTACTATTCAAGAGTATATTGGTGGTACAAATATTCGCAGTTATGTCATTGGCAATTCAGTTTATTCTGCGGAAATTTGCAGTAACTTTTTAGATTTTAGGGAAGATTTAAATGCTAAGTTGATTCCTCATGAGTTGCCAAAACAGATTCAACAGCAGTGTCGAGATATTACCCAAGCTTTATACTTAGAGTGGACTGCGATTGATTGGCGTCTAACTCCTTGGGGTGAATATGTCTTCTTAGAAGCAAATCCTAGCCCAATGTTTCTCCACTTTGAGCAACAAACTGGTTTTCCCATCACTGAGAAGTTAGTTCAGTTGTTGATGAGTTAATTTTCTAGAAATGCATTCATAGACAAAATTCATCTGTATCGCCATTAACCTGAAATGGTATTAGACTTGAAACAGGTACTGCTGCTGGATAGGAATTTGAATGACAAATTCCGTCCCCATTCCTGGTATTGAAAAACAGGCTAGCTTACCGCCATGATTTTCGGTGATAATTTTGTAACTGATAGCCATTCCCATTCCTGTTCCCTTACCGACAGGTTTTGTTGTGAAGAATGGATTAAAAATATGTGGTTGAATTGCTTCGGGAATTCCAGTCCCATTGTCGGCAATCACAACTTTTACCCATTGTGAGTCAACCACAGATGTCTGAATCGTGATTTCGCTGGGGCGATGGTTAATTTCCCGATCGGTTCGTTTAGCGTTGAACTCTTCAATCGCATCGATCGCATTTACCAGAATATTCATGAAAACTTGGTTAAGTTGTCCACAATAACACTCTACCAATGGCAAGTTACCATAGTCTCGGATTACCTTGATTTCTGAACATTCCGATGTCGCTTTCAGTCGATGTTGCAGAATTAGTAAGGTGCTATCAATACCTTCATGGATATCAACTGCTTTGATTTGAGCTTCGTTCAGGCGTGAAAAATTACGGAGTGACGTCACAATCTGGGCAATTCGCTCAGTACCTATTTCCATTGAACGCAGAAGTTGGGGAAAATCTGCTTGCAAAAATTCCCAGTCTATTTTCTTCGCTGCTGTCTCAATTTCCAATACTGGGTTAGGGTAATGCTTTTGATACAGTTGCACGAAATCCAATAGATTCAATGCATATTCTTTCACGTAAATCAAGTTACCATAAACAAAGTTAACCGGGTTATTGATTTCATGGGCAATCCCTGCTACTAATTGTCCTAGACTAGACATTTTTTCCGCTTGAATCAGTTGGGCTTGGGTCTGTTGGAGTTCAATGAGTAACTTTTGCAGTCGTGCAGTTTCCATCTGTAAACAGGTATTAGCTTCACGCAACTCTTGAGTACGTTTAACTACCTGTTGTTCCAAAGCTTCATTAACTTTTTGGAGTCGGCGCTCTGCTTCCCTTTGGTAAGTGACGTCTCGTAACACTAAAACTGAACTAACGGAGTCATCTGTCTCTATCAAGTTGTTGGGAATTTCTACAAACGACCAAGCAATTTCTAGAATTAGGTATTGGCTTGATTGATGATATTCATAACATTGTTTACCACTTTTTCTGGTTTCCAGAGCGATCGCCACAGGATGAGCATCACCTGAAACGACTTGTCCATCCAGTAATAAAGGCAATTTCTCTGATAATGATTTTCCTAAAAGTAACAAACGAGTCTGCCCAAAAAAACGTTCGAGGGCAGCATTACACCACTTGATTCTACCTTGACGATCTGTCCAAACAATACATTCCTCAACCGTGCTGAGCGCAATTTCCATTTTACTCAGGGTTGAGCTAAGTTGTTTGAGTTGGGAATTTGAGTCAGATATCTGGGACATTCAATCCTGACCACCTATGCCATTTCCAAGGGACGTAATGTTGCAGCAAAAAGCCAGCGTCCCTCTTGTTTCTCAGCAATAATAAAGTGTTCAGATTCAATTTCTTGATGAGCTTTTGTAACTGCCTTCAGATTTAATGGGTGATTGAGGACAGTGGCTTGTCCAGTAGCAGAAAAGCGGGCAAATCCTAAATTATGGGAGTCATGAAAGAACGGTGGGAGAATTAGTGTCAATGGTTGACCAATAATTTCTTGAGCAGTCCACCCAAAAACATTTACAAAATGAATGTTGATATCCACCACAATTCCTTCGTGATCGGTGACGATCACAGGTACATCACTTTGTTTAAGTTGCTCAATCGTTGGAGTTAACATTCTATTCCTCACCAAAAACTTGTCTAAATAGATTGTTTCTATTAAAGAGTGAAAACTAAAAATAGCTATATATAACTTTATAGCCGCAACTATTATATGTAGTAAATGTGGGAAATACTGAAGTTTAGACTCAGCAACAAGAAAAGACCCAGCAGGGCTGAGTTGAGAACCCCCCTAAACTGTTACATTTATGATGATAGTTACTTGCTAAGATACCTCGACTTTACGCGCAGAATTTCTGGTGTAGTTAAGGCAAAACTGTGACGCAATTGAAAAGTACTCAGTCGTTCTATAACTTTTGGATGCAAATAAGATTGTACTAAATTAGGGAGACGGAAAGTGAGGTAATCTAAAGCTACAGCTAATTGCAGGCTGGCTAAATCAGGGGCTTCTTTGGCAGAAAAATTTGGTAAATCATACTCTGAAAGAGTATTTAATGCTTGTTTTAGAACTTGCTCTGTTCTGGCAATAAAAGGATGTGGGGTAATGTTTTCTGGGGAATAACGTGTCAAACTGACATGACGAAACGCGGTTTCTATGAGCATTTTACCCAAAGCAAAACGCTGATATTCTAGTAATGTGTGCCTTGTTGAATTAGATGTCAAGTAGGTAGCAATGATACTGCTTTCATATAACACATCTCCATTATCTAATTGTAAAACCGGAACAGTTGAAAATGGATTTATAGCCAACAAATTTGTTGGCATTTCCCAAGGGTCAACCCAAATCAATTCTATTTCTTTAATGTTGTATTCTAGCGCACAAATCAAAATTAAGCGTGCGAATGGGGAAGTATCGTTTAAATAAAGCTTCATGTGTTCTGCTTCAATTGTGGGGAATCCTCGGGATGAGTAGCCATTATGCATAAAATTGAAATCACTAAAGCTGTAGCACTGATGGCATATAAGGGTAAATAAGAATCGGCATGACTAATTAACAACGCCATGCAGAACCCACCAAAGGCTTGAGTTAAGGCAAATGAAAAAGTCATAGTACTCCATACAAAACGATGTTGCTTGGCTCCAACTAGTTCTAGGGCGTACATTGAGACTAAAGTTACAATCCCTGGTGTGAACATCCCCACCAAGAACGCAGAAAAATGTAATACCCACAAGGTAGTAGTTATCAAAGGTAACGCCACACCAAAAGCTTTCAGGGCAAAACAGACTAATAGACTTCGCCGAAATCCCCAGCGATCGCCCAATATACCAGTTAACAACGGACCAAGAGCTGCACCAATGCCAAATAATGACCAAGACACACCACCCACCGCCAGAGAAAACCCTAACTCCCGCACCATAAAGTCCACCCAAAATAATGTGTGCGGCAAAAAACCAACTGCGTTAAATGCGTATGCTATCAATAAATACCACATACTATGATTTCGCCACAAGTTGACTGCTGTGTCACCCATGTGCGAATGATTGACATAAGTAGATACAGTCGATTCAACAGATATATCTGCCCAAGTCTTCCATGTCATGAAACTTAACAAACTGCAAGAAATACCCATTGTCAACCACGCAAAAACGACGTTAATATTCACCATCAAAGGAATCAGCAAGCCAGAAGCAGCCGCACCCAGTCCAATACCTGAAAAAATCACTCCTGCAACACGTCCCCGTTGAGCGGTGGGTACGTGCGGCAAAATCATCGGTGCAGCTAAAACCATCAAGATTGCTCCACCAAAACCCGCCAAAAATCTCCAACCATAAAACCATAGAAAACTCATGTTTGGGAATGAGCAAGCAAGGTAGCTTAGAGAACATAACACCATGCCACATCCCACTAAAATCGTGTTACTGATTCTTTTGATGACACGTTGAATGAATATTGGTCCGAGTAAATAACCGATTAAGGTAGCTACACCCAGTTGAGCTGCATCTTCCTTGGAGAACCAGTTAGCTTGAATCAGTGCGGGCATCAATGTGATATAGGCAAAACGCCCAATACCATTGCCAATAAAAGTCGCAGCTAACCCAGCCAGCCAGAAACCAGGTTTATATAGTGTTATAAACTTTTGATCTTCTCTGATTCTGAATAGGAGCATATTTTGCGTTGATTTGATTTACCAAAGATTGCACAACTCTATCTGCATCAAGTAATGCAGTTGAGTTAACAAAAGGTCGTGGCAAAATAAAGGTGTAAAACTTGGGTCCCTCGGTAGGTGTTCCTAATACCCAAAAGTTTTTGTAAACATCACCTTCTCTGCTAATTAAATTAAAATCTTGTGAAATATCTAAACCATTGGGATGGAATCGATTATTAAAAAATGGACGAGCCAAACCATCTGCTATAAGCTGTTGCAGTAAGAGATTTGAGCTTTCTTGAGGGAGAGGCATGGCAATGCGTGAACGAATAAAAACCTCAGCTTCAACAGTCTCAAACTGACCAGTAATTACAAATAGATTACTTTTTTTGTCAAACCTCCATTGAGGGTTTGGTCCCAGATCCATTTTTAAGATACCGGCTTTTTTTAATGCCAGCATTTCCTCAATTCTGACTTTTGGAGGACCTACAGCCAAGCGATTCATCACAGGAATAAATGAGGATAAAAGCCAGCGATGGCTGCTTTCTGTTAGTCCAGCAAAATCAATAGCATATCTGAGATTGTCCCTTAAGTCTCTCAAAACATCACAGGCAGCTTTTAGAGGATTTGAGACATTACCTTCACTAGCATTCCTGACATCTTCATCTAAATAATTATCGAGCCATTCATTAAAACAATTTTTTGATTCTAGGGCATAATCCGGTATTGGATTTACCAATTTTTCCCAATTAAATTGATGCCAGGGTGGAATAAAATTAAAAATTAAAGATTTACGTTGATCCTCTTTTGCAGTTAAATACGCCTGAGCAAATTTACTAGCTGCAATGTATCCATGATGTTTTTTAATATAAGTTTTACTATAAATAAACTCCAGATCACTTAATAATAACGGCAGAAGATGCTCAGTAAAATCTATTTTTTGATACTTTTCTTTCAGTTCACTAATTGCTTTACGTGTGAGAAAATTAGCTTTATATTGTTCCCGGACTTCTTTTTCATTGCTGGCTCTGGCAGATAAGGGTAATCCCGAACGAGAAAAGGCGATTATTTTTGGTTCTTTTTGTGATGCTTGATAGCAAATAACCCCTTCTTGATTGCGGATGAATTTTCCTCCCCGACCTACTGTTAGCATAGATAAAATATCGCATGTTGATAATCCCAAACCTTCCAGTGCTACCGTTTCGTGGGATTGAATACCTGATGTCGATAGGTGGAGAGGATAAGCAGAGAATAGACGACGGTTTTCTTCATCCTTTTTCAAGATTTCATGTTCATGTCCTGTCGTTAAAAAAACATAGTTTTGGTGGTATATTTCACCATTTTCTGTCTTAATACACCATCTGGTAAGGGAAGAATAAGCAGAAATAACACGCTGTGAAACCGTTGTAATATTTAGTGTTTCAGATGCAAGTTCGCATAAATAATGAAAGCCCCATTGTAGGTATTCACCTAATAGCTTTCTGGGATAATAGCCATTGGGATCATGGGATGAGGAAGTATGGTCACAAAGCCATTCATAAAAAGAAGGACCCTCCAAAATTAAGCCTGAACCTTGAACTGTATGGTCTAAAAAAATAGTTATTTGACTGGCGATAGTATTAACCAGCAAATGCTCTGGTTGGTCAGTAAAATGACAACCCGCGCCCAAAGGATTGGGATCAAAAATATTGATATTCACGTTAACATCGGGTGGAAATTGTTTTGCTCTGGCAAATACAACAATCCGCTCCAGAATGCTTAAACCCCTGGGTCCCATACCAATAATTGCAATGTTAACTGCACTCTGTTTTATCATTGACTAAACTCAAATACAAAATTTGTTTGCTTATTTATAAATTTTTACCTAATTGTATTAGGCAGAAAATATTGCCAAAATCTTTGCCAATCGGCACAAAATCCCACTAAATGGGAAGAGCCGAACAATATCTTCCTTATCCTCAAATGTGAAAGTTTTTTAGAACTCCCTGAATCTTATATTTACCAAAAATCAGGGGTTAGGCTAGGGCAAGTATACTTATTTTTTTTGAATAAATAAAAATATTAATTAAGTATTTTCCACATGTACTACATATAATAGTTATGGCTATAAAGTTATATATAGCTTTTTTTAGTAAATATGTAGTGAAAATAGAGTTATCAAACAAGTTTCTGTTTCATGAGCAACCCAACACCCGCATCTGATGCCGCCTTGCGAGTTTCTCAACAAGCTGTTACCCTACTCACAAAGTGGGCTGCTCCAGATTTAGCCAATAAATGCCCTCCTTTAAATGAGGAGGCTTTGTGGTTGAATGATTTCCATCCAAAACCATTAAAGTTACTTTTTTCATCTGTATGGTTATATAGCCATACAGATATGATTGGTCATTACTGGAAACCTAAGTCTATTCTAGACAGAGAACCAATCATTCCCTACCCCCAAGCACAAAAACCAGCACCGGAAGATTTCAACTCACTCAAACAAGAAATCCGCTCAGCTATAGAATCTTTGCACAAAGACGATTGGCAAAATCTTTCTCTATTAACTCTGATTTTAGAAAAATTCGGCTCTTTTATAAGCGTTGACGAAGCTGATGTGGCACTAGTAGATATAGTAAAGACTACCGCTGCGATCGCAGCTGCTACCAATCATACTCCAACTACCGAACTAAGTCTAATCGCCGGCGATTTATCTGGTATTCAAAAATTTATTTACACCATATCTTCTGATGGAGCGCTCAAATCTCTACGGGCACGCAGCTTCTACCTAGAGTTAGTCACAGAAGAAGTAGTGCAACAACTGCTGACAGCGTTACAGCTTCCTCGCACCAACGTAATTTATGCAGGGGGTGGCAACTTATATATATTAGCGGGAGCAGAGAATACAAAAGAAATTGTTGAGCAAGTGCGTCAGCAATTTAATGAATGGCTTCTAGATGAATTTCAAGGCAAAGTCTTTCTCGCCCTTGATTGTTTACCATTTCCCCTTGCAGATGCTACAGAAGCATTTGCTCAACATTGGTCAAATGTTACCCAGAAGCTAGCTAACCAAAAATCTCGTAAGTTTGCCGAACAGATTACCAGTACTCAGTTTATCAAACAACGGCACAGTTATGAACCCTGCCGCGTCTGTCACAGAGATGATGAGGAATTAGAAAAGTTGAATTCAAAAGAACCAGATTCTGTGCTTGCTTGTAAAACTTGTCGCAGTATGTTTGAATTGGGAGGGCAACTGTTGCAAGTTGAAGCGATTGTGCGATCGCCACGACAATTTATACCAGGAGCATTGCATACACTGCCGTTTAAACTACCTACTACCAACATATACTACCATCTATTTCGCAACTGGAAACAAATCGATACCGAAGCTGACACAGTTTTACTTGTCAACGATTGGACATTAGAACATTACAAATTTCGGCATTTTCCTCAAGCTGTTCCCTTATTATTAGGAAACTACGGTAAACCGACAAAAGAACCAGAAGAAAATAGCTTTATGCGGGCAAACGAAATGGCGCAACAAGCCCAAGGAATTAAGAGAGTAGGCTATTTGCGGATGGATGTAGATAGACTGGGACAAATTTTTGCCAAAGGATTGAGAGAAAAACAAACATTACCAAGATTAGCTGGGCTATCTCGGCAAATGAGTTATTTTTTCAAGGTTTACTTGAAAAGCGTAGCAGAAAACCCTGGGGAAAATTTACCACAAAATCTGGTAGGCGATTGCCCAAGGGGCAGTGCCGGAGGCAATCGCACTTCAACTCAGGAATCGCGAAATTTACTATTTATCTATGCTGGTGGTGATGACTTATTCGTGAGTGGCGCATGGAATGAAGTCGTTGAATTTGCCTTTGATGTTTACCAGTGCTTTCGCGCCTACACTGGGGATAATCCAGACATTACCTTATCGGGAGGAATTAGCATAGCAGATGCCAAATATCCCCTTTACCAAGCTGCTCAGGAATCAGGAGAAGCGGAAGACGCTGCGAAAGGAAACGGTAGAGACAGTTTAAGCTTGTTTGGACAAGTTTTCAAGTGGGATGAATGGTTAGGTACTGCCACTACTAGTTGTGAGCATCATCACCTCAAAGAAAAAATGCCCAAGTTATTGGGTGTATTACCATTTGTCAAGAGATTAGAAAAGCAGAATATAGGCATTAATTATGCTCGTAGCTTTGTCCGAAATCTACTGATTACGGCACAAATTCAAGAACAAGCATTAAAGAAATTTGCCGATAAAAAAACTCCAGAAGCTTTGGATACTCGTTACTATTTGCATTTACCAAAGATAGCTTATACTCTAGCAAGATTGCCAAACAAGGTACGGAATGATAGTGATTTTCGCACTTCTTTGAAAAGTCCATATAATGCACCGTACTTTCGAGCGATCGCTACCTGGATAGAAATACTCAACCGTGAAGTATGACAGAACTAAACAAACCAAAGCCACCTATACAAATTATAAATCAAAAGCAATCAATTCCACCACCCAGTCAGCAAAAAGATATTGTTGATGAAATTGTGAAAACTATTACGGAACTAAAGGATGGCTTAAAAGCTTATCCTATTAGGGTTCTAGTTAAACATGCCGAAGAATTTGGTCCTTATCTCAAACGACAAAGATTAGAAACCAATCAAATTCGTAAATTCCTAGATGCGGTGAATAGGCTAAAAGCAGAATTAGCCGAGAAAGGAGATTTCGCGAAAATTGAAACAGAAGTCGTTTTACTCAAACCCAAATTAGCCTACGCTGCTGCGAGACAAAAAGCAGCTAAACCCTTGGGAGAAGTTATATCAACTGCGATTGACAAAGTATATAGTGTAGAAGACTTTGAGCGGCTAGTCCAATTTATTGAATCAATTATTGCCTATCACAAAGCCGAAGGCGGAAAATAACACCGTTCGTAGAGACGCTCCGGCGGAGCGTCTCTACAATCCAAAATTCAAAATCCAAAATCCTTATATGCCAGCATCAACAGCAAATAAACCCTTACTTGGAAAAATTCGCCTCACCAGTCACATAAAAGTAGAAACAGGATTGCATATTGGCGGTGGAGGTGAGAATCTAGATATTGGTGGACTAGATAAACCTGTAATTCGCGATCCACTGACACAATATCCTTACCTACCTGGTTCATCAATAAAAGGCAAACTGCGCTCAATTTTGGAAAGATTGTTAAACAAACCCCTGAATCGAGCCGGAGGAAGTAACACTTTTCGTTATGAAAGTGATGATTTAGCAGATGGTTTCACCGAAATTGACGCATTGATTATTCCCTATCAAGGAGCGCGTACCTGCCCAATTAGCCGTGTTTTCGGTTCTACAGGAGGTTCCCAATTTTGGATGGCGATTGATACTGCAAGAACAGAAGAACTATTTGACGAAAATAGTCCAACGCGCATAATCCAATCACAAAATTGTACCAAAATTACTCGCGGACGTAACGCTCCAGCACGTCTAATCATCCGGGATTGTCACTTGCTTCCAGATTCAGCGGAACAATTGAAGAGAATTGACACCGGATTATATATGACTGAGTGGAAATTCGAGAATGGGATTGACAGAGTAACAGCAGCAGCAAACCCCAGACAATTAGAACGTGTACCAGCAGGAGCAAAATTCCAGTTTGAATTAGTCTATACTGTTGAAGATGCTGAACAAGCGATTGAAGACTTGCAGAACATTGCGATCGCACTTGCTATTTTAGAAGATGACGCACTTGGTGGGCATGGCTCCAGAGGTTACGGCAAAGTCAAATTTCTCAACTTCGAGTTTTCCTACCGTAACTTAGAGCAATATCGCCAAATTACTAACACTCCTGTTGGCGCATCCGGTTTACAACCCATTGCACCCGTTGCTGACATACAAGCACTGTTAGATAACTTTGGGCGTTTGCGTGATGATATCAAACGACGGTTACAACCACCGAATGGATATTTAGAACCACAGATGCACACAGATTAACACAGATAATTTATCTGTGTGCATCTGTGTTAATCTGTGGTTTCATTTTTCTAAATTTGAATTAATACAAGAGATTTTTTGAACATGAGTAGCTGGAAATTAGTTAAACTTAATTTCGGACACTCTCCTGCTCACTTTGGTGAATTAGGTATTGGTATAGAAGAAACAAGCGAACGAGTACGCTCGGATAGTTTATTTAGCGCTTGGGTGAGTATTTATGCACGGTTACTTGGGCAAGAGGCGGTTGAATCATTGTTACAGCGTTTCCACCAATCTCCACCAGTGCGGATAAGTTCTACTTTTATATATAGAGAAGAAGCAGAACATACTATATATTATCTCCCTCGTCCCCTCAAATTTCCCATCAACTACCCCAAAGATGACTTAGAGTTTTTTAAAACTTACAAAAAGCTCAACTTCCTACCACTGGAAGTCTGGCAGCGATGGTATCAAACAGAGGGATTTGCCGAGAGCGATGCAAGAGAGTTGATTGCCGAAACTACAGGTAAATCTCAGGGACTTTTGCGCAAAGCTGGAGCTTTTGACTATAAAAATACCTTCAAAATCGGTCAACTACCAAAAATTGCCGTCGATCGCATTACCAGAGCAACCAATCTCTATCATACAGGTTTTGTCCAATTCGAGACAGAAAAAAACCGTTCTGGTTTATACTTCTTACTCTATTTTCCCAATAGTGAGCAACAGTTAGAACACAACCTTCGTGCTGCTTTAAACTTGCTCGGTGAGGAAGGATTGGGCGGAGAACGTTCTAGCGGTGCAGGGCGATTTGAAGTAGAGTGGTTAGAATTACCGCTCATTTGGCAAAAAGTTGTCAATTTTTCTGAGCAACCAGTTTACCACTGTTTAATTAGCTTATTTTGGGATGATGATGCGTCTAATTTAAAGCAGTTAATTACGAATGAAAGTAGTTATGACATTCAAGAAAGGGGGGGTTGGATTGCTTCTAGTGAAAGACAGCTACGACGCCAGTTTGTGCGGATGTTTGCTGAAGGTTCTGTTTTTCCCACAAATCCACAGGGTAAGCTTGCTGATGTGACGCCTAAGGGGTTTACAATACATCGTGTTTATCGTAGTGGTATTGGTTTGAGTTTGCCGATAAAGGTAAATGAACCGCCAAGACGCCAAGAGCGCCAAGGTTAAAATTTTATATGATTATTTCTAATTTAGCTCTTAAGAAACCTGATGTTTATGAATCAAGAAGGATACGGTTAGAAAGTCCTATTTTGCATATAGGTTCGGCGGTATCTAAGTTGAATCCGTTTGAGTATGTGCAGGCTAATCAAAAGGTTTACTTTCCTAATGAAGAAGCATTGGCGAAGGGTTTGCAATGCCAGGGAGGACGGTTTTTAGATGATTATATTTTAGCTATTGAGTCGCGTCAAGATATTAGTAAGCTTTTACGACAAGCGTTTGGTTATGAGTGGTGGGATGCTATTGATGCTGATGGAGTGTCTATTTTTCCTCAAAATGCTATTAGTCAAAAGTTGACGGAGGCTTATATTTCAGATTTGCGTCCGATGATTCGTAATGGGATGGGACAATTGTTTGTACCTGGTTCTTCGATTAAGGGCGCAATTAGAACTGCGATCGCCTATCATTTACTTAAAGCACAACGCTTGTCTGTTAGTGAAATTGAAAAAACTTTAAGGCAAAGGTTAGGACAAGTTAATCACTATCAGCAAAAGTTTTTGGATGATGATTTTATGGATAGTTTGTTTTCGGATTTTTCTCTAGTATATCAAGAGAGAAAGTTTTTTGGTAAAGGTCAGAATACAGATTTTTTAAGAGTGCTTAAAGTTAGCGATTCTGAACCGCTTTTAGAAGAGCAAATTTCAACTAATATACCTGTTGTTGCTGAGGTGCTAGTTACGAGTCGATTTCCTGACTACTTGGCTAAGTATAGAGCGTCTATTTATGTTGAAATGGTACGCAATGTCCAAACAGAATTTACTCTCTCTTTAGATACAGAGATGCTTTCTTGGTTTAAGCATAAACAGGGAATTAAGTTACCTTTCTCTACTTTAGATGAACTTGTACAAATATGTCAGGAATTTACTCAAGAACAGTGGAAGTATGAGCAGAGTTACTGGCAACAAGTTAAAAACAATTCCACATCAGGGAGAAATTTAGACTTTAATTATATTCGTGAATTTTATGCAGCGGAAAAATGTCCTTATACCCTAAGATTGGGATGGGGTAGTGGAATGATGGGAACAACAGTGGATTTACTATTAGATGATGAATTGAGAAAAGATATCCGCGATACTTGTGGTTTAAAAGCGTCTGGTTTTGAAGCACCAAAATCAAGGCGTACTGTGATGAATTTCAATGGTGAAATCAGATTTGTACCAGGATGGGTTAAGTTTCAGTCTTTATAAATTTTATGCTAATTCGTTCTACTTGGACATTATATGTAACCGAACCAACAGTTTTACCTCGTTCCTATAGATTGGAACTAGTAAAGCTACTACATCAACAATTAGGTTTAGAGATGGGAGGCGAGGCGATTCCCTCTACTTGTTTCTCCGGAATTCTTGGTTCATATTCTACTTCTAAAGAGTTTTTCACTTTCCATCCCGAGCAGTTTTACAAGTTATCTTTGTGTGGCTTGCAAGAAGTTGCAGCAAAGGCAGTATTATCTCTTAATCTTTGCCAATTGGAGTTTCTCGGATCTCAGTTTAACGTTATCAACCGTGAAGATGAAACTACTAGCTATGAAGAACTATATACAACTTTAGTGGCGAATGAGCCAGAGCCAGTGCGGAGATTTGATTTGCAGTTTGTTACTCCTACAGCTTTTGCTCAGAATAACACGCACTTACCTTTACCTCTACCCTCCTTGATGTTTCGCAGTTGGTTAGAGCGTTGGAATCATTTTGCGCCTATATATTTAGGAGGTGATGAGTTAATCTCCTACCTAAGTGAGTCAATTATAATTAAACATCACAAAATTCAAACGCGATCGCTTGTATTGCACAAGGGTTATATAAATGGATTTGTTGGCGATGTGTCACTACAAGTTCTTAGTCGTGCTGATGAGTTGGTGGTGAATGTCGCTAATTTGCTAGTTCAATATGCGCAATTTGCCGGTACTGGAATGAAAACTCGTTTAGGTATGGGAACAACACAAGTCAATTTAGCTTTTAGAACTTCTTCCCCTTCCGGAAATGGAAATATTCCTTTGACTTAATCAAATATTTGTGCTAATCTTATTTTCTGATTTAAATTTATTCCTGCTTAAATCAGAGGCAAATAGTGACAAGCGGCAAAACAGTTTTCATAACTTCCCCACTAGGGGATTGAAAATCCTCGTTTTGTCATTGCACTACTCCTCAGATTTTCCAGTTTTCATTTTCTTCCCCGTAAGGGGACATCAACTTAAAGCACAGAGATTATTATCTCGCGCTAACCATAATCGTAGAGACGCGAAATTTCGCGTCTCTACATTTCTTGGCGTTTCCCTGGGGTTTAAACCCCAGGCTAGGCGTCTTCTCTTCTCCTGTCGGAGACGCTTCGCGAACGAGACACTGCGCGTTCGCAAAGCGTCCCGAAGGGAAGGCGGTTTCATAAACTCAGCGGTGCGTTATACTACCAAGAGCGCACCCTACTTAACTTAAAACTCAGCACGAAACTGACTCACAACTTTATCCAAACCTACTGAATGAGCAGCTTTGAACAAAATTCTATCTCCCTCTTCAACAAACGTCTTCAACCTAGCTAACAAATCGGCATGATTGGTGAAGCATTCTGAAAGTATACCTTCTGCACTGTTGGCGATCGCCATTGCATCAAGTCCATCAACTAAAACAAACAAGGCATCCAAATTCAGGTTTCGCACTGTTTCACCTACGTGCTGGTGTAAGGAGTGCGATCGCTCTCCCAATTCTTTCATTGCGCCGAGTACCGCAATCCGTCTTTTCCCTGGCGTTTCTGCCAACAAGTTTAGTGCTGCCAACATAGCTTCTGGTGCAGCATTATAAGTCTCATCTAAGATTACCACATCATTGGGTAAAGTAAAACGTTGCGCCCTACCTCCTGGCATATCAACTTCCACACCTGATTTCAAGCTTGACCAATCAATCCCCAAGACT
Organism: Iningainema tapete BLCC-T55; assembly: GCF_014698965.1. Lineage (GTDB taxonomy): Bacteria > Cyanobacteriota > Cyanobacteriia > Cyanobacteriales > Nostocaceae > Iningainema > Iningainema tapete. Next base: position 168,547 of record NZ_JACXAE010000118.1, read on the forward strand.
TGGGCTACTGCCAAAGCTGCTAAAAAATTGGTGGCGTTGTGACGACCTGGTAAAGGTAAAGGTAACTGTATACCAGCAACTTCAATTGTTTCCGTATCAATCATCTTCCCTTGGATATCACCACCAGATAAACCAAATGTTACCAATTGACCTTGCCAAACTTTCGCTGCTGTGGTAAATAATAGCGGATTGTCATGATTGAGAATAGCTACTCCATCACGAGGTAATTCAGCTAAAAGTTCACATTTTGCTGTGGCGATCGCTTGTTCTGAACCGAGCAACTCAATATGTGCTGTCCCCACATTCGTAATTACACCGATTGTGGGATGGGCTATTTGGGTTAGTTCGGCAATTTGTCCCATCCCCCGCATTGCCATTTCCACTACAGCAAAGTCATGCTCCGCACCAAGTTCTAACAGAGTTTTCGGTACACCGATTTCGTTATTAAAATTTGCATAAGTTTTGTGAACTCGCCCAAGCGTACCTAAAACCGCCGCAATCAGTTCCTTTGTTGTGGTTTTACCTACTGAGCCAGTTACCCCGATAACTGGAATCTTAAAGCGATCGCGCCACCACCGAGCAATTTTTTGATATGCTGCCAAGGTATCGCGTACTTGTAATAGAGGAAACTCAGAATTTTGGTACTCAAAATCAACCACTGCAGAAATTGCACCTTTTTCCACAGCCATAGGAACAAACTGATGTCCATCAAACTTTTCGCCGCGTAAAGCCACAAACACTTCACCCGGCTTTAAAGTGCGGGTATCAGTTTGGATACCCCTACCCAATTGTGCTAACGCTGCTTCAGATAAATTCACTGTCTGGGCAGAAAGAACTTCAACCAGTTGACTTAGGGTGGCAGAGCAAGGCATATTACTATACTTTTTACTAACTTTTTGTATTCCAAATTCTTGGCTCAAATTTGGCAGTGTACCTCGTACACAGAAGTTACGAGGACAAAAGTCTTTAAATCGTATAATCTTTTTCTAAAAAATATAAAGTACCTTCGTTGATGTCTCAAGAGCGGTACAGCTACCGTGATGGTGGTAGTACTGCAACGCCGTGAGACTTTCATACAAAGAGTGTTCCCAGGATTTATGCCCAGTGAACATCCATACTCAAAGTTTCTTGACAAAAAGTGAACTTTTTTCGGTTGAGATTGGCGAATTCAGACGAAAAGCGGCTTCCTTATCCCCCAGGAAGCCGCCTTACTGTGCGAATGTTAGTTTTTTCTATGGTGTCGATTATCGCCAAACCGATACCAGAAGTTGCTAGCAGCAGCAAGACTGACATCAGAAAGGCTTTGACTAGCATGTGGAGGGCTTCATCGAAAAAAATGTAGGTGGTCATAGCTTGTTGTTCTCAACTCAATGGTGCTAGTAATATTTACTTCTTCACACCCTGATAGCTGGTTTTCGTTTTTGAAATTACTAGCATAAGCATCTTAACAAAACTTTAGCTATCGAGCGCAATAGTTTATGATTTTTCTTTTTGAAGATTTAATGAACTTAGAGCCTCATTGGTAAAATCAAATACATTCTTACAATTACTAGTAAAATTCTGCCACCATAATATTACGGAAAATATATGTGGAAAAAAATTCGTAGAGACGTTCCGCCGGAACGTCTCTACCGTATTTCCACCAGAGATTTTAGTTTTACTAACACAGAAAAAAAGCCAGTAAAATGTCAATCAACTTACTTTAAGTGAAAATATCGACAAAACACCTTTTAGTACAACCAATTTTCCTAAACTATATGATAAAACCAATTTATATGAAATTTTACAAATTGTGGAGTATAAGATTCCAAGTTTATGAATAAAAAGTATCGGGAAATTTTGGAAAAATGCTATGCAGTAATTGGATTAACTTTCTTCACAGGAGCTTTTGATATAGGCTTAACTTTGTCCACAGGCGCGATATTTCCCAGCTTTATTAGAACAGGACTAAGATATCTTGTTTGGCTAGCTGCGTATGTGTTCATGGGCTTCAACTGGAAAAATACTTTACGTACAGCAAGACAAGATATATTAATTTGGCTATTAACAGCAATCATCTTACTATCATTTATTTGGTCAGACTTTCCCTTAAAAGTATTAAAAAACAATCGTGAAGTCTTGCAAATGAGTGCATTTGCTTTATATTTCGCAACTAGATTTAGTTTGAAAGAACAAGTAAAATTAATTGCTTGGAATTTTGGGATAGCGCTTGTATTAAGTATACTTCTCGGTCTGGTTATGCCTGATCTTGTTATACACCAAGATGATCATCCAGGTGCATGGAGAGGAATTTACGACTATAAAAATACCTTTGGGAGTATGATGATTATGAGTTCATTGGTATTTTTTCTCCTACCAATAGAACAATCAAGACATGTTATTTACAAGTGGATAGGTGTTAGTTTATCATTGATAATGATTGTGCTTTCTACCTCCAAAACTTCACTTGTTATATATTTTATACTTGTATTAATTTTACTTTTCTATCAAAACTTCCGCTGGCAGGGAAAGGTGTCGGTGGTTATTTTAGATTTTGTTATTTTGCTTGTTGGTTGTGTGGGTACGTTGGTAATCGGTAACTGGGTATCTCTCATAACTGGATTGGGTAAAGATCCCACTTTAACTGGAAGAACAATATTATGGGAAGGTGTTTTCGCTAAACTTCAAGACAGATTATTGTTAGGTTTTGGGCGTGGTGCATTTTGGTTTCCCGAAGGAAAAAATGGTAGAGAAGTAGGTCAAGCACTAGGGCATGGTTTTGTTGCACCTCATGCTCATAATGGGTTAATCGATCTTGCACTTGATGTTGGCTTGATTGGGTTCTCTATTTTTCTCATTGTTTATTTTGTAGCCTTTTTCCGTGCTTTAAAAAGAGCATACGCAACTAAAAGTCCAGAGAACCTATGGCCTCTAGCTTTTCTCATCTTCCTGGCAATGAATAATATGACAGAGAGTTACCTGTTACGTCTATCTAATATATATTGGGTATTGTTTATTACAGTTGTTCTCTCTGTCGGGCAAAATAGGTCAGAAGAAGCGTAGGGATGTTTAAATAACTTTACAAGCTTTCATATAAGCCGACTCTTTACTAGACCTAATGGAGTTAATGACTTTTTTTATTACTCGCGATCGCAATGGCGCTTCATTTTTCATTGGACCAATTGAACTTAGCCAATCAGCTACCGATGGATGAGTGTGGGAAAGACATTCTAAAAACGTATCCCAAAATGGAGGCCACATCGCATCATGGTAATGTACTACCTTGGCTGCCCTCAATAGTTCTTCATTATACCAATCTTTGTGTGTCTTACTACCCATAGCATAGTTGTGAGAGTAAGGCAACGCACGCCAAGGAATTCCCATCTTAACCATAGTCAAACCTAGTGCAACTTGGTCATTGAAAAAGAATCCCGCTTTCTGACAAGCTAAGTATGAGTCACACAATTGAATACATGCTTGCAAATAATGGTCAGCAAAATTCGTGGAACGGCGGTAGACAAAAATCCCGCTATTCCAATATAAACGAATACTTACTCCTTCCTGCTCTGTCTTAATCCAAGGAAGATCCTCAATCTTCAAACCTACACATTTACAAATCTCTTCCCAGTATGGTTCAGTTGGATCATCTGGACCTGTAGTACCGATGTTTTTGTCCGAAGCGCAGGCAAGAAAACTTTCTCCTTCGCCAAGCAGGAGTCGCTCTGGTTCATCCACAATAAGTAAATCGCTGTCTAACCAAGCTACAGCAACAGTAGTCGCCAACTTTTCTACAGCAGCCAAAGCTAACGGCTTATTCAAAAATTTGTTCCAAGAATATTTGTTCTTGCTTTGAAAACTGAGATATTCAACTTGGAACTTGTCAAATATTTGATGTGTTTTTTTAGTCAAAGGAGGTCCAAAGCAAGGCGTTACGGCATATACAGGTGCATCCTTCAACTTGCCCCCCCATCGGCGCAAGCTTTCTATCATCCGTACTGTTTGCGTTTCCAACCATCCCGATTCAACGCAGCACACAAATGTAATCTGAGGTTTTTCAGTCATGATACACCCTTAATTAATACAGGGTTATAAATAATGAATACTTGAACTTATACTGATGCTCTCAACAATGTTTTATTTAATACTTATGAGGCAATTCTAGTTATTTTCACAGTTATAACATCATAAATAGGTTGCGTTCTTTATTATTCTATCTTAAATTTTTATTCTTGTTATTGACGCATACTCAAATTTAAAATTATCTTTATATATATGTGAAGATCGAGTTAAGAAGATACATTATGAGTTTTAAAAATTAGATTTTGTGATAAATATTTAACATAGCCATATAAAAACAAAAAATTGAAATAGTATTGGTTAGCTTTCTAGCAAAAATAAGACCAGCAACCTATTTTTTGGGGAAATCGCTTTAATCGCATTGTACGTTTGACGTCTAATTATGTAGAGCGATTAATTAAATATTGCAACTTAACAATATTTATACTACGTTGTTTTCTAGATGATTCTAGATGCATTTGTGCTTTTAGCCAAGTATAATCAATTTCGCTGCTCGTAATTAGTGCTCGAACGCTGTTTTTATCAACTACCAGTGACAAAAAATCTTTAAAAAATTTAACCATGGTTGTTTGCATCTACGAAGACCGTTGCGAGTACCTCATTGGCGTTAAACTCACTGTATTGAGTTTAAGGCATCACTGTCCTGATATTGCGATCGCCATCAGCTGTCCTCAGCCGTCTGCATCCTTTCGCTCTTGGGTTAAACTTCAACCTAATGTAAAGCTGCTGGCAGAAGATGACCTAGCCGCAGTAGGTTGGAACGTGAAGCCTACTATTTTACTACGTCGTCTCCAAGAAGGTCATCGCGAAGTAGTCTGGATTGACTCAGACATTATCATTACCAAAGATTTTCGTTCCTTATTGCAAAATTTAAACGACGATACCTTAGTTGTTACTCAAGAAGATTACTGGGGACAGCATCAAGGAGGAACCCACCGCACCACCGCTTGGGGACTTAAACCAGGTCGAACTTTTCCCACTACCCTAAATACAGGAGTTGTTCGAGTGACTAAAAAACACATTGAACTGCTCGAAGTTTGGCGGAAAATGCTGAATGAGCCAGCATATATTCAAGCACAGCGCCAACCTTACATCCAACGTCCATTACATATGCTAGGAGATCAAGAAGTACTCACAGCCCTGCTCGGTTCTGTAGAATTTTCACAAATATCAGTAAAGGCTCTAGAACGCGGAACTGATATCGCTCAATGTTACGGTCCTTCTGGTTATACACCAGTAGAACGATTACAAAATCTACTTAGAGGTCAATGTTTACCAGCCTTAATTCACTCTATGGGACGCAAACCTTGGGAGATTACTCCTGATCCTAAAGCAATTTGGAATTCTCCTAAACCACTTCAACAGCGCCTGCGGATGTATTACGATCGCCTCCATTTAGAACTTTCTCCATATACATTAATCGCCCGTCAATATAGAGAGCAAATTGGTGAAGATGCTCCTTGGATGGATGTGAAGACTACTCCGGCAAAGATTTTTGCTATCCTATCAGCTGGTCATCCGACTTTGCAAGGTTTCCCCTTAGCATTGTTCGATGCTGGAGTTCGTTATACTCGTCGCCTCGTTGGTATAGATCGTTATAGTTTGAATTAGGACTAGATAGACATCTCCGAAAAATAGTGTAGAGACGCGCCATGGCGCGTCTCTACAGGATATGTAGGTTGAATAGAAAGCGCTTATGACATGAAATGCAAATTTAATTTCTCAGCAATATACTTACCCACAACATCCTCAGAACATTTTGTCTGCCACCAATTTAAAGATTGTTGATGTATTTCTTGTAAGAGTTGTTGGTTTTTGAGCAATTTTTCCAATGTCTCTTCCAAAGAAAGCCAATCAGTTACTTTAATATTAGGCGCACCATCATAAAACCAGCGTGGAGGTAAAGCTTCAGTTACGACAATACAACCATATTTTATTGCCTCATAAAAGCGATATGTTTCAAACGAAGTTCCTCTAGGAGCGAGACAAATTTTTGTATTCATCATTTTTTCGTTATAACTAAGGGCAACTTCGCTACTACCTGCTGCACCAAAAGCCTGAGTGACTGAAGATTCTATTTTATATTCAGGATGTTTCTCCTTAAACCTGTTTAAACTTGATATCATTTGTTGTCGAGAAACAGTTTTTGGAGTTCTTAACCAATACTGCAAAGACCAAATCGAGTAACGTTCATGTACTGCACTACCAGCAAAATAAACATCATAAAGACGCTCGGATATATCCTTAATCGGCAAATTCTCCGAATTGTAGTAACCCAAAGGAATATCATAAATAGGAGCAACTCTTCTCCCTGAAAGCAAGCCTTTTATCTTCTGCATTTGATATTGTAATATCCAAGGCAGACGGACAATCCAGTTTCTCAAAAATTGAATTGTGGTGACTAAATTGAGATAAGAAGGCTTCAGTAAGGGATTACATCCTAGTATTTGCTGCGTACCGTAACACTTGAATATAGCTCCTACCTTATGAGCATATTTTGGTATACGACACAATTCATCTCCCAACATAATTACGACAACATCTTTGCCATAGGATGGCAATTCTCGCAATTCTGTCATGGTAATGTAAAATGTTAAACCTTTTTGCTTCAAGTGAGTTTCGACAGCTTGAAGTACTTTACCAAAGTAGGCAACAAAGCCACAGTTCTCTGGATTTGGGTTAAATATATCCCAAGGAATTAAACCTTCCTCTGGTGTTATATATATATAATACTGATTGGAAACTAGCTGGGTTGTAGACATATAATTTTGGTAAATTATGTTATATCCCTGATGACTTTCTGATAGTATTGTTACTAACTACCTCTATATATTTTATAAACTATATATATTTTTCTATGTTTGTCAACTATTTAAATATTGACTAATTAATGTAATCATTGTTACAAAATATAAAAAATGGGAGAAGAAAAAATGACTTTAATCGGAGTAGTAATAATTGGGAGAAATGAAGGAAATCGTTTGAGAGACTGTTTACTATCAGTACTGGGCAAAGGGCGAATTGTGTACGTAGATTCTGGTTCAACAGATGGTAGTGTGGCACTAGCAAGATCTTTGAATGTTGATGTCGTAGAACTGGATTTATCGATTCCTTTTACTGCGGCTCGTGCCAGAAATGCAGGTTTTGAGTACTTACTACAAGTGGAACCAAGTGTTGAATTTGTCCAGTTTGTGGACGGAGACTGTCAAGTGGTGGAGGGATGGTTAGAAAGTGCGGTGAGTCAATTAGTTGCACACCCAGAGGTTGTGGTGGTGTGCGGTCGTAGACGTGAGCGAGAGCGCGATCGCACGATTTATAATCGTCTGTGCGACATAGAATGGGACACCCCCATTGGCGAAGCTCAAGCCTGTGGCGGTGATGCGATGATGCGTGTATCAGCACTTCAACAAGTTGGCGGGTTTAATCCTACTCTCATTGCTGGCGAAGAACCAGAACTGTGTGTAAGATTACGTCGTGCCGGGGGTAAAATCTTCCGTATAGATGCTGATATGACTATTCATGATGCGCAAATGACCCGTTTTGGTCAGTGGTGGAAGCGCAACCTCCGCGCCGGACACGCTTATGCTGAGGGATCTTGGCTACACGGTGGCAGCCCGGAAAGACATTGGCTTAAAGAAAGTCGCAGTATCTGGTTTTGGGGTTTACTATTACCGCTAATTACAGTTGCTAGTGTATGGTTTACTTCTGGTTTCTCACTACTGTTACTGTTAGTAGCTTATGCCGTTTTAGTCTATAAAGTATACAAATATACTTTAAAACGAGGTTATAATTTCAGTGATGCAGCCCTTTATTCCTTATCTTGCTTGTTAGGTAAATTTCCCCAAGTTCAAGGACAGCTTCAATTTCACATTTCCCGTTTACTCAAACGACAGCGTACTTTAGTTGAGTACAAAAGCGCTACTTCTTGAAAAGGCAGAGGGTTTCACAGTAACTTTAAAATGTCTAGGCAGATCTAAAGACTAACTTTAAACAAACCATTGCTTTTTCTCTGTAAAGTGAATATCTTATCTCTTAAAGATAGATAAATATAAGTATAAATATCTAGTTTGATGAAAATTGCTTATTTAGTAAATCAATATCCAAAAACAAGCCATAGCTTTATCAGGCGTGAAATTGCCGCCATAGAAGAATGTGGTCTAACAGTAGCACGTTTTTCGATGAGAAGAAGCTTGACTGAATTAGTTGAACCAGAAGACATAGAAGAATCCGAAAAAACTCAAGTAATCTTGGATGTGGGAATAATCGGGTTGTTGTTCAACTTACTGAGTGTGGTGATCGCCAAACCAATTTCCTGGCTATATGGTTTATGGTTGGCGCTCAAAATTGGTTGGAATTCTCAACGGGGAGTTCTGTACCATATTATTTACCTAGCAGAGGCTTGCGTTCTACTCAAACAGCTGCGTAACTTAGAAGTAACTCATCTTCACGCTCACTTTGGTACCAACTCCACTACTGTAGCGATGTTATGTCAAGCAATAGGTGGTCCACCCTACAGCTTCACAGTACACGGTCCCTATGAATTTGATCAAGTTGAGAGTATAGCTTTAACTGAAAAAATCAATCGCGCTGCATTTGTTGTCACCGTCAGTTCTTATAGTGTTAGCCAATTGTATCGATGGTGTAACTATCAGCAGTGGCAAAAAATTCATTTAGTTCGTTGTGGAGTAGATAATAAATTTTTCCATCAAAACACTACAGTCATACCATCCGAACCAAACTTAGTTTGTGTTGGGCGACTGTGTGAAGAAAAAGGACAACTGCTGCTAATCAAAGCAGTGAATCAATTAGCTCTTGAAGGTTGTCCATGCAATTTAACTCTAGTTGGTGATGGGCCATTAAGATCTCAGATCGAAACTTTAACACAAGATTACAGTCTTCAAGATCAAGTAAAGATTACTGGTTGGGCAAGCGGTGAACTAGTGCAAAAATATATGATTAATTCTCGTGCTTTGATTCAACCAAGCTTTGCCGAAGGTTTACCTGTAGTGATTATGGAAGCATTTGCATTGCAGCGCCCTGTAATCAGCACTTATGTTGCGGGAATTCCTGAACTAGTCAAACCTGGAGTGAATGGATGGCTTGTACCATCAGGTTCAGTGGAAGCATTAACAGAAGCGATTCGTGAAGTACTGCAACTTCCCCCAGAAAAACTGGAACAAATGGGTCAAGCCGGAGCAATATCTGTAAAAACTTACCATAATGTTGCACAAGAAGCAAGCAAATTAGCTAATCTATTTTGCTCTGCGTCAGGAACTAATCAACAATAAATTATGACATCTGTAAAAAAGCTTGCTATTCGGGGTGCGATTTGGACAATTGCAGGTTATGGCGCTGGTCAGATCCTTAGGTTTGGTAGTAACCTAATTTTGACTCGCCTACTAGTACCTGAATATTTTGGTCTTATGGCTGTAGTGAATACCTTGAGAAGTGGTATAGATTTATTCTCAGACCTTGGTATTCCGCAAAGTATTGTTAACAACAAACGCGGTGACGAACGAGCTTTTCTGAATACGGCTTGGACACTACAAGCAATTCGCGGCTTGATAATTTGGCTATTTTTCCTGCTCATTACCTTTCCCGCTGCTAAGTTTTACAATGATGAACGCCTGTTTTGGTTAATACCCATTGTCGGACTTTCCTCAATTTTTGATGGCTTTAGTTCCACTACTATACATACTCTGCAACGCCGACTCGATGTACGTAAAGCTACCCTATTCGATCTGTGTATACAAGTATTAACTTTATCTACATTTATTGTCTTAGCTTGGTTCACTAGAAGTATTTGGGCTTTAGCGTTGGGAATCATCGCAGGCTCAGTATTTAGAATGATCGGTAGCTTTTGGTTAATACCTGAATACTCCAATCGCTTTACTTGGGATAAAGATGCAGTTAAACAAATTATATCTTTTGGTAGATGGATATTTTTGGCAACTGCTGTAACCTTTTTGAACGAGCAAGCTGACCGTCTGATTCTGGCTAAGCTATTGTCCTTTCAAACATTAGGCGTTTATACGATCGCTTATACTTTAGCCGCTATCCCACGAGAAATCGTTAAACAACTCAGCTACAAAGTTATCTTTCCTACCATATCTAATCATCTTGATCTGCCCAGGTCAACTTTACGCGCCAAGATTCTGCGTCAACGTCGGCAGATCCTATTTGGATTTGCGATTTTACTGGCAGCACTTGTTACAGTTGGGGATTTAGTCATTGCGGTACTTTATGACGAAAGATACACTGCAGCAACATGGATGATGCCAATTCTCTGTTGCGGTATCTGGTTTTCTGTATTATTCTATACAATGAGTCCGGCTTTGATTGCAATAGGCAAGCCTTTATATACAGCCCAAAGTAATTTTGCGGGATTTTTGATTATTGGATTGGGATTACCCGTGGCATTTTTCCGTTTTGGTGTATTGGGAGCAATTGTAGCGATCGCACTTAGCGATATGCCATTATATTTTGTCAACCTTTACGGACTATGGCGGGAAAAACTCCACACTTTTGCTCAAGACATTCAAAGTACCGTCTTGTTTATCGGATTACTCGCTTTATTTCTTGTCATCAGAAATTCTCTAGGATTTGGTTTACCAATTCACGCCATTCTTTAGACATTGCCAGAAATTAAACGTGCATTATTCAGGATCATTGTAGAGACGTTCCGGCGGAACGTCTCTACATTATTCCACGGCATCTGGATCGATACCCGCAGCCCGTAACCTTTCTGCTAATTGAGCAGCTTTTCGCTCTGCCGCAATAGCTCTTTGTCTTTCTTGCTCAGCTTTTTGCTTTTGCAACTCGGCTTCTTCTTTACCCGTCAGTAACAGGTTCCCCTCTAAATCCCACCAGCGCAACCACAGTTGTTCTGGATTGTTGAGGTAGCTTCCCAGCCATAACCCAATTTCAACCTCAAGAAGTGGAATTGGGTAGTGACCGCGCTCATTAGGTTGTATCTTGTGATATGTAAAATCTATTAGGTGATAAACCTCCAACTTGCCGTTATTAATTTCATAAATGACGTAGTAGGGAATGCGGATAATTTGCTTGTATACCCAAAATTTACCAGGCTTTTTAGCTTCTCTACGCCTAGCATAATTTAAAGGCGTTGTATCTCGTTCTTCTTCGCCATCACCACTGGCAAGTTCTATGGCAATTAGTGGCGGAGTAAATTCTCGCCAAAAAACATAGGAACGACGGATTTTGCCGTCTAGCATTGGTGGTACACCAGGGACATAAAACCAATCTGGTGCTTCGGCTCCTCTTTCTGGTGGATCGGTTTCTCGCCAGTAAATACCACAGTCTTGACCAATACAATATTGTCCATCTGGATGCAAACGCTGCAAAACTGGGGCAATTGAATCAGTTAAAATAATACATTGAGGATGTGCTTGAAAATTATGCACAAAAGTACCATCAGATTCCGGTAGTTGAGTATGGTCGGGAAATGCTGGTGGTAGATCGAGATCAGTAAGTATTTCACTCATAGTGCAAATAGTCCTCAAAGTAAATTTTATACACAAATATTACTTGGGAACGTAATGTTCTTCGCTTTGTTGATCATCTGTTTCTTTGATGTCAGGATTTACTCTTCCATCCCAAGAGTAGTTGCATAATTTAGTTTTAACTATTGTACCTAGAGTGACGTTAACAGCAAAGGCAATGGAATCTATAAACAACAAATCTATAGCTCTGCCAAACATAAGTTCCTTTTAGGCTGATGTAATATTCGACTTTGATTTAAGGAATAATACATCAGCCTTAATCGCTGTTTCGGAATAAATATAAAATTTTGCCAGTATTTCTACCGGGATGAAGCTTTTCGACAAGAGCAAGAAATCTTTTCACACCAGATCGTGCGATCGCTCTTGTCGATCATGAATTAGTCACAACCCCACAGGCTAACCGTCCCCCGCCCGCTTCCGGACCTGTCCCACCCGCTTTTTGTTGATCTGGTAACTGATGAATAATGATTGCACTACCATTTTCGTCAAACACGCTCAGGGGACTTTCACTCAGAGTCACTCGACTAGTTAGCGCATTGTACGTTGCTTGTCCCTGCTCATCCACTTCTAGGTTTGGCAAGTCACCCAAATGGTATGGGTGGTTTGCCTCGACGGGAAGTTCCGAACCAAAAGGACCAGGGTCAAAGTGTCCACCGCTAGTGCTAAAAGGAGGTTGAGCATCGGGTTCGCATACGCCTACGGCATGAATGTGGAGTCCGTGCAGACCTGGAGTTAGCGTTGCCGGATCGCCTTGAATCGTGCCCCGAATCTGCACCAACCCATTGTCTCGCTGCGTGAGGATGAGAGTGCCTGTAATGTCTGTACCCGCAAGCTCGACTCGTGTTTTTAGCTGACTTTGCGCCGGACTGGATTGCCCCAATACAAGTCCGCAGACCAGTATCAAGCAAAGGGTGATTCCGAAGACAAACTCATATTTAAGCTGCGAAAACTTGAACACCATTACCTCCTATGGTAGATACTAGGTTTTGAACAAGCTCGGACATCAGCTCTGGTTCTACTTCTTTACTAGGTGTAAGTGAAATCAACTTATGCACGTTGCGGAAGATGAACGTGGATTGTAGATATCAAGCATTTTGCCGAAATATTTTCCGAAAACCTTACTTTAGGTAGTGGATTTAAGATTACTACTAAATTAACAAATAAACCGAAAAAATTATGAATACTGAAACAGAAAAAGTTTTAAATTATACTGAGCAAAAATCTAATAGCAGCGAAGCTAAAAGTATTTTCACTAGTAAAACAGTTTGGGGTATAGTTTTTACGACAGTTGCAGCGATCGCACCAGTGATTGGAAGTGATGTTGACAAATTACTCAACAAACAACCTATAAATATTGGTCAAGATACTGCACAAATCGTAGTAATTATCTGCGGCGCAGCAGCAACAATTTGTGGACGTGTAGAAGCAAAAGATTCTTTGTATACTCCTAATTGGCTCCCAGGTCCAAATAAGCCAGAGAATGAGTAACATTTGTATTTTTGTACTAAATTGTAGAGGCGAATGATTGTTCGCCTCTACGGGTGAGTATTGCGATCGCTCCTTATCTGTAGCGATCGTAGGGATGGAAAATGGTATGGTAAATTGATGGGTCAACTCTGTCTGTAAAGCGAGAGTAATAATAATGTTCGTCAGTGGAATCAAGTTTGTATGATTGAGTTTGATTCTCTAGTTGTCCTTCTTCACTCGTAACTTGAGTAGGTGCAAACACAGCAGCTAACTTTGACCAGATCATAGACAAAGGATTTTGTCGATACCTTTGCATCAGCGATTTCTTTTTACGGGCATCTGAACTGATTCGAGCGATGTGAGCCACATGTGAATCATGAACGGAATTAGACATATATATCCTCCTACGTGAGATTAAGTTTCATTGCATATTTGTTGATGCAAAGCTACATTTAGTAGTAACTGTAAGCAATATCAACTGATGCAGTTAGAGTACATAACTATTCAAGATATTACTCTACTTAATATCTTTCAGACTCACGCCGTTCCGTTAGTGCAAAACACTATTTTTTGTAATTATTCTTAATTTTTGAGCCATACCCAGAGAAAGACAGGCTTTTAACCTTTGTTGCATACACTATTTTTCACTGCTATGTCTAATAATTGAAATCTTGAAAGTGAACTTACCTTTGACTGAGCAGAAAACAGCATTTGTTGAAAATCCCCAAGCGCATCGGTTAATTTCACTGACACCTATATCAGAAGTAGAAGGAGGGTTTATGTTCTCAAAGTTCAAAACCCCGACTTTGTTGAGGTGATTTATTTGTCCTATGTTTAATTCAAATGAGGAAAAAATGAAAGATACTGTGATCATTCCCTGGAACAACATTTACCTGGAAGCTATACGCAGATTCGGCGGCGCTCCAGGTCCGATTGCCCGTATTGGCGCGATCATGCACATTGCGATGTTTGATGCGATTAATGCTCTTTCTGGCAATCCTTATAAACCGTATCTGTCTAACCTACCAGCTCTAGTCGAAGGCGCAGATCCCGCTATGAGTGCAGCCTATGCTGCACGCAAAGTTTTGCAGCAAACGATTGACACACTTATTAATCAGGCTGCAACGAGTCCAGGCGGAGTGCCTAATCCTTTCGATGTGTATCAAGTCAATCCAGGCTTTGATTCCAAGTCATTTTTAGATGATTGCACCAAGTTCTTCAAAATGACTGAGGGAGAAAGTAATCCCTCACAAAAGTTTGGTGAGGCTGTTGCAGAGGCAATTTTACTGGAGCGTGAAAACGATGGCTCACAAATGGCGAACGATCCTCCTGCTGTAGAGTTTGGTTTTACTCCTGGTGATTGGCGGGAAACGGGTTCAGGAGCAGCCGTTACGCCGCAGTGGGGTCAAGTCAAGCCATTCGGTGGATGGCAAACGAGTCAAATTAATGATTTTCTGCCAACAGCATTGAATGCTAGCAAGTTCAGTAATTACTCACAACTGCTATCCAGCCGAGATTACGCAGGTCAAGTAAAAGAAGTGCAGCGCCTTGGCGAAGCTCGTTCAAAAGAAAGAACACGGGAGCAAACAGAAATCGCTTTCTTCTGGGCTAATGACCTTAACGGTACTTCCAAACCACCAGGTCAGCTTTACACTATCACTCAAATTGTCGCTAAGCAAGAAGGAACTGTGCAAAGCCTACTTGAAACAGCACGCCTGTTCGCGCTGGTGGCGATCGCTATGGCTGATGCCGCCATTGTTGCCTGGTATGTGAAGTATTTGTTCCCTCAAGCAAATAACCAGAACAATTTGATTCGCCTCTGGCGACCAGAAACGGCGATCCGAGAGGCTGATACTGACAACAATCCTGATACAATACCAGACCGCCACTGGCAACCGCTCTCAGCAACGACTGACGGCACTCGTTTCTCACCTGCTTTCCCTGCCTATATCTCTGGTCACGCCACCTTTGGCGCTGCTCATGCAGCAATGATGCGGCTTTTCTTCGCGAGGGATTCTATATCCTTCACCGCAACAACCGAAGATCCAAACGCCTTACGCGATGAGAATGGGGTTAAACTTACCCGTACTTTTACCAGCTTTACAGAAGCCGGAAGGGAAAACGGTCGAAGCCGAGTTTATCTTGGTGTCCACTACCAATGGGATGCTGAGGGTGGCTTTGAGTCGGGGACTAAAGTTGGTGAATTCGCTTTCAACAACGTATTACGCTCATAGTTGATCCTGGACTTGTTGACCATCATCTTTAGACTGAAATATCACCTTATATCAACGGTCACTCAACATTCCTGAGCAAAAAATAGGTGGATCAGGTTTTCCTTTTCCACCAACTCTAATTTTAATTACACTTTACAAACAGGGTTTCTCTGATCATTTGAACTGCGGTTGTAACCGATCAATAAAAGCTTCTATACCAAATAGGTTAATAACTTGTTCGCGGAGCCATTTTTCATCACAACGTGGATCGTCACCTTGAAGAATTTCTATACAAGCCGCCGCCACTGCTGCTGGATCGCGGTGTGGTACACGCCATCCTAATTTACCATCTTGTAATGGATCTGCTGACCCATCGTCATCACCAGATAATACTGGTACACCACAAGCCATCGCTTCTAAGTAGACAATGCCAAAACCTTCTTGGGAAGGCATAACGTAGGCATCAGCAAGGCGGTAGTGTTCTACAAGTTCGGATGTGGGAACGAACCCAGCAAAGATGACGCGATCGCTCATACCTAAATCTGATGCTAGTTGAGCTAATCGTGGTTGGTCGTCGCCGCGACCTATCACTAGATACTTGACTTCTGGGAATACATGTGCTACTTTTGGTAATGCTTGAATCGTAATATCTACACCCTTATAAATATCACCTGACCACAGACGTGCTACAGTCATTAACACCTTGGCATCTGCTAGATTGTAACGTTCTAACAAGGCAGTTGACTTTGCTCCTGGGGTAAAGTAATCACTATTGACAGCACAAGGCAGTATTCTGACTTTAGCTGGGTCAAAATTATTCACAGCACAGGCAACTTGTTTAGTGTAGCGACTGACAGTCCAAATACATGCTGCTTGTTGAATGCTAGATTTTGTCCTTTGAGGTAAAGGTTGCCAAACTTCTTTACCATGAGTCATCACCGTATATGGAATACCTAGAGGTTGGCACAGTGTACTAATTAGAGGTGCAAGATTAACATGACCGCAGAAGACATGCTGGGGGCGTTGGCGTAGTAAATGAGCGAGTAACGCCATTGTTAATTTTACTCTGCCTAATTGAGGAGTTTGAGTTTTGAAGTAATGAAAGTTTAAATTGTCTGATGCAAAAGGATTTTCGCAGTTAGGACTGTCTCTCAGCAAAAATACTTCTGCCTGTGCAGTTTTGTTTAAAGCAAGATAAGCGCGAAAAACATCCTTTACATAGGATTGAATTCCACCTTCGTGTCCAAAAACTTCTATGAACACGAAAACGTGGTTAGGTTTTTTGGTCAATTGATGACCTAAATTGATCTGTTCTCCCACTGTAGTAAATGATATTTTTCTCTACAATTACTATTCAGTAAAATTTCTGACTTATAATTAGTGTGCTGCCAAATCTTAACAAAGAAATAGCTACAACTTTCATGCTAATTATACGTAATTTAGTACTATTTTTTATACTAATTATTGAGGTAATACAAGGGGAGTATTTAACCCCCTTTTAACTGAACTACTCTTAACAATGACTGATGAGCGGGAAGTTGATTGGTAAAGCTTCGCCACCCGTGATTACTTACCTTGGATACCATACTTGACGATGAGCAAGCAATTTCTATCATCTGCATCACGTTCGTAAACAACCTGGTCTACCAATCGTCGAAGTAGAAACCATCCATATCCCCCAACTTGCAGAGTACCTGGCTTTGGCTCTGCGATCGCATCGGGATTAAAGGGTTTTCCATAATCCCAGATTCTAATTTCCAATCGGTCAATCCATAGAGAAACCTCAATCTCAATGGTTGTTTCCGGTGGTAAAGCATGATGAGCATGACGAACGGCATTAGTAAAGCCTTCTGCTAATGCTAAGTTGAGGCGATAAAGTTGGCTTTCAGACCAACCAAGTTGAGATACATGTTTGAGACAAAATTGTTCAAACCATTGTTGCACTTGGTTGAGAAGCTTTAGTTCGCTCTTTACCGTCAGATGGTCTTGCTGCATTATGCTAAGCATTGACCGTGACTTGAATGTAATTAGGTGAAAAGTGTGTGTATCTTTTTATAACCCAGATTTTAGATTTTGGCATCACAGTGATGCCAAAATCCAAAATTTTACTTAGATTATTAAAATTGACGCCTGTTAATTCTTCAATAAAAGCACGGTTATACATGCCTTTTGAAACTTACAGGCGTCAAAGTGGACTGAAGGCGTGACTAATTTAAAACAGTCCCAAAGTGAAGGATTTATCGATTGGTAAAGTAGCACCAATACCCAACCAGATAGTAACCAAAGTACCAAAAAGGAATACAGTGGTAGCCACTGGACGACGGAAGGGGTTTTGGAACTTATTCACGTTTTCAATGAACGGAACCAGTATCATTCCCAAGGGTACAGAAGCCATTGCCAATACCCCTAACAGTTTATTGGGAACTGAGCGGAGAATTTGGAATACAGGGTATAAATACCACTCTGGAAGGATTTCTAACGGAGTAGCAAAAGGATTTGCTGGTTCGCCAGTCATTACTGGGTCTAGCACAGAAAGAGCCACAATACAAGCAAAAGATCCCATGATTACAACTGGGAAGACGTAGAGCAAGTCGTTAGGCCAAGCTGGTTCACCATAGTAATTGTGACCCATACCTTTTGCCAATTTGGCTCTTAAATTAGGATCGTTCAGATCGGGTTTTTTCAGTGTTGCCATTTGTAAATGTGTTCTCCAGCTTAAAAAAAGTTAAAGATTTTTTCCGGTTTCCAGTTATCAGTAAGCAGTTACCACTTAAAAAAGGATACCGATTACTAATAACTGGTCACTGAATATAGCTCTTGTCACCCGCCATTAGGCAAGCTATTGAGAGCGATGTGCATCTTGAGTGTTGTTTTGTTTCTTATGTGTCAATTAACTGTTATTTCTTCCCATAAGTTTAAAACAAACAACTCACGATTGCATACAGTAGCCCTTGCCTGATTTTCTAGTGGAATTACAATGGACCAGAAATCCCTTGCTTGCGGATCATCAAGAAGTGCAGCAGCATGAACACGGCAATGAGCCAGGGCAGTACAAAGGTGTGCGCACTGTAGTAGCGAGTTAAGGTAGCTTGTCCAACGCTTGCACCGCCGCGCAGCATATCAGAAATCAGAGTACCAACTACAGGAATTGCTTCTGGTACACCACTAACGATTTTCACAGCCCAGTAGCCAACTTGGTCCCAAGGTAGGGAATAGCCAGTCACGCCAAAAGAAACGGTAATTACAGCCAGGATGACACCAGTTACCCAAGTTAGTTCGCGGGGCTTCTTAAAACCACCAGTAAGGTACACACGGAAGGTGTGTAAAATCATCATCAGTACCATCATGCTAGCAGACCAGCGATGAACTGAGCGAATCAACCAACCGAAGCTGACTTCATTCATGATGTACTGTACAGAAGAGTATGCTTCTGTAACAGTTGGGTGGTAGTAGAATGTCATAGCAAATCCAGTGGCAAACTGGATCAAAAAGCAAGTCAAGGTAATTCCACCGAAACAGTAGAAAATGTTGACGTGAGGAGGGACGTACTTGCTGGTAACGTCTTCAGCCAGCGCCTGAATTTCTAAGCGCTCCTCGAACCAGTCGTAAACGTTGGCCATACAAATTTTAATTTCCTAGACATTGATCTTTGGTTGCTGACACTCCCACACGTATTAGGAGTGAGATTCTTGGACTCAGACTGCCTAAGTTTGGAATTTCCGTTTTTTAGGTCTTACATTCTGATGTGCCTAGTCTTTCAACTAGCTTCTCAAGCGTTAGTTTCCGTGTGTCGCACGGTACTATACCTTTAAGCGCACACACACCAAAACTAAGGATGTGGCGTGCGCTCGGCAATTTTTGTAAATTGGGTATATATTGCGTGGTCTTTGCACCCAAAAACAAAAAATTGTGGACACAAAGTAGATTTTATCGTTTAGAGAGTGGCACGCGCAGCAGGTCGGTTAAACAACTTTCCTTAACGTGATGCACCACTTCTATAGAAAAAGTAACATAATCGAGAGATAGATTTCATCAATCAGCTTCGTTACTGGGTAAGTTTGGCAATTTGGGTTGAGATTGTAATTAAACATGGGGTTCATGCACAAACAGTTTTTTCGCGCTGGATTAACACTGCTATTGGCTTTTTGGCTGGGTTTTGGCAGTTTTTGCCCACCTGCTGTGGCTTTAAGTGAAGAACAAAAGTTGGTGACAGAAGTATGGAGAATTGTAAACAGAACTTATTTGGATGAGACATTCAATCACCAAAATTGGTCGAATGTGCGGCAAAAGGTGTTGGCACAGCCATTGAAAGACAATCAGACGACATATAAGGTGATTCAAGGGATGCTCAGTAGCCTTGATGACCCTTTTACTCGTTTTTTAGACCCAGAACAGTACCGTAGTTTACAGGTAAATACTTCTGGAGAACTGACTGGAGTGGGATTACAAATTGCCCTCGATCAACAGGGTAAGTTGGAGGTGGTAGCTCCCATAGCAGGTTCACCTGCAGAAAAAGCAGGTATTAGAGCTCGCGATCGCATCATCAAAATTGAGGGTGTCTCGACCGAGAAACTCTCCCTTGATGAAGCCGCAACCAAAATGCGCGGCCCAATTGGTAGTGTTGTCACCCTGGTGATAGATCGAGACTTAGAGGGAGAAAAGGAAATTCAACTGGTGCGCGATCGCATTGCACTTAACCCAGTCATAGCTCAATTGCATTATTCACCACAAAAAATGCCGATTGGCTACCTTCGACTGACTCAGTTTAATGCTAACGCGGCAATGGAACTAGCACACGCCATTTCTAGTTTAGAAAAAAAAGGCGCTGCTGCCTACATTCTCGATTTAAGAAATAATCCCGGTGGGCTGTTGCAAGCCGGAATTGAAATTGCCCGAATGTGGTTAGCAAAAGGCACTATCGTCTACACAGTCAACCGTCAAGGCATTCAAGGTAGCTTTGAAGCTTTTGGTCCGCCACTAACCAACGATCCTCTGGTAATTTTAGTCAATCAAGGATCAGCCAGCGCTAGTGAAATTCTTGCTGGCGCTTTACAAGACAATCATCGCGCTCAACTTGTCGGCGAAACTACCTTTGGCAAAGGTTTAATTCAATCTTTATTTGAGTTATCTGATGGTTCTGGCTTGGCAGTAACAATCGCCAAGTACGAAACTCCCAATCACCGAGATATTAATAAACTCGGTATTCAGCCAGACAAGGTAGTGCCAACTACAGCCATTACCCGCGATCAAATTGGCACAGAAGCTGATGTCCAATATCAAGCTGCTGTGGAATTGTTGACGAAAGGCAAGGTGGTAGCGGGAGCAGCATAGGGAGGCAGTAGAGACGTTCCGCCGGAACGTCTGTTATTGAGTCAGGAGTTATTAATTCTTAACTCCTAACTCTTAAAAAGGTGGTTGTAACTGAAGCAAAGCCTGTAAATCCAGTTGGGCGAGGTGTTTGTAAGCATTATCTATCACACGTCTGCCGCGTAGAAAGCCAGTGTTAGCACCAGGACAAATATATTGGATTGCGGGTGTGAAGCGTTCTAACAAGGACTGAATACTCTTGATTTGTCGTCGCCAGTGAAAAGTTTTCTCTGTACGTAAAGGCACTGGTTCACCTTGCTGGTTGGGGAGTAAATGACGCCCAGAAAACAGTACGCCTCCATGAGCATTGTAGTAAAGGCAAGATGAACCAGGAGAATAACCGGGTGTCCAAATTACTTGGGTGAGTGTATCCAGTGTGAATTCTTGACCAAAAGTAGTTACAGTTAATTCAGGTAAAAGATAAGCTTCTTGCTCTTGAATCAAAATCTCCGGTTGGAAGGTTTGATGAATTTCTGCTATCTTGCCAATCGCCACCCGATGGGTAATTAGCAACCAACGCACACCGCCATGCATTAGCAAAAAATTCTGATTTACTTCATCCCAACTCGGACAGTCGATCAAGATATTGCCTTCATTTCTTACAATAAAGTAAGCGGTTCCCCCTAGTGTGTCCCGATTAGGTGGGAAGGCGAAAATATCATCTAACACTGTCCGTGGGGACTTATCCTTTGAACTAGACTCTTGAGGCAAGGGACACATGAGCAACAACAAGCAAAAATTATATATATCTTAATAACTAGAAGATAGCATGACATTTTGGTTTTTCATTATACTAGGAATCGCAACTTATCTTATGGTGCAGCGCACAGTCGCTCGCATCACTAAAACACCTGTTTGGTTGTTATGGCTGGTGCTGATGATACCAGCAACGATATGGACAACTTGGACAGCAATCTATGGTGCAAAACTACCTCCGCCACGGGCTTTAGTAGTTTGGCCTTTAATTCTTTGTCCTGTGCTATACTGGATTTTGTTTCAATGGGGACGTCAGTTGCCAAATGGTAAACAGAATCAACCCCAAGTACAAGAATCAAACTCAGCTACAAATCCTATTCCTGAACCAGTACAAGTGCGTTTCATTGAACCAACGGAAGAAGCCCAGTTGCGGAATTGTTTTCCCTGGTCTGCATACTACATCCACAACATTGAGTATAGACCCCAAGCTGCAATTTGCCGTGGTCAATTAAGAACTACAGCTGAAAATGCCTATCAGCAGATAAAAGCAAATGTTGAAGCGCAATTTGGCGATCGCTTCTTATTAATCTTTCAAGAAGGCATCAATGACAAACCCTTCTTTGTCATTGTTCCCAATCCTCAAGCAGCTAAGAATAACAATCGTAATTCACAAAAGTTAACAAGGCCAGGATTGGCGTTGTCACTATTAGTAGCTACTTTAATGACAACTACCTGGGTGGGAGTAGTGCAAATTGCTGGTGTTAAGCTTACAGCCATACAAGCCGATCCATCTGTTTTGTTGAGAGGATTGCCCTATGCCCTGGCACTAATTACAATTTTGGGCATTCATGAACTTGGTCATTACCTAACAGCTCGGTCTTACAAAATTCGCTCAACATTGCCTTACTTTATCCCAATGCCTTTTTTCTTGGGAACTTTTGGTGCATTTATTCAAATGCGTAGTCCTGTACCCAATCGTAAAGCTCTGTTTGACGTAAGTATTGCAGGACCACTAGCAGGTTTTTTAGCAACATTACCCTTACTATACTGGGGCTTAGCTCATTCAGAATTAGTTCCGGTAAATGAAAAAACAGGATTGCTTAATCCTGATGCTCTTAATCCGAGAAATTCGATTTTACTAGCATTAATATCCAAGTTAGCTCTAGGAAGTCAATTAGCACCAAAACTTGCCCTTGACATGCATCCAGTGGCAGTAGCTGGTTTTCTCGGACTGATTGTGACAGCATTAAATCTCATGCCTGTGGGACAATTGGATGGAGGGCATATAGTTCACGCAATGTTTGGTCAAAAAACCGCAATTGTAATTGGTCAAATTGCCCGCTTGTTATTACTATTACTTTGTTTGGTACAACCAGAATTTTTCTTGTGGGCAATTATTCTATTATTTATGCCTTTAATTGATGAACCAGCACTCAACGATGTCACTGAACTTGATAACAAACGTGATATTGGCGGGTTATTAGCAATGGTTTTGTTGATTTTAATTGTGCTGCCATTACCGGATGCGATCGCTCGTTTGTTACAAATTTAACTTCTCAGTTGAGCAATCTCTATTGCTACAATAAGTTGTAATAAAATGCAGTCTGACTTATGCTATCTCCTTTTCCAGGAATGAATCCCTATCTAGAAGATCCAGAAATGTGGCCAGAAGTCCATCACTGGATAATTACACTCATTGCCGAGTTACTAGTTCCGCAACTACGCCCCAAGTACAGAGTCGCAATTGAAAAACGTGTTTATCAAAGTACGGATGAAGAATCCTTACTAGTAGGAATTCCTGATGTATCTGTGGGGAGAAATCTGATTGCTGACAAAGGACAATCTAACGTTGCTGTAGCTACACCGCCAAGCAAACCAGTCACTGTCAGAATTCCTATGGTAGAAGAAGTGCGGGAAGGATATTTGGAGGTGAGAGAGGTAGGAACTGGGGAAGTAATTACGGTGATTGAGCTGCTCTCACCCAAGAATAAGCGAGCAGGAAAAGGAAGACAAGCTTATGAAAAAAAGCGGCTGCGGGTTTTGGATAGTCTAAGTCATTTAGTCGAAATTGACTTGCTGCGAGGGGGAAAACCTATGCCAATTTTAGGCGATCGTATTCAAGCCTCTTACCGAATTTTAGTCAGTCGCAGCAACAAACGTCCCACAGCAGAATTATATCCCTTTGAATTGCAAGAACCAATTCCCACCTTTCCATTACCCTTGCGTCAAGGCGATACAGAGCCAATAGTAGATTTACAAGCATTATTACAAGGGGTATACGACCGTGCGGGGTTAGATATGGCAATAGATTATACCCGTGAACCAGTTCCCCCTTTGGCAGAATCGGATGCAGCTTGGGCAAACGCCCTGTTACAACAGCAAGGTTTTCGTTCTTAACTCAATGATGGTAACAAGAAAGTGAATGTATTTACGTAAGACTCCTGAACCGAGTGATGAGCTAAAAGTAGAGAATAGAGGTTAATTAAATTACAGCAGGAAAATTTTGATGAGTGCTGGTATCTACCTCATTCAGGATGATGGACAGCTACTTGAAATGACAGAACAAGCCTATGATTCAGAGGCTTTACTGCAAGAACTGCTTGCCAAATATCCTAATCTTTTAGCCGGAGAACAAATAGATAGTGTTGTACCAAGACGGTGGCTGTTAATTTCTCGTGAGATAGCAGTACCAGATCAAGAAGATAGCACAGGGCGTTGGGCATTAGATCACTTGTTTCTTGACCAAGATGGAGTAAGTACTCTAGTAGAAGTTAAACGTAGTAGCGACAGTCGTACTAGACGAGAAGTTGTTGGTCAAATGCTAGATTATGCTGCTAATGCAGTGGTTTACTGGTCTATAGAGACAATTCGCGCCCAGTTTCAAATTAATTGTCAAAGACTTGGTATTGAACCCGAACAAGTGCTGCGAGAATTTCTTGGTACTGATACCGATCAAGAACAGTTTTGGCAGTTAGTCAAAACTAACTTGCTAGCAGGTAAAATCAGACTAGTATTTGTTGCTGATAAAATTCCCCTCGAACTTCAACGTGTAGTGGAGTTTCTGAATCAGCAAATGAATCCAGCCCAAGTATTAGCACTAGAAATCAAGCAATACGTTGGCGAAAAACAGAAAACTCTTGTTCCTAGAGTAATCAGTCAAACACTAAAAAAACCTAGTATCTCCGGTGAATTTAAACAATGGAACGAATCCTCATTTTTTCTAGAACTAGAAACTAAATATAATAGTGAAACTGTTATGGTTGCCCGCCAAATTTTACAATGGACAACTGACAAAAAAATTGAAATACAGTGGGGCAAAGGTAAAACTTATGGTTCTTTTATTGGTAAAATAAGTAATCAAGTCGGCGAAAAGCAAAAGCTTTTAAATGTTTCCACCGATGGCAAAGTGTGGTGCGAAGCAATCTTTTCACATAGAGAAAAAAAAATCAACTGGCTAAATCACTTTCCCGATGTTTTTGATAAATCAAAATCAGTCAATCTTTCCAGTTGGTCAATCCCTTTACTAGCACTAAAAGATGAACTAGTATTAAAACAGTTTTTAGTCGCAATGAACTGGGCAGTCGAACAAGTCCAAACAATTAACTAATTATTCTCACACAAAGCTGAGGGCGGGCTTTCCGGCCCGCACCACAAGCAAAAACTCCCTCTGCGTTCTGGAGCGCCTCTGCGGTTCAATATCTTACATCAACTCGTTGCTGTAGCAGCCTCAGATGCTTTTGGCGCAGTCGTTCCACCCATGCGAATTTCCGAAGTAAACGAAGCCATACTAAAGCCGCCAAAACGCTTCAATACACTTACCCGCATTCTTAAATTAGGACTAGCAAACCACAAACGCTCCTCAGACCACATAGTTTCATACTCTGTAGTTAGAGTCAAGGCATCATCACTACCAATCTTATAGCTTCCGGCAACAGGAGCCTTCTCAGCATAACCCATTTCCCGCAGCAACTTCCCTTCATTGGGATTACCTTCATCAGGTACAATTACCAGTACCGTAGAACCAGTGTGTTTTTCTTCATCCCATTCCATTGTGCCGTTCCAGGAAACTCTAGCACCACAGTTGGCTTTGCTAGGATCGATTTCGTACTGTTGACACAATTTGATCACATCTGGATGATCTTTTGCTAGCGATTCTATTACAAGCTCTGATTTCCCATTCTCTGCTTGCTTAAAAGCCAAGTGGTGACTAGTACGTTGAGAAAACCATTTACCAGCACTTAACTGAAAAAACTCTTCAATATTCATCAATCAAACCTGACGTTAAATTTCTTAGTGATCTAACTTATTCCAAGGTAGCACCGAAGTGTTGGTATTATGCTTGATTAGCCGCTTCCTCTAATCTTTTGAGAGAAATTCTTGCTGATTCAGCAACGTGGGGATGGCTATCTTTTTCTAGGTATTTCAAAGCTGAGATACTCTTGGGGCTGGGAAGATTACCTAAGGCTTCTGCAAGACGTTGGCGTACTAACCAGTCTTCTGATTGGGCAAAGCGCAGAATCTGATCTACTGATTCTACATCTTTGATTTCTCCTAGTGCTGCGATCGCCGCTTGTTGTACAACTACTTCTTCACTATCCAAGGCGCTAATTAATACTTCATGGGCGCGTTTGTCTTTAAGATTACCAAGGGATACTGCGGCGCTAAAGCGTACTAGCCAATCTGTGTCTTCATAAAATGCTCTTACGAGCGGTTCTAATGCTCTGACATCCCCTAAGTATCCTAACGCACCTGCTGCGTCGGCGCGAATACCGTAATCTGGATCAGATTCGAGGATTTGGATTAAAATTGGATAGCAATCTTGAGTTTGTTTGACTCCTAAGGCAAATATTGCCATTGACCGCAGTTGGAGAGATTCATCATCTAATACCTTTTTAATTAAAGGTACTGCTTCTTCTGCGGGAACTTCTCTTAGACTTGCTAGGGCTACCATGCGATCGCGCAAATTTGGACTTTCTAACTGCGCGGATAATTCTTCTATGCTTTGTGTCATTTATCTTAAAGCGTTTTTGCTAGTTATACTTATCTTATAAGTATTATTGGTATTATAATAATAGGGTCTTTGGATAGATTTAATGAACCGCACGCCTGCACAGAGGACGCAGAGGAGTAAGTGCTATTTGTGAAGCTGTACTTTTGTCTGGGGATTGCTGTTGAGATGGATTTTTCAACTGGCTGGAGTCAATTGGTTACAAATTGTGTTTTGCGCAAGATTGGCGACAACTGTGATCAAGTTATCGGGATCGAAAGGCTTGGTTAGATATGTAGTGAATCCCGCATCGATAGCTTGAGTCAGTGAAGTTTGGTAAGCAATTCCTGTTAATGCTATGGCTGGAATTTTTTGTACTTGCGGATCTTTATGAGCTCTAATTTTCCTAATTAGCGAATAACCATCTTCATCAGGCATGGAAATATCACTAATTAAAACATGCGGTTGAAACTCTGTGATCATTGTCAAGACATTATGAGCTAATGTCGCAGTCATTACCTGCGTATTTAACGTCTCAAAAATAGCAGTGATTAACTCCAGAGAGTCAACGTTATCATCAACTACTAATAAGCGCAAGCCATTAAATATTTCCAAACTGTTCATAAAGTAGATTTTTTGGCATACTCTTTTAATAAGAGTAGATTCATAATAATATATCTATCTATCTTAAGACATATAAAATAATATTTAAATTTGTGTAGTTTTGTAAATAGTAGAGAAGTTCCATGAAACGTCTCTACAAAAATTGTGGATTTCATGGGCGGGAGTATTACTTTTTGTTACGTTCTTGGAGTTTGAGTAAAACTTCTGCGTGTAGTTCGCGGGTAATGGGGTAAAAGTATGTTAAGAATAAGCCAGCGATGAGAAAAATGGTAGGTAAAGGACCAACTGCAATGCGTATGGCTTGTAGTGCTGAGTCTGGTTGTTGGGGTAGTGTAGTTTGTCCGGCAACAGCTTCTTTAAAGCCAGATGTTTCTAATGCTATTCCTACTAAAAATAACCCGAAAGCTAAACCGAATTTTTGCAGCAAAACCATGAAGCTATAAAAAATTCCCTCACGGCGTTGTCCTGTTTGCAGTTCATCTAGTTCGATGACATCTGGTATCATTGACCAGGGAACGAGATAAGCAGTGGAAACACCGATGCCTGCCATTACTGCCATGATGTACATTAAACCAATTTGACCTGGTTGTAAGAAAAATAATCCCCCTGCTGCTATAATCCATAGGCTCATGCCCATAAAATAAACTGCTTTTTTTCCGATGCGTTGACTTAAAGCTGTCCAGACGAATAGCATTAGTAAAGCTGTTCCTTGCACTCCAATCAGTACTATGGGTACGTCTGATTCTTTGAGGCGCATACAGTAGATGATAAAGAAAGGAAGATTGCTTGCTGTTACCTGTACGGCTAACCAAGAACAAAGATATATGCCGATAACGTAGAGAAAAGGACGGTTGGCAAAGGCAATTTTTAGTTGTTCACTGATAGGAATGGATGCTTCAGGCTCAATTGGAGTACGTTTGGCTTCAAAAACCATGATGCGATCGCGTGTTCCCCAAACACACCAATACAGTGACAATACAGAAATCACTGTACAAATCCCAGCTAATACTAAAAATTGTTGCTGGCGATCAGCAATTGTGTCAATGACAATTTTCGCCAATATCAACGATAGAATACTGCCACCAATTGAAAAAGCAAAGCGAAAGCTATTTAACTTTGTGCGTTCATCGTAATCTTGAGTTAGTTCTGGAGTCATTGCCGTATAAGGCAAATTGACGACTGTATAAAATACCTGAGATAATACCCCAATCGCCACATAATACCAGAACAATGCCCACATATTAGTACTGGTATTCGGACTAAATCTAGGTACAATCCACTGTAAGAAAAAGAAAATTCCAAAAGGAATCGCTCCATACAATAACCAAGGAAGACGACGTCCCCAGCGAGATGTGGTTTTGTCAGTCAGCACACCAACAATCGGATCGTTCACCGCATCCCAAATCTTACCAATCATTAAAATGCTACCAGCTAGACCAGCAGGGATACCAGCTACATTGGTAAAGAAAATCATGAGATAAAATATGGCAATATTAGCGGTAATTGCCGGACCTAAATCACCAGCACCATAAGCCAGTTTCGTTTTTAAATCAAGTTTTTCATTCTCAGGAGTTGGATGGGGATAGCCATTAGGGACAGAATCGCTCATAATATTTTAGGTTGAAAATTTGATTACTAGTTTGTTATTCAGTTTTAGCTGTAAATTAAGTTTTTTATGCCAGATCTTTACGTTTCTTGGTCAGATTATCACCAGAAGATTGAACAACTGGCTGCTCAGATTTATGAATCTGGCTGGGAATTCAATCAGATTATTTGCTTAGCTAGAGGGGGATTGCGAGTGGGAGATATTCTTTCTCGTATATATAAGCTACCACTCGCCATTTTGGCAACATCATCTTATAGCAGTGCAGGCAAGCAAGAAAGAAGCAAATTAATCTTTTCTCGTCACCTAACAATGACTACCCCACATTTAGGTTCGCGCATTCTTTTAGTGGATGACTTGGTAGACTCTGGGGTGACACTCATCGAAACCATACCTTGGCTCAAAGAATATAGCGACTCCCCAATCGAAGAAATTCGCTGTGCTGTTATATGGTACAAAGCATCTTCAGTAATCGCTCCTCATTACTACATTGATTACTTACCTGACAACCCTTGGATTCATCAACCATTTGAACCCTATGAACTTATCACTCCAGCAGAAATTTCAACAAAAACAAAGCAGGGGAGTGGGGAGTAGGGAAGAATAATAACTCCTGACTCGGTGACTCGGTGACTCCTGTCTTCTCAAAACAGCCACAACCAGACAGGAATAGTCACCAGTAACAGCATAGTTCCTAACAAGAGTGTGGTGACAGCAAGGTTGTGGTCAAGATGGAAGGTTTCGGCAAGGATGATGGTGGTGAAAGCTGGCGGCATTGCCATTTGAAGCAAAATTACTTGTGAAGCAGCACCTTTTAAACCAAAAAATGATAAAGTGCTACCTAAAATGAGGGGAACTAGTAGCATTTTGAAGAACAGCGAACAACTGGCATATTTAAGGTTGTGCCAAGAATTTAGTTGTGCTAGTCTCATGCCAATTAACATTAGAGACAGTGCAACTACACTCCAGGCTAATTTCTCCAAGCAAAATTCCACCAGGGTGGGAATCTCTTGACGCTTCAACAGCAAGCCTAAGCCGAAACTCCATAAAGCAGGATTGATGGAAATTGCTTTGGCAATCTGCCAATGATTTTTAACTCCACCACCAAAACGAGCTGCTAGTGCTACTCCTAACACGTATGCCCCCAATGTTGTGCCTAGCAAGTCGTAAAATAGCGCCCAAGCAAAGTATTTAGTGCCAACTACTGCCAGAGTAACCGGGTAGCCAAGATAACCTGTGTTACCTACCATTGCTGCCAAAATAAAGCTACCCTGAGTGGGTAGTTGGGGGACAGTTTTTGTTGAATAAGCTTGCCATTTTATTGTTAACCATGCTAGAAATGCCCCTAGTAAAATAGCTGCGTGGGCAAACATCGGCGCAATCCAAACTTGTCCTGACAAGTCAGCCTTGCGTAAAAAAGCTACAATGCTTATCGGTACTCCTACCCAAAAGAGAAATTGACCTAAACGGGTGGGAAATTGTGTTGGTAGTTTTCGACCAATCAAGAATCCCACTAAGACCAATCCTACTAGCTTGAGATATAGTTCTAAAAGATTTGCCAAAATTATGCGAATGACGACAAATTTAAATTTATCTCTAGTTTACAATTTGTTACGATTATTCAACTAAAGCAGGAGTGAACAATTGAGTAATCCAGGGTTTTCTGGAAAACCGGAAAAACCATCACCAACCGAAGGTGAAGAAATTCCGGCAGCTTTACGCGATACTCCTGATGCATTACCCCAGAAGCGATCGCGTATTCCTTTAATCATTGGGGGTGTAGTAGGATTTGTTCTGCTTACTGTTGCTAGTGGTTTTCTGTTTTTCCTCATCACACCAAAAAAAACTGTTGAGCAACAGCCTTCAGTTCAAAATACACAAACAAGTACTTCTGTCAACCCAGAAAGTAACAAAACTGATACATTATTGGGACATTTTTCCTATCCAGAAGCGCCAGAATCAGAATTAGCACCAGTTACGCCAAATGGACAGATTAGAATGCGAAAAACAGCTGCTCAACAGTATCTAGCAATGGCACAAGCTTCCCGTAGCGAAGGTGTGATTTTAGTGCCAATTTCTGGGTTTCGTTCTGTTAAAGACCAAGAACAGTTATTTTTTGGTGTAAAATCTCAAAGGAACCAATCAGCAGCAGAAAGAGCGGCAGTGAGCGCACCCCCAGGATATAGCGAACATCACACAGGTTATGCTGTGGATATTGGAGATGCCGCAGTACCAGCGACTAACGTGAATCCTAACTTTGAAAAGACCAAAGCTTTTCAATGGCTACAAGCGAATGCAGCACGTTTTAGCTTTGAGTTGTCTTTCCCTAAAGACAATCCCCAAGGTGTGAGTTATGAACCTTGGCATTGGCGATATGTAGGCGATCGCTCCAGCCTCGAAACTTTCTACAAAGCCAAAAATTTGAAACCGACTCAGTAGTTTATTAAATTACTTTATACAAGTTAACGTGAATTCCACAATAAATACTTAATAATTAATCTGGGTACTTGATTGTAAAAATCAAACTACCCCTGAAAAATTAAAAAATTGTCAGGAGTGACCGTATGCTTATGTCTAAAGTTGACGACATCAACAAATCTTTTTTTGTAGAATTACAAGATGACGAAGCTGAGGCAATTAATGGAGGAGTAACCATTTCAGCAGACAAATTTAGTTTAAGTGTAAGAAACTTCTTCTTGAACTTGGGACCAGAAGTTAGTGTTTTTGTTGAAGAAGCGAATATATACGCAGAAGATTTATTAGTGTCGTTTGAAGATTAATAAACGAAACGATTTGTAGAGACGTTCCGCCGGAACGTCTCTACATTGTTTTTTGGAGAAGTCTAATTAGCAACGCTGTGATCAATTTCGTGTACTGCGTCCTGATTGTGATTCCTCAGCAGCAGGTTTTGCGTACTTACCCGGATACTTACTTTGAAAATAAGCTTCCAACACTTGTAACACCATTGGTCCACAATTGCTACCACCACCGCCGCCGGTATTTTCACCAAACGCCACAACGACAATTTCCGGTTTATCGCTAGGACCATAAGCACCAAACCAAGTATGATTTTGACGACCTGTGCCTGCTTCAGCAGTACCACTCTTTCCGGAAGATGGGGCAATTGTTGGCATGTTTAAACGTTTACCTGTACCCTCTGTGATCACTTTGCGCAGTCCATCACGCAAAATTTTAATGGTTGTCGGTTTCATATTTAAAGATACCCGCCAGCTTTTTGCTTCTTCATTGTCTTTGAGCAAATGCGGCTGCACTCGGTATCCACCATTAGCAGGGACAGCAAACATAATAGCAGCTTGCAGTGGTGACACTTGTAGCGCACCTTGACCGATTGACATATTGATTGTGTCGCCTACAGTCCAGGGTATCTTCCAGGCTTTCCGTTTCCAAGAATCATCTGGGACTAAACCTTTTGATTCTTCGTCGGCAAACTCAATGCCAGTTTTTTGACCAAATCCATATTTACGACTCCATTCAATCAAAGTGGGACCACCAACTTTCCTACCAACTTGATAGAAAAAGGTATCACTGCTCATCGCCATTGCCCCGGTAAATCCTAAAGGACCGAATCCAGCATGGTTCCACTCACCGAATGTTACCCCACCTATAGTTAGAGAGCCGTAGGTTTGTAGCACTGTATCAGGAGAGAATTTTCCCGATTCCAAACCAGCAGTTGTAGTGACAATTTTATAAGTACTAGCGGGTGGAAAGACGCTCAAAGTGCGATTAACTAATGGAAAAGATTTACCTTGTACGCTTTCCCAATCTTTTTGGGAGAGTTTTTGTTTAGAGAAGATATTTGGATCAAAGGTGGGGTAAGACACCATAGCTAAAACTGCACCGTTTCTGGGATCAATTGCCACAATTCCTCCTTTAACCTTACCCAAAGCTTTTTCGGCGGCTTTTTGCACGTTGAGATCTATAGTCAAGCGTATATCTTTACCTGCCTTTGCCTCTTTCTCTCCCAAAACTCGAATTGGACGACCCCTGCCATCCACTTCGACTCGCTGACCTCCCCATTCACCTCTAAGCATCTTTTCATAAGCCTTTTCTACCCCCATTTGACCAATTACATCACCGAGTTTATACCCTTCTTTCTCCTTTTGTTTTAATTGATCTGGAGTTAATTCACGAGTATAACCTAGAACATGCGCTAATGCTTGACCATGTGGATAATATCGAACTGCTTCCGTATGAATCTCTACATCCTTAAGTTCGTTGGCGTACTCCTTCAAGGCAGTAATTTGTGCTTCATTTAAATCGCGAGCAATCCGCACCAATGAAGATGAGTTGGGACCTGCTTGTTCTAGTTTCTCTACAATCTCATCTTGAGGTAAATTGAGAATTTTAGCCAGACGTGGACCCACAACTTGCCAAGATGCTTTGGTGTGAGCCATAGGCCACAAATATACAGAACGAGGATAGCGAGTGGTGGCTAAAAGTTTGCCATTTCGGTCAAAAATGTTACCTCTTTCTGGTTGTTTGAGAATTAACCGTACCCGGTTTGCTTCTGCACGCTTTCGATATAATGGTCCTTCAACTACTTGTAGATAGATCAAACGACTGGCAATACCCGTGAGCGATAGCAGGGTAAATACAATTAAAAATTTGGACTGCAAACCCCGCCCAACTGTACGTGTATCTTTTTTCCCGCCTAATAGTGGTGATTGTAATAAAGCCATAAGACAAGAGAGCGAATGCAAAATTAGTATTATCTGTATACGAATACGCTTAACGCCTACCCGGTATCCTGCGTCGGAAAATTTTTGAACTATGTTCCTGATTGAACGAGTGCAAATTGTTTTTGCCGGATACAATGAACCAAGATGTGATGTATAGTTTGCTTAATATATTACATAAATTTAAAAAAACACGTAAATTTACGGTATTCAATTTAAAATTATGACTCAAACTGTAACGCATAATCAGGGGGGCTTGGCGGCTATATCGTCGCTTGATGTTGAACTGCGTAACGTTTTCAAGTTTTTTAAAGGTGAGCCGGCAGTACATGGAATAGACTTGGATGTGAAACAAGGAGAATTTTTTAGTATCCTTGGTCCTTCTGGTTGTGGCAAGACTACCACACTCAGGTTAATAGCAGGTTTTGAAAGGGTTGATGCTGGCAAGGTATTGATTCAAGGTGAGTCAATGAATAATGTTCCTCCTTATCGGCGACCTGTCAATACTGTATTTCAAAGCTACGCTCTTTTTAACCACCTGAATGTTTGGGATAACGTCGCTTTTGGACTACGACTGAAAAAATTACGCGCTCATGAAATTGAAAACAGAGTTCAAGAAGCTCTAGAACTGGTGAAAATGGCTGGATTGCGATCGCGCCTACCCAGTCAACTTTCAGGTGGTCAACAACAACGAGTAGCATTAGCACGAGCATTAGTCAACCGTCCTGCTGTAGTACTCCTAGATGAACCTTTGGGGGCATTAGATTTAAAACTGCGTAAAGAAATGCAGGTAGAACTTTCCAATCTACACAAAGACTTAGGGTTAACTTTTATTATGGTCACTCACGATCAACAAGAGGCTCTGTCTTTGTCTAATCGCATAGCTGTCATGAATTTAGGCAAAATTGAGCAAGTTGGTACTCCTGACCAAATTTACGAAAAACCATTGACTCATTTTGTCGCTAATTTTATTGGTGATACAAATTTTTTCACTGGTAAAATTACAGAGGTAGAAGCTACAAACGTCATCGTGACAACGGAAACAGGACAGAAAATTGTCGTCAACCGTCACTCTGATACACCAAGTCAAATATCGCAGTCAGTAGTAGTCAGTGTGCGCCCAGAAAAAATTCAGCTTTCGCTGTATAAATCCACACAAACTAACTGTTTTGAAGGACGCCTTGTCAACACCATGTACTTAGGCACACACGTAAATTATTTAATTGAGTTGACAAATAATATACAAATTACCGTTATGCAACCCAATACTTTTGGTAGTTTACCTGAAGCAGATACACCTATCTACGCTTGGTGGACAGAAATTGATTGTTTGGCTTTACCAGTTGAGTAACCAATGACAAAAAGAAGACAATTTTTCACAGGGTTGGCAGCGCTTTCTAGCTTGTCCTTAGTTAGTTGTGGTTGGAGACTTGCCGATGTGCGTGCCTATTCTACCTCCAAAGGTTCTCGCGATCAACTGCATATTTATACTTGGACACAATATACCGATCAGGAATTACTCTCAACATTTAATGCTCAAACAGGAATCAAAGTACTTACTGATGTTTATGATTCTAACGATGTAATGTTGGCTAAATTACAAGCAGGAGGTGGTGGAACATACAGTGTGATTTACCCATCTGATTATATGGTACAAAAGATGGTGGATAAGGGTTTGTTAGCATCCGTAAATCGCGAACGGCTATTCGGTTTAGATAATTTACTACCACGATTTCAAAATCCTACATACGATCCAAATAACCGCTACAGTATCCCTTTTAGTTGGGGAACAACCGGATTACTTTACAATTCAGAAATACTGAAAACTCCGCCAGAAGACTGGGACTATCTTTGGCAAAATCAAAAGCAGTTATCAAAGCGCATGACTTTGCTGAATGATGTTCGAGAGGTTTTTGGGGCAGTATTGCGGATGCTGGGGTATTCTTATAACTCGAAAAAAGAAAGTGAAATCAAACAAGCTTACGAAAAGTTGATGTTGATTAAAGAAGCGATCGCAGCTTTTGATACCGATGCTTGGCGCAATCAAATAGTAGCAGGAGATTTAGCATTGGCAATGTGTTACTCAGCAGACGCAGTAAAAATTTCTAAAGAACACCCTAAATTAAAATATGTGATTCCTAAAAGTGGTTCTTCCTTATGGACTGACACAATTGTAATTCCGAAAACAGCCCCTAACCAAGATTCCGCATACGCTTGGATTAACTTTATCATGCAACCAGAAGTATCGGCACGAATTAGCCAACGCCTGAGCATTGCCACTCCCAATCGCGCTGGATACGAGCAATTACCAAAAAAAGTACAAAAAAATCCTAATTTATTTCCTCCAGAGTCAATTCTCGAAAAATGCGAACGTATTACTCCTCTGGGGGATTTTGAAGAAGTTTATGAACGTTACTGGACAAAACTTACTAGTAGCTAAGAGCTAATGGCTAAGAGCTAATAGCTAATGGTAAAAACAATTAGCAATTAACAATTAGCAATTAACAATTAACAATTAACAATGTCTACTCAAATTCCTTCTCATATATCTGAAGAATCAACAAAGTCTAACCTACAGTTAAACTGGCTGCAACCATTAGTATTACTTGCACCATCGGGTGTTTGGTTGTTACTTTTGCTTATATTACCAACGCTACTAATTTTTGAGTTAAGTTTAGTTCCAGGAATTCGACCTGGTGATATAGTAAATCCTAGCGGATTCGATAACTATATCCGCATATTTGATCCTCTGTATCTCACAGTTATTCAGCGATCGCTATTTTTTGCTCTAGGCACAACTATATTTTGCTTATGCTTGGGTTTTCCTGTTGCTTATTGGATTGCGCAAATTGCACCAATCCGCTGGCGTAATTTACTCCTAATCGGTTTTGTGTTACCCTTATGGACTTCTTCCTTACTGCGTTCCTATGCTTGGATTACAATTCTTCGTCCTACTGGTTTATTAAACAGTTTGCTTACCAGTTTGGGCTTGCCTACTTTAAGTATACTTAACCGTAGCCCTGCTGTATTAGTTGGTATGAGCTACAGCTTGCTACCTTATATGGTTTTAATTTTATATGCTTCTTTAGAAAAACTAGATAAGCGTTTGCTCGAAGCTGCTGCCGATTTAGGTGCAAATCCCGTGCAAGCTTTTTGGAAAGTAACTGTACCCCAAACTCTCACTGGAATCGCCGCCAGTTCTTTCCTCGTTTTTATCACTGCAATGGGAGATTTTATCGATCCAGAATTACTTGGTGGTGCTTCTAGTATGACTGTAGCACGGTTAATCTATAACCAATTCCTTGGCGCTACTCAAAATTGGGGATTTGGTTCCGCTTTAAGTACAATGTTAGTTCTTTTGATTAGTGTGGCGATCGCACTTTTAATTAAGTTTGGTGATGCTCCCAAGACTTGATCCCCCCAAGCCAAGGGGGGTTTGGGGGGCTTGGGGGGATCTTCTACCTGAAGATGAACATGGTTAACCGAACCGTATTGTTCTGACTCCTGTAGAGACGTTCCATGGAACGTCTCTACAATTCCTGAACCCTGCCTTAATACTCACTTAATCCGCTGCATCGCCTAAACCCAGATTTTCTCTGTTGGGTTACTGCTGCGCTTCTTTGAGGAACTTGAGTTTGAATTTTTGGTTTCGAGATTGGTTTTTCGCTTTCACTAGAAATCAGTCTCTCTAACTCTTCTTTTAAGTAGTGTCTAATTTCTGACTCTGGGTGAGAAATTTCAATAGTTTCGTATAACTCAGTATACACGTATTGTTCTTCATTAACTTTTGCCATTTATAAATAACCTCCTAAGTATTTTTTGTCAAAACGAAGCCGCGCCAGTCTTACGTAGATGTCGCACAAGCACCGAAAACTATTCATTTTTTGGTTAATTCCTCATAAGCTATTCCACATTTAATTTGCTCAGTTGGAGAGAACTGATGCTGACACTACAAGAAGTTCATGAAATCTTGTGATGTAAATTAAGTGTGTTCTAGCTTACTGACTATCTGACAGATAGTATCAAGTTATCTGCTTCAGAACCAATTCAATAATCGTAGTTTTTCTGAAAAACATCTTCGGTGAAAATACATAAATTCAAATTAAATAAAAGTAAAGCTTTGGTAAAACTGCTACCTTTAAGTGAAAGAGCGTAAGTATATTTTATAACTTAACACTGATCCTAGACTATTGACTGCCGTACTGGAATCTCAATGAGAAATTCTGCCCCTTGACTTGGAGCCGACTGGCAATATAGCTTACCGCCATGATTACCGGTCACAATCTGATAGCTAATCGACATCCCCATTCCCGTCCCCTTGCCTACTGATTTGGTGGTGAAGAATGGATCAAATATGCGGGATTGAATCACTTTGGGAATGCCACATCCATTGTCAGCGATCGTAATTCTTACCCATTGAATATCGATGAGTTCAGTACGAATAGTAATGACAGGTTGATGATTGGTGTTTACTACTAATGATTCTTCGAGTGCATCAATCGCATTCGCGAGGATGTTCATAAACACCTGATTTAATTGTCCTGCATAGCATTCCACAAGCGGTAACTGACTATAGTGTTTTGTCACTTCAATCTCACGGCGATCAGTTTTCGCGAGTAAGCGATGCTGCAAGATCAGGAGTGTACTATCAATACCTTCATGAATATCCACAGCCTTAACTTCTGCTTCATCCAATCGTGAGAAGCTACGGAGCGACTTGACGATATCTCGAATCCGTTCCGTACCGTAGGATATGTTTGTCACTAAAATCACCGCAGGTTTGTCATTTCTTGGATCGCTCTGCATCACATCCCAGAGGGAAGTAAACGCTGCATCAAGGGAACCACGCAATACTGCACGGGAGGAGTCCTGTTGATTTTCAAATCGCATCAGTTGCACATCTAATCCCCGGCGTTTGAAAAAGCCTGCTTCCTGGGCATAGAGGACAATATCAAATCCTGCCCAGCTTGAAATCCCAATATGTAATGTGGAATGTTGTTCCACTCTACAGGCATTCAAAACTTGGCTGAATAGTAATGCCAGGACAAATAATCCACTCTGGCATCGCCACGCTTTGAAGTTGAAACGGCGCTTTTGGGAATAACTTGCTGCGGACTGGGCAATGCTGCGCGAAACAGAATTCATTGACACCCTTTAAACTCTCTACCTGTTAGGATGCCCAATCTTCTATCATAATGTAACACAACCTGTATCCAAATTTTGTTGCTCAAAAACACTATACCACTTCATGGACAAACTGCGGGAAGCCTTCCTGCTGCGCTCCGACCATCAAGAAGCCAAAAACCTAATATCATGTCCGCCTAATTACTTTTCATACTGGAGAAGAACTGCGACGAGTATATCAATAATTTATGATTGCTTGGGTGGCGATCGCCACCCTATTGCCGCTTGTAAGTCTTGGCTGTCTTGGGAGAAGAGGTAATGGTAGTTCCATACTCAACTGGAATTTGATATTTTTACCGTTCCTGCGGGAATACTAACTTTAGATTCCTGAGCAGGTGAAATCAAATTCCTACAAATATGGACTGGAAAATCACGCAGAGAGTGCAACTGGCTAAATTTAATCTAGTTTGGAAAAAAGTACACCAACTCTCCAAAATTACACTTTGCATCTTATTGTCATTTATTTTCAGTATAACCGGGATTATTATCCCTGCTGAAGCACATAGCATCTCTCAAGGTTTGTCACCATCTTCTGTAAGAAATATGATTGGTGCTTTAGGAGAAGTTGGTAGTTTTCTTGTATCAAGCAGTTCTTTTTTACCAGATATTTCTATTTTACGAGAACCTAGATTTGCACCAACTCTTGCACCAACTCTTGCACCAACTTTTGCACCAACTTTTGCACCAAATATTTCTTTGTTCCGGTTAGACTTCTATTTGCAAACTAAAGAGTTTAGTTTGGTAAAGGAGATTAACAAACAACAGTATTACCCTTCTGCTGCCGAAGAGTATTATAAGCTGGCAGTAGAAAAGGTTAAAAAAGGATACTATAGAAATGCAGTTAAGGATTACAGTGATGCATTAAGTAAAGATGGTAATTTTGCCGAGGCTTATCTTGGTCGAGGTCGTGCATATTCAGAGTTAGGTTCACAATCCCAAGAAAGTAGATATTATGAAAGAGCTATTGAGGATTATACCAAAGCACTGTATGTAAAAGCTAAGTTTGCTGTAGACCAAAAAAGATATGTTGAACCCTTACTGGGAAGAGGTGCTGTTTATATTAAACAGGGTAAATATCAAGAAGCACTTAATGATTTTAATTTAGCATTAGAACGCAATCCAGATTTTTATGATGCTTATTTAGGTCGAGCTACTATCTACATTCAATCTAAAGAATATCAACAAGCAATTGCAGATTTGAATGAGGCAATTGATCGTAATTTTGACTATGCAACTGCCTTTTTCATGCGAGGTTCACTATGGGGTGAATTGGGAGAATATAAAAAAGCAATTACAGATTTTGATGATGCGCTCAAAAGTCAGCTAGAAAAAATTAATAAACACTACACTGATGCTTATTACAAACGAGGGCTTGCTTACTTAAAGTTGGGACAAAATCAGAAAGCAATAGAAGATTTCAGTCAAGCAATAAAGGGTGATGCTCACTACCTTGAAGCCTATTACTATCGAGGAATTGCCTACGATAACCTTGGTGCATATCAAGCAGCAAATCAAGATTATAGTCAGCTACTATTACACTATAATATTACAAAGGATTCAGGAATATCTGCTGGGATTTATTCAGTAGCTATCAGCCCTGATGGAACAATCCTTGCCACTGGTGGTGAAGACAATATTATCAAACTGTGGGACTTGAATACTAGAGAAGAGATAAAAAAACTTTTTGGGCATTCCGGCTGGGTTCGTGCTGTTACTTTTAGCCCTGATGGTCAAACTCTTGCCAGTGCTAGTAATGACAATACTATTAAATTATGGAGTGTAAAGACAGGAAAAGAAATCCTTACTTTCTCAGGACATACTAGTTCGATGACTTCTGTTGCTTTTAGTCCTGATGGACAAATCCTTGCTAGTGGCAGTAATGACAATACCATTAAACTATGGAATGTAAAAATAGGAGAAGAAATCTGCACTCTCACTAGACATTCAGACTATATTCAATCTGTCGCTTTTAGTCCAGATGGTACTGTTCTTGCCAGTAGTAGTTATGACAAAACTATTAAACTGTGGGATTGGAAAACAGGAGATAGAAATCTCACAATATCACAAAGTAAAGATGGTGTTGGTGCTGTTGCCTTTAGTCCAGATGGTAAAACTCTAGCTACTGGTAGGACAGACGGCTCAGTTATACTATGGGACTGGCAAAATCCTCCAAGTAAAATTTCCACTTTTCCAAGTAAAATTTCCACCTTTACTGGTCATTCTAATGCCGTTACTGCCTTAGCGTTCAGCCCTGATGGTCAAATTCTTGCCAGTGCC
Source organism: Iningainema tapete BLCC-T55 (assembly GCF_014698965.1). Lineage (GTDB taxonomy): Bacteria > Cyanobacteriota > Cyanobacteriia > Cyanobacteriales > Nostocaceae > Iningainema > Iningainema tapete. The sequence goes on from NZ_JACXAE010000118.1 coordinate 209,241, forward strand.
AGTTCTGATAAAACTATTAAACTATGGAACTTGCAAACTCGACAAGAAATTATCACCCTTTTTGGGCATTCATCTTCCGTAAAATCGGTCGCCTTTAGCCCAGATAGCAAGACTCTTGTGAGTGGTGGTTATGACAAAACGGTGAAGGTGTGGCAGGTGCAGTAGCTTGATCGGCGCGTAAACTCTTGGATTGGCTTATCTCCAGACATCCCTCATGAGGGGAGTATTTGGGAGAAGACTATGGGGTAGGTTGCAAAGTTTGCGCAATCTCCTCCAACACACCATCAATCAAATTCAAAACTTCCTCATTCCTAAACCGCACCACCCGTAACCCCAAACTTTCCAAAAATTCCTGCCTAATTGCATCTTGCTCCTGAGTGTAGTCATGAATTTCACCATCCACTTCCACAACTAACTGTGCTTCCCCACAATAAAAATCTACAATAAAGCGGTCAATTGCGTGCTGTCGGCGGAATTTAAAGCCTAAAAGTTGCTTATTTCTCAACTTCTCCCAAAGCCGTGCTTCTGCTAATGTAGGTTCACGCCGCATCTGTCGCGCAAATGGTTTAAGTTTCTGCCAAAGTTCTGGCGGAGTTTTCCAAATGTGTGTGGCAATTATACCCCCCTCAGTCCCCCCGCGAGCGGGGGGAAGATCAGGAATAACTTCTGTTTGAGAGAGAGAATGGGATGGGATCAAGCTTGGGGAGTTGTTTTGTTCAGTCATTTTGTGTAATTCGAGGCTAGCTAATTCTCGTTAATTTATTTTTCCCAGCTATGTACTCTTACACACAAAACAGATGTCTCAAAATACTCGTTACGCCTCTTGCCACTAATAAAAGCCCCCTCCCCGTTTGCGGGGAGGGGGTTGGGGGTGGGGTTAATAGCCGCCTTCTTCTTCGTACTCTGGTTGTTTTTCTTTAACTTTTTTAGGAATATTCACTGGCTTAGGTGGTTCATCATCCCAAGCGTCTTTTTTCAAATCGTCGTCTTCGTAATCATCGTACTCGTCATTGTATTGCTTGTTATTGTAGGGCTTGGGTTCATATCTGGGTTGACTTGAATACTTGTCCCTACCCGTTGCCTCACTCCAGTTATCTTCTTCTTCCTCGTCTTCGTATGGAATCGGCTCGTACTGTCTAGCTCTCATCACTTCACGCTGGGGACGTTCTTCTACGTAGTCTTCATCCCATTCTGTAGCTACTGGCTCTGCTGTGCGTGGGGCTTTCGGTTTGATTGGCTCGATTGGTACTCCTGATGGTAGTTGATTTGCTACGGGAGTAGTACGAGGAGTGTATTGTCCGTATTCTTCATCGGCGTCGCGATCCCAGGGCGCTCTACCAATTCCCAAACGCTCTAGTACACCCACTGTCAACTGAGTAACTCGCTCTTCGGCTCCTTCAAAGACAATCAATCGATTTGGTCCGGTACTGACGATTTCTTCTACCGACATCTCGTAAGTACTCAAGAATTGATCGGGAATTTGTGGCAATCCCAACGAAGCGATGACTATAGAGTAAACCTTTCCTGTTTCGCCATTAAACTTGAAGCCCCGCACCCTACCTAATAACTCACCAGTTTCTGTAATGACTTCCCAGTTCATTAAGTTGCTGTAGGTTTCAGCATCAACATCTTCAATTACATCCTCGTTATCAACTAGGAGTACATCTCCAATTTGATTAATACTGGTGAGGTACATGTAGCGCGGCACACCAGACACAGAGATCAGGCTGTCCCTTAATCCCAGAGCCACAACTTCTCTTTGGTCAACATCAATCAACACCTGACTCACGATTCCTAGCCGTTTGCCATTATCGCGGGTGATTACCTGGGTGTTTAATATATCGGAACGTCTTATAATTTGTTCAGATGACATCCTATACCGATTCCTGATCTCTAATCCGGTTAATCTATACACTATTATTAACAAAAACTCAAGCAGTTGTTTGGTCAGTTTGTAATTTAATGCCCAAAACTTGGGTGTAAGCCCCTCTTGCTTGAGTAACGCCGATTGTACGTTCGGCTGATTCGATCATCGGGCGTCGCAAACTCACAACTATAAATTGTGCTTGTTTCGCCTGTTGTTTAATCATTTTAGCTAATCGTTCTACGTTTGCCCCATCTAAAAACATATCTACTTCATCAAAAGCGTAAAACGGCGATGGGCGATAGCGTTGCAAGGCGAAAATAAAACTTAACGCTGTCAAAGATTTTTCTCCCCCTGACATTGAGGCTAGTCGCTGCACTGGTTTACCTTTGGGGTGTGCAACTAAATTAAGTCCACTGTTAAAAGGATCTTCGGCATTGTCGAGTTGCAAATAGCCGTCACCTTCGGAAAGTGTGGCAAAAATTGATTGAAAGTTTTCATTGACAGCATCGAAGGCTTCTTTGAAAGCACGTTGTCGCAATGTGGTGAAGTTTTCAATCCGCAGTAGTAATTCTGTACGCTCCCCTGCTAATGTTTCTAATTTTTGACTAAGTTGCTCTAACCGATTTTGTGTGCGCTCATATTGTTCTAATGCCAGCATGTTTACTGGTTCCAATGCTTGTAAGCGTTTGTTTAGAGAACGCAATTCTTTTTGCAGTTCTTCTAAATCTACTTTATCTGGTACTTCGGGCAGAGGGTTGGGTAATTCTGCTGCCATATTTTGCAACTGAATTTTCAGTGCTGCTAGTTCTTCTCTTCGTGTATTCTGGGTTTCTTGTAGTTTTTGCAGTTCCCATTCCAAGTGTTGTTGACGCGAGGAGTGCGATCGCAATTCAATTTCTGTGGCGTCGCGTTTCTGTTTTTCTTCGCCCAAATTCACTTCCATTTGCGCCAAAGTAGCGCGAGTTTGGGCGATTTGCTCATTATTCTCGGTAATTTGTATGGTGACGCGATCTATCGCCTCTCTACATGATGCCTGTTGCGTCTGGTATTCTGCAACCCGCTGTTCGCCCTCTTGGATTTTCTCTTGCAACCGCTGCTGTTGATTTTCCCAATTTTTTAACTTTTGCTCAGATTCCCTTACTTCTGTTTCCCGTTGTTGTAATTGTTGCTCTTGAATTTTTAACGTTGCCTGGATTTCTTGCCATTCCTGGGGAGTTTGGGACTGTTCTAACTCTGCTAAAGTAGAACGTAGTTGTTGTAATTGTTGCTCTTTATCTGGTAATTCCCGATGTAACACTGACAACCGAGATTGAGCAGTGGCTAATCGTTCGCTATTTTGGGCAAGTTGCGATCGCGTCCCCTCTAACTGCCCAGTCAAACTCTTAATTTCCTTCTGTAACTGCTCCAACTGTAACTGTTGTTCTCGCCGCGCCTGTCGTGCCTCTGTTAATTCTTGTGTCAATTGTTTTGTTCTGGCAGAAAGAGAACTAATCGCCTCGCTACCTCGCTCTAAAACCCGCTCGATATCAACCAACCGTTTTCGTAACGTGGCAACTTCTTCCGATTCCCCCGCTTCTGTACCAAACCGTAAAGCCGAACGTTGAGAGCTACTACCACCAGTCATCGCGCCACTGGTTTCTAACAATTCTCCTTCTAATGTAACAATTCGATACAATCCCAGTTGAGTACGTGCTTGCTCTATAGTTTCAAATATAACAGTGTTACCAAAAACGTAAGCAAACACATCGCGATAGCGGCGATCGCACTCTACCAAATCAACAGCGTAACTAACAAAGCCCCTAACATAACGCAACGTTGCATCTTGGGTAAATTTGGGAGCGTTAATTTTATTCAGCGGTAAAAAAGTCGCCCTACCAGCACGTTTTTGTTTGAGCAATTCAATTCCCGCAGCAGCTACGCTATCATCTTCCACAACAATATGCCCCAATCTAGCACCAGCAGATGTTTCTAAAGCTAGCTGATAGCGAGGTTCCACTCGCCCCAACTGCACAACCAACCCACACACACCAGGCAATCCCGATTGAATAATAACTTTACTTGCTTGGGTTCCCTGCACTTCTTGCTGTGCAGCTTGTTGTGCTTCTAGTTTATCCAAAGCGCGTTGTTTCTCGCGTTGTTCTTGCAACAAACGCTTTTGCGTTTCCTGTTGGATTTGCAGCTCTTGTTCTGTCGCTGATAAAGTTTGAGCTAAGGATTCGACTTGTTGTAGAGACGTTGCATGGCGCGTCTCTACATCAGCAATTTGAGATTGTTTATCAGCAATTTCCGGTGACAACGTTTGAATTAGCTGAGTTTGCTCTTGAATTAACTGTTGTAATTGATTTTGACGTTCTCCTAATTGTGCTTGTTCTGTGCGCTGGGGTTCCACAGTTTGCAGCAATGTTTCGATTTGGCGGTTGAGGGCTGTTTGTTGCTGTACCCACGCTTCTGAAGCTGAAGCAATTTCCGCAGCGGCAGCACGAGAACTTTCTACTAATTGTCGCGCCTCCGAACGTTGTTGCTGTAGAGACGCGAAATACGAAGTCTCTACAATTTGTTGTTGTGCCAGTTGCTCTAGGGTACGCTGGTGTTGTTGAATTTCTTGCTGTTGTTGCAAAAGACGCGAGTCCCTTTCTTGCTGAGAAGTTTCGAGTTCTTTTTGTTGACGCCCTAGTTGTTTACGCTCTGCTTCTTGAGTAGCAAGGGTAGATTGCACTGCTAAAAGTTCTTCTTCTCCTAATGCTTTAACTTGAGCATTAAGTTGTTCAAGTTCAACTGTTTTTTGGGCGATTTCTACGTTAAGGTGCGTGAGTTGATTAGTAAGTTCGGTACTGGTTTGCTCTCCCTGCTGTATTTGAGCAGTTAGCTTTTCGTTTTGTGCTTGTAGGGAGCGCCACGCCAAAACCGCTTCCCAAGATTGTTTTTGTTGAAATTCGCTTTTGAGTTTTTGGTATTTTTCGGCTTTCGCTTTATCTTGAGAAAGGCGATCGCGTTGCGTAATTAACTCTGTCTCTACAATCCGACAACTGTCTTCTTTTTCCTTCACTTCCTCCAAAGTGTTTTTTGCTTGAGTGATTTTGCGATCAAATGCCGCCACCCCTGCCAATTCATCGATTATTTCCCGCCGCTCCCTTGAGTTCATGGAAATAATACTGGTAACATCTCCTTGCAGTACGACGTTGTACCCTTCTGGATAAACTCGCAGTTTTTCTAGTTCCTCATGCAACTCTGTAAGGGTAGCGGAGACACCGTTAATGTAATAGTTCGATGTGTAAGTTCCTTGGTGGGTGACGCGCAGTCTTCTCGTTACACTCCACTCTCCGCCTCGCTGGGGACGGATTTTTTGGGAGCGATTTTCCTGTTCTTCCTTGACTTTTTGCTCTTCTTGTGATTCTTCTAATGGTTCGTCTTCGACGACGGAAATGACAGGGGGGGGTTCGTCTTCTTCTGGGGAGTGATCTGACAAATCAAACGTTACTGTAACTGAGGCTTCAACAGCGGAACGTCCTTTGCTAGTTTGATTGTTGTTGACTAAATCGGGTAGGCGATCGGCTCGCATTCCCTTGGAACTAGCTAGCCCCAGGCAAAATAGTAGTGAATCTAGGATATTCGATTTTCCGGAACCATTGGGACCAGAGATGACAGTAAACTCCGGCAGCAGGGGTACGGAAGTTGTGCCGCCGAAGGATTTGAAGTTGGTGAGTTCGACGCGCTTGATGTGTACCATAGGCGCTAGTTAACAGGGAAGGCTGAAGTTCAAGTGTACCAGTAAAATTCTCAAGCGGTTAGCGTAATTGGTTCTTTTGGGTGAATATTATAGATGATGGTGATGGGGAGCGTGAGGGGATTTGCCAGGTGACAGACAAATTCCTATGTCAATACCAATTGAAACTACAACCCAAATTGAACTGACAATCAGCGAAGAACACAAGGAAACTTGAGAAAAAGCTGCTAATATGACGGGTCTGAGCCTGAATGACTATGTAATCCATCAAGCGTTGAGTGCAGCGATGGAACACATAGCATCTTATGGCAAAATGGTACTGAGCGATCACGATCAAGACATCTTCAACGCCGCACTAGAAAATCCCCCTGAACCAAATGAAGCGTTGAAAGCTGCTTTCAAAGAATATCAGCAAGAATACGGGAATTTATAGCCGTGAAATGGATTTTTTGCCCCATAGATGGCAGTGTGAGGAAGGAAGATTTTGACTGCGGTATTCCCGAATTAAATGACTACCTAAAAAAATACGCTCTTTCAGAATGATAAAAAAGGGATTGCTAAAACATTTGTGGCGATTCCTGAATCCACCAGACAGAGTTGTTGCCGGATATTTTTAAAATTGGTGGAATAGTTGAAAATAATTAAGCTATATGAGTTTGGTATGAATCCTCACTACAGAAATGCAAATGAAATACAAGTTTCTTTTCAAAACTTATGGGCTTTTTGTGGAAAAGAGTATTGATTGCTACTGAAGCTTAGTTATCTGTGACAATGCTTTTTGGTATTCTCCTCGTTCTTGCTCAGCAAAATTATTACTGGCAAAAGTAACATAAACTCTTTACATACTTCTTTGGGCAGAGGCTTACTAATAGTTAGTATGCTATGCTATCTATCCAGGATGAAATCTACATTATTAAACAATCGGTATCAGATTATCCGTGCGTTAGGAAGGGGTGGATTTGGCGAAACTTTTCTGGCGGAAGATACCTATTTACCTTCTCGTCGTATCTGTGTAGTTAAGCAACTTAAACCAGTTACGAACACACTGCAAGCTTACAACCTAATTCAACAAAGATTTGAAAGAGAAGCAGCAATTTTAGAGGAACTCGGTGAAGGTAATGAGCAAATACCCAAGCTGTACGCTTATTTTACAGAACATGGGCATTTTTATCTAGTTCAAGAATGGATTGAAGGTCTGACTCTAAATCAAAAATTTCAGCATCAAGGACTATTCAGTGAAAGTTTAGTCAAGAAATTACTGATAAGTCTTTTGCCAGTGTTAGATTATATCCACTCGAAAGGAATTATCCACCGAGATATAAAACCTAGCAATATTATTTGGCGACAACAAGATGGCAAACCTGTTTTAATTGATTTTGGCATCGCCAAAGAAATGATGAATACCGTAGTAAACGAGCAAGGTGAAATCATCAGCTCAATTGCAGTGGGTACTATGGGTTACATGCCGCCAGAGCAAGCAGCAGGTAAACCAGTTTATGCTAGCGACATTTATAGCTTAGGTATGACAGCAATTTATCTGCTGACAGGTAAGCATCCCCATGAGTTGCAGCCTCTACCTGAAACTAACGAAATAGTTTGGCGCACTGACACTGATATTAGTAACCAGTTGGCTACAGTTTTAGACAAAGCGATTAATTGTCATCCACGCGATCGCTATTCCAATGCTAGAGCAATGATAGCAGATTTGCATCCCCAAGACCGGATGCCACAACTTCCATTAAAAAGAGAAATTGATGCATCAGAGATAGAAACCGCACCACTGCCTAACTTTAGTCAAAAGATACCAATAGAGAAAATTCCTTACAGCCGACAAGAATACCGTCATCGTCAAATATTACTTAATAAAGTAAAAAATTACTGGATCAAAGGTGTTTTAGAAACTTCCTTACACGGAGTAGTATTAATTGAACTAGGTTTAGAAAATCGTTTTGATGCTTTAGATCGTCCTTGGGGTATGCTGTGGGAAACTCCAGAGCAAGCTAGACAACCAATACCCAAAAATATCAGAATCGTTGATTTATTTCAACAAATGGGGGCTGGTTGTTCCCTCCTAATTTTAGGTGAACCAGGTGCAGGTAAAACAATTACACTTCTAGAACTTGCCCGCGACTTAATTGCACAAGCAGAACAAGACATCAATCAACCAATTCCAGTAGTATTTAACCTTTCTGCTTGGACAAATGAAAAGATAACAATTGCCGAATGGTTGGTTCGAGAACTAAATACTAAATATCAAGTCTCCAAAGAAATCGGTAAAAATTGGATAAAAAATCAACAATTACGATTACTCCTAGATGGATTAGACGAAGTTAGCACCATCCGTAGAGAAGCTTGCGTTGCTGCTATTAATAAATTCAGCCAGGAATACGGAGAAACTGAAATAGTAGTTTGTAGCCGCATCAAAGATTATGAAGCATTATCCCATCGCTTCCGCTTTCAAGGTGCAGTTCTAATTCAACCACTGACTTTGGAACAAATTCATCAATATCTCCAAAATGCAGGTTCAGAACTTGCCGCAGTATCTACAACGCTGCAAGCTGATAAAACAATGCAAGAATTAGCCAAGTCACCACTGATGCTTAGTATTATGACTCTTGCATATCAAGGCTTGTCAATTACAGAATTACCAGGAATGAACATGGAAGAACGCCGCCAACATTTATTTGATAAGTATATTCAAAGAATGTTAGAGCGCCGTAGTGCTAGTAATCGATATTCACACAAAAAAGTGATGCATTGGCTAATTTGGTTAGCACAAACTCTAAAAAATCAGTCACAAACAGTATTTTTTATTGAACGAATGCAGCCTGATTTGTTAGAAGAAAAGTGGCAAAAATTTCTTTACATGAGTGGGCTGGTAATCGCTTTTATATTGATTACTGGACTAGCCGGAATGATGATTTTACCAATTCAAAAAGTACTTCTAGCGTTGTTTTTTACTAAAGTATTTTTTTTGCTAATTTTTGGTTTTGGCAAAATTAATCCTGCTGAAACTCTAAAATGGTCTTGGAGAAATGCCAGAAAACATCTAGTTCTGGGACTAATTGGAGGAGTTATTTTTGGCGTGATGTTAAAACTAACTGCTGAACTAATAAATACACCACTAAATTGGCGAACCTTTATTGTTCATATAATGCAAATTCTTCATGATGGCTGGGTGCGTGGAGTCGTATTTGGGTTAAATTTAGGAATAATTTATGTACTAACCCGTGGATTAACTAGTCCCAGTATCCAGACGCTCACAGTTCCTAATCAAGGAATTTGGCAGTCAGCAAAAAATGCAATTATTTTTGGTTCAATCGGATTTTTACTATTAGGTTTAGCCGCCATAACATTAAATTTGCAAAGTTTAGTATGGGCAATCTTAGGATTATTATTTGGCGTTGCCGCCGGAGGTGGTGAAGCTTGCATCAAACACTTTATTTTGCGTGTGATTCTTTGTTATAATAGTTACATCCCCTGGAATTACGCTCATTTCCTAGATTACGCCACAGAGCGCATTTTTTTACAGAAAGTAGGTGGCGGTTACATATTCGTGCATCGTTCCCTTTTAGAACATTTTGCTCAACTTGACGGATAAAACAATGACTACAACACTAGACGCAAGCAATCTATCTCTGGAAGATGTATACAAGCTTTTCAAATATGAAGAGCAGTTCAATGACTCAATTACATCCTTACTATCCTTAGAACCGATTACAGAATTTGAACAGCAAGAAATGTTACAAATTCGTAATTTATTCCGGAGCTACTACGCAGCAGGTAAAATCTCCGAAGGACAAATCAAATTTATTTTCTTAGGTCAGTTAATGAAATTAGCAGGCTTCTATCATCCCAGTATTAAGATAACACTAGAAGAAAACATTGCTAGTATCTTTGTTGAAGACGAAGACACAATCGTCAAAGGACGGATGGATATTTTAGCCGTCAACAAGACACAAGGAAGAATACTAACAACACCCTTCTGGATACTAGTAATAGAATCCAAAAATAGCAGTGTCAACGCCTCAGAAGGTTTACCCCAATTACTTACCTACACATATAAAAGCCTAGAACAACAAACATCAGTGTGGGGACTGACAACTAACGGAATGGACTATCAATTCGCGTACATTCAGCAAGGCAACACCCCAACATATCAACTCCTACCAAAACAAGACATAACTCGCCCCGAATCATCAATCGAACTACTACAAATCCTCAAAGCAATCCGCCATCAATATAATCTACCCTAAATCTCCTCTTACTCTCCTCTTGGCGTCCTTGGCTTCTTGGCGGTTCATTCTCATAATTATCCCCCCCAAACATGGTAGCAACACAAATCAAGAGTCAAAATAGAAAATACAGGCTGACTCAGCAAAGCCTTACCATAAAACAGGAGTTTGTTATCAGTGGTATTACAAGTACAAAAAAGCACATACGAAACTAAAACCCAAGAAATCGCAAGACAACTACTCACAGCAACACAAGAAAATCGATCATTCTTCTCATCCCTACGCGATCAAATGCGCTGGGATGATAAACTACTAGCGTGGGCAATGAGCAACCCAGGCTTGCGAGTACAGCTATTTCGCTTCATAGACACACTCCCTGCACTACACAGTAAACCAGAAATAGCTTCCCACCTACAAGAATACCTGGGTGACGAAACAGTAGAACTACCCGCCGCCCTCAAAGGAATGTTAAATTTTGCCAACCCCGACTCCATGCCAGGGCAAGTTGCGGCGACAACTGTTTCCACAGCCACAGAAACATTAGCGCATAAATATATAGCTGGTGAAAATATTAAACAAACACTCAAAACAATCGAGCGCCTACGTAAAGAAAAAATGGCGTTCACAGTAGACTTACTAGGTGAAGCTGTAATTACCGAAGCAGAAGCTCAATATTACCTAGAGCGTTATTTAGAATTAATGCAACAACTAGTGGAAGCATCCCAAAGTTGGAAGCCAGTACCATTAATTGACGAAGCAGATGGACAACCACTACCAAAAGTCCAAGTCTCTGTAAAACTAACAGCATTTTACTCCCAATTCGATCCTCTCGATGCTCAAGGTAGTGAAGAACGAGTAGGCAATCGCATCCGCCTCCTTCTACGTCGAGCCAAAGAACTAGGTGCTGCTGTTCATTTTGACATGGAACAATACGCCTACAAAGACATAACACTCCGCATCTTGAAAAAATTATTGCTCGAAGAAGAGTTCCGTTCTCGTACCGATATTGGCATCACTATTCAAGCATATCTGCGTGACAGCGAACAAGATGCGCGAGATTTAATCGCTTGGGCGAAGCAGCGCGGTTATCCGATTACAATTCGCTTAGTCAAAGGGGCTTATTGGGATCAAGAAACCATCAAAGCAGCACAGAAACATTGGCAACAACCAGTTTACAACGATAAAGCAGCAACGGATGCTAACTTTGAGCAGTTGACTGAGTTGTTACTGGAGAATTATGAATATGTGTACTCGGCGATTGGTAGCCATAATGTGCGTTCTCAAGCTCATGCCATCGCCATTGCTGAAAGTTTAAATGTACCCCGCCGTTGCTTTGAGATGCAAGTCCTCTACGGTATGGGTGATAAACTAGCTTCAGCGTTGGTTGATAGAGGTTATAGAGTACGTGTGTACTGCCCCTATGGTGAACTTTTGCCTGGGATGGCTTATCTGATTCGCCGTTTGCTGGAAAATACTGCTAATAGTTCTTTCTTGCGGCAAAATTTGGAAAATCGCCCGGTTGAGGAGTTGATAGCAGCACCGATAGGAAAAGCTCTTGAGCAGGGGAGTAGGGGGGCAGAGGAGATGATAAATTTAAATTCTCCCCCACTCACAAACTCCCCCACCTCTTTCTCCGGTGCGGCTGATACAGATTATGCGGTGGAGGAAGCGACACAGAAATCGGAGCAGGCTTTTGCAGCGGTACGGCGTCAGTTGGGGAAAACTTATTTACCGTTGATTAATGGTGAGTATGTTGATTGTAAACAGTTGGTTGATTCTGTCAATCCCTCGCAATTTAATGAGGTGGTTGGTAAGGTTGGTTTGATTAGTGTTGAACAAGCTCAACAGGCGATGGAAGCAGCGAAGGCTGCTTTTCCTGGATGGCGCAAAACACCAGTAAAACAACGTGCTGATATTTTACGCCGTGCTGCTGATTTGATGGAACAACGCCGTGCCGAACTTTCTGCTTGGATTGTGTTGGAAGTTGGCAAACCTGTGCGGGAGGCAGATGCTGAGGTTTCTGAGGCGATTGATTTCTGTCGCTATTACGCGAATGATATGGAACGGTTAGACCAGGGTTATAATTATGACATTCCTGGTGAGACGAATCGTTATATCTACCAGCCACGCGGAATTGCAGTGGTGATTTCTCCTTGGAATTTTCCTCTGGCGATCGCCACTGGTATGACGGTAGCAGCCTTGGTTGCTGGTAATTGTACTCTGCTTAAGCCTGCGGAAACATCTTCTGTGATTGCAGCGAAGTTGACGGAAGTTCTGGTTGAGGCTGGAATACCTAAAGGTGTATTTCAATACGTGCCTGGTAAGGGTTCCCAAGTTGGTGCTTACCTAGTGAATCATGTCGATACGCATGTTATTGCTTTTACTGGATCACAAGAGGTAGGATGTAGAATTTACGCAGAAGCAGCAGTTCTTAAACCTGGACAAAAGCACATGAAGCGCGTAATTGCGGAGATGGGGGGTAAGAATGCTATCATAGTAGACGAAAGTGCTGATTTAGACGCGGCGGTTGTCGGTGTTGTGCAATCAGCGTTTGGCTACAGTGGGCAAAAATGTTCTGCTTGTTCGCGAGTGATTGTACACAATGCTGTTTATGATATTTTTGTGCAACGTTTCGTAGAAGCAACCAAGTCTCTGAATATTGGTGCAGCAGAGTTACCAAGTACGCAAGTGGGACCGGTGATTGATGCTTCGGCACGCGATCGCATCCGCGAGTATATTGAGAAAGGTAAGGCAGAGGCAAAAGTTGCTTTGTCTCTTGAAGCGCCGGAGGATGGGTATTTTGTTGGTGCGACGATCTTTTCGGAAGTCTCACCTGATGCTATCATTGCTCAACAGGAAATTTTTGGTCCAGTTGTGGCGGTAATTCGGGTGAATGATTTTCAGGAGGCGCTGAGGGTTGCTAACTGCACTAATTACGCTTTGACTGGTGGGCTTTATTCTCGCACTCCTTCGCACATCCAACAGGCGCAGGAGGAGTTTGAAGTCGGGAATGTGTATATTAACCGTAATATTACGGGTGCGATTGTGGCTCGACAACCTTTTGGTGGGTTTAAGCTTTCTGGTGTTGGTTCTAAGGCGGGTGGTCCTGATTATCTGCTACAATTTCTCGAACCGCGCACGGTGACGGAGAATATTCAGCGCCAAGGTTTTGCTCCTATTGAGGGGGCGGATTAGGGGCGTTACTCGTTCCCAGGCTCCGCCTGGGAATGCTATTCTTGAGGCTCCGCCTCTTTATATGAACCGCCAAGACGCCAAGAGCGCCAAGAGAGAATTTGATGAGTAATGTAGTTGTTAAGTTAGTTGATTTGCCTCTTGAATGGATGGCGATTCAAGCAATCAGAAAGATTGTTTTTCAGGATGAGCAAGGGGTGAGTTGGGATCTCGATTTTGATGGTTTTGATGAGGTTTGCGATCAATTGATTGCTAGTTTAGATTATAAATGGGTGGGTACTGCTAGGATTAGATATTTGGATGATGAAAGTGCGAAGATAGAACGTTTGGCTGTTTTGCCTTTGGCTAGAGGGCAAGGTGTTGGTAGGAAAATTATGGCAAAGGCAATGGAAGTTGCTGCGCTTAGGAATGTTGCTAAGGTTGTGATTCATGCTCAAGAGTATGTGAAGGGTTTGTATGAACAGTTGGGTTTTGAAGAAGTGGGTGAAATATTTGAAGAAGCGGGGATAGATCATGTCAAGATGATCAAAGTTCTTAAAACTTAGGCTCTGCGCAACAATGTTAAGTCAATATCTTGTAGTTTTGTGCAGCCACTTAAAGCCATTGCCACATCTAACTCTTGTTTTAGTAGGGAAATTACATGAGCTACTCCTGCTTTTCCATCTACTGCTAATCCCCATAATATAGGTCTTCCTATCAGTACAGCCTTTGCTCCTAGTGCTAAGGCTTTGAGAATATCAACGCCGCGACGAATACCCCCGTCTAAAAGTACTTCTGTACCTTCTACTGCTTCTACTATTTCGCTCAAAGCATCGAGGGATGCGATCGCACTATCTAATTGTCGCCCTCCATGATTGGAAACGACAATTGCTTTGGCTCCGTACTCTACTGCTCGAACTGCGTCGTCATCCCGTAGAATTCCTTTGAGTACCAATGGTAGTGGACTTAAAGATTGTAACCATTCTAAATCCCGCCAAGTTACTGCTGGATCTAGCTGTTGGGCGAAGTAGGTGAATAAGCCTGATTCTCCTTGTTGATAAGGAATATTCAGTTCTGACATGGTTGTCAGGTTAGCCAGTTGCATCCCTGGTGGCAAAGCAAACTCGTTACGCTTATCTCGCTCTCGCCTTCCTAAAACAGGAGCATCCACAGTTACGCACAGTGCTTTGTATCCTGCCGCATATGCTCTTTCAACTAAGGCACGAGTTAATCCCCGATCTTTGTGAATATACAATTGAAACCATTGCAGAGCATTAGAGTTGTGACACGCTGCTACTTCTTCAATACTCTTGGTAGATAAAGTACTTAATACCATCCCTACACCCTTTGCTGCCGCACAAGAAGCTGTGGCAACTTCTCCGTCAGGGTGAGCAAGGCATTGAAAAGCCATTGGTGCAATTAGCAGTGGTAGTTGGAGCGGTTGTCCTAAAACGGAGGTAGTCAGGTTGCGTTCACTTACATCCACTAACATTCTCGGTCGAAGTTTGTACCTTTCAAACGCAGCTCGATTGTCTCGCAACGTCACCTCGTCCCAAGCGCCACTAATGTAGTAGTCCAAAGCCATTTGGGATAGTTGTTTTTGTGCTAAGTTTTCGTACTCGAATAAATTGATAGGTGGGTGACTATTATTACTCATACTAACTGCTTTATTTGACAACTCTCATTGTTTTTTATCCACCAAGTTCATCATAGACTGCAACGTAGCCGCGCTCGCGCTTACACGCAACTCCAAAGTAAGAATTGAGCCAAGAATGAATTAGGTTAACTTTTTTAAATTTAAGCGCAACAGCAGTAACCAACTGTGTAATAGTATAGGAAAAATCTAGTTTTAGTTTGCTCGAAGTTAATTGCAATGCAATTTTATAAATATGGATATTAAAGAGCTAAAATTTAACTGGAATAAATTTGGTAAGAACGATCCTATCTAGGCTATTTTTACTGACCCTAACAAAAAAGGAAATAAATGGGAAATTGAACAATTTTTTGAAACTGGTAGGATAGAAATAGAGCTAATTATTAATTCTTGCCATGAATCAGGGATAAAAATATCCAGGAAAACAGCACTAGACTTTGGCTGTGGAGTAGGCAGATTGAGCCAAGCTATGGTTCAGTACTTTGAAACGGTGCATGGAGTTGATATCTCTCCATCTATGCTAAAATTAGCAGATAAATATAATCAGCATGGTTCTAAATGCAAATACCATTTAAATGATCAAGACAATTTAAAATTGTTTCCTGATAATTACTTTGATTTCATTTATTCTAAAATAACTTTACAACACATGGAGCCTCAATATTCTCGAAGATACATACGTGAATTTCTCAGAATTTTAGCTCCTCAAGGTCTACTAATATTTCAAATACCGAGCCAATCGACTTTAGAACCTGCTCCGCATAATAAAATTTAAAAAAAAGAGAACTATCTGGAAAAAAGTCGCAAGCTAATTAAACAAATTATTCCTCTCATATTAATAGATTTGTATCGAAGAGTAAGATATGGTCAAAATGTATCATATCAAGGCTTAATGGAAATGTATGGTATCAGTAAGGATGAAGTAATTAGCTTAGTTCAAGAGGTTAAAGAAGTAAAAATTTTAGATATAAAACTAGACAAAAGTGCTGGTGAAGAATGGAATAGTTTCCAATATTGGGTGACCAAAGTCTAGTTTACTGAAATTGGCATTATCATAGTGAAGATAAATTGCCACTATTGGAATCTGAAATAGGGTGTTGTGGGGAGAGCTAACTTGCTATTTCCAACACAGCAGCAATACCAAAATGATCCGAGGGATACAAGGTAGAGCTTGATGGTGCGGGTTGATTGAGAATAATTTGGCAATCACGCACTTGTATGTGTTGGTTGACAAATATGTGAACACCTAATTTTACTTGACGAGGTACTAGATGCACGTAAGGCATACCAAGCAGCTGTGCAAGCTCATGAGCTGTATTTTCTGGCAGTTTCACTTCTTGCAAAGCGATCAAGTCAGCTTGCTCTGTTGCTAATCCATCGACTAACAAAGTCCGTCGCTGCTCCCAGTCTTGCAAGTCATATAGGATGTTGATTGTGACGACTTTAACCATGTTGTGGTTGTGTGTTTATCGGCGCTTTAAACCCCAGATACACATTTTCCTCTAATTTGGAGAGGAATGAGAATCTTTTGCGTGCGTGTCTTTTTCGTTATCTTTTGGAGATCGGAACCACGCTACAAAATAGGCGGTGAGTAAAACTAAAATTAAGGTAACTTCCATAAATGCTACCTCCTTTGAGGTGATGTTAATTAATACTTCACCCTCACTAATTGGAATTCCAGATTGAGGCTAGATTATTTTGGAATCTTTCGGAGCGAATCCTCACCATCACCTCGTGTAGCATATCAAGTATATCATTACTTCCAACCCTAATAACTACGTGGAAAATCAAAGTATTGTCAATGCTCGACCCTTTTTGCTCCAACCATCCAGTTATCAAGTTTGGGTGCAGGCGCTGGCGCGATCGCTATATATAGCCGGACATGGAACTATGCATTTCTTTATGCCGCTGATTTTTGTCAATCAATTGGGCATGTCGGCAACGGTGGTTGGCTTATCCATGAGCTGTGGAGCGCTGGCTGGGGTTGTCGGGCATTTTTTGGGCGGCTACTTGACAGATTCGCCAAAATATGGCCGCAAACAAACACTTTTATTGTCAGCGCTGCTGTCAATTTTAGCAGTGTTCATGTTAGCAATAATTCCAATACCGACACTAACTGTAGCAAATTTATTTCTGGGATTGAGTTCTGGATGTTATTGGACTGCGGCAGATGCTTCGGTTATCGATGTCACGCCGACTGAACAACGCTCCAAAGCGTTTGCTGTTTTGGTATTGTCAGATAGTCTAGGCAGTGGGCTGGGGATTTGGGGAGGCGGAATACTACTTTCAATGGGAGTGCTTTTTCAAACGCTATTTCTGATTAATGGGCTAATTCTTGTAGTGTTTTTGATATTAATTCAATTTGCAATTACGGAAACACGTCATGAGGTAACTGAAACAGACACATTGCCAGGATTTGTTTTAGCATTGAAAGATAGAGCGCTGCAATTGTTTATGTCCATCAATGTCCTCTTTACGACTTACATTGCTTTGAATAATAGTACGCTGCCCTTGTATTTCACAAACTTTATTTCCACTACTATGCAAGCAACGACAACAAGTAGAGATTCAGTTAGTATTGCTAACTTGTTTACTCTATTTTACGTCGGTATTGGCGCATTTTTACAGTTACCGCTAGTACAAATATTTAATTCATTTTTAAAGGTTCACGTTCTGATGATTTCAATGTTATTATGGTGTGGTGGATTCATTTTAGTTTGGGCAACTCATTTAATATTACCACCGGAGATAGGAATAATCGCAGCGTTTATTATATTGTCGATCGCCAGTGCCATTTATAAAGCATTTGCACCAACTGTTGTCGCCGAGTTAGCACCAGAATCGTTACGAGGTATTTATCTAGCTATCAGCTATCAATGTTGGTCAATTGGTTATTTTATTGGTCCACTTTTAGGTGGTTGGGCAATGGATCAATCAAGTGCGCTCGCCCACTCCTTGTGGATTGCAACTGCTGTCAGCACTCTTTTCGGTATAGTCATGCTGTATTATTTAACTAAGGTATCGGAGCAATATTGATTCTAATTGGACTATGCCAATTGGTTTAGTAACATAGTCGTTAGCACCTGCTTGATTAATATTATTTTTAATACTTCCTACTGATAAAATCATTACTATTGGTAAATCTTGTAAATCCTGCTGTCGTCGCACATTTGTGAGTAAATCCCCATCTTGTCCTAATAATTCCTCATCTAACAAAATTAAATCTGGCTGCATGCTTCTTATCCTCTCTAAAAAGCTATTTATTTCACATCTCCACTCAACTTCGTAACCAATTGCTTTTAAGTAATCTTGCAATAGTGTTGCTGTATGTTCTTCTTGTTCCACAAGTAAAATGCGTTTAGCACAATACAAAGGCTGAGTTTCTGAGCTAATATCCTGGGTAGAGGAAATGTTTTGTTCCTTCTCCCCCACTCCCTTTCTCCCCCACTCCCTTACTTCTTTTTGTACTTGATTAGGTAAAAACAAACTAAAGCGACTACCTTCTCCTAAAGTCGATTCAACTGTTAAGTCTCCACCATGCAATCGCGCTAACTTGCGCGTCAAAGCTAAACCTAAGCCAGTACCTTCGTACTGACGATTTAACTGACTATCAAGCTGTTTAAATGGTTCAAATAAAAATTGAAGTTGATTCGGTTCAATACCAATGCCTGTATCCGATACTGTAAATGTGATGCCTTGAGGTACTTTTTCCACGACTAGCGACACTTTACCAGTTGGAGTAAATTTGATCGCATTGGTAAGCAGATTCAGTAGCATTTGTTTGATTCGTCGGTCATCGGCTATGCAAGTATCTACTTCCGGATCAATTTCTGCGATCAGTTGCAATCCTTTGTCCATAGCACGATCGTGCACTGTCGATATCACATAATCGCACAATTGTTGCACTGATATTGGTAATCTTAATAATTCTTCTTTACCTGCCTCTACTTTAGATAGGTCAAGGATATCATTGATTAGTGCTAGTAGATGTTCTCCACTACTATATATACAATTAATATATTCTTTCTGCTTCTGATTCAAAGAGCCAACCAGTTCTTGTTGCAGCAACTGAGATAGCCCCATAATTGCGTTAAGAGGCGTTCTGAGTTCGTGACTCATCGTTGCTAAAAATTCACTTTTTGCTCGACTACCAGCTTCTGCTGCTTCTTTACTTTCACGTAACTTCAACTCTGTCTGCTTGCGTTCAGTAATATCCTCAACCATCGCGAGGAAAAACTCTGGTTTACCATTTGTGCTAGGAATGAAAGACACGCTTAAGTATGTCCAAACTAACCGACCATCTTTATGCAAAAAACGCCTTTCTAATTCTAGGCGATCGCTACATCCCGAAACCAATTGTTTGTACAGTTCTCTATCTTCAAGTTGTTTGTCAACAAAATCTGTGAAGCGTTTACCGCATAGTTCTTCTTTACTATACCCCAGTATTCGACATAGCGCTGGGTTACTATCTACTATCCGTGCTTTCATATCTACCAGCCCAATTCCGAGCGAGGAACGCTCAAAAATTGCGCGAAACCGTGCTTCACTGCGTTGTAGAGCCAATTGTGCGGCGTTTCGTTCATTTGCTTCCAATGCTAGTGTAACAAAATCTGAGATAGAACCAGCAAAGTTTTCTTCTTCCAACGTCCACCGGCGTATATTACCTATGTGTTCATGACACACCACCCCCACCAATCTACTTCTATCTGCTTGCGCTCTGTAATATCTCTAATTGCTACTATCCGCATTTGCTTACCTTTATAGAAAATAATTTTACTTTGAATTTCCACATTCAAATTAGAACAGACCTAGAGAAAGATTGCCACTGGATTAAATTTTGCAACAATTATAGTAGACAGCTGTTGTGGAGGTGGAGCGATGGTAAATAGCAACTTGAAAATTGTTTCTCTAATTCCTAGTGGAACAGAAATACTGGCGGCTTTAGGGTTGGATGGAGCGATTGTTGGACGATCGCATGAATGTGACTATCCTCCTTCCATTCTAGATCGTCCCGTTTGTACCCAAGCACGTTTAAACACAAATGCCTATAGCAGCGAAATTCATGATAAAGTTGATAACTTGTTGCAGTCTGCCTTAAGTATCTATCAAATCAACACTGATGTTTTAGAGAAATTACAACCCACCCATATTGTCACTCAAGATCAGTGTGATGTGTGTGCTGTCAGCTTATCAGATGTAGAAAAGGCAGTTGCTACCCTCACTCACAGTTCACCAAAAATTATTTCCTTACAGCCCAACGTTCTTCAAGATGTTTGGGCTGATATCGAGCGAGTAGGCAACATCTTTGGAGTAAACTCGCTACAAGTAATAGAAAATTTAGAAGCCCGCGTCAAAATTATAGCACAAAAAACACAAGGACTCTCTCAAACCGAAGCTCTTCCTAAGGTTGCCTGCATTGAATGGACTGAACCTTTGATGGTTGCTGCTAATTGGATTCCCGAATTAGTCTCTTTAGCAGGAGGAGAGCCACTGTTTAGTATCACAGGTCAATCTTCTGCTACCTTAAAGTGGGAATCACTGGTTGCTGCAAATCCCGACATAATTGTCATTATGCCCTGCGGCTTTGATTTAAATCGTACACGTACTGAAGCGCAAATTTTCACCACACGTCCAGAGTGGGAACAACTACATGCTAGGCAAAGTGGTAGAGTTTACATTACTGATGGCAATTCCTACTTTAATCGCCCCGGTCCTCGACTAGTAGATTCCTTAGAAATTTTGGCAGAAATTTTACATCCAGAAATTTTCCAATATGGTTACAAGGGCAAAGCTTGGGATGTGTTGTAAATAAGGCAGAGGGCAGAGGGCAGAGGGCAGAAGGGGAATATTTGTGAATCAGATAGGTGTCTCCTGCCTTCTATCTTTTCTGTAACCATTCAATCAAAGGTCTTAAAGTTCCAGGCATTGCCGCCTCACTAACTGTAACAGAGTGTTCCTCTCCTTGATCTTCCACTGTCAAGGTATACTGAAAACGGTCAGGCTGGTTTGGTGGTGCTGTAATATTTGCTGGTAAATTATAGAAATTTGCGGCTTCTAATAACTGAGGTAGTTGCTTTGCTTCGCTCTCGGGCATAGTAGAAGTATCAACAGTCTTACTTCTGCTTATACCAGCAAATCCACCTGTGCGTTCAAATGAAATCCGCATACAGCTAAGCTCCGTTGTGCTACTTCAAAGTAGAAACACAAATTTGGGAAAAGATTACCATCTTTCCCCACTATATCATTAAACAAACAACCTGTGCTCTTTCTTTTTACTTTTCACTTCTACAGCACTCCTACTTTCTGCCAAGCGTTTTGCACTGCTTTTTGTTCATTACTGGCTTCACCGTAGAGTTCTCCGGCAACTTTGATAGTTGTATTGGCAGCTTGTTGAAAATTAGCTCTCGAACGTAGGCGATCGCGTAAAGTAATGTACCAAATTTTCCCAGCTTTTTCCCAAGCATAGCCCCCAATTTCTATAGCTGCTTGATAAAAGGCATTGTTGGCAATACTCGAGTTTATATGTACTCCACCGTTATCTTTAATACCAGTGTAACGCTCTTTGTAGTTGGTAGGTTGAGGATCTTTACCTAATACCGGATCGTTGTATGCGGTTCCGGGTGCTTTCATAGAGCGAATTCCCACCCCCTTAACCTTTGATGTAAATAGTCCTTCCCCAATAATCCAATCTGCCTGTTCTGCCGTCTGCTTTTTTACTCGCTGTTTTACTAGAGAACCAAAAACATCTGAGAAAGACTCATTCAATGCTCCTGATTCAGCAAAATATAATAAACCAGCTTCATACTGAGTTACCCCATGAGTTAACTCATGCGCAATTACATCAATCGATTTAGTGAAGCGTTGAAAAATTTCTCCGTCGCCATCACCATAAACCATCTGGCTACCATTCCAAAAGGCGTTGTCATACTTCGTACCGTAATGCACGGTAGATTCTAGACGCAACCCTTTATCATCAATAGAATTACGCTCGAACACCTCATAATAAAAATCATAGGTAGCCCCAGCACTATCGTAAGATTCATTTACAGCATCGTCATTGCTAGGAGGAGATCCTTCTGTACGCACTATTGTACCTGGTAGTTGCTCACCATTTTTAGCATCATAGATAGTGCGACGTTTTTCCCCAGGTTGAGGCATCACATCAATATTACCAACTGCTTGGCGTCTACCGCGAATTTGTGCGGAGAGATTTAATGTGTGAAACGCCCATTCACGCTGAGTGGGAGTGCCATTTTCGGCAACATGCTCCAGCATATGAGGTGGGACAATACAACAAATTGGGCATCGGTGGAAGTTGTTGTTATACCCGACGGATTTTTTCTTTTTTCTTGCCATTCAACAATTTTCCTTTTTTGCTCAGCCTTTGTTATTTATACTCCTTTTTGGAAATGTATTAGTACGCACGCCTGCACAGAGAACTCAAGATCCCCGACAACTTCTGCGAAGTTGGGGATCTGTTCAAAGTGGTGATAATTTTTTAACATATTTGTAGACCTCACTATTAGTGTGGTTGTGTGTTTTGATTTCTCCCCGTTACAATTACGGGGTTTTTTTTGCGCTAGACTTACTTGTGCTTCCCCCTAATCCCACTCTGTAATGTCTAATCCCTTTATTACCGTCACCGTTAAGCTGTTCGCTGCTTATCAAGAAGCTTATGGAGTATCAGAATTAGTACTGGAATTTCCTCAAGATACACCAGTTGTCGCTGTGCGCGATCGCTTAATTGCCGAACATCCTCAACTTGCCCAATGGCGAGATGTGACAAGGTTTGGCATTAATTTACAATTCGTGGAACCAGATGCGATTTTACTTGATGGTGATGAGGTGGTGCTAATTCCTCCTGTTAGCGGTGGATGAATATAATTTTTGGTTGTGGGAAAGACGCCCCACCAGGGCGTCTCTACTTCACTTTTCCTCGGAAGCGCACAAATCCGTAGGAGCCGATTGGTGTACCAGAATTAGTGGCGTTGGGTAAATCACCTAAGTTTACAACTACAGCACCATTGGTATTTGAACCACTACAGTTAATTTGCGGATAGACAATTTTAGGATCTACCCCTGGGGGGAAGTATTGACCAAAATCGTCGTCTTTACTATTACTGAGAGATACTGAGTTACCGTTATGACTGAGGACAATACCTCTGTCTGCTCCTGGTAAACTGCCGGATGCTGGAGGAATACTGTTGAAAGCGGTGGGGATGAAGGTAAGCACTGGGAATTACAGTAATTGAGGTTTGCTCATCATCATCAGTTTTACTAGGATCGTTGCCTGTATTAATTTTGTCATCGGCATTTTGCAAGAAGAAATTACCAACACTGGGTGGGTTAGTAGTCGCTTGTGCAGAATCAGCATCATCGAAAAACATTATGTTATTCTAAATCAGTAGATATGCTGAAGTACTCAATTCGATTATTACTTAATTATCTGAAGTATTGGGAAATACCCGTATTAATTTAAATCATCCCGCATTTATGCAACGCCCTTTTGTGGGTACTGCCCACCTAGCCCGTGTATTGATGACTCATAAAATTTTAATTCAGACGATAATTCCTCATCTTTTTCCTCTGCGTTCTCTGTGCCTCGGCGGTTTAAAAGTAATTTATTTAACCTCCGAGACGCAGAGTACGCAGAGATAAGAGGTGAAAGACCTATTGATTTCCTAAAGTTTTTATCCACAAAGACGCGGGCTAGCACTGCCCACCCTACGTTGATTTCACTTGAGATGATGAGATTCACAAAAACTTTATATTCTTATTTGCGGATAGAATAAATCTTGGAAGAAAGACTTGTAGTGAGCGAAAAACGCTTAGTTATTCAATATACCCAAATCTCATCAAAAAAAAATCTACATCTTTGGGGAACTTCGAGTGTCAGCTCAAGTCTTCCTTTAGGGTGTTACTAATTCACGCAATTTGCACTATATGCCCAAACATTGCTGTTCTATGGACAAACAGGAAAAACACTGAAGTACAAATGTAGCAATTGGAAACCCGGTTATCTACCGTTTTTGCAAGTTATTGCTATAACTTATACTCATAAATACCGTAATTTTCTGGTATAACAAGGAGTTAGTTATTGGTCTAGATAAAAATTTATTGATATAACTTTGCAAAACTTTCCGCAATTGCCCCCAGGACGGTTGTATATATAGTGTGTAATGTTTAACTAAGGAACGAGTAGTGCGCACATTTATTCAAAAATGTCAACTACTACAGCAACTCCAATATCACATTTTCCTTCTAGTATGACTTCAGAACAACACAAAATTAAATTTCCCCTCTGGCAATATCTGAACCAACCTATATTTAGTCACCAGACTCAACTGGTTTTGAATCCCCGTCGCTTTGCACGTCTTTACAGAGTATCTCTTCTTCAACGGTGCTGGACTAAGGAATGTGATGCTAAAGGTCCTTTTCACACCTGAATATTATTTTTACATATATTGACGACGGATTAAGCCTCGTCAAGAGAACGGGGCTTTTTACCGTCAAGTAATGTGCTGACAGTCATATCCCCCATGACATTTATTGCAGTACGACAGCGATCTAAAAACCAATCCACAGTCACCAATACAGCAATGTACTGTGTGGGTAAGCCTACGGAAGTAAATACCAGAGTCATGGTTACTAATCCGGCGTTGGGAATATTCGCTGCTCCTACAGAAGCAAAAATCGAGGTAAGGATGACAATAAACTGCTGTCCCAAATTTAGGTTTTGTCCCAACACTTGGGAAATAAATAATGCAGACATTGCTTCATATAATGCAGTGCCATCGTTGTTGAAATTTGCCCCAACTAATGCCCCTAAAGCAGCAGAAGATTCCCGCAAGCCAATTTTTTCTTGCAAAACCTCAAAAGTGACGGGCATTGTTGCTGCAGAAGATGAAGTGGAAAAAGCTGTCAGAAAAGCATCTGCACCACCCTGCAAAAAGTTTAATGGTTTCACCCAAGAACCGATTTTAACTCTGGTGAGATAGTAGCATGCTTGTAGTACTAATGCTAGCAGTACTGCCAAGATGAAGGCGAAGAGTGATTTGAATGGTGCAAAGCCTTGTAAAGCAACAGTTTTAGAGACAATGCCAAAAACTGCCAAGGGTACTAAAATAATTACCCAGTTGAGAATACGAGTTACAGCTTCAAACAAAATTCCAATTACATCTTCAATTGGTTGGAATCCTGTTTTGCCTTGGGCAACTTGCTCTGATTTAATTGCTCGGAGGACAATGCCGAAGCTGAGGGCAAGAACTATCAGCTGAATGACGTTATTATCTACTAGGGGTTTGAGGACTGCTTCTGGTACTGCGTCTCTGATGAGTGACCAAGGGTCAAGATTTTGATTGGCTGCTTGTGTACTTCCTGGATCTGCTAAACTTCCCCAAGTACCTGGACGCAAAATGTTGGCGACGAAAAGTCCTATGAAGATGGCTACCAGAGTGTTTGTCACTAGCAGTACTGCTAAACGTCTTCCTGCTGTTCCTGGAATGTTGGTAGTCAAGAAGGTATGCAGCACTGCGACTAAAATTAGTGGGGTAGCTAGGGCGCGGAGTGCCTTGAGTACCATTTCGGCAGGAATTGCCAAGTTATTAATCAAAGCTTTATTGGCTGGGTTGGGATTACCTGCACCCAGTGCAATTCCTATTGCTATGGCAATAATTAGGGCAATGACGATTTGCAGCGTCAGCGGGATACGTTGCCATAGAGGACGGGTTTGATCTGTTTGGGTTTCGTTCATTGCTGGATGCGGATGGGGCGATGTATTTATTAAACATCACTTTGGGTGTTTAAGATTTCGGACAAGGTAATCGCAATCAAGACAAACTGCGTTATTGTGGTAAACGTTTCTGTTGAGTGAGAGCACCTTTGAGACATATATGTCCTTTGTACCCCTACATATCCACAGTGATTACAGTCTACTTGATGGTGCTAGTCAACTGCCAGATTTGGTTGACAGAGCAATTGACTTGGGCATCAAGGCGATCGCCCTCACCGATCATGGTGTGATGTATGGTGCGATCGAACTGATCAAAATCTGCCGGAGTAAGAATGTTAAGCCAATTATTGGCAATGAAATGTATATAATTAACGGCGATATCACCAAACAAGAACGCCGTCCTCGCTATCACCAAGTTGTCTTAGCTAAAAACACCAAAGGTTATAAAAATTTAGTAAAAATAACTACAACATCTCACTTAGAAGGAGTGCAGGGTAAAGGCATTTTTTCCCGTCCTTGCATTAACAAAGACTTATTAAAAGAATATCATGAAGATTTGATTGTTACCAGTGCTTGTTTGGGCGGAGAAATTCCCCAAGCAATTCTTAGTGGTAGACCAGATGCTGCGCGGAAAGTGGCACAATGGTATAAAGAAGTTTTTGGCGATGATTATTATTTAGAAATTCAAGATCATGGCTCTCCTGAAGATCGCATTGTCAATGTAGAAATTGTCAAAATTGCGCGGGAGTTGGGGATTAAATTTATAGCGACAAACGATTCTCATTTTATTTCTTGTTACGATGTTGAAGCACATGACGCTTTGTTGTGTATTCAAACAGGGAAATTGATTGCCGAAGACAATCGGATGCGTTATAGCGGTACAGAGTATCTCAAGTCAGCTGAAGAAATGAAGCAGCTATTTCGAGATCACTTGCCGGATGATGTCATAGAAGAAGCGATCGCCACTACGGTAGAAATAGCAGATAAAGTAGAGCCTTACCAAATCATGGGTGAGCCGCGCATCCCCAACTATCCTATTCCATCAGGTCACACTGCTAACACTTACGTAGAAGAAGTAGCTTGGCAAGGACTTTTAGAAAGATTAAATCGTAAATCCCGCAACGAAGTCGATCCCACATACAAAGAAAGACTGGAATATGAACTAAAAATGATTCAACACATGGGGTTTTCCACCTACTTTTTAGTTGTGTGGGACTACATCAAATTTGCCAGAGATCATAAAATTCCAGTTGGACCAGGTAGAGGTTCAGCAGCGGGGTCATTAGTAGCTTATACTATGCACATTACTAATATTGACCCCGTTCATCATGGGCTGCTATTTGAGAGATTTCTAAACCCAGAACGAAAATCCATGCCTGATATTGATACAGATTTCTGTATCGAACAGCGAGATCAAGTCATTGATTATGTAACTCAAAAATACGGCAAAGAAAGAGTTGCACAAATCATTACCTTTAACCGCTTAACTTCTAAAGCAGTGTTAAAAGATGTTGCCAGAGTGTTAAATATTCCCTATGGGGAAGCAGACAAAATGGCAAAGTTAATTCCAGTGTCGCGAGGTAAACCAACTCCTCTCAAAGAAATGATTTCTGATAAAACGCCAGAAGCAGAGTTTAAAGAAAAATATGACAATGATCCTCGCGTTCGTCACTGGATTGACATGGCTATCCGCATCGAAGGAACTAACAAAACCTTTGGTGTTCACGCAGCAGGTGTGGTAATTTCTGCCGAGCCATTAGATGAAATTGTTCCACTACAAAGAAACAACGATGGTTCTGTAATTACCCAATACTACATGGAAGACTTGGAAGCATTGGGTTTGTTAAAAATGGATTTTCTCGGCTTAAGAAACCTGACAATGATTGAGAAAACCATTGATTTGATTGAGGAAACTAAAGGATTTAGAATTGACCCCTACGAGATAACTAACCAAGAAAGAAAAGCACAAAGAATATTAGCTAAAGGTGAGTTTAACACCTTACCCAAAGATGTCAAGAAAACGTATGAACTTTTAGAAGCAGGTAAATTAGAAGGAGTCTTTCAATTAGAATCTTCGGGAATGCGTCAGATAGTAAGTGATTTGAAGCCTTCCAATATAGAGGATATATCTTCAATTCTTGCACTTTATCGACCAGGACCATTAGATGCAGGATTAATTCCTAAGTTCATTAATCGTAAACACGGGAGAGAAAAGATAGAATATGAACACTCTATTCTCGAACCAGTTTTAGATGAAACCTACGGAATTATGGTTTATCAAGAGCAAATCATGAAAATTGCTCAAGATTTAGCTGGATATTCTCTAGGACAAGCTGATTTGCTGCGCCGTGCAATGGGTAAAAAGAAAGTAGCTGAGATGCAAAAACAGCGTGAGAAATTTGTGGATGGCGCGGCAAAAAATGGAGTGAAAAAGCAAATAGCTGAAGAGTTATTCGAGCAAATGTTGAATTTTGCTGAATATTGTTTAAGTTACGACACTGAAGTTTTGACAGTAGAATATGGCTTTTTACCAATTGGGGAAATTGTGGAGAAAGGCATTGAATGCAGCGTGTATACTGTTGATAGTAATGGGAATGTTTACACTCAACCTGTTGTACAGTGGCACGATCGCGGTCAACAAGAAGTTTTTGAATATTGTTTGGAGGATGGTTCGACTATTCGGGCAACCAAAGACCATAAATTTATGACTACTGATGGGCAAATGTTACCAATTGATGAAATTTTTGCACGGGGATTGGATTTATTGCGCGTTGAGGGTTTGCCGGAATAAGCATTCAGATTAAAAGGTTTCGTTGCCATACCGCCTGGGAATCAATTCCCAGGCTCATAGCTAAAGTCCTCTTTAGAGGACTAAAAAAATATTACAATCCACTTTTTCCTCGTCCCTCGTCCCTCGTTCCCAGCCTCTTGCTGGGAATGCTTACAGTGAGGCAGAGCCTCACATTACTCTTCAAGCTCATCAGGAAAAACAACACCTTCATACAGCAAAGAAATAGGAAAACGGAAATTAATACTATTCAAGATAACCTCTAATGTTGTTCCATATAGCTGTTGCTTCTTCAACTGAATAAGAAGTAAGTTCCCATTTTCCGTTTTCATTAAGTCGGTAGCATTCCACATTCATTTTGTCTGCCTCAATGAGAACATATTCTTTTAAAGTATCAATCCGACGATAATGCCTAAATTTCTTACCAAGGTCAAAAGCTTCCGTACTTGGAGATAGAACTTCTACAATTAAACAGGGATGATAAATAACTTTACGCGCTCTTTGATCTCGCGGATCGCAACTAACCATCACATCTGGATAATGAAAAGGTCCCTGAAGTGAAACTCCCAATGCCTGCATCTGCCATCTGAACTTTACATCCCTTCCCTCGGAGATGATTTTTAAGAGCAGATGCAAGGTTGAGGGCAATATCGTTGTGAGGGATAGTCCCCCCTGTCATGGCAAAGACTTCCCCGTTAATATATTCGTACTTAACGGGTTGTTGTTCCTCCCATTCTAAATACTCTTGAGGAGTCATTAGTTGATGTTGGGGTTGAGCAATCATTTACAATGTCTCCTTTTAGCATTTTTCAATTGGCTTCACTACTATCTTGATTTAATTGTGGTTACAGACTGGAAAGCCCGTATGCTTGCTTAGGGCGGGCAGGATGCCCACCCCACAAGAACTGTATTAAATACAACTGAGAACCGCTATATGTGAAAACTATTCAGTTTCAATCCAAGCTCTTACCATCTCAATAGGAATGCCAATAGGAGCATAACCGACCGATAGAACGCAATCACTGTCTTATATGCTACCCCATAAAAATAAAAATCGTTTGTAATCTTACCAGGTTTCCACTGTTAACCTATCTATTTCCATAAAGTGCTGATCCCGCGATACTAAAATTAATTTGTACTGCTGGGCGATCGCCGCAATCCAAATATCGTTCTCAGGAATTGGTCGTCCCTTCAATTTTAAGAAATTTTTAATTTGACCATAGAACTGAGATGTAACCAAATCGCATGGTAAAACTGTATTGCTATTTGTAAACTCTTCTATCCGTGCTATGTTGGCAGCCACTCGCCTTGAACGATAAGCTCCATAATAAAGCTCACCAACCACCGTACTAGATATGAACACTTGGTTAGCTTGAGCTAATTTTTCCTGTACTGAAACGTCTTCCTCAAATAGAGCAATAACAATATTAGTATCTAGCAGAAATCTACCACTCATCTACGTCAACCTTGCCGCAGTCAGCTTCAATTGCCTGTGCCATTAGTTCTAAATCCTCTCTAGCAATGGTTCCAGCAAAACGCAATAGGTGGCTACCGGGAATACCCTTCGGCTCTTTTATAGTTTCTTGTGCCAAAGATTCTACAAAGTTTAGTACCTGATTTAAAGCTGCTTCGGGCAAAAGTTGTAATTTTTCTACAATTTTGTCTTGTACAGATTGCACAATTTTTTTCTCCTGTTGCAAAATATATTATCTTTAGTTTATCGCTTATGCATTCATAGCATTTGACACAATTACATAGCGCGTAAACGTGAGCGCGAGTCGGTGCCGCTCCAGAAGCGGCGAGTGAATAGACATTGCTCTGTTCACTCAGCAAAGATTTAAATATAATTGTCGTATATCATTTATACAACATTGTAACCGGAATGCAAAGTGCTACAATTATAATCAGCACTAGGTTTCACAATATCCTTAAAGAACTTGCTGGCAGATCAGGAGAGTCGATTCAGGAGAAAGGGCGATCAAACTTACGTTAGACCAATTATTGACTTCACTGCTTAATTTACCTGATTCTTTGTAAAATACTTGGAAAATATTATTATCCTTCTTTTGACTCATGGAAAACAATCAAGAATACCACATGTCCTCAGATGAATTTCGTCATTGGGGATATAAAACTATTGATTGGATAGCTAATTATTTAGAAACAGTAGAGCAACTGCCTGTTTTATCTCAAGTAGAACCTGGAGACATTAGAGCTAAACTACCAGAAACAGCCCCGGTAAAAGGAGAGTCTTTTGCAAAGATTTTACAAGATTTAGATGAAATTATCGTACCAGGATTGACTAATTGGCAGTCTCCAAACTTTTTTGCTTTCTTTCCTACAGGTATTTCTGCACCATCAATTTTAGGAGAATTAGTCAGTGCAGGACTTGGAGTTCAAGGAATGTTGTGGGCAACTTCTCCTGCTTGTACTGAGTTAGAAACTCATGTTCTAGACTGGTTAATAGATATGTTGGAACTTCCTTCGCAGTTTAAATCTTCAACCACAGGAGGAGGAGTAATCCAAGACTCAGCCAGTAGTGCTTCTTTAGTAGCTTTAATAGCAGCAAGAGTTCAGTTAAAAGCAGATATTAATAAATTGGTTGTCTACACTTCTACTCAAGCACACTCTTCAATTGAGAAAGCAGCCAAAATAGCGGGAATTAAGCAAGAAAATTTCCATTTAATTGAGGTTGATGCTGATTATAGAATGTGTCCGGAATTACTACAACAGCAAATTGTTATAGATATTAAATCTGGATTAATCCCTTTTTATATTGCTGCTACTGTGGGAACAACTTCATCTCATGCTATAGATCCATTAAGAGAAATAGGTGCGATCGCTCAACTACATAAAATTTGGTTCCATGTTGATGGCGCAATGAGCGGTACAGCAGCTATCTGTCCTGAATATCGGTGGATTCACCAAGGATTAGAACTAGCAGACAGTTATTGTTTTAATCCTCATAAATGGATGCTGACTAATTTTGATTGTACCTGTTTTTATGTGAAAGAGCGAGCTAAACTGATTCATGCACTATCTATAATGCCTGAATTTCTCAAAAATCAAGCTAGCACGTCTGGGAAAGTCATTGACTATCGAGACTGGCAGATTTCTTTAGGACGTAGATTTAGAAGCCTCAAACTGTGGTTTGTAATTCGGCACTATGGTATAGAAGGCTTACAGTATTATATTCGCAAGCATATTATTTTAGCACAAGAATTTGCTGAATGTGTAAAATCTCATCCTCGTTTTGAGCTAGTTGTGAATCCCCCGTTAAATTTGGTATGTTTTCGTCATAAATTTGGTGATGCAATAAACCTTGAAATCATCAACAATATCAACTCCTCAGGTAAAATCTATCTCACTTCCACCAAGCTGGAGCAAAAATTAACTTTAAGAATGTCTATTGGACAAGCAACCACAGGTAAAATACACGTACAGCAGGCTTGGCAATTAATTTGTCAAACTGCTGAGAACCTGGTCAAGTAATTCATGGCTCCTACTCCGATCTATAAAATTGCCTACGTCAATAACTTGATATCAGCCCCGATGACTACACAAGTTCATTCGCTCTGGCTTCCTTACGCACAAATGAAGACTGTTCCGCCCCCATATCGAGTAGTTCGAGCAGAGGGGGTCAAACTCTATCTCGATGATGGCACTGTGCTTATTGACGGCATCTCTTCTTGGTGGTGTGTTATTCACGGGTACAATCACCCTGTCCTCAATAAGGCGGTTCACGAACAGCTGGCAAAATTCGCTCATGTTATGCTGGGAGGCTTGGTTAACGATGCAGCCATTCATCTCGCCGAGACGTTAGTCAGGATTACTCCAAATAAGCTCAATCACGTGTTCTTTGCTGACAGCGGCTCAGTGGGGGTAGAGGTTGCGCTCAAGATGGCAATTCAGTTCTGGCGCAACAAAGGGGTTCCCCAGAAGAGCCGTTTCGTAGCACTCCGCCGGGGGTATCACGGCGACACGACAGGGGCAATGTCAGTGAGTGACGACGACGAGGGGATGCACCGATTGTTTAAAGGAGTCATACTCCCCCAGTATTTCGTTGATGCACCGGGTGGAGATAACATAGAGTCTCACGAATGCCAAGCATCGCTTTGTCAACTCGCTGGGCTTCTCGAATCGAACAAGAACCAGATTGCCGCTGTGATCCTCGAACCGGTATTTCAAGGAGCGGGTGGCTTTCGCTTCTATCCCCCCGAGTATTTATTCCATGCCCGAAGACTGTGTGATGAACATGGGGTACTACTCATATTCGACGAGATAGCAACGGGTTTCGGGCGAACAGGAGCCTTA
Source organism: Iningainema tapete BLCC-T55 (assembly GCF_014698965.1). Taxonomy (GTDB): domain Bacteria; phylum Cyanobacteriota; class Cyanobacteriia; order Cyanobacteriales; family Nostocaceae; genus Iningainema; species Iningainema tapete. Next base: position 241,726 of record NZ_JACXAE010000118.1, read on the forward strand.
TTCGCTGCGGAGCTTGCCAATGTTACCCCGGATATTATGGTGCTTAGTAAAGCGCTCACTGGGGGATACTTCGGACTATCGGCGACTATCGCTATAAGTGAAGTTTACGAGTCGTTCCTTGGTGACGATCCGGAACTCGCTTTCATGCACGGACCGACTTTCATGGGAAATGCAATCGCCTGCGCTGTGGCTTTGGCAAGTATCAGCCTGATCGAAACCGAAAACTACCTTAGTAAAGTCAAAGCTATTGAGCAAGTGCTCAAAGAAGAGATCCAAGGATTGGAGGGACCATCGCTTTGCGATGCACGAGTGCTTGGAGCCATAGGAGTCCTGGAGTTTGAATCTCCGTCGAACCTCATAGGATTCAGGGAGTTCGCTGTAGATCGGGGAGTGTGGCTCCGCCCGTACAGCAAGTGGCTGTACACTATGCCTCCATACATCATTGGTGAGGACGACTTGCGACGAATTACAGCAGTAATGAAAGAGTGGGTGTCACACCAAGGCAAACACATCTAAATATTGACGAGCCAGAATAAGATTTGTCAAAACATTTACAATGCTGCTTTAATTAGTAGTGGGAGGAACTTGAGAAAAGGTTACTTTTTTTGAGTCAACGCAAACCAACTGATTTAAGCTTTCCTCGAATGGATTGCACAATTGTTTTCCTCTTGGCGACTTAGATATAATTTGTGTATACCAATTTGTATACAGAATAGTAACCGGAATGCAAAGTGCTACAGTTAGAATCAGCACTACATCTCACAATATTCTTAAAGAACTTGCTGCAAGCTCAGGAGAGTCGATGCAAGTAATACTCGAACAAGCGATCGAGCAGTATAGAAGACAAGTGTTTTTACAACAAGCCAATCAAGCTTATGCTGCTTTACGCAATAACCCAGAAGCATGTCTTGCGGAACTAGAAGAACGGGAAGCTTGGGATGTAACTTTATCTGACGGATTGGAATGACATTCAAGAGTTTGCAAGACTAGGTGATGAAATAACTTTAGCTGCTCATACATCAACCTTATAATTAAGTGTGTGTTCGTCACCAGGAAGTCCACGAAAACCCCAGTTATGCTTTGGAGTTTCGAGGATTGTGATTTCTAAATCTTGGGGCGAAATGTCGAGTTCTTGCTGAACACGCTCAAACAGTAACCGAATTAACTGCTTTTTTGCGTCCACACTGCGACCCTCAAACATACTAATCTCAATAATTGTATATCCATCTGTCCGTCCTGATGGATAGAAGAAGTCTGAAGCATGGAGTGGGAAAAATCTGTGCGCACGCTTATCAAGCGGATACTGTAAAGCATCCACTACACAGGAATGAATTACATCCGAAAGCTTTTGCTTGATGGGATCTAAATGCTCTTTGATTCCGTAGATTTTGACTTGTGACATAAATACGTATAAACTACATAAAAATACTTACTTTATAAAATATATAACAATCTTCGTTAGATTTGTGAACATTAAGCATCTTGAGAAGCCCGACTTCTTAAAGAAGTCGGGCTTCTGATTTCTCAGTTCAGAAAAAACATCTGTTAAAATACTGATTTTCAGATTTATTCATTAATAATTTAGATGGAAAAATCTATTATGTTTTTAGATTAAAGATCAAGCAATCACTCTAGCATTTTAGTAAATCTGTAGACAATAATTGACTCAAACAGTCATCAACATTATTCAAAATTTACTAAAAATGCTAGTTAACAAAATGCTCCGCTACACTCAAGTAGCAGTTCCTTTAGTAGCTTCTTGCGTACTCGGCTTTTGTCAAAATGCAAATGCCTCCACACTGGGTGCGGCTTCAGATTTCAATGCATTCGTTCTGGGAAATATGAACCAAACGTCTGATACTGAGGGCAGATTAGCTGTTGGTGGAAATGCAACGCTCACTAATTATGGAGTGGGGGACAGACTATCTGACTCCAACGGAACAAGAGACGACCTCATTGTTGGTGGTATACTAACTTACAATGGTGGTCAGGTATTTAACGGTAATGTTGTCTATGGTACTGGTACGGCTCCAAAAGTTAGCACTCCAAATGGCACAATCAAACAAGGTAAGCCGATTGACTTTGCGGCGGCGGGACAAGAGTTGAAAGCTTTATCTGCTTATTTAGCAACTTTAACTCCTAACAACACTACAACTGTCCACAACTGGGGAGGAGTAGAGTTAAAAGGTACAAAGTCAGATTTGAACATTTTTAACATTGGTGCATCTGTGTTTGCACCTGGTAATAACGTCAATAATTTCAGTATTGACGGATCGATGAGTTCTACTATATTGGTCAATGTTGCTGGAAAAGATATTTCGATGAAAAACTTTGGTTTTTCCAATAATCTCCAGGCTGGGTTAAGGCAGAAAGTATTATTCAACTTCTATGAAGCTACTAACATCGATCTTCAAAATATAGGCTTTCAGGGTAGCATCCTCGCACCTTTAGCTAACTTAAAAACTACCTATGGCGATGTGAATGGTAACGTAATTGTGGCTTCTTCGCAAGGAAGCGGAGAATATCACAATTATTTGTTCAAGGGTACTCTGCCGAAGCCTACCAACATCAATCCACCTAAGAAGAAAGTTCCTGAGCCTTCTTCATTAGTCGGTTTAGGAACACTCGCCGCCGGAATAGTTGTGTCAAGGAGAAAACTAATGAGATAGTAGTGCGGATAATACTTACTACAATGTCATCATAGCGGCGATCGCAAGCTTTCATCATCTTTATACAAGCGTGCGATCGCCATTATCCATCGAAAGGACTACCATGAGAGTTGTTGTAATTTTCAAAGGTAACAAGTTTTGTTTATGCGTACATTTTCTGATTGGTGTGGACAACAACTGCAACGGTTAGGTAGGTTAACAACCCTATGCTTACTAATTTTAGTTCTCAGTTGGACACTTCCAGCCACAGCAGCCAACCGCATTAGTCCAAGGTTAGAAGAAAACGTCTTACAAATTATCCGTCAACACCCAGAAGCAATTCTGGAATCATTACAAGCATATCAACAGCAACAACAGCAAGTTGTACAGCAAATACGGCAGGTATTTTTACAAGATTTAAAAACCAATCCGCAAGCAGTAATTGGCGAATCTCCCACCACAGGAGCAACTTCTGCAAAAATTGTGTTGGTAGAGTTCTCAGATTATCAGTGTCCCTACTGTGCAGAAGCGCATAAAAACCTGAAACAAATCCTCGCCAAAAATCCCGATAAATTTACATTGGTTTACAAGCATTTTCCCTTAGCATCCATTCATAATCAAGCGATCCCCGCAGCCAAAGCAGCTTGGGCAGCACAACAACAGGGAAAATTCTGGGAATATCATGATGCACTGTTTACCAACCAAAATAAACTGGGTGAAGATTTCTACCAAGAAATTGCTAAAAATCTCAATTTGGACTTACCCAAGTTTGAACAGGATCGCAATAATGCTGAAGCCGCGATTCGCAAAGATTTACAGCTAGCTGAGAGCTTAAGACTTTCTGGTACACCATTCTTTGTCCTTAATAGTGAAAATTTCTCAGGAGCAGTTCAACTAGCGGATCTTGAGAAAATATTTTCTCAAAATGCCACAAAGTAAAACAATAAACATCTCCAAATAACAACGTAGAGACGCGATGCCCTTCTTAATCGCGACGCTATGCGAACGGGTGACACTCGTTGCGACGCTCCTTCTCTCAAAGGGAAATGAGCGCGTCTCTACAAGGGTTTAGGCTACATTATTCAACGGATGTATGGATATTTGATTGTAAACTTCTGCATTTTCTTCAAGAGCAAGACGTAGATCGTATTGCGTTTGTAAATTCAACCAAAACTGAGCGCTGTTACCAAAATAGCGAGATAAACGCAAAGCTGTATCTGCTGTAACACTACGTTTTCCAGATAAAATTTCACCAATTCGTGTCTGAGCTACACCTATATCTTTGCTCAATCGATAAGGTGTGATGTTTAGTGGCTCTAAAAATTCTAGTTGTAGGATTTCTCCTGGGTGGATATTTGGCAGACGGTTGTTATTCATAATTATTTCCTCGTCAGTGGTAATCTACTATTTCAACTTCTGAAGCATTGTTCCCATCCGTCCAAATAAAGCAGATTCGCCATTGATCGTTAATACGAATACTGTACTGCCCTTTCCTATCGCCAGCTAGCTTCTCTAAACGATTACCAGGTGGAACGCGCAAATCGTTAATTGATGTTGCAGCGTTAAGTATCAGCAATTTTCGTAAAGCAGTTTTTTGGATATTGGGCGGATACTGAGAAGATGTAAAGCTCTCAAAAATAAGCTTTGTTTCTTCAGATTTAAAACTAACAATCACAATACTATCATTTTGCGTTACTATCGTCAACCGCTAGTATACAATAGCGATCGCAGCTTATGTGGCGATCGCTCACAAATATAATCTCAAACCCGCACAACTAGCTTTGGCATTTGTGCGAAGTCGTTGGTTTGTCACCAGCACCATTATCGGTGCGACAACAATCGAACAACTCAAAGAGAATCTAGACAGTGTGAACGTAACTCTTGACAAAGATATTCTGGCAGAATTAGATACCGTTCACACTCGCTATCCAAATCCGGCACCTTGATCCAAGTGCCTATAGTGACTACTATTGGTAAAGCCCGAAGTGATTTTGCTTTGGGCAAAGAAGTTGATATCGTCTGGGTTCGTCAATTAGAAAATAAAGGTAGTCCTCAGCGTACCGATAACAGCATCGGGATTTTCAGAGTTTTGTCCTGGAGAAAGAATCCAAATCAAACCAGGGGTGATTGAGATGTTGTCATTTAATTGATATTTGTAAAAGCCTTCAATATGAAGTGGTATGTCGTTCTTAGCATAGAAGGCAAATTTACTCGCATTACCCAAATAAGGCTCTACACCCACAACAATACCACCCAAGTTGCCTTTTTTACCAAGATCGGGAAAAGCAAAGGTGAGAGCATAAGTCCAAATGTCTCCTGTGCCAAGGTTAATGAACTCAGCATTGATATAAGAAAACCAGCCATTAATTGCAAATTGAGGGCTAACCTGATATGTAAATTCTGTACCATAGGCATTTACTTTTGATGGAACTGTACCAAAATCAAATCCTGCACCATTCGCTAAGTTTGTACCTACTGAAACAAGTCCGCTTCCTGTATCAAAAATTGCCGATCTTCGATAAGCATTAATATACGTAAAACCAATGGAAAACTGGTCATTTGGGGAAAAGGTGAGTTGGGCTAAAGCTGCATAGCTACTATTAAACAAACCACCTTTTTCAGAGGGAATATTTGCCGCAAGATTGTTAGCGTTGTCGGCTAAATAACCTACAGATAATGCTAAATTGTTACTAATAGAATAAGTAAATCCACCTCCAGAGCCTCCACCAATGAGATAGATGGGATTGTGTTGAGCAAAAATCGAAAGGGAAGCTGTACCACCGTCGTATCCTTCTAGATAAGAACTAACTGTAGAAGCATAGTCATAGTGAACTCCGGCGACGGCTGCAACATAACCTTGAATTTTCTCACCAACTGGGAAAAAGTAAGATACCCAGTCAACAAAATTTGAATTGTTGGTATTTCCAAAGTTAAAGGTTTGAATTCCTTCTACTCCATAACTACTAAGATTAAAAATATTTGCATTACCCGCAGCCAATCGAATATGTAGAGTATCTTTTCCAGTAAAGCTGTTTTGAATGTCTAGACGAACCCTTTGTTGGAAAACGGTGTTATTGTTAGTTGGCTGATTAAATTCATCAGTAACTGCAAAAATAGCTTCACCAACTAGTTTCGCTGTGGGAGAAAACTGTTGTGTCTCTAAAGTGTCTGTATGAGATTGGATAATGTCAATTCTCCCTCGTAAAGTGGCAATCTCAGCAGCAAATTCCTCTTGTAACTTTTGCCATGTTTCTAAATTTTCTTGAGTAATTAAATTAGTATTACCTTTGGTAAGTAATTCATTGATGTGTTCTGTACATGTATTTAAAAGTATAGCAAATTCATAACGAGTTAGGACACGATTTCCTTTGTAAGATTGAGTGCGGTCAGTCATACAACCATAAGATTCAACTAAAGACTGCAATGCTTGAAATGCCCAATCTGTAGGTTGAATATTTGAGAGTTGAGTAACTGAGTTGATTTGAGTCATTGGTGATGATAACTGTTCATCTGTAAGTGCTTGTGTCTTAGAACAAGTAAACAGTAAAAAGACCAAAATACAAATCGAGCATCCCAAGATCCCCGACTTCTTTAAGAAGTCGGGGATCTTGTTTCGTTCACATTTTTTGACATTACTTGTCAAACTAATAATCATTGTTAAACCAACATGAAAATTTACCTAAAAATAAAGACGCCCCACCGGGGCGTCTCTACCTATTGGCGTACCAAAACTCGATCGCCTACACTAACTCTTACCAATTGGTTGTCGCGATCAAAGGTGGCAGATGTTTGAATTTTGTCCGCCACTTTTGGTATTGCGACTGTGCCAATTAGGGTGGTATCAGATTGCCATTGCCCTACGTACATAGCTGATGCCAGTTGAGGATAAAATGAACTGCAAAATTGGTAAACTATCAAACGCAGATCGGTGATAACTGTACTGATAGGTAAGTAGTCAAACCATTGCTGTCCAGTTTGACGTGCTAGAGGCAGCCTGGGGATGGCAAGAAATAACAACGCCAACCTTGGATCTTTACCATCTAGTCGGTGGAACATAAACCTGTCTTCATCTAAGCTAAAAAATAATTTAGCGTTTCCGGAATCTAGGTAAAATGAGCCATCAACTGCCATGCGGACAATTGTACTCAGATGACCGATCGCCCGCCCTTGTTGGGTAATGCTAAAGTGTAGCTGGGAATCGAGGGGAAAAGTGAGAGCCTGTGCAAGAGTGCGATCGCTTGCCACAGGTTCTACCACCGCATCTTCACTTGGTGTAATTTCCGCACAAAATTCACCGTTTACCAACAAACTAGCGAAACTGAACGGAACTGTAGCAGCACCTAATACTGGAGTAAGCTGTACTTGAATATGGATATGAGGCTGGGGTGAATACCCAGAGTTCCCACAACGTCCCAGCATAGTTCCCCGCTCAATGCGATCGCCTTGCTTCACGACAATACTGTTCTGCGCAAAATGAGAGATTTCAACGTAAAAGCCCCGCTCATCGTACAGCATCACATAATTACCCCAATTATGGTCTTGGTCTACGCTGCCAACATCACAATCAGGCAAATCGCGCACTACATGAACCACCCAACCGCGAATAGGGGACAGCACAGGTTTTTTCCAAGCGTAGTAGTCGGTCAACTGCAACCCTGCATCGCGATAAGTAAGACCAAGATCGTCCTGAATGAGAAAGTCATAAGCATAGCGCCAAAGCCCTTGATGAGTCCATTTGCCATCAAACCCCTGCCAAACTACCCAACTTCCTGCAAAAGGTAAACCAAGAAGGCGTCCTGTACTACCTCGATATCGTCGCCGTGCTGTTAATTCGTAATCCAGAGTCTTTTCTGGCGAAGATTGAGGATATCGTGCAAGTAATTGATGCCCCACTAAACCGAGTAGATATAACAACATCATCGTTACTAAGTTGTAGGGCAAGGCATGTACAGGCAATAATACTGCCGCCCAAAAAACACCAATTGCTTGACCTAATAAGACAGCCAACGCAACTCCTAAAGCAGCTAATAAGTAGCTTCGGGGTGATGGCAGTAAATAAAACCCGCCTAGAGCCAGTGCTACCAAAATAAAATTCAGTGTCCCAGGGTCATAATATACATAAGCGAAAGTTCCAGTCAAAATACCCTGAATAAATGACCCAAAGGCATAGCTAGACAACGCTAACAAAAACTGAATACGTGAATTTAACAACAATAGTAGAGCAACTATTATACCAATCCACACATTTGGTAGGAAGAAAATCATTCCCAGTGTACGTAAGAAACCTTCAATCGGCACTGGCAAACCGATTGAATAGGCATAACTGTGGACAGTGGCAAGCTGCAACCCAGCAAAACGAAATGCTGCTAAATGAACAGTCCAACTAACAGCAACAAACGGCAAGCTTAAAACAGGAAGTAAAAAGAACGTGTGCAATACATGTGATAAAGTCCAAGTGAGAACAAATGCCAGTATTCCTGCTGCCGCTGCCAAAAAAATTGATGCTGCACTAGGTTGGAACAGATAACCAACACCCAGCCCTGCTAAGAGTGGGTTGAATAAAAACGGTCCCCACTCTAGATAAGTCTGTCCAAGTTTCGCCATTCGGGCAAAAGCAACTGTTGCTAATACTCCAGTCAATCCCATCAACAGCACAGCAGGTTGCAGTAGCATAGCAGAAAGTAGTAGTGCTCCAGCACCAACTCCGCGTAGAAACAAAATCTCCGCTGTGGCGGCACACATGGCACGCACTAGTCGGGGCGTCTGTAACCGCTTCATTGTCCATTGTGTAATTGGTAACAGACGCTTGAGCGTTAAGCGATAATGCACAGTCCACATGTCCTTTTAACTCCCTACTTGAGAAAGTCGCAACTCAGTTGTTGTTGCCAGTCGGGGCGGTAAATGTTCTCTTCTTTCCAAGTCGCTCAGATCTTCTGCTTCCCGAATCAATTCAACTTCACCCGATTCTGTCACTAAAACCACATTAGGACGGTATTCAATAAACTGCAACCATTGTGTGTTGTTGTAAGCTCCTACAGTGGAGATGACAAATCGAGTGCCCCGTGATAAAGGGGGCAGCGAAATTCCCTCATCAACAGCATCAATATTCATGCATAGCGGTCCGTAGATTACGGAAGGTTGGCACGGACCAGAAACGGGGCGATCTAGCGCAATATCAAAGCGATACCAAAAGCTGGTAAACAGTAAATTGACGCCACCATCCACAACATAAGCACGAGTGCCATCGGGTAGTCGTTTGACACCACATATAGTGGTAATCAGTGTCCCGGCTTCGTCAACTACCGCCCGACCAGATTCGATGATTAGTTTGGGCATATGTCCTGGTTTTAGCGTTGCCCACAGTGCATCACAAACTGCGTCTGCGTATTCCTCTATTGAAGGTAACATTACGTCTACGGCATGGTAAGCGCCTTTAAGACGGCTGCGGGAGGGGAAACCACCACCAATGTCTATATAATCCATCTGCCAACCACAGGCTTGCTCAATTTCATAACCAAATGTCACCATTTTCTCGACTTGGCGTGCATAAGCTGCAGGTTCCATGATAAATGTGCCAATGTGGCTGTGTAGTCCGTTCACTCGTAATTTACCGCCACTGGCAATGCGTCGGATCGCGTCCATTGCTTGACCTGATTCTAGATTGAAGCCAAAGCGCGACCAACAGGGTTGAATTCCTGCATCTAGGTTGAGTCGAATACCTACTGGAATAGTCCGATCAAGGTTGGAGGAGATCGCCTCCAAATCCTCTATTTCATCCAGGTGATCGATATTGATTGTGACTCCATCGCGTACAGCAGCTTCTAGAGTGGCATATGGTTTGTATGGTCCGTTGAGAATGATTTGGTTTCCTGGAATACCCAATGCTTTTGCTTTGTCGTATTCCATCTTGGAAACTAATTCCGCGATCGCGCCTTCCTGATGTAGGATGGCGCAAATAGCTTTGAGATAGTTAGTTTTGTAAGACCAGCCAAAAATCACATTTGGATAACGAGTGGAGAAAGCATTACGGATGGTGCGGAACTTGCGCCGCAGTGTTTGTTCTGAATAGACAAACAATGGAGAGCCAAAATGTGCAACGAGATTATCGATCGCCAAGCCCGCAATCTCTGTTTTCACCTTACGATGTAACAAGCTGCTGCCGGCAAACTTGTTCATCAATCCGCTGTGTAGTTTTTGAATTACTGGTTTTTCGTATTGAGTTACCATGTTATCTTTCTCCCAAAGTTACTAGAGCTTGTAAAGGGTTTGTGTCTGTTACCATTTCGTAGGTGTAGCGCATGAACAACTTACCTGCATCATAAGAAGGTAGAGGAGGTAAGGGTAATCCCAGCGATGCTCTTACTAAACGTGATGGAAGGTTAATGCCTACGCCAGTAGCAAAGTAAGTCCAGGCGGGAAAGCGTGGGTTAATTTCGATCAAATAAATCATGCCGTCAGGATCGGCGATGCATTCTAACTCGAATGGTCCCTTCCACTGGGTATATTGTAGGAATGCTTCTGCTGCTTTGAGCAAGCCTGTATGATGGATGGTTACACCACTCCAGATTTTACCAAGATGGGTCACAGACATCTTTTTTGTCGCGACTAAACCGAGATGGTTTCCTTTGTCATCTCCAACTCCCACTAAGTTGAGTTCGATGCCGGTGACAAATTGCTGTAAGATAATTGGGTATCCCCACCACTCCGCTGCCAACTGATGGAAACGTTGCTGTGCTTCTCCTTCGGTTGACACTTTGTAAGCTCCGTGGTAAGGACCCTTGACCATTAACGGCAATCCCAGTGATGCGATCGCTTCATCAAGATCCTTAATAGATGTCACAGCCACCGTCTGTGGTGTTTGAACACCAAACTCTTTTGCGACTTTAGTCAAGCGTACCTTGTTACGTAAAGCAAACTGCTCTCTTGTCGGTAGATAAGTTTGGATACCAAGGGACTCCAACTCTCTGGCACACCTGATGTAAAGCGGTAATTCCATATCGAAATTGGGAATCACGCAATCTAGTCCAACCTGCTGTTGAATCTGCTGCAACCGCTCAATGAGAACTTCTGGTTCCGAGGAAGGATAGGGCATGAGGTAACGGCGATCAAATAGCCAATCCATATACAGCCCTGGTTCCATTGCATCGTAAGCAAGTCCGATGATTTGGGTAGGTAATTGGTTATCTTCGCGTAGACTGCGGGCAATGCCTGTACCGGGACCGGGATTATCGACTGCATTAATGCCTGTAATGGCGATTGTCAAAGGTTTCATCAATTATCCCCTGTTAGTCCTAAGGTTTTGAGTTGTTGGCAAAAGTCTGCAACATCGCGCTCTGCCATACCAGGAGTAATGTCGAACCGATGGCATAAAAACTGGACAATTTGTTGCTGAGTTTCACCGTGTTGCAGCCGTTGCAAGATGAGCTGACCACAACGGTTTAACATAAAGTTTTCACCTGTGGCAAAGTCAAAAGCAAAGCCATCTTTGGTGACTGTTAAAGATTGAAATGCTGACATCAATTGTAGTTATACGAGATTTTACGTAGGAACAAATTTCTACATGCCATCTTATGAGTTTATACTGAAAATTCATAGGTACTATAGGCTCTGATTTCATCCGATACATTTGGTACTTTAGTCCCAATGCATCTTTGACAAAATGGGACTAGAGACGCTTGGAATAGGTATAAACTCACAATAAATTAAGCTTTATACTAAGCATAGTTGTCTCATTTTGTAACGCCTATGAAAGAATTACTAGTATTTACTAATTTAAAAAAAATGATTAATTTGAACTATTCACTACGTTTATTGCTTCCTTTGGAGTGGATTCTTGTCGGTATATCTATAATAATGGAATTGCAATCAAAAAATTTTCCTAAACCGATATTTGCCCATGAATCTTCTACTATTAATCCTATTTTACTATTTGTAAGTATTTTTATTTTTGGGAGTATGGGTTTTTGGTTACCTAGATGCAATCAATTATCTAAGCTCCTCTATACAGCAGTTGAATTATTGCTAATTTTAGCTGCTAGCATTTCCGCTGGTCACGGGATTGGATTTTCACCTCCTTTGCTACTTATTTTAGTTATTCGTAGCTTTTTGATATTTAAATTAATTGGACGTTTGCTGGTGGTTGGTCTAGTTTGGCTTTGCTTTATTGGTAGTTTGAATCTCATGAATTATCCACCGCAAATTCAGCAAAAAATGGAAAAATTTCCTGAAGAACAGATTAGGAATTTTGTTTGGAGTTTAAAATTAAATATGGCTATTTTATTTACTCTAGTATTAATATTTGTATCATTATTGGTAAATACTTTACTTGCCGAATTGCAAAGTCGTCAAAAATTAGCTCTTGCTCACGAACAACTGCGGCAATATGCTCTCCGCGTCGAGGATCAAGCGACACTACAAGAGCGTAATCGGATTGCCCGTGAAATACATGATGCTTTAGGACATTTACTCACAGCACAAAGTATTCAACTAGAAAATGCGTTGTTGTTTTTGGAGTCAAATTTTGAAAAAAGCAAAGGTTTTTTGTTAGAAGCAAAAAACCTTGGTACTAATGCTTTAAAAGAAGTGCGTTATTCTGTTGCAACGCTGCGTTCAGATCCATTGCAGGGCAAATCTTTAGATTCAGCGATCGCGCTTTTACTTGCAGAGTTCCAAGCTAGGACGCAAATTTCTCCAGACTATTCACTGCGTTTAGAGCCATCAGTATCGCCAGAATTAAGCCGAACGATTTACCGCATTGTTCAAGAAGCTTTAACAAATATTTCCAAACATAGTGCCGCAACTAAGGTAACAATTGATATACAAGCAACTACTGATTCGTTGTGTTTGCGCGTTGAAGATAACGGTATCGGCTTTAACCCCAACCAAAATACCACGGGTTTTGGACTAAAGGGAATGCGCGAACGAACTTCAGCGCTGGGAGGTCAATTGTATATCACCAGTGAACCAAATGATGGTTGTCAGATTATGGCATTTTTTCCATTGTCGAGGCTAAGTTGATGATCCGCGTGTTGTTGGTAGACGATCAAACGATTATCCGTTTAGGGATAAAAAGCTTGTTGGAGTCGCAACCAGACTTTGAAATTGTTGGCGATGCTGAAAATGGTAAGGAAGCGATCGCTCAAGTTGAAGCGCTGCAACCCGATGTGGTACTGATGGATGTGCGAATGCCAACAATGGATGGTGTTGCGGCAACTGAGGTAATTTGTCAGCGGTTTGCAAATGTCAAAGTCTTAATTTTGACGACTTTTGACGATGATGAGTATGTCTCACTCGCCATGAGATTTGGAGCTAAAGGTTATTTACTTAAAGATACACCCCTTGAACCATTGGCAAATGCAATTCGGTCAGTTTATGCAGGACATACACAGTTAGGACCAGGGTTATTGGAGAAAATAATTGCTCCTGTGTCACACTCTACCGCAATTCCGCCGACTCCACCACTTGAATTCGCCGAACTTACTCCTAGAGAAAAGGATGTTTTACGTTTAATTGCATTGGGTGCGAACAACCGCGAAATTGCCCAGTCGCTATTTATTGCGGAACGAACTGTGAAAAATCATGTCACGAGTATTTTGATGCGGTTGAATTTGCGCGATCGTACTCAAGCAGCTATTTTTGCTAACTCATTTTTGCAATTCTTAGATGATAATTAGAAGTGAACTAAATATAAAACCAAACCATACTGTTTGTTAATTAGCTTGATTGTTTGTTGGAGCGCTAATCGGCAAGCTTAAAGTGAAGGTAGTCCAACCGGATGGTGTGGGATTAAGCGTCAAGTCCCCGCCATGAAATCTGGCAATTTCTCGTGCTAAACTTAGTCCCAACCCTACTCCGTCTACCTTGCGTGTACGTGAGGGATCGCCGCGATAAAAGCGGTCAAAAATGCGCTCCCTTTCATTAGTTGGAATGTCTTGGGAAGAATTGCTGATTGAGATTAACACTGTTGTTTCTTGCAGGTAGGCGCGAATCTTGATCCCACCTGCGGGAAGATTATATTTGATGGCGTTGCTGAGTAGGTTTTGTAAAATCTGGGTGAGCAAATCGCGATCGCCCGTACTCCGACGCACCACAGCATGAATGCGAGCAACCAACTCCTCAACATAGAACGGTTTTGCAATATAGTCATCTGCCCCAAGATTTAAACCTTCAAGTCTGTCATCAAGTTCATTACGAGCAGTCAACAAAATTATTGGCACATTACGCCCGGAGCGTCGCAGGTGTTTGAGGATAGACAGCCCATCCTTTCCGGGAATCATGATATCGAGAATGATCGCGTCATACTCCTGATCCATCGCCCGAATATATCCATCGTTGCCATTATCGCAATAGTCAACGACAAATCCCTGCTCTTTCAATCCAGTGAGGACAAAGTTAGCGATTCTCGATTCATCTTCAACGAACAGGACATTCATTGGATTCTCTTACTCAACTGTGAGATTACAAAACTGTAATCAATAGACTTGGCGAATTGTAATTTTGGGCTGGTGTAATCAAAAACATTGACACCTCAATTACAACACAAAGTTTATTGTTATGAAGATTAATCGACAATTTACCCTTGCGGCTTTATGCGCTGCTACTGTTTTTCTACCTACATCTGCCTTTGCGAATGAAGTCTATTCTCGTCGAGTTTACTCACTGCCGCGCTATAATGTTCAAAGAGATGTTAGTCGCCAAGAGCGTCGAGATATCAACAGAGTTGAAGCAAGACTTGAAGCCGCAAGAAGAAGGTTTTCGCGGGATGGGCGTATAAGTCGCCAGGAAAGAGAAGAAATCAACAGTTTAGAAAGAGAACTTGCTCGGGCTGTACGTAACGCTAGGCGTGACTAAGGCTACTAGTATTTTATTTTGAAGTTACTCAAGAAACCGGGTTGCTGCGTTCCTCGCAACCCTTTCGTGTATCATCATGCGTTTTGGGCGATCAAGGTACTACACGGGGAAATATTGCATGAAAAACGATGATTGTCAAGTAGGTATAATTTTGAGTCGAAGAGAGGCACTCGCTTTATTTAGGGCAGCCGGGGCGGCAATGGTTGTTGTCTGCATACCGAGAGCCAGTTCCGCGCAAGCACAGTCGAGAAAACGTGTCCGAGCATCGACAGCAATACCAGCTTGTGTCGTGAGTCCCGATCAGACTGAAGGACCGTATTTTGTAGACGAGAAGCTCAACCGTTCTGATATCAGATCAGATCCAGAGGACGGTTCGGTGAAAGACGGTGTGCCACTCCAACTGACGCTGCGGGTTTCTGGGATCAACGGTACTGGCTGCACGCCGCTGGCAAATGCGATCGTAGATATTTGGCACTGTGACGCGCAGGGTGTCTATTCAGACGTGACAGATCGAAGTTTCAGTACCGTCGGGAAAAAATTCCTGCGCGGGTATCAAGTGACAGACGCCAATGGAACCGTCCAGTTCACAACCATCTATCCCGGTTGGTATCAAGGCAGAACAGTGCATATGCACTTTAAGGTACGTATGGATGCGACATCAGGGCAGAGTTATGAGTTTACATCACAATTGTACTTTGATGACTCAATTACAGATCGGGTACACGCACAAGCACCATACGCTAGCAAGGGACAACGCACACTGAAAAATGCTGGAGACGGAATCTTCAGAAACGGTGGAGAACAATTGTTGCTCACACTCACCGTAACAAGCCAAGGTTACAAAGCAACGTTCGATATTGGGCTTCAAACAGTTTGAGCGGCAACGGTGGGCAGCGGGATGTTAAAGTCAAATATATGTGGAGGTTGTAACTATGACCCAAGCCCAAACACAAGCACAAACCGAAACAAAATTATATACCTTTGATGAATTTATTGAATGGTATCCAGAAAACTCGGTAGTTCGGTACGAATTATATGATGGAGTAATTGTCGAGATACCTAAGCCTAGAGGGAAGCATTCAAATTTAACGGGTTCTCTTGCTGAAAGATTACTTATAGCTATTAGAGAGATGGGGAAAGGCGACATTTGGACAATACCCAGAGAATTGATTGTTAAACCTTTGCGCGAAAAATCTGGGTACGAGCCGGATATAATTGTTTTAAATAAAGAAACTATTGGTACTGAGACACGCTGGGAAAGTGAGTCAGTTATTCAAAACGCGACTTCTGTCAAATTGATAGTAGAAGTTGTTAGTACCAATTGGCAAGACGACTACTACGACAAACGTCGTGATTATGAAGCTATGGGCATTCCTGAATACTGGATTGTAGATTATGCTGCCTTGGGAGGGCGTGAATTTATTGGCTATCCAAAACAAAGCACTATTTTTGTATACGAACTAATTGACGGGGAATATGTAAAAACAACGTTTAGAGGTAATGATGTGATTGTCTCCCATACCTTCCCAAAATTTAACCTCACCGCGCAACAGATTTTTAATTTTGCTTTGTAATTGGCTCCTCAATTGGCTGGCAAGAGTTCCAGACAATTCATTCATTTTAAGGTACGTATGGATGCCACATCAGGGCAGAGTTATGAGTTTACGTCACAACTTTACTTGATCACGGCATAATAAAACTAAACAAGCGCGTACATTATTATTGATATGACACAGCTATCCGACCAACGACGCACCCGCATCTTACCGCCATCCCCCATAGCAGCGGAAGAAAAGATCCGTCGTCAAGAAAAGCAACGCGCTCTTGCTATGCGGTGTCGTGCCGTTTTCGAGCGCTTGCGTCCACAGTTGATCGAGTCATATTATAACTGGCATATTGCGATTGACCCAGACAGTGAAAACTATCTCATTGACCCAACCTTGCTCGGTATAACGCAAAAAATTCGTGAAGCCTATGGTAAAACTGACAAGGTAAAACTCACTATCTTCCGGCTCAACGACACTGGAACCTGCGGGTCAATATGATTGCAGGGCGATTTGGTAATAATGGGGAGTTGTACTTTGAAATCCAGCTTGTTGCCGCCAATGGAGATGAATTTTCTGTTGAAGCCTTACTCGATACCGGGTTTACGGATGGTTGGCTTGCCATCAACACTCAAGATCTAGAAGCTGTGGGTTGGTCATTGCTAACCGCACAGGTTGAAATGCGCACAGCAGGAGGGGAAGCACGGTTAAACATTTATGAGGGCAAAGTCATAATTGATGGTACGGAAGTTATTATTCCCGTCCACGTTGGTGATGACATACCTGATACCTTGATAGGCTCCTTATGGTTGGACATTATGCAGCTTGTGGTCAATAAACCAAGAGGGATATTGACGCTTGAGATGGTGGAGAGAAATTAATATTTATTTGGAATCATGGTGGAGAGGAATTAATATTAAAAAACTAATAATTCATAATTAATAACTCATTAATTTGTCCACGCTTTTCAGCTTTACTATTAATATTACGAAATGCTTTGATTTTTTCAATTCTATATTTGGCGTAATTAGTTTCAAAAAAAATATCATCTTCATCTACATTTTTTGGATCGGAATTACTCAGCAGTAGTTTAGCTCCCAAAGAGTTTAGCTCTGAAAAAAAGTTTCTAAGCCTTAATTGATCGGTATCATCGAAACTGCCTTGAGAGTAGGAAGTAAAGTTAGAAGTTTTGCTAATTGGTCTATAGGGTGGGTCAAAGTAGACAAAGGTTTTGCTATCAACAAACTCTTGGGAGAGGGTAAAGTCTCCATGAAATATTTGGGTTTTTTTGAGTAGGGCTGAAACTGCCATCAAATTATTTAAATCGCAGATTGTCGGATTTTTGTATTTACCGAAAGGAACATTAAAATCTCCTTTTAAGTTTACTCGAAATAACCCATTAAAACAGGTTCGGTTTAAAAATATAATTTGTGCAGTTCTTTCTACCCAACTATCACTGTAATTTTCAAAATCTGTTTGTAATCTTTGTTGGTTAAAATAAGTCCTAACTTGATAAAAATATTTACTTCTTTCTTCAGGATTTAATGACCAGTATTTATTTTGAATCTTTTGCAAAAGTTCGCCCAACTCTTCTGCATGATTTTGAATAGTCTTATATGCTAAAATTAGCTCAGGATTAATATCAAATATATAAAATTCTTCTATTGATGGATAATTATCTGCAAAGTGAAAAAATACTGCGCCACCTCCGATAAATGGCTCAATATATCTTTTGATTGAGCCATCTAGTAGTTCTTTTGGAAAAAATTTACTTATCTGTTCAATAAGCTGACCCTTTCCACCAGCCCATTTTAAGAAGGGTCGAGGCATAGTTGATTTTTCCTGCCAAAAAGTCTTTACTTATTGTATAATAATGTTTTTGTAAATCGCCATGACTCAAGCTAAACCACGATTTACTAGCTTTGAGGAGTACCTGAACTATGACGACGGTACAGACAAACGCTATGAGTTGAGTGATGGAGAATTAGTAGAGTTGCCGCCAGAGTCAGAACTGAATGATTGGATTGCTAACTATCTATTTCTCGTGCTGGCAAATGCACGCATTGTTCCGGCGCGACTGATCCGCCCACACAGTTGCGAACTGGAAGTTCCGGTTTTGCAACCAAAGGATGCAGCCAATCGCTATCCAGACTTGGTGATTTTGGATTCTACTCACCTGAACTTGACGCAACGGCGATTGACAATTAAGCTGGAAATGCCTGCGCCTCGTTTGGTGGTTGAAGTCGTCAGTCCGGGTAAAGTGAACCGGGAACGGGACATCACGCGCAAACGTGCCCAGTATGCAGCACGTAGCATTCCTGAATATTGGCTGATCGATCCTGAAGCTCAAGCAATAACTGTATTGAAGCTTACGGAAGGGCAATATGTAGACGTGGGAGTTTTTCAGGGCAGCGAAAGCATTATTTCTCCAAGCTTCCCAAACTTAGCTCTGACTGCCGAACAAGTGTTTAAGGGAGAATTTGATGAATAATGCATTTAATTTAAAAGAACAAGATCCCCGACTTCAAAGTTGTCGGGGATCTTATTTCCTAAAATATTGCATAAACCGTGTTGGAATTTCAGGATGTGCGCCCCAATGTTGATGGATGTAAGAGGCGTGTAAAGATGTTCGTAAATCCCATCCTTCGTCTCCTGTATTTTCTTGGTTATCGTAGCGATAAGTTTGATACAAAGGACGGGTTGGAGTAGAGATTAAACGAGAACGATGAAACTCATGCCCGTAAACAGTTGTACCTGCGGATACAAGTAAATTATCATGTTGAGCGATCGCTCGACGATAACCCAAGGTAAGACGCTTCCCCATCTCGGCTGTCGTCGGTAACACCCCCACCATCGGGTAAGGCTTACTCTCTAAATCGACTATTTGCTCACACAAATACATCAATCCGCCACACTCTGCTATTGTTGGCATTCCAGAGAGAATTGCTGTTTTCACTGCATGACGAGCGTTAGTATTTTCTGCAAGTTGTTGAGCAAAAACTTCTGGAAAACCACCACCAAAATACATTCCCTCCACGGACTCTGGTAAACTATCTTCCAAGGGACTCCAGAAAATTAGTTCTGCACCCAATTTTTGCAGCAAGTCAAGATTATCTTGGTAGTAGAAACTGAATGCGCGATCGCGTGCAACCGCAATTCTAATTTTAGATTGATGATTGGCGATTGTGTAGAGACGCTCCGCCGGAGCGTCTCTACGGATTTTGATATCCCCGCGTGTTTCCAAAAGTGGTAATAATTTTTCCCAATTAAAGCAAGTCTCACCTAAATGGGCAAGTCTTTCCATCAAAGCGTTTAGTTGAGGAAGTTCTGCTGTGGGTACTAAACCAAGATGACGGTCAGGAATTGTGATATTATCCTCGCGGCGCAGTACTCCCAGGATAGGTAATTCTAGGGGTAAGAGTGCATCTTTAAGTAGAGATAAGTGCCGATCGCTTCCTACACGATTGAGTACCACCCCTGCCATTTTAATGCTGGGATCAAACGAGCGATAACCGTGAGCGATCGCAGCTACGGAACCAGACAACCGACTGCAATCTATCACTAATAATACAGGTAAATTTAGTAACCGTGCTATGTGAGCGGTACTAGCAAAGTCGTTTGCCCCTCCCCTTAGTAAGGGGAGGGGTTGGGGTGGGGTTACACCATCAAACAACCCCATCACCCCTTCCACTAGGACATAATCCACATCAAGGGTATGATAGGCAAAGCACTGCTGTACATAAGCTTCAGAAGTCAGCACTGGGTCTAAATTGCGACAAGCACGACCAGTTACGTGCTGATGGAACATTGGATCGATATAATCTGGTCCAACCTTGAAAGATTGTACCTGCACACTCTGACGACATAAATATGCCAAAAGGGTGAGTGTAACTGTCGTCTTACCCACCCCACTAGAAATACCACTTACGATCAAACTCATAAAACTAACTGTTGTTCTCTTTTACTAAAAAAGCACAACTTGACACTTACTTAAGTTTTAATTTCCCATTTTTTAGTAGTTTACGAGTCTAGCGGTTTCACGACGTACATTCCACACACAACCTATGCGATCGCGTCTGCCTCTTCTGTTCTCAACTACGTAATTATAACGGTATCGAACAACTCTACCATCTAGATAGATTGGTTGTCCAGAACTCCTTGATATTATTCTGTATCTACTGTTTCTCACAAGGGTGTTACAAGTGTTTTCACCTCTGGCGGCATGAGCTGGTAGCGTTGGCATTAAACTGACTGAGATAGCGATCGCCGCAGTTAGAGTTACTAAAGTTTTGTGGATGATCATTTTTTTCGTTATTTCAATTATATTTATTTGATTATTTTATCTTTTTTATATCAAGTAATACACATATCAAAGCAACATTTTATTACAAATTCATACATAATAAAAAGTACTCACAATCATCTTCAAGGTATTATATGATCACCTTTTGAGACTTTTTGGAGTACTTTAAATATTTTAGATTAAATAGGAAATCTAAAATTTAATTATTACCAAGTTTAAGCATCTGAGCTGTAACTGCAAGACTTTCTTCAAACAGTGCTTCCCGTCCCCAGCGTTGTACCTGCTGACTGAGTAAAACTTCTGCTTTTTGCTCAGAAAGAGAAGTCACTTGTTGAAACACACCAGTAGACTGCGCACCGCCGTGTGTTTCCATACGCATACAACCACCAGTCTCAGAGCAGATAAGAGTACCACAGTTTGCCTGCGGATTGGTGGAGTTGAGACGGATAGCAATCAAGTCACCAGGAATTTCACCTGCATCAGCGACTGGTACTCCTGCCAACTCAGCTTCTACTTGCCGTTGGTCTTGAGTAACAAAAGTAACTTTGGTAATATCGTAGTCGCCGCTTTCTTCTGTATAAGAAACTGGATGCCAATTTAACCGACTTGCTAACCAACCCAAAAACATCAACGCTTGTACAGGGTTGCCTTTTTCATAGTCAATGTTTACTTTGTCTACCTCTACCAAAGCATCACGACGTTGCGGTGGATCGTAAGCTTCTGCTGTCAACTCTTGCCATCCAGAAATACGACTCCAGTTAAGATCAGCTAGTGGTACACCAGATTCTATCAACTCTTGCAAGCTAATCAAATCAATTTCCGGCTTGTTAAAGTTGCAAGAATCGACAATTACGTTGTTACAAACTGCTGCTAATCGCTTGAATAGTGCATTATTAGGATCTGGTGTTGCTTTCCACCAGAGAAACTTGGGTAAACCACCAATTAACAACGCTGGCAGCATACCGCCTACTCTTTCTAAAGCAGTAGAAGTTCCCGATAAAGTAATGTACTCACAGCAAACAAGTGTACTGGTTGATTGCTTTTGGATGGGGCAATAGGCAGAAACTTGAGCTTTAACGCCTTCATCTTCTCCTGCTACAGGAGACAAGTTAATAATGCGACATGGGTTACGTAGAGCAATTTCATCAGCAATTCTAGGGCTTGTCGAATCTGAATTATAAGACTTACCTCCAGAACCATTTTCGCTCTTAGCATTGCCGTGACGTTTAGCGAGTTCTTCTCGCAATAAAGTTACAGTTTCTTCTGTAGCTTTTCCTGTCTCTGCTAGCCCATGAGTTTTCTGCACTTGAAGCAGCGCAGTTTGAGTTTGTGGTCCGAGAATACCATCAATTGGACCATGATAATATCCCAAGGCAGCTAACAGATGTTGGGTTTCTTCTGGTTCGTAAACCACTAAAGTAAATGTTGTGGCACGAGTGGCGGCAGGAAGAGCACCGTCTTCGCCTGCAATACCGTAACTTTGCCAAATTTGACTTAATTCTGCTTCAATTTCCGAAAGCGAAATATCCTTTGGTGCTTGAAGTGAAAAAATTGTAGGAGCTTGGGAAGTCATAGGAGTTTTGAGGTTTGCTAATCGTTAATAGAAGAATCGTTAATTGCTAATAGTTAATTGCTTTTTGTTACAATTAGCAATTAGCAATTAGCAATTATTTCTACAGTCTGCGCCAACGGCGATTATCTTGGTTAATTAATAATTCTGCTTCGGCTGGTTCCCAAGTACCTGCTTCGTACTGGGGTACGGTTGCCGGATCTGCAGGTGTATCCCAAACTGTAAGGGCTGGTGTGACTACCTGCCAAGCAGCTTCAACTTCGTCTGCTCGTGTGAATAATGTCTGGTCGCCCATCATACAATCTAGTAGCAAGCGATCATAGGCATCAGATGTAGCTTTGATTCCAAAGGAACCGTAAGTAAAGTCCATATCTACAGAACGGGCACGAAATTCTGCCCCAGGCATCTTGACATCAAACCGGAGGGATATTCCTTCATTGGGCTGAATCCGCATCGCCAAGATGTTACCGCTTTTTTGTTGTGCAACCGACTGAAACATGCGCGAGGGAACTTCACGGAAGTGGATAGAAATCTCACTGACTTTTTTCGGCATCCGTTTACCAGTACGTAGGTAGAAGGGAACACCATGCCAACGCCAGTTGTCAACTAAAAACTTCATAGCAACGTAGGTAGGTGTTGTCGATTCAGGATTAACTCCTGGTTCTTCGCGATACCCTGGTACGGCTTTACCTTTCATCCATCCAGCGCTATATTGACCCCGTACTGCAGAACGTTGTAAATTTTGAATATCTGCTAAACGAGTGGACTGGAGTACCTTAACTTTTTCTGTACGTATACTGTCGGCGTTTAAAGAGTTAGGTGCTTCAAGCGCAGTTAAGCAAAACAGTTGCATGAGGTGGTTTTGCAACATGTCTCTTAGTGCGCCTGAGCTTTCATAGTAACCTGCACGGTCTTCTACTCCCACTGTTTCTGCCACGGTAATTTGCACGTGATCTACAAATTGCCGATTCCACAATGGTTCAAAAATCGCATTGGCAAAGCGAAACACCAGTAAATTCTGAACTGTTTCTTTGCCTAAGTAGTGGTCAATGCGGTAGACTTGATTTTCATGACAATATTTCTGCACAACGCGGTTCAGACTTTGGGCAGATGCTAAGTCTCGACCAAAAGGTTTCTCAATTACCAGACGATGCTTGTAAGGATCTTCAAGCATCCCGGCTGTTCCTAGTTGCTTGATGCCTTCAGCAAAGAATTTTGGCGCAACAGAAAGATAAAAGATTCTGTTTCCTCTTGTGCCTCGTTTTTCGTCTAATTCACTCAACAATTTGTTCAGTTTTTCGTAGCTCTCTGGGTTATCCATATCTCCAGAGCAGTAGAACAAACCTTGGGAGAAATCTTGCCAAAGTTCTGCTGGCTCAATACCGTCAGAATACTCCTCCATACCCTTCTGCATTTGCTCGCGGAAGTAGTCATGGCTCCAGTCTCGACGAGCTACACCAACAATAGTGGTTTCTGGGGGAATGCGTCGTTCCCGTCGCAGTTTGTAAAGTGCTGGCACTAGTTTACGGCTTGTTAAGTCCCCGGAGGCACCAAATATGACTATAATCTGGGGTTCTGCCATCCGTTGATGTTGCAGACCAACTCGCAGCGGATTTTCGAGTAGACTAACCATAACAATTTTGGATTTTGGATTAGGGTTGGAATGGGCAATGGGCAATGGGCAATGGGCAATGGGGAATAATTCCTGTTCTATTCCCGCTTGCCCTATTCCCCTATGCCCTAATTTCTACACTGGTGACAACTGTTTCACTTTGTTTTCTAAGGAGTTCATCAGTGATTGGAAGGGCTTGACAAATTTATCGATTCCGTCAACCAGCAGTTCGTCCATCACTTTGTTGATGTCGATGTTGATATCTGGATCTTTGAGGCTAGAGATCAGTTGGTAAGCTTCATCTACGTTTGTTTCAATCCGGCTGGCTGCGTTACAGTGATCGGCGCAAGCTTCAATTGTTACTGGTGGTAGGGTGTTGACAGTTTCTGGACCTACTAATTCATCAACGTACATAACGTCGCTATAGCTGGGATCTTTGGTGCTGGTACTTGCCCACAGTAACCGTTGCACGTTTGCACCTTTTGCTGCCAAGGCTTTCCAGCGTTCGTCGTTGATGATCTTTTTGTATTCTTGGTAAGCAATCTTGGCGTTGGCGATCGCTACTTTCCCTTTGATAGTTTTGAGCTTTGCTTCTTGGGTAATGTCATCAACGCCTTTAGCTAGCTTGGCATCAATCTTACCGTCAATGTTGCTGTCAATCCGAGAAAGGAAGAAGCTAGCTACAGAGGAAAGTTTGTTGATTTCTTTACCTTCTTGTACCCGTTTTTCCAAGCCGCGAATGTAAGCCCAAGCGGTATTTATGTAACTTTCCACAGAAAATAGTAAAGTTACGTTAACATTTATACCATCAGCAATTACTTGCTCTACTGCTGGCAAACCAGATGATGTGCCGGGGATTTTAATCATGACGTTTTCCCGACCAATTTCTTGGTAGTAGCGACGAGCTTCATTAATGGTTGCTTCTGTGTCGTGAGCAATGGTAGGTGGTACTTCTATACTTACATAACCATCCAAACCTTCTGTTGCATCGTATACAGGACGCAAAATATCACAAGCATCGCGAATATCTTTAAATGCTAGCGATTCGTAGATTTTGTAAGTTGGTAGTTTAGCCTTGATGCCAGCTTCAATATCGGCGTCATAAATCGCGTTGCCGGCGATCGCTTTTTCAAAGATAGCTGGGTTAGAAGTAATCCCACAGATCCCTTTGTTTTCTACCATGTCTTTCAGTTCACCTGACTGAATAATGTCCCGGCTCAAATTATCCATCCAGATACTTTGACCGTAGTTTTTAATTTCTAGTAAATGATTAGTTGTCATAATCGCCTTTGTTTACTCCTGCTAGTTTTTTCTATGTTTGTTAACCGTTAACTATTAACTGTTAACTATGTCCATTCCAACATGGCAAATCGCCAATACTAACTTCTGTTATTGGCATACATACTTATACGCTCGCTAACTGTTAGAGTCACACTCTTTCAATGACCATTTTGAATGAAAGACTCAACCTTTGCTACATCCTTAGGACTACCTATAATTAGTGGCGTGCGTTGATGCAGTTTTTTTGCCACTACATCTAAGATATCTACATGTCCTGTGGTAGCACGACCACCTGCTTGTTCAAGTACATAAGCAAGGGGAGCAGATTCATAAAGCAAACGCAGTTTGCCTTCGGGTTTAGGAAGTGTCCCTGGGTAGAGAAACACACCGCCTTGAAGTAAAATTCTATGAATGTCGCTCACCATTGCCCCACTATAACGAGCAGTGTAACCTTCTGTTCGATGCACGTAACGGATGTATTCCCTAATTGATTCGTCCCACTGCCAAAAATTTCCCTCGTTCACACTATAAATGGAACCGTGGTCAGGAATTTTAATGTTTTCTTCTGTGAGAATAAACTCCCCTAAACTAGGGTCAAGGGTAAACGAATGAACTCCCTTACCTATAGTATAAACCAGCATCGTGCTGGGACCATAAAGTATATACCCAGCTGCAATTTGTTTGCGCCCTGGGGATAAAAGGTCATCTGCTTCACCGTTAAGGTCAGATCCTTCCTGTTGCCGAATTGCGAAAATAGAACCCAAACTGAGATTGGTATCAGTGTTCGATGAGCCATCAATCGGATCATACAGCAAAGTATAGCGACCTATGGGACAGTTTTCGGGAATGTAGTAGGGTTTTTCCATTTCCTCAGAAGCCAAGCGGCAAACTAAACCGCTTTGCTTAAAAACCGAGATAAATACATCATTGGCGTAGACATCCATCTTTTTGACGGATTCTCCTTGTACATTAACATCCCCAGTAAATCCGAGTACCCCTTCCATTAAACCAGCACGGCTCAGGCGACGAGCAATCAATTTGCCAGCAAGGGCGATGCGATTCATTATCGCGCTCAAGTCCTGTGCTTCTGGAGAAAAGCTCTGTAGCTGCTGTAGGACGTGACGGGATAATGTTGTACAATCTCGGTCTAGAGCAATATCTGTGGTATCGTCTATGGGCAACTCTAATTCCGGCGATGCGGCCATGTTCTCAATCCTCGCTCTAAGAAGTGGGTGTTGTTTGTTTCGGTTCCCTGTGCGTTATGCAGCAACTTGTGGTTGCTGCCTCTATCTTAGAAAGGTAATTTGACAACTTAAAGGTGATTTTAGATAAACTAAATATTTGAATCGCTTTTGGGTCTTTTCTGGGCTATCTCGCGAAAGTGTTTGTATGTTATTATACTATCAAATCATGGCGAAAACCGACTAGCCGTGACATAATTGATTATAGTCACAACCTGCCGGAGGTACTTTTGTAAATTTTTAGATTTTCAATGGTTAAGCGTGAAATAATCGCCAAAAATGCCTTGCACAAACAGAAAACAATTTGCTAACATTGTTTTCTATGGCTCTTAAGCCTCCTGTTTTCTCGTCCAACTACCTCGTCGGTTATTATTATTATCCTCTCGTGGCTTGGCTTTATTGACTCTAAGTTGACGACCCATCCACTCTGCGCCATCTAATTCAGTGATAGCTGCATCTTCCTGAGCGTCTTCATTCATTTCAACGAAAGCAAAACCCCGCATCCGACCTGTGTCCCGGTCAGTAGGTAAAACAACTCTTTTCACCTCGCCGTATTCTGCAAACACAACCCTTAAGTCGGCTTCGGTAGCGCGGTAAGAGAGATTTCCAACGTAAATAGTCATGTGGATCACGTAAGTTCAACGAAAAGCGTTTAGTTCAGCTTGACTTAAGAACAGCTAAAACAAACAGCAAGCATTGCTTCCGTCTTGTCTGATTCACTAATGGCAAATGCAGCATCAAGCAATCAGGTCGCATGATGAACGACTTGACCAATGGTCAGGCTGAAATTTCGCATACGCTCATATAATAACTGATTGTGACTTTTTTTAAAGTAAAGTGCCTTACAAACGCTAGTAATTTATAATTAGCGTCGCTTATAGGTTAGAGAATTTTTGCTCTTTAATTAGATTTTATTTTATATGACAGAAACCCGGTTTCTTAAAGAAACCGGGTTTCTTGATCAGTCGATCGCTATTGACTGAGGACCGCCATCAGCTTTACCGTTACCTACTACGGTAGAACTGTTGTAAGAAGTTTTACCGGTTTGTTGATCTAGCCAGCTTTTAACAGGATCGTCAGCTAGGTGAAGCCGTAGTACACCAGAGACAAATCCGCCAAAAAATGAGACTGGGTGTTGAGTCAGATGTGTGAAGATTGGGGTCAGTTCAGTAATGAACATGCCAGAATTTCCTAGTACTATGGTCTTTAGTGATTAGTCATTTGTGACAAATCACTAGTGACGATCTTATCGAACAAATATGGAATTTGTACGTTGAGGTCTTCTTATGAATTTGGTTGCTGATCTGAGAACAGACATTTGTCTGAGTCACAACCAACCGGACCTGCTTCAGTCAATTCACCATTATCATAACGTGAAAGCGCCGTCAGGAAATTATCAGTTTTGCGTCGCGCTTTAACTTGTTGTACCAAATGATCGTAGATCGATTTATCTATTGGTTCAAATGGTAAACGTGGAAAGGATTGGTGATCGTCAAAGCGAGCTAGAATAGCAGCGCTAATGTAGCCCTCATCATTTTGAATCGCCTCGTAAATTCTCTGTCCCAAAGGTTCTATTTCATCAGAACGCACCTCCAGTGTCGAAGATGTGTTATGTGTGACGTAATGGCGCTGCACTTGCATAGCAAAATCTAATTGCGCCAAAACAGAAAACTGAGAAATATCTATTTCATCCGCTCCTGCTAAATTAGCCCAAGATACAGCAACAGGGATTTCAATTAGCCATTCACTGACTCTGGGATCAAAGGCGTCATTCAACAAATTACCTTGTTCATCTTTATCAGATTGAGAAGGAATGACACTATACCCGTAATCAATGCAAGCTAAGGCTACAGGATCATTTTTGCGGAAGGTGATGCGACGAATAAATCTTTGCGCTTTGGGGGGATGCCATCCAGGGCTAGCACCGGTTAATAAAGATTTAGTACCGCTTGGTTGGACTGTTGTACAACGATTTGGACGTTTGAGATTGTGGCGAGCGCAATAATCCCAAACAACTTGATGCACAATATCTTTCCATAAACTGAGGTATTCTTCTTCCTGACGTTTAAACGCTAATCCTTGTGGAGTTGTTGGTCTTCCTTGTGTCCACCAATGTAGCCATTCTATACCAAAAGCGTGAACAAAGAAATCGAACAAACCCGTGAAGGAAACACCCACAATCGGATCTAACTCCCGGCTTTGCTGATAGCGGGGTTCAATAAATTTGTGATGTAAAAGTGCTGCTACAGATAATGCACCTGCGGTAAAAGCTTCCTCCTGTTCTTTATAATTATTTGGATCAATTTGATTGAGGTGAATTTCCGACAAATTACAGTGGAAATTCGAGCCGATAATTTCCATTTTTGTTATCCTAAAGGCTTTTTATCCTCTAGTTCTGGAGGTTTCCCTCATACCCATTGGGATACAACTAGTTAATTCCAGTTCAGTTCAGCATATCTTTTCTACTATCACAGTAGCCGGAGACTCGTGAGGGTATTATATTCTCGTGATTCTTGAGTTTCAACCCCTATGCGTTGCACTACCTTTGACTTTTAAATCATCAGGTTAGCTCAAGATTAGCTTGCCGTTGTTGCAGTTTAGCCTTCCTTGAATTTCCCCGGTTTTTAACGTGAGGCAAAATTACGATCTACCACACGGATTTAATCCAAACCGAGCTAAACGATGCTCTAATTCTGGTTCAGGAATTTGAGGATAGTGTTGTTGCAACCAATCTTTAGCTGTTCCCAAACTATAAGCTTTGAGAAAGTCTACTTTTTGGGCGTGATTTATGAATAAGTCACAATTAGCCCGAGCTACAGCTTCACCAGCCCATTGAATCGCACCTTCACCAGAATAATATTGTTTGCCGACAGCATCAATACATTCTTCTAAAGTTGGTTTTGTGTGAAAAACTCTTGTATGGTTGGCCATTCTTAGAGCATCACGCTCTGGATCGATGCGCCAGTTTCCCTGAGCATCTTGTTGCCAAAGATTAGCTTTCGCATCGGCGAACAAATTATCTTCACTCACACTTTGACGAATACCTGCAGAGCGTCTGATATTTCCGGCAACAATCGTGACAGCAGCTTCATCTATTAATAGACAGCATTCTACTGAATTTAATTGTCTTCCTACAGCTTTATTCAAAATTGCTGCACAACGCTGGTAAAGTTCGGGTAATTTAACCGGATTAGCAACACCGCCAAAGCCTTTTAAAGTCTCTCCGGCTTTACGTACATCACTGATATCGACTATAACTTGAACTTCTGTGGCAAAACGTTCATCAGTGGAAAGTTCCAATAAGCTTTGGTAGGATTGCACCCAACCTTGACGGCTATCGCCAACGTAAATAGTGACATGGTTTCCTTCTATTTTTACTTGTGTTTGTTCGCGGCGATCCTCTGGAGGCGTACTACCAATTTTTCCGCTCACTTGTACGTGAAGACGATTACGAATGGGCGGTAGCTGGTTAATATATTTCGGCTCTAATACCGATCCCGTACCACAACCCATCATTGCCAGATCCATCATTAACCCAAAAGCTTTCCAGTCTTCTAGGTTAGTAGAAGTGCAATTATAAGCACCAGAAAAATTTTTTTGTTTTGTCAGCCAATCTGTACCACCAACCCATAACCAGCGCCCACTGGGTAGAGCTTTTAGACTTTTTTGCATTCTTTCTATTATATCAGCTTCTTGTGGCGATAGCTTACCTAAATTAATTAATCCTCTGATTGTGCGATCGCATACTTGATCCCATGTTTCTCTGTTTTGCGCTACAGAACGGCTGTATGTGCGGTAAAACACGGGATTAGCTGCTGGGGCGGTTTCTGGAAAATCACAACGGAGGCGGAGGCGTTCTAGTTCTCGAACCATAAATGAGCGTCTTGTTGCTTGTGACAGATTACGACTATACGCTAAGTGAATGCAGGGGTAAAGATTGAAAAATTGCCAAATTTGCGCTATAGCTACAGCTATATTGATGGCTATCGAGTTTAATGAGTCTTGCTCAGAAAGAGGAAATGATATATCTTAGCCGTAAAAAAATATATCGTGTATAATAAGCTTGTTTATAAAAGAGCGAGGGTGATCCAAATATGAATCCCGAACCGGGATTACAATGCAATTGGCGATCGTCCCTAGCCCGTGCCATTCATCACAACCGCAAAGAAGCCCACGGACGCTACTTTCAGTTAGCAACAGTCAAACCTGATGGACGCCCAGCGAACCGGACTGTAGTTTTTCGCGGGTTTCTAGATGATACCAACCAGCTCAAAATTATCACCGACGCCCGTAACCAAAAATATCAGCAAATACTCCATCAACCTTGGGGAGAAGCTTGTTGGTATTTCACAGTTACTCGCGAACAATTTCGGATTGAGGGAGAGTTGACTGTGATTGATGTCAATCATCCCGATGACAAACTGCAACTCGCCCGTAACTCAACATGGCGTGAACTTTCCGACAATGCCCGGTTACAATTTGTTTGGCCTCATCCTGGTGAAAATAGAGCTAACCCAGAGGAATTTTCACCACCACCACCTGATGCAGTTAATCCCCCTGCCAACTTTTGTTTATTGTTACTAGATCCCGTGCAAGTAGATCATTTAGAATTACGAGGCGAACCTCAGAATCGTTGGTTGTACGAGCGCGATGAGGATCTAACTTGGACTACTATAAGTGTTAATCCGTA
This sequence comes from Iningainema tapete BLCC-T55, assembly GCF_014698965.1. Lineage (GTDB taxonomy): Bacteria > Cyanobacteriota > Cyanobacteriia > Cyanobacteriales > Nostocaceae > Iningainema > Iningainema tapete. The sequence continues at coordinate 272,465 of NZ_JACXAE010000118.1, forward strand.
ACACGTAGAGACGTTCCGGCGGAACGTCTCTACAACATTTAAATCCCAGAACCATCTAAGAATTCTTCTATTACCTTATCTTTGATGTAGCAAGAGGTGTGAGTCAAAGACTTGGATGAGTCTGGTAATTTCACGGAATCTTGAGCAGAAAAGGGGATTGACAAGTTCCCTGGGTGCAACTGTTGAACTTGTTGTTCTAGTTGCTCTAGTCTGTCTAATAAAACACGGATGACTTGAGCTTCAGTATCTGGTAATCTACCATGTTCTAACGGTTCAACGCGAACCCCAGAGCGATAAATAATTCTCCCAGGAACCCCTACTACAGTACAGTCAGCAGGTACATCACGCAGAACAACTGAGCCTGCGCCGATGCGGACATTTTTCCCAATTTGGATATTACCTAATACTTTGGCACCAGCTCCCACTACAACATTTTCACCTATGGTGGGATGACGTTTACCGCATTCTTTACCAGTACCACCAAGGGTGACACCTTGATAAATTAGGGCATAGTCTCCCACAATTGCGGTTTCGCCAATCACCACACCCATTCCATGATCAATAAATACACCATGCCCAATCACTGCTCCAGGGTGAATTTCTACTCCTGTCAAAAATCGAGCAATGTAAGATATCAGGCGAGGGATCAAGGGAAAGCCTATGCCATGCAATCTATGAGCTACCCGATGGAATAGCAGTGCTTGCAAACCAGGATAGCAAAACAATACCTCCAACCAGTTACGGGCAGCTGGATCACGTTCAAAAATGATGCGAAAGTCTGCTAAAAGTGTAGATAGCACGCTTACCGTACCCTCGTTTTACCAACAAATAATAAATCCGTGCATTAAACCCACAATTCTTGTAGAGACGTTACATGTAACGTCTTTACATTACGTACCGCCGTAATGATTCGGGGGTTGTCAAAACCGGATTTGGTATTATTGTCTATTTTAGCTTTTTAGTTGCTATGGCAAAGAAGGTTATTTATAACTTTATTCCTGAATCGAAAGGGTATAGTTAAGTTTTGTACCAGAATTGAAGGTTCCTACCCAAATGCTGTAGGTTCCCGCTTTCCATTTACTTTGTTCTATACTGGCGTCTTTATTTCTACCAGTGTCATCGCCGCAAAGAATCTCGTCTGGCCCTTTAACGAGTAATGTGGTATCCTTACCACCACTATCTACTTGAATTTTCAAACGGGGAAGGTCTTTTTCCAAAACTAGAATATGATCTGGTTTAGGAGAAGCAAAGCCGATACAGGCATTCCTGTCGCGATCGCGGTTACTAATTGCTGATAATGAGTATGAACCGCCCGTATAGCCTCCTACTGTTCCATTGTTAACAGAGAAACCTGGTGCTAAAGAGATTTTGCCAAAATTTGAGGCTGTATCTGCTATTACAGGGATGGGGATAATAGCATTAATTATTGCTAGAAGCAAACCGCTGGTAATAAGTCGCGGGTGACGATGTTTCATAATGCCCTCCCACAACTGATTGTAGTTGTGTTATATACACATACTAACGAGAAAACTGTTTAAATTTCACACATTTGTGCCACATCATTATGTGCCACAGTTTGGAGACGCCCCACCGGGGCGTCTCTACAGTTTATAAATCATTGAATTGGAAAAATATGCTACCTTTCAACAATTCTGTGTTGCTGTCGTAACTACTAAATGTTATAGACTTGAGTTGGTCGAAAAAAGGCTTGGCTACTAATTCTACCAACTTGAGAATGGGAATTTGACGCTCGACAATCTGTTGACTTTTTGCCCAATCAAGATATAAGTAGCCTTGATTGGGTTGCGGGAATGGGGCGATACTGTCTTGAAAGTTGCGCTCGCTCACCAAGAAATTTTCCTTAGCTTTGAGTATTTCATCTATCGCCTCAAGAGAGTTAGAGAAAATTTCGTAATTACCTATATTTGTATGCGCCCCTAGCACTTTTGCTTGAAGATCAAATCTATCTTTAGTAGTTATTTTAGTCCAAGCCGAAACTTTTTGTTCGTCTATAGTGATAGAACTAGGTGTGAGTCCATTTTCCTGTGCGCGAGTATCCAACCGGTCAATTAGATTTGGTGTGTCTGGTAATTTTTCCACAACAAAAACCCAATCAGGATTTGTTTGCCCTGTGTGGGGTAACAAACCTAGAGCGTATTCACCTTGCACCCAGTTAAAAATATCCTCTTTCCAGTTTATACCCCAGCTTTGAAAATTTATAGATACATCTTTGTGAGAACCAGAAATTGCTGCTTGTATTTGTCGCCAAAGTTGAGCTAAATTACTCTCATCTAAATTACTTAAATTACTCCCAGAAATTGCTAAACCAGCCTCTTTTGGAACATACTGTAATGCCCCTACAGTTTTAGTTGATAATTGCTCTGACGGTGACATTTCAACTTTTGCTAAAAAAGCAGTTTCTGCAAGTAATCCTTTTGGTTTTGATACTAAAGAAAGAATTTGACTATCATAGGTTTGGATTGGTAGTTGTAACCCCTGCCATTTTGCTAAGTAGGGCAGATTGAGAAAAGCTGTAGCCAGTGCTTCTTGAGGTAGTTGTTTAATAGCAAGCTGGAATCGACTAGAACTAGTTAAATTGACATCGGGTGCTTGAACATTATTAATTGCTTCTCGCAGCACTTTTGGATCGTTAGCAAATAACACAAAGCGCGAGCCAACAACTGCACTAGCAAGACGATTTTCATAAATTAACTTAACACCTTTGTACTGTTCGACAGCCAAGTTTGCTCCAGCTAAAGCCCGCTTAGAAAACAACAGCTCTACAAACTCACTGCTTTCTGTTGGTTTAACAGTAGCTAGTGCCATAAGATACCCTGGCTGTTGTCCGTTTTCCTCATCCCGATCAATATCTAAGGTAGTAACAGCTAATGTAATTTCGTCTCCCAGCCAGGGTTGAATATCTTGACGGTAATCAATATCAGTGTGATTAAATAAAGTTTTAGTAAACTTGGATACTTCTTCCGACGGTAACTTCGGTAAACGTTCTGGATTCACTAACATTGACACCATAACTGGTGCGCTTTTAGACACGAACATGGCAGCTTCTGGCTGTTGGCGATCGCCACTGGTAGAGCTTATTTTACTTTTACCTACCGAACCATGACAACTGGTAAGCCCAAGCAATAGCAGTACAATGATACTAGCTGCTAGTAAACTGAAAAATGAACGCTGTTTCATATTTTTTTATATAACCTGCACTTGCCAGCAAGTCGTTAATCAAATAGTTACTCAGTACATAAATACAATAACATCTTATGCCGTACAGTCAATTTACACTCAAAAACCTTGTAGAAGAATTTAATTTAACTTTGGCAGAAACAACTCGATTATTTCTCAATGTACAGCCTGTATTACCTACTGAATTATTGTCAATGACATTGCAAGATTCTCTACCTTTAGCAACAGCAATTAATAGTGAAACCAGGGCATAATTAATTATTGCTCCATTATTGCTAGAAGTGAAAAGGAAAATGCAATATCAAATAGAAAACCAAACTTTATATATTGATCCAGTGGAGATACCAATTGAACCAGTGGAACGATTATTAGGTATTTTTGTACAAATTCTTTCTTGACGGTAGAATTGCTATATTTGGTATATGAATGTTGAAAAACTTTATGTCGGGAAAATTTTTTGGTCAATCCCTTCCGGAAATTAGTGTAGAGGAGCTTGCGCAACGCCTATCTTCCAACGATGGCAGCCTTCAGCTCATGGATGTACGCGAACCACAAGAGGTTAATGTTGCCCAGATTAAGGGCTTCGTCAACTTACCTTTGAGCCAATTTGACTCTTGGGCTGAGCAAATTCCTACCCGTTTTGATCCTCATGCTGAAACCCTTGTACTTTGCCACCACGGCGTCCGTTCTGCGCAAATGTGTCATTGGCTCATAACACAAGGATTTACAAATGTCAAGAACATAGCTGGAGGTATTGATGCCTACTCCATGCAGGTTGACCCTTCTATTCCCTTGTATTAATCCAGCCTAGTGACAAAAATTCGTAGCCTCAAATACAGCAATTTGGCGCAAATTTTGTAAAGATATATAATTATATGGTATGTACTGGCACTACGTACCAAAATAGTCGAAATACTTGTGCTGTATAATACAGCATTTTCACAGGGCGTCACAGAGAATTTAGTTTTACTTATTTATACAGAAGATAATAATTTATTATTCTGCTTTACTAAATATTAATCATTTTTTCAGAATTTACTTAAAATACGCCTTTAGTAAAATATTCTATATGCAAGTCCAACTAACCAATCGACAACAGCATATACTTTGGGCAACGGTACGTCACTATATTGCGACAGCTGAGCCTGTTGGTTCTAAAGCTCTGGTAGAAGAGTACAAGCTGGGTGTGAGCTCGGCTACCATTCGCAATACTATGGGCGTATTAGAAAAAGTTGGTTTACTCTACCAACCCCATACATCCGCAGGAAGAGTACCCTCTGATTCCGGCTATCGGATTTATGTAGATCAACTAATTACACCATCAGAAACTTTAGCACGAAAGGTAGAGGTTGAACTACAAAGCAACCTTAACTGGGAAGATTGGAGTTTAGAAGCTTTACTGCAAGGATCAGCGCATATCCTCGCAACTTTAAGTGGGTGCATTAGCTTGATTACTATGCCACAAAACACCCCAACAGCATTGTTGCGACATTTGCAACTAGTACCAATCGAAACTGGACGAATCATGCTGATTGTGGTTACGGATAATTATGAGACACATTCGGCAGTAATGGATTTGCCTTCAGCCGAGGAAGAAGCAAAACCGGATGCAGAAGTTGTTGAGCGTGAGTTGCAGATTGTTTCTAATTTTCTCAATACTCACTTGCGAGGCAAAAGTATAGCAGAATTAACTACTCTTGACTGGAGTAAATTAGACTGGGAGTTTCAATGCTATGGTGAATATTTGAAAAAATCACTCGCTGAACTAATTCGTCGTACTCATACGACAGCTTCTACACAAATTATGGTTCGCGGTGTGACGGAGGTTTTGCGCTTACCAGAGTTTTCCCAACTACAGCAAGTACAGACTCTGATTCAGCTTTTAGAGGAAGAACAACAGCAACTGTGGAACCTGATATTTGAGGAACCAGAGGCGGTGATGGCGGATAAACCACGAGTAACGGTTCGTATTGGTGCAGAAAACCCTCTCGAACCTATACGTACCTGTTCCCTAATTTCGACTAACTATCGTCGCGGTTCGATACCAGTAGGTAGTGTGGGAGTTTTAGGTCCAACACGCCTAAATTATGAAGATGCGATCGCCGTAGTTGGTGCTACTGCTGATTATCTATCGGGGGCTTTAAGTAATTTCAACCCCTAGTGGGATTTATGATTATTCAGCTTTCCTTAAGGTATAAAATCGTGATAACTCATACTGGGTAAGAGTTGTACTACCACCCCATAGGAATTAAATAAATCAAATTATGGTAAGAAAAACTGCCTTCTGGCTATTGTGGCTAGGGTTGATTACCTACGCATTTCTCTTTGCCCCTCCAAATCAACCCAATACATTAGAGTTAATTAAAAATCTTTCCACTGGTCAGTGGCAGGGCATTAACCCCTTAGTTGTGGCATTATTTAACATTATGGGTATCTGGCCTCTCATCTATAGTGCCTTGTTGTTTTTCGATGGCAGAGAGCAAAAAATACCTGCTTGGCCTTTCGCCGCATTTTCTTTTGGAGTGGGAGCATTTGCACTTTTACCCTACTTAGCCTTACGGGAACCAAATCAACAGTTCTCAGGTAAAAAGAATTTCTTTTTAGCGATCCTAGATGCGCGTATAACTGGTATTGTCCTAACTATAGGCGCAGCTATTATAGTTGCCTATGGCATCAAGGTCGGAGATTGGGGAGATTTTGTCCAACAGTGGCAAACTAGCCGCTTCATTCACGTCATGAGTTTAGATTTTTGTCTACTTTGCCTGTTGTTTCCTGCACTGCTTGGAGATGATATGGCACGAAGAGGGATAAAAAATCACCAGATGTTTTGGTTAGGATTTTTACCTTTATTTGGTCCGTTGATTTATTTGTGTGTACGTCCACCTCTACCAGAAAGTGCACAAACAGTAACGCAACAACCTGTAGGTTCGTAGTAGCGCTTTATCGCAACCAATAATATGACTGGAAAAATTGCACTTTGGTTATTATGGGCTGGATTTATAGCTTATATTTTGCTGCTAGCCCCCCCACTACATTTAGAGGAAACACTAACATTATTGAAAAATATCATTACTCTAAATTGGGTGGAGGTAAATCCAATCATCCTATCGTTATTTGCTCTGGTTGGTATCTGGCTACTAATTTACAGTGGTCTTCTGTTTATTGATGGTAAGATGCAGTGGATTCCTTTCTGGCCATTTGCCTTAGCATCAGTGGGTTCTGGTGTGCTTGGTCTTTTACCTTATCTAGCTCTTCGTGAACCGAATCAAGAATTTTCTGGGCAAAAAGACGCTTTTTTGAAACTGCTAGATTCTCGCTTTTTTGGTATTATCTTGAGTTTAAACACAATCGGTTTACTATTAAGTGCTTTGCTCTTAGGTAATTGGCAAGATTATTGGCAACAGTTTCTTACTGACAAGTTTATCAATGGGATGAGCTTGGCTTTCTGCCTGTTTTGCCTATTATTTCCCACTGTACTTGGTGATGATATGGCACGTCGTAGATGGAATAATCCCCCACTGTTTTGGGCTACTGCAATTGTGCCGCTAATTGGTCCACTTGCTTATCTGTGCTTGCGTCCTCCACTAAGGGAATCTTTTTAATTTGTAAATCTTAGCTTGTAAGCGGATGGTAACTTCCACCAAGGAAGATGAGGATATTGGTGATGTTCCTCGTGGTAGCCAAAATGATAGCAGGTGATGAATGACCACCACATTGGGTTTGCGATCGTTTGAGCGCGATGAGGTTCGCTATAACCACCTTCTGGCTCTTTATGAGTCAGGTAGGTACCAAAATAAAATAACTGTACTGAACTCAAAAGCGAAGGGATAACCCAAAAGTAATTTAAATTTGCTTGGGGGATATGAAGTACGTAATTGGCGATGTTGTAGATAATCATTAAGGTGAGAATTTGCTGCCAATTGAAGTACCCCTTCATAAAATGGAAATACCAGGCAAAGAAGTTTTTATGTTTACCGTCGTGAAAATCTGGATCTGTTTGGCTGGCTGGATGGCGGTGATGTACATGGTGTTTTTTCAACAATTCCTTATATGGTAAGCAGCCATAAAGTGTTAAGCTTATCGAACCAATTAAATGATTAATGTTGCTATTTCCAGGAAGTACCACTCCATGCATGGCATCATGAGCAGTAATGAATAATCCTGTAAACAGAAAAGTTTGCCAAAATAGGGCAAGCAATATATTAAAAAAGTTTAATTTAGATACATCTACCAAAAGTAATAAAATTAAGCTTGTTGACCAAACCCCAATCACGAGTAGAGCAATGAATACTCCTGCCCTACTTGATAAATGAGGGACTTTTACCGGATAACTAGATAGATGTTCTGATTGGGTCACAACTTTACTCCGAATAATGACTTACGTAAAACCAGATTTTTGACATAACAAATTACACTAACTACTAGACATAACAATTTTGCCTGCGGTTAGTGTTGTGCATTAGATAACACTAGCACTTTAGCTTAAATTATGTAGAAATGTTAAGAAGTTTTAAATAAAATTACAACAAATACCGTACCATTGGTATCGAAGTTAGCTAAAATTGCTATGGTTAAGGTAGTCAGGAGTTAGAATATAGCGGTTTTCAATGTGAGGCAGAGCCTCAGTTCAAACATTCCAAGTCTCTGACTTGGAATGAGAACAGGCTCCTGACTCCTGACTCCTATTAATATGAAACGAGGTGAAATAAATCACGTACTACGCTGTAGCCGTTTAAGTCCCAAAGTAGGTAAGCCAGAAAACCAATCATCGCTAAACGTCCTTGCCAAAGTTCAGATTGAGGAGTAAATCCTGGCTTAACTGCGTTGCGATCGCTACCATTGTAAGCCTTTTCAGTAGCATCAGTAGGATAGTTTCCCGAAGTTTGATTTGCCATTGTTAATTTTCCTAAATAATTATTACATCTCCTATACTATTAAGCTTTCTACTGCGTGGTATCTGTCTGTAGTGCCAAAGTATCAGCAAGCCCAAAGGATGATATTTGTCAGATAAACCAATGTTCTTATATTTACTATTTTTGAAAAATCTAACGCTAGTCGGAAGGTTTCCTAAATGTGATTGCTCAAACTGATAGAAAGTATAGTGTTTCTTAATTAAAGATATGGCTCCTACGGTACTAATTACAGGTGCTTCTCAAGGTATTGGTAAGGCAACAGCTTTGTTATTTGCGCGTAAAGGATATGACCTTGTACTTGCAGCTCGTCAAGTTGACCGTTTAGAAAGTGTTGCACAGGAGGTGCAAAGCCTTGGACGTACAGCACCTTTGGTAGTTTCTTGTGATGTCACAGATCCAGCACAAGTGAAAACATTGGTAGAAAAAGCGTTGGATCATTATGGTAATATTGACGTGCTGGTGAACAATGCAGGCGTTTTTGCAGAAGGACCAGTGGAAGCGTTTTCTCTGGAAGATTGGCATCGGGTAATAGACTTGAATTTATGGGGGTATATCCACACCATTAATGCTCTTCTACCTCATTTCCTTCAGCGCCGAACTGGAACTATAGTTAATTTGAGTTCCATTGCTGGCAAAGTACCCAATCCTTATTTAGTTGTATATTGTACAAGTAAGTTTGCTGTCACCGGAATGACACAAGCTTTGCACGCGGAATTAAAGCCCAAAGGTATTCACGTTTGTGGCATTCACCCAAATTTGATTAAAAGTAGTTTGATGGAAAGGGCAGTTTTCCGAGGAAAAGACGAGGAGGATATTCAAAGCCGTCGCGATCAACTCAACAATGTGCTGAAAGTTCCCGTAGTGGAAAAGCCTGAGGATGTGGCAAATGCGATTTGGGATGCTCTTATGAATCAGAAGTCTGAGATCATGGTTGGTTCTGCGGGTATGTCACAGGGGCTGGATCGGTTATTCCCAGGCTTAGTGCAGTGGCTTTCTGGAATCACTTTTAAGAATAAGGATAAATAGGAGTCAGGACAAAGGAGTCAGGAGTCAGGAGTTAGGAAAAGCGAGACGGGAGATAGGAGAACAGTATTTTCATATAATGCGAGTTGCGATCGCGATCGCGTATCGGGATGAGAATCGCAAACTCTGTTCCCTTGCCCAATTCTGAATTACAACTCAAGCTTCCACTATGCTTTTCCACTACAATTTGACGGGCAATGGTAATCCCAATCCCGTCCCTCAATCGCATTTGCCAGCAGATTCATAAAAACTTGTGTTCGATAAACATAATTAATTGAGGTAACGGGTATCTCAACTGAGTCTTCGACTGGAATGGAGCGTCCAAACGTGTTTATTTCCTTCCCTAAAACAGATATCGCTTTTATCATCAATTGATTATTTTTGAGTAAGATTAAAGCGCATTTTGAAGCTCCTGCATTCTCAGTTACCACTTGCATCAACATCGAGAGCAACTTGTCAAGCTCGATTTAACGAGAAAGAGTTTGAGAAGCTTTGACGACACTCGGGAAAACTTATGCCCAACGACTTGAGAATTTGCAAGCCCATCTTGACAGCTTCCTGCATCATTCCCTGTCCTTGATAAGCGTTATGATAATTTTCTAAGTTGTAGGATTGGACGATTCCTGGTAGGTTGAGGTTTTTGGCAATGGTGTACTGATTGCGAAACTGGACTAGTTCGCGCTCAGCTGGGATATTCACTCCGCATCATTTTGATGACAACAGGTTGTTGATCTTGTTCTCTAATTCCCCGGTAGACTAGAGTTTTCGTGCCTGCGTAAATTTGCGTAATAATTTTGTATCCAGCTATCCCTGTTGCCATTGCTTCACCTGCATCACTGCTTTCAAGTTTATTTTTCCCAGAAACAGTTTGAGGTTAACTATATATAATACAATGAACCGCCAAGACGCCAAGTTCGCCAAGTTTTTAACTACGATAACAACTGTAGATGCTCGGAGGGTGGTTTGTCTAAGATTTGGTGGGATGAGTTGAAATGACTGGTGGCATCGGCTAGGTGTTTTAGTAGTGTAGGCTGTGGTAAGGGTCCAAGTAAGTGATTCCAGGGTAATATTTGTTCTGTTGACCAGTAGGTATGTACGTAAAAGTCTAGGGGAGGGATTTTTCCTTGGAGTTGTTTGAAGGCGCGTTTGTAGCTTCCTAGTGAGTCGCCGTAGTCACGGGTAAGTTCTAGGAGTTGAGATAGGCGGCGATCGCCTCTTGATAACAATGCTTGAATTATTGACCAATTGTAACTTTCTGGGCGAAAATCTATCCCTTGGGGTTTGAGTTGTTTTTGTAGAAGTTGTAAGCGTTTTTCTGCTTGAGGATTGACGCCAAACCATTGAAATGGTGTGTGTGCTTTGGGGACAAAGGTGCTGCATCCTAATGTTAAGCGTAATCCAGGAGCGGCTTTTTTGAGGAGGCGCATCATTGCTACGGTTTGTTCTAAATCCTCTGGTTGTTCACCGGGAATTCCTACCATTCCATAGAGTTTCAAATTTGTTAATCCACCTGCTTTGGCGTTGACTGCTGCTGTAATGATTTCGTCGTTATGCAGCTTTTTGTTGATGATTTGGCGTAATTTTTCTGAACCGCTTTCTACGGCAATGGTAAGCGATCGCGTGTCTCTTTTCGCTAAAGTTCTTGCTAAGTGTTCTGTTACTGTATTAGTTCTTACTGAGGCAAGCGAGAGACGTACATCATCGTACTTCGGCTGACTAATATAGTCTAGTAACTTGTCAAACTCTGGATGCTGGGTTATGGAAGCACCGAGTAATCCCAATCGATTTGTGACTGCTAAACCTTTTTCAATTGCCGGAATTAATGAATCTTCAAGACTTGCTGTTCTAAATGGTAATGTGAGATAACTAGCCAGACAGAAACGGCACATTTCTGGACAACTTCTCACTACTTCCACCATATAAATGTTTTCCCACGCCGCTTTTTCTGTTACTACCGTTGATGCGGAGAGGACATTTCCTCGGTAAGTTTGCTTTTGCACTACGGGGGGAACTGAACGGTGGGTTGGTTGAATTGCTTTGATTGCACCATCTGGTGCATGATACTCTACATTATATAAAGAAGGAACGTAGACGCCGGGAACTTGTGCTAGTGCTGTTAGTTGAGTTAGGCGATCGGCTTTTCTAACTTCTTTATAAGCTGCGATAAAATCTCCTAGCAAATTTTCGCCATCACCGAGCAAAATTACATCAAAGAAATCCGCAAAAGGTTCGGGGTTGGCTGTGAGGACGGGACCGCCACCAAAAATTATGGGATGATTATCATCACGGAAACTTGCGCGAATGGGAACTTCTAAAGATTCCAGCAGGTTCAAAATATTAACGTAATCCAGTTCCCAAGACAGGGAAAAGCCGAATAATTCCGGCTTTCTCGGTAATTGTTGACGAGTATCGGTAAACAGGCGACTAACCTGCACATCTTTTCGCATTGCCAAAGTTGCCCATACCACCTGATAGCCAAGGCTAGTGATACCCACACTATACTCATTGGGAAAGGCAAAGATGGTGGGGATAGCGTCGGTATCGGGGGTGGCAGGGGTAAATAAAAGGCGTTCAGCAGTAAATACAGAGGATGTCACAGGCTTTTGTCAGCTATGCTTTTAGCTTGAAGTTATCTATATTTAATTTTAAGCCAAAGAATTATGATGTTGAAAAACAATGTCACGCCGTTAGCAAGAATAATCGGCAAAGCTTGAAGATAAATCCCATATATTAGCCATATAAAAACGCCCAAATTAAAGGTAATCAGCATAATGAAAGAAACATCTTTAGCTGATTTGCTTTGCCATGTTTTCAGCAACTGCGGCAAAAATGAAAGTGTGGTTAATGTAGCTGCTAATAATCCTAATATCGTAATAAAATCCATGAGATGCATTCCTGGTGACATAATACATTTAATGAGGAGAAATGCTAAATGTCAACTTTGTATTAATGGTTTAATTGTCTCTGAGAAAACTAACAATTAATTTACAGAATAAAGTGTTATTGATAGAAGTTTAAAACCACAGATGCACACAGATTAACACAGATAAATTATTGGTATCAATCTGTAGAAATGTGCTGTTTTATTTTTGTTTCAATAAAATAAGGTGCGTTAGGCTATGCCGTAACGCACCCTACGTTTCTATGTTGATTGTATTATATTACCTTGCACTGTCCGTGATGGCGCAACAAGTGATCGCACAGTACTAGGGCTACCATCGCCTCAACCATCGGTACAGCACGCGGTAACACACAAGGATCGTGTCTTCCTTTCCCGGCTAAAACCGTCTCTTCACCTTCATTAGTTACTGTCTTTTGCTCTTTTCTAATAGTGGCTGTCGGCTTAAACGCTACACGCAAAATAATATTTTCACCATTGGAAATTCCGCCTTGAATTCCCCCTGAACGGTTAGTTACCGTGCGGATTTCACCATTCTCATCAATATAAAATTCGTCGTTATGCTCAATCCCGGTTAGCAGTGTTCCCGCAAAACCTGAACCAATTTCAAAGCCTTTGCTAGCTGGCAGAGACATCACACCCTTAGCGATATCAGCTTCTAATTTATCAAAAACTGGTTCGCCCAAACCCTTCGGTACATTTCGCGCTACACATTCTACCACACCGCCAATCGAATCACCTTGTCTACCAGTTTGTTCAATTAATTCAATCATCCGTTCTGCACAGTCTGCATCAGGACAGCGGACGATGTTGCTTTCTACTTGCTCTAAAGTAACGATGTTCGGATCGACAACGCCTTCTAAATCTTTGATGCGTTTGACATAACCTATCACTTCTACATTAGCAACTTGACGGAGGATTTTTTTAGCGATCGCACCTGCTGCGACTCTTCCAATTGTCTCCCGCGCCGACGATCTACCACCACCCTGCCAATTGCGAATACCATACTTTGCATCATAAGTTGCATCCGCATGAGAAGGACGATACTTTTGCGACATCTCATCATAATCTTGAGAGCGAGTATCTTTGTTGCGCACTAAAATAGATATTGGTGTTCCCAGCGTTTTCCCTTCAAATACCCCTGAAAGAATCTCGCAGCTATCTGCTTCCTTGCGAGGCGTTGTAATCTTACTTTGTCCTGGACGTCTTCTATCCAATTCTACTTGAATTTCCTCCGCCGAAATCTCCAATTGCGGAGGACAACCATCAATTACAACCCCCACACCGCCGCCGTGGGACTCGCCAAAAGTGGTAATGCGAAACAAATGCCCAAAAGTATTGCCCATGATGTTGCGGTATTAACAAGCGCTTGTATTTTATCTTAACAAGATTCTCTCATTACCAAGCCACAGCAAGCATTATATTCTATTACTCATTTCTTTGACATTTTTGCTGATTGTTTCGATTCTTAACACAACTTTCTTCTGGTACGGGCATCTTGCCCGTCTTTTCATCAGGGCGGGCTTTCCTGCCCACCCCACAAAACCAAAAAGCACCCCCAAAATTGGCAGGTGCTTGTGAAGAAGACGCCCCACCGGGGCGTCTCTACATTATTCGCGATTAACCGTTGATAGCAGGAGCTTCAACTGCTGCCAAATCTAGAGGGAAGTTGTGAGCGTTGCGCTCGTGCATTAC